>CAUJGP010000022.1 GCA_963170155.1 Bdellovibrionota bacterium | reverse complement strand
TAGGATTAAATGGGTTTAACTTTCCATTTTACATCCATTCCCGAAAGGGTCTGACACGGCTTAGGTACAAATTTACATAAGCACGAGGTCCATTTTTTGGATGTTCCCCTGAAGGGATGCTCGCTTTCTTACATTGTCTATATACGAAATGGGTTTTGATGTTTGGTCTGATGGTGACATATTAGAAAAATATTTAGAAGTTTGCCGAACTTCAGTTAAATATCGTCAAGGCCGATGGCTTGTATTGGAACAGAATGGAGTTTTAATTTCCTCTTTGCTGATTCATTCGTTTGGTAATGATGCTTTTGGAATTGGTTCTATTGCCACAGCGACAACACAAAGAAAAAGCGGCCATCCGTCTGTCTTGATTTCTTCTACTTTGCGGGATTTGCAGGAACAGCAAAATGCAAAATTGATATATTTATACTCGGATATTAATCCTGATTTTTATCTGAGATTTGGATTTGTTCAATTACCCAAGGAACTGCAAAAATATCCCACGAGCACTTGCATGGTTCATATGACTAAGGGATTTGAGGTTGATTTCGGGCAACTTAATCTTCCGAAGTATTTTTAATATTAATTAGTAACGGGCTATTGCTCAAGTGATGTCCAGACGCTATAATTGTTTGAAATCAGGGCGAGCTCATCACGTCCACCATTTTTCTTCTGAGGTCGAAGTCGCCAAAAGACCAAAAGGCTTTCGATAAGAAAATTCAATACTTTCGTTCTTCAAAATATAGTTCGATGAAACAATTTCCACCAACTTTATACTGCACCCAACTTACAGGTTGAAAAGTGAATCCGAAGACTTTGCACCTATGCTTCTAAATCAGAAGCCAAAGGCATTATAGGTAGAGTCAGTGTAAAAGTGGATCCAGTTCCAATTCCGGCACTATGAACTTGAATACCTCCATCATGAGCTTCAGCAATGCTTTTGGCCGTCATTAAACTCAATCCTAAGCCGCCATGCTTACGAGTAAGGTAAGGTTCAATTTGGCTGAATCTATTAAAAATTTTAGATTGCATTTCTGGGGCGATGCCTTCGCCAAAATCGGTGACCTTTAATACAACGCTGGGACCTTCTTGAAGAAGATCAATTATGATCGTGCCTTCATTCTTGGAAAACTGAAGTGCATTATCAATGAGGCTTTTAACCACATCATGCAATCGAGAAAGATCTCCATGAACCCATGCGGTATTAAACTTGTTATTAAAAGTAATTTGAATATTTTTTTGTAGGGCTGCAGGTTGGAATTCCGATATATTGCGAGTAACAATGGAAGTAAAATCGATTTTTTCTTTTGTGACAGAAAATTGTCCAAGAACAATGCTTGAAGCATCGAGAAGTCGTTCTACCACATGCAGTTGGGCTTTGGAATTTCTATAAATAGCTTCAAGGCCAGCATTGAGAGTGGGTATGTCAGTTTTGGGATCATGGGATAGAATTTCGGACCAACCTAAAATGGAATTCAGAGGAGTGCGTAGCTCATGGGAGATGAGACGCAGAAACTCATTTTTGACTTGATGGGCGAGCTCCAACTCTTTTACGTGTTTTTTTAATGAAGAAATAAGCTGAACATTTTCAATGGCGACAGATACGATATTAGCAATAGTTTGTAATTTGTCGAGTTCCTCTGAGGTGGGAGTGTGAGTGTGCGCCCAATAGTTACCGATGGCTCCAATAGGCTCTGATTGACGTATCGGAACCATGGCTAGACTTCTTACAAACGTAGGTTTGTAAGCTTCAATGGGAATTCGCGAATCCTGATAGATATCCGGAATGATGACTGGTTGTTTATGGATCATGGCCCAACCGCTAATACAAGCCGTCATAGGAAAGCGTTTTCCTTTCCAAAGAGGGCCAATGGCATTTTCATCCACGTAAAAGCAATAGTCACCATCGCGCAAAATAAAAGTAGCGCCATCGGCTCCTGTGGCTTGGCGAGCTACAGTATGGGCTATTTTAATAACCTCGTCTAAGCTTCGCACACGAGAGAGATCTTCAACGAGTTGGACAATAAAATTCATATATACTTAACGTAAGATATTAAAAAGACGGGTGTCCAATAAATTATGTAAAAAAGATCAAATTCATTTTATTGTAATAATCCAGAAGTCGTGAACTCGACGTTCATCATAGAATGAATTTAATCTTAACTGTAAATAAGTTTATTTTATGTGAAAGTCGATGGATTTGGTTTCGGGATCAGTACCTGTGGGCTTGACAGTAATATTGAGCCTCCACGATCCTTTCATGGAAAATTTGGTTTCCATTCGGATAACGCCCGGTTTAACATCTGTGACTTTAGCGATAATCTCGCCCATGTCCATATCTGTCATTTCAAGAGAGCCTTCGAAATGCTTTGCTGTAAGATCTGTCCATGGTTGATTGGTGGAGGGATCAATAATGTTAAGGACAAAACTCCCTGTTTTGGATGTTAATTCGCTAGTGATGTCTACTTTTAATACATCATCAAAAAAATACAAAGATTTGGTTTTAAGAGCTTCAGCATGAACCTCTGTTGAAAGGAAACAGAAGGGGAATAGCACAAAGCTGAATTGGAGGAGTTGCTGAGAGAGTTTTAATAAATTCTGCGCGAAAGTATTTGAAAACATAAGACACCTCTTACTTATTTTCGTTAAGTTATAAAGCATAAAGCTTTTAGCTCTTTAATATAGATATGCAGAGAGAGGTAGTCTGAAGAGTTTTTTATGTCAAGCCCAGAGGAGAAAACTTGATACCCAGCGCTTAATGAACTTCTCCAAAATGGTAAATCGGATCAAGTAAAATACTAATTCCTGCTAAACACTGAGTTTCCTCTTTTTCAGAAGAAATGCGACAAAAACCGACCAGTTTGACGTTGCGATTGATGAGAGCTTCAGCACCAGCTTGTCCATAGATATTTTTACATAATTCACCTTCACAGCCCATACTCAAATTTCCGCGATATACAGTTCTTGATTGCGGAATTAATTGATTAAATGCACCTATTTTTCCATTTGTTATTTGGAGAGATCCACTGAAGTCTCCAGCGGGCTGACATTTATTTTTTGAGTTTGATTCATAGGAATTCGAGTTGGATGAGCAGATGGCTCCCACAGCCCCATTTAATACGACAAAGTCCGAGTTAAATGGCCTCATGCTGATGCCTCCTAACATTTTATGATGATTTTCTCCTCTGGTTTTGGTGTCGTAGGAATAATGGAGAGTGGCGCATTTTTTGCCTGAGCAGAGTCGTGCATTTCCATAAAAAGACATCTCTCCGTTGTTTAGATTTTGGCGACTAAGGCCTGTAACAATTTCAGCAAAGCATTGTCCACCCTTTTTGCAATCCAAGCGAGTTTTAATGTTAGCATCGATTTCAGCTAGAGGATTTCCGCTAGAAGGATTGACTCCACCGAGGGCTGAGATTTCACCTGTTATAAATCCATTTTTCATGCCAAGGCTTTCTAAGATGAAATCTTGAATATGGCTGGTTTGATTTTTGGAATCCCTGATGGTTCCGTGTTTATGGCCATGACCATGAAGTTGAGATGCAGATAGTTCTTCTAAATTAAAATTATCATATTTTACGAACATCATCATATCACTCGCCATGTGGTAGAGATTATGACAGTGGAACATCCATGCGCCCCTAAATTCATTTGCAGCATAGAAGGCAATGACTTTGGTTTCTCCGGGTTTAATGGTAGCCGTATGCAGTAAAGGCCTTGCTTGAAGGAGCTGATTGAGACGATCCTGATTGAGTAAGAGATCTTTTTTATCCAGTAATTTGAAATACAAACCATGGAGATGCCAAGGATGGTTCATCATCCCTTCCATCATGGTGTTTTTAATTTGAATAAAATTGTATTGGCTGTTGGCTACTTCAATGTACGGCATGTCTGTATTGCCCATGGGAAAGTGTTGAAATTTAAGTTTCTTTTGACCTTTGGCAAGATCATCATTGTCAGGTTGAATTTGCCAATAATAATCCTCCATGTTCCCAAAGAGTTTTAGTTTTTGAAAAACATGGTGGCCTGTGTACTCCGGTAATGAAATGGGATCAATAAAAGAAGGCATTCCTGTGTCTGCAGGAGGAGGCGCTCGGCGTTTCATCTGTTCGTAAGAAACTTCAGAATGAGTATCGCTTTCATCGGCTTGTGGTCCGCAAAGAGTGACAGACTGTTCATAGGCCGGTACAATTTTAACTCTGTCTTTTTGAACCATGCCATTCTTATTCGCTTTTCCATCACCGATAAGCACGCGAGCTGTCCTGCGGGTTTCTTTGATAATGCGTCCATTATTATCTTTGACAGGGTCATAATCATCAATGGATTTTATTTTTAATTCATAGAGTGTTTGAGCATTGGGGACATCGATGATGACATCGTAGGTCTCTCCCATCCCCATGTATAATGAATCTGTATAAATAGGTTCAACAGCTTGACCATCTTTAGCGACGATGAGCATATCCAACTTTTGTTTTGGGTCAGCAATTTCTTGTGAGTTTCCATAATTCACATGGAAAAAAGAGGAGGCGGAGCTGTTTATAAGACGGAGGCGAATGCGATCGCCCTCTTGAAATTCAGAAAATTCTTTGAGAACAGGAAAGTTTTGACCGGGGAATTCTTCGCGTACTGCTTCAAGTTTGTCTTTCCAGGGACCACAGTTAAGACAAGTTTCATCATTGAGAAGGAAATAATCATACCATACGTCGGCGGGATCCATCCAAAACATTTTCATCGCTTTAAAGTTTTCCCAGTATTCTTTGGCGCAGTGAGGTTGTTCTAAAAAACCGCGAGAGTACCCAGAGTCGAAGGTATAAACATCCTGGTCGTTTTTAAGTAAACTTATCGTATCAAGTGGGCTACGGTTTTTGTAATCACTCATCATGATCATACGATCACGGTTATAAGAAGTATTGTATTTTGATTTTGGACTCTGATAAGTAATCCACTCACCTGGGCTAATGTGCTGTTCTCCGTTGGGAGCTGTTAGAGTGTGCCCTTTGGGTGCGGAAAAAATAATGATAGCCCCTCGAGTGTCTTGCTCATTTAAATCATGGGGATGGTACCAATACGTACCATTTTGATTTAAATCAAAATTATAAATAAAGGTTTGATTGGGTTTTATCGGCGGCTGAAATCCTGGAATGCCATCCATTTGAGTTTCTAAAAAAATACCGTGCCAATGAATGGTCATGGCAGAACGAGATCGGTTATGAACAACAATTTTAGCAGTCTCCCCTTCGTAAAAAAAGAGAGGAGGAGCATTGATGGCCCGACCTCGTTGCGCGAGATCAGTCCCTTTTTCAACATGGCTGAGATTACCACAGTGGGTGAGTTCCTCTCCTCTTTCATTAGCCATCATTATTTTCATAAAGGGTTCCGTGCGATGTTCTTGAGGTGAAAATTGAGCTGTATTTTTAGCAGAGGTGACGAGAAGATGATATTCTCGAATCACTTTGTTCTTCGCCATTCTATTTTGGCCAGGATTGTAGTTTTTGTTTGTAAAAGGAAAAATAGGTTTTCCTGTGCAATAGCCGAGTCTTTGGTATTCCTCTATTCCGGGAGCAGCACCATTGCTGTACATAGCGACTTCTGGTTTCATTTTTTTGATTCGAAGACGTGGTGAAGAGCCTCGATCCGGCAGGCCACCCCCGCCACCTCTACCACCTTCTCCTCCGCGGCCAGGCAGACTTCCACCGGCGCTATCTCTATTAGGAAGGCTCCCATTGCCATTGAGCAGAGCTTGGGGTGATTCTGTATGGGCGCGGTGTTTTTGGGAGGGGAAGTGAGAATGGCGATGATCATTAAGGTTTTGAGGTGAACTCAGTGGTTTTTTTGTAGGTCTTTGAAATGGGGTTTGGCCATAGCTGTAGGAAATAAAGCTTATTAAGAATGCATTGGAAATAAATCCATAGAAGAGGAACCATTTATAGAAAGCTTTATACTTTATTTGCATAAGATAACTAATTTGCTCCTCGTGCTTTCATTGGTATTGGGCCAATGAAATTGTATTAATAAAATGAATACGCTTCACTTTTTGATTTCTTTTCCTGCTATTTTAATGCCAATTGAGGGATTCTATTAGAAATAGATCGCTGAAAGAAGCGTGTACAGGTTTTTGACAATGAGACAAAAAGTGTTCTTCTAGAATTTGAAGAGCGAGGATCGTGATCATGTCATTGCAAAAGGATGAGTAAAACATCTCTTTGCAATGAAATTGTTAAAGTATTGATTTTAATAAATAAATTAAGTTTATCAATTAAAATTGATCTGTTTTTTCGTAAGGGGCTCTTTGATAGCCTAGTTCTATCAATAAGGAGTCGTATTTATGAATTCAATTTCAGCTTTTCGAGGTGATAAAAGTGCATTGTCATCTGAGGCTTATAAAGAAATTCAAGCTCTCAGAGGTCCACAACCGTACGCTTTTCTCCAGCAAGCTATTGGTGCTTGGATCGTTATTTTAGGAACGATCACTCTTGCAATACATATTGAGAGTCTTTGGACAAGCCTACTCGCTATTGTCGTTGTAGGCACGCGATTCAATCTATTGGCTTTATTATTACACGAACAAGTTCATTCTCTGGGATTCAGAGGGTCCCGAGGAGATAGTATTGCAAACATTCTTGTCGCTTACCCCTTAGGACTCACTATAGAAGGTTACGCAAAAGTGCATTTATTTCATCATAAACATTATTTTACAGAAGAAGATCCGGATTTTTTACGCAAATCAGGAGCTGATTGGACTTTTCCCATGCCCTTCAAACACCTTATCAGATTGTTATTGAGTGATGTTACGGGGCTCAGTTTTCTTAAGTTATTAAAAAGCAAAAAGCTCGAAAGTAAAAATGTTTATAATCGCCCTTATCCATCTCCTCGAGGGCTTCGACCCGCCTTTTACATAAGTTTGGCATTAGTGTTAACGTCTTTGAATATGTGGCCTCTCTTTTTAATTTATTGGATATTACCGCTCGTAACTATTTTACCTTTGATTGTACGTCTCGCAGCTCTCTGTGAGCATATTTACAATATCCCGAAAGCAAGCGTTGTTGAATCATCGCCACTCATTATACTCTCTTGGTGGGAAAAATTAATTCTCCCTAATCTCAATTTTACCCTTCATGCTTATCATCATTTCTTTCCAGGAATTGCGTTCTGTCATTTGCCAAAGGTTCATGAAATCTTCAAACGTGAAAACCTTATTAATGAAAAAGCTGTATTTTATGGTTATGGGTCTTTTTTGAAATACGTCCAAAAAGCGGCCAAAATAGATGAAGTCTCACTATCCAAAAATAATTACAAACTCCCTGAACATACTCAGATTGTTTATTGGGAAAGTAGATAAAGAGCTCTGAGAGATTCGTAATCTTATAAGTTTCAAGATTGCGGATTTAACAATAGATTGAGGATAGGTCATACCATCTATTTATTTTTAATGGAAATTTTTTTTTAAAAAGAACCCCCTCTATTTTGGTTTATCAAGACTCGACGGAAGTTTGGGGTTCTGCGAGTAGAAACGTCAATTGGCACTTTCAGATTGCCCCCAAGGTTCTAGACATGTCAGAATGAGGAGCATGAATTCAGAAAAATCTCAATTTTTAAAAATTCGATTATCCAGCATTCATCCATCGACAGAGCTTACTTTCAATATTTTCGTTTATATTAATGATCATTATACTTTGTACTTACGGCAAGGGGATAAAATCTCTTTTGAAAAACTAATGTATTTAGATGCAAAATCCCAGGGAGATTTTTTTTATGTTCCTGTGTCGGAATGGGGAGCCTATAAAGCGTTTATACAGGAGCAAATCAACTCTGCAATAATTCCCATTGCTGACAAGGCTCAAATTCTCAAAGCCAGTTCCATGGCCATCGTAGAAGAGTTATTTGAGCATCCTGATGTCAATGTTGCGCTTAACTCTTCTCGGCCCGTAATTGAAAATTTCGTTAGTTTTATGGAGACAGAACCTGAAGCCATGAGCCATCTCATTGGACTCTCTGGTCATGATTTTTATACTTATAATCATTCTTTAGATGTAAGCATTTACGCTCTTGGCTTAGGAAGAATATTAGGTATGAATCAAAAAGAGTTAGAAGAACTTGGATTAGGTTCACTTTTTCACGATATTGGGAAACGCAACGTGAGTCTTGATATCCTTTGTAAGAAAGGTGTTCTTTCAAAGGATGAGTGGAGTATTATGCAAATGCACCCTCAATATGGCTATGTTATTTTAAATGAGAATAGCTCTATTACAGAAGCCATGAAAGCCGCTTGCTTCGAACATCATGAGAGTTTTCAGGGGAATGGTTATCCACAACAACTTCAGGCACATGAAATTCATCCTCACGCAAGAATTGTCGCTATTACCGATACCTACGATGCACTTACAACGCAGAGAAGTTACAATGTTCCTTTAATGCCAACAGATGCTCTTGACCTGATGAAGGAAAAATTACAAGGACGTTATGATCCAGAGATGCTCAAGGCGATGTACTCCGTGCTTTTTAATCTTAGAAAATCTCAGGCAGGATAGTTTTTTTAAGATATTCTGAATGTGTTGAATAAAGTAAAATCATCTTAATTTTAAGTTCGTAACATCAATACTGATCATGAAGCGATAGGAAAGGCCGGAGTGAGTGATCCCTTAGAGCAGCGTATTATTGAATGGGATCAGATGATTCGAGGAGGGAAATCAGATCTCGTTAAGCTGGAAATGAAACAGCTCTTCCGCAGTGCCGTTCCCCGAAATCTTTGGTTTGATGTGGCGGATTTATGCCGTCGATTACAACTCCATTTTAAAATCATTTATTGGCTCTATCCATTAGTGAGACCCAAATCAGAATATGACGAGCAGGCCTCTCAGAGAGAGCTTGCGCTTTATGGATTAGGATTGAGTCGTATTGGAGCCTTTAATGAGGCCAAAGAAATTTTTAGTAAAGTGAGTGCTAAAGAAGTTCCGATGGTCGATTACTACAAGGCTTCTTTGTATATTTCTCACTGGGATTACGGGGAGGCTTTATTATGTTTGAAAAAATTAATTCAAAATCCTCATATTAACAGTTATTCAAGATTGATTGGAAAAATCAATCTGTGTTCTTCTTTAAGCACTCTGGGAAAAACTCAAGAAGCTCTTGGGGAAATTGATCTTCTACTCCCTGAATTAGACTCTTACCCGCTTTTGAAGTCTAATTTGTATGATGTTCAGTCGCTGGCTTATTACAATGCCGAAGAGTTCGGAAAAAGCGAAGACAGTTTAACAAAAAGTTCGGAACTCTTATCATCAAAAAATTCTCAATATTTTTTCTTTTTGACTTATCGAAAAAAGTTAATTGAACTTTCAAGAAAAAATAAAATGGATGTTCAGGATCAAATGAATTTGATGGCCCTAAAAAAGGAGGCGCTGCATTTTCATTTATGGGAGGTTTGCCGTGAAATTGATTTTTTCATAGCTAAAAAAATAAAAAATGACGATCTTTTTTTGAAAATTTATTTTGGAACCTATTTTGTTAAATACCGTGAAAATATTCTTAAGCGATACGGATGGAAAAATCCTGTACCTCAATCTTTTCAATTGGAGTGGGGAGCGACCGGACTTTTTTATTCTTCAGTGGATGATCAAACAGTACAAGACATTCGATTGAGTACTCCTCTTGATGGGTATCAGACTCCGCATTTACATTCTAAAAAAATATTGGTGTTGAGCGATGGGATTTTGACGAACGATAAAAAAGAGTTTGAAGCTCCCGTTTTCAGTGGATTGAAAAAGAAATTCATCTCTCATCTTGCTTCTGATTCTTATCGCCCCTTCCATTGGGGAGAAATTTTTGCAACGGTTTATCCTCGGGAAAATATCGATTTGGAGTCTTCATTAAATCGGGTTAAATATTTGTTGCATGCCTCTCGACAGGAACTTCAAAAAAATAAGCTTCCATTACAGATCATTTTTACTAAAAATCAAATTAGGCTTGAGTCTTTGAAGAAGACAGAGGGTGCGCCTTCTTTCTATTTACAGGTTGCCAAAAAGCCTCCTTCAGAAAAACTCATAAAAAAATCCATACCCAAGTTACCCGCATTCTCTGAGTTAAAGCAAAAACTAGATCATCGATTTTTTTCTAATCGTGATTTTGCCCTTTCCTTTGGTTTAACTCTTCGCTCAGCCCAAAGGGTTTTGGCAGTTTTGTTAAAAAAGAAAATCATTCAGAAGACATTCAAGAGTACGAGGGCGAAATACAAAATACGCAACCCCCAATGATCACAGAGGGGGGCATAAGGTCAGAACTTTCCTTAATTGGTGTTATTAAGGTCTGAAGAGGAAGGCGTGATAGAGGTATCCTCTTCTGTTTTGTAGTGGTAGTTCATTTCTTTTTTAAGCCGTTCGGGGAGTTTTGGAAGTGCGGCCTTTGGGATCATGTAGGTGGAGAGATTAAAAAGATCGAGGTACACTCTATTTTTGTCAGCCGCTTTTTTAAGGTAATCTTGGCCCGAAGTTCCTCCTGTGCCAATTTTAGTACCCAGCATACGATGAGCCATCATGGAATGGCGATGGCGCCAACTTGTGAAGTTTTCGTCAATGTCAATCAGCGCATTCAAAACCTTATAAGGTAAATGCATGAGGGGTTCTTCTCTATAAAGGAAAATAAAAAGAGCATTTAAAAGTGCAGGTCGATTCAAGCGGCGTAGGCCTTTGCTGACCAAGTCGTCGTGGATTTTATCATCAAAGAGACTTTGAAAGCTCAATCGGGTCGTTTGCAAATAGTCTTGCTGGATCTTTTTTTCAAAATCGCTGGTGTAAGGGTTATTCGCAATGACGGAGCCATCTTTAGAAAGCATGGTTTCCACTGCTTTTTCATAATCTTGCCAGAAAGAAAAATTGTGTTTTTCCGTGAAGGGCATCCGTAGCAACCATTTTTCAATGAGATTGAAAAGCGAATCCTGTTTTTCAAGGGATTCAATTTGGTGTTTATCGCCTTCTTTCAATCGCCCTAAGAAAGAGTCGCGATCAACGGTGTAGCGTGTTTGAGTGGTGAGGCCAAACAAGGTTTCAATGGTTTTGAATTGCACGCTTTGAAACCCTGAGGCGGGTATCAGTAAATCCCGGAACTCTAAAAAATCCATTGGACTCATTGTTTCAAGAACTTCCAGTTGAGTTTGCAAGAGGGATTGAATTTTGATAACGCGTTCAAAGCGCGAGAGGACAAAACCCAGTTCATGCTCTTCCACAAAGTCACGGGAGAAAATTTTTAAAACCGGTTTTAGCTCATGGAGAATTTGTTTAAACCATAATTCATAGACCTGGTGAACCATGATGAAAAGCATTTCATCATGAGCTTCTCGTCCAATCTCTTTGCTCTTGGGGTGTTGACTATCAAGGAGTTTAGAGAGGTGAAGGTAATCCGAGTAATAAACGGGTTTTTGGTCTTTAATCATGAGAAGCCTCCTTTTTTTGAATTGATGCTATCACTTTAAATTCCACAGCAATGGGAGTGGGAAGAGCTCCAACTTCAATCGTGGTGCGGGTGGCACCAATGTCTGTAAAGTATTTTGCATAAACTTCATTGAAAATACGGAAATCTTTTTTCATATTGGTTAAAAAAACTTGAATATCAATGATATTTTCCAGGCGACTCTCAGAGGCTTCGAGAATATTCCGGATATTTTCAATGACAGATTCTGTTTGGAGGCGGACATCATAGGAAATGATTTCTCCCTCGGCGTTTAATTCGACCCCTGGAATTTGTTTAGTGCCTGGTTTTCTCGGTCCGACACCAGAGAGGAAAATCAAATCACCAAAACGCCGTGCATGAGGATAGGCTCCAACCGGTTCGGGAGCTTTTGAGCTGTTAATCGCTGTATTGTCATTTGCCTTTATTGTAGAGGATTTGTTTTTTTCAAACATAGAGATCTCCTTCCCGGTACCAACGATCATGATCGGGGTCCCAGTCGTCCCAAGTGGGGATGGTAGCTAATTGAGAGAGATATTTTTCAGGAACAATTTGTGGAACTAAAAAAGCTTTTTGTCGTCGAAGAGGGTAAGGATTTCGCAACTCGAAGCCGAGAACACCCAAAATTCCACGAGCCAAGTACCAACTGGCTTGAGGATTCCATCCATGGGCTATTTTAATGACGATGCCTAATCCTTTTGGATAATCGGGATGAACAATGGAGAGACCGAGCAATCCATCGGCACCTTCTTTGGCAATCACATGTCCACGACATGATTTCATAATGGTGGTGTCTAAGCGATTAAAGCCTCCCACGAGATCAGGATGCCTTATCATGCTTTCCCAAATCCAATCGTTGTCTTTATCAACAGCTAAACTTGCATAGCATTGAGCAAGTTCCTTCACGGTCATCGCGACAGTAGGTAGTCCGTCGCCATCGCGGGCGACGCGAAGTGGACGCCACTCCGGACCTAAATAATTTTTCATGATCTCCAAGTACGATTGAAAGACTTCATGTTCGGGAAGGGTATAACCCGCACGGTTCCAACCTTTGAGACGACAGCCTTTGAGAATAGCGGCATGGTGACCCGAGGAATTATTATACCAGCGGCGAGGCCTCCGCACTTGGCGGCCAAATTGAACCAACGGCAGATCGAGAGGCGTTTGCATCAATCCCCATTCACTTTCAGATAAAAGGGATTGAGCTGCTTCAATGTGTTCCGCAGCACCGTTGTGACTGGAGACACTGATGGCTTTTTGTTGCCAGTGGGTTGTGGATTGAAGCTCTTGAGCAAACACTTTCATATAAAAAAGCTTCATCATACTTCGGCCATAGCACACCACATGGCCGCCGAAGGAATGAATCAGCTCTTTTCCACTGTACCAAGCGATGGCTCCATGAATGGTGTTTTCACTCACTTCATTTCGTCGGTAGTCGATTAAAGGCTGCCATTCCACGTCACGGCCTGTTGGAATTCCCGGAATTTTTTCACCAAAGGGACTTTTTGGATAAACATCATTTATTTTCACAAAAAGACTCCTCTGGGTCGGTGTGAGATTCCGGACTATCAGATTCTTGTGAAAAAGAATGCGTGAAGGCGTTGTTGTCATCATTATTTTGGGAGGAGAATTCAGCGATAGATTCAGTGCTCGCGCTTAAAACATTTCTCTCACCCGTGTAAAATTCAGGAGCGTCTTCGTCAAATTCAAGATCTCGGGCGGCACGAGGAGCGGGTGTGAGGCCGATAACGGCACAGCCCGTCCCACAAATAGGCTGGTACTCATACACTTGCCCTTGATAACGATTGTGAGATCCCATGATGGAAGATAACCACCAGAAAGGTTTGAAGTTAGTCACTTTTTTCACTCGAGCCTCACGTTGAATTTGTCGGGAGAGCTGAGCGACGTCTTCAAGGCGTCCCTTTGTTAAAAATTCTAAGATTTTAAGATTCCATTCATTGTCTTTCAACGAGTGGATTTTATCTTCTTCGGGAGGAACCCATGTGGAGTGCAAACGATTGGAAAGCGTGGAAATAATCACAGCGATTGCTTTTTTACCTTGTTCCTTCAGTGCAGAGACTGCGGCTTTTGCCAAAACAACGGTTTCTGCTCGATCGGAATAAATATTACTGGAAACAATGACAGCGGGAATTCTATTTTGGGGATTAATGAGTTTCAATGCAACAATCGACCCGCTATCAATGGGAAAACCATGATAGGCAATAGTGCGGCTGTGAAGTCCTCGTTCTTGGGCATGGCGGTTATAGGCCTGAGCAAAATCAGCATCAATTTTGAGTTTATAGGGAATGGATCCTAAGTCATGAAATTCTTCATCGACCAATGTCCATTCAGGTTCCGGGTTCGCCTGGATTTGATGTCCTAAAATAGAAGGCCACATGGTACTATAAATAAGAATGAGATCGGCGGAAGAACGCTCAATATCTTCTTTGACCTTTTCAAAGGCGGAGCGCACTTTTTGATAGCCAGGATTGGCTTCAGGACAAAGAAGAGGATGAACAAGCCCAGGTAACACAAAGCCTTGAATGATGGGGTGAGAGGAGTGCGAAGTCTGTGACTTAAGCGTTACGCTCATGGGAAATCGTTCCTTTCTGAGAATAAACTTTTTTTGTTTTATCCTCGCTGGTATTTTCAGGGGGTGCCCAATGCGCGACGACGTTTCCCGTACCAATCACAGTGCCGTAGCCATGAACTTTTGCAGGGTAAGATGGAAAGTTCATGGCTTTCATCATCCAGGTGAGTCCTCCTGACTCTGTTTCTGCAAGTGTTTGTTCCGTGAAGTCCGGAATGAGATTGATCATCTCTTTAGATCGGCCTGCTTTCATGAGTTGAATCATCTTCATATCCCATAAATACAAACTGTGGTTGGTGATATGCTCTTGGCTCATATCTTCAGGGAGTTCATTTTCAACGGTGAAGTGGCGATGGGACAGAGAGTGGCTGGCGAGAAGAAGTGCCCGGCGCCCACTTTTTTCTACCGCTTCTTGAGTGGCTTCTCCTAACTCCATCATGAGCGCTTGCATCCGATCAAGATTGTAGTAGGCCGCGACACAGTTGGAAGAGAGAACAACGATGGGTTTATCCCAAGCCGGGTTGACCATGTGACCGGTGACAATAGTTCCATAGTCCACTCGAAAATCGGGGTTTTGCATGAGTTTCGTGGGAATTTTTCTTTCTTGGCAAACAGTGTGAATCGTTTCCGCTAATTCTACGTCCACTTGAATGTCGTAGTGATATCGAAAAAGATTAGGAAAGATAGGGTCCACCGAGAGGGATTTCAGATGAGGAGTTGCAAGAATATGGGTGCCGACATAGGTACGCCAGTGAGGAGACAGAATGATTAAAACATCATGCTCTAAAGCGCTGAGATCTTTTCTCATGGATTCGTAGGCCCACCGTAGGGTTTCCCAACCGCATTCGGCTCGTGGTTCATTTTGCGGTGGATTCTCAGCATAGACAAGATGAGGAGGATGGGGAGCAAGGCAGCCCGCAACAATTTTTCCTTTTCCAGGAGTTGATAATTGTGGTTTTATTTTTGTCTCGCTTTGTTTCATCATGACCCTTTTTCGGTTTTCAATTTTTAATCTATCATTGAGATATGTTGTTGATCAGAAATCTTCATGAATGTTTAGTATTTAATACAGAGATTAGTCGCTTCCGTAAAAAACTCCAGAGAGTGAAGTCCACCTTCGCGTCCAATCCCTGATTTTTTCATTCCGCCAAAGGGGGCGCGTAAATCTCGAATCATCCATGAATTGACCCAGAGTGTGCCCACTTGGAGGTCTTGCCCAATACGATGAACACGCTTGATATCCTGAGTCCACAGAGAGGCTGATAATCCATAGGGCACATCGTTCGCTAAAGCTAAGGCCTCTTCTTCAGACTCAAAAGGAGTGACGGTGACGACAGGACCAAAGATCTCTTCTTGCATGACGCGACTTTGAGGAGGGAGGCCCGTAATGATTGTGGGTCTCATAAAATAACCACCTTGATGTTTGGGATCAAGCTTGATCTCTTCTTTGCCTGTTTCGATGCGACCGCCGTCTTGTTCTGCGAGCTCTACGTAGGATTTTACTTTTTGCAAATGAGCGGCGCTGGCGAGAGCCCCGAGAAAATGATCTTTAAGAGTGGGATCACCCACTTTGAGTTTTTTCGTTTCTTCAATGAAGCGTGCAAGAAATCGGGGGTAAATGGATTTTTCTACGAAAATACGTGAACCACAGAGACAGATTTCACCTTGATTTAAAAAACTAGAGCGAAGGGTGGTTTTGACAGCTTCTTCAAAATCCGCATCGGCAAAAATAAGATTGGCATTTTTGCCTCCGAGCTCGAGTGAGACTTTTTTAAGGAGAGGAGCAGCCACAGCATTGAGGCGTTGTCCCGTAGCAGTACCTCCGGTGAAGCTGATCAATGGCACTTGTGGATGTTTGACGAGAGCCTCTCCGGCTTCGGCTCCCAATCCATAAACCATATTGACGACGCCGGGAGGAAGCCCGGCTTCTTTGATGATAGAGCAGAGAAGGGATGCGGTGAAGGGAGTTATCTCAGAAGGCTTACAAACCACAGTGTTCCCAGCGGCAATCGCCGGGGCGATTTTCCATGAGAGCAGATAAAGGGGTAAATTCCAGGGAGAGATCAATCCCGCCACTCCAATAGGCTTGCGGAGAACCAGATTAATAGCCTTATTGGAGAATTCATTTGATTCGACAGGTGTAAATAAAATCTGATTGGCAAAGAGTCGAAAATTCGTGGAAGCCCGAGGGATATCCAAAGATTCCGTGAGCCATAGAGGCTTTCCTTGATCTCGGGATTCCGCGGCGGCGAGAGTCGCCTGTTGGCGATCAATACCGTCAGCAATGGCATGGAGAAAGCGGGATCGCTCTTCTGGGCTGGTTTTAGACCAGACGGGAAATGCCTTTCTCGCGGATTCAACAGCAACGTCAATATCCGCAGCATCCGAACGTGGAAGGGTTGAATAAACAAGGCCTGTTGAAGGATCGGTGTTTTCAAGAACCTTTCGGGAATGCGCAGGGCGAAACTCTCCGCCAATGAAATTTTGTATTTCAATTAGAGACATGGTGTGCGCCCTCCATCTACAGGTAAATTGATTCCATTGATATAGCCGGCGGAAGCACTTGCTAAAAAACCAATGGCATAAGCAACTTCAAAAGGACTGGCGAAGCGCTTCGCAGGAGTGACAGAGAGCCACTGAGCTTTGATGTCTTCCACAGATTTATTTTGTTTTTGAGAGGCGGCTAGGGCTAAAGCTTCGAGCCGTGGTGTTTCTGTGTATCCAGGAAGGACATTGTTCACAGTGATATGAAAGGGGGCGACTTCATTGGCAAGAGACTTCGCCCAACTAGCCATGGCTCCTCGAATGGTGTTGGAGACACCCAAATTGGCAATGGGGGCTTTTACTGAAGTCGAAATAATGTTAATGAATCGTCCATACTTTTTTTCTTTCATTCCTGGAATCACTTTTTTTGCAATGATCGTGGCAGCGAGAAGATGGGATTGAAACCCGTCAATAAAATCATCCGGAGTGGCCTCCAGTAAAGGGCCGGACTTGGGGCCTCCAGCATTATTGACAACAATATCAATGGATCCTTGAGAGAGTGCTGGGTTGAGGGCTTCGTTTAGTTTTTCATGTTGAGAGAGATCAAGCGCCAAAATGTCATGCTTTTGATTATGATTTGTTGATAATCGAGAAAGCACATCTTTTAGTTTTTCAGGATTTCTGGCCACTAAAATAACGCTGGCCCCTCCTTCTGCCAAAAAGAGAGCTGTGGCTTCTCCAATTCCTTGAGAGGCGCCACAGACAAGGGCTCGACGGTTTTTAAAATCAAAGTGAGCTGAGGATGAAATCATAAACGACCACTTTTTGACTTCATACTTAGAATGTTGGCCTTAAGCTTGAGTTGGCATAATCTAAAGCATAAGCAACCGCTAATTTTGCAAAAGCGGCTGAATGTTTAAAGTTTAAGGCAGGTGAGATCACATCTTTATTTGTATGAATGTTTTTGTTCATCGTATTGAGAGTGGCTTCAAAAGGAGCTGCCGCAGCATAGCCTTGACGGTGCCAAGAGGCATGATCACTACAGCCATAACCACATTCTGTTGTTTTCCATTGAGCCCCTACATACAAGCTATTGAGTGTTTTGAGATAATTTCGCAGCCAAGGGTTTGTAAAATCAGCAAGATCTCCCATAACCAATTCTCCTTCTCCGGGAAAGAGAGTCATATCTAACTGCATCACACCGACAACATCAACATTGGCTTGCTTGTAGCTTTGAGCAATTTCACTGGATCCCACAAGACCAATTTCTTCAGCGGCATACCAAAAGAATTCAATGGATCTAAGAGGTTGCTCTTGCATGGACGCGATTCTAAGGGCTTCAAAAATATTGGAGGAGCCTGAAGCATTGTCATCAGCGCCAGGAGCTTTAGACGTGGGTATTGGACCATTGATGCTATCAAGATGAGCTCCAAGAACAACCACTTCGTTTGGATACTCTCGACCTTGAAGACGGACTCTAAGAGTCTTTTGAGGAGTTTTAGTGTGTTGAATGAGATCGACTTGGTAAGGGTAAGGAAGATTTGCAAGCAGTTGACGTGCTTTTTCGGCAAGGTCTTCGACGTGTTTATTGCTCTCAGGAACTCGATGAAAGCGAGTGTGGTAAGAAGACAGCCATTGAACCATTTCTCTCAGGTTGTCTTCACTGACTTGTTGAGTCGCGTTTTCAATAAATGTCTTTTTTTCTACAGCAGGAGAGGCACTTCCCACAAATTCAAAAGCCACCGCTTGGGAGGCTTGATATCGCATAAGATCAAAGCTGACTTGAATATTACTGTCAGTATCAAGACGTTCAAATCCGCCACATTTACCATATTGGTGAGCGGAATGAGAGATAGTCTCTGCTTGGTATTCAGAGACTTCAGCGACAGAAAGTTGAAGGAAAGGATCTGAGCTGATCGGTTTGATTCCTAAAGATTTCAAAAAATGAGTATCAGCTAAAATTTTAACAGGAGCTGCGCTGCTTTGGTTGGTTATTGAGAGCGCACCCGCTACAATAAGTAGTATTGATGATAGTGATCGAACCCCTTGACTTAACAACATGAATTCCCCCTCTGTGTTATTTTTAGAAGTTTCTCATGCCATAGATTAATAAATATATTTTTCACGGCAATGATTGGCTAAGCTAGCCCTATTTCTTAGCGATGTAAAATCATTTTAAAATCGAAGTCAATTCTATCTTTAATGTTGGACTTTTTAGGATGGGGTCGATAGGCATAGAAACAATGATCGATGATCGTATTTATTCCTATTTTAAAGATTACCTCCAGCAATGTCTGGGGGTGAGAGAGCTTCTTCTTTCAGAGACTGAGGATGTTGGTGTTGAAAAAGCAATAACAACTCGTTTTGATTTACATTGGGAAGGTTTGGAGGATATTGACGCTTCCAAATCATTTTTAGTTTTATTTGTGCGTATTCCGTCCCATTTGTCTTCTTGGCCTCCAGCGACATCTTCCACGGAGGTCTTATCGGAGGTCAGTTCAACCATTGAACCCGCATCAATGAATGAGGCCTTGCTTTTAAAAAACCAACCGAAGGCTTTAGAATTGTTTCAGAAACTGCGACAGGCTCTTCGCTTAGATTCCACTGTCGCACCTTTTGTTGAAGTTCTGAGTGGCGAGAGCGAAGCCGCTCTCGCTTTTTTAAGAACAAAAGCACAGCATATTTTTATTATGACTGGTTCTCAGATTGAAAAGTGCGAATCTCATGAATCTAAGTCAGAATGGATCATTCCAGACCCAGTTATTTTAGAACAATCTCCTGCATTGAAAAGACCGACCTGGGAACTTTTAAAAACATGGCTGGAGGTTTAGTTTTATTTATTCTCTTTTTTGTTTTAGGGCCTTTGTGGGCACAGGCAAAAGAGAGTCAATCTGTGTGGACTTTGCCACCCGTCGTGGTCGAAGGCGAGGCGATTCTTACTGAAGAAGCTGTGATGGAAGAGATCGATGAAATGTTGTGGTCTCCTGCTGCCAAAAATCTTATTTCTGTCACTACGGGAATGGGTTCCAAGCGAATTGATTTTGAATATAATGAGCTAGGAATTCCTTATCTTGATATGAATAAAGAGGGGGATATAACATTAGATCGAAAAAGACAATCTTCGTGGTTGTTGCAACATAAGAGAGAGCATGGCTTTTTCGGAGAAGCTCCTCCTTCGAAGGTGATTCGCCAGGTTCATTTACAGCCGTCTTTTGAAAATTTTAATCTTCGTGGCAGAGTGATTTCAATGGATCCTTCAAGAATAAGGGGGATTCACAGGTACCAAATCGAAGCGGGAACACATCGAGATCGACGTTTGTTTCGCTACCAAAATCCTGGCTTAGATCCTTTCAATCCTTCTTCAGGGGGTCTTGAAACTTTTCAAAATCAAGAGGATCAATCTTTTGCGACACTCTCATTATCCACAAAAAAAGGCGATGGACTCTTCGATTGGGATTCTGTTGATAAGGATGTTCATCTAGGGTCAGAGCGAGTTGGCCACTCAAAAATAAATCAAGTTGGTTTGGGACTTCGAGCTTCTCCTCATTCTGAGATCGAATGGAGTTCTTTCTTGAGAGCGAAGCAGGGGCGTTTTGAATCAAAAAAAGAGATTCATGAGTCTCATCTTTCTCAAGGTCAGCAGTGGGGAGTTCTGGTGAGACAGAAGTTCCAAGCGATTGCGGATTCCAAGCAAAGGCCTGCAGAAAGTTTCTTGGACGTGGGGTTCTCTCATGAAAGTTTAAGTCGAGATTATAATGATCAATCTCAAATTTATTTTGATCGCTATGGGCTTGATTTAGCAGGAACGCATCAGAAATATTGGGATTCTTTTTCTGTCAAAGGACATCTTCGTACACAAGGTGCTGCTGATTCCACGAGAAAGAGTGTGAGCGGCTGGAATTCATCTCTCAATCAGGTGCAATTTCAAAAAGGAAGGCAAGAGCTACGGGGGCCAATAGCTTTGGATCTGGGAGCGGAGATCTCAACACTTCCGCAGCAGGAGCATCAATGGAATTTGGGCTTTAAAGGTCAAGCGAGACGCTACAGTCTTTTGCCTACGCCACTTCAGAAAATGGGAGATGGAATGAGTTTGGTTGGAAATGAAGCTCTTCCCTTGGAAGAGGGGTTGCGAGTGGCTTCCGGTTTGTGGTTTGAAGCCCAAGAGTGGCAGATGGAAGTTTTACCTTTTTATGAACAAACATTCAATGAACCAATGATTGTTGCTGTTTCTCCGCAGTCTGCCAAAACGGTGGGTTTGGGAAGTGTGGATGTGAGGGGAGTTGAATTTAATCTCCAAAAAAATTGGACTCACTGGGAGTGGGTTTTTATTTATAGCTATCAAGAGGCCTTAAACAGCTCGAAGATTTCTTGGCAAAGAGGGCAAGCTCTTCCAGGAAGACCGATGCACACGCTTCAATCTTCGTTGACTTATCGTCAGAAAAAAGGTGTTCACTTCGGTTTTCATTATGGTTTTAAAAGCGAAGAAGCTCTTGATCTCTCGGGACTTTGGAAGCGCTCTCCTTATCATGACTTAAGAGCTTCTTTGGGATATGAGACAGAGGCTTGGGCTCTTCAGCTCGTAGGGTCTCAATTGCTTTCTTCGCTGAACAGCACTCCCTTGAGTCTTCAGCAGGGAATGGCGGGTTATGATTTAACAGATCCTAAAATTGAAACCCAGGACTATCAGTTGTTATGTGAAATTTTTTTGTAAGGGCGAGAGGAAGAGAGTGTTTGATCAGACTCTCAATTCAAGAGATTTGAAGTGCAAGGAGGAATCATGCTTGCCAAGATGAAGTTAAAATTAAGTTTTTTTACTCAAAAGAAAAAGGGATTTTTTTGGGGAATTTTTTTGTTTCTTCTGTTGAGTGGCGGTTGTGTTGAGCAACCGAGAAAAAATCAGTTTTCAGAATTTATCACTCCTCGTTGGATTCCTCATAAAGGAGAGGGTTCTCTTCCAAAAGCATTGTGGTTTACTGGAGCGAATTTTACGACGGGTGGTTACTTAGGACGCTTGGATTTGGAAACAGGTCGTATTCAACGTTCGCTTCTGAGGGTGGGGCCTGATGCCATCGTGATTCCTGATTCGTCGGAAAGCCTTTTTTTATTGAGCCGCTACGCACAGGATGCTGTTGCTGTTGTGAAGGGGGCCGATGCTCAAATTCAGCATTCCATGGCCTTACCTCTAGATAGTAACCCCCAGAGTGCTGTTAGAGATCAGCGTGGCACTATCTGGATTAGTTTTTTGAATTTAAATGAGGTTTATTCATATTCAGCAGATTTAAAATCTCTTTTAGCAAAGGTAGATCTAACGACCTTGGGAGTTCAAAATCACACTTCAGGAAAAGTGAATGCGGATCTTGGAGCGATGGTGCTTTGGGATTCGGAGACACTTCTGGTTTCAGCTCAACGATTGCATCGTGATCGATCTTGGGTGCCGGATCGATATTCAGGATTCGCTTTTGTAAATACAGTTCGGCAGGAAGTGGAGTCCACCCATCTTGTTGAGGTTTCCAATCCCCTTCTGGTCGCGCGGGATGAATCTGCTCAATCTCAGATTGTGGTAGTCGGGAAAGGAGACCTTTCTGATTCGTTGGGGGTAATGGGGCAGGTTTTATGGTTTGAAGAAGGGATGAAAAAGAAAGTTCAAACCCAAACTCTTTCCGGAAAAATCATTGCAGCGGATTTTTCCGGAAAGAGTAATGAGCCGGCATTGGTTGTCTGGTACCCACAAGAAAATAAAAGTTGTCTTCAGCTTGGATCTTGGAGTTTGCTGTGCGAAGGAAGTTCTGAAAATTCAGGCTATGTCTTTTCATCCATTCGTTATTTTGGTAACATAATATTTGTTTCTTACTACAGTCATCAAAGCTCGGAATTGTGGGTCGTGAATGTCGATGAGCATGATGGTGTTCAGGTGCAAAAAATTCCGATGGATTTACCAGTGATGAGTTTGAGTTTTGGGCCTTGAAGAATGAAGCAAAAAGAAATTCTTATGAAAAATAAGATGATGATTCTTTTTTTCTCTTTTTCGTTTTTAGGTCATGCTGCCATGCTTGTAGGGTCAAACTTTATAAAAATAAAACCAATAAGGGGCCAACAAAGAACAGGGGGTGTTCAAGTTATTTCTCTTGTCATCGTTGATTCTTTGTTGGTGACTTCATCGGGCGAAAAGGCACAAAAACAAACGGGGAGGATGGAGCAAGAAAGTCCTTTGGAAAGGGCCTCTCGAGCCCTTGATCAGGATGGAGATTTTGATCGATCTCATAAGAGAAAGTTACTTTCTTCAGACCGTTTTTCTGTCAAATCTTTTTCTGTTGAACCATTGCAAAAGGCACAGCAAGAGGACGGGACGGTGGAGCTTTATAAGCCCTCGCCGCTGTATCCAAAAGCGGCCTTAGAGCAGAGGCTGCAAGGAGATGTGATTTTAAAAATTGAAACAAATGAAAAAGGTTGGGTGGAACGAGTGCATCTAGAAAAAAGTTCTGGGCACGATATTTTGGATTCTGCGGCTGTTGAGGGAGTGAGGGTTTGGAGACTTTCTTCTCAAGGAGAGTTTTATGTTCCTTTTTATTTTAAAATAACGAATTAAAATGGATTGATTTTTGTGAGCTGCAGGGAGCTCACTGGATCTCGTTTGAGAAGAGGTTTTAAAAGTTCATGCCCACCAGGCCGGAGAGAGACCAAGCATCACCTTTGGATGTCCCATAATTGATGTCTTCCCAGTAAAAAGGTCGATTTTCATCTTTAAAGTTAACGAGATCATAGGTGATTTGAGCTCCCCAAAACATTTTCTTCCTAAGCATAGGGAGTTCTATACCCATTCCGCCACTAAATCCCATGGGTTTATCGGAGAGACTGCCACTGATCGCGCTGAAATGGATGACTCTCGTGTAACTGGACATTCCCAGGAAGAAATAGGGATTGAGATCCGCTAAGCCTTTCTTAACATTTTGAGTGTTTAAAAAGTACTTCACCGCGAAGCCCAGAGAACTGAGGCTGGAGTTACCGACGAGGTTCGAGTTAGGGGCTCGATAAGAGACAGGGGAATCCGTGCCGAGCCATTGTAATTGAACGGCGAAGCGCAAATCAAAAAAGTAACTGGCAAAGAGGCCGTAACGAAAAGAGGATTGATGCTTTTGGGCCATTTCACCCGTGTAGTTAATCATCCCTCCCAAAAATCCAACGGTGAGCATTCGTCCATTTTTGAAAAAATTAATGTCTTCTTCTTCTTCGGGATTGGATTCAAACTCTGAAAAATCAGCAAAGGGATCAAAGACATCTTCTTCGCTATCAGAATCATTACCTGGATGCATTTGAGCGGGGGCTCGACCATAATTGGAGGGCTTAGAGCGTTTTTTTCTTTTAGCCTCAGAATCCAAGGGGGTGAGCAAGAGAGAACAAATTACAAGGCTGAGGCCAATTATGCGCATCACTTCAGGATCCCTCCACTAAAATGAATTTTATTTATCTTTATTATGATTCATTTTAGTGGAGGCATCTACAACTTTATTGGAGTGTCTTAAAACGACACATTGAATGATCAATTTTCATGAAGTAGCTCTCCACTTGCGCTTTTTTCTGGATTATGGTCTAAGGTTCGCGATGAAGAACGGTCCTTTTTATTCTATCTTCTTAAGTTTGTTTGTATTATGGGGTTATTGGTACCCCTATCAGTGGTGGCAAAAATATGGCCTTCCTGAAATTACAATGAATGAAGCTCGAGCGATAACTGTTATTACAGAATCTCGGCTAAGGCTTCCTGAAACTTTTTGGGGCTCCAGTTTACTTAAGAAAGAGTCTTCCACAGCAAATCCTAAAACTTTAAAAATTCCTGTTGCATCCTCTAGTTTTGATTTTGCCGGACCTATTTTGGATGAAGTAAAAATGTGTTTTGGAGAAGGCGCTATTATGCAAGTCTCCAAAGTGCAAGGGGATTTAAATCAGTTTTTGGTGGCCTTAAAAAATGAGTTGGGGCCGGTGCAAGAAGATTTACTGTTAGAGCGAAGAGCTACCTTGACCATGAAGGATGGGAAGACTCGGACCTTAGTGTATGAGTGGATTAGTCCCGATGAAGGAGGCGATCTTTACTGGCACGAAAATGATCAAGATGGGTTTCCTCGCTCTGTGGATTTGCCTGATAATTTAGAGCGGGATCTTGTGACGTTTGAACATCTCAAGAGTCAGGGCGAAGTGACGAAGCTGGCTGAAACTCGTTTAGTGCAACTCAATAATGATTTACAGATTGGCATTGAAAAATGGAATGACGTGATGGCAAGCATTTCCATTAAAGATGAAGGGCATTTAATCAAGTGTCGTCGAGATCCGGCAAAAAGTTATGTTTGTGATTGCCTTAATTAACTTAATTTGGTGACACTGACGCGTTCGATACAAAAAGGGTTTTATGAGAGATGACTCATGAGTGAGTTGAGATCAAGAAAATTTTTTCTTTGCCGTCTCATCAGCGCAGGGGATGAAAACAAAGAGCTAATAAGAGTAAATTTTACGAATTGATGAGTGGGTTCAAGTTTTTATGAATAAATCAACATTACATTATGAGTTTCCAGAAGAATTGATTGCTCGAGAACCGCAAAGGCCTTCTCGGATTTGTGCGGTTCAAAAAGATGGACCCTGCGAAGTGGATTGGATGACTTTCCTCTCTTTTTTTCAAGCCGGTGATGTTCTCGTTTTAAATGATACAAAGGTTTTAAAACGCAGAGTTTTCAATGCAGAAGGACTCGAGATTTTGTTTTTGGATTCTTCTGATGGAATTCACTGGTCCGTTTTGTTTCCTTCTCGGTCTTACCCACTCGGAAGCGAAATTCCTCTACCAGGAAATAGGACGCTTCAATTGCGCGAAAAGGGTCGTCCGCAAAAAGTGAAAATAGATCAGAGGTTAGAAGAGAGTTATTTTGAAATTCATGGAGAGCTGCCTTTGCCTCCTTATATTCAAAAGGCGCGGGAAGAGCGGCATACTCAGAAAGCGGATGAATCATGGTATCAAACTCAGTGGTTTGCGAAGCCAGGGAGTTTTGCTGCTCCCACAGCAAGCTTGCATTTTACTCAAGAGCATTTAACATTTTTACGCAAAAAAGGGGTTCATGTTTGCACACTCACATTGCATGTGGGGTTGGGTACTTTTTTACCTGTTCAAACAGAAGATCTAAAGCAGCATGTGATGCATAAGGAGTATGCGGAAATTCCAATCTCTGTTTTAAATCATATTGAACAAGCGAAGAGTCATAACCATCGTGTGTGGGCTATGGGAACAACAGTGGTACGAGCTCTTGAATCTTATGGAGCGGGATTATTAACTTTTAGGGAAGAGACGTCTTCTTACATAGGCAATACGGATTTACTGATTTTACCTGGCTTTACATTTAAAATGACGGATCGATTGTTGACGAACTTCCATCAACCTGAGAGTACTCTATTAGCGTTAGTAATGGCTTTTGCTGGAATTGAAAAAGTAAACACGGCTTATCAATGGGCTATTCAAAAGCGCTTTAGATTGTTCAGCTACGGTGATTTGTCTGTGTGGGAACCATAACTTTTGGATCTGAATTCTTGATGGGGATCAAAAGAGTGTAAGCGTTCATGGGATCTGAGAGCAGAAGACGGCAAAGCAAGAGAGTAAAATTAAAATTTTTTAAAAGGTTCGATTGTGAAAAATAACTCCATTGGTTCTTTTCGTATTAATCATCAGGATGGTGAGGCTCGCCAAGCGACCTTAACAACAGCCCATGGAGAGATTGAAACTCCTGTTTTTATGGCTGTTGGAACAAAAGCAACGGTCAAAGCAATGACTCCGGAAGAGTTATTGGAGAGTGAGTGCCAAGTCGTTTTGGGAAATACCTATCACTTGCATTTAAGGCCAGGCGAAAAATTAATACAAAAACTAGGTGGTTTACACAAGTTCATGAATTGGCACCGGCCGATCTTAACAGATAGTGGTGGATTTCAGGTGTTTTCTCTTTCGCAGTTACGAAAATTATCGGAAGAGGGAGTTGAGTTTCGGAGTCATATTGACGGTCAAAAATGTTTTTTATCTCCGGAAACAAGCATGCAAATTCAAATGGACTTAGGCTCTGATATTATTATGGCTTTTGATGAGTGTTTGAAATATCCAGCAACACGAGAGGAAACTCAAAAGAGTATGGATTTGACTCATCGCTGGCTTCAGCGCTCTAAGCAGGCAATGACCAGAGAGCAGAGTCTTTTGTTTGGAATTGTTCAGGGTGGACTCGAGCTTGATTTGCGTAAAGAGAGCCTACAGCAGATTACAAGTGTGGACTTGCCAGGGTATGCTTTAGGGGGTTTGAGTGTTGGAGAGCCCATAGAGTTAATGCATCAACTAGTTAAGGAGATCGGTCCCTTGATGCCAATCAATAAACCGCGCTACTTGATGGGTGTGGGCACTCCTCTGGATTTGATCTTAGCGGTGGATTCTGGAATTGATATGTTTGATTGCGTGATGCCTACGCGTGTGGCTCGGAATGGCACTATTTTTACTTGGCAGGGAAGGGTGAGTATTAAACGAGCTGAGTATAAAGAAGATGACTCTCCTTTGGATCCTGAATGTGATTGTTACACGTGTCGCACTTATTCTAAAGCCTATCTTAGACATTTGTTTTTAACGGGAGAAATTCTCGGCGCTCGATTGAATACGATTCACAATTTGCATTTTTATTTTCAGCTTATGAAGCGTGCACGGTTAGCAATTAAAGCAAAAGAATGGACTTCTTTTCGTGATTTTTGTTTAACGCGTTTTGTAAAATAGTGGCATGAATAAAATTGCAATCTTTAATACGTAGCTATTGTCAGTAAATTCATTGTAACTTAGGATGATTTTTATTAAGTCTAGAAGTTCTGTGTTTTATCAGAAAGACAAGAGCATATTAATTTTCAATGGGGAGGTGTTGAATGATTCCGTTTTTTTATTCTACGTTAGCGCATGCTCAAGAGGCCGCTCAGGCTGTTGGTAGTCCTAAGCAACCAGGGGCTTTAGAAATGATGCTGCCCTTTATTTTTATTTTTGCTATTTTTTATTTTTTAGTGATTCGCCCTCAAGTGAAACGTCAAAAAACTCATCAAAAGTTTATTTCAGAGTTGAAAAAAGGAGATGAGATTATCACTTCCAGTGGTATTTTGGGAACGATTGGAGGCTTAACAGATCGTTTTGTGACTTTGGAAATTGCAGATGGTGTATCCATTAAAGTTTTGAGATCACAAATTGCATCGACTTTGTCACAACAGCAACAAGAGGTTAAAAAGTAATATGGAGAATTTCAGGCTGCGTCTATGGATTGGGATCATCGGTGTTGTTACGGCTTTTATTTGGCTTGTGCCGAATTTCGTGAATTTAGAAAACCGTTGGTGGTTTACTAAAAAGAAATTGAATTATGGTTTGGACATTCAAGGTGGGCTTCATCTTGTCATGGGTGTGGATGTGCAAGGCGTGATTGCGGAACAGATTCAGAGAGCCGCTGTTCAGTTAAAGGGAGAACTTCAAGAAAAGAAGATAGAGTTTAAAGACATCACAACCGTTGATCTTCAACTCGGTGAGATTAAAATCGAATTTACCGGTGAGGCGCAGAAAAAAGCGATTGAAGCTTTGGTTGAAGAACGATACGCGACTGTTTTTCAAGCTTTAGGTGTGCAGAATGGAGCTCTTCACTATCGCTATTATGGAAATTATTTAACAGATTATAAAAATCGTGTTCTTCAACAGGCCGTTGAGACCATTCGTAACCGTATTGATGAATTTGGTGTGGCTGAGCCTAGCATTGCTGCCCAAGGGAGTGATCGTATTAGCATTCAATTGCCGGGAGTGGCTGATGCAGAACAAGCAAAGTCTTTGATCCATACTTCAGCTCGCTTGGATTTCATGATGGTGGACACTTCAAAATCCGCAGATGAACTCCAGGGGTTGATCAATGAGGTGGAGTCTAAAGGTGCTTATGATTTTAAGTCTCTGCGCTACACTCAGTACGTGGCAAAATTAAATGAAGATTTAAAAGGTCGATTGCCTGATAAAACGATGATTATTTTTGAAAAGTTAGAAAATGCAACCACTTTAGAAGCAGGACGCAGACCCATGCTGGTAAAAACAGACACGGGGCTCGGTGGGGACGCTCTGGATGATGCCTTTGTTTCTTTTAATCAGTATGGCGTACCCGAAGTGAGTCTCGTTTTTAACAGTATGGGTGCCACTCGATTTTCAGATTTAACAGGAGCAAATCTTGGTAAATCAATGGCCATTGTTTTAGATCGAGTTGTGAAATCAGCTCCCGTGATTCAATCTCAGATTTCTGGAGGTCGAGCGGTGATCACTTTAGGACAAGGACGCATGAGAGAACAGGCCGTTAATGAAGCCAAAATGATTGCAACAGCGTTGAGAGCTGGAGCTTTGCCGGCCACTCTTGATCAGTTGGAAGAGCGCCGAGTGGGGCCGACCATGGGTGCCGATTCAGTTCAAAAATCACAAATTGCAAGCCTTGTTGGGTTTCTTTTGATTACAAGTTTTATGCTCATTCGTTATCGTGGAAGTGGAGTCATTGCGGTTTTGATGTTGATTCTTAACGTGATGATCTCAATCGCAGCCCTTTCTTCCATGAATGCAACTCTAACTCTTCCGGGAATTGCAGGGATAGCCTTGACCATTGGTTTTGCGGTGGATTCTAACGTTCTTATTTTTGAAAGAATGAGAGAGGAATTGGCTAAAGGAGCCGGTTTCAAATTAGCGCTGGTAGAAGGATATCATCGAGCGATGAGTGCTATTTTGGATGCCAATATTACAACGGCGGCCACCGCTGTCGTTCTTCTTTATTTCGGAACAGGGCCAGTCAAAGGGTTTGCCGTGACTCTTTTAATAGGTATTTTTACAACTCTCTTTGCTAATGTTTTTGTTGGAAAAGTTGTGATGGACACACTGATCAACAAGCTGGGTTGGCAGAAAATTTCAATCTAAGGAGCCGGAAAATGAAAAAGCAAGAATCCTTTGGTCAATTTGATTTTGTTGGTAAGAGTGTTTTCTTCAGTTCAATCTCTGCGTTGTTGGTATTGATCTCCTTGATTTATTTAGGAGTGAGGGGCGTGACGTGGGGAATTGATTTTGTGGGAGGAACAGAAGTCCAAGTTCGATTTGATTCGCCTGTTACTATCGATGAGTTGAGAAAACTGGTTGATAATCAAGGGTTGGTGAATCCAGGAATTCAAGGATTTGGAGATGATAAAGAGTACATTATCCGTTTTCAACTTCCGGGCAAAGGCACAGATAAAGAGATCAATGAAATCAATCGTGAGAATATTGAGCGTTTAAGAGGAGCTTTGGTTCAAGAATTTGCTTCACAAAAACCGGATATTCGTCGTGTGGACTCTGTGGGCCCTCAAGTTGGTGCTGAGTTGAAAAAGAATGGATATCTTTCTGTCTTTTACTGTCTTCTCATCATTTTGATTTATATTGGCCTTCGCTTTGACTACAAATATTCTCCTGGAGCCGTGATTTGTTTATTTCATGATGCGGTTATCACCATGGCGATTTTCGTGTTTGTCGGAAAAGAAGTGAATATCCCAGTCTTGGCGGCTATCTTAACTCTTATTGGTTACTCTTTAAACGATACTATTGTTGTGTTTGATCGGATTCGAGAGATTGAAGGAACTTATGCCGATCGAGGAATCAAGTTCATCATTAATAAGGCCATCAATGAGATGTTACAAAGAACCATTATTACCGCTGGGACGACTTTGACTTCAGCGACAGCTCTTTGGATCTTTGCTGATGGGGTGGTGGCTGATATTGCTTTCGCCCTAATGATTGGGATCGCTTTTGGAACTTATTCTTCAATCTATGTGGCCGCTCCCTTTATGATGCTCTTTGAACGAAAAGTGAATAAAGGTTTAACTCCGGCTCACTCTTAACTTTAATATGGAAGAATGGAAATCGCGCTGCCAAACTTATGAAAAACAAGAGGGATGGGACGAGCAGATTCCTGAAAAAATTCGGGAATTGGCTCAGGTTCGAGGGCTTGATGGAAAAAGTTTTCAAGCCTGGACTCAGCCGCGTCTTGCAGATCTTCGCGATCCCTCTCTTCTGCTGAATATGGAACTCGCTGTTGAGCGTTTGGCGATGGCTCATGAGCGGAAAGAAAAAATTTGTCTTTATGGAGATTTTGATTTAGACGGCACTTCGGCTTTAGCTCTTTTAAGAACAGCTTTTCAAAAACTTGGTTACATTGATTTTGTTTTGTATCAACCCAGCCGATTGCTGGAAGGTTACGGCTTTCACGTCAAAGCCGTCGAGTCGCTTCATTTGCAAGGCGTTTCAGTTATCGTTACCGCTGATGTTGGGATTACCGCACTTGAGGCTGCTAAGACCTGCCAATCTTTGGGGATTGATTTAATCATTACCGATCATCATCTTCCCGCAGCGGAAAAACCCAAAGCTTATGCATTGATTAATCCCAACCAAGGAAATTGTCTCTCGGGGCTTTCACACTTATCAGGTGTGGGTGTTGCTTTTTATCTTGTTTGGGCTCTTCGAAGAAAACTAATACAGATGGAAAAGGTCTCAGAATCATCTCTGGATTTAAAAGAACTTCTCGATTGTTTTGTCATTGGGACTCTTACAGATATGGTTCCCCTCAAGGACGAGAATCGAGTGTTGGTGAAGCATGGGCTTTTACAATTAGCTAAAACCAAACGTCCGGGGATTCGTCTGTTATTGGAAGAGTTGGGATTGTGGGGAAAGGCATTGACAGGCCAAGATGTCGCCATTCGTTTTGCTCCTAAGCTCAATGCTCTTAGTCGAATGGAACTCAATTTACGTCCTTTAGATCTCTTTATTGTGGATAATGAAGCAGAAGCGAAAAATTTAATCTCCCAAGTTTTATCACAAAATAACATGCGGGTCACTTTGCAAGCGACGGCGGAACAACTTGCCATCACCATGGCTGAAGCATGGAGCGATAAACCTTTTGTTTTTATTTCGCATTCTCATTTTCATAAGGGAGTCGTGGGTTTAGTTGCGACAAGGCTTTGCCAACTTTATAAAAAACCCGCTTTTGTTGGCTCGGAATCTGAAGATGGCATTGTCGTGGGGAGTGCAAGGGCTCCTCAGCATTGGAATGGAAATTTAGTAGAGGCGCTGACGTCGGCAACTTCTTATTTGCATCGTTTTGGAGGCCATGCTCAGGCATCAGGATTTGAATATTCTTTATCGCAAAAAGACACCATTGCAAAAATTCTTGAGGATTATTTTGCGCTTTCTCATTCCATTGATGTCGATTCTTCTCCTCATTATTATGATGTTGATTTGAATTTAGAACAGGTCACACCGGCTCTGATGTCTTGGATTGATCATTTAGGTCCCTTTGGCCAGTCTTTTGAAGTTCCTTTATTTAAAATAGAAGATGTTAATATTTTATCTGTGAAAGAGTTGAGGGGAGGACATCGTAAATTGGAAATTGCTTGGAAAGGCTTAAAGCAAGAAGCTTTGATCTTTGGACCCACAGAAGAGCAACTAAGTTGTTTAGAAGCCCACTTCTTTGTTGACGTTTTGGTAGAAATGCAGTGGAACTACTTCAAAAGTAGAAAACAAATTCAATTACTGGTGAAAGCCCTTCGGCCAACCAGAAGGGAATTACATGTTGGAGATACTGAAACCATTGCAGGAAAAATCGGCGAGGATGCCACTGTTGTCCAAAGTAAAGCTTAAATCGGCCTCAAAGAGGAGTCGCAGTTCCAAATTAAAATCAAAAACAGTAAAGAAAAAGAATTTGAATCGTTCCATTGATGGGTCAAACACATCACGGATTTTAAATTCAGCTCTCACTTCTGGGCACTTATGTCGTGAAATCCAAAAGGGAGTTGATGACGCTCTTATGAGGTTATCACCAAAAGTTCAAGGGCAAATTGATCAGGTTTTTAAGACACTCGATAAAACAAGTTTTAATTTATACGATCTGCGTACTTTAGGATACAAGGTTTTAAAACAAGCCATGGAAGTCACTGAGACAATCAAAGTCGTTCCGATCCTTGCTAATCCTGTGGGTTCTTTATTGAGTAAGAAAAGAAAAGCCACTCCTTTGAAAAAGCAGAAGAAGGCTTAACTTGAAAACTCTTGTCTTGCTTTCAGGGGGATTGGATTCTGCCGTTAATCTTTATAAAGCGGCTCAGGAGAGTCAGTTAACTTTAGCTCTCACGTTTGATTATGGCCAGAGGGCCGCGAGTAAAGAAGTCGCAGCGGCGCAGTTTTTGACTCAGGAACTTCAAATTCCCCATAAGATCATTTCTCTTCCTTGGTTTAAAGAGTTTGGAAAATCTGGGTTGCTTGATTCTTCTTGTGAGGTTCCACAAGGCGGGGCCGTTTTGATTGATGATCATGAGAGATCTTTGAAAACAGCGTCAGCAGTTTGGGTTCCCAATCGCAATGGGATTTTTCTTAATATTGCAGCAGGGTTTGCAGAAGCTCTTGGAATTGAGGGTGTGGTTCCGGGCTTTAATTTGGAAGAGGCTTCGACCTTTCCAGACAATTCGGAAGATTACTTAAAATCTCTCACCCACAGTTTTTCTTTTTCAACGTCTAATAAGGTACAGGTTGTTTGTTATACGACCCATTTGAATAAAATAGAAATTATGAAAATGGGACGCACCCTTGGCGTCCCCTTCGAGCGATTGTGGCCTTGTTATTTAGCAGGAGATCACTGGTGTGGACACTGTGAATCCTGTTTGCGTTTTCAACGAGCCCAGATTTATTGTGGCTGACAGCTCGTATTGAGGTAGCGCCCCGAGAGCCGCCCTTGAACACATCGTCTGGCCTGCATATCGCAAGATCCTCCTGGTTTTTCTTCACGAAAGAAAACCATGGCCGCACCATCTGGAATTTTTGTATCATTGACTTCGCAGTCATAATACTGGCCGCTGGAGGGCTTGTAGTGGCTCTCGCCACAACTGAAGAGAGTGTAATCATTATCACCCGTGAGAGCCCCGTTAACACAACGACGAATTTGCGCTAAACAGTTTTTGCCATCAGAAGCAATGGCGTTTTTAAAGAGTAAGCTCACTTGACCATGAGGAATGGAATGACCATCAACAACGCAAGGATTGGTTTCCGTTCCTGCAGGGAGAGGTAATGTGTCGCAAGAACTTTTGCTGGAATCAGCCACAGAGAGCGGGTTAATGACGCCATCGATACATTGGTGAAGTTCGAAGAGATCACAAGTTTCGTTATTTGATCCAGGAGCCGGTGGTAAATTTTTTAATCCCCAAGAAGTCCAAAGATGGGGCCTTTCCACACCGTTTATCATACAGCTTTTATAGTCAACCAGAGGAGGAAGTTGTGTTCCATTATCAGGTGGAGTGATGTCTCCTATCGTGCTGTCATTGTTGATGGTGACGCCCGTGGACTCTAGATGAAGAGCTTGGTTTTTGGAACAATTTTGAAAGAGAATCATTAAGAGTAATAAAGTTGAGAAACTTAAGAGAGCCTTACTGGGTAGCCTCATTATTTTGTTGGCTTTCATTGATATCCTCCATGTTATGAGTTTGGTCTAAAGGCCAAATGTTCATACCTTTCATAGTAATGTTATCGGACATAAAATTTTTACCTAAATATATTTTAGTTAAAATTCTTTACTCCTTTGGTTTTTTGAAAACGCTTCTTTTGTTCATCTTAGCCCTCGAGTCACAAACTATGACTCGAGGGTTCATGAACTCATTTGAATTTATAAAAACTTAAACCACAGATCGAACATTAATTTTTTACTTCCGTCTTTCATTTGAATCAGGGATTTATAACGGATTTCATTGCCATACATGTCTTTTTCAAAGAATTTGGCATCGTATTTCAACTCAATGGCTTTGATATTGAGAAACTCGAGCGTAAAGAGTTCCCCAGGTTCTGCAATCCCGTTCAAATTGGCATCAGACCAAAGGCGGAGTTTGTCAAAAATCTCATCTTCTTGATCGATCACTCCATCAGAGTTTAAATCATGTTTTGCAAGGGCGTCATAACCGTCTGGAGAGAATTTTCCATCAGGTCCCATCGTATTGTTGCCAAACATCTGATTGATACCAGACACCTCACCCGAGGTTGATGGATTCACAAGAAATAAAAACTTATCGTTCGCAAACCACGAGATTTGTTTTTTCTCGTGAGCAACAGGAAAGGAATTTCTTCCTAAAATATCAAATTGAATTCCTTTTGTGGGGGCCGATAAAGTGAGTCGCTCATCGGTGCCCAAATCTACAAAGAGGGGAGATGTTTTTCTGTCGCAACGTTCATCACCGGCTTTATTTTTAAATTGATCGTGTCTATCAATCAGCACCAGAAGTTGGTATTTCCCCTTTGAATCAGCATATCGATAAGTACGATTCTCATCTCCATAAAAATTGACATTATTCACTTTAGTTTGAGAGTAAACAAAGTTTTGTCCTTGGGTCTCATAAATGAAGACTTTAACGTGAGAGTTCTTGACGAATTCTTTGCAATGAGAAGGGACAGGGATTCGCTCTTCATTGAGAATTGTGTCTTTAAGATCAGAGATTGTGCTTCGGCAAAGAATTTCATTAGTTGATTTGTTTGTAAACAACAACGTGAGCGGTTTTGTGGATTCTTTGATATTTCCACGGTTGTTAGTTGTAGCGCTACGTGAGCAAAGAAATTGGACGGGAATAAATTCTCGAATATTGCCTCCGCCGTCGCCGATGGTTCCAGAGTCGCTGTCATTGTTTCCACCATTGCTACCACCACCGATGGTTCCGGAGTTGCTATCATTACCACCGTTGCCGCCGTCGCCAATAGTTCCGGAGTTGTCACTTCCGTCATTATTATTGCCGCCGTCGCCTATGGTTCCAGAGTCGCCGTCATTGTTTCCACCATTGCCACCACCACCGATGGTTCCGGAGTTGCTATCGTTACCACCGTTGCCGCCATCGCCGATAGTTCCGGAGTGGTCACTGCCATCATTATTGTTGCCGCCGTCAATGGCTCCTGAAGAACCATCATTACTATGACCGCCGCTGTTGCTACCACCACCGATGGTTCCAGAGTGGTCACTGCCATCATTATTTCCGCCACCACCGATGGTTCCAGAAGAACTGTCATTGCCGCTATGGTTATCTTCCCCAACGCTTCCTGAGTTGTTGTCAGCACCGTTGTTGTTTCCATGGCTATGGCCGCCACCAATGCTTCCTATTTTGTCATCATCATTCAGGAAATCACCTTCTCCAATTGTTCCGCTTTTAGCATCTTCTTCAGCATGAAGAGAGAGGAGAGGAGTGGTGGTCCCTGTTTTTTCTACTAAAGTTCTTTCATCGAAAATAGTTCTCTCTGAGAGAATTTCTTGTCTTTCTTTGTCATCTGTTAATTTAAATTGTTTGTTGGTACATCCAGACAAAACAAAAGCAATGATTGCTATTTTAAAAATTGGGATGATAACACCCTGTTGCATACTCAAACCCCCTTCAAAGAGCTTCCAAAAAGTTCTATGCAAACGAGAGTCCAGTTTTAAAAGCTATTAATCGCGTTTTAAAATTGACAACTGACTTAAAGTTAACTGATTCGAAATGAGTTAGACAGTGGGATAGAAGATCGACAGTTTTTTAATCACCTGAATTTATTAATATAAATAGATGTGGTTTAAAAGATTTAAACAAGTGACAACTATTTTTTCACTTCAAAGGTCTTATTGAGTAAAGATTTTTTATCTTCAGATAAAAATTTGCGATCGATGGCTTATGAAGTTTTTCCTGATTTTACATAAATTAAATTTATATAGGATACAAAACTGAAGAAGATGTTTGCAAAAAAATACGTTTTTGCTTTTTTGAAGGGAATTAATCAATAAATTCATGTATTTTCACAGATGAATAATTATTATTCAGATCGTCAAAACAATGACTAGTGGCAACGATGTGGGTTGAAGCCCTTCTTTGAGTACACGTTAAATCAAACTCCAGGCTTGGTTTTAAAATTGCAGCAAGAGAAGAAAGGGACTTTTATATTTAGTATTGAGGGGGCTTCGTTATGGAATATAAAAATCAAAGAGGGTTTTTAGCTGTATTTTTAGTTTCAGCTGTATCACTTTCTTGTTCGAATCAAAATTTCAAATTGAAAAGCGAAGCCGAAAGAGCAGAGGTCTTATCTCAAAGAACCGTTTTTGATACAAGCATCCTCGCCGAAGCATCAGAAACTCTTGTTGATAATAATGGACAACAAGGATCCATTGGGGGGAATTCCGGAACTGGAAACACAGGAAACAATGGAGTTATTGGAAGTAATCCTCCTAACAACGGTAATGGCGGCAATAATAATGAAGGAACCATAGGCGGAAATGGCTCTACCAATAATGGCAACAGCTCTCAACCGGGAAATAATGGAACAGGAAATAATGGCAATGGAGTTGTTGGTGGTGGTAACGGAAACCAAACTAATAATAATGGCAATAACAACGGAAACACTAATAATGGGAATAATGGAACAATTGGAAATAATGGCGGAGGTAATGGAATAACACCACCTAATAACGGTGGTAATAATGGCTCCGGAAATAATGGGACTATAGGTAGCGGAGGAAATTCCAATAACGGCGGTAGCTCTTCGAATAACGGAGGATCCTCTTCAGGGAATGGATCGTCTGGTAATATTGGTGGTGGCGGCAACAACGGAGAATTTATCGATGACTTTGGACCATCAATTCCGGTCAAATTTTTGTGTTCAACAGCAAAATCAAGTAAAAATAATGGTAACTTAAGAGAATCCACTAAAGAGTTAACTGTCGTCTTTCGAGAGAAAAAAACAAAACGGGTTTTATGTGAACAAACTTATGAGCATTTGAAAGAAATTATTTTGTATGAAAATCTGATTCCAATCCCTGAATCTTGTCCTCAATTTTCTAATAAATCCACAGTGGATGTAGAGCTCTATGAAAAAAAGGGTCAGAACTTTCTTTATTCAGAGGCTAAAGTTGACGGTGTCACTTACGCAGGTGAGGTTTATTCTCCTAGCAATCTTAAAAATAAAAAAGAAGTTCTTTATGTTTTGCTGAATAGATACCAAGGAGAGGCGAATGTTGATGCTGAGTGCGATCATAAAGCTTCGCCGCTTTTTATCGATTTAGGAACTCATGAAACATTGGTATTGTCTTCTCCGAAAGCGGGTATAAAATTTGATATCCTGGGAGCCAACTCGTTTCCAAAAGCTTATACAAAAAAGCAAATCTCGTGGTTTCATAATGACAAGTTCATGTTTCTTGTGAATCCATCTAACTCTGGAAGAGTGAGTGGTATTGACCAAATGTTTGGTGATAATACTCTTGGGCCTGATCGTAAATTTTCAAAAGATGGTTATCATGCATTATCTAAGCATGACTTAAATGCGGACTCTGTAATTGATAATGAAGATGAGATTTTTGACAAACTTCGTCTTTGGTCTGATGCCAATTTGAATGGGATTGCGGAACCTGGGGAACTCTTTACGCTCGAATTCCTTAAGATCAAGGCGATAGAGTTAAAGTATGATCCCAGTTATTATGAAAAAGATATTTATGGTAATGAAATTCGTTACAAATCTCTTGTGCAAATGACTGATGATACCATCCAACTCATGTTCGACTTGTGGTTTCGTTATTACTAATGATGAGTGAACAGTCTTGGTAAGTTTCAGAAGGGATGATGGGAAATAAGTTTCTTTAAAGATGGTTGTGAAACAATGATTGTAATGGATTATTGTTTGTTCTGAAAGGGGATTCAATGAAACGGCTGTTAATGTTACTCCTTTTTAATCTCGGGGTCCTTCTGTTATTTCAAAATTGTGCGCAAAGGGACTCAATTCATCTTGAAAAAGTGACGGCCAGCAGCGCTGGGCCAGGATCAGGAGTTCAAGATCCCGCTGATCCCGATCGTGATGGCTCTGTGGGAGGAGGAGGAACAAATCCCGGAGGTAATAATCCTCCTACCAATGGTGGAGGAGATGGCGGTGGCTATTTACCACCGCTTGTAAATTATAAAAGTTGCAATATTGATGGGATGGAGAAGCCTCATTTATGGTCTCAATGGGGGTTAAAAAATCTTCCTCCAACGCCTCCTAATAACCATGCCGTTTGTAACTTATTCGAACTAAGACAATGCTTAGATGGAATGATTAATCCTCTCAGCGTTGGTGATCCAAGTAAAACAGAGTGTATTGCTCCACCTCTAGTGAATCCCGCGGGAACAGCTTCTTGTATGGCCGGAGGAAAAACGATTCTTCATGGTCATCTTGTCGTTTTATTTAAAGATCCTGTTGTCAATGGCGCTTCCAATTGCGTCGGTCAGATTCGACGTTGTATCAATGGCAATCTGACCGGAAGTAATGCGTATTCTTCTTATGTTTGTGGTGAGAGCTTTTATAAGCCAGCCAGTGGGACTGCTTACGGTTGCAAATTAAATGGATTAGAGATCCCTGATGGTTCGGCGATCGTCTCTTTTTCTGAAGAAATAGCGACTGTCTCTGATAAAAACCCAAAAGGTCATTGTGATTTCGAAGAAAGACGATGCATACAAGGACGACTCTCGGGAAGTAAAACAAAAAATAGTTGCTTACCAAAAGAAATATAATGAACCGTAAAGCGCAACGTTCTCCCGTTGCGTTCGCTCCGACCACTTAAAGCATTCAAAAAAAAGAGCAATCAATTTTCTTTTCCTCATTGGTGAAGAACCATTGGTCATGAATTACAAACTTCGTTGTTGGCATTCATCGAGTGAGGGATAAGTTATATCTATTTTTGAAACTGCATTTGTTTGGTGGTTTATTGTGAAAAAAGACCATGGAGATTTTCCATCATTATCTCTGGATGCACAAACTCCAAGAACTTGGGGTGTTATTTTTGATCGAGCGAGTGAGGTTTGACATGAAACAACGCTATCATATGTTAGCTTGAGCTGTGTGCTTGAATTATTATTAATGGTATAAATGCTATATGGAGACATCCCATCTTTATCCCTAGATCCACAGACGTAAACAACATCTTTGACTTGAAAGGGGGATTTGACAATACTTTGGCAATCACTTTCTTTGGTATAAATAATATTTGTTTTTATAACTGATAAGTCTAAAGTATTTTGAATCCCTATCGCATAGGGAGATCTGTTGTCACCATCTCTGGACATGCATATTAAGTTAAAAGAGGGATTGGGTCTCTCAGGTTGAGTGGGTGGTTGAGGGCGGTTTGAATCATTCAAACTCTCTTGGGCCAGTGATAAATAATGCAGAACTTGCCGTAGTTGATCGTTAGAGTAATCGTTGCTTCTTATAGTGTATTTAATCTCATCCAAGAAATTATAAATTTTATTTTTCATATGTCTGTTGCTGTTAGATTGAGCTGTTGCAATATGGCTGAGAGTGAGTAGGCCTACCAATAAGATATATTTGATAAAGATAAAATTCTTCATAAAAAAGATCCTCCTTTATTTTTTTAACTGAACAAGGATGAGTAAATCAAATTATGGAAAATAGCTACTGTTCATATATAAATAGAATTTATTTTAAAAAAAATGACATTTTTTGTATGCAAAGAGCATTTTTTATTTGTTCTGCGGCCATTGTTTTAAGAGAAAATAAATGATTTTGTATCAATACGATAATCAATAAAAATATATTTTTGTTGTCTTTATATGAGCAATTTAGGTCTCATTTATTAAATAATTAACATTTATAAAAAATGGTGGAAAATATGTTTAATAAGTTGTCGGTTTAAAATGGGCCAAAATTATTTTTTTTAACAATATTAACTACATCTCGTGTATTATTTAATAATGAGATAAGAGGTCTTTCTTGGGGGTAGGGAAGAATGAATTTAAAACAATTACAAACACATACAAAGAAAAAAACAGTGGTGTTCTTGGGATTGTCTTTTTTACTGCTGATATCGTTTCAAAATTGCCGAATGAGTGGAGGCGATTTTGTTAATAAACCAAGTTCCGGTGGCGGATCTAATAATAGCAGCAGCACACCTCCTCCCGGAACGCCTGGCATGCCGACGGATCCGAATGCTCCCGTCGCTAACCCTTGTCCTGCTGATAAGCAAGGAAACCCTGAGATCAGTAATATCACGGTTGTTGGTTCGGGTGCCGTTGCTACAACAGTCACTACTAAATCTGGTTACACGGAAAATTCTGGAAATGCATTGAGCACACCCGTTTTGGAATTAAGCCTATTAAAGACCAATGTTACTCCTGTCGATGTGTGTGATCAAAGCGCAACTGTGCAATGTGACATTCGATGGGATGCGGGTGCAACAGGTGTACTTTGGGGAACGGATGAAAGAGGGACTGCCAATAACAGAGATATTCAATGTGTGACGTCGAGTGCTGATTTAGATATTGACGTCCCCGGACGGACTCCAACCGCGCGCCCGAGCAAAACAACATTGCAGATTAGACCCCGATCTCAAGATCCTGATGTGACTTCTGATGTGCGAGTTTGCATGGAGGGATCAGCTACAGTGACGGTGAGGCTTCGTAGCCCTTACAATAAAAATTCTGTATCGCGAACTTTTAAAGTGAATGTGACGAATGCTTGTCCTAAAGAACAAAAAGTCAACGCTGAAGTGGAAGCTGAAGCTCAAGGGCTTTTTGGCGAATCAGTGAGTATTTCTGGGAACCGCGCGGCTGTTCTGACAACCGGATTGAACGCCTATGCTTTCGTGAATGTGGGTGGCGTGCGTATCTACGAAAATAATGGAAGTTCTTGGGTTTATTCCACGACAGTGATTCCACCGACTGCTGAATTAGAAAATAATGTGAAACCTAATATTGTTTTATTAAGTGGGAATTATTTATTTATCGGAAATGCGGCCCTTGGTAATCAAAGTGGGCGTGTTTGGTTTTTTCAAAGGGATGGATCAGGTAATTGGAGCAAGGTACAGACTCTCGATGGAGGAGCTTCCAGTAAGTTTGGTACCAGTTTAGCTTTTGAATCCAATCGGTTGTTTGTGGGAGCTCCGAGTGTGAGTGGCGTTGGAGCCGTTCATGTTTACACTCTCAGCAGTGGAACTTTTAGTGCTACCAGTTCTATTTCTGGAGTGGATGTGCAAAGTGATTTTGGTGCGAGTTTGGCCGTTTCAGGCTCGCGGTTAGTGATAGGAGCCCCAGGAAGTGCCGTGAACACGTCAACGACAGGGACCTTTCATCAATGTAATATCGCTAATATTAGTGCGCCGACGTGCTCGGCTTGGGTGTTAACAAACAACAGAGTTGGTAATGAAGTCATTCCTGTTTCATCGCGTTTAGGCAGTAGTGTTGCGCTTAAAAATAACTTACTGCTGGTGAGTGCAAAAAATTGGTACCCTTCAAATATGGCAACCCCTCCCGCAATCCGTAATGGATGGGTGGCGTTGATCGATTTAAATGGTGGTGGTAGCAATGCGTCTGTCCGAGCATTTCGAGGTGGCGGTGAAGAACAGATGGGGTCGGCCATAGCCTTTGGGAATACAAGTTTTTTTATTGGTGCAAAGGAAGCCTTAAGTAAGCGAGGCCGAGTTTATCAGATGGCACTTCCATCGGATGGCTCTGTCAATACGACGCTCAGATTTAATTACTATGCTTTAAATCAAGGACCTTTGGATCGTTTTGGTTCTGCATTAGCAGTTTCAGGTAATTTTTTATTGGTGGGAGCGCCTTTGGATCAGGAGTTGGGATACTCCACAGCGGGAAGTGCGACTTTCTTCAACGTGATTGCGCCGTGAAATTTGTTTTTAAGAAAATTTTTTGAGTTCAATAAGGGTTAAGGGTTAGTGACTGGGGGACGAAATGATTAGAGTAAATAAAATAATAGGGTTTTTGCTGTTAACCTTTTTGTTTGCGACTCCTTTGCAAGCCTTGGATATCAATGGTAATGGCAGCATGAGAGGCGACGCGGTCGTTCTTTATCGATTCAATTCGACGAATGCCACGGTGGATGCAAATGGAGTTGTCATTCATGATATCGCTGATTCAAAACATGGAGCTCCGCTTGATTTAAAACTCTTTGATGGTTCTAGTTCAAACTACAAACTGACTTCTGAGTATTTTGAATTTGTTCAAACGAATGTTTTGAGAAGCATTAACTCTGCGCAAACAAAAATTATCGATAAATGCAAGTCCTCAAATGAAATGAGCATTGAGCTCTGGATTCAAAACCGTACTCCTGCTCAGAGGATTGTTAACAATGAATCTGACAATAACCCGCCAATTAAACAATCTCTTCGTATTTTATCTTTAGGAGACACTTACTTTAAAGAGTTTTCAAATTTTGCCGTTTACCAGGGTTATAATGATGGAGAAATTTATAAATCAGCAATTCGGACCAGTGAGAATAGTGCTAAAAATACCAATTTTTCAAATGTTCAAGGAATGTTGCGAAATCCTTTTTTAAGTGCAAGAGAGGATGTTCTTCCAATCTCTTCTAATTTACCTCAGCATCTTGTGATCACACGAAGTAAAGGTGGGGTTGTTAATTTCTATCGTAGTGATGAAATGTATTTAGATACTCTGACGCAGACAGTATCTCAAGATTTTGCCGGTAATCTTTCTGCAGGATGGTATTCAACGGGTGAAAGCGTCAGGTATAACACCTTGGATGACAATAATATTAATGCGGTGGAAAGAGCTTTAGATATGCGTTTGGCATTTGGTAACGAAGCCAGCGCTCCTAATGATTTTTCGAAAGCTCCAGCTCCTGAATCAAGAACTTTTAACAGTCGGAATTATCCTTGGGTCGGTAAAATTTATTTGGCTGCGATTTACTGTCGTGAATTGACGAAAGATGAACTTCTTGGAGCAAGGGCTCCTAACAGTGAAGGATTTGAAAAAATTCCTTTGGATTTAACGGTGAACGTAACGCCTTCTCTGAAAAAGGCACAAAAATTATTTCAAATGTTGAATGGGGTCGCCACTCCGATTTACAACCCTCGCCTTAAGCAGATGGCGAATCTAATCGATGAAAATCGAATTTTCGATGCTGCTGGGCATGCCATAGAAGATGGAAACGGCCCTGATTTTAACAATCCCAGTGATCGCACCTACTACAACCCTTCTTTTTACAATATTGTTGTAAGGGATTTTGCTGCCCCTATGTCAACTCGAGATGAAAGCATCAACACAGGATTAAATGACTTTATCGTAACGCTGATCGGAAATGTCAGGGATAATCTCAGTGCGAAAGAACTCCTTTCTGGAAATTATATTTATATGGCCGATCCTTTGAAAGCTGCGGTGCCCTCCAATATGGAAAGGGATATTGTGCGTTCAAATTTGCATTACTCTTCTTTGGCCGCTGGGGGTTTTAATTTAGCAAAAGTTTTAAAGAAGGTGCCACAAAAATTATTTAATGGAACGACATTGGTTGATAATCCGGATCCCGCTGGATTGATTACATCCCGAACCTTTATGGAGGCTCATGCGATTGCAGGGACCAATCGCCGAATCATTGAATATACTTTTAGAGAGTTTCTTTGTATCCCCATCGAAAAATGGGCCGGTGGAACTCAAGCAGGAGATGCTAAAATAGGAAGGGACATTGATCGAATCCCAGGAGGAAGCGCAACTAAGTTTGTGCAAAACTGTCGATCTTGTCATTCCACTATGGACCCCTTGAGAGGGGCGTTCGCTTACTTCACTTTCAGCAATAACTATACAAAGAACACACTTGTGGTTCCTCGCTCCAGTAACTTTGCTGACGATGAAGATATGAATCATATCGTGCTTACAGGATTGAGAACTGCAGATCCTGGAACGGGTCGTCTTCCAGGAGGGAATAGCCATGTTAATTATGTAGTTAAAAAAATGAATCATAACGATCACGTTTTTGATGGAGGTTACGTCACTTACGACAACAGCTTCATCAATGAATCCATAGATAAAGAGAGCAATAAATATTTTGGTTGGAGAGGCAATTTATCAGGTAAAGGGGCTCATGATTTTGGGATGATGATATCTCAATCAGAGGGCTTTAGCCGATGTATGACTAAGAGAGTTTTCAAGACTCTGTGTAAGAGAGATGCTCAAGCCAGTGAAGATGGAATGATCCAATCCACAGCCAAAGAGTTTGAGGCGCAGGGATATAAATTAAAGTTTTTATTTAAAAAGGTGGCAGGTTTTCCACAATGTTTGGGGTCTTGAAAAAAATAAAACGTAAGTATTAAAGATTTTAAATGGGGATTTAAAGATTATTAAGAGGGGGAAAAATGAAAAAGAAAATAGGGCAATCCATTTTTTTGATAATGGTTTCATTAGCTGTTGGTATTGCTTTAGGGCAAGGGTGCGCAAAACCATTCCAAAGCGCCGATACAGGAGGCTCTTACTCCAATAACTCCAATGGTACGAATGGTACAGGAGATTATGTTCCTGATCCAAACGCCCAAACTCTATCGCTGGTTTATAATAAACAGGTTTTAGATCATTTGGTTTCATGTTCTGGTTTGGGAGTTCCTTCTGATTTAACATTAGCAACTTGGTCATCTAAAAAAGGAGCCATTTCTATTGATGGAACCGTATTAACGATTACAGCTCCAATGTTGATGGCTGTTTCCACTATTGCAGGAGATGTTTGCCGTGATTTAGTGAATCAAGAAAAAGTAAGTCCACGTCTCTTCAATAATATCAATTGGATGGGGACTGTTCTTCCTGCAGACAACGCTTTAGGCGATGCGGTTAGAGGTTTAGCCCTTTCTTGTTGGCAACGTCCTGAAGAAGACGTCGAGCGACAGATTGTTTTGGACGCCGTAAAGTCACAGTTCAGTTCAGGAGCGATCGACACTTCTGATGCCTTTTTGTTCTTATGCACTTCGATGCTGGCATCATTAGATACGTTAACTCTATAAGATAATTTTTGATTTTTATTTTTAATTTTGGGGGAAAGATTTATGGGAAAAAATAATAAGATAAAATATAAGGTAGATCAAATACAGGATCATGATGAGAAGGCGCAGGCGATTGATACCAACCCAGAAAGCGTAGAAAGAAAAACAGAGGAATTCATCAAGATGCATGATCGCCTTCCTTTGACTCGAAGAGATTTTCTTGGAGCCGGCATCATTCAGTTTGGTGGATTTTTAGCGCTTCCTCCAATGCTGAAGGTGATGGGAACTGGCGGTATGTCTAAAGCCGCTGACATTGTTTGTAGTGCTGCAAAATCTTCTGAACTCCCAGCTTTAATCACACTGAATTTAGCTGGAGGAGCTGGGCTTTCTGCGAATTGGATGCCTTTAGATCAAGGACTCCAACCCTTAGCATCTTATTCTAAGATGGGATGGGGAGTGAATCCTGCCGTTGTTACCGATTTTGCAAATAAGGCTCCATTCTATGCCGGAAACCCTTTCCTGACAGCTCTTAAAGCAGCATCTCTTGATGCTCAAGCAGTGATGAATACTAATTTCGTCGGAGTGGCTGTTCGCTCTCAAGACGATACGAACGCCAATCGTTTTGATATTACGGGTTTGGCTAAAGCGGCTGGATTGACGGGAACTTTATTGGCAAACTTAGGAACTTCCAATACGCCAACAGGAAATAACACGCAAGCGGCCTTTCTACCACCTCCTTCTCCTCTTGTGGTGGGAAGATATGAAGACGTGGCTGGAGCTCTGAGAGTCTCTGGAAGTCTTTCAAAAATTGCAAATCGAGCTCCTGCATTGTTCACGACGATTGAACGGCTCAATGCTTTACAAGCACAGAAGTATGCAGAGATGAATTATGGCAGACAACTCGAAGAACTTGTCGTTTGTCGAAGCAAAGATAATACGAATCTCGTTTCAAATCCAAATGCCATAGCGACAGATCCTCTTTCAGAGCCTCAAATTGCAGCTGTTTGGGGACTCAACAATAATACTTCCCGAGCCAGCCGAGACTATGTTTTTGCAACTCTTGTTTATAATGCCCTTAAAGGAAATGCGGGTTCTGCAAATCTTACCATGGGAGGCTACGATTATCACAATGGAACTCGAGCCACGGGAGATGCCAGAGATGCGGATGCAGGAACTGTGATTGGACGCATTTTAACATCAGCTTACCGTCTTAATAAAAAAGTTTTTATTATTGTGACATCGGATGGGTCAGTCACTTCAACAGAATCAGATTCTGCTGGATCTCCATGGGGTAGTGATGGCGGTATCCGTGGTTCCTCTTTTATGTTGGCGATGGATCCTTCAGGAAACTCTTCTGCCAAAAGTTTTCAATTAGGTCATTACGTTGCCGCCCAGGCTGCTGATGATAAAACTTTAGTAGGATCAAGTCCTGAAAGAGCTGCCGCCGCAATGTTTGCAAACTATCTCTCTTTTGGAAAACGCCTAGACCTTTTTGAACTTACTTTGCCACGGGTTTTTACTGTTGTTGAGCTTGATGGCATTCGAGTGTTCTAATAAAAACGTGGTGGATGTTTTGGAAATCACTCCAATTATGAAGTGATGAGAAGAAGTGGAGAAGGAGTCATCCCATGAGGTCACGAAGGTTACGTTTGATCGGGCCCTTTACTTTTTTAGCCGTCATTCTCTTGAACTACAGTAATTGTAGTTCAAGTAAAATGACCTATGATGAGAATTACCAGAAGTCGTCGAATTCTTCTGCGGGGCTTGGGGACGTTTGCTCTCAATCGGAATTGGATCTCTTTTCTCTCGGATATCATTCCTTTTTAAAAACGAATTGTACAAGTTGTCATTTTTCTGGTCCAGGGAAAGGAACCTTTGCTCATCCTGATGCCAATCTCGCATTTGCTTCATTTCAATCTTTGGGAGTTGATAAAATTTCATCCATGGCCGTCAGTGACTCCCATAATTTTCCCTATACAGGGGGGCATCACCTTGAGGCTGTTAATAATTTAAAGAGTCAGTGGAAGACTTATCAAATTGAAAAAGCGAATTGCAAAACGCCGGGTTCCACACCCACAGATGACCCCACTACGTCTCGTTCTTTTAACCCTCAGTTTATGACAAACAAGAAAACTTTTCCTGCCATCAAAGGGACTCCATCGCGGATCACCGTGAATGGTTCTGCTATTGATGTCATCACCTACAATAGCACGGTTGTGACTTTTAATTTGGATCAAGACCTTTTGGCAATGACGGAAAAACCTGTGCCTAGCACTGGTGGTGCCTCGTTATCCATTGTTATTTCGGGATACTCTAATCCTTCCGGAGCTACTGGTTACTTGATTCAAATGCCCAAATTGAAAGCTGGGAGCTCAAGTCTCAATTTAAATGGTTTACATGTTCTCATGAATGGACGACCTGTTGGGTACAGCTACACTTTTCAACGGGTGGATGCTTCTGTTTATAAACAAAATGAAGTTATGATTTCAGGTGGATCGATGCTGGTTCTTGGACCTATGGAAGAGGGAGATCAAATCTCTCTGTCTATTGGTGATCTCAAGATCGTTGAGATGTCCGAGCCTCCACCGCCACCCAAAGTGCAATTTGATGCTTCTGCTGTAACAATTGCTGAATCTCAATTGGGCTACGCGACCCCTTATAAGTTAGGGGTTAGTTTGGTTGGAGATAACTCGAGCCCTGTTTCTGTCACTATCAGCAGGACAGGCAATGAAGCTCAAGCAAATGTGGCGAAAGGGCTTCTGGATGCCAGTGGAAGGAGTCGTTTTAATTGGGATTATCGCTTTAATTCATCATTGAATGTGACCTTTCTTCCGGGAGAGACAAAAAAATATGTGGAGATTATTTTTTCTGATGACTTAAGGGATGACGTCACAAAAACATTAACATTAAATCTCACCGATCCTTTTGGAGGAAGCTTAGGGACACAGTCGAGTGTTGTCATCACTCTTCCTGATTATAATCCTGCGCCAGATGGAAGTATTACTTTTGCTCAGCTTATGAATCCAGGTGGTATTTTGGAGATGAATTGCGTTCGCTGCCATAACAGCTTAGATCGTCAAGGTGGTTACGATATGACGGATTATCAAGAGATGGTGAACAAAGGAGTCATTATCCCGGGTAATTTAACGCCTAACAATCATAAAATGTACCGAAGAATGAATCCAGACGCTCCGAACGCAGGAACGATAACACCCATGCCTTTAGATGGGTTTTTAACTCAAGATCTCACATTAATTGTGGAATCTTGGATTAGGTCAGGAGCTAAAAACAATTAGAAACCAAACAAATCAGATTGTTAATTTTACGAAGTATTGTTTAAAAACGCGATATAGAGGGATAAGATAAAAATTGAGGTTTTTCGTATGAGCTATAGAAAATTAGGGATCGTTTCAGGACTATTAGTGATCATGGGAGTTTTTTTTCAAAACTGCTCCAAGAAGCCTATCGTAAACAGTGGAGAATTTGTCTCGGCACAAACAATTTTGCAATCCAAATCTGTGGATTTGATTGCGGAACGTTGTAATGCTTGTCATTCCGGGGATTCCGCTTACGCCAATGTTGTTCCTGGTTCTGATCCCATTACGGATATTGCCAATGTGGATTACCTGCTCAGAACCCGTTTGATTATTCCTGGTGAACCTGATTTATCGCCTCTCTACCAATTGGTGAGTACGGCGGAGATGCCTCCCGGTCAGCCTTTGAGCTTTGAAGAGATTAATTTATTAAAAGATTGGATCACCAACTTTAACGAAGCTCCGAGCCCAGGAGGAGGTGGACCTCTGACAACGCCTTTAGCTCCTAATTTCACTTCATTACGAGTGAATGTTTTTTTGAGCAAGTGTTTTACTTGTCATGTGAATCGGAATGTTCGTCTGGATACCTATGCCAGTATTTCTGCTGCCATAGCCAACAATAATCTACGTACTCGAGTCAGTGGCAATACAATGCCTCCCGTCAACTCTCCACAGCTTACGGCTGAAGAGAAAAGCTTTTTATTACAATGGATCGATGCTGGGGCTCCTAACAATTAGGAGTTTTGCATTGATATATTTTTTAAATTCCTACGCTAATGACTTCTGGAAAGAGTGACTTGAGATGAGATTCGATTCCTTCCTTTAAGGTGATTTGAGAGCTGGGGCAGCCAGAGCAAGCCCCTTTCATGGCAATTTTAAGATAACCATTGTTGAAGGAGATATATTGAACATCTCCTCCGTCTACAGCCACAGCAGGACGAATTTCATGTTCAAGAACCCATTTAATTTTATTTATAAGCTCTGAGGATTCACCATTGTCACCTTCTGTTGTCTCAGAGGATTGACTGAGAATGATCGGCTCTCCTTGTTCTAAATGCTCTTCAATGAGATGGGCTAAAGGTTCGGCGAGAACTTCCCAGCTAACCCAATCTTGTTTTTCTACGGTTATAAAGTCTGTTCCAATAAAAACGGATTGTGCCCAGGGAAATCCAAAAATCTTTGAAGCCAGAGGAGAAGTCGAAGCTTCGTCACTATTCATGCAGGCGAGAGTTTGATCTGTAATTTTTTGTCCCCAGGAAAACTTATAAACTTGAGGGTTGGGCGTTTGTTCAAATTGAACGATTGGCTCTCGTGTTGGGGTTGCGCTCATAGGTCTGATTCTCCTGTGTCTTGCTGGGCTTATTTATCCAGTTATTTTATTCTATGTATTCTATTTTTTATTTCTGTTAGCAAGGTTCGATATGTTAATTTAACCTCTCTATAAATGCCTGAATATTCGTCAATTGTAAATATAAAAATCCTCTTTTTATATTTGTGGTTGAGCTCCAGAAATGGATACAAATAAAATTCAATGAGAGCCTTTTGCACACACCAATAAAAAATGAAAAAAACGATAGAGTTTCTTTTATGGATTCGTTTTGATAATGAGAAGGATTCAAAAGGGGTTCGTCGTGAGAGATGAACTTAAAAAGGAGTGGTTTATAGGCAAGACTGACAGATTCCTTGATTTTTGCGCTGAAGGTGAATTAATGGAATCGATACCGTTAAATTAAAAAAGAGAGAAATAAAGAAGGAATAGAGGCGGATTATGAGTCCAAGAGTGCGTGAAATATTAAGTTGGTATGGGGCTGATAATATAGGTGTTCTGACCAATTTAGCTCGAGTTCTCAATCATGGTCTCTTGAGAGGGAGTGGAAAACTCCTCATTCTTCCTGTGGATCAAGGCTTTGAGCATGGCCCTGCCAAAAGTTTTGCTAAAAACCCTGATGGTTATGACCCTTCTTATCACCTCGAACTTGCCATTGAAGCTGGGTGTAATGCTTATGCCGCACCCCTTGGCGCTTTGGAGGTTTGCGCCCGCGATTACGCAGGGGAAATTCCTTTAATTTTGAAGGTGAACCACTCTGATTTGTTGTATGAAAGTAAAGTGCCTCATTCAGCAGTGATTGCTTGTGTGGAAGACGCTCTTCGCTTGGGATGTGTAGGCATTGGATTCACTCTTTACCCTGGAAGTGCGGAGAGAAAACCCATGTATGAAATTTTTGCACAACTAGCAAGAGAAGCGCGCAAAGCGGGATTACTCGTTGTCGCCTGGTCTTATCCGCGTGGAGAGCAACTCTCAAAAGAAGATGAAACCGCCATTGATGTGGTTGCGTATGCCGCTCACCTGGCCGCTCAATTAGGGGCTCATATTATTAAGGTTAAGCCACCGAAGGCTCATATTCAAAATGAGAGAACTCAAAAAATATATTTAGATAATGGAATCAAAGTCAGGACTCTTGCTGATCGCGTGCGACATGTGGTTCAATCCACTTTTAGTGGAAGGCGAATTTTGATTTTTTCTGGCGGAGAGGTCCAATCCACAGCTGATCTTTTACAGGAAGTGCATGAGCTGGCTCGTGGTGGTGCTTTTGGAAGCATTATGGGAAGAAATGCTTTTCAACGGCCTAAAAAAGAGGCCCTTGCTCTTTTAAAAGAAGTGATGGAAACTTTTGCCGGTCGCCCTTTGAACTAAATTGAACGGGTTGATATTGATGTATTGAAGTGAGGTATGAATGAGCGAAAATGAGAATCCAATTAAGGCTGAGAAGAGAAAAAAACTTCATGAGCTTCGTCGGTTAGGAATTAACCCGTATCCCTATAGCTTTGACAAAACCGCATCCATTGCCTCTTTGTTAAAAGACTACGATGCTGTTCTAAAGGAAGGGGAGACTCGCCCTGAAACCCATTTTAAATTAGCGGGTCGTCTTATGACCAAGCGACCTATGGGAAAAGCCGCTTTCTTTAATATTCAAGACCAATCAGGTTCTCTTCAAGGTTACTTGCGGGTTGAAGAGTTATCAAAAGAGGACCAAGACGTTTTCTTTAATTTGGATATTGGCGATATTGTTGGTATTGAAGGTTTTGTTTTCAAGACAAAGAAAGGAGAGACCTCAATTCATTGCAAAGGCCTTCAAATGCTTTGTAAAAGTTTAGAGGTGCTTCCAGAGAAATATCACGGGATCGCGGATGTTGAAATTAAATACCGTCATCGTCACTTGGATTTGATTGCAAATCCAGAAACTCGAAAGGTTTTTGAGACTCGATCAAAGATTATTCGAGAAATTCGCAGCTTTTTGGATGCACGGGGATTTTTGGAAGTGGAAACTCCGGTTCTTCAACCTCTTTACGGTGGCGCAGCGGCTCATCCCTTTCAAACTCATCATAGAGCTTTAGACATGAAATTGTTTCTTAAAATTTCTCCGGAGCTTTATCTCAAGCGCTTGATTGTCGGAGGGTTTGAAAAAGTTTATGAAATAGGAAAGAATTTTCGTAATGAAGGCATTGATCGTTCTCACAATCCGGAATTCACGATGTTGGAATGGTATGAGGCCTTTACTGATTATGAATATCAGCTTAAACAATTTGAAGAATTAGTTTCTCAGTTGGCATTGAAGATCACCGGGAGCATGAAAGTCATGTATCAAGGTAAAGAGGTGGATTTCACACCCCCTTGGCGGCGCTTGACGGTTTATGATGGATTGCGTGAATACGCTCAAGTGGAGCCAAACACAATCGACGAAGAAAATTTATTTAAGATGCTGAAGCAAAAAGGATCTGATTTGAAGAAGCCTTCTAGCAAGGGAGAAATGCTCATGGAGCTGTTTGAACGAACAGTGGAGGAGCATTTGTGGCAGCCGACTTTTGTAATGGATCATCCCGTTGAAATCTCTCCTTTGACAAAGGCCCATCGAAGACAAGTTGGGTTGGTGGAGCGCTTTGAGCCTTTTGTGGCCGGGATGGAGATTGGCAATGCTTACAGTGAGTTGAATGATCCTGAGGATCAACTTCTTCGTTTGAAAGAGCAAGAAGCCAAGCGCTTAGTCGATGAAGAGGCCCAGCCAATGGATGATGATTTTATTCATGCTATTGAAGTGGGTATGCCTCCCGCTGGCGGAGTGGGTTTGGGTGTTGAACGCATTGTGATGATTCTCACAGATTGCCACTCTATTCGTGATATTTTATTTTTTCCGACGATGCGATTTAGTAAATAATTTCGCTGAAACCAAAAATGGTGGTTCTTAATCCTAAAAGGTCATTTCCTGAGTTGAGGTTTGAACCCCAACATTGGAGCTGTCCCTTAATGTTGATGGTACAGAGATAAGAGAATGAGGAATCCATGTCTCGGTACTTTTCACCTGGATTAACAATAGAAAAATCAGATCCTTCTATTTTTTGATAACGAGAAATATTGAAGTGGCTACGCTCTTTAGTCAGGCATCTCAGTTGATCGTCTTTATCGAGGCCACAGATGGTACTGTCCTTAGTAAATACTTTTTTGTATTTTGTTTTGGGATCAATGGCGAAAGGAAGAGAAAAATCATTTCGTGAGTTGAATATCTTTAATCCCAGCATTGCCCAACCCCAACACTTCATTGTCTGATCCATGGTTAAAGCACAACCGGAGTATTGGCTTAAGGAAACCGATTGATATTGAGTTGCTGCATCAATCACTGTGGGTGAGGATATGAAAGAGGTTTCAAAAGGAGTCGACGTCGGTATCGCTCCGCTAACGGATGTTCCCCAGCATTTGAGTTGATGATGGGTTGTAATTCCACAAATGGCGCGGTCATTGATTGAAACTTGAAGATATTTTGTGGTGGGGTCTAAATGCTGAGGGTGATTGGCGACAAGAGCTTGATCATTAAATTGCTTTCCTGACCCTTCTCCAAAGCACCATAAACTAAATTGAGTGTCGATTGCACAAGTCGTGTTATGGTAGATTGAAAAACTTAAGAATTTTTTATCCTGAAAGATCAGCCTTGGCTTTAAGACTTCGGTGTCTTTATAGGTGGAGCGAGGACCGGCTTGATAACTATAGTTGTGTCCCCAGCAGTAAAGATCTTGATTCTTGTCGATCGCACAGGCATGGCCAGATGAATGCAAGCTGAGGTCCTGTAGAGGTGTGGGACTCGTGATATAAGTAGGCGTGTTTTTCTCTAAATTGCTTCCATCACCTAAAAGTCCGCTGGAATTTCTTCCCCAGCAAATTCGATCTCCATTTTTGATGAGTCCACAAATATTGGAATAAGAGGATAAGGAGACTTGAGTGAAGTCTGATCGCTCGAGAATGGGAGGGGGAGAGGTGTTTTTGAGGGGTTGATCTCCAATCAAACCAAAACATTTTATAATATTTTTATCTGTTAAATAGCAGCTATGATGAGGACCCGTTGTGACATCAACAATATTTTCTCCTGAGAGAGTGATGTCATGGGGTCTGGCTTTGTCCCAGGTTTCACGATCTAAAGAGTTCGTATCGTCAAAGAGGGACAAATTGTTAGAGGATGGAGAACCTTTAAGCCAACAACGCAGCTTATGAGTGGTGGTTATTCCGCAATTGATGGAGCCAGTGGAAAAGTGTTGATAGGACTCTTTCATGTCAACAGGAGAGGGCTGTTCAGGAATGAATTCAGAAGGGTGAATGATATCCGAAGTGGCATTATTATGACTGTATGTGCTGCTCATGATACCATTGCCCCAGCATTTTAACTGACCCTTTGTAGTTATGGCACAAGGCTCTGTTCCCTCTGCAAGTTTCCAATAATTTGTTTCATGATCAACAGGAAGAGGGGTCGATGTTCGTGTGACAGTGTGGCTCGCATCAGGAGGAATTCCCAGTCTTTTGGCTCCATTGTCTCCCCAGCAGTAAAGTTTATCGGAGAGAGTGATGGCGCAGGAAGAACCATTATACGAGGCCAAAGATTTGAATTTTAAACCTGAGTGCAAGACTTGCGGAACAGAAATTTTACAATCCGCTGAATTGCAACCTGCTACATACCGAAATCCCCAGCACTTTAAGTCACTGTCTTGGGTGATGGCACATGTATGAGAATCACCGACAGAAACGATTTGATATTTGTACTGACTGTCAATTGTTTGTGGAGGCGTGAAATTGTTAGTGATGAGTCCGTTACCAATGACCCCTCCTTCAGTCAGGCCCCAGCATCTCAGTTTATCTTCAAGGTTGATCCCACAGGCATGACGATTGCTGAGGCTGACTTGTTTGTAGTGTTCCCCAGGATTTACTTGGAGGGGATTATTGATAAAAAGAGAGGTCTTATCCCCTTGAGTGAATAAACCATTTTTATTATCACCCCAACAAAACAAACGATTGTGTTTGTCGATGAAACAAGAGGCATTGGGGCCGGAATAAAGAGACATCGCTTGAGGCTTGAGATCTTCAGTTTGGGGATCCTTAATTAAAGTTCTGGCGAGGGATTTCTTACCAAAGATCACGCTTGAGGCTTCACTTTTCCAAAGATGAAGGTACAGGTTTTGAGGGGTTTGAAAGGCGTTAGCATTATCAACAAGTGATAATTGTATTTTTGATTCTTGAGTTCCCGCAGGAACAGTGATTATTCCTTCCAAGTGAGGAGTTTGCTCGGGGATTTTCACCTGAGCATTTTTTATCAGGTGAAAATCAACTCCATAGAGAGCTGTTCCATGGGTTGAAAAGTAAATTTTAACATCATAAGGTTTAACTTGAGAGAGAGTGATAGTCCATGTGGCGGTTGAGGAGTTTTTAAAATAAGATTGATCTTGTTCTTTGATTGAAGCGAAAACCATTGAGTCTTGGATCCATGTCCAACTCACAGCTTCAGTGAAAGGGATAAAGTCTCCTTGATCATTCCCTCCCACCACGCAAATCAGTGATGGACCATCAGGAAGACCAACAAGTGAATCTTGAATGCCCAAAGTTGCCGAAATGCTAGAGCTGTAGTTAAAGGGATCACTGCAATGAGTAGAATCGACAGGGCCCCACTTGTAACGAATAGTTGTGACATTGCCCCCGATTCCGATATTAAGATTGAGATCATGATGAGGAGACGACGGAGGGTTAATCAAATGAAGCGTTAACTTACCATCATAGGTCGTTCCTGTGCCTGAGCCCGAGTGGCGTGCTGAGGGATCAAAAAGACTTGCTAGAGAATTGGATTCGTGGAGTGAAAAATTTCCGACGTAACTGCAGTTTTGAAAGAGAAGAATAAAAGTAAGGGAGAGAAAGAATGAAAAACGGATAAAACAATAATTCTTTTTCCATAAGACACTTTTAAAAAAATGGTGCATCTTTTTTAAATAATCCTTATTCATACCATCCTTACTTAGTCATTTCATTTTATCATTATATTCAGAAATATTCGCTATTTAATTTAAATTCGACTCAAGTTAAGCTCAATCATTCTAATATTGAAACAAAGAGTTTTAAGTCAAAATTTTTTGAGACCCGAGCGCTTTGAAAAAATAGCGCAAGATGAAGGGCGCCTATTCCTAAGGCTAGGTTTTTCGAAGCGAGAAATAGGTTTAAATCTTAAACTGAGACGTATTAAAAGTTGAATTTTTAGAGCTGCAAAGACTTCGTTTGTAGCTCTAAAGTTCATTTATGGGTTCATTTTATTTTATGATAAATACCTCCCCAAACTGAGGATGTTATTTGGATCAAAATTTGATTTCAATTTTTTCAACAAAGAATAGGTTTCTTTTTTGTATTGAATGAGATCCATCATTTCAATATTCATTCTATAAGGAGGATACCCGATTTCAATGAGCTGTTGGTGCAGCTCTCGGATGCAGGCCTTGGCTTTTTTGACCATCGCTGGATTGGATTTATCATAGGAAATACTGACAACGGATTCTAAAGTTGTTTTATTAAGAGCATTCAGAGTGACTTCTTCTTTAAATTGGTATTTTTGGCAAATATTTCGAATTTTAGCGAGCATCAAATTTCCATCACGATTTGTGAGAGGGGCCATCGATAAACAATACATGAAACCAAAGCCCTCTTGATCCACTCGAGCCGCTTCATTTGCTTGGGAAGAAGGATGTTTTGCACGAGTGTGATCTTCTTTTAGATAACACTGAATGGATTGATTCGTCGGAGCTCCAATATTTAAGTGGACTAAAGAGTGGGCTATTTTTACAAAAGATTTCATTGATTCTGCTTTAAGCCAAGAAGAGAGCTTGAGAAGAAAGTTCATTTTGCGATCGTTCAGCCATTTGATGCGACCGTAGTGTTTTAAGGATTTTTCAATTTCTTTTTTTATTGCTTTCACAACAACTTTCGTGCCGCTGACTGATCCTGTCGCGATCCATTCACATTTTACGGTGATATGAGGCAACGCTTTTAAAAATAAGCGATCAACACCATTGGAGGGATTGCTTTTGTTGAGGTTGAAAGCGAGATGAACTCTTTCTTTATTGGCGATATGAATGACGGAATCCCAAGGTAGTTTTGTTTTTAAATGCCTGATCGCTTCAATGACGGCTTCAAGATTGGATTCATTGAACTCAAAACTCAGAAATTCATTACATTCATTCCTGGGACGCAATTGAAAAGTCATGGATGTGACAATTCCAAAATTAGATTGTAAAAAGAGTCCTTCCAATTGAGCTCCAGGAGCGTATTTATACAATCCCTTCACTTTGGATTTTTCCCAATTTTGATAACCTGTTTTGATGGTTTCACCATTAGCGAGCAGAACCTCCATATTGACGATGCAATCAGGACGAAGAGTATTGTAGGCAATGCCTTTTTCGAGGGTATTTCCGATAATAGACGTATCGGCGGAAGATCCTGTGGTATCCAAAAAGAAATCGGATTGCATATAAGTTAAAAAATCACTGAGTTGCCTTTGGGTGACACCAGGCTCAATGACAACAGAGCCAAATGGGGCGTTGTAATCTCTGATTTTATTCAATTGGCTCAAATCAACAATAAATCCCCCGGCTTGTACTGGAAGAGAGGAGCCTAGGCCCCAGTTGTAACCTGTGCTAATGGGATTGATTTTGATTTTGTATTGGTTGGCGAGCAGAACAATGTTTTTCAAGGCTTTTTGTGAAAAGGGTTTCAAGGTTCCTAGAACGGTTCGTTGAAGCCCGGAGATATTTTCCTGACTGCTGAAAAGTTCTATTTCAATGTCATTTTTGCTCTGGAGAAAATTATTTTTTATAAAATTAATAACGTTTCTATGAAAGAGCGATCCTGGATTCAAGGTATGGAGGTGAATATCCCTGCGAGATGAAAAAGAATTGATTTCAGACTCATGATTCCAATTGTTTAAAGTAAGCATAAATTTCCCCTCCCCTTTGCTTTCACACTTAAAAAATAAGATACAGTGATGCCTTATTAATTAAGCCGCCTTACTTTCGGTGTAGCTCTCTTTTTTTGAATTTTTGGCAGAATGAAGAAATAATTTCATTTTAAAAAATTGCCGAGCGCCCAAAAACAAAAATGTGACTAAGAGTAGGAATGCCGAACCAAGGTAAGAGCCTTTCATGGATGAGTTTTGGGACAGATTTGATCCATTAGCCTTGTTTATTTTTTCGATGGAAGAGAACCGAAGGAGCTGACGCATTCTAGGACTGAAGCTCTCCCAAAGAGTCGCTGGAATCGCGCGTCTGTAATCTCGGTCCGAAGCCGAAAACTCTTCAACTAATCTTCCAAGAAAATTTCCTAAGTTGAGAAGGGCTCGATTAGAGATGGAATGACCATGGCCTTTTCCTTCTTCACGAATTTTTAAAGCTAATTTGGCAATCCGATCTGAAAGTGAACGGTGAGGGATTGGAATTGTAAGATTAAGAGGGTCAAAATTATTTTCTACTTTCTTATACCAAATGGATAAACAGGGTCGAGGAGCCTGACCACTGTTGGCCGTGCCACGGTGGACAAGGCGTTGATCTCTGATAAGGATCGATCCTGCTTTGATCAGCATTTTTTGAGAAGGGATTGTATTATTAATTTCAATTAAATCTCGTTTAGATAAATTGACGTTATTGGTATGAAAAGAACAATCCTGATCTTTTGTTTTTTTAATGTGTGAGCCTGGCCATATTTCTAAAGGAGCATTTTCAGTCGTAAAATCAACCAAAGGAATATTGACCGTGAGACCAAATCTTGGAAAATCCTGATGGATGTTTTGAAAGCCAGAACCTGGGTAGGGAGTATCGGATGCGATCAAAAATGCCACGTAATTTTTTCCTAAAAGATTATCTAAGATAGATAAAATACCCGGGTGAGCAATCAACTGTTCGTTAATAAAAAGTGGATCTGTTGGTAAATGCATATTCCAACGATTCAAATCATGATTTCCACCTTCTGGTCTAAAATCTCTTTGTACATTATTGTTGCTTAAATGTCTTTCATCATGAGTTTCAACAGGAGCCAGACCAAAACGGCGGATTTTTTTATTCATGTGAATCATGAACGATTCTTTCATTTTTTGAACAAAGTCTTCTGGAAGAGCGTTTTCTAAAACGACGTATCCATTTTTTTTGAATTCTTCAGTTAAAGTTTTTGTAGTTTTTTTCATTTGGATAACTCCTTTGTTAATTTCGCATAGCGACCGGGTGCTAAAATATTTTCTGGGTCTAAAGATGCCTTGAGGTTCAACAAAAAATTTGCGTGTTCTGGAGAATGAGAAAGAAAGTTTTCCATAGAGGGCAACCCTAATCGGTATTGATAAAATCCTGCTTCCTTGAGATTGAATAATAAATCTTGGTAAAGGGTGATCGCCCTCTTTTTTTCATCATTGCTGGAGGGGTCAAAAAAGATTCCTAGCAGTAAAAAGAAAGTTCGTGGGTTAATTAATGTAAAGCAACCTGAAAACTCAAAGCTATGTTTTTGGTAAATGGGTTTGACGATATTTAAAATAGTTTCGGCTTCGGATCCCAGAGCCGGAAGAGTTGGAGCGAGCCACATAATCCCACAGCCATCTTGGGCGGGATTGAGCTCTTGAGCTGGAGGTGGTGTTTTAGATTTAAAGTAAGCAGAAGCTAAAATACTCTCATTGGGAATTCCTTTAAGAATATCAAAAATCTCTGGCAAGAGTTTGATTAATTTAATGGGTTTTGGTGAAATGACAGATTTAACCAGGGAGGCGAGGAAAAATAAAAGTTGATTTCTAGAGGAGTTTTCATAAAATTTTGCAAATCGTCGAACAAAATTTATTTTATTTTCATCAAAAAATTCCAAGGTTCCCAGTGGTCCTAATTTATTTTTAAGTGATTTTTTTCTTATTTTTGCAATTTTTTTTGATCCATAAAGGCCACCGATCAAAGACCACTCTGGAAGATGGAATTGACTTCTTATCTCTGAGAGAGTTGTTTCAGATAAATAATGATTATCCCCTCTTTTTTCATAGGGGTAGGAATCTAAAAGGCTCATCATTTGGAAGCTGTTGACCATGTGGGTATGACACTGAATAATTCCATCGAGAGATAGTTCGCGAAGCGCATCAATCGCCGCAGGTAAATTTTTGGAGTCATTGATTTCAAAGCTAAAAAGTTGGAAGTCTTCAGGTTCAGGCATGAGCCAAACTCCGGCTTTCACGACGATCCCCAGATTCGATTGACTGAAGAGTCCGTCTATGAAAGGACCAGAACCCCACTTGAAGGTGTTCCATGTTTTCGCGTTGGAGTGCTCGCCCCCTGTTTTTAGGATATCTCCATTGGGTAAAACAACTTCTAATCCGCATAAATGTGCGAAATGATCCCCATAGGGAGTGTACCCGTATCCTCGTTCTACGGAATTTCCTAAAACACTTCCGTTGGGGGTTGAGTCTGTACAGTCCATCCATAATTTTAATTTATTTTTTTTCAAATAATCATTGAGTTGTTTTTGACTGACCCCGGGCTCAACCACTGCATAGGCGAGCTTTTCGTTTACCTCTATAATTCGATTCATTCGCTCAAGAATAAGAATGATGGCATTCTCATGAAGAGCATTCTTGGTGCCATAGCCCCAGTTGTTTCCGCGGCTGAAAGGCCAAACAGGACAACGAAAATCTCTCGCCACCTTTAGGATGGCTTGTACCTCTGAGGTTGAAGAAGGATAAATGGCGAGAGAGCATATTTTGTTCTCCGGTAATGTGTCCATTGAATGCTTTTGCCTCATGTCTTCAGAACTTAAGACAAAGTCCTCTCCAACAATAGCAATGAGAGCTTCAATCAGACGTTCTCTTTCTGAGGGGGATTTAAATGCAGTCTCTATGTTTGACATAATGAACCTAACCTCTTTGAGAGCTTCTTTGTAAAAGCTCTGATTGTTAAAATTCTATTGAGTTCTTATTCAGATTAAGAGGATTCGGTGGCTTATTATAGATAAAAGATTTGTCGTAAAAAGTGATAAAAAGAAGCTATTCTAGTAACTTGAGGGAAAGTCTCAAAGAGAGGCATTGTGATGTTTAACCTCATCAGTTTCATCAATAACGAAGATTACCGAATTTGATATTTCGTCATTTAATTTTCTTCATATTCAAAGTGAAAGTTTCTTTTTACATGGGCCTCAGCTTGACAAAGAAGAACTTAGTCTCACTTTTTTAAAGTGGAACAGGATTCAGCACCGACTTTACGATATCATACTTATATTGAATCACATTGGTTAACTCAAAAACCCAATGCGAATAGTATTATTGTCGTTTTGAGTGCCACGCTTTTAATGTTTTTAATGAGTTTTACTTATTGGTATCATTGGTTTGGTTTTTCAGAGTTTCTTGCAGCAACACCCTCACTTGTGTTTCATCAGGGGCAATTTTGGAGAGCTTGGACTACTTTATTTATCCACGCAGATGCAGGTCATCTCCTGGGAAATACATTTTTATTTACTATTTTAGGCTACTTTTTAAATGGCTATTTTGGTTTGATGGTTTTTCCCGTGATGGCCATTCTTTTTGGGGGCCTGGTGAATTTGATGGTGCTTTCGCAGATGCCACCGCAAGCGACGCTTCTTGGTATGTCCGGAGTGGTTTTTTGGATGGGGGCTGTTTGGTTGCTCCTCTATGTCTTTTTGGAAGCGCGAAAAACTTCATTTCAACGAATTATGAGAGCTCTAGGTATTACATTAATTTTATTTATGCCTTCAGAAGTTTTTGATCCTCACATTAGTTATCAAAGTCATTTTTTTGGTTTTATGGCCGGTCTTGTCTTTGGTTTATTTTTTTACCTTATGAAGCGTAAAATCTTTAAAGGCGCTGAAGTTTTAAAAACAGAAATAGAAGAATGGGCTGAATAAAACGCAGTCTTTCAATAGTGTTGTTCTCGAAGAGATTAATCTCATACTTTGCAGTCTCAATGCCAACAAGTTTGAGTTCTTTTTAATCAAATTTTTTAATTTTATGATGCAAGACTACGGATCGGCGGTAGGTTTATTGGCGTTGGAAACATCAGCACTGGATTTCTTATAGGCCGCGAAAATCACGTTAAAATTATGATCGAGGTAATCGATTAAGGATGAAGGTGGGGGTACAGGTAAAGACTCTCCCCATAAAACACCTCCCCAAGGACTTTTGGTTTTTTGAGCTAAGGCTTTGAATGATGAATCTTTGGCGCTTCCGTCTCCAAAGAAACAACGATGAGGATATTTTTGAAGTTCCTTTATTTTAATCGTCAAATCTTTGGGAGACAGGGTTTCTCCGTGGTGATCATTGAGAAGACTTAATGTTTTGAGATCCAACGCCTGAGCAAGGTAACGATAGCCATCGTGAGGAGTGATCATTAAAAAGTTTTTAGGAAGTGATGATAAAAGAGCGATTTTTTCTTTTTTCCAAAGCATCAGTTTCTTTTTCATTTCTGAAGCATTTGCTTGAAAAAGTTTACTTTTATCAGGAAAGGTTTTTTCAAGCGCGGCTGAAATATTACTGATGTATTTAATGAGATGATCTGGGTCATGCCAGGCATGAGGATCCGGGTGTCCTTTTTGATCAAGCAAGGGCGTAATCCCTTGGGTGGCTTCAATCATTTTGGATGTGAGAATGGGTTTGGTTTTGAGAGCGAGCAAGGTGGGTTCAAAATGAAGTCCATTGAGGATGACCAGATTTTTTTGAGTGAGCCTTAAAATAAATTTCGGAGAAAGCTCAAAGTGGTGAGCGGCTTCTCCAGATGTTGCCAGGGTTTCAATTTCAATTTCAGAGCCAGCAATTTCTCTGGTTATTAAAGTGAGGATGGGAATACTGGTTATGATTCCACCGGGGGATGAAGAAGAACTTGCGAAGGCTCGAGCCAAGGGGAGGGTGGACGCCATTGATAAAAAATAAATGAAACATAATACTTGTTTATAAATCATAGTGTTTTTTTCTGAAAATTTGTTGAAGGAGGCCGTGAGTTGGATGAACAAGGAGGCTGATAACGTAGGTGAGGCCCCAGAGGAGAAGAGTGGTGGGGCCTAGTGGCCAATTAAATTCGAAAGACAGAAATAGACCCAAGCTTGAGCCTAAGCAGGAAATGAGGATGGCGATGATGAAAATCGAGGGAATTCTTTGAGCCCAGAAACGACTAATAATTCCCGGGAGAAGAAGTTGGCCTATGGCCAACAACGTCCCATTGGTTTGAAAACTCACGACAAGACAAGCGACAACAAGTAAAAGAAAAAAAATTTGATAGAACGAAGAGTTAAGGCCGCGGGATTTTAAATAAGTAGGATCAAAGATTTCCAACAAAAAGAATTTTTGAAATCGATAAAAGAGCAACCCCACGCAAACGCAAACTAAAAGAGCTGTTTTAAGGCTTTCGTCACTGGTAAGGAGAGGAGATCCAAATAGAAGATGCAGTAAATCAGTAGAGTTTCCTTTAAGAGAAATGATAAGAACTCCCAACGAAAGCGAAAGTAAATAGAAGGCGGCGAAATTGCTGTCTTCTTTGACGGGAGAATGGCGTTCTGCAAAGGCGGTGAAGAAGATAATCAGTGCTCCCGTCAAAAACCCTCCTATTGTCAGGGCAGGAATGGAGAGTCCATAGAAAAAATAACTGATCGCAATCCCTGGAAGCAGGGCATGGCTCAGAGCATCTCCCATGAGGCTCATGCGACGGAGCACGAGAAGAACTCCCAGTGGGGCTGTGACAATGCCTGTAATTAAATTAATCCACAGAGCCTGACGAAGAAAGTCGAATTCTTGAAGAGTTTGGATAAAATAAATAAAAGACATTCTTAAATGTTCTCTTGGGTGTTCATCGGAGGCATTCCTCCTCAGAAAAAGAAAAAGGTTTTTTGAGGTGAGAAGGAGAATAGTATTGTGGATTTAAAACTTGTTCTGTAGACCCCCAAGCAACGGCCTCTTTCGCTAAAATTAAAGTGGTCTCAAAGTATTTTGAGATTAAAGTACGATCATGAAGCACTACAATCAGAGTTTTGCCCTGATTTTTCCATTCTTGCACAAGAGTGAAAAAATCTTGAATCGAAGCCTCGTCTAGTCCTGTCAGGGGTTCATCCAGTAATATCAGATTCGCATTTTGCAGGATGGCCCTTGCAAAGAGCACTCGTTGGAATTGACCCAAAGACAGATGGGCAATGGAGACATTCCGTTGGTTCCAGAGTTTGACTTGTTCTAAAGCCTCTTGAATGCGAGTTTTCTGATTTTGATTAAAGCGGAACCAGAAGGTAGGTTCGGTGATGAGAGCTTGGGAGACTAAATCAAAGACTGTGATGGGAAATTGTCGATCCCAGTGGGAGTTTTGAGGAAGATAAGCCGTCTTTTTAAGGTTTAAATGAGGATCACGTTGAATGAATCCCTCATCAATCGGATGGAGTCCAGCAAGAGCTTTAAGAAGCGTTGATTTCCCTCCTCCATTCGGACCAATAATGGCCGTCATTGACCCTGTGGGGAAAAAACCTGAGAGATGATGAACAGCAGGGTGCCGTTCATAGGTCAGAGTTAAGTTATTGAGGCTGATTCCGTGAGCTACCATTATGACTGAACTAAATAGGTTATTTTTAATCATTAGACTATCAAATTTTATTGACCTAGGGCCTAATTATAATTTTTTTACAAAGTTTTCTGAAGTGTCGAGGTTTATGATAAAAAATATTTGATAGAAGAGAAAAGCCTCATTATGAGCCGTTGATCAGCTGTTCTTATGGATCCATAAATAGGACTAGAAAAAGCTTAAAGTTTTATTTAAACTAGTAATATGAATGCTTTCGCTCATTTGATCTTGGGTCTAACAAAGGGACTATTGTACTCTCTTATTGTGGGAGTCTTCGGCTTCATTGTTACAGTGTCGCTGATTAATAATCGATTCCCTCCCACCTTGAACGATATCAAAACAGTAAAAACCAGGCTTACAGCTCTCGCTGACTTGAGAAAAGACTCTCTTGTCGGTGCGCTTGGAGGCGGGGGCGGTGAGGCTTCTAGTGACCGAAGGGGAGGGCGTTCAGCGAAACCCGTGGGGAGAGCGGACAGCTCCGGCTATACTGATCCTGAGATGTCCGACTTTGAAGAAGTTCGTGAACACTACAAAAAACAATCCAATTTAAGTCGTGAATTATTGGAAGGAGAAATGACTTTTGCTTCCAACCCACCTCCGTCGGAGGAAGAGCAACAACAAAAGCGACAAAGAGAATTTGAGCTTGAAGCAAGGGTCAAAAGATTAGAAGATTTGATCTTACAGCTTCAAGGCCAAATAAGGTATTTTGGTGAACAATTGAATTCCTCCAGAAATTCAAAAAATCCCCGTTATTGAAAGAAATCACTCTTGCTTGAAAGCTCTCTCCTATTCTATCAAACAAATAAATAAATGGTTTTTATTAATGTCGTGAATCTTTTATTGGGTTTTCTTGAATATTGAAATTATAAGATCATTGATAAAAATAATTTTTGGGATCTTGGGTTTTTTTGATTAATCGCAGATCCTTCAGTTGAAGGCTTAACGTTTTCCAGCGTTCTTCTGACATTTGACCGATTTTAAAATCACTAGTTGGTTTAATCAATTTACTTTGGAGCTTCCCTGACTCTTTGAATGTTTCAAGAGACATGGACGGATTTAATTGGCTCATCATAAGATCAGTGGCTTCTGGTTGCGAAAGATAGTGCTCCCAACCCTGACGAACGCCTTCGACGACTTTTCGAACAAGATCCGGAGACTGTTTTAAAGTCTCCCCGTGGACAGCGAGAACTGCTAAGTAGGGTTTAAACCCTACTTCATCGAGAGAAAAGCCACGAGTCTTAACCCCTGATTTCTGGGCAAGAAGGGGCTCTGCTGTTAGAAAGGCTTGTTGTGCATAATTCTTTTGAGAAAGAAAAAGAGTAAGCCCTCCTTGGTAAGGAACCAGTTTGGCCTTGAGTTTTGGAAAAGTTTTTTTCAAGTAGGCGACATAGGGAAGGCCAATTTGAACAGCGACGGTGGCTTTAGCATCGTTGAGCAGTTGTTCAAGAGTTTTCCATGGACTGTCTTCTCGGACCATAATTCCTTGAGGGTTTTCTTGATAAACAGCAAACAGGGCGACTAAATCCATCCCTTTGTCTCTTGCAATGACAAGCTCATCAGCACTGACAATAGCAAAACTCACCTTTTTTGCCGCTAACATTTGAATGGTGGGTGTTCCAGAGCCGCCTTCAATAATTTTCATTGAAAGACCTTCTTTTTTCAAGAAATCTGAAGCTGCGTAGAATCCACCAAACTCTGGTTCGGCCTTCCAGTTCAGAGCCAATTCTATATTTTTTAGAGATCCTAGGCTGGGAAGGGAAAATGAGGAGATTAAAGCTAATATCAGTAACACATTCATACAAAATTTCCTTTCTAAATCCCAAAGCACTTTTAACATGAGCGTTGTCACAGAAAACCTTATGAAAGGAATCTTGTCATCAAAAGCACATTTGCGAAGAATGTTAGTAAATTTCGGCACGGGCTAAAATCCAAGAGTAAAAAATAACAGCATCTTTCGCTTTTTTCAGAGTTTCAAACTCTTGTTTCATTTCATCAACAATATCTTTTGTGATTCGTCCCGCTTCCAACAAACCTGGTGCTCCACTTAAAAGAAGTTGAGTCCAATAGTCAATAAATACCGCTCTACGTTTGGGCATACGATTATCATATTGATGAGTGAGGACTGTGGTGACGATATTTTGGTAACCGGCGGCCATGAGATAATTAGCTAATTTGCCGCCGACAAAAGGATCTCCTTTGAGAGACCATTGATAATCATTGAATTCAAACCAGTATTTCAAAGTGGCCGGAGCATAAGGATGGATATAAAATGTGGAATTGAAAACTTCATTACAATAAATGACGCCGCCGGGTTTTAAAAGCCGCCCCGCCTCTCGTAAAATTCCCACAGGATCTTGAACATGCTCCAAGAGCCAACATAAAAAGGCTCCATCAAAGGAGTTACTTTTAAAAGGAAGACGAAGGGCATCACCTTGATTAATCTTGATTCTCCCTGATTGAAGTTCTGGAGCAAGAGCTTGTTGCGCGCGCGCGACTTGTTCATGAGAGGCATCAATGCATTGAATGGAAAGATGAGGGAATCGTTCCAAGAGGATTTTTGTTTGAGCTCCGACACCAGAACCAATTTCAATTAAATTTTGGCAATGCTGAAGATCAACATGAGAGTAGATGATATTTTCATGCACACGAGCTTGTTCGAAAAGTCGATCTTGCTCCTCTTTAGTAAACCCATGAATATAACCATCGGCCAGACCTGTTTTATTTTCTGTTGGGCTTTTGCTCATAGAGTATCCTTTTTATCAATGATAAATGACATTAAAATCAATGAGATCAAACAGAGACTTGAAAATCCCTGAGGGCGTCGTTCAGAGACGTTTTTAGGTCTGTTGAAGCTTTGCGCTCCCCAATAATTAAAGCACAGGGAACACCAAAGCTTCCTCCAGGGAATTCTTTTATGGTGGTACCAGGAATAACGACAGATCTTTTCGGAACGCGTCCTTGATAAATCACGGGGTCTTTCTGAGTCGCATCGATAATTTTAGTACTGGCGGTGATTGTCACTCCTGCACCGAGAACGGCGCCTTCTTCAATAACCACTCCCTCAACGAGGATGCAGCGGCTTCCTATGAACGCATGATCTTCAATGATGACGGGGCTCGCTTGGAGTGGTTCAAGGACACCACCAACCCCCACGCCTCCGGATAGGTGAACATGAGCTCCGATCTGCGCGCAGGATCCTACAGTGGCCCAGGTATCGACCATTGTTCCAGTTCCCACACGAGCGCCGATATTGACGTAAGAAGGCATAAGAACAGCTCCGGGCTCAACATGAGCGCCATGGCGAACAAAAGCAGGAGGGACGACACGAACTTTTTCTTTTCCATTCCATTTTCTGACGGGCACTTTATCAAAAAAAGAAAAATCTCCAGCCTCCATGGTTTTTGCAGGAGTCAGCCTCAGAAAGAGTAAGATAGCCTGCTTGATCCATGAGTGGGTGACCCATTGATCTTTGATCTTTTCTGCGACTCTGAGTTGACCATCGTTGAGTTGTGCGATGACTTTTTCAATAACGGCCATTTCTATGGGGGATAAATCAGAAGGCGATGATCCTGAGGTGATTTTTTGATAAATAGTTTCTATGGATGTGATGAGAGGTGATGATGTCATAATTTACTCCTTGTTAAGGCGTTGATCCAGGGATTGTAAGGCTGCGAAGAGAGCCGGTTTATATTGAGCGATGACTTCGCTGATTTTTAAACCTCTTTGAATTTCAAGAGTGATGGTGCCAACCCCTTTTTCAAGGCCCGCAAAGGAGCCCAGAGACCCAGGTGTGGGGTAACCAATGGTGGCTTCCACGGGAGAGCCTAAGAATTGATGCAAAATTTGCGCTTCAGGCTCACAAGGCCCATTGGTGTTAATCAGAGGATTCCAAGAGTGAAGAGAGAAGACAAATTGCACAGGATGCTTATTCCAAAGCTTAAGAAGGGCTTGGTTTTCTGGTTCTGAACCAGCTGTTGTACCAGGAGGATATCTCGGGTTTAAAACTTGGGCGGTCCAATCCGCTGTTGGCAGATTTCGATTCAGATCGACATTATTAGCATTGCATCTTGTTTTGTATAAAACGCCATCAGGGTTGAGTTCTGGAATCAAAACAAGATTCAAGCGAAATAAATAATTTTTAATGAATTCTTCCCAGAGAGACCAGGCAAGGCAAACGCCTTCGATTTCATCACCATGCGCACCACCAAGGCACAGCACTCGAGGAAAGTGAGGGGCACCAAATTCAAAGGCTTTGATGGGTTGGCCTTGAGCGGAAAGCCCAAGGCTGTAAGAGGAAAAATGAGACGAATGAGAGTTGTTATTTTGTAAGCTTTGAATCATCTGGGCATTATTGGTTTTGACTCCTTAAAAAGTCAAATGTTAGTCTGGCTTCTATGTTATTAAATTATAAACAAGGTCAATTACAATTTAAAGATGAGCCCACCACATTATCTTCTCTGACATCTGATTATCAAGGACCCATTTATATTTACAGTGGTAAACAAATGGCGTTGCGGGCCAAAACATTACAAGAGGCCTTGCCTTCCCAGACTGAAATTTATTACGCCTTGAAGGCCAACTATCACAAAGATGTCTTGCGCTTGTTCATTGCGTGTGGCTTAGGGATGGATGTCGTTTCTCAGGGAGAGCTACAGTGGAGCTTGGAACAGGGATGCCCCGCTCATAAAATTATTTTCTCCGGAATTGGAAAAACGGAGAAAGAGCTTATTTATGCTCTTAAAGTGGGGGTTCGGCAGATCAACGTAGAAAGTTTGCCTGAGCTTTACCGGCTTCATGCTCTCACTCAAAAGCTTCAGCTTCGAGCTTCTATTGGATTGCGCGTGAATCCTGATGTGGATGCGCAGACACACCCTTATATTGCAACAGGTTTAAAAAATAACAAATTTGGAATTGAAGTTGATGCTCTGACAGAATGTGATCAACTTTTAAAGTCCAATCCTTTTCTGATTTTCAAAGGCTTTAGCCTTCATATTGGTTCTCAGCTGGTTGATTTAAATGCTTATAGCGAAGCCTTTGAAAAACTAGTTCCCGTGATCAAGCAGTGGAAAGCTCAAGGGTACCATTTTGAAACTTTAGATGCGGGTGGTGGATTGGGGATTTTTTATGATCGATTTGATGAAGCTCAAGAGATCGCTTTAGCTCATGAATGGGGGCAGCGAATCGAGAAAAGTTGGAAAGGGCTTTCCGATAAAATTTTAGTAGAACCAGGACGATGGCTTGTGGCTCACGGGGGGGTTTTACTAACGCGGGTGGAGTACATCAAAAAAACCAGCCATCATACCTTTGCTGTTGTGGACACTGGAATGCATCACTTACTACGGCCCGCTTTGTATCAAGCAAAACATCGCATTGTGCCCTTAGTGAAAAAAACATCTTTATCATCATCCTCTCTTCAAGAAAATGACTTAATGACTCCTCAAAAAGAGAATCGATTGTCTTTGCAAAGCTATCAGGTGGTGGGGCCTATTTGTGAGAGTTCCGATGTTTTAGGGGCTGAGGTTCTTTTGGAAGATTTAAGAGAAGGGGATTTTTTAGTGGTTCTGGATACTGGTGCTTACGGCCAGGTCATGAGCAGTCATTATAATCTTAGGCCGGAGGCACAGGAAATCTTTCTCAAGGAGTGAGATTTTTCATTTTTCTCTTATTTTTGTTTACTTGACTTTCAATGAAAGAATCTCTGTACTCAGAATTATGAACAGTACAATTCTTGAAAATAAGAAACTTTTGTTAGTAGTCTTTATGGGTCTTTTTTTAGGAGCTTGTTCTTCTAAAGTTCGAAAAGAGCCATTGCAACAAATAACTGCTGATTCAATAAAAGAAACTCAAACAAGAGAACTTCAAGATGAAGTTAATATGGGTCGAGAAGTTGCCGCAAAACTCTTTGGGACATACGGTGACTTGAATAAAGAAAAAAAGCAGCTCGAATATCTTAATTTAATTCTCAGGACTTTAGCGGAAAAAGTAGGACGGCCGGAGATTGTTTATCGTGTGGGAGTTCTTGATACAGATGAAATCAACTCTTTCGCAGCGCCGGGTGGTTACATCCTTGTAACAAAAGGTCTCCTCAAAAATATTCAAAACGAGCAAGAGTTAGCTGGTGTTTTGGCTCATGAGATGGGGCATATCAATCATCGCCATCTTTTTAAGAATGTGGCTCTTAAGAGAGAAGTCAGTCCCGATGAGACTTTATACCGCTTCATCTCTCGTGGAGGTTCTGACGTCAGCTTTGCTTTGAGTCAGGCGGTGAATCGCGGGATGAAAATGTTATTGGATCAAGGGTTAAAATCAGAATTAGAATACGAAGCTGACCTCAGTGGTGTGGAATACACTTGGGCCTCAGGTTATGACCCTCGTTATTTTCGTGAGTTTATTTCTCGACTTGCTAAAAACCAAAAAGAGAAATCCCAGGGATTACTTAAAACACATCCTTCTTTTGAAGATCGTGTGAAATTTTTGGACTCGAATTTAAATTTATTGGGTATGCCTTTGCCTGCCCCAGTCTTTAATAATATGGGAATGATCAAGAGATTTGCTGTGATTTCTGGCCAGTGAGAGTTCACTGTTGTCCGCAGGAGTTTTTTGAAGATACTTCAAATAAGACCAGTAGCCATAAAAGACAGCTTCTTCATTCACTAAGTTTTCACGTTTAAAGATTTCATGCACTTTTGGTAAGTGACAGTATGCAATTCCGGGAAAAAAGTGGTGGTAAGTGTGATATGTAAAATTGAGGTTAGGTAAAACTAATTTTTCCCACCAACGAAGTATAATAAGAGGTGAGGATTCAACAAGGCTTGCCTTTGGTAAATTATAAATATGTTCACAGATAGCGCCCAGACGAACAATCAAAGGTAAGACAGTGAGTAGTGGCAAGACCCAGTAAACTAGAAAGATTGACCACATTTGAAAGATCGTTAATGATGATGCCACGATCGCATAAAAAGCGAACCGAAGCCATTTTGGGGTTGGGTAGGGGCGATTGTAAACATTTTTATTATAAAATTGTTTGCCCTTGAAAAGCTTCAAAAAACTGAGGCTGGTAATGTCGCTTAATAATAATTTTGCAAGATGTTTGAATGGCATTGGAAAAACCCAATCCACTCCCGATTTGCGTAGAAAATCGGGATCCTCTTCTGTAAAATAATTTTTATGATGAGATAAGTGCACTTTTGCATAACCTTCCACTGTGATTCCTATAGGATAAGCAGCGAGAAGATTCGCAATATTATCGCCCCAAGGTCCTCTAAATCCGAGAAAATGAACTTGTTCATGAATGAGCAATCCCAGGATGTTGAATCGAGTGGCTACAATGAGGATCGCGAATAAACTTGCCCAAAAGCTATCGATATGAACAGCCAGAGTGATGGTGGCAATAATGACTCCCCAAGCACTTACGGCTTGTCTCAGGAAAGCCCGTGGTTGTGGGCCTCTAAGGAGTTGAATTTCTTTGTAGGCTCGAGGAGATAGTGCATTTTTATCTCCTCGCAGAGCTGGAGATAAAGGACGGTTCAATGAATCCATAAAACACCTCATCATTTTTAAATAGATGGTGCAGTAAAACAATAATTTATAACCAAGTATTTGGTTATTTTATCAAAGATCGTCCCGTTTAACAAATCTTAACAAATCTTAAGAAAAAGTTGAATCTATCTCTCCCTATTTTTTAAACTAAACAAAAGTTTTTACAAAAAAAGATAATTTTATTTAATAAAAATTTAATTAAATTAGTCGTTTGAAATGCAAGCGCATATGAATATGAATTCATCTCAAAGTGATTCTGTGGATATTGGTTTTGTTTCATAATGATTAAGTCTACTGGCTCTTTGAGCGTCTCTCACTGATTCATGCTGGGAAAACTTCATTTCTCTTTGATAGTGTTATTTTTACCATTGTTGTGCCTTTTATTGACATCAAGGTAACGGCTCACTTACAAAAAGCTCCAATTAATTGAATATATACAAATACAAAACAAACTGAGGAGAAGCCATGGTGGGGTTTGTAAAAAAGGGGTTGGTGTTTGTTTTATTAATAAGTAGCATGGCATGCTCTCAAAACGATTCCATCAATATTCATGGCCTTTCGCTCTTAGAAGATAAAAAAAATTATCATTATAATACTAAAAGTTGTGATTTTACTTTTACCGATGGAAATTCGATCAATCATAATATTATCGGAACATCTTCGATTTCAAAAGCTTACTTCGGCAAAGAGTTTAATAAAAATTATTTAGAAGCGATCAGTTCAGCCAGCGTTGAGGCCACTCTTCGTTTTGTCAACCAAACAGGCGTCACTGTTTACAAATCATCTTTGATTGAAACAGAGTACTGTTCATCCTCTCTTTTTTCAAGCGCCTCTACCATGCCTCAGGATATTCAAGATAAATGGACGACATCTATTCAGCAAATTGATGATAAAGATGGTGATGATGGCTTTGTTCTTGGGCTTTACCTGCCTCCAACGAAATCTCATCTTTTCCCATCTCTCCATTCAAGTGGGGCTATTATTATAAGAGAGAATACTAATCGTTGGACTTTAATACATGAATTCATGCATCATCTCTTTATGCTTCGTTCGAGGGAAAAAGGTTATGATCCAGACGTCAGCCTGATAAATTTTTCAAAAAATTTTGAAAACTTAAAAAGTATTTTAGCGCGCGAGGATATTTCAATAATCAAAATGGCGACTGATGCCGTTGAACCCTACCTTAACTTCGTAGAGAGCTTAGATGAACAGTTAGTTCAATTTCCTCTGGAAGAAATGACTATTGAGGCAGTTTTAAAGGATGCTTCTGATACAATAAAATATGCTCCGCCCACCAGTAATGAGTATATCCATTCAACAGCAAATATCGCTCTTAAAAATTATATGCGGATAGTAAATTTAGGGGAGAGCATTTATAGAGAACTTCCTGTTGAAGAAAAAGCACTCCATGAAAAAATGTCTGTTGCTATGGACAAAATTGCCGATCGCATATTGGAAATTACAATGATTCAACAAAAGTATCCTTACTCTCATAGAGAGTCCCTCGGGGATAATTTTTTATTACTGGCAAATTCAGAATCAACTCATGTTCATCACAAAGGATGTCCTCACACCATTGAGGGAGAAAGAATTCTTAATATGACGATTCAACTACAATTTCCTCTAAAAAATGCAGATCCGTTATTCTGATCTGATATTATTTCAGGATGTCTGCACAGCGCATTTTCCCGAAATAAACGTTATTTCCTTGAGGCGTTAATTTTAAATAGCCTTCTTTGCTTAATTGTGAAGGGCTCCCAGGCGTGAGTAAGGGGTAACTTCTTTGCACTTCAGGAGACACTGGAGTGCCATCTCCATACCAATAATTTGTGAGTTGGACAAAATAAGATTTGAAGGCCATTCCCACATCCACTCGTTTTTTTATTTCTCTTGATCTGCTCATTCTAACCATGTCAAATCTTGATATCACTGGCAAAAGCTCTTGCATAGACCAACTAAACCAGCTTTTTAATCCTGAGACGGTAAAATTTGGCTTAATTGACGTTAAACTCTTATTATTGGCTTCATCGAGAATTGTTACTATTTTGTCGTCCATTTTTTTTGCAAGACCTATTTCCAGAAGAAACTCTCGCTCAGCAGAATCCAATCTTAATCTTTCATCTTCAGCTCTTTGTCGATCTTCATGGAACTTAGGCATCTTTATCACTTTACTCATAAAGTGATAAATTTTAGCCATGAAGCTTTGTTTGAAATCCGCAACGTGTTCTTTAGCTCCTAAGGTGCCAAGCTTGCCTAACTCAGCATTGATGCCAAATAACTCTGCTATTGCAATGCGAGCAGAAGTTTCTCTGCAACGAGATGAAAAACAAGCGTGCGATAGATTATCATTTTCAAAGTTCACTTGCTGGGTTGTACTGATTCTTGAATTTGGAATAATATCTTTGTGTGCTTCCGTCGCCGCCAAAGACGCTAATTCAGCGATGGCTTTTAACCTCGAAAAGTAATCTAGTTTTTCAGGGTTTTCTGCTAGCTTACTTAATTGATCTACATAGATCTTAAATCTTTGAGGATCATTGTTATAAATGTCTTTTCGAAAATTTTCTCTATCCCGATAATCAGGAACATCACCCACTCGGATACTTTCAACCCTATGCGGCTCTAATGTCTGAAGATCTATTACTTCTTTCCAACTGATAATGGTTGCAATTATTTTTTCTAACTTAGCTAATTCATACATCCCTAATTGAGAGGAGGGTTTCCACTCATTACTATTAGTTTCTAAAAAATCCTTAAAGTCGGCAACATGAAATCTCAGATTATGAGCTTCTTTTATTTGCCTCTTTGAAACATCGGCCATGAGAGAAGAAAGATCATTGATTCCATTGAGACGAGCTAAATTAAGCTTATTTTGCAACTCTGGGGTGATTTCTAAATGTTTGGTGTTTTCTACTTTGGTGTCTGTCAGAACTTGATAGACTCTATATAAGGCTAATTTGAAAGAGTCTTGGGGAGACAAGTCATGTCTTGATCTAATATCAGTAAATAGTTTTCTTACAGCAAAATATTCTTCAACATTGATATCTATTATTTTGTCTTTCTTCATGCTTTTAAATAACTCTTCAAGCGCAAAGTCCCTGTATTGACTTGAGTTCTCTACATTAATTCCAAAAGCTTTTTCAATAACGGGAGTGTACCAAAGAACTTCTGCGTATTCCCCTGGTTTTTTCATCATGTAATCAGTAAGGCTCTCTAAATCTCTTGTTCCTGATGATTGATATAAGGCTTCAAGTTTTTTTGGTGTTTGCAGCCCTAAAATGTGAGTGATGTTGTGTTTATTTTCTTTTCCCCCTCCTTCGGTCATATCACGAATAAAGAAAGTGAGTTCCATGATGGCTTGAAAGCAAGCTTGGGCTTTACGGATTTCTTTTGGGGCATGATCCGGACCATGCCCACCTTCCATGTGTCCAAACAAACTCGACCATCCTGAGTGAAAGAAGGTGTCAATAAGTCGATGACGAACGGCACCGATCATCATTTTGTTACCTGTTTTTAGCGCTATATCGAGCAATGTGTAAGCCAGTGGATGTTCAATGGTTGCGATGGCAACTCCATTTCTAATGAACCCTCCATCTGTAACAATATTCATTGGAGTACCTAAAAAATGGTTTATTAAACGAGCTCCCACAAGGCCCATGGGATGAGTGGCAACCCCACTATCTATCATTTCATTGGAGAGAGAGTAGTAAATGGCATCATAAGCATTAAGGCCTCCAGCTAGACCCATCACCATATCGTAATAGTAATGAACAATCCTATCTGCGGCTTGAAGAGAAACTGACATGGACAAGATTAATATTAACAAAAACTTTTTAAATGGCTTCCGGTTAATACATTTCATTTTTATCTCCATGAGGAAAGATAGGTTAGAAAACTAGAGTCAAGCTTTCGTTTGCGAAATGTATGCCTCAATGGAGGACGTATTTATTCGGTATGATAAATAATTATAGTTTATTATTTTGACAGTAGTGCCGCTGAGGGGCACTCCTTATTAAAAATTACTGAAATCTTAATTTAAAAACAATAGGGAGATGGTCAGAGAACCCACGTCGCGATTCATCAATTGTATCGAAATTGTAACGATTAGGAATCCGAACATATCGAAATCCATTTGATCCATTAGAAGCAGAGTCCTTAATGTTTTTACCCTTGTTCTGAGGAGGACCATTTTCATAGCGTTTAAAATTAAAGCTCATGAATTGTGGAAATAAAATTCTAAAGCTTTCTTGTGCAAACTCCATATCTTTTTGATCAATTAAATTCTTCGTGACGATTACACGATCCAATCGATTCCAGGCATCGTCTTTGATGTAGTAGTAAGTTCCAGGAGGAGTGTATGGTAAAGCAGGGTTCTGACGAGACTCTCGCGCATAGAGTTCAGCATCATAAAGGGAATTGGACCAGTGAGAGTTATGCATGATATCATAAAAAGCATTGGGTTGTTCTGAATCCAGCGTATTAAAATCTCCGACGGCAATGGCTGACCAAGTGGGACCATTCGCCTGTGACATCACATCAATATTGTGAGCAAGGTATTCCGCACATGAAATTCTTTCATCAATGGGATTTCTTTGAGAAGGCCAATGGTTGACATAAACAGAAAGAGGTTTTCCATTCCAAACAAAATCCACTCTGAGTAAATCTCGACCGGGGCGGCCTGATTTGAAGGGGACACGAATTGCTTCCCAATTGGAATAGCTTAATCCAGGCTTGGTATTAAACATCAACCCAACATCAATTCCACGCAGGTCTGGGCTATTTGTAATAATATAGTGCTGGTAACCCAGTGTCGCGGCAAGCAGACTTAAAACATTTTCATTTTCAACTTCAACAACGGCAATCATGTCGGGTTTTGATCCTTGGAAATCAACAACCTTTTTAATTTGCTGGAGCTTCCAATTCACTTTTTCATAAGTCCAGTCAAATTGACTGCAATATTGACGATCCTTAGAACTGGAAATATTTTGGCAATAGTTTTGTTTTCCAGGAGCGTTAATTGGTAACCAGAGCCAGTCGTCTTTTGCAGAATCTTTATCTGCATCAAAGAGATTTAAGACATTATAAGACATAATTTTTAATTCATTAATAGCGGTACCTTGAATAAAGACTTGATTCGGACCAATGGGAATTTCAGGGGAGGGAGGAGCTCCCGCAAAAACGGCAGGTTTATAAAAAACAAGCAACACTATGAGAAATATGAAATTTATTATGCGTTTCATGAATCCTCCTGGCGGGAATAAAAACAGGTTTTTATAGGTCTGTCTAGTATCAACTGAGAAAATTTAAATTTTAAATTTATGAAATTGTGGGTAGGTAAAGACTCCACGAAGAGTGTCATATTTTGTCACAAAATTTCTTTTTTTGTCATAAAAAAGCCTAAAAAGAGGAGGCGTATTTCTTCTTAAGCATTTTATTTCCTTAATAAATTGGCCTGTAAAATGCAAAAAATACCTTATTTAGATAAAAGTGGTTGTTATTCTTAAATTAGAAATAGGATTTTTAGTTTCAAGATATCGGCTCACTCTTTGAACCTCTATGAGGTAGGACTTACGAGAAGGGATTATTCTTATGCTGAAACTAAATCCATTGGGATTAGGAAGAAAGCGTATTTCATTGGCATCAATAATCATGCTTATTGGTTTTGTTGCCTTTTTAACATCATGCGTTCCCTCTCATAAGGCATTTAAGGATCGCCTAACGACAACTAAAGATTCATCCAATAGAAAAGGCCGGGAGGCCCTCTCTGAGGATTGGCAGCAGTTTGAAATAGAAGAGAAGCCAGTCATCGATATCAGTATTTCAAACTATTCTGATAGAAATGATCTTAATTTACCTAAAATTTTAAAGCACGGAGAACAATGGCTCCCGCGTACATTACTTGTCAGTGACTTAAAGGTTATTTGGAATTCTAACAAATCTAGAATTTTTGCTCGAGGCCGTTCTCAGTGGACTGACCCTATCAGTAAAAACATGGGAAGCATCCGCTTTTCTTTGGCCGGAAACTGGGACCCGACCACAGGGAGCTCTGACCTGGTTATGATTAAAAATGAAATGGATCCATTAAACAGAGATCAAGTGGTGCGTGGAAGAGCTTATTGTATAGGAATGAATGAAAGCTTTGAATGTAATGCTACTATTGTGGAAGTTTATGTAAGAGTCGGTTCTGTCATTTATTCTGGACAGCGAGAAAGTGGATCCATTGAAGAAACGGCTCCCGTTGAAGAGATCGCTCACGATGAATGGCCCGATGATAAAGAATACCATGATGGTTTTGATGATTTGAATATCCCAATGGAAGTTGTGGATGGAACTCAAGCCGGTGATGTGGAAACGTTATTTGAGACAGAAGATATTGATGGCTCCAGTGATGTTATTGTTAATGCTCCTGCGTCACCACGTAAACCCGTCAGGTCTGAAGAAGATTCATTACCGAAGATTGAAGATACTGAGCTAGAACAAATTATTAGATCTATTAATGAAAAAAATAGAGCTGAAAATTCTGAAGAAAAAAATTTTCAGGTTCCATCGTCTTCTACATCTCAATCCGATGAAAAGGGAATGGATCAAGATTTGTTAGATGATTCGGAAACACCATCTTCTTCGACGTTGGATCAAAAACAACGAAATCCGACTATAAAAAAACAAGAGAAAAAAACAGAAGGCACAACATCTGAGATTAAAGATGCTAGAAAAGCGAAAAATAAAGTTCCTATTCCTATCCCTCAGATCAAACCGATAAGGGAACAGGGTAAAAACAGTGAAAGCCTCAATGATGATGAGGAGGGTGATAAGCAACAAGAAGATCTTTCTGTAGAGATGAATGATCTTCCTCCTGCTCCCGTTGTTCCTCCTCGTAAATCGCATCAGGGAGAAAATTTAGAAAAAGAAAATACTGTGGTTTTAGTTGAAGATGAAGAGCAAAACCCAGAATTAAAGAGAATGACTATTATCCCTGGGCGTAAGCCTGAGCTGCCTCCACTGACAGGATTATCAGATCAGGACAGTGGCGATCTTGATGATCAAGAAATCTTTGCTGTTGGTGGAAAAAATGGCTATCCAGAAAATTCTTTGATTGGTTCTTTTTATCCCTTTCAGAGCTATGGATATCATCATCAACGAGGAGGGATGAAGAGGGCTTCTAGCCTCATGCAGATGATTGACAATATTCAAAATGAAAACCTGACAGAAAAGTTCAGAATTCATTCAAGTCGAACCAGCAAGCAAAGATACTACGGGAATTTTGCTAGTATGGAATTCCTTCTCAAGTCTTCTTACTGGGTCAATAAACTGAAGAGAGGTCTGACTCTTGATGTTGGTGACATCAGCGCCCAAAAAGGTGGTCCCATCGGTCGGCATAAAAGCCATAAAAATGGTTTAGATATGGATATTGGATATTTTTTTAATGGCATTGATAATCAGTATTATGGGCGTAGCGCTCTCTCTGCCAATAAAAAGAATTTTGATCCCAAGTTTGATCGCGCTCTTTTGTGGGCTTATTTAAAAAAAATGATGTCTCATTATCACGATCAGGTTTATATGATTTTTGTTCATCCCAAAATAAAACAAGCCATGTGTGCTGAGGCCACTCGACTGGGAGAACTGGGAAAATCAGATGCAGATCCTGTTGATCCCATTGTGTTTAATGCTCTGAGGAGACTTTATCCAGAGCCAGGTCATGATGATCATTTTCACGTAAGGCTACGCTGTCCTACTTGGGGAAGCGCAGCTCAAGGGCAAAAAACAAACCTTAAAGCCCATTGTGTTATGCCTCAAGGGGATCTCCGCAAAATAACAGGTTGCTGGAAAGCAAAATAATCAGCCTTGATTTTCAGAGAGTGATTCTGTAGTTGAAACAGCATCTTCCTTATTTGCAATGGTTTCAAAGTGATTGGGAGCGCCTGGCTTTTGAGTTCGAAAAAAGCTTTTAATCCATTGATCAAAACGATCGATATAACCATAAGCGGCAGGAATAATGACTAAGGTCAAAAGGGTTGAGCTGATCAAACCTCCGATAATGGCGACTCCCATACTTGTTCTTTGTTTAGAGGCTTCATTAAGGCCAATCGCCACAGGAAGCATACCGGCAATCAGAGCGAAGCTCGTCATTAAGATGGGACGCAAACGCGTGCGTCCTGCTTTAATAATCGAGGCGATTTCAGCCATACCTGTTTCTCGGAGTTGCAAAGTGTAATCCACTAAGAGAATGGAGTTTTTTGTGGCGACTCCGAGGAGCATCACACATCCAATCATGGAAAATAAATCCAGGGATTGTTGTGTCACAAAAAGGGCGTAAAAGGCACCACATAAAGCCAAAGGCAGCACCAACATGATCGTAAAGGGAATGATGAACGATTCGTAGAGGCTCGATAAAACCAAGTAAATGAATAAAATACCAAGTCCCATAGCAATGGCCATGTTCACGCCGAGTTCTTGAAAGTTCTCAGCTTGGCCGGTGAAGGTGTAAACAATACCTGTTGGTAACTTCAGGTCTCCTTCGGCGGTGAGAGTCTTAATGTCAGCAATGACTCCTCCCATGCCAGGACCTTGAGAAGCAATGTCGGCAGCGATGGTGACGGAGCGATTACGGTTCTCACGATTGATGGTCGCGGGGCCAATTTTTTCTTCTACTCGCGAGATCATGGAAAGAGGTACGGATTTCATATTAATATTGGGAACCGTGATGTCTCTAAACCGTTGTTTTAAATCTCTCTGGGATGGCTGCGAGCGAACACGAATATCATATTCGATTCCATTCTCACGAAGCACGCCTGGAATGATGCCTTCCACAAGGGTTCGAAGTTCAAGGCCCGCTTGTTTAGTTGAAACTCCAAATTGCTCCGCTTTAACAGGATCAATGATAATCTGATATTCGGGTTTACCCGTTGCTATCGAAATACTGGGGTCTTTTAATCCAGGATGAGTTTTAAGATGTTCGTAGACTTTTGTGACATAAGTTTCGAGAGCTTCTAAATCGGCCCCACTAAAGACGAGCATGAAGGGACGTTGTCCTCCGCCCACAGGATCAATATCGGTGACAGTGGGTTTGTATTCTTGAAACGCTTTTAGTTTTTCTCTGAGAAGATCTTTGAATTGACTGGTTGTCATAGATCTCTCTTTGCTGCCTTTCAATAAAATGGTGAGACTTGATTTGTGGTTTTCAAGGTCACGATTGCCGACGATCATCAGAACACTTTGCACTTCTTGATGACTGCGGATCAAATCACTGATTTCATTGGCGACAGATTGAGTTTGATCGAGCGTGGAGCCGGGCTTGAGTTCAATACCCACTTGAAACTCACCATTGTCTTGAGGAGGAATGAAAGTTTTAGGAACGTGTTTGAGGATTAAAAGACTTCCAATAAAAATCAGAAGACCTAAAGAGAGAGTGGATTTTCGGTAACGAAGAGTGAGTTTAAGAGTGGATTCATAAACATCTTCAAGCCAGGATTGAAATCGATCAAAAGCCTTGAGTAAGATCCCAAAGGTTGAGTCATAGAGCCGCTCAATTTGTAATAATATTTTTCGCAATAAAAGGCGCAAAGCAGAGAAGAGGCCTTTTGCTTTGAAACCCTCTAGGGAAGAATTTTCTTTTTCTCCGTGTCCAGCTCCTGCAAAGTAAGCTGAAAGCATTGGTGCCATCGTCAGAGCATCAAACAAGCTGATCAGCATGGCAAAGCAAATGGTTAATCCGAATTGTTTAAAGAATTGCCCGACAACCCCTTCTAAAAAAGCGATAGGACCGAAAACAGCAAGGACGGTGAAAGTAGTTGCAATGACAGCAAGAGTGACTTCTTTCGTTCCCTCGTAGGCGGCTTTGAAAGGAGAAGCCCCTAGTTCAAGATGTCGAAATATATTTTCCCGCACCACAATGGCATCATCAATCAAAAGGCCCACGGCTAAACTCAAGGCCAGTAAGGTCATGATGTTAATCGTGAAACCGCTAAGAGCCATCAGAATAAAAGCTCCTAAGAGTGAGTTCGGAAGAGCGATGCTTGTGATCAGAGTGGAGCGAAAGTTTCCTAGAAAAAAGAGGACCACTAGAATGGTCAATCCAATACCAATTAAAATAGATTCATATACGTCATCAACGTTAGCCTTAATGGGCTTTGAATTGTCTCGGATCAAATTAATTTGGTAAGGGATTTTTTGTTCTTGGTTTTGCTGGTTGATCGCTGCTACTTTTTTCTTGAGAGCATTTACGACGCTAATTGTGTTAGTTCCTGATTGCTTGAAAACCCAAAGATTCAAGGATCGTTCGCTATTCAAAAAAGCACGGGCTCTTTCATCTTCGAGCGTATCAGAAATGGTTGCTAAATCTTTTACGCGGATGGGCTTTTCATTTCCAAGAAAACTAACGATCGTATTGGCGATTTCCTGGGGGTTACTGAACTCCGCTAAAGTTCGATATACTAAATCTCCATCTTTATTACTGACTTTACCTGCGGGAATGTTTTGTCCTGCAGTACTGATCCGCTGAGCGACGCTCTGGGCGGAGATTCCATATAGTTTTAGTTTATTTTGATTGAGCTCCACATGAATTTCACGTTTTCTACCTCCTAGAACCTCTACCAATCCCACCTGATCTACTTGCTGCAATTGAGGCTTAAGCACTTCAGCAGCGTAATCGTACAATTCATGGGGTTTCGCCGTCCCTGTTACGCCAAGGGTGAGAATGGGTTGATCCGCGGGATCCACTCTTCGAATCACATAATCTTCGACTTCTTCGGGGAGTTTACGTTTGACAGAAGACATCTTATCTCGAACTTGTTGTTCCGCGTATTTGACATCCGTTTTTAAACTGAATTCGGCGATAACCGTGGAAACGCCCTCTTTATTGACGGAACGGAGAGTTTTCATTCCTGAGATAGAACTCAATTCATCTTCAATGATTCTTGAAACAAGAGTTTCCACTTCATGAGGGCCTGCTCCAGGGTAAGGAGTGGATACCACCACGATAGGAAAGGTGATGTCAGGAAACAAATCGACCGGCAATCGAAGAAGAGAAATCGCTCCAATCGCCAATATCAAAAAGAAAATACAAGTAATAAAAATAGGCCTTTTAATGGAGGTCGTAATAATATTCATACTCGATCACCTTAGTCTTTTGAAGTTATGAGTTCATCCCGGGCCGCTTGGTATTCATAAAGTGACATTTGATAGTCGGCGATGGCTCCACTCAACGAAGCTTTTGCTCGGAAATAACTGGTATAATCCATAATGAGCTCCGCTGTAGTGATATGGCCATAACGATGATTGCGTTCTTGGCTTTTCATGGCATCTTCCCAAATTTTTACGGTTTCTTGCGCTTGGGTCATGACATCAAAACGTGATTTTAAGTTGCGCTCTGTTCGATCGATAGTTTCCATTAAATCATTTTTTATTTTTTTCTGAGTGTTGAGAGCTTCTTCATGAGCTATGTACTTAGAAAGTTTTTCAGCCTTTTGAGCAGAGGCCCCCCAAGCCATAAAGAACTCAAGCCCTAGAGTGTATTTGGGATTCTCTCGATCTTTCATTTCAGAAAATGCAGGAGAACGAGAACTGTCGAGACCGGAATACGCGGCTTGAGCAAAAAAGTTAAGCCCCACCCATTCGCTGTTCTGAGAGGCCTCGCTTTCAGCTTCAGTAGCCTGGATCAAAAGTTGTGATGATTTGGATTTCCTCAAATTTTCAATGGAGGATGCTGCTTTGGAAGGAGCTAAGGATGAACTCGACTCAGGAACAGCAATGATAACCTCCTCGGGGAGAGGCGTATTGAGCAGCGTGTAGAGTTTTTGAACTAAATTTTGATAGGTTAGTGTTGCGCTTTTTACATTGCGTTCTTGGTTTTGCACTTCAGCTTTTGTTTTAATCAACTCACTTCGGTCGTCAAAACCCATTTTATTTTTTTGTTGAATGGATTTGAGTAAAAGAAAGTATTTTTCTTTGGCCGCAAGACTCTGTTTTAAATTTTCTTGAGCAAAATAAGTGTCCAGGTAAAGCCTGATGGATTGTAAAACTAATTCTTCAATGGTTTCATCGCGTTCAAGTTTAGATCTTTGGAACTGCAAATCGGCCGAGAGCAAAAGCCGACGATCACGATAACCAAACCCATTGTTTAACAATTCTTGTTTAAAGTTGAGGGTGGTTAAGTGATAGTATTGAGTGGGATTCACGTTATTGTTGATGGCAAAAGTGCTGAGATCGCTTTCACGATGCAGAAAAGAATAGTCAAGACCAAGCGTGGAGCCTGTCGAGAACTTACGGTTGACGCCTAGAATCCAGCTTTGAGTTTGATCCCGTTCATTCGCCATAACTCCCAGGGTTTCAGCTTTGGAATCTTCTGTCTGAACTTTTGCAACGAGGGAGGTTTCAAAATTGGATGCGGCTAAAAGTCGTGCGATTTCTGATTTTTGATACCCTAGGTTAATGTCTTTGTGACTCAAACTCTGTTGAAGAGTCATTGTAATGACATCTTGAACCGTTAATGGAGTTGGAGCCCCATTCGCTTTTGGAAGGGGCCAAAAGATGGCGCCGGAAAGAGTTAATAAAAATGCAAACGAATTTGCCCATCGTGGTTTGATGTCAAAGTTATTGAAGCCAATCACTGTTGCAGACTCCTTCTTGGATTCATTCAGCGAGACTGGAGGATCCATCCTCAGTGCGATCTCTATTCTTTATAAAGTTATTATGAGATCTTTTGATTGTCCCGTAAAGCCCTGCGAAGAATTTTTCCAACGTTTGTCTTGGGCAACTCGTGTCGGAATTCAACATAACGAGGAACTTTATAGTTTGTTAAATTCTGTCGACAGTATTGGATTACGTCTTCAGCCGTTAATGCAGGATCTTTTTTAACAACGATGGCTTTCACGACTTCTCCTGATTTTTCGTCCGGAACGCCAATGGCAGCCGCTTCTAAGACCCCACTCAAGCCAGCGAGGATCTCTTCAATCTCATTCGGATACACATTAAACCCCGAGACTAAAATCATATCCTTCTTGCGGTCTACGATTTTAAAGTAACCATCTTCACTCATCACACCAATATCGCCAGATTTGAAAAAACCATCTGCAGTCATGACCTTTGCGGTTTCATCAGGACGTTCCCAGTAGCCTTGCATGACTTGAGGACCTTTGATGGCCAGCTCACCTTGTTCTCCTTGAGGAGCATCATTGCCGTTGTCATCCAGAAGTTTGATCACGGTATTAGGGAGAGGCAATCCAATCGTTCCTACACGGTTTCCTGTGGTACTAATGGGATTGACAGCCGCAACAGGGCTTGTTTCTGTAAGACCATATCCTTCAATCAATAAGCTGTTCGTGAACTTCATCCATTTCTCAGCGACAGCGGCTTGTAAAGCCATTCCACCAGCAACACTTACTTTCACTTTTGAAAAATCAATGGTTTTAAAATCAGGATGATTCATGAGACCATTGAAGAGGGTATTCACACCAGAGAAGACTGAAAAAGAAGAGCTCTTAAGTTCTTTAATGAAGCCTCCTAAATCCCTGGGGTTTGTAATTAAAACGACTCTTGCTCCATACATCATGAAAGAAAAGGCATTTAAGGTGAGTGAAAAGATATGATAGAGGGGGAGAGCGCAGATGGCGACTTCAGATCCTTCAATAAGACTGGACTTAAGCCACGCGCAAATCTGTAAAGAATTCGATAATACATTTCCATGAGAGAGCATCGCTCCCTTGGACACACCTGTTGTCCCTCCAGTGTATTGCAAGAAAGCGAGATCTTCATACTTGGCTCGTACCTCTTGAAAAGGCTTATGGCTTCCCATTTGCAGAGCTTTGTTAAAGCTAATCGCTTTAGGAATAGAATAAGAAGGAACACCTTTCTTAAGATATTTTACGACACTGTTAACAATAAGTTTTTTAGGAAAACCTAAAAGATCTCCAACCTCCGTAATGATCACGTGTTGAATGGATGTACTTGGTAAGATCTCTGCTAAAAGGTGAGCGAAGTTAGCAAGAATAACGATGGCTTTTGCACCAGAGTCTTTAAACTGATGTTCCATTTCTCGAGCTGTATAAAGAGGGTTGGTATTGACAACAACGAGTCCCGCACGGAAAGCACCAAAGAGCGCAATATTATACTGAAGTAAATTGGGCATTTGAATGGCAATCCGATCTCCTTTTTTAAGTTTGAGTTCGTGTTGAAGAAAAGAGGCGAATTGGCCAGTCAGACGATCATAATCATGATAGGTGAGTGTGGCTCCTAAGTTTGAAAGAGCGGGTTTCTCACGGAACTTTTTACAAGCTTCATCAAAGGCTTCACAGAGGTTATTATAACGTTTGACATCGACTTCTGCAGGAACAACTTCGGGATAATTTTTAAGCCAAGGATAACTCATTGGTAAAACTCCTATTCGTGATCATTATTTATGCATCAACTGACCGATTTATTGAGAGGCCAAAGCGGGGTAGATTTTTTCCCTTTTTTAATCTCATCTTATTTGATCAAAAACAGGGAAAAGTTACAAAGAATTTAAGCTGTTATGGTAGAAAATTAGAAAGAAGAGTCTAGTTTTTATGCTCTATTAACTCATTTTGCCAATAGATTGCTCAAAATGAAGTGATAATAGATTTTTGCCCCTTGTTAATAAAAAAGATTTGCGAATAACTCTGCCATTCTGTATAGATTGAGGTTCTGCAATTATTTCGTTTGGGGTTGTAGTTAAGTGGTTATAACGCTCGCCTGTCACGCGAGAGGCCGCGGGTTCAAGTCCCGTCAACCCCGCCATTTTTTAAATCACACGTTCCACCATCATACAGACATTACCTGCAGTTTTTGAGTTCTGTTTATTATTCCATTCCAACCTTCAATAGGTCCGACCATCTTGTCGTAAAAGCAGGAGATTTCATTTCATTTAGCATTTCCCAGAAATTGTCGATTCCGCAAGCGGCAGGCTTCAATGTACTTTTACCTTCACGACGGTTGATAGCATCCATAGTAGCCATTAAAATATCCTCGCGCTCAGAGTCCGCAAAACCAAAAAAATGGCTCTACGCCAAAGACTGGGGCAGTCGAACTTTTGTTAGCCAGCATAGGCTTTTACTCGGATTTTAAAATTATTAAAATTTCTCATTCCGTAAGCTCGATTCAATATCTCATCTATTCTTCGATGTAAACCTTCCGTTA
>CAUJGP010000021.1 GCA_963170155.1 Bdellovibrionota bacterium | reverse complement strand
TAGGATTAAATGGGTTTAACTTTCCATTTTACATCCATTCCCGAAAGGGTCTGACACGGCTTAGGTACAAATTTACATAAGCACGAGGTCCATTTTTTGGATGTTCCCCTGAAGGGATGCTCGCTTTCTTACATTGTCTATGTGTCAGGAAGGACATTTAATGGATAGTCACCGGAATGAAATGCTACCTATGTGTCAGCAAGAGCATTAATGATTTTTCATTCAAAGGTAAATGCTCTGATCAAAAAAAAGAATTCACCCACGGAAATCAAAAGCAATAAAAATGAGAGAGCGGTTTTGATGAAAGACAATGGTGTTTTATTACGAATGGCCTGAGTAAAATAATAAAGAGCTCCTAAAAATGGCAAAATAGGAATGAATAAACTTGATAATGATAATAAATAAAATCGTCGAGCATAATCCGTTTTCAACTGGTTATTTTCATCAAGCGGTACTCGATCCATAAGCCCATGAGATTCGTGGCTTGTAGCCTGCTTCGTTTCTAACTGCTGGAGCAATTCATCAATGAGAGCTCGAGCTTGCACCTCGTGCTCTTCAGGCACTAAAATACGGTATCCTTCAAACGTCGCAGAAACTCCCGCCCAATACAAGTTGGGTGTGTTGGGATAAACAACATTTATTGATGAATCAGAGCCATAATAAGAAATTTCATTCTCTAGTAATTTATTTTGAATTGCATCACGCATTAAAATATCAGGCGCTTTAAATACTAATACTGTTTTCATTTTCTCCATCCTTTAATGCATTATTCTGCTAACGAAGAGGTGTACATGTCTTAGCGGTGCGGCGGTTACATCCACCAACCTTATCACTGATACAAGATGCGACTTCATTAGTCTTCCATTCATAAGCATTATGACAAGAAAAATCCTCAAGAAGCCGGGGGCTTATCGGACGACGAAGATGTGATCGCACATCAACCACAGATCCTGGGGCGACGGTGAGAGCTTCAATAGACCTATCACGACCTAATTGCCACTGCTTTGCTACGGCCGAAGTAAACAAATGATATGTGTGTGGAATCGCGTTTGTCATCCAAATAAATTTAGGTACAGGGTTAAAACCAACACTATCGGCATCACTAATATCAATCCATTTTACTTTTGTATGTTGAAGAGTTTCCAATCTTCGTTTGTTCTGGCTAAAGCCATAACTTGTGAGCGTAGAAATTTCTTCATAATCAGGAGAGAAGCCCGTGGGGTAAGTAGCCATGACTTCTTCGCCGAGGGCTAAGGCTAAATCAATAGGATAAAGATCAATAGCTCCAGCAAAATAATAATCATCATTGACCTTTAAAGGATTTAATAAATAAGGATCCGCCAAACCTGCACGCATAGCCATCATTGTTGATTGAGAAGTAATAGTCTCTGTGTTTCGAGCTATATTAGTGTTAGGGTAAGACTGTTGCTCCGGAAGAGTCCAGCCTCGAATAAATTCTGCTGTTTTATCATCAGTAAAAAAAACTTGTTGAAATAAAGGTTTCTGTTCTCTTTTTTGACCGACATCTTCAGGGCCAAAGAGGGATTTTGCAGAAATCAAAATGAGCTTTGCAGACGCTGGTGTATGGTGGAAAGTATTATTTTTTAGCAGCGGCGGAAATGTGAAAGGAACGTAAAGAACATTATTATGAAAAATGGATGGATAAATAGAATGATCCTCTGCTTTTGATAATTTCGAAGCTAATGTCAAGAGATTGGCAGTTTCAATCTTAACACTTTTGAGGGCTTTGAAAAAGTTTTGCGACATAAGAACATCATAAGTTTCTTTCAATGATTGTTCGGAATGATGAATGGTCGCCCCTATGCCGGCTCCACAAGTTGCAATAATAAGATCAGGTTGCCATCCCTTCATTTGGGCTCCTGCAATAATGCCTGCTGCAAACCCTGGATTAATGCCCCCACCACTAATGACTAAAACACGTTTATAGGGCTTTGCGACTCCAATACTTCCATTAAAAAAACTCTGAAATGCAATAAAGAAAAGTACATAAAGCCAATTCCTGCGGCTACAAAAAAAATGTAACATACTGTATCCTCCCTTAATAAGGGTCTATTAAAGGAGAACTTTAACACAGAATATTTTTTCTGATCTAAGAATTTTAATCTTGAGTTTTTTGAACATTCAAATACCCATTAAATTGTAAATTTTCCAAGCCTATTTGAATTTTTTATAAAGACTTTTTCAGTACCTACTTACATATTTTTTTGTCTCAATAAGGCTAGTAGACTCATTGAAGCTGTCTTAATTTAACAATCAGAAGAGTCTTCCTATTGAAACAGGTGGGTCTTAATCATTACCAACAGCATTGCATTTGGAATCCTCACGAAGAGGCGTTCCATACCTTCCAGGTGCTAAAATGTTAAGAGGATCGACAGCCATTTTAATTTGGCCTATCAGCTTTTTCATTTCTGGATTCGTATCAAGAGCTTTTGTAGTACTTTGAGTTGTTTCTCGATAAGGAGGGTACCCCATCTCCAAACAAAGTTGTCGAATTTCAAAATACCAAGCCTCCGCTCTCTCACATTCTTCTTTGTTCTTTTTATCGTAAAAAATTCCCATTAGAAAAATAATAGATCTTGGGCCTTCAATAATGAGTTCAACAAAATATTCAAATCCATGTTTTTCAAAAATAATTTTAGTAGTATCCATGATTCGCTGTATATCATCTGAAGAAAAAGGAATAACTGGTCCAATCCATATAAAACCGCAACCGTCTTTAGGGGGGTCGATTTCTCCTTTTGGTTTGGCCTCATAATTCTTAAAATACACCTGCTTTGCAAACTGATCTGTAGGAATGCCCTTGAATAAATTAGCCGCAGGAACAGCTTGCTCAACCATTTCATCGGATATTCCCATAAATCGAGCGACCTTCTTAGCGATCCAGAAAGCAAGTCGTCCCACCCAATCCTTCCTCAAAGCAATTCCAAAGGATTGCAATCGTCCGTATTTTCCCAAAACTTTTTTCAACATTCTTTTTTGTAGTCGCACTTCTGTTTTGCTGCCATAGAGCCCTAACCCACAAGTCCAAGACGTGATCCCGAAAGATTTTCTCCATTGAAGAAGAGCTTCTCGACTTAAATGTGTGCGCCCCTTGGTTAGTAGATGGTGAGGATATTGGGACACAATACAGAGCATCGCATAGTCGTTTGCAAAATGAGGGCGAGAGGGCAAAAAGCCACGAGAAACCAACTGACGGAGATCATCCACGAAGTTCGGCAAGCGATCCTCATTGGCTTTATACTGAAATACCATAAAATCAAAGGCCTCGGGTTCCGGCATGAGCCAAAGGCCTGCTTGGACAACGATTCCCAGATTGGATTGAACAAACAACCCATCAATGTAAGGTCCAATTCCCCACTTGTAAAGATAACGGGAACAATTGTTATTTGTGGGACCACCTCCTGTTTGCATTAATTCGCCACTAGGTAACACAATGTCCATACCACAAAGAGCGCCAAAATGATCAGCATAGCTGGTTAAGCCTCGGCCTTTATCAAGAGCATTTCCAATAACACTTGCCGATTCGGTAGAGCCTGCAGAGTCCATCCATAACTTAATATTTTTTGATTTTAAATATTCATTAAGTTGGGCATAAGTAACTCCTGGCTCAATAATGGCGTAACCAAGAGCTTCGTTCACTTCGATAATTTGATTCATGCGAACGAGAATCATGGTGATTCCCCCAGGGTAAGCTGCTGTTTTAGAGCCATAACCCCAATTCTTTCCAGTGCTAACAACCCATACAGGAACATTTTTTTCTTGAGCAAGACGCATCACTTTCTGTACTTCTTCCGTTGTTTTTGGATAGATAACAACATCAGGGATATTTTGAAATAAAAGCGTGGTTTTAGAAATATCATCCCGTCGAATAGAATCGGTAATCACATAATCTCGGCCTAGAATATCCACAAGAGAATCAATCAAATGAGACATGGTAAATCTCCTTCTGTATGAAACTCTAAATAGTTTTTATGTTACTTAAAAGACCAAATTGCTGAATTTAAAATAAAAGTGATCGGTGATGATCGGTAAACTATGGTTTGGTGAGACAACAAGAAGTGGGTAATGCTTCAATAAATTGTCCCTCCCTATCAAAAAAGAATATCTTACTGGATCTGTAGTTAAGTTTTGTTAATTTTCCTTTGATGAAAACCTGTCCTTCAATGGATTGGCAAGATTTAAGTTTTCCATTTTCCCAGAAGATGATCTCTCTAGAGACTTTTCCACATTTCACCCACTGTTGATCATCTTGATGCCACATTAATCCATCGTGAAACAACTGGATACTTTTAACAATTCCCGAAGGAAAAAATTGAACATCCACATTTTTTCTACCTTTTAAAAAAATTCTGTTACCTAATTGAATGATAGTTTTATCCTGATAAATGTTTCCAAAAAACTGAGGCTCTCCATTTTCAAAAAAACTCACCCTCCCTAATTGAGTCTCATACTTTTCACCAGCTAAAAAAAAAGGCCCACAGCGGAGCCCGCAAGTGAAAGAACTGATATTTCCATTTTCAAAAAATCTCACGGTAGGCAATTGATCTTCACCAAAATAAAAAACATTTATTCGAGCACCATTATAAATAAACTCAATATCAGGATCAACAAGTGCTTTAGCAAGCCTTCCATTAGAATAAAACTCTATCCCAGCTGGTTTTTTATTATATTCTAATAAAATTGGCAGACCCTGAATGTCAGTTTTTTTAAAGTCCAACTTTCTCAAAAGTTCAATCCATGATTCCTGTGTTATCGATGTCATTCGCTCTGACGAAATAAAGCCGGTTAAATACCGAACGGCAATAGAGTTCTTATGTCCATAAGAAATAGCCTCTCGATAGATAATTTCATGAAGAATAAGCCCAGCCCGAGTGGCTTCATCCAATGTGTCCCATAAATCACCATTGATCGTATATCTTTTTTTTCCGGGAAGATCTGGTTCCACTTGAACGATTCCTTGAACAATACTACAACCCACAGGGAGTGTGATGTGATCTGAATCAGGGATCTCAACAAAGCGGGTCTTATAAAGAATAATGGCTTCCGCTAAAAACTCATCAGCTTGTTTTTGATAAACCTCAGCCCTCTTTGGAGAAACCCTTTTTAAGCGTTCCAATAAACTATTAACCTTATGCGGCCAAGACCCCTCTATGTCGTACGTTTGAATCCTTTCTTGCCTCTGAACTCTCGCTTCATAGTAATCCAAAAGCTCACTGGTGGACTCACAAACAACCACATTGCCACCATTACCAATCCTTTGCTCCAAAGCATACGAACTGACAGAAATAGTTAAAACATTAAAGGTAAGCAAAAAAAATTTCATCATCAATTTTAACCTCTCTTCATTTTTAAGCATTTTAAGAAGTCATATTAGTCAATTGAATAGTCAATGCCAAGACTGAATCAAGTGGTTTTTTCTTCGGCATAGATCCGACTTTATTGATAAACTCTCTTATTTGACTTTTAAGTTTTGGCAACAAAGATAAAGGACACGCCATTATCAAAGTTTGAAACTCTCTTTCGTGCACACTTTGATGAAGATAAGGCAATGTTTTTTTAATCATTCGACGATGTATTTTTTGAATGGCCAAAGAAGGGGTGTCATCAAAGGTTTCAAAATTATCTCCATCTGAAACAAGAACACCATCCCTTATTTGCAAATAATTTATTGCCAAGAGCCGATTGAGCACCCTTTGGGCTCTCGTCTTTGTAATTGAAAGTTTACGAGCAATAAACTCAGGAGTTGGCTCAAAGTCATGGATACGAACCAATTCTAGCACCGCAAAGTAAACCCAATCGGAATGAGCTTGTAAACGTTGCTCGTTAATTTTTTTGAAAAATTTTAAATGATTTTTAAATGAAGGGTTTTGTTTAAGCCTTTTCCAGGACCTCTCTCGTTCTACTGCAATCCGAGAAAATTTAAACTGCACTAAATCACAAAAAAAATCCCTTTTAGATTGATTCCAATGCAAGCGATCAGCAATATCATTGGCTCTCTTTAAAGAAATCCCCTGTCTTTTTTTAAAAATTTCGGACAATTGAGAACCAGATACACCCAAATCCCTGGCAAAAGCGCGCTGGGAATATTGAGGGTTTTTCTGTTTTCGTTTTAAATATTCAGCTTGCAAAAGCGTTATAGGGTCATAATTCATGAATTTTATTAACATAAGGATGAGGAGAATTTGTCAAGCTCTTCCCCATGTTGTTATTTAAAAAATCGATCCTTTTGCCCTCGTCTTTCATTCATTTTTTCACTCTATCTTATGAACCCCATAAGTTTCTATTTTCAGCTCACATCATTCTACTTAAGTTGAGTTTCTTGATGTAAGTCGAGGGTCAAAAAAATGGGGAACTAAATTATTTTGATTTTTGTCTCGTTGATTCAAAAAACTTTCCGATAGATGAAGGTCATTATACAAGGTAGGTTAGGATGAATTTAAGTTTCAAGCGATGGAAAGTATTCCTTAAATCATTTTTAGTGATGGCAATCGGTGTTATCATATTTTCAGAACTTCCCTATTTCAAAAATCTGACTTATCAAGCGGAACAATGGACTTTGGACATTCGCTATAGAAATTTTAATCGTGCCACAACTCCCTCTCAACAAATCATCCTCGTTGACCTTGATGAAGAAAGCTTGAAGAAATATGCAGACATCAATGGCCCATGGCCATGGCCTCATCGAGCCTATAAAGAAATCATCTCTTTTATGGGAGATGGCCATCCTTCGATGATCCTCTTTGACACGGTTCTTTCGGAACCACCAAGAGAAGGCGATGACGATCAAACACTAGATCAGTCATCAACAGAACATAAAAATGTTTCTCATGCTGCTCTCTTTCTATCTCAAACCAGGACAGAAGGGCGAGGACCGATGCGCCTTCCTCAAAATCGATCTTTTCCCCATCCTTTAGAATGGACAAACTCACCCCGATCTTGGTTTACAGACAATCAATTCCATTCCTTCATTCTCCCCAATTCTCAAATTTGGTCTCAAACTTCTTATATTCATAGCATTAATGCAAATCCAGATGATGATGGGATCTCAAGACGACTCCCATTGATGCTTCATTATGACGGCCAGTGGATTTCAACTCTCTCTCTTAGGGGAGTCCTCTCTCAATCCTTGGAAAACCCCACAAAACTAAACTATAAAGAGGGGCATCTTGAAATCTATGAATCAGAGAACATTCTCAAACACCGCATTCCTCTCGATGAAAAAGGAAATCTTTTGGTTCACTATTATGCGAATTATAATCAAATTCCTCAAGTCCGCATAGAAGACATCATTGAATCAGCCAAAGCAAAAGAAATCGGTGACATTGAAAATATTAAAATCAATTCCGAAACATTCAAAGATAAAATTATTATTATCACAACAAGCCTTATGGGAGCTGCAGACCTTAAAACAACACCCATTGGCGCACAATATCCCAAAGCAATTCTCCATGCCACAGCGATTTCCAATATCCTTAATAACGATTATTTACAACCCGCTCCTCCTCACTCAATGTTAAGCCTGACTCTCTTGTTGATTTTTCTTTCTTACTCTTTAATATTTTTTATTGAAAATCTTTTCATACGGAATGTTTTTCCACCTCTCATTCTTTTCGCTATTTCTTTTCTCGGAGTTTACTTATTTCGCTATGAAAGTTTTCATCTCCCTATGGCGCTGCCGCTCATTGCTGGAGGTCTTAGCTTGCTTCATGGCTATACCCACATCGCCATTATTGAATCTCGACAAAGAAAGATGATCCAGGGCACGCTTTCCAAGTATCTATCACCCACCCTCACCAAACACTTTGCTGAATCAAAAATCAATCCCACGGCCGAAGTTGGACAGTGGAAAGAGGTTTCAATTCTATTTTCAGAAGTTCGTGGATTTACGGCTCTCCCAGAATCTACCTCTGCTGACTTTCTGATAAAAATCCTCAATGAACATTTAAACGATATGACTGATGTTATCTTTAATCATGAAGGTACATTAAATAAATTTATGGGTGATGCCATCATGGCTTTTTGGGGAGCACCGTTGGAAGATAGTCAGTATGCTCAAAAATCCGTTAGCGCAGCCCTGCAAATGATTCGCGCCATAGAAGATTTCAATAACAGAAACCTTAAAAATAATTATCCACAATTAAAGATTGGAATAGGAATTCACACAGGAAAGGTTATTGTAGGCAACATTGGCAGCGAAAAAAGAATCGACTACACCATTCTGGGAGATAATGTCGATTTGACGTCGCAACTTGAAAACCTCACCAAAGAGTATGACATTCCTCTTGTCATCAGCGGATCAACGTACGAAATAGTAAAAGATTACTTTATCGGTCGCCCTCTGGATGCCATTCCCGCAAAAGGAAAGTCGACCCAATCGATCACCCTCTTTCAACCATTGGCAGAGCGGAGACCAGGCCCAGACATGACTAAACTTGAAACTCTCTGTTTTATGTTCACTGACGCCTTTAAATTATACCAACAAGGTCAATTCACCTGGGCTCTCGAAAATTTCAATAAAATCAAAGACAAGTACCCCGACGATGGCCCCACCCTTGTTTATATTAAGCGCTGCCAATCCCTCATTCAAACACCCCCTACCACATGGAATGGAGTTTTTGCCGCCAATAATAAATAAAATTTATTATAAAATATTTTTTATTTCTCATTTGAAACAGCCAATAAAAAAAATCCACTTCTTTTTTATTGGCTGTTAAACGTAGGCATTTCCTCGAATTTTTTCTAAGATTATTTTTTCAGTTTTTAAGGGATCTCTTGGATCAACGGAAAAGAAAGATTGTTGTTCACAACGTAATTTTTCTTTCACCAACCAGCGTAAAATATCAGCTAACTTTTTATTCTTCTTATCCTGGAAAAAAGGATCGTTTTCTAAAGCGTCTTTCGCTTTCTTCAGTGCCCTTGCTTCAGCGGGATCGGACTCTTTCACCTTGTAACAATGAAGATCGTATTTTTTAACATCTTCAGGCAGTACTCCAAGGAACTTAACATCAGGAGCAGAAAAATCACCATTACGAATCAAGCTTGCAGCAGATCCCGCTTTGAGTGTGCGAAAAATATTTTGTAAAGTGTACGCATCGAGATCTCCGAAAAAATACATAGGCACTCCCAGCTGATCCTCAATGAGCTTACACCAACCACGAACCCCATTGCTTGGAACTCCCTGTGCACCCATTAAAATGCAATTATTACGTTTCGTAAACCCCATTGTCGCTAATGTGCCGGCAGTACCTTCTGATTCCACGACTAAACAAAAATCAATTTTTTTCCGAGCTTTTAATTTTAATGATTGAGGTCTGTTTTTAGGCTGAAATGGCGTCGTTCCCAAGGAGCCCAAGTCCACAATGGCTTTTTCACCATCCGGAAGAGTTTCGGTGACAATCAATTGCTGAGAATAAGTCTGGCCTCCACGATCATTGGCATAACAATTCAGTTCTTCACGATACACTCGCAACATATCCCCGATAAAATCGATGATAGAATCGCTTTCATCTTGATCTTCAAAATCAAGGGGCTTCAATTGAGAATTTCCTTTAATCAAACCTTTTGCGATATAATACAATTCTCTTTTTGTATTCACCGCACCAATATCAAGATTCCTCAACAAAATTTCCAGAACAAACACCACTCGAGCCAATTTCTGCACACTTGATACATTGAGTTCCGTGCGAACAGATTTATCACCTGGAGTCAAATACCCTACTTTAGCGTTATAGAAGGAGTTATCCAAAGAACACTTTACTGCTTCTAGCACAGGACGCTTGGAGGCTTCCAAATCCTTAAGCATCTGTTCTGCGAGACGAACCGCTTCTTGAGGAATATCGATTTTTAACTCTCTAATTTTTATTAACTTAGCCATAACCTGATATCACTCCTCTATTTATTCATTCATTTATTAGTGTCATCAGCTTCATTTTGACTTGAAGACACTCAATAACATTCATTTAAATCAATTCATCCACAATAAAGAACCACTTTTGAACATCTAGTCATTCAGTGTCACCGAATTAAAAAGACATAGCTTCTATAGCTCAAATCAAACGAAGGCGTATCGTTTACACGTCAATGTAAGATTCAAGCCTGGAGACGAAGTCTGTTTTCAAGCTCATAAAATCAACTCATTAAGAGTGATTTTTTAGCATTCTATTACTCTTCCAGAGAAAGTTTTTCTTCGTCCCTGGATGAATGCAAATGCGCGTCCTTCTTCTTTTGAGCGGCCAGACGCCCTTCGGCAACTTCCAACTCTTTCATCGCCTCACTCGAATCTCGGCCCAATAACTTTCTTAAACCCTCTGCAGCTCTAAACTTGCGTTCTTTAGAAGCTCCAACGATCCTCACAAGACCATCTACTAAAATAGGACCAAATTGCTCAATATGAGCAAGCTTTCGTTCCAAGTCAGCTTCTTTCTCCTCTTTACGAATGTGGCGTGATAACTTCTGGCCCGCTTGCATTAAAGCTCGTCGGATCTCTTCCACTAACTCGTCGGAACTATCAATGGTTTCTTTGGATGCATTTTTAAATTTAATAAAGGGAGAAACAACACTCACCGCGAAAACATAGGGTCCAAGAGGAATACTATCCTTAGGTTGATTAAGCCCATAGTTTTTCCAATTCACCGTTTCAATCGCTCGAGTGATAGCACAAGCGGCTTTATCAAATTGTAAGGGAACTCGATTCGCAAATCGCAAGACTTGAACTGGATTATCCGCATCTCCTCGGTCTAAAAACCGCGCCAGAGCCACCTCGACCGATACAGGTTTAAAATCACAAATCGTTGGTTTACGCGTCATTACTGAGAAAAAATCAACCTGCCCTAGACGCATAATGGACTTGGACAACGCTTCCTCACCCACAGTTAGAACAGATTTTGTGCTTGGGGACATCATTTCTGTTTTTTGAATGGCGGCAAAAATAGTTTTGAAATCATCTTCTTTAAAGCTCGTCAGAGACTTATCTAATAAACTCTTCGGTAAACCATGGCTTACAACATCTTTCAATGTTTGGTCCGCCACACGAGAAAAACCAGTCTTTAAGAATTTTTCAAGGGTAATCCGACCATAAAGATGAGCATGAGCGATGAATTCACCTAGCTTCATTGTGTGAGGATGAGGAAGAGTAGGAGATGGAACTTCTGGAATTGTTCCGCTCACTCTTTGAATAAACACAGGTTCATTATCCAATAATTTGTATTTCAATTCCAAGTGGGGATTCACTAAGACAGATCCCTCAAGGTACGTTAATAATCCGCCGTCTCCATTAAGCTGAACCCGTCCATCGATTAAAAACTCAACATGAACTCCGCTTTCCTTATCCCATTCGATCGTTTCTTTACTTTTGAGAACACCGCTATTACTCCGGATATCCACTTCCACAATACCCGAAACAGCCTTTCTCATTTTTTTAGTTTTTGAAATGACCATAACACCTTTGGCATTGGTTAATTGAGCCCAAGTGGTTGCTGCTGAAATACCAATGCCCTGCTGACCTCTTGTGCACTGGCCACGGCCAAACTTTGAAGACGCTAAGTATTCACCAAAAACCCGTGACAAATCTTCAGGCTCAATACCAGGTCCATTATCTTCAACGACAATACGAACCAGATCTGAATTTTTACTAGAGCCAGGGCCGACCTTTTCAATAATAATTTCTAAAAAAGGTAAAATACCCACGCCCTCACAGGCATCAAGGGAATTATCGACGGCCTCCTTAAGAGTTGTTAGTACAGCTTTTGTTGGCGAAGAAAATCCAACCTGCTGTAAATTTTTAGCAAAATATTCTGCAGTGCTACTTTTGGTGATTTTATTCACAGATTTCCCGTCCTTTTGTTGCTTCAATTACAGACTTGTTTATTATTGTTGTTATGGATCATAGAAGTGTGACAAGTAACTTTTTTATTTTATTCTTTGTTCTGCTGGGCGTCGGGTGCACGCCTCAATGCGAAAGCACATCTTTTGAAGCAGCAAATCCGTTAGTTTCTACAGTGCTAGAATTCAAAATGATCGATCTTAAACAAGGTCAAGGACCCTCTCTCGAAGAAGGTGGTACTGCTACTGTTTACTATAGAGGCTGGGTCTATGATGAGAGTCGCTCTGATAAAAAAGGTGCAATTATTGGTGATAATTACAGCAATAAAGCACCTCAATTAATTCGATTTGGTAAAGATGAACTTATTTTAGGATGGCAAGAAGGCCTCATCGGCATTCAAGCAGGAGGTCAACGGCGTTTGTTTATTCCTTCCTCTATGGCCTACGGAGATCAAGGCGCGGCACCTACAGTTCCTCAAGGAGCTCATCTTATTTATGAAGTAGAAGCTGTTTCAGTCGATAGCCCTACTCGTCCGCAATAAATAAGCAATCAAATCTCTTGAACCATGGCTTTCCATTGGTGGCGCAAAATTAAAAAAAATTTCACGCCAGAGATTGATGAGTGTCACCACCAAAAGAAATGTCACCGCAACGACTAAATACAATGATCCATGATTAAAAATTCTAGAATTGTCTTTTACACCTATTACTTGAGCTCTTCAAAGGCAGCATCCAAAGCTGTCTTGTAACCCTTCTTTGTATTGCAATCTTTACAAGCAGGAACAACATTTCCTTTTTTTGAAAACCCACCCCTTGCAACCGGAATAAGATGATCCATTGTTAAAGCACTGGGGTGAAATCGCTCTCCACAATGATAACATATCCCTTTTCCTAATTGGTTCTTCCACCACGGAGAAGCACGAAGCTCTCGGGCCTTAGTTTTTTCACGACGCTGGTGTTCAAAGGAAGCTGCGATAAAAAAATCCATCAATGAATGCTAATAGATAGAGCAGTGAAAATCAAGGGATACTCTTAAAGGTTGCCTCAAAGCTTATTTGAAAAGGGCCCCTTCGAGGTCGCCGAAGTCCACACAACATGAAAATTCATCTCTTCTCTTAATAGAAAATAAGTAAAAATTTCAAAAACTTTAAGGAGCCACTGTCGCAAAACTCTTTTTATTCCTTTCATTGATCCTATTGCATTTTCCGTTTATATCTAGGGTTGCTCTGTCCTATGGTTGCATTATAAAAAGGAAATTGACTCATGACCCAAGAACAAATGATTGAAAGACTCAACACCAAGTTTCCCCATTCTCATATTGAAGTTTATGATCTAACTGGCACTCAGGACCACTGGGAGGTCCAAATCTCTTCTCAAACTTTTAATGGGCTTACTCGCATCCAACAACATAAACTTGTGATGGAAGCCTTCGAAACAGAACTTAAAACAGGAGAGGTCCACGCCCTCACTATGAAAACAAAGGAGCTAAAAAAATGAATACCAAAGAACGAATAGATAAAATCGTCACAGAAAATAAAGTTGTTTTGTTTATGAAAGGAAATCCTTCATTTCCACAATGTGGCTTTTCAGCACGAGCGGTTGCCATTCTCCAAGAGATAGGAACTCCTTTTCAGACTGTCGATGTTTTAGAAGATCACGAAATCCGTGAAGGCATCAAAGAATATGGAAATTGGCCCACGATTCCCCAACTCTATGTCAATAAACAGCTCGTGGGAGGAAGCGACATTATGATGGAGATGTATCAAGAGGGTGAGTTACAAGATCTTCTTCAGAAAAAAAACGAGATCTAAAATCCATGGGAACTTCTCCTGAAGCTATGGATGAAGCTAATAAAAAAATTTTAGAGACCTTTTATTCCGCTTTTCAAAGAAAAGAGGGGGAGACGATGGCTCAGCTCTACTCTCCTTCTGCTCAATTTGAAGATGAAGTTTTTAAATTGGAAGGATCTAAAATTGGCTCTATGTGGAAAATGCTATGCAAAAATGGCAAAGATCTTAAAATCAGTTATTCCATTCTTGCTGCCACTCGAAACTCTGGCCGTGTGGAATGGACTGCGGAATACACATTCTCAGCCACGGATCGTAAAGTCATCAACAGCATCACAGCTCACTTGGAGTTACAGGACGGGCTCATCGTGAAACATAGAGATCACTTTAGCTTTTGGAAGTGGGCTTCTCAAGCCCTTGGACCCATGGGGTTTTTTCTTGGATGGACCTCTGTTGTAAAAGGAAAAGTAAAAGCAATGGCAGCTCAAAATTTAGAAAAGTTTATCAATCAATCTTAGTTTCTATAATTTGATGCGAATCCCTTGAGTTTCACATCAATATCGATAAAGTACATTGTCATACGATACCACCATAGCCAATGGGAGCAACATCATTCCAAACCTATCGAACAGCTCCGAAGTCATGCATCAGCCTCATCGTAAAGTCGCTATTTTAGGGGCAAGCAGAGGGCTTGGATTTTTTATTGCAAAAAGTTTAACAACTCACCCGTTTTCGTCTTTATGGTTGAGCTCACGTAAAATCACAGAGTTACAAGAACATCCCGATTTTCAATGGCCTCAAAAAGAACAGCAGCTTGTTCTTTTTCCTGCGGACTTCACTCAAGAAAATGCATTGACTCATCTGACTCCGTCGCTTCAAGCTTTTTCACCAGAACAAATTATCTACTGTGCAGGAGGCGGCCCTTACGGTTCTTTTCATCAAAAGCCCTGGCACTCTCACCTCTGGGCCTTTCGCCTCAATTTGCTCTTTCCCTCACAATTACTACATACTCTTTTGAAAGAAAAAAACTCTTCTTTTCATCAACTAAAACAAGTTGTTTTTATTGGCTCTGCAGTAGCGGAAAATCAAGCTGATCCAGGGGCCTCCAGTTATGCAGCGGCCAAGCATGGGCTCAGAGGACTTCTGCATTCATTGATTGAAGAAAATAAAAACAACCCTCCGGCTTTAGATATACGACTCTATAGTCCTCACTATATGAATACGGACTTACTCCCAAAAAATTCAAAACCTCGACAACAAAGCCAGCCAATCGTTGAGCCCTCCGCCATCGCCGAAGATTTAATTCAATGGTCGAACAAATCTCTCACGACCGATCATTCATGGCACCGTATTGTAAAAAGCTCTTTGTAAAAAACCACTGATCCACAGTAAGCGGTAAGAAAAAGATATAGCACGCTTATTTTAAATATAAAAAAATAATTCAATATTTTTTATTACAACGAAATAAAGTTCTTTTATTGACCTTTGCCACAGTGAAATGATGGAATTACCATTATCATGGCCTATAGAAAATACAAAATCATTTTGACTGATCTCACAAGAGCCCTTATCTCCACCTCTTTTTTTATCTGCTTACTTTTTAACTCAATCGCATTTTCTTCTCCGATTCAAAAACAACAGTCTTTTGACGATCAGCCCATCGCCCTTTTAAACTGGTGGAGTTATGTTACATCTGATGTTCAAAAAAAATTATCTGATAACAAATTTGTATATAGTGTCATTGAATATCGATCAAATGAAGTCGCTCTTTCAAAACTACTCTCCTCTGATGCTGACTACGATGCGGTCATTGTTTCAAATTGGGTCCTTAAAGTATTAAAAAAATCAAACTATCTAGATAATTCATTTAATAAGAGCTTATTGCAAAAAAGAGATTATATTTCCTTTCTTAAAAAGATCGATGACAGTTGCATTCCCTATCTATGGTCAACTACGACGTTTGCGCGCCTATCCTCAAATCACTCCACAACTCCAACAACAGTCGCGGAGCTTCTGGAACTAAAAAAGAAGAACTTTAAAATTGCATTGATTGATGATCCCATAGAACTCATGGCAAGAATCATATTAGATAATAAAGATCTGTGTCTTGATAAAAATAATACGAAATCGAATCCCTTAGATTTAATCTCACAATGCGGGTCAACGTTGAATACTTTGAGCAAAAATCTTGACGTCAGTGATTTTAGAAATTCATTAGAAACCTTCCTCGCGCCTGAAACTGCTGTCTATGGTTGGCATGGAGCTGTTGGGGCGCTTCTTCCCTCTCATCCCAATCTAACGTTTGTACTCCCTCAATCTGACATCGTTCTGGGAGCTGACTATGTGTGCATTCCTAAGAAGAAAAAATATAAAAAGAATTTAAAAAAATTTGTTGAGATCCTCACAAGTAAAGAAAATACCCAAATTCAAGCCTCTGAGCTTCAATATTTTTCACCCTACAAGAATCACGAGTTTCCGCAGCACCCTAAAATTATTCAATTGAAACGAGATGTCCTTGAAAAAATAAAGCACTCTGATCCCGTCTTTTTAATGCCACCCAATTCTGAATCTCATGAAAAAATAAATCATTGGTGGCAAAAAATTCGTTATGGAAAAAAAGAATGAAATTTCAGCTTCAAAACCTTAAATTAAATGTTATCTTTTCATTCATACTACTCTTTTCTGTTGTATTACCCGTGTTCATCTCTGCATCGCTTTTATACGCCAACTACAACCGTGAAACTCAACGATTGGAAGAGGCGCAGCAACGAATAGAACAACAAGTTTCCTTGAATCTTTACCTGATGCTTTCAGCTGTTAAAGCTGAAAGCAACTCACTCAGTCAAAACCCGGATGTTATTGAACTCTTGAATACAAAACAAGAATTCAGACGATTTGTAGAAAACAGGGTCTTTGGGCGACTTCAAGAGATAAATCTTAAATTCTTGTTTCCTATTGAATGGCAACTCATCAAAGATGATTCAACAGAACCTCTTTTGTTTTCAAATTCTCAAAGGATTCCCCATACCGATCATCATAATGAAGAGGGTTTTTTTCTCTCTACCGAAAAAGATAAGGTCATCTTAATAAAAGATATTAATTTGGACGATCAAAATTTGAGTGGTCCAAATTCAAATAGAAAAGGCAGTCTTATTGTTTACTTTTCCATCCTTGAAATAGCAAAAGTGATCCCTGAGCTAACGGGTATAGTCCATTTAGATAAAGAGGCCTCTCTACAAAATCTTATCATTAACATTCAAAAACCGGATCTCCCTCGATTTGTTATTCTTTCCGCAATCTTGATACTTGGGTTCATTTTATTATTTTCCATCTTCTCCGGATTATTTTTAATGAGAACTTACGTCCTCAAACCCATCAACAAAATTACCACTCAATTAGGAATTATAAAACAAACAACTAATGACAACCCCGAAAATAAAAATGAACTGCACCTCTTGGAAAAAGCAATCATTTCATATACTGAGCAACTTAAAAATATTGAAAAAGAAAAGGCTGAAAAAATTAAAATTGAAGCTATATCATCCATCACCCGACAAGTGGCTCATGATATTCGCTCTCCACTATCTGCATTAAATCTCGTTTCAGGAACCCTCACAGAAGTCGGCGAAGAAAAAAGACTCCTTATTCGTAACGCCACTCAGAGAATCAATGATATTGCCAATCAGTTATTAGAGAAAGGAAAAGAAAAAGTTACGGCAACAGAAGCAAACAATGATCTTTTTCAAAAAGAGCCTTTCTCTCACTCATCTTTGCAAATAGAATTGTTATCACCTCTCGTGGATTCTATTGTTTCAGAAAAAAGAATCCAGTTTCGAGAAAAACAAAATATTGAAATTGAAGTTGATCTGACAAAGGGTTATGGGCTTTTCGCACGCATTGACTCAATAGAGTTAAAAAGAGCTCTTTCAAATCTCCTTAATAATGCTATTGAAGCCTTGCCTCAATCAAAGGGACAAATCCAGATTGCCATAAGGAAGTACCAAGATCTCATTGGAATTATCATTCAAGATAATGGAGTTGGTATCCCGGAATCTTTTATAAAAAAACTAGGAACAAAAGGGTTTTCTTATGGTAAAGCGCAATCTCATTCAGGCTCTGGGCTTGGCCTTTTTCATGCCAAAAATACGGTGGAAAACCTTGGTGGAAGGCTGGAAGTTTTATCGAAAGAGGCACAAGGTACGAGTATAACTCTTTACCTACCGAAGGCCCCAATCCCAAGCTGGTTCGTAGAAAAAATCATTTTGAAACCTCACATGAATGTCGTTTCTTTGGATGATGATCTCGCCATTCACCAATTATGGAAGGAACGTTTTCACACTCACTCACGGCTCTCAATGAAAGCTCCAGAGCCCATTAATCACCTTACTTTCACATCAGGAGAAGAGTTTAAAGTTTGGATTCAAAACCATCGACCACTTTCTATGGCTGAACTCTCTTCTGCTTTATTTTTGATTGACTATGAATTACTGGGCCAACCCCAAACAGGCTTAGATCTGATTGAAGATCTTCAGATCCACAATAACTCTCTGTTGGTGACAAGCCGCTATGAAGATCTTCAAATTCGAGAACGATGCGCTCAATTATCCCTGCAAATCATCCCCAAAACCATGGCTGGCTTTGTTCCGATAGAATATTTCTCTGAAAATAAATCTTCTTGAAACCCTAAAATCATAACTTTAAAAAGTGACCAAGCTTTTTGTATCCTCTTTTTATAAAACAAAATTAATGGAGCATAGAGTCATTAGGATTTAAAAACTAACTCTACAGATACAACACTTTCTTTACTCTCTTTACTTCAATCCCTACAATAGACTGAGTAGTGCCAATTAAAAACCCGTGTTTGTAGGACACACCTAATTATCTCATTTTTTGCTAGAAATAAGGTGTTTTTAATTTTGTAATACCTAAGTATTTTTCAAATGATCAAGGGGGTTCTTCACTTATGAGCACAAATATTGAAAATTTAATTATCATTGGATCTGGCCCCGCCGGTTTAACAGCAGCTATTTACTCTTCAAGAGCCAGACTTAATCCCTTAATGATCGAGGGAGAGGAAGCCGGTGGGCAGCTTATGCTGACCACTGAAGTTGAAAACTACCCTGGGTTTGAGCATGGAGTGACAGGCTCAGAACTCATTGATCTCATGAAAAAACAAGCCGCTCGCTTTGGAACACGATTCCTAACCAAAAATGTCTCTAAGGTTGACTTTACACAAAGGCCTTTCAAGGTATGGGTAGGTTCTCAAGAGCACCTCGCTAAATCTATTATTATTTCTACGGGCGCAAGCGCTAAATATTTAGGGCTCCCCTCAGAAAAGGCCTATATGAATAAAGGTGTTTCAGCTTGTGCAACCTGTGATGGAGCTTTTTTTAAAAATTTAGAAGTTGCCGTCGTGGGTGGTGGAGATACCGCCATGGAAGAAGCTCAATTTCTTACTCGCTTTGCGAGCGCTGTACACGTTATCCATCGAAGAGATAGTTTCAGAGCCTCTAAAATCATGGCTGAACGAGTATTAAAAAATCCTAAAATCAAGGTCATTTGGAATTCAGAAGTGATTGAAGTCCAAGGAGATGGTAAGTCTGTCAATAATCTTCGTTTACGCAATATTCAAGATCAGTCTCTCTCTGACTTAAAAGTTCAAGGCTTATTCTTAGCTATTGGGCATAAGCCTAATACAGATATTTTTAAAGAATTCATTCATCTTCACGACAACGGTTATATGAAGACGGTCCCAGGAACTTCTAAAACCAACATTCCAGGCATTTTTGCAGCTGGAGATGTGCAAGATCACGTTTATCGCCAGGCTGTCACCGCGGCAGGATCTGGTTGTATGGCAGCTATTGACTGCGAGCGCTGGCTCGAAGCGGAAGAACATACATAGATTCATTGAGCTTCAACGAATTTCCCAATGGAGGGGATATGAAAAAAATCAATACCAAGGAACTGGTAGATAAAATAGAAAGAATCACACGATCCAAAATGGCTCACCAAGAGGTCGTACCTCTTGGTTCCTTTAGAGAACTGAAGAAAAAAACAGAGCCCAAAGTCATTCTGGTTGTTGAAGACGACGAAACCATGAGAGCCGCTCTCAAAAGAATTTTAGAACAAGAGACCTCCTATTTAGTAAAGATGGCTTCAGATGCTAGTGAACTGGCTCGAGTTCTTGATGATAGGGCCATCGACTTGCTTCTTTTGGATATTGGGCTTCCATGGATTGATGGTTTTGAATTGGGGCAAATTCTAAAGGAACATAAAGACCTTCGTTATATTCCTCTTGTCTACATTTCAGGCCATGTCACTGACACCGATCTCAAAAAAGCCTTTGAAATTGGGGCTAATGAGTTTTTTCAAAAGCCCTTTGACCCTGAAAAATTGTTCAAAACAGTACAGCATCTTCTTAGCTTGCCGAAAGGACCACAATTCACATCTATTTAACCAGTATCACAAAATAAAAAATACTTGTTATCTTGTTTGCTGTTCAAATTTCAGTTCCACAAGCGGGGAGCATACCTCGGCTCGATTTGAGCGACGGGTGCGTCATCTTTTGTTAATTTGACGACACCGATTCATTCGCACTTTCGCAATTATTAATTTCAGCTAACAAATCCTCTTCCTGCGCATAAAGACGATTTTTCTTATCTTCCATATCCCGAATTTTATCGCGTAATTTTTTCTCTTCCAAAGCAACCATTTGGCCTTTTTCATCGTAACCAAACTTATCGGCTTCAATTTGCCCCAGCTCTTCATCTTTCAAAACCATTTGTCGAGCTACTTTTGGTTTTTGCTTACGCCTAGACAAACACTCTTCATAGCGACCAAAGAGCCCCCTGGTATTAAAACGACGGCTTCCATAAAGTTCATCTTGCTTGCGACGGACTTGGTAAGAAATATTTTTTAAATATTCAACAAGGTTTGTTTTCTTTTGAACAACAACTTCTTCATTTTCATTGACACCCAAGTTTTCATTTTGGTTTAAGGGCTCTATCCTTTCAATTTTTGATGAAATATCTTGAGCTTTGATATCAGCCTCTTTTTTCGATTTTGAAGAGCAAGAAAAAAGAAAACCTACTAAAGAAAACACTAAAATAAGAAGCTCTGTTTTTTTCAGAAAATTCATAAAGCCTCTACCTCTTTAACTGGAAGATTTTCTGGCTCAGGTTCATGGTATTTTGGAAAGGGCTTTGGAGAAGTTATTCCCTGTTCAGGATTTTTGAGTTTTAAAGTGCAGTTTTTAACTTCCACATCAAACCACTCATCTTGATTTTCATACGTTTGTTTGTACTTCTCAAAGCGCTTGATCCGATCTGTTATTTCTTCTTGAGAAAGAACAACAAGTTGTTTTTTCTCATCAATCCCCACTTTTTTAGTTGGGCCCCCCAACCGAGTTAATAATATTTTTTCTGGAAGCTCAACCATGCCCCACTTTCCAGTTGTTCTCTTTTGAAGCTCTGTAAGGCAATTTTCTAAAGTTCCGTACTTTCCTATATTTCCATAGGATTTATTGCCATAGATGGACTCCTCAGCGGTATAAACCTCTCTTTCCAATTCAATCAAATAATCCACCAACTTCATTTTTTCTTGTATTACCGTATCACCAGCTGAATTTTTTCCTATGGCCGCCACATTACTAATGACATTAGTATTTTCCATCTCTGTTTCAACTTTTTCTATTTTCTTTTTAGAAGAGCAAGCTCCTACAATCAAAAATAAAACCAACGAACAAACAAACCTCATATTGCACCTCTTATATAATGCCACTGAACAACTGGCATTTATAAACAGTTACTGTCACGAACAAGCATTCAAATTCATGGCACCAACCCTAATAATCTTGAGCTCTATCATAGGTTCGCACCAGGATCTTTTAGCAAGCAAAAACGACCAGTGACGTAGCGCTCCCCTAAAGGGGATAAAATGCATGGAGTAAGCCCATCTCTTAACAAAAGTCCTAAGACTATGGCCCATTCAAAATAGAATTCTTCAATGACGCACTCTAATTCTTGATCGAACTGCCGATAACACTAAAGAAAATAAGGAGATTCTCATGTCGAAAAATCTAAATCCCAACGGGATTGCTCAATCTGTTACTCCCATTTTTATCGTGGAACAAAAAACAGGAACCAATATAATTCCAATATTTGATTCATCGATCAGAGAAAAAAGAATTCAACCTCATAAATCCATTCTTTTGAAAGTTTTCGTCAATGACATCCCGGTCGAAATTGAAAATATCTCGGATTCAGGAATGGCGTTTGCTTCTGAAAGTACTTTTATTCAGAATGAACACTCCGAATTAAGAATCGAATTTTCTGGAGATCAACATCTGCTCCTCAAGGGCAAGGTGGTCTGGACTCGACAAATTAATGGAAGATCTTTAAATGGTTTTCAATTTAGCCAAGAATATCTTCCCGAAGGTTTCTTGGAAGCGCTTGATCGCACGCAACTTATAAAAATAAACATTCAGGATAATTTGAAAATCTTCACTTCGTTGGATAATGATTTTAAAAATTTAACTTTTGAAATTAAAAATTATTTAGAAATAACAAAAGATTCCTTGGATCGCCTTGAAGAGGAAATTCTCGTCTATAGCGAAAACGTTAGAAACTCTTACAGAGAAGTTATCAAATCCAATTTTGAAAGTGATTTTGTTGGGATGCTGAAAGATTACTCCAAAAAGTTAGATGCTATTTTTTCAAAAATGGAAAATTCAGAGATACGAAAATACCACACTGATTTTTTTCGAAGCCAAGTTGGAAAATACTACACAAACAACCCTTTTATTGGCAGAGCCCTACGCAAGCCCAGAGGCTATTCGGGCGATTTTGAAATGATGAATCAAATCTATAGAGATAACTTCGAAGGAAGAACTTTCTTTGAAATGCTCATGCACAAATATGGCATTAACGAAAGCTCTTCGCTTTCTGTCAAATACAGAAGAAAATACTTTGTAAACCATATCCTAGAATTCTCAAGCAAGCACTCTGTATTCAATGTATGCTCAGTGGCTTGTGGTCCAGCAAAAGAAGTTGTTGATTTTCTCAACATCATTTCAGTGCCAGATTCTGAAAAATATAACTTCTACTTATTAGATCAGGATATTGAAGCTCTCCTCAGCGCCAAAAGAAATATCTATGAAGTCATCATGAGAAGAGGTTTAAAAACTAAGGTTGAATTCCTCCCTGTTTCTGTAAAAGATGTGTTAGAGGGCTCTCCCGATATAAAAAAATTAAGCCATATTGGATTTCATTTCATGTACACAGCAGGTCTCTATGATTATCTGTCCCAACCTGTTGCAAAAATGCTAACGACCAACCTTCTCAGTTGGTTAACTCCAGAATCAATGATGATCATTGGAAACTTTCATCCTTCTAATCCAACAAAAACAATTTCTGAATTGGTTGCGGATTGGAAACTGATTCATCGCAATGACGAAGAAATGCTAGACTTGGTTCAAAAAGATAAAGTTAAAAATGTTCGTTTGCACAAAGACGATCAGAATATAGATATTTTTTTAGAAATCGTAGTTTAAAATGGATGCTAACTTTGCCCTAGCACTCAAATCTGCTGCCAACCGGCACATCTTCAGTCGCTTTCGACATCATGTGAGGCTCTGGGCGTCTCTCGTTTTTATTGGATTCAGTTTTTTTGATTATCTCTATCGTTCTGATTACTTTACACAATGGCTCTTTTACAGAATCATCACTGTTGTAGCGGTTAATCTTTTATTTTTCTGTTGCATCAAATTCAAGTCATTGAGAAAAAAAATGGAAAGTGTTGCTGTCGCAGTAATTTGCCTATACTGCTGGCCCATCGCAATTATGATCTTCGATTCAGGCGGGTATAAATCAATTTACATTACAGGATTGATTCTCTGTGGAACCACTGGACTCCAGTTATTTAGGCTCCGAGGAAGAATGGCTTTATACGCGTTAACAATAGCTTATTTACCAGCCATTGTTGTCATCTTTAATAACATCCATCTTGATGAATTGAAAACTGCCATCCTACAATCTGGATTCCTCATAGGTATGGTAGTGTTGAGCTCTATTTACAGTAAAAGCGAAGACCAAGTCGATCGTTGGTGGATGAAATTTAGAAGGCTCGCCAACGATGAAATTCAAAGACTCAGGAAAACAGAGATCCTAAAGAATCATTTTCCTCAAGTCATCAGAGAAACTTTTGAAAAAAATCCTGAAAAAATATTTATGAGAAAAATTTTTCCAAACGCCGTTGTTGGTTTTGCTGATATTGTATCATCCTCTCAACTATCCAACAATGTATCCATTCCCATCGATTGGAGCATCAAAGAAAGATTTTTAGAAGCTGCAACCCGGAGGGCCATTGAGTCAGAAATGGTTGTGCTCACTCATATGGGAGATGGTTTCTTATTTTTAGCCAATTACAATGAAAGTTCCCAATGGTACTATAATCTTATTTCCTTTTATGAAAATTTGATCACTGATTTTAAAAATATCTACAATGAATTGAATCTGAGCTCCACGGGAGTGCATTCTGGAGTGAAGTTCGGCGTCTCATCAGGCCCTGTGATGGTTGGCTTTTTAGGTACTAATCAAAGTTACTTTACGGCTATTGGGTCTGATGTTAACCTAGCATCTCGCCTTTGTTCGATTGCCGACACAGACCAAATCGTATTGAGTTCTAGAGTCTGGCACAGCATACAGCCTTTGCTTCTGGGATGGCACTACACCACCAAAACCTATGACAATATCAAAGGTTTCAACTACCCTATTTCTGCAGTTCATATTTCACCTCGAACTTCTGATGAACATCAGCAGATGATTTGCGCACGGTGCAATAAAAGCATGTCTCTCATAAAAACAGAAGAAGGTTTTTTAGACTATCGCTGTGAAGAGGGTCACAACACGCCCCTTTTTAAACCTTTGTTGAGGAATAACTCGTCGGCCTCTTAAGAGCGTATTTGAAAAGTCCTCTCTTTGAGTTACAATCAAAATAAGAAACTAAGGAGAAGATGCTTCTATGAAAAGAATCGCTGGCCGTGATTATACCCAAGAAGGGCCATACGATGTGATGTCTCGGGAGTTTCTTATTTCACGCGGATTCTGCTGCAACTCCGGATGTCGAAATTGTCCCTACAAAAACGGGAATGAGAATAAAATAAAAATTGTTTCTTTCGTGCCTTCATGGACGGAAACACTATTGGCTGCGGGTGGAAATGTCATTGGTTGCACTCGATACTGTATTCATCCTAAAGACCTTGTACGATCTTGTGTTAAGCTAGGTGGAACCAAATCCTTGGACCTCCCTAAGATTCAGGATTTAAAACCTGATTTTGTCATCATGGATAAAGAAGAAAACACGAAAGCCATGGCCGAATCTTGCCCTTTTCCCATTATTCCAAGCCATATTCGCTCACTTGAAGATTTAGAAAAAGAACTCAAAAATCTTGCTCATCAACTTCATCTTCCAGAACTTCTCTCCTACTCCAAAAGAGTCAATACCATTTTAAATAAAGTTTCTTTGAATAAAAAATCTGAAGAAATCCCCGGCGTTCTAGACTGGTGGCGAAAACCCGAGCAGGCCTTTTCCGATTATTCTTTCATATATCTGATTTGGAAAAATCCCTTTCGATGCGTAACTCAAAACACATACATCGGCTCAATTTTAAAAGCCTTGGGGTTTGGAGATCAACTCTGGGCACCACAAAATAGAGGTTTGTATCCGGAGTTCGATCTCTCCGAAATACCTCCCAAAAGTATTTTGTTATTTTCATCCGAGCCGTATCCTTTTGCCAAATACAAAGAAACTTATCTGGATTCTCAATCTATCCACCCCGCCGCTCTGCTGGATGGCGAATCCTTCAGTTGGTTTGGCCTACGAAGCCTGCGATTTTTAGAAGATCATTTTTATAAAAAATAAAGTCTTTGTCGGCTCATTAACTCCATAAGAATCAAGAAGCAACGATGTAAGCAATCCAGCTAAGACAAGCCTCTCCCACATTTGTGGAAGTAAAAACACCATCCCCAGTTCCATCACGTTTAGTGCCTTCCCAGTACACGGTCGTCTTTTTAAATCCAACTTCCTCGAGAATGTCGCGTAATTCTGGAATTGTCCACATACGCCAGTCATAACTAAAAACACGCTCCACCTTTTTCTTACCGTTTGGCTTAAAATGAATGTAAAAGTGAGCTCGGTGGGTGATGGGATCAAAGTCAACTTGCTCCCAATAGTAAGTAAATTTTTTATGTTTAGTAGATTCTTCGTTGCCATCCTGGCACAAACTACCACCAAAGCAATCAATAATAAAAACACCATCTCGGTTGAGAGATTTTTTTGCCCTTGCAAAATATTCTTTCATTCTCACCCGTGTCTTAAACACAAAGTATGAAAAATTAGCCGCCACAATCAAATCGGCTTTAGGCAAATGAGGACTCAAAACATCTTTTTGAAGGATCGAGAGACGGCTTTGCTGATCTTTTGTTAGTAAAGATAAATAGCGCTCTTGGCCGTAGACCAGAGGATCAGGATCAAGATCAACGCCAATGGCTTTGAACTCTTTATGAAGCTTAACCCACTCACAAGATAAAGCAAAAGTACCGCAAAAGTCCTCTCGAAAGGTTATTGGAAGCTTACCCCGCAAATCCTTGTAAGTATCACGATAAAACTCCACGTCTGTCTCAGCGGATTGAACGGATTTTTGATAGTACTCATAACGATCAAAACCATGATCACTATCCCCTCCTTTTTTATGAACTCGGCTCATAGATTAGGGCTCCTCACGACAAATATCACGGATTGCCTGAGCAATATCCGAAGACTGTGGAACAGATGCATCCTCCAAAGCAGCAGCCAATCCAATTCCGGGCACATTTTTACCTGCTAAAACACGAGGACGAGCTAATAAGTGGTAAAAGAGTTCTTGAACAGCGCGGTAAACTAAATGCTCCCCGAAATTAGTAACCTCTGTGTCTTCGTTGACAACCAATAAACGTTTTGTCTTTAGAACAGACTCTTTAATACAACTCCAGTCATAGGGATAAATCGTTCGGAGATCGATCACCTCCACAGATAATCCTTCCGCACCCAAAGCATCCGCCACCTGATTGCAGTTCAAAAGCTGACGGCCATAACTAACCACAGTGATCTGTTCGCCCGAACGAGTGATGCTGGCTTTACCAATAGGGATGGAATGATGTCTAAGTTGGGGCCAACGTGGCTTCCATTGGCTCCGATCTCCGATAGGGGCATCGATCATGCCTTTTAATTCTTTTTCCGACTCCGGCTCTCCAGGAATCAATTCATCCCCTCGAACTCTCATCAAAGCCTTGGGCTTCATAAATAAAACAGGATTAGGATCTTCAATGGCCGACAACAATAAGCCATAAGCATCAATGGGAGTCGAAGGCATGACGACTTTCCATCCCGCTAACCGTGAAGCCCATGCATCAAAAGAATGACTATGATAAATGGAACCACGTATTCCGGCTCCGACAGGAGTCATTACCACCATCGGAAGATGGTAATTTCCATTCGTAACCCAAGACGTGTTACCCACTATTTTTAATAAATCGATGGTATTAAAAATATAATCACAAAACTGAATCTCAGCGACGCAACGATCACCCGCCATGGCGATACCCGTGGCCATACCAATGATGCCTCTCTCATCCAAAGGAGTATTCCAAGTGGTTTTCAAGCCTTGAGTTGCCGTAAAAACGCCGCCTAAGGGAGCTCCGACATCTTGTCCAAAAATATCTTTAACATTCAAGTGTTCTTCACCAAAATGCAATGCCATACGAATGGCTTGTGCCATATTTGCCATTAAAAATTTCTCCAATCTGCATTCTCATGATTTGCGTAAGTATGATCCCAAAGTGTCGATGATTCAGGAAAGGGCTCTTGTCGTACGGATTCTGCAATTTTTTGCGCCTCTGCTTCATAGTTTTCAAAAAGAGTTTTCGCTTCTGCCGACTTTAAATAACCAGCCTCAATCAATTTTTTTTCAAAACGAATCAAACAATCCTCTTCATCCTTAATAAAATTAGCGCCACTGGCCGAAGAGTGTCCATAGAGTCTGGAGACAAGCGCTTCGATAAAAGCAGGTTTTCGTTTTGTTCGAATATAGGTCATGGCTTCTTGAATTTTAATATAGGATTCAACAGGGTCATTCCCATTGATGGTTTGAGCGGGCATATTAAAGGCGCGAGCCCGATCAGAAATTTGACTCTCCCCGTGCTGCCCTTCATAGTTGGTTGAGATGCCCCAACGGTTATTTTGCACCGTTATAAGCATCGGCAGCTCGAACCCCTTACGAGAAGCCCAAACCAAACAAGAGGCAAAATCTCCTTCTGCGGTTCCAGCATCTCCTCCAGTGACAATAGTCACTCCTTTCGAACGGTTCTGCCGTTTTTGAACATGAGCCGTCCCCAGCGCTTGCAGATATTGAACTTCAATGGGAGAAGATACCGGCGCCACGTTCCATTCAGGAAAACAATAGTGATTAGAAAAATTTCTTCCGCCCGTGCAAACATCCGTCGCTCGATTCATAATCAAACGAATAGAGTCAACCATAGGCATTCCCATGGCAATCAAAGTAGGAGTTCCACGATAATGCAAATGCAACCAATCATACTCAGGCCCACGCCCTTTATGAACCTGCATTCCAAGAGGAACGGCCCAAGCTTCTTCCCCAGGAGCTCCAATCCAAAAATAAGCATCTCCAGCCTTGTAAATTTTAATCAAGCGTTCTTCTAAAGCACGACTCTGTACCATAAGATCATGGATTTTAAGAAGAAGCTCTTTTTCTAATCCATAAAACTGAGGCTTACGATTTAATTTGGATGTTTTTGATATTTTTTTTGCAGAACTTGGCACTAATATTTTTTTCTTTTTATGTGAAGACAAACCCTGCTTCTCTGCTCTAATTTGAGCCATCCCTTAGTTCCCTTCTCTGTTGAGTCAATGTCGCCAAATTGAAAATAGACTTTGCAACAGCGACTATTTAAGTTTTCAGACTTCAAAATTCCACACTATATTTTGAAAATTCATTTGTCGAGTTTCTTATAAGCCGATTTATCAGAAATTATTCAATAAATAAGCAATCATCGATCCTCTATCGCAAATTTAAAAACTATCGAAATCAAACACTCTTCATTCTTGCTCAATCAAAACCACACAACCCTCGGACCTGATGAAATTTATTGGCGGCCCCAACGAAGTATGTTAGTTTTGTGAGTATATGAATACAAATAACACAACTCCTTCGAACTCCAACAATCCGTCCTCTCAAACTTTTGATTCACAAAGTCACTTTCAAGCACTCCCTCCTGTCGTGCTCAATACCAACCAAGGCCCTATAGAATGGGGCTCTCTCAAAAAATGGGTTTTATTCGCAGGGCCCGATATTATTGAAGATGAAGGCTTGGTTCTGGAGGTGGCTCAAGAATTAAAAAAAATCACTCAAGAACAAGGAATCCCGTGGATTTTAAAATGCTCCTACGATAAAGCAAATCGCCAGAGTCTGGGAAGCTTTCGAGGGCCTGGTTTTAAAACAGCGCTCCAGCAACTCGCTAAAATTAAATCCAAGGTAGGCTGCCCTCTCCTCACTGATGTCCATGAAACCATACAAGTAGAAGCTGTTGCGGAGATTGCCGATGTCATTCAAATTCCGGCCTTTCTTTGTCGACAAACAGATTTAGTCGTAGAAGTCGCAAAGACTGGAAAAGTCATGCATCTCAAAAAAGGCCAATTCATGGCTCCATGGGATATGGCGGCGATTGTGAAAAAAGCAGAAGCCCAAGGGAATAGTAATATTTTATTATGTGAACGAGGGACCTCATTTGGGTATAACAGGCTTATCAATGACATGACGGGTTTAGTGGAAATGCGTGCCTTTGGAAAGCCTGTCATCATGGACATTACCCATTCCACCCAAATGCCTGGTGCGAATCATGGAACGAGTGGGGGTCGACGAGATTTAGCTCCCGCCTTAGCTCGCGCCGCCATGGCGGTCGGAGTGGATGGAATTTTTGTAGAGACGCACCCCAACCCAGAAGCTGCACTTTGCGATGGCCCCACTTCTATTTATCTCTCTCAAATGCCCGCACTGATAAAGCAAATAAATCTTATTTGGAAAACCCATTTCATAAAGGATTAATTATGAGTACCAACATTCCATCAATTCCTTTTATTGATTTAAAAACTCAATATCAGGCATTAAAAGGCCCCATTCATGAGCGTATTCAAAAAGTTCTGGATCATGGAGCGTTTGTTAATGGCCCTGAAGTCAGTGAATTAGAACGAGCTCTTGAAAAATTCACGGGAGCAAAACACGCTATTGCCTGTGCCAATGGAACAGACGCTCTGTTAATTCCCCTGATGGCGTTAGGTATTCAAGCGGGAGATGAGGTTATTACAACGGCTTTTTCTTTCATCGCTTCAGCTGAAGTCATTGTGCTTGCTGGTGCGAAGCCCGTATATGTGGATATTGACTTAAAAACTTTCAATATGGATGTCTCACAACTGGAGAAGGCCATCACGCCTAAAACAAAGGCCATTATGCCCGTGTCTCTCTATGGTCAGGTGGCTGACATGGATGAGATCAATGCTATTGCTCAAAAGCATGGTCTTTTTGTTATTGAAGATGCGGCCCAATCCTTTGGAGGAACTTATAAAAATCAAAAAAGCGGGGCTTGTTCTGATTATGCGGGCACAAGTTTTTTCCCCGCAAAACCTCTCGGTTGCTATGGGGATGGGGGAGCCATTTTCACTAACGACTCAAAAATCAACACAGCAATGAAAGAAATTCGAGAGCATGGATCTGAAAAGCGTTATTATCATACTCGTGTTGGATTAAATGCCCGCCTGGACACACTCCAATGCGCTATTCTTCTTGCTAAATTAGAACGTTACTCTTGGGAGCTCGAACAACGAGATCGCATTGCCAAAGACTATCATCAAGCTTTTCAAGAACTCTCGCAATACGAGGTGTACACTCCTCATGTAAAATCAGATCGGATCAGCGCTTGGGCCCAGTATACACTTCGCTCTACTCACCGAGATGCCTTTCAGAAAAAATTAACAGAACTTGGAGTGCCAACAAGTATTCACTATCCAATGATCATGCCAGATCAACCAGCCTATCAAAAACAAGCCGGCGATACTTCACACCTTGTAAAAGCTCGACAAGCGGCTCAGGAGGTTATCAGCATTCCCATATATCCAGATATGAGTGAAGCCATCTTGAAGCAAGTCATTGAAAAAGTGAGAACGGCCGCTCTTTCAACAAAATCGTAGCCGCAGCCAGCCGGTATCGAGACATTAAAAGGATATTCAGCAACAGTGACTCGCTATTAAAGTAGATTTAAAGAGAATGATGAAGACGACGAAAGGAGCTTCACAGTGGGTTATCAGCTTTTTTTATTTTTTATGATAAGCTCTATTGTTATCTATGGTCTGTTATTCTGGATGTGGGTTGAAAAATGGGTTTCTCTTCAACTTATTTTAACCGTAGTAACTCTTAAATTTATTATCACCGTAGGTTGGGCCTATGGTGTAAAGGTCAAAAAAATCTTAGACAGAAATAAAAAACATCCACCAACGTCACCTGAAGAAAAGTAAATAGCAGCTCTTCTTACATAATTACTGCCGGACAGTTGCAAAGCAGTCTTATTTGTAGTTTTAAAGATCACTAACAAAAACCAGATTTAAACTCAGAAAACTAAGAAGTCCCTAGCACATTCTGCACTAGGGACTTCTTCTTTAATTCTTTGTATCATATCATCAGAGGTCTTCTGTCCTCTGACTTCTTATTGCATAGAACACCATGGTGCATCAGGCATGATAATACAAACGGCCATACAAGTAAGAGGGTCTTCGAAAGGACAGTCTCCTGGCGGCGTTGGTTCTGGATTTGTCGTTGTAGCACCAACGTGGAAAGTTCGAGAAGAAACTTTACTTCCATTAGAGTCAACGGCTGTAATCACAGCATCACCATTTTGACCAGCTGTCATTGTGCCATCGGTAGCAATTTTTAAAACAGCTTCATTCGAGCTTTGGTACTGAACATCTCCAACAGCATTGTAGCTTTGAAGTTTTACAGTATCATTACTCTTGAAAGTTCCCGCTGTAGGAACCAAATACATTTTTTTGTCTACAACCATTTCTGTAGCAGCAAAGGCATCAATACGACAGTTACACTGAGTTTGAATGCTTACATCAGCACCTGTAGTTTGAAGAATTGAAATGACTTGAGAACCAGTCAAACTTGGATCCTGAGCTTTTAAGAAAGCCACTAAGCCAGAAACAAGAGGAGCTGCCATCGACGTTCCAGACATCTTATCATGTTTACCTTTTGGCAAAGTACTTACAATATTCAAACCAGGAGAAGCCAAATGAACCATTTTAGGTCCATAGTTTGACCATTGTGGTTTTTCATCTTGAGGACCAGACGCTGCAACAGAAATAAATCCTTCTACATTGGCGTTAGCAGGATAGACTTCATAACCATCATTGTTCTTTCCATCATTTCCTGCCGCTGCAACAAAAATAATTCCCGCTTTTGTCGCTCTTTCAATAGCTTCAATAAGTGGCTGAGCTTGAGTTCTTGAAATAGCTGCACCCCAACTTGCTGAGATAACATCTACCTTCTTAGAAATAGCATAGTCGATCGCCTTAATCCCATTGTTAAAATCGCCGCCGCCTCTTTCATTCAAGAAACGAATAGGCATAATAGAAACTTCTGGGCTAATTCCAATTGTTCCGCCTTCAACAACACCTGTGGCTCCAATGATTCCAGCACAGTGAGTTCCATGACCAGGATTTTGAGAGCTTGTGACATCCATCGGATCATCATCATTAGAGTTAAAATCGTAACCACCGACCATATTATCTTTGAGTGATGGATGAGTGTAATCAACTCCTGTATCGATGACAGCAACGGTTACTTTTTTAGAACCTTTGTTACCAGCCTTAGCCCAAGCTTCTTCTGCTCGAACCTTCGCGATATGCCACTGCTCTTGAAGAGCGTATGGATCAAGTGGCGCTGCAAAAGCGTAAACCCTTGCATTTGGTACAACGTACTCGACTCCCTCTTGTCGGTATAGTTGAGCCAAAACTTCTGCTTCATTAGTTTTTGGAATATTGACCTTCATCAATGAAGCATCCACATTCGTATCTTCAACGGCTAAACCATGCATTGAAAGAACTTGAGAGTAACCAATCGCTGAAGATTTGTACTTTACAAGATACTCAACCGCGAGCAATTCCGCTGACGCGAACAAAGCCGCTGTGAATAATAATAATTGTTTAAACATAAGATTTCCCCTCCTTAGTGTTGTAAACGAAAGAATTAGTTATCAAAATTGTTTTGACAAAGACTTTTTTAAATATCTTTAATTTTGCTGTTGCAAGTCATCAAGCCTTACAACGCATATAAAATTAATTTATATCCTAACATGAAGGAATTTTATTTTATGACTTTTTTAGATATTTTCATTTTATCATTGATCGAAGGACTTACAGAATTCTTACCTGTTTCCTCTACGGGCCATCTCATCATCGCTTCCCATGCCTTAAATATTGAGAGTTCATTCACAACTCAATTCAACGTGATCATTCAGTTTGGAGCCATTCTCGCGGTCCTTGCCCTTTACTGGAAGAAATTTTTGCCGATTGACTATAAATTTTATTTAAAAATTGGAATTGGATTTTTACCCTCTGCCATTATTGGACTGCTTGTAAAAGATCATATTGATCAAATTCTCTCGAGCATCACAATTGTCGCTTGGGCCTTGCTGATCGGAGGAGCAGTTCTCATCATTATCGATCGAAAGCTCCCAGAGACTTCAGCGCACCCTAAATTGCATATTCAAGACTTAAATTACAAAAGTTGTCTTCTGATCGGACTTTTTCAATGTCTTGCTTTCATTCCGGGAGTTTCCCGATCAGCAGCAACTATCATTGGAGGCCTACTTTTAAATATGGACAAGCGCCAAGCCACAGAGTTTTCTTTTTTTCTGGCTCTGCCCACTCTGGCTGGAGCTACTGTTCTCAAAACAGTAAAACTTTACCCTACGATCGAACAATCTCAAATTTTATCCCTTGCTCTTGGCCTCGCGCTTTCCTTTGTCTTCGCCATCTTAGCCATTCGCAGTTTTGTGTCCCTGGTCAGTCGTCAAAACGGCGTGTTCCAATGGTTTGGCGTGTATAGAATTATCCTTGGAAGCTTTATCCTTATCGTCCTTTAGAGAGAGATCCGCGCGTGGCTTGAAGATTTTTAACTCGCGCTTTCGACTGACTTAATCTCTGTTGTAAAGTTTTATTAAGCTTGATTTGTCGCTCTCTTTGCAATTTCAATTTTCGCACTTCAGCAGACAGTGCTTTTTCTTGCTTCTGGTACTCTTTGATTTGCGCTGTTAATTCACGGTGGCGATCCGTCAACTGAGTATTCGTTGATGTTAATTTTTCCTTGTGCTTTTCCGCAACAGACAACGCGTTGGATGCTTTTTTTACATTTGACTCAGCTAATTTTTTTTTCGCTTGTAATTGAGCATTTTGTTGCTTCATCGTAGCAATAAATTTTTCTGTCGCCAATCGGCTCTTAATCGCGATGTTCTCATCTTGCTCAGCCTGTCTAATGGCCGCTTTGGCTTTTGACATCACTTCATTGGAGTTCAACCGCTCTTGTTCCATCTCTCTTTGGGCTTCAGCGGACTCCTGTCTTGCAGCTTCAGATTTGGCTAAGGCTTCTTCTGCTTCAACCACCGGAATCTCATTTTCAATCCCTGATGAAGCCATGGCAGTAACACTACCAATACTCGCAGTTATAAAAATCATAAGTAAACTTCTCTTAACGACGGTATTGCTTACACTCACAAAATTTTTATTGTTTTCAACGATACTAGCCATAATTATTTCTCCTAATGCATTCTTACATCTTGAATCACCTGACAACTGAGACGTGATTCTTTCTGAGACAGGTCGTAGTAGACTTTTTCACATATAACAAGAGGGCATTATTCGGCCTCACCAAGCCCGTTTTGTCACCCCTTGCATAAACAATAGAAATTATTTAAATTTTAAAAATAAAAAGGAGAAAAAATAACAGTTGTAAAAAAGTGAATGCCCTTTTTTGTCAAAAAGAACTCATTGAAAGCTTATTTATCAGTATTAAAAGCTGGCATACCCCTTGCTCTAGTATAAAGGTACCCCCCCTTAAGCGGCCTGGTACCCCCCCTCCAGGTCGCTTTTTTTATTTTCTTTAACTCATTTTGAAAAATCAATTCATCATTGAACATGAAGCCTTCAAAAAACAGAAAAAACTAAGCCGTTGAATACTCATTACAGTGCATAGAATTACATTGGCCTATCATGCTTTAGCAGATAAACAATCCAATCCCTAAGGCGACTCTTTAACTAATTGAATTCTCCCTCCCTCAATAGAAGGAACTTCTCGCACCTTAGCTTTAACAATATCCCCCGCCTTAAAGTGACCTGCAATGAGCTCTTTCGACAACGGATTTAAAATTTCTGACTGAATAACCCTTTTGAGAGGGCGAGCTCCGTACTGGGGATCAAACCCTTTCTCACAAAGTTCCTCAACAGCACTTTCTTCAAAAATAAAGTTTATTTTTCTCTCTTTGAGACGCTCCACCACTGCATTCAACTGGATCTTCACAATCAATTTTATTTGCTCTCGACCTAAAGGTTTAAAATTAACGATTTCGTCGATACGATTCAAAAATTCGGGGCGGAAATGACTCCGCAATGTCTCTTGCACCGCTTTCATTTTTTGGGCCTCCGAAAGAGTGGGATCTATGAGATAATGAGAGCCCATATTCGATGTCATAATTAACACTGTATTTTTGAAATCCACAGTGCGTCCTTGCCCATCGGTCAAGCGTCCTTCATCCAAAACCTGCAATAAAATATTAAAGACATCGGGATGCGCCTTCTCAATTTCATCCAACAGCACAACAGTATAAGGACGTCGCCTCACAATCTCGGTGAGCTGCCCTCCCTCCTCATAGCCGACATAACCAGGAGGAGCTCCAATCAATCGTGATACAGAATGTTTTTCCATGTACTCACTCATATCAATACGAGCTACGGCCTGATCATCATCAAAAAGAAACTCAGCCAGAGCCTTCACTGTCTCCGTTTTTCCGACTCCTGTTGGACCTAAAAACATAAATGTTCCAATGGGTTTATTGGGATCAGAAATTTCAGCCCGAGCTCTTCGAATGGCATCAGAAACCACAGTGAGAGCTTGATCTTGTCCAACAACTCGTGAACGCAATTGACTCTCCATTGTTAATAGTTTTGCAGACTCGCTCTCCAACATTTTTTGTACAGGAACGCCTGTCCACTTTCCGACGACTTCAGCGATTTCCTCAGGGCCGACTTCTTCTTTGAGCATGCGATCCTGACCCGCCTTCTTCTCAATCTCCTCAGTAACGGATTTCAACCTTTTTTCCAGCTCAGGAAGCTTTCCATATTTCAATTCAGCGGCGCGCTCCAGCTGGCTCTCTCTTTCACAACGCTCAATTTCAACTCGAGTGGCCTCAATTTCAGCCTTCGTTTTTTTCAAATCATCAATTCCCATTTTTTCGGCCTGCCACAGTTCTCGGTACTCTTGCCCTCGTTGTTGCAGCTCTTGAATTTCCTTCTCAACAATTTGCAACCTCTCCAGGGCAGCGTCTTCAGTTTCTTTTTTCAAGGCTTCTCGCTCGATTTTTAATTGCATTACCTTGCGATCAACCTCATCAATTTCCACAGGAACACTCCCAATCTGAATGCTTAAGCGACTGGCTGCCTCATCAATAAGATCAATGGCTTTATCTGGTAAAAATCGATTCGTAATGTAGCGGTGAGAAAGTTTCACCGCGGCAACAATGGCAGAATCCGTGATCCTGACCCCATGGTGAACTTCATATTTTTCCTTGAGGCCACGCAAGATTGTAATGGCATCCTCAACAGAGGGCTCTGCGATCAAAACCGTTTGAAAACGTCTTTCCAAAGCCGCATCTTTCTCTATGTATTTTCTGTATTCATCCAGCGTTGTCGCTCCAATACACCGCAATTCCCCTCGAGCTAAAGCTGGTTTCAATAATTGGCCCGCATCCATGGCGCCATCGGTTTTTCCCGCTCCCACCAAAGTATGCAACTCATCAATAAACAAAATAATATGACCTTCGGAGCTTGTAACCTCTTTAATCACAGCTTTTAAACGATCTTCAAATTCCCCTCGATACTTAGCACCAGCAACCAGGGCGCCTAAATCCAAAGCAATCAACTTTTTATCTTTCAAAACCTCTGGAACATCCCCTTTGATGATTCTTACTGCAAGCCCTTCCGCTATCGCAGTTTTACCCACACCAGGCTCTCCGATCAGCACAGGATTATTTTTGGTCCTACGACTTAAAACTTGAATGACTCTGCGAATCTCTTCATCGCGACCAACAACAGGATCGAGCTTTCCCTCTGCTGCCGATTGAGTTAAATCACGCCCATACTTGAGCAAAACCTCATATTTATTTTCTGGATCATCATCGACCACTTTTTGACTTCCTCTCATTTCTTGAATTGCATTAAGAATGGGCTCTAGTTTAATTTGCATTCGCTGAAATAAATTTTTGAGATCAGAATCTGAACTTTTCAATAGAGCAATAAGAAAATGCTCTGTTGAGATAAAAGAGTCCCCCATCTGTTTGACTTCCGCTTCTGCGCTCGAAAAAACCTTCACCAGTCTCGGACTGGCATACCTCTGTGCCGCTCCCCCAGAAACCTTTGGCATTTTTTCCATACGCTGATGCAGTTCTGTCCGCACCTGAGATTGATTGGCTCTAATACGATCTAAAAGACGCGGAACAATCCCTCCCTCTTGATCTATCATCGCAAGGAGTAAATGCTCAGGCTCCACCTGAGCGTGTTCTTTGACCGTCGCCAATCGCGCCGCTTCTTGCATAGCTTCTTGGCTTTTTCTGGTCATTTTCTCTTGATCTTGACTCATAATTCCTCCTACATTGACATATCAGCAAATAATGCCAAACAATGGCTTGAAACCACATACGCAAAAATATATTGAGCTCAATGCCATTAAGTTAAAGTTGAGTTTACAAAGGACTTTGTCAATGGATCTTTCTCCACGAAAAAAATCAAATTCATCGACTCCTCCAACCCCAAAAAGGCTCCGTCCTTCCATCCGCCTGGATACCGTGAACCCCAATGATTTTTTAAAATATGATTTCATCTATTGTTGCGAGCAATGCTCCCATTTTTCACCCTCAACAGAAAAGTGCACTCTAGGCTATCCCCAGGAACCTCATCGCAGAGAAACCAATTTAAAAACTTATCACCTCAATGGAAAAATGGCCTTTTGCCGCTTCTTAGAAATTGATTAACCCCCTTTTATCAAGACTTTAGACTCCTCAATCAACAGTCTCTTTCTAGAGCATTTCTTGTCTTCTATTGTCGCGTCAAATCTTTGAGTAGGAGTACCGGACTGAAAGCGACTGGTTCAAGCCGAACCCCATCATCGACAATCCTAATCGAAGTCAAACTCTCTTCCCAATAAATCAAGTGGGAGAAGCTCATGGATGAAATAATAAATAAAATTAAAGTTCCATCACTACAAAAGTTCAATAACTCAAAGAAGAAACGCTAAGAGTTGCCAGTGTAACTACTTGAGGTTCCACAAAATTAATTGATGGTACAAGCTCTACTTTTGATTTTTAGGAGGGAATTTTCAATCATCAGACAGAGGATCGAATCTCTTTTGATGCTGGCCAATCCAATGCAAAAATCGACGCTCTTGGTCTTGCAGATCTCGATTATACGACGAAAGGCGGGGCTCAAACTGGATTAGGGTATCTTGATACTGCTTAAACAACCGTCAATGGCTTGAGAGCAAATCGGGGAGTTCTTCAAAACACACTGACCTCTACAATTGATAATTTAGGAGTTCAAGAAGAAAGCTTAGGTTCTGCTAATTCTCGAATTCAAGATACAGACGTTGCTCAAGCTTCCGCGGAATTAACTCGAAACACAATTTTATTAAATGCCTCCACCCCAACGCCATCACAACCCAATGGTATCAATCTACTTGCTCTTCAATTGATTGGCTAACCATAGATACTAATTCCCCTTGAGCTCAGGCCCCATCCTGGGCTCTTTTTTTTAGAAATTTGATTTACATTTTCGACCGTTAGAGTATAGGCTATTTACATCCGAACCATTATTATAATAGGAGCTCAATCATGGCAAAAAAGAAAAAGTCTACGAAGAAAGTAGCTAAAAAAACAAAAAAAGTTGTTAAAAAAGCCACAAAAAAAGTTGTTAAAAAAGCCACAAAAAAAGTAGCAAAGAAAGCTGTAAAAAAACCAACAAAGAAAAAAACCGGTAAAAAACCGGCTAAAAAAGCCGTTAAAGCGAAGAAATCATCCCCCAAAAAAACAGCTAAGAAGAAATCCAAAGCAACAAAATCAGCAGCTGCAGCTTCCTTCACAAAAACTCCAAAAGCTGAAAAAAAACCAGCAGCACCTTCCATTGAAGATATTATCAGTGAAGATACAAGCTCGGACTTTAGTGTAGAAGGGGAATTTGACGAAGTAGAAGATATGGAAATGGACCTTGAAGAAGAAGGTGGCGACGATGAATGGTCAGCTTCTTCAGATGGTGATGAGGATGGAGATGACGACGATGTTTTTGAAACTCTTGAAGAAGATGAAATGTCTGACGACGATGATGATGACGATGACGACGACGATGATGATGACAATGACGACGATGATGACGATGACGAGGAAGAAGGTTACTTTTAAGTCTGTGTGCCACTAAATTAGCCGCGGGATATTCATTTTCAAAGTAAAGGTGTCAAGCTTAAGCAAACTATGGTTTCATTTGAAAAGAGCTTGGCACCTCACAACTTCTTGACCCTTCATTTTTTTATTAAATAGTTCAAAATTTGTTGAGATCTTGTTCATAGACAAACCCTCTTTATCTTTCCCTTCAATCTCCATGTTTTTCTTTTTTGATAAATTGCGATTTTCAATAACGCGGCTTTGATTTAAAAGTTGTTTCATTGCTAATTGGTAAAGATCCACAGTATCTATAGAGTTTGGTCCACCACGCAAATATTCCCAGCTTTTCAATGGATAGGCTTTAGCCAAAGCCGCTATCATACTAAGGACACTTAAATCACTTGAGTTTTTCTTCAACGATTCATTAATAAAAATCGCCCCTCTTTGAAAATTTAAAAATTTCGAATCGAATTTAATACCCACTTGAGTCGCCCAAGCCAACCATTGTTCTGTATTATAAACTAGAGTCTGACCCTGAAGTTGCTGAATTCTTTTATTCACCATTTCTACAAAATTTTTAAAATTGATCTTATTTTCCTCTTTCTCACTGAGATTCCACAGAGCCTTGGCAATGATACTGCTTTTCAATAACTCAATACCAGCTCCTAGAATGAAAAAATTTGCTCTATAATCTTTGTTAATTTTTTCAACCATTCCAAAATCCAATATCGTAACTTTAATTTCAGCATCAAGAATTTGAACTAGTAAGTTACCTGGGTGAAGATCTATATGAAAAAAACCTGTTTCAAAAAGACCCACTTGAGTCCATAATTTTGCAGTTGTATCAAAAATTTTACGAGATAAATTGGGGAGCATATCATTGTAAGGTTCAGTAGCCTGCTGCAAAGAAGAACCTTGTGCTAACTTTGAAACAATCAATTGAGTAGAATGAATAGATTCCATCGGCTTGATTAAACCTGGCACGTCAAAGGTCACTTTAAATTTAAACCCATCAATTTCTGTCCAAAAATGTCTTCCACTGTAACCAACAATGCCCTCTTTATGATTTTCAAATTTTTGAACTAAATCAAATTCTTTTTTAATAGTTTCCATGATATCAGCAATATTAGGTCCAATCAGAGGCGCACCCAGTGCGCGCAAAACCGGATCCTTATCTATAACATCAACTACACGAGGGATAATTTCTTTTTCTTTTTTTAGCTTTTCCCAAACACCTGGTTTAATAAACCCAATAGCAACATCAACTGCTTTTTTTGTTTCTGGATCGACGACTCTTCCTGGATGAACTTGATTCACCGTCCCTGTCCAAGGATTTTTCTTATATGAAATAATTTCGTAGTTTTTGTACTCTGTTAAAAAGATTTCTTGAACTTTAAAGTCAGGAACAGCTCGTACCGAATTTTGTAGCTTCACTAAAACACTTTCAAGCTCTGGTGGAATATCCGGAAAAATAGAACCTAATTGAAATATTTTTTGCAGGGTGGGCCCACTATTTTGCACCATAATACTAAAAATGTCGATGGGCTTCATTTCGATGTTTCCGCCAAGAACCTGAGAAACTATTTCTTTCTTCCAACTCAATGGGATTTTTTGATAGTACTCCTGAATGAGCAGTGAAAGCAGTCGACGAACGACCGGGTTGCCAACAGAGGATAATTCTTTTGTAACATACTCTCCTGATCGATCAATCATGCTCATGGACTGCAAAATATGATTTCCACTGATTTTAAAAACCATATCCAAGGTTGATAAAGAAAATACCGCCCCATTCTCTTTTGATAAGAGGGATTGTAACTTCTGCAAATCAAATTCCGAAAAGCCCAACGTTCCATCTCTATTTTGATTTTCAAATAATTCAAAAAAATGAGTTAAATTCTTTTTTGCTTCTGGCTTCATACTTTGCCAATTTTGACGAGATTCGGTATCATTGTGATTTTTTTCCACGTAATCATCAGCACCTGCTAATAATGATCGAACAATGACTTCATTCACTTTCTTCTGTTGAAATTGGAGGTATTTTTCAATTTGCTCTTGTAATCCCTTGTTACTCGCCTGATAGCGGATCAATCGTCTTGGATTCTTTGACTCTATGATTTTCAAATCTTCTTCCAGGCTCAATGAATTCGGCCATTCTCCCCGAAATACTTCTAAAAAAGCTTCTATTGAATGGACCTTGACCGTTTCAATGCGAGCTTCCTCAGCATGCTTTAAAACAAGATTATAAAACCTCTGGGACAAATCATTTCTCTCTTCGTTCGTGGACCCAGCTGCCTGAACCAAATACGACAAAACAAGTCTTTGCTCATAAGAAAGATAAAGTGGAATCTCTTTTGATTTAGAGATAGCTAAAGCAACCAGTTGAAAAAAACAAATGACAACAATTGTAAGTAGAGGTCTTTTTTGAATTTTAAACATCCCAAAAAAGCATGCAAAAACAATTCCTATTTAGTTTCAGACAAACCCTTTCCCTGCTCACTTCATATGCGATTTAAAAGACCCCTCTTAAGCAAAAAAGGCCAAATATAAACAAAATTTGTTACTTTAAAAAATGGCTTCAATGCTGTTTTTAGACTTTATCCGATTTAATCACACGTCCAGCGTGTGATTATTGATGTATTCAATTAATTCCTCGAGAGGGCACGGGACGCAACCAACCTTGCCAACCACTACGCCTGCCGCAAAGTTGGATAGAACACAAGCTTCCTCAATACTGAGGCCTCCCGCCAACGAAAGCGCCAGAGTGGCAATGACCGTGTCCCCCGCTCCCGTCACATCAAAAACCTGACGAGCAACCGTAGATACTTGGCGAATGGCCTCACCATCAAAAATAGTCATTCCTTCTTTTCCTTGGGTTAACACAAGCCATTGAGAGCCGAGAGCTTGGCGAAGCTTCTCCCCAACATCTAGTAAGCTATTTTTATTTATTTTAAACTCCTCAAAGCTAACACCCGCGAGAGCCAACGCTTCATCAAAGTTTGGCTTACAAAGATCAACGCCCTTGTAGCCTGCCAGAGGTTGATCCCGGTGAGGATCCAACAAAACTAATTTATGATGAAAGTGAGCGGTCTCCACGATTTTTTCCACCAATTTTTGTTCCACGACGCCTTTGGCATAGTCCTGTAAAATCACAATGTCCATCTGGGGCATTAAAGTTTCAATTTGCTTCAAAACTTCGCTTCTGATTTTATCATCTAAATACTGGCGCAGCTCATAATCCACGCGAACTAAGTGATGATGTTTGGCCATCACCCTGGTCTTACGCGTCGTTGGCCGCTGAGGATCCTCCACAAGGTACTTAAGATGGATCTGATTTTCCGTTAAAAGATTGCTCAAAGCCTTCGCTCCCACATCTTTGCCTATCACCGATACCAAGTAAGGAACCCCACCTAAACTTATTATGTTTTGTGCTACGTTTGCAGATAGTCCTAACCTTGAATCTTCCTGCTCCACTTCCAAAACAGGAACAGGAGCTTCCGGAGAGATACGCCGCACTTGGCCTAAAACGTACTCGTCGATGCCAATATCTCCCACAATAAGAACTTTTTTGCCTTTGAAATAGCTAACCTTCTCTAAAATACTTGCTTTCAAGTTTTCAATTGCTATTTTTTTAACCATATTTATTTCCACTTCTTTTTTCCTACTCGACTTTGTGAGTATTACTTCATAAACTTAATCTGCTAAAATGCACAATAGAATCTAGTACTTTATACAACATCAGAACGACTAAAAAGGAAATTTATTTATGAACCAAGCAACCCCCCATGAATCCAATGGCAAAATATTCGCTCCTGACTTTCTCAATCATCCCTTATTTCTTAACGCTGCTCAAGGGCTTGATGAAGCCGCTCAACTGATGAATATTGATTCCAATATCATCAATCGGCTCAAAGTTCCGCGAAAATGCATCTCTGTCGCGGTCCCTGTGCGAATGGATGACCGCTCTGTTAAAGTCTACATGGGATACCGGGTGCAATACAATGCCACTCTTGGCCCTTACAAAGGGGGAGTTCGTTACCATCAGAATGTAGACTTGGGAGAAGTGGCAGGACTTGCAGCTCTTATGACCTTTAAAAACTCTGTTCTAGGATTGCCTTATGGAGGAGCCAAGGGAGGTATCACAATAGATCCTCGTGTCCTTTCTCGAACTGAAAAACAAAACCTGACTCGCAGATACACATCCGAAATTGCTCCTTTCATTGGCCCTACCAAAGATATTCCAGCTCCTGATGTAGGGACAGATGCTCAAACTATGGCGTGGATGATGGATACCTACTCACAAGAACAAGGGGGATTCACTCAACCAGGAGTTGTTACTGGAAAGCCCGTGGAAATTGGCGGAACTCTTGGCCGTGTAGGCGCAACAGGGTTGGGTGTCATCTTTACCACCGAACGAGCTTTTGAAACTCAAGGACGTAAAATCAGCGGTTCTTCAATCGCTATTCAAGGATTCGGAAACGTAGGTTCTCATGCCGCTCTCTGTGCTTTTGAACGTGGAGCTAAGGTCATTGCTGTTTCAGATGTTGATGGTGGAATTTTTAATGGTGATGGCCTTAACATCCCACAACTGAAACTCCATTTTGAAACACAAAAAACTTTGAAAGGCTTTCCTGGCGCTAAGGAAATCACTAATGAAGAATTGCTCTTTCTTCCGGTCGATGCGCTTTTACCCTGTGCTTTAGACGGTGTGATTGACGAAAAAAATGCTCACAACATTAAAGCCAAAATCATCGTCGAGGGGGCTAATGGACCTGTCACCATCAATGCAACAAAGATCCTTCATCGAATGGGAGTTTTTGTAGCTCCAGATATTATCGCCAATGGTGGTGGAGTAATCGTTTCTTATTTTGAATGGGTTCAAGACATTATGTCTTTCTTTTGGGAAGAAGATGACATCAATGACAAATTAAAATCCATTATCATTAAAGCCTTTGATACGACTTACAAAACAGCTCATGAAAAAAAGGTGGATATGCGGTCTGCAGCCATGGGCGTGGCCATTAAACGTTTGGAAAAAGCCATGCTTCTCCGAGGACTCTATCCTCGATGAAGCCCTGGCTTTGGCTGCCACCAAAGTGGTCTCATTCAATGGCTCCTCTTCTTCTTCCTCTAGCCACATTGTTTAGCGGTCAAAAGCCTGTTCGCTGGAAGTCTTTGCGATGGAAAAATCTTGATTTTATTAACCCCCTTGGTATCGCCGGAGGAGTGGACAAAGAAGGTTCCTCTTTGCTCCACTGGCAACAATTAGGCGCTGGATTCCTAGAGGTTGGTACGATCACTCCCAAACCTCAAGGGCCTAACTCCGGCTTGATAATTGATAGAGATCCTAAATCTTTTTCTCTCTGGAACAAAATGGGATTCCCAAATGCAGGGGCCGAGTCCACTAAAGACCATCTTTTAAAAATAGCTTCAAAGCTCAAAGTCCCTTTATTGATTAATATTGGAAAAAATCGAAATACAGATAACAAGGATGCTCTTCGCGACTACAAAGCAGCCCTCCAAATTTTAGCTCCGTGCTCTAACACCTTTGTTATTAATATCAGTAGCCCCAACACATCGGGTCTCCGAGACCTTCAACAAAACAACCAACTCAAAGGACTCCTCGCAGGGCTGCGCCAAGAAGCCTCTCAAAAGAACCTTCTTCTAAAATTAAGTCCAGATCTCTCCAGCGACCAGCTCAAAGACTGCCTTGATATCGGATTGCAAGAAAAAATGGATGGTTTCATTCTCACCAATACGACTCTTCAACGCCCCCTTGCACTTCCCTACCCTCAATCCGAGGGAGGGGTCTCTGGTGAACCTCTCAAATTACTATCAAGGCAATCCCTAATGACAGCGATGTCTCATCTCGGTGAAAATAAAAAAGATTTATTGATTATTTCAGCAGGAGGTATTTTAGATTCTGAAGAAGTGATGTGGAGACTCAATCAAGGCGCAGATCTTATCCAAGTTTATTCAGCGCTCATTTACAGTGGGCCTTTCTTTTTTCGAAATGTGGTAAAACAACTATGGCATTAAAACACAAGAAAGTAAAAAAACATTGGATTCCTGTTGTTGCTGGCATCCTTAAAAAAGGTCCACAAATCTTAGTTGGTCAACGCCCCGAGGATCACAGCCTCGCAGGTCAATGGGAATTTCCTGGAGGTAAAATTGAATTAGGTGAATCTCCAGAAGTTGCACTAGCCCGAGAGCTTCAAGAAGAAATCGGCATTGAAGCTCAAATCGGAAATCTTCAACTCGCAGTAACCCACTCTTACGAGGATGTTGGCATTTTGATTTTATTTTACGAAATCACTTATTGGAAGGGAGAACCCAAACCACTTCATCACTCCCAAATTGAATGGATTTATCCTGAAGAACTCAAAACGAGAACCATTCCCGAGGCGAATCGTCGGGTGATTGATCGACTCATGCATATTTTACGAGGGTCATAAAATGGGACCAACGCTGGTATTTATCGCTCCTCAATGGAACTCAGAACTTGAAGAGCTAATCCAGATTACAAAAAACTCTTACCAAGTTAAGGTTCTCACTCAAAAGCAAAGTATTGACTTCAGCGATCCTTATGTAGAAGTGCTCCAATGCTTTGAATCTTTTTCTCCCCTAGAAATAACAAGATTGGTCCCCTGGTTGATTCAATTGTCTTCGCCGCAATTTCATCTCCTGCTTTCAACAACCACAAACTCTCGACAGCTCGCCGGACTAGGAGCATTGATGAGCCTTGTGCGAGCACTCCCCCAAAGCTATCTCACTCATTCTCCCTGGCCACTCAAAAGCTGGAGCTTTTCGCTTTGGATTAAAGCCTTTCAAAGTCTGTTTGATCATTCTCTTTTCAACTATGGAAATCATTTTTTAACCTCCCACTCCGACAACGCGTCTACAAAAACTGAATCTTCCCGCGAAAAAAGCAATTCCAGTGAAACCTCTGCTCTCTGGGACACTCAACCATCCGTTGATGGATTCTATGGAGACACTCATCCCGTGGCTCTGTACTCTAATCTCTGGGTCTTTCCTACTCCTGATGTCACAGGCACGGGATGGCAAGTGTTGGCGCACCTGATCTTAAGACGGATTGAAAATAGGATTGAGTTATGGAATTGGGATCAACTATCAACCCGCAATAAAAATATCATTCGCCAACAATACCGGCAAGTTTGGAGTCAATTTAAACCTCGCTCTCCCCGCTGGCGTTTAAATGATTGGTCTCAAGTTAAATTTTTAGTTTTGATCGATGATTCCTCTCTTCCCCTGGGAGAGAAAGACCTTCTTGATCTCATATTGCTCTATCAAATCAACATTATCATGTCTGAGCGGATCCGAAGGCAACTCAAAGGTCCTTGGAAAGAAAATGATACTTTTTGGATGTGGCACCCCTCTTTTAAAGACCATGAAAATCCCCCCTGGAACAACCCCTACTCCTCACTTCCACTCACCTCATTAGGTGAACTCAACACTTTTCGCGACCAAATCTCTAATGAAGTCTTACGCTCCCTTAGCAAGCAATAAATAAATTATCTTCAAAAGACCTTCATCTCGACAAACGTGCTAAAATTCATGGATTTACTTCCTGCTTCATTTCATTAAAAATTGTTTAGGATTTTCATTTTAGTGCTCGAAGCACTAGATTTTATCTCTAGAGACCATTAGAATTAATTTTATGAGAAGACAAAAACGTTCATTTCCAGTACATCTCAACATCTGCCTCGTTGCTCAAAAATTTCCTATTCTCGGAAGAGCCACCGACCATAGCTTCTTATGGCCTATCGCCACAGGACTTGTGTCACTGGGTCACAAAGTGACCATCATCGCCGGTAAAAGCAACTTAGGAAAGGCACGAGTTGAAAGAGGAGGAGTGACCGCCTACTTTCTCCTTGAAAGCACTAATTTTAACTCGAGAGAATCCTTTGCGGGACTTGCTCACACTAAATTTCAGGAACTTCATAAACAAAATAAATTTGATCTAGTTCATAGTATCGACAGTTCAGCGCTCTTCATCGCTGAACAGAAAGAAAAATACCGTGTTGCGGTTGCCTATGATGTCAATGCCACTCAACTCGTACAAATAATTTCAATTCTGGGGATGACTCAAGAAACTGTCGGAAGCATTCTTTCCACAGCCATTGCTGTTGTTTATAAATTTCTATCCACCTACTATGGTGGCGACAGACACTTACTAAAAACTGCGAATGGTATTTTTGTTACCAACCCCCAGCATCGCATGATGTTGGAACGCTACTACTTATACCCTGATTTTCATATTTACACGGTACCCTACGGCCTCGAGATTGGAACGCTTGAACCCAGAGAAGAAGATAAGCTCTTACGATCTTCCCTGAATATTCCCGCATCCGCTCAGGTGGCGCTGACCACCTCCGAGATGAATGAAATTGATGAAATGATGCCCCTTCTGAATGCCTTTGAAAAAGTAGCCATAAAAAAACCCAATACTTTTCTGATTATCATTGGAAATGGCCCTAAGTGGAAAGAGCTTGAATATGAGATTCTCAATCTTGTTCTGGGACGACGAGTCCTCATGGTAGGAGCAATCAAAGAGCAAGAAATCCCAGATTATATTTCTATCTGCGATGTTTTTATTAATTTAAGCACTCGAACTACTGGTTTTGAATCCACTCTCATCGAAGCCATGTCACAAGAAAAACTTGTTATTGGATCGGAAGTGAGTGCCATAGCAAATATTATAGAAGATGGTGTTGACGGTTTTTTATTAAGACCTGCAGACTCTACAAGCCTAGCCGAACTACTGATTGATATTTTTTCTGGTCATGTCAGTCGAGGTCCTATGGGAGAAAAAGCAAGAAATAAAGTTATGGGTTTTTTTGATGCAAAAAAAATGGTAACAACCATCATTAATGCCTACTACAAAATTATTATGAACTCCGGCTTTTTTGCCAATCCTCCTAAACTAACTCGCACCCAAGAGTCTGACGCTATACATTAATGATTTTAGTCATTTACCTAACGCCTATTTTTTAGGTTAAAATAGATAAATGGACCTATTTATAGGCACTGTTTAACTCTGGGATAAAGTAAACTTATTAAGACTGACAAGAACCATTTTGATTCTTAGTCAATGAAGTATCTACAAAAAACGAGAGGATAATGATTATGACCAAAGCCGATTTAATCAACAAATTAGCGGCAAAGGCTGGAATTACTCGAGTGAAAGCGGAAGCCTTAGTAAATACTATTTTCGACTCCATGATTGAAGCCTTAATGCGCGATGATCGCATTGAAATCAGAGGCTTTGGATCCTTCGTTAATCGTAAATACGATGCTTACAAAGGAAGAAACCCTCGTACCGGCGAAATTATCAGCGTCGACGAAAAAAAATTGCCTTTTTTCAAAGTGGGCAAAGAGCTTAAAGATTCAGTCAATGAGATGAAATAAACTGAAAAGTTTTGAATTCTTTTTTACTACCAAGAGCCAGGTTATTTAATTTTTTCTGTCACCTTGGTTGCTCGAACTCCAATACTCGAAGCACTTTGAGTGATACTCTCTCTAGGATAATCAATTCGTTGGTGATAAATACCCAATAAAATTTTCACAAAGGCGTTTTCAACTTTAGTAAGATCTTTCAAAGTCAAATTGCACTCATCCAATTGCCCATCTAAAAATTTCTTTTGAATAATATTTCGCACGATATTTTGCAATCGAGACGGAGTCGGTTCATCCAAAGATCTGGCTGCCGCTTCAATGCTATCAGCGAGCATGCACAGAGCTACTTCTCGAAATTGAGGCTTGGGTCCCGGATAGCGAAACTCACCTTCAGGAATTGTTTGCCCTTCTTCAGCCATGTCAATGGCTTTATTATAAAAGAAGTTGATCAAAGTAGTGCCATGATGTTGAAGAATCCCATCAATGATAGGTTGACCCAATTTATAATTCATTCCCATTTCCACGCCATCCTTCACATGGGCTACAAGTAAAGTTTTACTCATGTAAGGAGAAATATGATCATGGGGATTATTTCCAGGTTTTTGATTTTCAATAAAATAATTGGAGTGACTCATTTTTCCAATATCGTGATAGTAGCACATCACCTTCCCCAACAAAGGATTCGCGCCAATCTCTTCAGCCGCCGCCTCAACCATGGAACCCACCATCATTGAATGATGATAAGTTCCCGGACACTTAATCAGCATTTCCTTTAATAAAGGGTGGTTTAAATTACTCAGCTCTAAAAGCTTAACATCCGTGGTGTAATTGAAAAGTGATTCTAGAATGGGAACAAAAATCATCGCTAACATGGCTGATAAAATCCCTGAAAAAAAACCGGCTCCCACTAAAAATAAAAAATCCCTGAAAACATTGGGGGATTGATAGTTTTGAACAATGTGCCAACAACCTAAAACAAAAGCATTAACAATACCGGCTCTGATCCCGCCAAAGTAAATATCATTTCTTGTTTTACAATTCAGCACCCCACGAGCAGCAGCGATGCCGGAAATCCAAACCCCCAGAGCCCAAAAATAACTCTGCCCAGCCATCATCCCAGTAATAACTCCCAGAAAAATACTGAAAAAGAAAACCACTTCACCAGAAGTGAATAGAAGGGCCACCAACATTGGTCCAGACGCTAAGGGAGCTAATGCTAAAAAAAGTTCTGTCGGCAAGAGGCTGCCATAACGAGTTAAGACAGACCCCTCTGTGACAAATAAAAAAGTTTTAGTGAATATAACTTCTCCTAATAAAATCAAAGCCATCACAAAAAAATCTTTCCCTGAGATTTTAAATCTTTGACGAGAATAATGTTGAAAGAATGACCTTGCTACCAACATTAAAGTCACAAGTATTAAACTAACAAAAATGGATTTTAAAGCAGGGCTATTTTCGCTTTGCAAACCTTTGATTTGATAAATCACCGCTAAATCTTTCGGAGTGATTTTACTGCCCTCCATGATCACGGGTTGATTTTTTTTGACGTTCATAATGACATCAGGAACTAATTCTTCTGCCATTTTTTTTCTTAAAGTGCTGACTCTTTCATTATAAACAACATTGGGCACAAGCAAAAGATGAGCAAAAGTGTGTAGATTATCCCTCTCTTCAACACTTAATTGATCAAGCCCTCGGAGGTCTCCCATTTTCAAGGAGTCGTATTCATCCAGAATATGCATTTCTTTTCGATCAACAAGAACCTCTCGATCGGGGTGCTGAAGAGAGCGAAGAGAGATCGTTTCATGCTTTGAAATCAAATCATAATCGGACTTAGAAATGATTTTTTCTGAAAGCCACTGGTCTAATATAGCTAAAACCTGGGTCTCCAAAGAGACGCTAAAGCCCCGTTGCATTAACCAAGTCACCAAATAGTCCGGGCAAGACATATTAAAGTGTCTATCTAATCTCTGTTTAATAAGATTTTGTTGGAAAAACTTCGAATTATCTTTATTTCTCCATTCGGAACGCAGTAAACGAAAAGTGCTTAACAAACGACTTGAAACTCTCTCGTAAACATTGAGATCAAAATCCAGGACTGGTAATACCCGATCCGCAGCATCACGCCTTCGCTCTTCGGTACTGACGTCATCAACCATTTGAAATGAAATCGGAGAGTTCAATGTTGAGGTTGCAACCTCTCCAACCTCATAACTGATCGGCATGGGCAATTCAAAACTCACCACCCATGAAATCAAAAAAGAAAAAGCTAACAAAACCACCAAACGTCGTAAGTGAAATTCACTTTCTAACTTAAGAAGAGCTCGTCCCCACCATTTTTTTTCTAACCCTAATTTATTCACCCAATCTACAATGGGATGAGTATAATCCTCGTACTTGTGCCTAATATGAGGTGTTTCATTGTTGTAATTGGGGTTTTGACGTTTCATCACTCTTGCATCATAACATAGTCTAAAAAGAGCTCAATCTACCTTCATCAGGAAACCACCTAAAGGAGAGTCAAATGGTCACAACCCCTACTCATCTAAAGTCTATGGACGCCTTAATCGACATCGTAGCTGCGCTGCGTGGTCCCCAAGGATGTCCCTGGGATAAAGATCAAACCCACCAAAGCCTTACTCCCTTTGCTATTGAAGAAACTTTTGAATTAGTTGAAGCGATTGAAGCTCTTAACGACAGCGCCATGAAAGAAGAACTCGGTGATGTCCTTTTTCAAGTGGCCTTACATTCCCAATTGGCTGAAGAACGTAAGGCGTTTACGATTGAAGATGTTCTTGAAACTTTAAATACCAAAATGATCCGCCGCCATCCGCACGTTTTTGGAAATGAAACCACTCACTCAAAAGAAGAAGTCCTCACCCAATGGGAAATTATCAAATCCAAAGAAAAACTATTAACTCCAATACAAACTTCAGAGAATCCACTGAATGTTCCTGTAGGTCTTCCTTCACTACAACGCTCATACAAGATAGGTCAAAAAACCAATAAAACAGGTTTTGATTGGAGCACAGCTTCAGAAGTGAAAATAAAACTATTAGAAGAACTAGAAGAAGTGAATGAAATTCTCCAGGGACAAGAAGACCTTGCGTCCCTATCACAAGAAGATCAACAGCACTTAGAAGAAGAAGTGGGTGATCTCCTCTTTACAGTGGCTCAATACGCTCGACACCTTGGACTCGAGCCAGAAAGCAGCCTCCGCAAAGCCAATAAAAAATTTGAACGACGATATGCAATGATGCTGGATCTTTGTAAAATAAATAAAAAGAACTTCAATCAACTCACTGCTAGCGAAAAAGAAGATCTGTGGAAGAAAGTTAAAGAAAAAAATCAAAGCTAAAGTCACTCTCTTATCGTTTTTAAGGCGCGCCTCATTCAACCAATATTATAAAAAGAAAACCTTATTGAAATACATGCTTTAGGATCGAGTGCGAATCACCAGTCCCAGACCAATAAGAGTCATCAGCAAATTAGGCCCCCACGCCGCCACAAAAGGAGGAAGCGTTCCATGATGACCCAGGGCTAAGGAGGAGTTTTTTAAAGACCAATAAATAATCACTGTTAATAAACAAAATCCAATATTCAACATAACCCCTCCCGAGCGATTAGAACTAACGCTAAAGGGAATTCCCAATAAAACCATCACAAAAGCAGCAATCAAAGAAGCCATTTTATCATGATATACGACCTCTAAAGACACTGTGTCCAAACCCGCCTCTTTATTCTTCTGAATGTATCGCTTTAAATCCTTAAAGCTTAAAACATCAATGGAGTTGAAAGAAGATTGAATATCTCCCAACTCTTCATCAATGGAAATTATTTTCTCCTTAAAATCCTGGGTTAAAGGAAAACTGGTGTCCTCTGTAAAAAGAGTAATGGAGCCATTTAATAACTTCCACTTTTGGCCTAAGAGCTCTACTCGCGCAGCCGTAATCATTTGAGACAATTGCCATTCATCACTAAACTGATAAAGCGTTAACCCTTCAGCCATCGCTTTCTGCTTATTAATGGTTTTGATGTTAAAAATCATATTTTTTGAACGATACCAAATACGATCTGTCTTCACCGTAGAGTACTGCGCCGGGTGTTTTTTAATTTCATGGTAATAAGTGTAGTTCTTCAATTGAACAAAGCGGGGCAACAGCTGGTCAGCGGCAGTAAAAAAAATTAAACTTAATCCCCCTACGCCAATAAAAATTGGCAAACAAACTCTCATTAAACTGGTACCACAGGCAAATAAAGCCAATAGCTCATTAGATCGATTGAGTGAAGAGAGAGTAAATAAAATTCCTAGTAAACAAGCCACAGGCACCATCAAATAAACAATTTGTGGTGTGTAAAACAGGTAATAACGAACAAAAGCTTCACCTGACGCCTCAGGAAATCGAATAACCAAGGACATTGCATCCACAGCTAAAAAAATAGTTATAAAAACAACAAGCCCGCCAAAAAAATAGCTAAAAAACAGCTTCAAAATATAACGATCAATCAATGGAACCATTTACTCAGATTAAAAACCTCTCTTGAATCTGTCACCTCATAAAGATTGATCCTTCTGACAATCTGAGAGGAGCCCAGTAAAAGAACTCAAAGACGATGGAAAAAATACGATGAAACCCTTGACTCAGTTCTGACTTGCCGATCTACTATTCGTATGGCATTACGCGTCTTATTAGCAGACGAAAGTCTCAATATTAAAAAAAATATGCAGATCAGTCTTCAAGACTACGGTGTCGAGATTAAAACCCTTCTCACAGGAGAAGACATTGTCAGTGTCACGAAAATTTTCAAACCGGATCTTATTTTTATTGATATATTACTCCCCAAAGTAAACGGTTACGATGCCTGCGCACAATTAAAAAACCATCCTGATTTTCGCCATATTCCTTTGGTATTAACCTGGAGCAACTTTATGGATATTGACGAAACTAAATTTCGTCAATCTAGGGCTGACAGCCGGCTTGAGAAACCCTTTGATAAACAAAACTTAAGAAAACTTGTACAACATTTTGTACCTAAAGTAAAATCTCAAGGCCTCAGCGAATTTCTAACCTTACCAGACTTGCGTCCGAATGAAGAGTCGAATGAAACAGAACAAGATCACTACAGTAAAACCTTGCCTCATTTCCATCCCAAAGGCGGCTCTCTCAGCGATTTAAAAATAGAAGATGAAGAGGAAGAATTCCATCAACAACCTCTTGCTTTTCATTCCACTGTTCCTGAAATTTCTCCTCTCACCACTCAAAATGATGACGATGAAGAGTGGGTTCCCCATCCTATTCATGCTACGCCATCATCTCTCCCCATGGAAGAAAACTATGAAGTTGAGATTGCTAAAATTCATCTCCCTCCCAATACAGACCTTCCTCTTCCTGCACCAGAAATAGACACGTTAAGCCTCATGGGGCGTCCACGCAAAGCACCCCCACCACCCCCTAAAAGTTCAGGGCCGCCTCCTAAAATTGAATGGAATCACTCTCAACTTCAAGAAATGATCCAAGCTGAACTGAGACCTCTCATTGAAGAAATCATCGCTAAATCTTTGCCAGAAATCGCCGAACATGTTATCCGCGAAGAGCTTCAGAAACTCATGAAAGAGACTGAAAACGAAATTTAGGGTCAGGATCAAGTTAAACGATGCGACTCTTGGCCCTATGCGGATAAAAATAAAGGAATCACATGACATTACAGGATTTAATCAAAGCAGCATTAAAAGAAGACATGCCCAAGGGAGATATCACCACAGAATGCCTCGCTCTTCTTCCTCGTCAGGGTCGCGCACGCCTCATGGCTAAAGAGGATTTAGTGCTTTCCGGAACTGGACCCTTTGAGCAAGTCATGAGTGCTTTAGAACCCCAAGTCCGTATTCAATGGCACTTTGAAGAAGGACAAATGATCCTAAATAAACAAACATTATGTACTATTCATGGTGACTTGATTCAGATTCTAAAAGCCGAACGCATTGCTTTGAATTTTTTAGGACATCTTTCTGGCATTGCCAATCTGACTCGTAAATTTGTACAAAAAATCGCCCATACCCAAACCAAAATTTTAGATACCAGAAAAACGCTTCCTGGTTATCGTGATCTTGAAAAACGCGCGGTTGTCCATGGTGGCGGCCTCAACCATCGCTTCAATCTCTCTGAGGCTATCCTTATCAAAGACAACCATATTGCCATTATGGGAGGAATTCTCAATGCGGTCGCTAGAATCCGACAGCATACAGATAAACCTATCGAGGTCGAAGCGAGAACCCTCACTGAAGTCAAAGAAGCAATTCAATCTAACGTTCAACGCATTTTATTGGATAACATGGATAATAATTTACTGACACAAGCTCTGCCTCTTATCCCTCCCTCCGTTCAAACAGAAGCCAGTGGAAATATGACTTTGGATCGCGTAGCTTCCGTAGCTGAACTCGGTGTGAACTTTATCAGTGTTGGAGCTTTAACTCATTCAGCTCCTTCTGCTGATGTCAGTTTGAAATTTGACTGGGATGAATCTCTATGATTGGTCAATGGACGTCCCAATGGCTGCAAAAAAACCACTTTCCTGTGCATTACTTTACTTCAACAAGCAGTACCAATGCTGTAGCCAAAGAGGCCGCCCTCAGTGAACAACCCGAGCTTGTATTTTATATAGCCGATGAACAGACTCAGGGAAGAGGCCAAGGAACACGTTCCTGGCTCAACTCTAATCCTGGAACAAACCTCCTGCTCACGGCCTCCATCCAAAGTCAACTCCCACCCCAACCAGAACTCTGCCTTACCATCGGGAAAAAATTGCAGCAAATATGCTCCCATCAATGGCCTCAATTAAAGTGGCATGTGAAGCCTCCCAATGATCTCTACCTAGAAAATAAAAAAGTAGCGGGAATTTTGTTAGAATCAATTTCTCAAGGCACAAAGCATCGACTTCTTGTCGGTTTAGGATTTAATGTTTTAGACTTCCCACAATCGACCGACTTCACAGCAACTAGCTTGCAAGAACATTGCACGCCAAAGATCACAAAAGAAACCTGGGAGTCCTTTGTGGCTTCTTTAGTTGAAATATTCCCACTCAATCCTTCGTAGGCATTTATGAATAAGCCCACGACGCCTCTCTTGCTTCGATCTCTTTCTTCTGCTGAAGCCCTCACTCAGCTTTTACAACGCTCACTGAACCCTTGGGAAGAAACGTATCTAGCCCATTATTCCACTTATTGGAACGCAATCCACACAGACCCTCGACTACTCCTCATTCCAGTCGATGATCATATTGTTCACCGAGGAGATGGGGTTTTTGAGGCCTTTCGCTTAATAAACAATAAATTTTATTTACTACCTCAGCATTTGAAGCGACTTCGTTCTTCGGCCGGAGCCATCGGACTAGAGATTCCTTGGAGTAATGCGGATCTTGAACAACTCTTCAAAGAATTAGCACTCGCGGCCCGAGATCCTCATTTGATTTTTCGACTTTTTGTCTCACGAGGCAACGGAAGTTTCACAGCCAATCCCTATGACTGTCCCCATCCTCACCTCACTGTGGTCGCTTGTCGCTTCAAACCTTACCCCACCGAAAAATATCAAATGGGTGTTAAAATCGGTCGCTCTGCAATCCTTCAAAAACCAGAGCCCTACTGCCGCATCAAGTCCTGCAACTATCTTCCCAATGTTCTTATGAAAAAAGAAGCTGTGGATCGAGGCTTAGACTTTGTGATTTCTTTTGATGAAAATGGTTTGTTGGCAGAATCATCCACAGAAAATATCTTTATTTTGACTCCTCATCGGGAGCTGCACTTTCCTAGGCTCCAGCGCATTCTTAAGGGAACCACTCTTGAACGTTGCCTCCAAATCGCCAAAGAGAGACTCCACATCGCGCATCATGAACGAGATTTGACCGAAACCGACCTGATCCAGGCTCAAGAAGTTTTTATGATTGGCACAACCCTTGATATTCTTCCTGTTTCTTCTTATGAAAAGCACTCCTTCGCTTCTCAAGAGGTCAGTCAGCAACTCCTGACCCTTCTTCGGGAAGATCAAATGTAAGTTCTTTGACCTCTCGCTCAACTTAGGCTATGTTCAACCGCATTATGGCACTCACACAAACACCCCCAATCGATTTTTCATTCACCTGCCCCGAATTTCAACTCCTTGGCGTTGACGGCAAAACCTACTCTCGAGCTGATTTTGAAAACACCTCAGCCTTGCTGGTTCTCTTCATTTGTAACCATTGCCCTTACGTCAAAGCTATTGAAAATCGCTTGATTCAATTGGGCGAGTTTATGAAAAAAGAGAATTTAAAGATGGTTGCCATATGCGCGAATGATGCAGAAAATTATCCTGAAGATTCCTTTGAAAAACTAAAAGAGCGTTGGTTAGAAAAAGAATATCCTTTTCCGTATCTTTATGATGAATCTCAAGCAGTTGCTAAAAGCTTTGGAGCTGTCTGTACACCTGATTTTTTTCTCTTTGATCAAAATCTGAAACTAACCTACCGCGGACGATTAGATGATTCGTGGAAAGAGCCAGAGAACGTCACTTCTGAAGAGTTAAAGTCGGCCATTATTGCTCAAATAACAAATAAACCCATCAATCCCATTCAAACTCCTTCTATGGGTTGCAATATCAAGTGGAAGAAAGCATGAAGTTACGACATATCGTCAGTCTAACCTTTTCAATCATCCTTCTTTTTATAGCCTACCTCGCTTTTTACTTAGGCGCTTTTAAGCCTGTTACCATTGATATGGGGGAGTTTGGCCCCTTTCACCTCGTCTACACAAAACACCTTGGAGCTTATCACAAGATAGTTCCAGTCATTGAAAGTGTAGAACAATGGGTAAAAACTCAAAATGAATCCTGTGCTCAGTCTTTCGGTGAATTCCTTGATGATCCAAAACAAATGGAGCAAGAACGCCTAAGAAGCCATGGAGGGTGTCTCGTCAACCAACCCCTTCAAACTCCACTTCCGGCAGAATTTGAACAACGCACACTTCCTTCTCAATTTTTTATTCGTGCTCACTTTGAGGGATCTCCAGCCATTGGACCTTATAAGGTGTATCTCAAAGCTCAAAATTTAATGAGAGAAAAAGGCCTTGTACCCAATGGCCCTGTCTTTGAAATTTATGAACTTCTTCCCAATCAAAAAATTAAGACAACCTATTATTTCTCGGCAAAATTAAAAGACTAATAATCTAATAATAAAGAATGGCAGCAAACTCTCTGATCTATCCTACGCGAGATGTATCAATTTTGTAACCTTCTCCCACCACTGTCTGAATTTGTACTTTTGAATTGTTGATTTTTTTTCGTAAATGCCCGATATGCGTGTCCACCGTTCGATCTGTCACATGCATATCTTCTCCCCAGATTTCTTTCAGAAGCGATGTTCTTGAAAGAACCTTTCCTTGAGCTTGTGCTAAGTTCAACAATAAACGAAATTCAAGAGAGGTCAGCGCCACAAGCTCGCCATCTTCAACCTCACCATTAATCCATACTTTTTGTTTAGGTATGGATATAATCAAATCTCCACACCGAATAGGGGTTAAGGCACTGGATGAATTTACCCCAGAACTGATTCTTCTGAAAATGGCTTCAATCCTGGCAACGAATTCGTTGGAGTCAAAAGGCTTAACAATATAATCATAAGCTCCTAATGAAAATGCGGAAACCTTATAGGGAGTTTCCTCGTGAGCCGTTAAAATAAAAACAGGAATATCTTTCCAAACATCATTAGATGCCAACTCTTCAAGGAACTTTAAACCATCCCCATCAGGTAAACCTAAATCAAGGGTAATTAAATCATATTTTTTTTGGCTTAAAAACTGACGGGACTCTCTAAGGTCTTGGGCGATATCCACGAAGTAATTTTTTAATACACTCTTTAAAATAAGAATCGTCTCTTGATTATCCTCAACACACAAAATCTGCTTCATTATAACCTCTGAATTAATGATGTCTTAACTTAGACGGTATTTGTCAAATTGAATAGCTCAATCCATCAACGTCGCCGCCATGTTCCAGTTTTCAAGAGTTAAATCAAGGACAAACTTTACTTCATCAAACTCTCAGGTTTTAAGCCAAAGTGTCTCTATCAAAGAGTGTAAAAAAGAAATTGAAATAATAAAGCTCTCTTTATTTTGATGATTTTACCACATGAATTTTATTTTGTGCCGGATCCTTTGACTTCTTTTTCCTTGGTATCCATGAATTCCTCCACACTATCCCCACCCGTATCTTTCAAGCGTTCTTTCATCCACTTCTCGCAAAGCACCTGTTGACAGCATTTTTCCAAAGCTTGGACTTTTCTAGAGAGCTCGATATTTTTTCCTTTAATGATATCGCCCTTCACTGAAGGGGGATTCATTAAATTTATTTTAACTTCATTAAAAGGCCTTCCATCAAAAAGAGGTTGTCCTTCTGAATCAACATTGGGGTATTGGTAGCGAATTTTTTCCAAGATTCCAGGGCGATTAAAAACACGCGATCCTGTACAGCTAAAATCTACGACTTTAATCATCTCAACATTCAAAACCGTGTCGTCAATTTCTGGATAAGTTTCTCTTAACTTTCCAATATCTTCTCTTAATTTAAAATAACCATCAGCCCCTCCCCAATGAGGATTAACAGCATGAGCGACTTTATTATAGAGAGGGGGAAGGATCAAAGCTCCGGCGATACTTAAACCGAAAACAGCAAGTATAATCTTACTCCACTTCGTTTGTTCTTTAGCTATTTTTTTATTATATTCTTGCTGCTTTTGGATCATGTCATTATGAGCTTTCCAAGGATCATAAAAAGTAGGTTGTGTTGAAGAATCTGCCGTGGAGGTTGTTGTCTGAGCAATCAAAACAGACTCTGACGCTGTTGATGTCGGAAATCGTAACGTCGATAATGTTTCTATTTCTCCCGCATGGGCCTGAGAAAATAAAAAGAACTCCCTAAAAAGATGAGATGTTTTTTTTGCCTTTGAAGAAGGCGTTGGTTTGATGATATCTTGAAAGTCAGGAAATAACCCTCGCACTGACATCCCCGAATAATATTCCATTACCTTTGAACCATCATACAAAATCAAACTGGGATCCATCGAGAGAACCCACAGAGTTTGAAAGATATCCTGAAAACGCACCATCAGTCGATTTTTCTGTGGAATATACTCCACCCGCACCGGCTTTGTTTTTTCAATTTTAATGCTCTTAAGCACTGATTGCAAAAAAACCTTGTCCTCCTTACTAAGGAAAGAAAGACCTTCAATCAACTGACGATACGTGGGTGATTGATTCCATAGTCGTACAGCTTCTTTCACCTTTTCTTCTTGCTTAAGACGTAAAGCTGCCGATGCCGTTACAGACTCAATCACAGAGGACGGCCCACGACGACCTAAATTGGGCATCAGCAACGATTCTAAGGTTATTTCTTCGAGCGCAAAGGAAGATCCTCTCCCATGAGGATTGCTCTGGGCAGGAAGGGCAATCTCTTCCTTAACATCGGCTTTGCTTTCCTTTTGGGACGCTGAAACGGGATTCCAATAAGCAAAATTTAAAAATAAAATAACACTTAAAAAGAGGGAAAATATTTTCGTCATTGATTTTTTTCCTCGCTACTTAAAACTCACATTTCTTATAAATTCTTTGATCTAAATACTATTTCACGACGGCATATCTCTTCATCTCCCCCTGCATTTCTTTGGATGAGATTATTCACAAGAAGCAAACCTCCCTCGCTCTTAAAAGTTGCGAGGCATTGACTTAGTTGAATGACATGGCACACCCATAATCTCTTCTTATTCTCGCTCCCCTTGAAGTTTAATTCAACTCGAGACTCTCCTTAAGTCCGTAGGATTTAATCACTAATAATAGAAAATCGGTTTTTGCGACACTACTGCGTAATTGTCTTCATGAATTGAGTTTTTGACCTCGACAAATTAAGAGACTTTGGAAAAGAAATATTATAAAACCAACAAATCTTTATCTAATAACCAAAAAGTTTAACTGGAGAGACGACAATGGCTCCTTATCTGTTACTAGCCCCCGGCCCAGTCAACCTTCACCCTCAAGTGCGAAAAATATTAAGTGAACCCATGATTCACCATCGAACTCCTCTTTTTGATAAAATTCTGACTCGTGTTTTAGAACGACTTCCCTCTATTTTTTACACTCATCAACGGGTTTACCTCCTCTCTTGTACAGGATCGGGCGGCATGGAAACTCTGATGGTCAATACCTGCAACCCCGAGGACGAAGTTTTAGTGATCAACTCTGGTAAGTTCGGGGAACGCTGGGTTGAAATGGGAAAAGCTTTTAATTTGAAAGTGCATGATCTTAAAGTCCCTTGGGGAGAGGCTTGTACTGTCGAAATGATCCGTCCCTTTGTTGAAAAGTTTCCGATTCGCGCTGTTTTCTGTCAAGCCACGGAAACCAGTACCGGTGTTAAACATCCCATCGAAGCTCTCGGTCAGTACTTGAAAACCTTTCAAGATACGCTCTTTTTAGTCGATGGCATTACAGCTGTGGGTGCTTATCCCATTCTTATGGATGCATGGAGCATTGATGGGCTCGTCGCTGGGTCACAAAAGGCCTTTATGCTTCCGACAGGAATGAGCTTCGTGAGTTTCTCCACCAAAGCTTGGAAACGAATTCCACATGTTAAAATGCCACGCTTTTATTATGATATTCGGCAAGAAGATCGAGCCAATCAAAAAGGAGAGACTTGGTTTAGCTCCAATGTCAGCTTAATTAAAGCTTTAGATGTTGTTCTTAATCTTATTTTAGATAATGGATTAGATGAACATTATCACGAAATTCGTGAGCGATCCGAGTTTACTCGTTTCTGCATTCAACACTTCGGGCTGAAGTTATTTCCTCAATCACCATCCGAATCTATCACTGCTTTTTGCGTGCCTGAAGGAATCAACAGCCAATCCCTTCGCAATACTCTCGAACAAGATTTCAATCTCACCATCATGGGAGGGCAAGATCAACTCAAGGGAAAAATTCTCCGCATTGGTCACATGGGATTTATTGAAAGGCCCGATCAAATTCGCCTCATGTCTGATTTACAAAAAGCTTTCACACAATTTAAAGTTCCCTTTAACCCTCTTTCCGAAACTGAGATGCTCCAATGGTTCAAGTCTTAATCACAGAACGTTTTTCACTCCCTGTATTGCTGAAAATGCAAACGCACCCTCAATTACAGGTTCAACACGATTTGCAATGGTTCCGCAAACCAGCCCCAGAATGGGCCAATATTGAGATTCTTATCATCCGTTCGCAAACTAAAATTGATTTAAAACTTCTAAATATTTTTCCCCAACTCAAACTCATCATCACTGCCACAGCAGGGTTTAACCACATTGATCTCGAGTTATGCAAAGAAAGAGGCTTACGTGTGGCCCACTGCCCATCCAGCCACACAGCTAGCACCGCAGAGCTGACTTGGACATTAATAATGGCCTGTGCTCGTCGTCTTCACGAAGCGCAACAAGCCGTTTGTCGCGGTGATTGGGATCGGCACAAATGGATAGGAACAGAATTAAGTGGTAAAACACTAGGAGTGGTAGGCCTGGGGAGAGTGGGCTCCCAGGTGGCTCGTATTGGAAAAGCTTTTAACATGAAACTCATGGCTTATGATCCTTATCAAGAAGATGAAGCTTTTCTTTCCCTCACCATCGAGCGGGCGAGTCTGGAAGAGGTCCTCACGCAGTCCGATGTTGTCACCCTTCATGTTCCTTTAACCCAAGAAACCTGGCACCTAATGGGAGAGATGTATTTAGGATCCCTAAACCCTGATGCAATTTTGATCAACACTTGTCGGGGTCCAGTGATCCATGAAAATGCTCTTATCCAACGCCTCCAAGCGAATAAGATTGGGGCCGTCGGGCTGGATGTTTTTGAATATGAACCTCTCTCCAAAGATTCCAAACTACTGCTTTTTAAAAATGTGATCACAACACCTCATCTTGGAGCCTCCACCAAAGAAGCCTTTGAAAAAGCAAGTCATGAAGCTTTTGAGAAGGCCGTGCAATTCCTTTCAAAGGCGTCCCTACAAGATGAACTACCTCCTCAAGCTTCATGGTATCAATCCGGATCTCTGAAACAGTAAGTCAAATCCACGCAAAACAGCTGGAGTAAAAATAGACTTACTTTTACAGACCCTATGAAGTGTTTTATCGATATGAAACAGTACAAATAAGAAACGTCCTAAACAAAAGACCATTAGTTTTTTGTCAAAATCTCTTATTGGGATGAAACATCTCTCATGCTCTTAACCTAAAAGCTAGTTCTTGGTGGACATGATCTCAAAACCCAAGCATTACAGGAAATTATAAATCAAAAATATGTAAAAATTATTTATATTTGAGACACCATTTTATTTTTGAAAAACCGATTTGAAAGACTTTCCAAAAAATAATGACTATTATATGATAAATAAATGAAACCTCTTCGCTGGTTAATTATTTTATCCGGAACTTCATTCTTAATTGTCCTTTTGGGACAAGGCTGTTTTCACAGCCAAGACAACAGCCAGATACGATTAGAGTCACTAATAAAATTAAATTCCAGTGGAGTTACAGGTAATGGTGGAACCTATGATGGCAAACTGTTAGCTCATCATTACGTTCCAGGATTCACCTGCGAAGGAAAAAGCGCCCCTCAATCAACAATCGAAAGAGATCAAGGGCAATGGTACTATTCTGAAAGTAATTTTAATCAGTGCCACTCAATCTCACGACTGCCGATTTCTCACGAAGAAATAGAAATTCAATCATCGTTTAATTATGCGGTTTACAAGAGTGCCAGATATTACTTTGTTCCTTTAGATTTAATGGCTCAGAAGCTCCCTTGCTCTGACAATGAAAAAACCACGCTTCCGTACGCAGGGGGCGATGGAACTAGTGAGAACCCCTATCAAATTTGTTCAGACGTTCAACTAGACTCTTTAAGCAAAAACAGCTCAGACTGGAATAAGCATTTCGAATTAAGGAGCAATCTGGACCTTCGAAACTATTCACACCTGAACTTTAAACCCATTGGTAACACAAATCATCCCTTCACAGGCCGCTTTTCTGGAAATGGATTCGCCATTTACAACCTAAACTATATTCAACCTGCAGAAAGCAACGTGGGTCTCTTTGGGCGAATTTCTGGTGCCGCTCATATCCAACACTTAACGCTTATTAATTTTAATATTCAGGGATCCTCAGCCGTAGGCGCCCTGATCGGCCTCTCGGATCTCTATGTTAATTCCTCTCCCGGAGGTAACCATATCAACAATTGTTATTCTATTGGGGGAAAAATTCAAGGCATTCATCGTATTGGAGGTCTCATTGGACACGCCAATGGAATAGGCCTTTTTTCCGTAGGTGTAGAAATGCTGGTTCAAAGCCTCAGACTTACAAACATTTCTTCTCCTGAAAAAAATTATAGTGAAAGCACTGGTGGCCTTGCAGGAGAAATTGGAGATAGTTCGGTCATATTAAATGGTTTTTCCTTTAGTTTAGTTTCTGGTTTCAAAAATGTGGGCGGATTAGTCGGAGCAATATCAGCATTTAAAATCTCGGAGGATGCACTCACTTTTAGCCCTGTCTCCTCAGTTTCTGAGTCTCGTATCTGGAATTCTTTTTCAAACTCAGACGTCACCGGTATTGAAAATGTTGGTGGGTTCATCGGTTTTATGTCGCGGGGATTTGTTTCTCAAACTTATGCGACAGGATCTGTATTTATTCTACCCAGCTTGAATTCCTCAATAAATAGCGGTCACAGTACCTATGTTGGCTACCTGGATAATTTCAGTTTTATTACTGAATCTTACGCTTCCGGAAGACTCTCTGGAGCTTTTTCACAAGAAACCTCAGGCGGCATGAGCGGTATTAGTATTGCGCCGTCACAAGTCCTTCTTTCTTATTTTTCAGATCCCGTTAAAGGTCTCAGTGGCTTTCAGGTAACGGAAGAGCAATTAAAACAATCCTCTACCTTTTCAGGTTGGGATTTTACACGCATTTGGAAAATAAACGAAGGAGAGGGCTTTCCTCAGCTAAGATAAGACTCAATACTCCCATTATAAAAATGATGTTTCGGAGCGAGTCCTATTCAAATCCAGATGAGGAAAAGGATAATAAAGATAATGTCTCTTTCAGATACAAAAACCCAACAACTCCAAGAGCAATTAAAAGAATGGGACGCTCATATTAAAACAGGGGCTGGGAATAAAATCCGCCATCTTTGCCGAAAATTAACTGGAAAAGAAATACCCCGCCACTTAATCATAGATTACTGCCATATCGCTCGAAGAATCGGTGCTCCAGAGCTTATTATTCGATGGCTAAGGCCTTATGTGCGTGCTGAAAAAATTCAAATGAAAGATCAAGCGCGAGATGAAGAGAAAGCGCTCTATGCCCTTGGCCTCTTTCGCCTTGGTGCTTTTCGAGAGGCCACTCATCTCCTCAAAGAATGCCATCCTCAACAGGATCCGCAAATTCACTTTTATCGAGCCTCTCTAGCAATGAATCAATGGAGTTATGATAAAGCCATTTTGGAATTAAGACGTTACCTCAGAGATTCACGAGTGCCGCTCTATTCACGGCTTGTTGGGCGATTAAATCTTTGCGCCAGCTTGGTTTCTAACGGAGACCTCAAAAAAGCTGAAGAAGAGATACAAATCACTTTCAAAATGATCGAAAAGAAAAAAATCCCACTACTCAAAGGAAATCTTTTAGAAATTCAATCTCAACTTTTTTATGAACAAGAACAATGGGAAAAAGCTTTAATTCACCTGGAAGAAGCAAACTCCCTGCTGCAAAGAGCCGATGAAAGAAGCCTTCTTTATGTGGAAAAATGGAAAGCAACCATTCACGCTAAAATCAATCCTGATTCATTCAACTCTCAAAACCCTTTTTCCGAAATTAAAGAGAAGGCTATAAAAATTCAGGATTGGGAAACTTTACGCGCTTGCGATTTGATTTTAGCTCATACGAAAAAAGACCCTCATCTTTTTTTAAAAGTGTACTGGGGATCACGTTTCGAAGATTATAAAAAAAGAATTAAAAAAATTTTTAATGCTGATATTGAAATCAAAAATCAATTCATTTATTCATTTACACCCTCTTCTCGTGAATTTTTTTCTGAAAAAAAACCACACCATAATAGCATTGAATCTAAGAGCCAAGAAGAACCAGTGGCTTCTAACCGCCCGCCAATAGATCTCGTAGAACTTGCTAAAGGAGTTTATCTCAAAAAACTTTTTTTTATCCTCACTCGCGAATTCTATCGACCGCTCCGAGTGACTGAAATTATTGATTTCATCTATACAGATGAATTTTATAATCCGATAACTAGTTTACAGAAATTCCACCAATTAATGAAAAGAGCTCGTTTGTGGTTGCAAGAGCAACAGCTGCCTTTTGCCATCGAAGCTCATCGCAATGCCTTCAAGTTAACTGCATTGGAGCCTTGCTCTCTGCTTTTAAAGTCAGAATTCACAAAATCTCATGCCAATGAATCTTTTGAATGCCCTCTTGAATTTAGAAACAAACCCTTCTCTGCGGTAGAATGGTCCAACTATTATAAAATTTCTCATCGAACAGCCAGCCGGCAACTTCAAAGATTGGTCAAAAGCCTGCATCTCCAAAAAAAAGGGTTTGGAAGAGCCACTCAATATATGGCCTATCCCTGATGGGTCATAAACCCCTATTGTCAATTTTTCTTAAAAAACCATCTCTTTTAAAAAAAATAAACTATTGAAATTAATGAATTATTCAATAATCAAGACAAAATATATCAATGTTTTATAGAAAGCTCTTTTGTTAATCTAAGTAAGTAAACAACTTTTATTAACAAAAGGGGACCTTATGGATACATTACAAAAAGATTTAAACAACAAAGAAGATAACTCCCAACCAACAGAATCTTTAAGTTCCCATTTTTTAGAAGCGATCAAAAAAAGTTTTAAAGAAGATCAGGTTTTTGATAAAGGCAGCGAATTTGACCTGCTTTCTAAAGATCCAGCAGTTAACTCCATTCAACCAATAGCTTTTATTTATCCAGAATCACGAGAAGAAGTTCAAGCTCTTGTGCGTTTAGCTCATAAATTTAAAACTCCATTATGGGTTTATAGCACGGGTAAGAATTGGGGTTATTTAAATACCAGCGGTAGTCCAAACTCCGCCGTGGTTCTATTGAATCGCATGAACCGTATTATTCATATTGATCAAGAGCTTGGTTACGCTATTATCGAGCCAGGAGTGACTTACGACGCTCTCAGCCGCCATCTACGAGAGAATAATATTCCACTATGGACAGACGCACCAGGAGGCCCTCCTACTGGCAGTGTCATCGGAAATGCTTTGGATCGAGGTGTCGGTGTAACTAAATATGGAGATCATTTTGCTCATCTTTGCGGATACGAAGTTGTCCTTGCTGATGGTCATGTCATTAATACTGGAGTCGCAAATGAGAACGATCAGCTCGGTGCATCCCATCTTTATAAATGGGGTGTCGGTCCCTATGTTGAAGGTCTTTTCAGCCAATCTAATTTTGGTATTGTCACAAGGGCTGCGATTTGGTTAATGAAGCAGCCAGAAGATTACTCTATTTTCTCCCTGAACATCAAAGATGATACCTCTCTCGCGGCCTGTATGAATACAGTGCGCGATCTCATGCTCTCGGGAGTGATTCACGAGACCGGTCGGTTTTCCAATGACGTTGCTATTCTCACATTAATCACTCAGGCCATTAATGAAAATCTAGACCCCAATAAAGCAATTGACCACTCTATTTTAGAACATCTTAAGAAAAAATATCATGTTCCAAGCTGGACTTGTTCATTCGCTTTGTATGGAGCAAGCCCTATCGTTAAAGCCTCAGCTCAAGTAGCGACCCGAGAACTTAAGAAACTAGGGTCTAGCGTTAAGGTCACAGCTTATTCAAAGTCAAAAGCACACATGCTTCGCAAGTTTATTAATCTCATCAAAAAAACTGAAGACGTACCCTTACTGAAAAAAGGAGTCGATATCCTCTTTCGAAATTGGCTAAAAACTTCCGCCGCTTTTGTAAAGCTTTTTCCTGGGCTTATTGATCTGCATGAAGGACGCCCTGTAGAAACTGTGGTGCGCAGAGGCTATTTTCGCTATAAAAAACAAAGGCCCGAAAGTGATATCCATGCAGGACGGGATAATATCGGAATTCTGTGGTCTGTGCCAGTCTTACCGTTCAAAGGTGAAGAAGTCGTGGCTTTTTCAAAAGAATGTGAAAAACTATTTAAAAAATTCAATTTCGATTTCTACATGACAACCATGATCTTCAATGCCCGCAGCGTTTGCCCCCTTATGGTGATTTTATATGATCGACTGGATCCAGAAGAAAGCAAGAGAGCCCAAAAACTCTATGAAGCTATCCTCGATTTATCCCATCAAAAAGGATATCAACATTTCAGAGCTGGGATCAATGGATGGAAAAAACTCTATCAACATTGCCCCGAATTAAAGAGATTGAATCAAAAGTTGAAAGAAGCCTTGGATCCGGCTGGAATTTTGGCTCCGGGCCGATATGGAATCGATTGATACACTTTCAATTTACGACTCTGTTCCCCTCTTCGGCGTCGCTAAATTAGAAAAAGACGAGCGTCTACAGCTCAAATCGAACCAAGGCTTCCCTCCCGTTTGCCGAGGTGAGATTTGAGCAAGGTAACGAAGTCTGCTTTTAATTTTGCGACGCCGATGAATTACTAGAATGTCTTTCAAGACTTTTACTCAATTGATTCAGAGAAAGGATCGTTAAAAATAAAAAGAAAGCCGGGAAAAAAACCATGTGGGGATAAACATGAAGATTGCGCCATCCCTCTTGGAGCAAAAGCCCCCAACTGGTCTCTGGGGGTTGAATGCCCAATCCGATAAAACTCATGAAACTTTCTGAAAGGATTAAACTCGGTAATTGATACACAGCCGTCACTCCCATCACGACTTTCAAATGGGGAATGAGATGCTTGCGAATCAAGTGAAGGCGTCCCCCTCCCAGTAATTGGGCGGCAGCCATAAACTCTTTTTCTTTAAGCCTTACAATCTCATTTCTAATAATTCTGGCCATACGTCCCCAATGCGTCACTCCAATCATGGTGCTCACCAATAGAAGAGATTCATTTTTCTCTAGAAAAACCAAAGCGACAAGAGACGCTAATACCACCGTCGGAAGACTCATCCACACATTGAGTATCACTGAGAAAACCAAATCAAATCCCTTAGAAAACCACCCTGCCAAGCCACCAAAGACCAAGGCAATCAACAAACTCAAAATACTGGCTAAAAAAGCAATCAGTAGACTCACGCCACTTCCCTTTAAAATTCGCAAGAAATAACTCCTCCCCAAAGAGTCGGTTCCCATCCAAAATTGCAAAGAAGGTGGCTTATAGACATGATTCACATCCATCACTTCGAACATCATTTTAGCATCCCACCTCACAACAAAGGAGACAGAGACTAAAAGAATCAACCATAAAAGAGCTAATGAAAAAGGAAGCGTCTGCAACGTCCACTCACTGTGCTGGATTTTTTTAAAAATCATGACTCTCCCTGAGAATGAAGTCTATTTTTAAGTCGCGATGCCAATTCAGCAAAATACTATTAACTCCATCAATTCTCTTCATTCAAATCTCGATTCTTGATGAGCGGGTGAAAACCAAAGAACAATAAACTCCGAAATTCGATGGCCCAGTTGTAAAATCAAGCTAAAAACAAGCACGAGAGCTAAGAATAAAGGATAATCCCGTTCTGCCAAGGATTGGATGAATAAATGACCTAACCCTGGCAAAGCAAAAAGGGCCTCAACAATAAAAAGTCCAGAGACAAACTGCCCGAGAAGGTTTCCTGTCGCTATGATAAAGGCTGAAAAACTATTAGGGATCACGTGAGAAAACCATAGCCCCCAGAATCCTACCCCTTTGGATTGAGCCACTTTAATAAAATCAGTTTGAAACGTTTCATGAATTTGCAGAGAAAATAACCGTGCCAGATAAAAAGTAGGACGTAGAGATAACGTCAATACAGGTAAAACCAAAGATGCAGGTCCACTCCATAAAGCAGAAGGAAAAATCGGCCAACGAATAGAAAAAATAAAGATCAGAATGGGAGCCAAGAGAAACGATGGCATTGCGGTCAAAAGATTACCAAAAAATTGAATGGCTCTTTCTAAAGAATGCCCATAACGATAACCCGAAATAAGCCCCAAAATACCGCCCAGAATGGAAGTAAAAGCAAATGAAGTTAGAATTAGAAAAAACGTGACTAAACTGCTTTTTTTAATGAGGTTTCCAACCGTTTGATCCTGATGCACACGAGAAAAACCAAACTCCCCTGTAAAAGCTTGTTCCCAAAAGTGAAAATTATTCTGAATAAAATTATTCTTATTAGTATAAGCGTTTTCTTCCGTCCCAGAGATGGGTTTTGAAATCTCTAAGGCCATCTCTCCCAGTTCGCCAAAAGAAGCATAATCCGGTAAATAACGAAGTAAAAAAATCAAAAGACCAATAGTCACTACACTCGTGAACACGATCTGTGCCACCGATTGCAGGAAAAACTTTCCAAAAATCTTGAGCAAATTTTTTACTCCCAGCTTTCTTTTGTTTCAGGTGCACCCGCCAACTGAACGGGAACGGGACCAATCAAAGCTAAAGAATCACTCTGATCTTTTCCGTACAATTCATTATACGCGATATAATTCACCGTGACTCTTTTGACATAATTACGAGTTTCAATAAATGGGATATGCTCCACCCATTCATCCATCTGCATATACCCAAAATAATAGAGCCATTGGCTGACCCGATGAGGCCCAGCATTGTATGCCGCTGCAACCAGTTGTACCGTGTGATCAAATTTTTTTCCTAAACGCTCTAAATACTTGCTTCCAAATTGAATAGCTTCTTTAGGTTTCAAGAGCACCTGAGGAGAAAAGTTTTTATAATCAATGATCTCGGCCAATCTTTGTCCCGTCACAGGCATGACTTGCATTAAACCTAGAGCCCCGACAGGAGATTTAACCCATGGCCGATACATGCTTTCAGCTTTCATAATCCCCCAGATGAGTGACTTGGCCACATTGGTTTCCGAAGACGCTGTTTGAACATGCTCCATATAAGCACGTGGATAAATGGCTTCATAAATAAATTTATTGGAGTTAAAATCCGCCCGGCTCGAAAAATCATGACCTAACTTGGATAGCCGGTTAAACAAACCCATCGCTCGGTATTCTTCACTGATTTTCTTGAGGAGTTCTACACTCGTGCGGTTTTTTTCTAAATCACTCACTTCACGTCGAGCCAACTCATCCAACCCCACGCTCCAAAAGGCTTTAGCTCTTTCTATCTTCACCATGGATTCGCTTTGTGTAAAAACTTCCAAATGATGGGATTCCGCCTCTGCCTGAGATTCCTGAGTCTCAGCGATAGAATCTTCGCTTGTCTCCACTTTAAGCTCTTCTTCAGCCACAACAGTCGCTTCATCCGTGACCTCATCTCCAGAGACGCTCATTTCTTCATCTTCCATTTCCTTCAAACTCAATTGAGGAGCGATCTCTGTAAAAGGAGAAGGATAAACCCCTCCTGCCGGCACTATTACGAGGGGAATTTCTTCTTTAAGCAACGACTCAGCAGGTGTAATCGGAATATGCTTGAGTCGTTCTCGCGCTAGAAAAGAATAGTAGTTCATACCTTTCCGTTCCGATAAACGAAATAAAATATCTCGAGCCTTTTCTTTTTTTCCGCTCTGAAACTGAGCCATCGCCATCCAATATTGAATTCTTTCTTGAGAGTGCGTCTGGGATCGCCCCCGGCGCGACTTCAGCAGAGCCTGAAAGCTCTTCTCAGCGGCAATAAAATCTCCTCTTAAGTAGCGTAACCATCCCAAATACCACTGAAGTTCTGTTTGGTAAAACCGAGAGAGGCGATTCGGTTTTAATTTTTTAAAGCGAAGCTCCGCATTTTCATAATCTCTCATTTGATAAGACCAAAGGGCCGCCTGATAAAGAGCCATTGAGCCCGTTCTATTAAAACCTGCAATCGAGTGAATAGCGAGAGCAGAATCAATGGCTAATGCCATTTCTCCCGCACGAGCGGCGGCAAAAGAAAGAGGGTTCAAAATCTCAATATCCGATTTGTAGTCAGGAACTTCTTTTAAAATTTTAAGTGCTATTTCAGGATGTCCCTCGGCGACGTTCTGTTGTGCCAAAAGTATCTTTTGCTTTTTGACTGAGAGCTTTGCCGTTTGAATCCATTTTTTAATTTCTGCATTAACAAGTACGAAATCTCCCAATAAATTTAAATTCCTTCGTCGAGCGTTAAATTCTTTCTCAGTCACAGCACAAGAGATCTTTTTACCTCCAAGAGCAATATCGCGAATGTCTGGAGCTGAGGCAGAAAACCAAAGGTGCTTTGGATACTTCATGTATAATTTCTTCAAGGTTTGACAAGAATTTTTGCTTCCACGGGTTTGCAGTTCCACCAAAGCCAAAGCCTCTAAAATGGAAGAATAAACATCACTGCCTCGGCCTTTTCTCTCAATGGACTTGAGAAGTTTCTCTGCCTCTTTCCATTTTTCCGTTTTAATCAATAGTTGTGATTCATAAAACTGAGCCTCAACTTTGATTTCTCCTTTTAAAGATGTTTTGTTGAGTCCATGCAAGCTCTGCTCCAACAGACGAAAATTATCAGAGACGTACGCAAGTCTCGAGAGAAATAACTTAGCCCAAGCAAAGTACAAGCTCTGTTCAGAAATCGGCCTCAAAGCAGCAATGCTCTCATCCACGCGAGCTTGCTGAAAAAAAGCCATGGCCTGAAGCAAACGATAAAGGTCTTTTTGCGACTCTGAAATTTGGGAGTCAATTAAGCGATCGGAACGCTCAATAACATCCGCCCAATTCCGAGCCTGAAAGGAATCATGTAGTAACTCTTTGTCATTCTTGATCAAACCAGCAATCGCAACCGGTAATAGAATAAAAAGACAGCATAAAAATAGAATTTTTCCCACTGGATTTGCCAAGATCGTCCTCCATGAACATCAACTTAAAATTGATAGCTCTTAACATCATTTAATGTTACTCAAGGTTGATGGCAAAAAACAAGACTCGCACAATATATTCTTGTCAAAACTGTGGAGCGCAACGAAGCAAGTGGGAAGGGCGATGCTCGGATTGTGGCGCCTGGAACTCCCTTGTTGAAGAAATCCAATCCCCAGAAGGCTCCAGGGGTTGGCTCAACAATACGTTGGGTCATAATTCTTCAACCGCCAGTCCCTTTAAAACACTCTCCCTGGATCAAAGTCCAGAAACCCTTCAAATCCATCGTCTTTCCACAGGCATTTCAGAGCTTAATCGTGTCTTAGGTGGAGGATTGGTTCACGGAAGCCTGGTACTGTTAGGAGGATCCCCTGGAATTGGTAAAAGCACGCTCCTCCTGCAGGCTTGTCTCGGGCTTGCTCAAAATGCATTGGATCCTAAAACAACGTCCACAGCGGTTCTTTATGTTTCTGCCGAAGAAAGCATGGATCAAACCAGCAGTAGGGCCCATCGTCTTAATATCCGTTCCTCTTTGATTCGCATTGCCAGTGAAAGCAATCTACACACCATCATTGCTCAAGCAAAATCGATACGCCCCAAAGTGCTTGTTGTAGACTCTATTCAAACAGTTTACTTGCCAGAACTGCAAGCGGCTCCTGGATCTGTTTCTCAAGTTCGAGAGTGCTGTGGCCATTTAATGACGATGGCGAAAACAGAAGGAATTGCGGTCATTCTGGTGGGACATGTCACCAAAGATGGAAACATTGCTGGCCCCAAAGTTTTAGAACACATGGTCGATTGCGTTCTTTCCTTTGAAGGAGATAGCTCTTATAGTTATCGACTGCTGCGCTCCCTTAAGAATCGCTTTGGTCCGGCTCTCGAATTAGGAATTTTTCAAATGAGTTCCTTGGGGCTAGAAGAGGTTCTCAACCCTTCAGAGCTTTTTTTAGAAGAGCGGGGAGACTCTCTTATTGGTTCAGCGATCTTTCCTTCGGTGGAAGGCTCTCGTCCTCTCCTCTGCGAAGTGCAGGCACTGACCGTACCCACTCCTTTGGCAATGCCTCGACGAACGGCTCTCGGAATCGATGTGGGCCGTCTTAATTTACTCATTGCAGTCATTGAAAGACACCTTAATGTCCCCTTGTACCAAGCTGATCTGTTCACCAATGTCGTCGGAGGTTTAAAAATTATGGAGCCTTCAGTGGACCTCGCGATTGCAGCGGCTATTCTTTCTTCAGAAGCCCGCAAACCTTTGGATGCCAAAACTTGCTATTTTGGAGAGTTAGGTCTCACGGGCGAGGTTCGAGGCGTTTCTTTTCCTGATCTTCGCGTTAAAGAGGGTCTCAAGCTAGGTTTTAAAAATTTTGTTGTTCCTCTTTCAAATAAAAAACACTTATCTGTTTCGGAATTGAAATCAGCTAACCTTATTTTCGTCAGCGACATCCGTAGCCTTGCAAAGCTTTGAAATATCAAGACCTCAGCGTTTGACAAAAACAAACATCATCGCTAGTTTGCCCTCATGAGCACAGAGATTTCTAAAATGCTGATCTTCACGGCAACTTATAATGAAAAAGAAAATATCACGCCTTTGCTCGAAGGCATTTGGGAGTCTGTTCCAGAAGCTGATATTTTAGTCATCGATGATCGATCTCCCGATGGCACAGGAGAGGTCCTCGATGCCATTGCTCAACTCAATCCAAAACTGAAAGTACGTCATCGATCAGGAAAACTCGGTGTTGGAAGTGCCCACCGAGAAGCCATAAGCTACGCTCGGGAAAATCGCTATGATAAGTTAATTACAATGGATGCAGATTTTTCTCATGATCCAAAAGTTATCAAAGACATTATTAAAGCTCTTCACCAATACGAATTTGTCATTGGCTCACGTTTCGTAGAGGGTGGCAAACTGGATTACTCTGGCTTTAGAAGACTGATCAGCTTTGGTGCAAATTTATTATCTCGTTATGTTCTTGGCATTACTTGTCGGGAAACCACAACCTCTTTTAGAGGGTTTCGTGCGTCACTCTTAAATCGTCTTCCTATTCACCAAGTCAAAGCTGAAGGTTATTCCTTTTTTTTGGAATGTACTTTTCTCGTATGCAGAACAACCAAAAGCGTGCTTGAAATTCCTATTCACTTTCAGGATCGCCGTCATGGCCAATCTAAAATTTCACAATCAGAAATTTATAAAGGCTTACTGACGGTGTTGCGCCTGACTTTTTCACGGCTCTTTTCAAAAGGACCTTCTCAATCCTGAGAAAGTCACAGTGGTTGTTCAATCTGCCATTTTTCACTTTGATTTTTTTTCTGTATTGGAATTATCATGAATGAATCGCTATCACGAAATCTTTGTTTGATTTGGTGACAGCGGAAAAGAGTCTCACGAAAGCGACGAATGAAGGGAAATTCATGGAAGGCACTCTCTCGGTATCCACAATCACACCTGTCTATTGCGGCGCTCAGTACTTAGAAGAATTGATCAAACAACTGGAAAGAGTGAGACAAGAGTGGCAATCTAAAAATTATCCTATTCAAATCGTTGAATCCATCTTTGTAGTGGATGCGGCTAAAGATGATTCTTTAGCGATTCTTAAAACGATCTCCAATAACAAAGCGTACCCATGGATTAAGGTGATTGAACTTTCCAAAAACTTTGGGCAACATCCCGCAACCATGTGTGGAGTGTTGTATTCGACAGGTGATTGGCTCATCACTTTAGATGAAGATTTACAGCATCATCCTCGCGAATTCATCGAACTCTTCAAAGCTTTTGCCGCTTCTTCTTATGATGTCGTCTATGCAAAACCCAAAGATTCCGTTCACCAATCTTTGTTCAGAGATTGGGGGTCACGGGGATATAAAAAGTTAATCGCAAAAATAACTAAAAATCCCTTTGTCATCGATTTTAATAGCTTCCGACTGATTCGAGGTTCCATCGCCCGGGCTGCAGCCAGCGTTTGCGGCCATGAAACCTATTTTGACGTTGCGATCTGCTGGTTCACAAATAAAATCACCACTCAAAAATTGAGTTTAGAAGATCAAAGATATATTAATACCGGAACCAGCAGCTACAATCTTTTCAGTTTATTAAGCCATGCTCGCCGCCTGATTGTTTCTTCTCAAACAAAAATATTACGACTGGGTGCATGGATCGGAATCGCCAGTATTCTTTTATCAGTCGCCCTGGGCCTTCACTTTTTGTATCTTAAAATTTATGATCCTGAAGCAATCCCTGTTCGAGGCTGGACCTCTCTTTATTTAACCCTCCTGTTTATGGGAGGGCTCACATCAACTCTTCTCAGTATTATCATAGAATACTTGAGTAGCATCTCCCTGCAAAATCAGGGTAAGCCTCTTTTTTTCATGGTCGATCGTTCTTCAGATGCTCTAATTCAAAAATTTCTTAATCATGAACCGATCGATCATTAAAGCGCTCTTATGTTGATTCTTCAAAAAATTTCACAAAATAAAACCTTAGCTGCAACAATAAATCAGATTCACTACGTTGTGATTATCGGTGAAGGGTTAGTCGGTGGTGCTCTACGGGATTACCTCATCAATACATTTAATTATAAGTTTTTTTACAATGTGAAGACTCCGTGGACAGATAAAACCTTAATCGAAGCTCACTTTAACGAATTAAAAACATTCATTTTTGAAAAAATTTTTAATTCCCAAAAGACCGAACTCGCGGCCCCTTCATTTCTTCAGCTCAGCTTTGTTTGGAGCGCGGGAAAAGCTGGTTTTGCCGCCTCCTTCACCGACATTGACGAAGAAGAAAAGGATTTCCATTCCTTTCTCAATCTATTAACTCAAATCGATCAAGAAAGACCCGCCTTTGTTAAAATGGATTTGCATTTCACCAGTTCCGCGGGAGGGCTTTTTGAAGGGCAGTCTTCAGTTCAAGAAGACTCTCAACCCCATCCCTTACGACCTTACGGAATTTTAAAACTACGGCAAGAGCAAAAAATAACCGAATGGTCTCAAAATAAAAGCTACTTTCATGGTGTGATTTATAGACTATCAACAGTTTATGGACGCATCCGAAGAGGGCAACGAATGGGATTGATTTCAATCATGCTTCAAAATGGCCTGCATAAAAAAATCACGCCTATCACTGGAGATTTGTACACCCTGAGAGATTATGTTCACTCCATGGATATTGCGAGAATGATCACCTCTGGGATGATTTCTTCTCATAAGCCCCACAAGAGTCCCTCGAATAATCTTCAGGTGCTCTTTGGTCTGAGTCAAAAACCAACTTCTATCTTTGAAATCAAAGCCATTATTGAATTTCATTTAAAGCATAAAATTTACATACAATTCAACCATACCCCAGGAAATGCAAGAGACATTACTTTCGGAAAAATACAGCCTCCTTTTGAGGTACAAGCCCGTGACATTCGCTCCGGAATAAAGGATGTTCTCACAGATTGGTACGGAGCCCATACATGAAAGCGATCACTTTTACTTTTAAAGTTTTATTTTTCACTTACTTTTTATTCTTTTTTTTGGCCACCTTTGAAACCCCTCTTCTGGCTGATGATTATGGTTATCGTTGGACTGCCTTGAACGGATCAAATCCTTTGCTGGATAGCATTCAAGTGGCCATTGACTACTATAAAAATTGGGGGGGCCGTAGTCTTGCTCATTTCTTCGCTCATTGGATGATGTGGTCTTACTCCAATGAATACGGCTTTTTAATTTATGCCATGATCAACACTCTGGTTTTAGTCACTATTGTGTATTGTTCTTATTTAGTGGTGATCCCTTCGGACTCTTCTACAAATCAAATGCAGCATCTCTCTTCCCTCTCTTTTTTCAGACCTTCGTGGAATCATCTGAACACTCATTCTATGGCGACCCTTGCTCTCCTCCTATTACTGATGACCATCAACGCCAAGGCTCATTATCAAACGATATTCTGGGCAACCGGTGCCGCTCATTATTTATGGATGTATTTAATATTAGCTGTCGGATTAGCCGCACTGAAAGAATTTATTCTGGAAGGGCAAGAGTTTCGATTCTCTTTAATCAATCTGATACTTTTGCTCGCCCTGGGTTTTAGTTACGAAAATGTCGGACTGAGTTTATGCGCTCTCATTGGCCTTCGTTATTTAACTCCTTTTTTTAAATTGAAAAAAAAGGGAATAAAATCTTTTGTACTTCCTTCTCTCCGCGCTCTTTTTCCCATGGGACTTCTCCTCGGCAGCTCCTTAATCATGTTGATGGCCCCAGGAAATCAAGTTCGCGAAAAAATCGCATACCCTGATGGAACCGGAACCTTGCTCCCTAAAATTCAATGGTGGCTTGAAAGCGTTGTTATATTTTTAGGGCGACCTGAAGGGCTTTTGACTCTTTTCGTTTTTGGAATCCTGACATACAAATTAAAATCACTGAGAACTAAACCCTTGTGGAAAATAATTTCAGAAACACCTCTGATTTTCAATCTAGGGTTACTTTGTCTTTTAATGTCAGCTTCTTATTTAGGGCACAGCGGAAATTTTTATGGTCGTAAAAGCTTTAATATCGGTTGGGTTTTCTGCCTTTTTTTAACCAGTCTTCTTCTACGATCAGGTATGATAGAAGCGATCAGCAAATTAAAATTAAAAATGTTTGGATCAGTTCTCATTCTCTTTTTGATCTTAGCGAACTCGCGCTGGATTTACGATTACGCCATCATCAAGAGCTTTAATTCAAAGATCAAAAGCCGCGAGCAAGAAATTATCAGCCTCAAGGAAAAAGGCCAACAGGATATCACCGTGAATTCAATTGCAAATCCCTTTGGTTTGGAAGATCTATCTGACGACCCTCATCATTATATTAATGCCCCGTATTCCAAAATCCTCGGCATTCATTCTCTGAAGGTCATTCCATCAACATCATCGATCCAACAATGAATCAGAGCTCCTCTGAAGTTGCCGGTGGAGCTCTAGATGATCATACCTTAATATTGTTTTATCAGAAATTTCTTCCTCTTCTGTACCTAGGATCAACGCGATATTGGCCCATCCATTATCGCCTTTCACTTTGAAGAAGACAGCAAGAGTCCCCTGTTCATTCTCACCTTTTGTTGTGACAAGCATCTTACCCGCTATGTTCACAGGCCTTTCATTTTGAATGATTCTCCCATACCAAGAAAGATCTTTATTCACATAGAGATACTGAGAGCCGGAAGAGTCTCTCCAAAGCCCAACCAGTTCTTTTGAAGGTATTTCAGCAAAAGAAAGAAAAGGGAGAAAAAGACTGATCAATAATAGCATCCAAAATCGCAATTTCATTTTATCAAACCCTTTTGCCGCAGGAACCACTTTTAATTCCTGCCATTTGAACCATCGAGCACCACAATCTATTGAAAGTGATCTTTGTTTCATACTAGAGAGACTTCTCTTCGATTAATTTAAAAAGCTCTTTCCAATAGAACTTTTGATAACTTTGGAATTCGTATATAAAGTCATCGCGGGTAGGAACGTACACAACATCAGGTTGAACTCCGTTGTTCTCAACAGCGACACCATCAGGTCTAAAGAAAAGGGATTTAGTTATATTCAACATTAAACCTGAATTATAAAGACCAGGAATCTGCTCCACATGCCCACCTAACCCCATGGTTCTCGTACCAATAACCTTAGCTCGTCCATGCCCTTGCATCAAACCAGGAAAAGCATCTCCACCGGAACCCGACATTTCATCAACTAATAAAACAATAGGCTTTGTGTACTGATAATTGGCTGGCATTACAGGATATTGAGCATGAAAAGAAGTTTTAGGAGTCAAATACTCACCCTTCTTCCATGAATCCAAAATCAAACTCAAGTTATACATCAAAGCCTCTTGCTCAAATGTGTTCTCTATGGAGTCACTCTTCATCCAAGCCTTAAATTGCAAATACTCTGTTTTACTCGCTAAGAGCTGGAACTCTAGTCCAGCATAAGGCTTTAATATAAAAAGGGCCGCCATGGCTTCCACCAAGTCAACACTCCCTCCACAATTATGATCTTGGTCAATAACCAAACCAACTGTATTTTTTTCTAATTGAGCGACTGCATAGAGATATTGAGCATAAACTTTGTCATTACTAAGACCAGGAGTTCCTTCCCAGAGATAATGAGGAATCCGCAAATAGCCAATGTTGCCTTTTTCAGTAGGATGGTAATAAGACACAAAAGGTTTCATCATTAAAACAGTCGCATCTTTGGGAATTGCGATACGAGTTTCTCCGGAGCATCTAAAAGACTTAAGATGAGGATGCGCAATTTCAGCAATCAAATTCCGAATTGAAATTTGTGAATAGTCAGTAGCAAAAGATTGAGTGCTCATGGGAAAAACAAACAAAGAGTCCTCATCGATAGCCGTTCCCTCTTGCTTCCAGTTTAATGTCACGGTCTCAATAATATCAGAGGTTCCTCTTCGGATCGCTAAATCCACTGCCCCTTGAGGAGAAGGAAATTTGGTTCCCTTTCTGAGGGCTAAAGAAATGGCCGCAATTCTCGTAATTGTAGCCTCATTTCCATTAGAAATATAAGGTTTAAGACGAGCTACCTCGGCTTCGACAGGAAGCTTATTAAAAAGAACAATTTCATCCCCTCGTTGAAACTTAAAATGAGGGAGCTCTTTCGTATCCACCTCATCGATCAAAACTTTTCCATTAATATAGTCTGTCGTGAACCCTAAGGATGAAACCCTCTCAGAAGGAACAGAAATGGCAAAATGCCCATCTTTAAATTCGGCCACAAACTGAACCATTGTATAATAAAACTCAGCGTTTGTTTGCGTTTTTTTAATCTTCTCTTCGTACTGAGCAGCAAGCACAGAAAGCTCAAGGCCCAAGTGATTTTTCTTATAAATTTTGGGACCATATTGAGCTTCGATAAGGTTTATGAGTTGATAAAAATCAGCCCGTTTTTGTGCTTCTGTTAAGGTTCCTGCTGATGAAAAAGCAAATATTGAAAAGAGTAAGAACACCAAAAACCGAAAACTCATGTTATCCCCCCCATGATGTCTTTTCTTTAGCCTTTAACAATAGCTGTCATTATAAGCAAGTCCTTACAAAATTGATTGTTATTTTTTTTTTAATTGTTAGCATGCGCCAAAATTCTCTCCCGCCAAATCAAGAGGGGAAGCGGCTTATAGAGAATTTTGAGAGCCTATCTTAAGTATAACGCCAATATAAGGAGGGGAATAATGCCGCAACTCAACCTATCTCACCGAGTGCAACAACAAACTATGATTTCTTTCAACTTAGTCAGATTTGCATTTAGATCTATAAAACTTTTGTCACATTTATTTGTCGCTATTTTAATCGCTCTCAGCGCGTCCACGCTTCAAGCTTTTGATCAAGAACGAGATGCCGTGCCTGGAGAGTACGTCATTAAATTAAAGCCTATGTTCAGTACCTTAGACTTCAACCCTCAAAAACTCAATGTTCAACTTGGTTCTGTATTAGGAGCCTTTGTGAAGTCTGCACTTCCTTCTGCAAATCTCCTGGTTGTCCAACGAGCGGTGGTTGAAACTCAGAAATCAGCGATTCAAGAACTCTCAAATAATCCCCTTGTTGAGTATGCAGAACCCAACCTGATTTATCGCTCTTTAAAGTTACCCAATGATCCGGACTTTGCTCGTCAGTGGGGACTTAAAAACAGTATTGTAAGTCAAAACTCTGTGGATATCGATATTGAAAGAGCTTGGGATATTACAACCGGTTCAGAAGAAATGATCGTTGCCATCATTGACTCCGGAATTGACTACAATCGACCTGATTTAAGAGCGAATATTTGGACGAATGAATTGGAGCTCAATGGCAAGCCCGGCGTGGATGACGATCAAAACGGCTATGTTGATGATATTTATGGGATCAATCCCATCGGTGATGGCTCCATTAATAATCCTCACGATAATAGTGGACACGGTACTCACTGCGCAGGAACGATTGGAGGCGTGGGTGATAATGGTCATGGCATTACTGGTGTGAACTGGAAAGTTAAAATCATGGGTCTTAAATTTTTAAGATCCACGGGAGAAGGAACTCTGGAAGCCGCTGTCAAAGCGATAGATTACGCTGTCAGTAAAGGCGCAAAAGTTTTGAGTAACTCCTGGGGTTCCTATGAATCTTCATTAGCTCTCGAAGAGGCTATTGAGAGAGCCCATAAAGCGGGTGCTATTTTTATTGCTGCTGCAGGAAATGACGGAACTAACAATGATGAAAAGCCTATATATCCAGCATCAATCGATATTCCCAATGTGATTTCTGTTGCCGCTATCAACCAAAATGGAGAAATGAGCGGCTTTTCTAATTGGGGAGCTAAAACAGTCGATATTGGGGCTCCTGGTGTTAGTATTTATGGATTTTGGAAGAATGGAGAAACCAAATCAGTTTCTGGAACATCAATGGCAGCGCCTTTTGTCTCTGGAGTTGCCGCTCTTGTGTGGTCACATGAACCCCAGCTTACCAATCTTGAACTCAAGGAGCGTCTTTTAAGGACATCACGACCCCTTGGTTCCTTGCGAGAAAAATCCACGAGTTATGGAATGGTGAATGCTTATTATGCATTGATCAATGAACAGCATCCCCCTGATCCTAATGATCCTGCGAATTGGGAATCTATCCCTGTTTCCATAGAAACCGATCACCCTTATGCCTCTTATACTAAAAAAACATTTGAAGTTCATGTACCTGGAGCAAAAGAAATTTCACTTTATTTCGAACACTTCGACACAGAAAAACAAATGGATGAAGTGAAATTGATCAATAAAGAAGGGCGCATCTCTCACAACATATCAGGATCACGAGGGCGTTTTTATTCGCGTATTATCAAAGGTGACACTGTGAAAGTTGAATTTAAAGCCGATGCCTCTGTTGAAAGTTATGGCTTTAAAATCACAAAAGCAGCTTATCGATAAAGTGATAAAAAATTTTTTGACGGAAAGGCCAGTGATTTGGTCTGTTTTGTTTTCATAATAACGACTCCTTTATAGTTTGTTGTTGTAACTAATTTACATATTTCTATTTAATCTTGAAATAAACTTAATTTATTTTATTGAAACGGGTAATGGATATTTCTGGATATTTTGCTATCAAAAAAGTGACAATATTTGCTCGATCATTATTTGAAACACGATGATTAAAATAATCGTAATAGAATAAAACCTAAATCTCTAAAGATATTACTTGCTCATGGTTTTCCAGAGGATTTCTTTATCTCTCTTGAACCAAGTGATTTGGCGTTTTGCTAGCTGCCGAGTGCTGATCAAAATACGCTCTTCAAGCTCAGCGACGGAATGAATGTTTCCTTTTAAATACTCTTGAACCTCTTTATAACCAACGCTTTTCAGAGGAACCCACTCTTGCAAATTCATTTTATTTAAATTCTCCACCTCTTCAATCAATCCCTGTTGGAGCATTTGCTTCACTCGTTCATGAATTCTTTCATGTAATTGTGAGCGTTCCCAATTAAGACCTATTTTATTCAAAGGGTAAGGAAAAGAAATCTTTTGATGATGCTCTTTCTCTTTTTTTAAATCACTGGGTTTACGCCCTGTTGCTCTCAAGATTTCAAGGGCCCTTAAAATGCGATAACGATCGTTAATATGAAAAAGGGAGGCCAACTCCGGATCAGCTTCTTGAAATTCTCTGACAAGCGCCCTATAACCATTCTCCGTCGTGGCCTCTAATTCAATTTGTTGACTGATCAAGGGAGAAACTTCAGGAACATCATACATCCCTTTTTCAATGGCTTGGAAATAAAACCCTGTTCCACCAACCACATAGACGTGTTTAATATTCTGTTTTTCCAAAACCTGTAATTGATGGAAAAAATCACGGTGATATAAACCCGCCGTATATTCCGTAGGAGGAGTTACATGGCCATAGAGATAATGAGGAACTTGTCGCAACTCTTCTGGCGTTGGCTTAGCCGCTCCAATCTGTATATGAGAGTAAACCTGCACACTGTCACAATTTAAAATCACACCGTTATTTTGAAGAGCCAGGGCCAAAGCAAAAGATGATTTACCAGAAGCAGTAGGACCAACAACAAAGGTCACTTCCATGATCAGACTCGACGTCCGAAATCTTTTTCCAATTCAGACCAAGAATAGTGCACACTCACGGGTCGGCCATGAGGACAAAAAGAAGAGAGCGGAAACTCATCCATCTCTTCCAACAACCGTTGCATTTCAGGCACAGATAAGCTCTGCCCAGCTCTCATCACAGAATGACAAGCCATTCGTGCACAAATATCAGCGATGGCTTTTTCCATTAAATCAGCGTCTCCCCACTCTAATATTTGTGAAGCGAAGCGCTCGATCTCTTCAATGAGAATTTTATTTTTTATCAGAGCTGGAGCCGCTTTAATCCCAAGGGTTGTGGGCCCCAACTCTTCTATTTCTATGCCTAACTTCAAGAATGCGTCGGAGCGACTTCGAAGAGCCTCCATTTTTTCTTCACTCAACTCTATTGGAAGTGGAAATAAAAATTGTTGAATTGGTATTTTATGACCTTGCCACGAATTCATCAACCTTTCAAACGCTACCCTCTCATGAGCGGCATGTTGATCAATCAAAACAAGACCCTTTTCATTTTGGCAAACTAGATAGGTTAAGTTGGCCTGACCTATCACTTGCAATAAACTCCAGTGGCGCACTAAAGGTTTTTGAGAAGAACTTTCTGAAAACATCTTCGTTGCCGAAAAGGCATTTTCAGTCGATGTGATTTCCATCGATTCTTGTTGTGAAGGGTGTTTGGTCTCATTCACGGGAAAAGAACTTTGGTTCTGAATATCAAAGTTAAATTGAACCTCTGGTTTTTCTCGATACTGTGTTTTGTGAAACGCCTCATCTTCAAACATCAAAGGGGTTGGCTGAGAGGGCACGGTAGAAGATTGCCGAACCATGGGAGAAGAGGGCGGTGCAGACGTAAGAAGAGAAAAAGAATCTGCCAATGAAGGTGTGGACGTGGGAACATATGTGATCGCATTTTTTTCTTCTTGAAGCCATGGAGCCTTCACAAGAACTTCACGAATCGCTCCCTGTACGGCACGAAAAGCATCTTGTGGATTTACAAATTTAACCTGCGATTTAGTAGGATGGATATTAACATCGATTTCAGAGGGATCGACGTCCAAAAAGCACACCGCATAGGGAAACTCTCCTGTCATGAGCAAATTTCTATAGGCCTCCATAACAGCTGCTTGCAAAGAACGATCTTGAATAAAACGATTTTGAGCATAGAACCACATATTTTTAGAAACGCGGCTGACCTGATGAGGATCAGCAAAGAAAGCTCTGACCTTAATTCTCCCTCGAACCGCAGTCCCCTCAAAAAGAGGCTTCACTCCCAAAATGGCCTCAATGCGCTCCTTTTGAGAAACTGAAGGCCAATAGTAGAGGAGTTTTCCATCCTGTAAAATGCGAAATGCGATTTGCGGATTAGCCAGCGCTAAAGCCTTTACAATATGCTTGATTTGACCTGACTCCGCCACTTCACTTTTCATGAATTTAAGGCGAGCTGGAACATTTTGAAAGAGTTCTTCTACAATGACGGTGCAACCACGGGAGCGACTCACTGGCTCCAAAGGAGAGAGTTTTCCAAAGTGACTTACAACGCGACAACCTTCTCCCTGCTCTTGTTGAGAGGCCAGAATCGTTACTTTACTCACAGATGAAATTGAAGCTAATGCCTCACCTCTAAATCCAAAGCTAGATAACCGCCAAATATCATCCGATGTTCTTATTTTACTTGTAGCAAAACGAAGAAAAGCTTTAGATAAATCTGCTGGAGAAATTCCTAAGCCATTATCAGTCACTTTCACATAGCGACCGCCCTGAGCGAAATCCACAGAAATTTCCGTAGCTTCAGCATCAATGCTATTCTCAACAAGTTCTTTAACCAAATGAGCTGGCCGCTCCACCACCTCGCCTGCTGCGATCTGATTGACAACCTCAGGAGGTAATACTTGTATTGATGCCTGTGATAGTTCAGTTTCCATGATGGTCACAGGAGCTACCAAAGACCCTATTGAGAGTCAATAAGCCTTTATATTTATACCCACTCTGAATAGATTCTCTAAAATGACACTCTCATCAGCAATCTATTCCTAAAGTCCTAACGTCCTAAAGAACTCACTATAAAATGCCGAACTTTTTTACGACTCAACTTTTGTTTTATTTTTTCACAAAATCCAACACCTCTTTATTTTTTTTGATATCCTACAATAAGCTGGGATCAAAAAATCAGGGGGGGATATTTTTAGTTGTGAAATTCATTTCAGAGAGAATCCACTATTTAAAAAACAATAAAGGTTTTTCATTAGTTGAAATTTCCTTAGTCGCCGCCCTCATGATTGTTGTTGGCTACGGTCTCTCTATGCTCATGGGAAATTTATTTAAATCATCCAAAGCGGTGAACCAAAACTCAGAAAGACAACAACTATTGGACGAAGCTCGGCATCTTCTGCAAACACAAGCAGTTTGTACCAATAACTTTCGAGGACTTGATCCCACTAAAGAAAATAATCTGACCAATCTCAAATTCGTAGACGCTGGTGGCAATTTAAAAAATTTTTTAAGCACTGACTCTACAATCACTTACGGCACAAACAGCATTCGTATCACTCAAATTACTTTTGGAGGAGCCAGCAACTATACCACACTTCCATCTCCTGACAGCCTCAATGGTATTGCGACATTGACAATTCGAGTCGAGCGCATCGGTCCTCAAGGACAACAGTATGGAGGTGATTCAAAACCTTTTAACGTACCCATCGCTGTCCGCCGTGTTCCCACAGGGACGCCTGGCCCTCCCAATCCTGGAACTGTCGATTACTGTCGTCTCGGCAGTGGAGGAATCTCTGTCACTAATCTTTTTAATATCGATGATAGTTTTCCTGCAACGACTCCACCCGTAGGCGTTAACTTAAAAACAGCATATTCACCTGACTACAATATTGCATTAGGAAATGTTAAAGACGAGCTTTACAATATTCGCTTTCGCACCGAAGGCGGTGACATGCTTGCAAAAGATGGGAACCTTTATATTACAAGGGACGCACCGGCCTGTCAGCGTCGAAGATGCAGTCACGCTAACACGTCTGGAGACCCTCTTTGTACGACGGATTCGGCTTGTAATACTCTTATGCCTGGTTCTCGATGCATACAAAGTTGGGCGAGTTGCCCTTCTTCTATCCCACCCAATACAGGCAATAACCTCCTTCAAGGAGCCGATGGAGATATCGTGATTGGGTTCGGAGAGTACAGCCGCATGGTCAATACTTTTGGAACCAATCCCGGAGGCTTAGGGTTCCCAGGCGATCAAATGTACATGATAGGATGGGATTCTGGATCTAGTAACATAGGTGTGGTCATGCCTGCAGATACTATTTTTAAATTTTTTGGAGTTCAATCCCCTACAACCTTCACTCGTGCCAGCCTCGCTGCTTCAGGAAATATCTATACAAACTATGGAGACGTTGTGGGACTTCAGCCCTCCTATGGCACCGAAAAAGCCAAAACAAGTTTTATTGGTTTTGGAAACTGGGAAACCATCATTCAAGATGCTCATCGATATGGAGTCGATCCAGCAAAAGTCTATGCCATTGGTTGGGCTGATGGTAGTTGTGTCGGCTGTAATAATACTAGCCGAGCCGGAGTGATGATGCCAGAAGGAATGGCTTGGAACTGGCACTTCCAAGATGCTGATGCCTCAGGAAGCGTCAAACCCGGCTTCTTTCGATTGGATGGCAATACTTTAATCCAAGGAAATCTAAGACTGCGAGCCACACAGGGAACGACACCATGGCAATGCTCTGGAGCTCAAGACTACAGTGGTATTGGGGGAGCTTTAGTAAACTCCTCTGCTGGCAATCATTGTGGCACAGGCCGCCTTGAGCTGGATGGAAATTTAAAAGTGAATGGCATTATTGAGGCTCCTCCTTCAGGGGAAATCACTCTCACTGGTAACCTCACCGTCAATGGGCAAATTCAATCCACGGGTAATTTAATAACAACCAATATCTCATCCAACGGTAATATTACAGCAACAGGCACTATTTCTGCCGCTTCTGATGTCACTCTGAAAAAACACATTTATCCTTTGAATGAACCTCACGAAAGTGATCCTGAATTTTTTGTGAAAAAACTTTTAGAAATCCAAGGGGTCTCTTTTTATTGGAAAGATTCAGCCCTCGGAAAAGAAAAGCAAATTGGAGTCATTGCTCAAAATGTCGAAAAGGTTTTTCCTGAACTTGTAAAGACTGATAAAAAAGGACGTAAGTCAGTGCTTTATCAGAACTTCGTAGCTCCCATCATTGAAGCCCTTCGTGTAATATACAATAAATTAATAGGTCTTTCAGAAACAGTGAATCAATTAGAAAAAGAAATTCAAATCTTAAAAAAAGAAAATCAAGATCTCCGTGAAGTCCTATGCACAAAACACCGCTCACTAAATCCTGAAGATCCTCCACCCTATTCTTTCTGCCAACCCTAATATTTTTTTGGAGTCAACGCAGAGCCTTATGACAGAGCCATAGTGACTCCAAATGCCATTGGCCTCTCTTTTGCAATTTTGTTCATTAGGTTTTAAAAAAATCAAAATGACACTTTCAAAAAATAAAAAGGGGGGGGATTTTTATGAAAAAAAATATTCTATCGCGTCGATGGAAACAATTTGTAGGAGCTGCAGTAATTGGTCTCAGCGTGTTGTCCGGATTTTCGGCTTCTGCGACCAGTAGTCCAAGAGATTCTTTTGATTTTGATCGCAAGCGCCCCTCTCGTGGATCTTGTAACGATCAGGCCGTAGAATTGTACTGTAAGGTGGATGGCCGCCTCGGACACATCACTGCTTACACAGATTGTGGATATTCCAACGAAGGATCTTTCTGTGATCAAGTCTACACTCCCGGATACAGGCAGAAAAAAATGAGAGTTGAATTTCGTTGCGAACGTGGTCAATGGACTTGGGTTCTTGGTGATCGTGGTTGGTGCGAAGTAAAGTAAAACTCAATAAATCAACATTATAAAATTAATTTTATAAACTTCAAATTTAATTGGAAAAAGACAAGAGATCCGCAGGAAACTCAAATCGAACAAAGAAGGGTCAAAAAACACTTCCTTGAATGATTGGCGCGAAGTTCTCAAGTCTTTTTTCAATTTTTATTTACACTTTATAGGCTCATGAGATTCATGATTTCATTCGAGATCAAAATGAAGAGAAGGTGATTCGTCATTCACAGTCTCTTCAAACAATTCTTTTTTATCGTACTTTGCTCTTCAATAAATCCTGAAGATGGATTAATCCAACAGGGCATCGGGCATTTTGCAACTTAGAATCAAAAACAAATAAAACTTGTATACTAAATTCTTCCATAATAAAAAGTGCTTTTTCAGCCATCTCTTCGGCATCCACACTTTTGGGATTCAAAGACATTATGTCCTGTGCCGTGCCTTCCAGCGGATTTTGGGATTTTTCCAATCGACGACGCAAATCTCCATCCGTAATTACACCCACAAGCTCGTTTTTATCATTAATAACTCCTGCTGTACCGCGAACTTCTTTTGCCGTCATCACCGATACGACTTGAACCATGGGAGTTCCCAATTGAACCAAGGGCAGTGAGCCTCCCACATGCATCACATCTCGCACACGCAAAAGTTTGCGCCCTAACGATCCACCTGGATGATATTCAGCGAAGTCATCGGCTTTAAAGCCTCGCTTCAATAGGACAGCCATTGCGAGGGCATCTCCCAATGCCAAAGCAGCCGTTGTACTCGCCGTTGGGGCAAGATTCAAAGGGCAAGCCTCTATACTAATGGAGCAATCCAAAATAACATGAGCAGATCGTCCTAAGCGACTTTCTTGGATTCCTGTAAACGCAATAACCTTAAGCCCTTTTCGCCCGGCATAGTTGAGAATAGCGCTGAGCTCCTCAGCCTCTCCTCGATAGCTAAAAATCACAATGACATCGCCGGTGCTAATCACACCCAAATCACCATGGCTGCTTTCTGCAGGGTGAAGGAAAACCGAAGGAGTTCCCGTACTGGATAAGGTGCTCGCTAGTTTTCGAGCGATGATCCCACTCTTACCAATTCCGGTGGTGATGACCTTTCCGGGGCAAGAGTAAAGAATCTCAACAGCCTCTAGAAATGATTGATCAATACGTGTGCCCAAAGCCGCAACGGCCTGAGCTTCAATAGCTAGAACTTTCTTAGCTTCTTCGACTAAATTCATAGTTATGGCTTTCTCGATCTCGACGGCGAAGAACCTTTCCCGAAGGTTTTTCTTTCATGGGTTTAGTGATTGTTTTTCTCGTTCGTTTTTTTCTCTTTTCCAATGAAGCCCCGATGAAAGATGCAAAAAGAGGATGGGGCGCCAAGGGTTTTGACTTAAATTCAGGGTGAAATTGAACACCTATAAACCAAGGATGTTTAGGAACTTCAATGATCTCCACCAAATCACGATCCCGATTAAGACCCGCAATCAACATTCCCTTTTTTTCCAGCAACGGCCGATAACGATTATTAAATTCATAACGATGGCGATGACGCTCTCGAATCAAAGATTCTCCGTAAATTTTACGGGCCTGAGAGCCGTCTTTCAACCAGCATGGGTAGCTGCCTAACCTCATGGTTCCACCTTTAGCGAGCTGGGTCCTTTGCTCCTCCATAAAATCAATGACAAAATTGATGGACTGTTTGGTGGTCTTTGTTTTGAACTCACGGCTTGTGGCATCCCTAATACCGCACACGTTCTTGGCGTATTCAATGGCCGCCAATTGCATTCCAAAGCAAATTCCGAAAAAAGGAATCTTATTTTCTCGGGCGTAGCGAATTGCCGAAATTTTTCCATCAACCCCTCGCTCGCCAAATCCACCAGGAACTAAAACACCGTCAACGCCCTTGAGGGATTGATCCACATTTCGTTCGTTCAATTTTTCAGAATCGATGTAAACAATTTGTATTTTTGAATGGTGAGCAATACCACCATGAACCAAAGATTCATGCAAAGATTTGTAAGATTCCTTCAAATCCACATACTTGCCCACCACTCCGATGGTCACTTCATGCTTCGGGTGTTTTAAAGCCTTGACGATTCTCTCCCAGCCCTGGATCTCCATAGGGTCCGCTTGCACATCAAGGCGTTTTAATATCAGTTCGTCGAGTCTTCCCGCATTCAACATCAAAGGAACTTCATAAATAGTGCTGGCATCTTCAGCCGCAATCACATTTTCTGCTTTTACGCTGCAAAAGAGAGCAATTTTCTTCCGTACATTTTCATCAATTGATTTTTCAGAGCGACAGACTAAAAAATCCGGCTGAAGACCAATTTCCCTTAATTCTTTCACCGAGTGTTGTGTCGGCTTGGATTTAAGTTCTCCCGCAGCGACAATGTAGGGGAGATAAGTGACATGCACTAAAACTGAGTTTTCAACGCCTACATCCAAGCGCATTTGGCGGATGGCCTCCAAAAAAGGAAGGCCTTCGATATCTCCCACGGTTCCACCAATTTCCACAATCACCACTTCAGCGCCTTGACCAGCCCCATAAATGCGAGATTTGATTTCATCGGTGATATGAGGGATCACTTGGACTGTCCCACCTAAGTAATCTCCCCGACGCTCTTTATTGATGACGGATTCATAGATTTGCCCTGTTGAAACGCTATGAGCCCTTGATAAAGTGCAAGACGTATATCGTTCGTAATGTCCCAGATCCAAATCTGTTTCAGCGCCATCATCAGTAACGTAAACTTCGCCATGTTGAAAAGGAGACATTGTCCCTGGGTCAACGTTGATATAAGGATCAAACTTCATGATAGTGATTTTAACTCCTCGAGCTTCTAAAAGAGCACCCAAGCTCGCAGCGGTCAGACCCTTTCCTACAGAAGAGACAACTCCTCCTGTGATAAAAATAAATTTTTGCTTTAACTCCGGTTGTTTACGACGACGAACTCCCATTTTACTTCCCTCTTAAAAATGGCTCTACCTTGAACACATCTTCTGGTGAATCAATGCCCATGCACTTATAATCGACTTTTATAGTCTGGATCTTAGCTCCTAACCACAAAGCGCGCAATTGTTCTAAACTTTCTGAAAGCTCTAAAATGCAAGGTGCTGTTGCGCAGAATTCTTTTAAAAAACTTTTTTTATAGACATAAAGCCCAAGATGTTGCCAACAGCCTTCAATTTTGCCTTCTGCTTTTCTGCGAGTGTATGGAATTGGCAATCGACTGAAGTAAAGAGCTTCCCCATTTTTATTGATAATCGCCTTCACCACATTAGGATTAAGCAATGCCTCTGGTTCCAAGGATTGAATAAGGGTCGCCATCTCTCGACCAGTGCGATAAAAATCCTCCACCAAAGTATCAATGAATTCCCCTTTTAATAAGGGTTCATCGCCTTGAATATTCACCACAGCATCACAATCCAAATCCTGAACAGCCGCCCATACGCGGTCAGATCCTGAGGGCAAGTTGGAAGACGTCATCACAACAGAAACACCCAAATCCATTCCCAGTTGCGCGATATCCTTATGGTCTGTCGCTAGAATGATCTCGCTCAGAGATCGAGCCTCTCTGGCTCCGCGAATCACCCATTCTAAAAGCGGCTTTCCAGCAATCTTGTAAAGCGGCTTCCCTGGAAAACGAGTCGAACCAAATCGTGCTGGTATAACGCCAATAGTTTTATTCGACTTCAAAATCCTCTCCTTTTAACGCTAACTTCTCGCGCTCTTGTCTTTCAAGATAAGGAATCACATAATGTTGGTAGAGCGCTTCATCTAACTGAGGAATGCCTTTGCCAGTAGCCGAAGAAATCAAATAATAAGGAGTTCCTTGAAGAAACTTTTCAAGCTTCTTCACCAAAGTATGACGCTCACTTTGATTCACCTTATCTACTTTACTAGCGACGACGACAAGAGGACGATCAATCATACTAGCAAATTTTTTCAACATCTCTTCTTCTTCACTCCATTTTCTACGGAGATCCATAATAAGCACGAGGCAAACAACATCTGAACGGATGGCAAAATAATCTTCGACAATTTGTTTATACTCTTGCATTTCGCTACGTGCACGAGAAGCATAGCCATACCCTGGCATATCCACTAATCGATACCTTCCCAAGTCATAAAAGTTGAGAAGACGAGTTTTACCAGGTGTTTGACTCACTTTAGCGATGGATGTTTTCGTCCAGGCATTGACCAAGGATGATTTACCAGCATTTGATCTCCCAATGATCGCAATTTCAGCAACTCCACCTTCTGGGAAATCTTTGGGGAAAAAGGCACTTTTTATGTACCGAGCTGTTTTCAGAGGTTTGTTCATTTTATGGTTTTTCTCATTCATTTCTCTCTTTTCTAAGAATTAAGTCCTAAAAACAAGACATTCCCACTCTTATCTGGAAAAAAATTACTTTTTTACATGGCATACTATTTGCCAGTAAACGATTCATCATTGGCTAGAAGCAACTCACGTAAAGTAACCAAGACTAGCTCAAGCCATCACTATACAGGGGGGATCTTATGTCAAAAGTGAATTACTTTTTAAAGCTGTACTGTAATGAACAAATCATTCCTTACAGCCTCAATTCACCGCTCACAATCATAGGATGCTCCACGGATGCTAATATTCCCCTTCCTTATGGAAAAACAGACCCTCGGCATTGCCGTATTGAAAAAAAAGATGATGAGCACTACACCATTCGAGATCTCCGCTCTAGCTCCGGGACTTTTGTTAATGGCACCCGTATTATTGAAGCCTTACTGACACCCGGAGACAAAATTGAGATCAGCGACTTTCAATTTGAATTTACGACTGATGAGCAAGAATCGACAGCGAATAAGGCTTTTCCTTCCACTTTAAAAAGTTTTTTTAAAACCAATAACTCCAAGTGGAGCAAAATTCTTGAGACCATCCCAAAAATGGCGCAATCCTCTTATCCCGTACTGATTTTAGGTCCTTCAGGAAGTGGTAAAGAGCTCACCGCTCAAGCGATACACTCTAACTCTGAGCGCGCCGATGGCCCCTTCATTTGCGTGAACTGTAGCGCTTTGGCTGAAAGCTTAATTGAAAGTGAATTGTTCGGTCATACAAAAGGAAGCTTTACAGGAGCCATCAGCGACCGAAAGGGAGCCTTCGAGACAGCCCGAGGTGGCACTCTTTTTTTAGACGAAATTGGAGATCTTTCTTATAATTTGCAAGCCAAGCTTTTACGCGCCCTTGAAAATCGCGAAATCAGAGCCGTAGGATCAGACAAAGTCATTAAAACAGATGTTCGAGTGATCTCCGCAACTCATCAAAATTTATTTGATAAAATTAAAGGCAATTCTTTTCGTTCCGATCTGTTTTATCGAATCAATGTGATCACCATCACCACCCCCTCCTTAAGAGAGCGCATGGAGGATTTTGAAGACATCTTTTACAGTATTTGCAAAGAAAAGAAAATTCGCTTTTCATTCTCAGCTATTAAACTTCTTAAAAGCCATAATTGGCCGGGCAATATTCGAGAATTAAAAAATGTGGTATCAAGAGCCTCCGCACTTTACGGCAGTCAAACAATCAATGAAACCATGGTTCATAACCTGATTGATTTTAATTTCAATGATCCTCAAAGTTTTCCTGAAACATCGCTTATCTTAAGTAAAAAAGAAAATCTTGTAAAAGAAATGGAAAAAAATATGATCCTCACCCGTCTTAGGCAAAATAGAGGGAACCAAAGAAAAACAGCAATTGACCTTGGTATGCCTAAAAGCACCTTGAACGACCGCATTAAAGGATACAAAAAAGAGTTGGGTCAATTGGAAAGATCTCTGGAAGCAACTTAGGGTTCCAATTAATAATTGCTTAAAAAATTCTTTGATAATCCCGGGTTTAAAACGAATGAATTTATGAACTCAACAATCGTAAGAGTTTTTGGATAAGGTCTCCTTATCACTTGTTTTCGACCCTTCTCTGTTGATAACATCAAAGGACACCCTCTGGATCAGGATGGCGAATAAAGAGCCACGAATCCATTCAACAATGGGTCGGCGACACGATAACAATGAATAAAGATTAACAACAAGAGGAATCCTTGGATCAAGAGTCATCAAACAAAGAAAAAAAGAAGGCGACAACTTTGACCAATAACGGTTTATTGGATGAACTTGAATCAGACTCTAATGAAGATGCGGACGCCCTCCTCGCCAAGGCAATTCCTAACTTGGATAAAGAATTAAACCAACTCCAATCCGACTTCCTTGGGCTCAATGCCGATATCGAGTCGCTTGATATAGGTGAGAACCAAAATCAAGCGCCCTCTTCTTCACTGATAAAACGTCTCTCAAGGTTACAAAAAAAAATCCAAAAAATAATGGTTCACTTTTATGAAAAGGTTTTCATTCGCTTAAAATATTTAATTATCTGGATCATTTTAGAACTACCAAAAAAAATTTCTAGCCTTTGGAAAGCTTTTTCCGCCAAAGCGACATCTCTCTTTCAAAAGTTCAGTGCTTGGTCCAAAAAAAGAAAAATCCTCTTTTTTTCATTTTTCATTTTTTTTACATCCATTTTTTATCTTTATTACAAGATTTTGAAGGACGATCTCTCAATTTTTAACGACTATCAATTTTACGGTTCAATGAAAGAGCTTTCAGATGTCTCTTTCTCCTATGACCTTCAAGAAGAAGTCGAGCCCTTCTATAATTCACCACGAGTTAAAGTTTACACCTTTAAAATGAAACCTATCGTTGTTAACCTCAAAAGAGTGAAAGGGTCTGACGACAACCCTATGTCTTATTTTGAATTTGTTTTCGTAGGGAACTCTAATGATGTGGTCGTGGAATTTAAAAATCGAGAAAGCGAGATGATTGATTTAGTTCAAAGAACCATTGAAAAAATGACTTACAATACGCTCGATTCCGTCAATGGTAAAGAATTGCTAAAACAACGATTACAGAAAGAAATTAATAAAAAGCTATCTGATGGAGTTATCAAAAAAGTAGAGTTGCACAATTTTTTTCTTAAACCTTAAACCAGACTCCAGAAATAACCTTTAAAAACCGATATTATTGACGAACTACAATACGAGTCATTCGCAGATCAAATTGAACGAGGGCGCATCTTTCAGGCGTCAGAGGGAGATTTGGAAAAGACAACGAAGTCTATTTTAATTTCGCGAGACCGACTTGTTAAAAATGATCCGCAAGGAGGGCGTTGATGAAAAAATGGAATTTGCTAGTCATCTGTTTTCTTTTTCTGTTATGTTCTTGCAGCCATCTGGACAGAAGCCCTGAAAGTGGCTATTCCTCTGCTTCTAAAAAATCTAAACACCTGAATACTTCTCATTCTTCTTCTCTCTCTCACCAGCAATGGCAAAAAACTCTTGCGCAACTTGGAATGAGTGCTGAAGAACTGCAATCACCCGAAGGACAAATGAAATTTCAAGAGGCTCTGGAGATTAAAAGCCGAGAGCTTCAGCTCACCGATGAACGAGAAAAAAGACAGTACTTTCAAAACCAGCCTTGGCTTAAAAATCCGCAAGAGCAACTCGATTTTTTAAAACAAAATGGCTATTACGCGCGACAAATGTGGTTACGAAAAAAAGGCGTAGGTAAAAGACCCTTAGAGCCAGATGAAGCAACAGAAGATCTAATTGCCGCAAAAGATATCGCCCTGGGAATGCCTTTTGATTATGTCAAAAAAAGTTGGGGACAACCTGATTCTATCGATATTTCTGGCAATGCTCTTTATGGCAACCAACGTTGGAGATACAAACGCTACACCCCCTCTACTGACGGATATCAACTTCAAAGTAGAATCATTTATTTTGAATCCGGAAGAGTCGCTGGATGGGAACAAATCGATCACTAACTCGTCGCCTCCGCAAAACCGCAAAAGAATTTCAAGGTAGCAAAGAGCTCAATTTTATTGAGTCTCACCGTTTCTTTTTAATGCCAATCAAAAGTGGGAGTTTTGTCAGGTCAAAGTCACCTGGGTTTTCAATAAGGCAGCGAATGGAACAATAATCGCACACCAATCTTATCTTACTCGCCTCGTTCAACTTTAATGGCTTCCATGACTAACGTTCCAATCTTAATTTCTGATTCAATACGCACAATCAACTTACGATCATCGTCTGTCAGCCAAAAGAAAATATCTCCAACTGGCTTAAAAACACCGTTTAATTCGAACTCAGGCTTCACCACGATCGTCTCAAAAATGCCAGCATCCGTACTCACTTTTTCTCTTCGCAAGGCTTTGCCTTTAAACATGAGATTCTTCTCATCATCAGACACATAAAATTTATACTCTTTACCTACCTCATAATTAAAAATTCTCATGTAAAAAGCAGCGCTGAATACATTTTGCGAATAAGGTGCGATTTGCCATTCCTGGTGTTTTTCCTCATGTCCTTTTTTTTCTGTATATTTTTTTTCGGCGTAGACAGCTTTTAAATTATTCGAATTAAAATAACCTTTTCCATTTTTTAATTGCGCGCTTTCCTTCACTTGCAAAGTATAAACAGAAGGAATCAAAGTCTCAAAATCCACCAAAGTTTCTGCCCAATCTTCAATGGAATAAAACCGTGAAAATAATCCCGTAGTTCTTAAACCTGAATACCACCGGTAGGATTTTCGTCCATTCACCTCCACCATTGGTTTGACTTCTAAGGTCAATTCGCCCGCTTGAGCTCTAAAATATCGAACACTCATAACAACCTTTTCCCCCACTCTGAAGGGATCTTTTTCAGGCCGGCGTGATCCTGGACTAAAGCCAACACTGCTTTCATGTAACGGTTCTCTGCGCTTCGTTTCACCAGAGGAAACAGTATTCGACTCTTTTGATGATGAGGTTGATTTTTGAAGCTCATCGTCTTTTTGCTGAGTCAGAGTTTGTGTTCCCCCTTTTGACGTTTCTTTTTTCGCTTTTTTACCTTTTTTTGGATTTTTTGATTTAGAACCCATCACAGAGGTTTCCTTATTTCGAAGTTCACCCAACGGAGAAGGAGCAGAAGGCAATGCTCCTTCTGCATTCTCTGTCTCTGTCAGAACCGCACCCGATTCTCTTTTATTGATATTGGGATCTTCACCCATTTCTTTAATCTGAATCTCTGGAATCTCATCATCAACGCTCAATCGCGTTGGCTCTTCATGTTTAAGAAAAGGACTTGAGCATGACGTCAACATGCCTATGGCTAAAATAAATAAAATGATTTTATAGCTAGAATTTTTTTTCAAATGAATCCTCAAATTTATAAAAGATATCATTGTCTTCTTTCTCATCGCCTGGCCCTCTATGAGAACATGTGGGCCATGCGCAAATTCAAAATCTTTTGCCATTCTAGCACTTTTTAGTATTCATGATCTCAGCTTAAGACGCAACATAAAATCCCTGAAGACAAGCTGAAAACAAATGCATCACCAGACTTATTTTATTATTTTAGGACTCACGTATTTATATTTACCGAAATCACCTGACAAAATACTAGTGCTTCACCCTCTAGAGATCGGAACGGTATTTCTTCCAACGCCGATGAATCCACAACCAATCCTCTGGATGCTTGCGGATGAGTTTTTCCAGAACATGATTATATTGTTGCGTGGTCAAGAGTAAAGTCTCATCTTTCGTCGCTCCTTGAATCATCTCAACCTCTGGTCCAGCCTCAATCACATTTCTCCCTCTTTCATCTCTATAAGACCACACTGGCACAACCGGAGCCCCTGTCTTAAGAGCAAATAGAGATAAACCATAGGCCGTTCCTGTTTTAACTCCGAAGAATTCTGTTTCCAAGCCATAAGGAGGGCCCATGTACTGGTCTAAAACAAAAATAATGAATCCTTTTTGCTTTAAAATCTTTAAAATATCAAAAGAGCTGTTGCGACCATGAGGATCAAGAAAGTGAGCGCCAAATCTTTTCCTTGTTCCAAACCAAAACTCATTGAGCCATTTTGCTTTAAAATGCTTTGAGATCACAGAGAGTGGATAACCATGATGGGCCAACATAGAAATGGCCATGTCTCCGTGTCCTAAATGCAATGAAAGCAACAACACTCCTTTTCCTTTTTTTCTCGCCTCATCTAAATAATTTAATCCCTTGAACTCCACGTGATGACGAATCCATTTTTCATCAATGGATGGAAGTAAACAAAACTCATAAAAACTATAAAGAAGATTTTTAAAAGAATTCCGAGCCAATCTTTTTTTTTCTTGCACCGATATTTGAGGAAAAACAATATCCATATTTCGTAGAACAATTTTTCTTCTAAATCGCAAAACATCAAAAATAATCACAGCTCCTATGGATATTACCCACCAACGCACACGTTCAGGTACATAAAACAGGATTTGACTAATCCCTCTTCCGCAGACAACGAGAAAGCTCCGCACGAAAACCCTCCAAATCCCCTTCTAATTGATGTTCCAACGGTACAACATAAAGAGGAGGACCCTCTTCAGGCCAATCTAATAGCTTAACAAAATCCTTTTCGCTTGTGATTAAATAATCACAGTTTTTTTCTTGAAATAACGAGATCAGTGCCTTCACAGAAGACTGATCATAAACAAAGTGATCAGAAAAAAATTTAAACTCTGCAATTTGCAAATTTTGATTTTTGAGACCTTTCAAAAAACTTTTCGGGTGCCCCAACCCACAAAAGGCTAAAGCCTTTTGATTGGCTAACGGGTTCAATGACATCATCGCTTGCCCTCGAACCCATTGAGGGAATCCTTGCTTTTGTCGTGAGTGCAAGACAATCCCTTGAAACGCACATTCTTTCTCTAAAAAAGATTGCGTTTCTTTATTACTCTGCTCCGTTTTGGTAAAAACCACAGTATTCGCTCGTTTTACGGAAGAAAGAGATTCACGAGCTCTTCCCCATGGAGGCCAATCATAATCTTTTATTGCAACAGAGGTATCCAATAGCACAATATCAAAATCTCGCTGCAATCGCCAATGCTGAAAACCATCATCGATCACAATAACATCGATATCTTTAGATTCTCGAGCAAGAACCGTGGCGCTTCTCCATTTTTGAGGACCGGAATAAACAGGAATTTGGGGATTTTTCATTTTTAATAAAACAGCCTCATCACCAAAACGAGAAGCTGCACCTGGTTCTACAGTCACAAAACCAGGGTTTTGACTTTTTGTTTTATAGTTTCGGGAAACCACTCCCGGATGAAAACCCATTGCTGTCAGTTCATGAAGCAACCATTGAAGAAAAGGCGTTTTTCCAGTCCCACCCATAGTGATATTTCCAATACTGATCACAGGAATCGCTAATGAAACTGTTTTCACCCAACGCTGTTCATAAAGCCAGCGACGGAGCTCCACCACAGAAGAGCCAATAGGGGCAAAGGGATTCCATCTATTCACAGCGATGGTGCTCCTTCCACTTTATCTCTATCGAGATAAACCTCAATTTCTTTGGCCACTCTGGACGTGACACCCTTCTCCCCCAATTGAGTTTTGAGGACTTGTAAATCATGAATGACCTGCGATCGATAGAGATCATCAAAAAGCATTCTTTCAACTTGTGGAGTGAGTTGTTCTAAATTAGCCTTTTCCTGGAATAATTCAGGAACGATCTCTTTCTTAGACAATAAATTCACCAAACCGAAAAAACCTTTGACCAAACGTCGACCAATGAATGCCGAGAGCCAACTGACCCTATACATGATCACCATCGGTTTTTCGAGTAAACCTACCATTAAAGTAGCCGTTCCTGATGCGGCTAAGACCCCATCAACCAAACTAATCATATTGAATGGTTCATCTTGCAGAAGAACTAAAGAAAGCTTCGTGTTTTCAAGGCGGTCCTGCACCTCTGTTTTAGAAATGGTTGGAGCCACTAAGAGAACGATTTTTAAATCAGGATGACGTGCTTTTAGTTTTTCAGCGACCTGCAATTGAAGTTCTAAGTGGCGATCCAGCTCTTGTTTTCGACTGCCCGGCATTAAACCTAAAACTTTCTGATGCCTTTGAATCCCTAAGCGGCTGCGTTTTAAGGCAATGAGCTCCTTATCTTCGTGCTCCGGTTTCAAGTCATCTAATAGCGGATGCCCCACATATTGAACCGGAACCCCATACTCCTTATAAAAATCGACTTCAAAAGGAAACACCACCAACATTTTGGAGACAAAAGCTTTCACTGTGTAAACACGGTTTTTTTTCCACGCCCAAATTTGAGGAGAAACATAATAGATCACTGGGATTTGTCGAGCATGTAACTCTTTGCTTAAACGCAAGTTAAATCCTGGATAATCAAGAAGGATGGCAACAAGTGGTTTGGCCTGATCCACTTCGTTTAAGATGGATTGAAATACATTTTTAATGTCGGAGTAGTGTTGAATCACTTCAGAAAAGCCCATCACGGCCATATCTTCCGCATAACCTAAACAGCGAAAGTTGAGTTTCTCCATACGGCGCGAACCAACCCCAAAATATTCCAAATCCCGGCGACGCCCCTGGCTCCTCCAGTGCAAGATAAGTTGTTCGGCATACAAAGCACTGGAAGCCTCAGCGGCAACGATCAAAATTCTAGCTGACATGATTCAACTCAGAACAAATCCTCTCCACTAAAGATAAAGCCGCCAGTCCATCATCACCTGTCAATAAAGGTTCTTTATTGTGAAGAACAGCTTCTACAAAGGAATCTGTTTCTTTTTGAAGAGCGTCTACTTTTTCAGTAACAAACTGATGGGTGACTAAAGGAGTGGAAATCCCTTCACCGTAGGAAACCTGCTCCAACTCGCCTTGCTGTAAGTCTACCGACCACCAAGAGCTTGACTCATAAGAGCGAATTTTGCGAGATGCGACAGGGCTCACTCGGGAAGCCTTTAAGCACACCTTCAACCGAGAGCCAAAACTCAACCACACCTGTGCCCAATCAAACGAAGACGATTTCACTCGTCCACCCTGAACTTCGATGTTTTTTAATACGCCTGGTTGTAACGATAATAACAAATCTAAGTCATGTATCATCAAATCATGAATGACACTGACATCGGAGCCTCTTGTTTTAAAGGGAGCAAAACGCTCAAACTCAATGTAGGTAGGGATACCCATCATCAATCGCCACTTTAAAAACGCTGGATTGAAACGCTCAATATGCCCCACGGCAAGCTTAACACCTTGAGCGCGAGCCAGCTCTATTAATTTTTTCGCTTGGTCCAATTCTGCCGTGATGGGTTTCTCGATATTCAAGTGAATCTTGTGATGCAAAAGGAACTCAGCCACTTCAAAATGACTTTTTGTGGTTGTCGCAACCGTAGCCAAATCAATTTTTCCCACAAGGTCTTCGAGTTTATTAACTGTAGAAACCTGGAGATCATGAGCCACCCGCTGGGCCTGCTCTCGATTAAGATCAAAAACTCCCACCAAATCTATTTGTGGGTGGGCTTTGTACTTCTGAGCATGGAAATTTCCCAAATACCCAACACCTATCACCGCTGCTCTTAATTTTTTCATTCTTTTGCAATCCCTCTCTTCGATTGACGAATAAACTTCAACAAATACTCAATATTTTCTGAAGGAGTGCACTCCGTATCGATTCTCGCCAAAGCTTCTTCTTGGGTGTCCGACCCCATGATCAAGATCCGAATAGCTCGATGAATATTCTCCACCTCTTCTCGAGGCAATCCTCTGCGTGCTAAACCCACTTTATTGGTTGCTCTGATAACAGCATGATTCCCCTGAGCCTTGGAGAAAGGTAAAATGTCTTTATTAACAATAGAACCACCCGCAATAAAAGACCCACGCCCCACTCGAGTGAATTGATTAAAGGCGCACATTCCACCAATCACAGTATAGTCATCAATCAAACAATGACCTCCCACATGTGAGTCATTGGCGATAATGACATGATCTCCGATGCAGCAATCATGACCCACATGCGTGTAACTCATGAAATAGCAATGAGAACCTATGATTGTTTTTTTATCTTCTTTGCTGGTAGCCAAATTCACAGTGGAGAACTCTCGAAACGTATTATGATCTCCAATAATCAAAGAGGTTTCTTCTCCTTTGTAAGTCACATCTTGAGGAGGACCACCAATCACAGCTCCTGGATGAAAGTGATTATGAGCCCCAATCTCAATAATCCCCCCTTTGCTCCCCAAAGAAACATGCCCTTCAACAATAGTTCCTTTACCAATTTTAACATGACCTTGAATCAAACAATAAGGGCCAACTTCAGCACCTTCATCTAATTCTAATTTTCCACTGACAACCGTAGAAGGATGAACGCTCATATATTAAGAACTCCTCTTTGAAGCATTAGGTCTGAATACAGGCACAAAACCTTTGCTACACTTTCCCTATTCTCGATAGATCAATGAAGGGTTGTGTTAAGTCTTGGGAAAGACCTTTGCTAAAAGCTCGGCCTCCGCCACAATCTCTGTGCCCACTTTGGCTTGACCACCAAAAATCAAAATTTGTCCCCGATCTTTTCGACAATCCATTTCAATGATCAATTGATCTCCCGGTAAAACAGGTTGCCGAAATCGGGCTTCATTAATACCCACCAATGCCACATCTTGAGGAGGTTCGCCGGGACGGTAACACATCAATGCACCAACTTGAGCAAAAACCTCCAGTATAATAACTCCGGGCATGACCGGACGATGGGGAAAATGCCCTTGAAAAAAAGGTTCGCTAATCGTTACACTTTTTAAAGCTCGAATAGTACTACCCATACGATTCGGGTAATGAGGGCCCCAATTTTTCTCTAAAACCCGATCAACAAAAATAAATGGATGACGATGAGGCAATATTTGAGCAATCTCTACGCTATCCATTGTTAGGGGAATTTGAGAGTCTGGTGTTGTCATTATTTTGTTTTCTCAAATTCTTGAACTAATTTATCTGTCAGATTGTATTCTGCTTTAATCCACAAAACACTTTGCTCATTTTTTTCAAAAATAACAGAGTAGCCCTCTGTCTTTGCAACCTTATCCAAAATATTTTTCATCTTATCCAAAATAGGAGCTGTAAGATCTCTTTCTTTCTTTTGGATCTCCACTTGATTTTTTCCCACGAGTTCTTGATATCTCATCATTTCTTCTTGGATCTCAGCTTGCTTTTTCTGTAAAGCTTCATCAGAAAGCACGCCTTTTTTCTTTTCTAGATCTTCACCCATTTTTTTAATATCCGCTTGTTTAGCTTCAATATCTTTTTTTCTTTTATTGAATTCAGCCTCTAGCTCCGTTTTTGCTTTTTTTCCTGCTGTCGTACTTTGAATGGCCTTTTGCAAATCAACGTAAGCAAACTTCGCATCAGCAGCAGCCCCGGCATTGAGCCCTAAAGAAACCATAAAACCAACAAGCATCATTCCCATTTTCTTCATTTCGTTCTCCTTTGAAATTAAAATAAAAAACTCTTAAAAAGAAGGTCCAATCATAAACTCAAAATTCATTGGTGGATGGCGGTCGGGATCACGATTCAGAGGGAAACCCCATTCAAAGCGAAGGGCCCCGATGGGTGAAAACCAACGAATCCCAAATCCAATGTCACTGTAAAAATCACTTTTGGCCAGCGTATCTTCGGCTTGCCCGATATCAAAAAATACGGCTCCCTTGATACCGGCCTCATTGATCAAAGGAAATTCCAACTCTGTCATGTAATACAATTGTTGTTTACCTCCAAAAGCCCGATGAGAGACTCTCCGTGCGAGATCAGGATCCCAACTATTGGGAGCTGGCAAACCTGTTAAATAATCATACCTTTTTTGCGAAAAAACATGTTTTCCGACACTATAAGCGGGATAACCTCGCAAAGAAAAAGCTCCTCCCAGTAAAAATCTTTCGTTGAAAGGAGGTTCATTCCCTGACTGAGATTGAAGAGATCCATACACCAGGTTATTTCTCCACACCACATCCCAAAAAATCTTTTGGAAATACCGAAAGGTATTGATGCTTTTAAAATAATTAAGATCGCCCCCCAACCCTGCTTTTTCTAAAGATGTCGATAAAAGTAAACCCTTAGAAGGGGTAAATCGATCATTGCGTCGATCATATTCGATCGTCCCTCGGATGGCACTCGTCACACCAGAGGCGGTCTCCAGAGGAAAAATCACAGGGTCCGTCAAAGGGACACCTTTGTCATCTTTCTTGCCTGTTAACTCTGTTTTATCGTAACGGTATCTCAAAAAGGCATTGACATACTCACTGACGGGATGGCCCAAACTCACAGCACCGCCGGTTACCTTCTGATCAAAATCATCCCGATAAGATAAGCTTTGGTAAAGCTCACCTCCCAAAGACCACTCAGAGTCATCAAGATTGGGTTCTGTAAAACCCAAACTAAAATCCGTGGCTCTTTGGCTGTGATTGAGTCTCGCTGATAACTTCTGACCCTTACCCAAAAAGTTGCTTTCGTTCACCTGTCCTGTCATTTGAAACTTATCAGTGCTACTGTAACCTGCTCCCAACTGAATCGAACCTGTATGGCGTTCTTTCACGGTGATATCAATATTGAGCTGATCAGGTTTATCAGGAGGCGTGGAGTTTTTAAAATTCACTTCTTCAAAAAAACCTAACCTTTGAACGTTCTCGATGGATTCTTGCTTGCGGGTCTCATTATACAATTCTCCCTCGACGATCTTGAGTTCACGACGGATTACTTTATCGCGAGTTCTGTTATTTCCCACCACATTGATTTTTCCGAAATAAACCTTGTGCCCTTTATCAAACTCAAAAACCACATCCACTTTTTTATTTTTTTCATCAATATTGGTTCGAGGAATCACGTTTGCAAAAGCATAACCAAGATCACCATACTTCGCCTGTAATTGCGCTAAATCCTTTTGCAGGACCTCATAAGCAAAAACTTCTTTTTCATCAATTTGAATAAACTCTCTCAATTCTTCCCGGGAAAACAAAATATCTCCGGCAAAATCGATCTCTCCAACTTTGAACTGCTCACCCTCTTCAATACGAACAGTGATATAAATCCCTTTTTTATCTGGGGTTACGTAAACTTGAGGCTTCTCAACCTTCGCCTGAACATACCCCTCGTTGAAATACAAATATTTCAACGCATGCGTATCCCGATCAAAAGCCTCTTGCTTATAACTACCGGAGCCGCCCATAAAACTAAAAAAACCACCCTCTTGAGTCAGCATGCGATTTTTCAAAAAATCATCTTTTAATTTCGCATTTCCCAAAAACCTGACTTGCTTCACCCTCACCTTTTCGTTTTCTTCGATCCGAAAAGTCAAACGAACGCGCTCTCCTGGAACAATATCTTCAATCTGCGTTTCGACCTTCGCCAATAAAAACCCTTTATCTTCCAAAAACTTTTGAAGCTTCTCTTGCGAAGTTCGAATTTTAGCATGATTCAAAATTTCAAAAGCCTTAATGCCAATCTGTTCTTTGATATCATCTTCTTTGACCTCAGAATGACCCACAATCGACAACTCAACGATGGTGGGTTTTTCTTTTACACGGTAAATAAGATCGACCTGACGTCCTGACACTTCTTTGTGTACTTCAACATCATCAAAAAAGCCCATGGCGAAAAGATTTAAAACATCATTACGAACCTGATCGGGAGAAAAAGCGTTACCTTCCGTAGACGCGATCTTTGCTTTGATCGCATCCATCTCCAGTTTTTTTTGGCCCTCAATGGTAATTTTACGAATAAGAACACCCGAATCTTGAGCGATTGCGGCTATTCCCAAAAAAATTGTCAAAATCCAATAAATGAAAGCTTTTAGCATAAGTTAACGAAGCCTAGCTTGGATTGAAAAGGAATGTCAAAATAGGCCGTAAACACCTTGCATCAATACCCTGAAGAGGGATTCCTGCAATCATTCGCTGAAAGATTCAGCTCTCCAGACGTCGATAAGGAAGAATTTCTTCTACCGTTGTGGGGATATGAAAGCCTCTGGGAATAAGAGGAGGATCGGCCCTCAGATGCTCCACTAAGACTCCTAATGAAAACAAAAGAATCCTGGTGGAATTTTGCAAAGAGAACAGAGCTGATTCAATAGATTGAGGGTGACCTAGCAACCGTTCCACATGATTCCATGCGAGCCACGGTGTTGCCTCTCTTGCTGTCTCAATATAGTGCTTAATCGACTCTTGATTGCCCCGTAAATAAAAATACTTCAAGGGAGCAAAGAAAGGGTGTTTTGAACGCTCCGCAATTTCTCGCGGAAACAATTTTCCCGCTATTTTCTTTAAAACGTATTTTTCAGTGAGCCCTTTCATATGAGTCTTCTCTTGAATCCTCGCCGCGACATTAATCACTTCAGGGTCTAGAAAGGGAGTTCGTCCCTCCAAGGAATGACTCATCTCTTGGCGATCACCCACATTTGCTAAAATATAGTGCAATAAATCCACGCGCAATCCAAACCAAGCATTTAAATCCCAAGCGGAACTCTGATGATTCACCTCTGGCCAGTCTTCTTGTAGCATCTCGGAAAGCTCTTTCGACATGGAACCAAGCCTTTGCGCTAAAGAATCCCCGGTCAAATACTCGTAGGCTCTGTGCTTGATCACGCGCCCTAAAACTGCAGGTTGATACCCATAAAAATATTTTTCAAAAAGCTCTCGATTGATTTGTGAGCGACCATCAAGATGATTCATGCTTCGACCTTTTTCCTGCTCCATAAATTTATGAAGAAGCTGGCGCCCTAATTGAGGATGTCTTTGAGAAAAATTGATAATTTTTTGAATGCGCAAATAAGCATAACCACCAAACCACTCATCAGCGCCTTCCCCAGACAAAACCACCTTCACCTGTTCGCTAGCGAGTTGAGAAAGCAAGTTTTTGGCAGCTCCATGTGGATTAGTAATAGGGTTTTCAAACGCCACGATAGATCGAATCAAACTGGGTAAAAAGTTTTTTCCATTGAGCTGGCAAGCGTAATGGGGAATCCCTAGATGCTGAGCGATCTTGACGGCAATCCCCTGCTCATCAAAATCACGGTCTGCAAAACCAACAGTAAAAGCCTTTGGCTTGGCACCCAACTCTACAGCTAAAGCTGTGATAAGAGCACTATCAACGCCTCCGCTGAGGTAACAACCCACTTCAACATCCGCAACCAATCTTCTTTTCACCGAATTTCGAAGGGCATCATAGGTCGCCTCGATGGCTTCCTCTCCCTTCAACACTCGATGACAACCCAAAGGAAGAGGATCAACTATCTTTGAACTCAATTTATTTTGTTTAATATCAAATGTATAAAGCCGACCTGGTAAAACATGAAAGCACTGATCAATAGCAGTCCCTTTGGGCATTAAAGTGCGAGCTAAAAAAGTTTTTACATAATCTTCACTCAAAACAGGTTTTTCATTTTTAAGGGCCTTGACCTCACTCGATAAAGTCAATGAGTCTTGGTCCCAATGATAAAAAAGCGGCTTAACACCATGAGGGTCTCGAGCAAAAAATATTTTTTGCTCCTTTGGGTGATAAAAAATAAAAGCCCACTCACCCGATAAACCTCGCAAAGCCGATGCCCCTTCTCGCGCAAATAAATTCAACAACACTTCACTATCACTTTGAGTTTGAAAATGAACTCCCTTTGAAATCAAACGGTTCCTGTGCTCTTGGTAATCATAGAGCTCGCCATTGACGATACCGATAAGCCCCTGATCAAAACTCTGTAAAGGCTGCGCCCCACCGCCCAAATCAATAATGCTCAAACGGGTGTGGACCAATCCTACTTTCTGATCGGCAAACCAACCATAAGAGTCAGGACCGCGATGGTTGAGCATCTTTACAGGAAACAACAACTCATCCAGAGCCAATGATTTTTTTATATTAGCCCGAGCCCAAACCCCACACATACCGGTTATCCTTTTATCATATGATCAATAGTATTAAATAAAATATCCTTGTGAGTAAACTGAAGAAAATGGCTTGAATCTTCAATAACGTGCATTTTTACTGATTTTAATTTTTTTAATTTTTCACAATCAGCTTCATTGATAGCGCTCAAATGCGTGGCCTTCATCACATGAAGGGTTGAGTTATTTTCAGCGAGAATACCATCCACTTTTTGATAAGTCTCCCATTGATCATCTATGGATTGCCGATTTAACATCGACTTAAAATGAAACATTCCCATTTTCCAAGCGGCTGGGGGTTTCTGCATTGGATAATGAAGTTGAAATTGAATCAGAGATCTCAAGCTATCGTCAGAAACCAAATTACGTAAATCCTTTTTAAGCTCAGGCCATGGTTGATTCAAATTAATTTGATCAACGATATTTTCAACAAAGATATAAAGCTCCGATTCACTAAAAGACCCAAGCCCCACATCGGTAATGACAGCCCCTCGTACAGAGTGGGGGTATTTCGTGGAAAAGTCATAAATAATCTTTCCACCAATAGAAATTCCACACATCCATACCGGTTCATTCGTGTGTTTTTTGATTTCTTGCATTAATTCGTCAGCATCACAATCCAATTGAATTTCTTGCATGACTTCAGCAGTCAAAGCTCCTAACCCTAACTCTCTCCGCTCAGAATTAGGATCAAAAATTAAAAAATGATATGAATCACCAAAGGTTTCAACAATATCACGAAAGTCCTCAGAGCCTCCCAACAAGCCAGGAATCCCCACGATAATAGGTCCTTTTTTATTGCCAAAACTCTGTAATGCCATCGCCATAGATATCATCCTCACTGAAAGTTATCTCATCGGTATCAAGAAACTAAAGAGCTTTTCGTTGGCTCACGCCCAACTCGTTCCAAAACAGAGGCTAGCGCTCAGGTTTGAATTGAGTTGCTGACAACATCTCATATTTCCGATTTGGCGGTCTGGAAAATGATCTCGCCATACAATCTATTTGATACCGATTAACTGAGAAGGGTTTTCCCCCCATCAATCACAATCGTCTGACCGATCACTTGTCCAGAACGGGGTTCACATAAAAAAGAAATCATTTCTGCAACATCCTCTGGAATCACCAATTCCCCCGAAGGAGTTGCTTGTTTCGCTTTTTCCACTCTCGCATCTCGATCCGGAAAAGCATCCACTGCATCTGTCAAAACCAAACCTGGACAAACTAAATTCACCGCAATCCCTTTAGGAGCAAGTTCATAAGCATAGTGCCTAAATAAAGCTTCAAGAGCTCCCTTGCTGCTCCCAACCGCAGCATAATAAGGAATCACCCTGGTTCCACCCGAAGATGTGATGCCGATCACTCGTGCCCCTGAGGGCATCATCTCCACTAAACTCTGAAGGAGGTGATGTATTGCAAAGACATTAATTTCAAAGGTCCAACGTAAATGCTTTAATGTTAAGTCCATCGCATCTCGATGAACACCGCTAGCGGCACAATGAACCAAGAAGTCAATTCGCGAAGCCTGAGCCTTAATCGCTTCCACGACCAAAGAGAATTTTTCGTCATTACAAAGATCCCCTTTGATACATACAATTTTAAGTCCTTCTTGTTTCGCAATAGAATCAAGTTCTCCGGCGCTTTTAGAATCTCTTCCATAAAGAGCTAAAACTTTCGCTCCTTGGCGAGCTAATTTAAGGGAAACGGCTCGACCGATCCCCCTTGTTCCACCCGTAATCACAGCTGTTTTATCTGTAAATAAATTATATTGTCCTTCAGATATTGTTGTTGATGTCATGATTGTGGATCTCCCAACGAGCGCCCACCATCAATAGCAATAGAGACTCCCGTGATATAAGAAGCCTCTTCTGAGCAAAGAAAAGCGGCCAGAGAGCCGATATCTTCAGGAGTTCCTAATCTCCCAGCGGGAATACGCCCTCGAATGCCTTCTGAAGAAGCTTGAATTTTCTCGACTAACCCCTGAGTCATTGGTGTTTGAATCAATCCAGGAGCAATGGCGTTGACCGTAATGCCTCGATGGGCCACTTCTAACGCTAAAGTTCGAGTGAAAGATTCAATCCCTCCCTTTGCCGCCGCATAGTTAGTCTGCCCACGCTTAGAGTATTGGGCGCTAATTGAACTCAAATTAATGATCCGACCAAATTTTGCCATCGACATTCCTTTGATCACGGAATGGCAAAGTGCCATAGGGGCCAGGAGGTGTTCTTTTAATAACTCTTCATGATCTTTGATGCTGGATAATTGAAATAGCCCATCCCTTAATCGTCCCGCAGAGTTCACCAAAACCCCAGGTGCTTCACCAAAGTCAGCCGTAATCTTTTTAACTAAAGCAGGTATTTCTTCTAATTGCAGAAGATCCTGAGCATAGACTTGCACTTTGAAATCAGGATCCATTTCGTTAGCGTCTTGCTGAAGTTGATTCAAAGCACTCTGCGCTTTTTGATGATCTCTTCCATAAACAAGAGCTAAATGACAATGAGGAATCAGTTTTTTAGCAATTCCAAAGCCAATTCCAGAAGTTCCACCTGTGACGATCGCCAGCCTCCGCTTCATGGTGACTCCTTGGAAAATACAATACAGGCATTCTGCCCACCAAAACCAAAACTATTACTCAAGACATGATCCAACTTTACAGATCGCGTTCCTTCTGCGACATAATCCAAATCACATTCAGGATCACCTCCAGTGAAATTCAAAGTTGGAGACACTTTTTGATTTTTCAACATCAGCACGCAAGCAATAGCTTCTAAAGCGCTTGAGGCAATCGTCGAATGACCAATCTGGGATTTTAAGGAACTAATTGGAATTTTATGAGCCCTGTCACCAAAAACTTTTTTAATGGAATAAGACTCTAAACGATCGTTTAGAGGAGTTGATGTTCCATGGGCATTGATGTAATCGATGTTCTCTGGAGTCAAATGAGCTGATCTTATAGCTTGAGACATCGCTTCAATCACAGAAGCGCCATCATCACGCCCATCTGTTAAACGAAAAGCATCGCTGGTAAAGCCGTAGCCACTCACTTGACATAAAATCTGAGCGCCCCGTGCTAAAGCTGATTCACGGGTTTCCACCATTAAAATCGCAGCTCCTTCCCCACGCACGAAACCAGAGCGATCCACCGAAAAAGGACGACTCGCCTTTTCAGGAGACACATCTGCTGTTGTCAAAGCTCCTAAATAAAAGAAATTTAAAAAATTACTCGGCTCACAGCGAGCGTCCACGCCTCCGACAATGCAACGCTCCCAGGCTCCGCTACGAATCCCATTGAAAGCAATGCCCAAAACGTTATTCCCAGTGGCACATGCGGAATTAATGCAAATGGTATTCTGTGGGGAAACATCTCCATAACCATTTGTTTTTAAAATATCATGAATAACCTCCAGAGAGGACTCACAACGCGTCTTCATGAAATCATAGTTAGTTTCATCAAAAGAATTTTGTTTTTTTTGTTTGAGCACCTCAGCCACTTGCTCAAAAGAAACGCCATCGGCTGTCCCATAAATAATAGCATCCACGGGAAACTGAGGGCTCAAATCTTTCAAGATAGATTCCAGTGCCACAGCCGTCATCAACCAAGATTTCATCTTGGTCTGCGTATCATCATTCTTGAAATAATCGGTTGAGGGGAGTTCCTTACGATCCACATAAGCGGCATAAGGAACGGGAAAACTATCAGACACCATTGAGCCGCGTATTGATTTAACACCACTCTTGCCTTCAAAAAGACCTTGTTCAAAATCCTTTAAAGTGCTTCCCAATGGCGAGACAAGCCCACATGCTGTGATGACAATATCAGAGCCCCTCATAGAGATGAACTCCTAAGCCTTCTTAGTTTCAATAAAATCAATGATGTTTTGGACGGTTAGACCTTTGATATCCGCAACTCCCGAAGATTTTTGCTTCAGGTGCTCTACCACTTCTTTAAAATCCAACTCAAAACCAATGGTATTTTCAATTTCTGAGCTTAAATCTAAAAAATCAATGCTTTCTAAGCCAAGATCTCCAATTAAAAGACTATTAGCCTCAACATCTAACTTTTGATTGTTAACCACGTCGCGGATAGCATCTTTTATAGAATTAAATAAAACTTCTTGTGTCATATATTATACCTTCCCTCTCTATTTCTTATTAAATTCACTAACGGATCTGAAATACCAAAATAATTCTGCAGATCATAGAAAAAATCTGATTTTAAACTTTTTTTCATATCCATTAAACTATTTTTGTTGTCAATCCCCGAATCAACCTCGGTATTGACAAGAATCAATCCCGCGGCCCCTTCACAAAGAACTCGAGCATCTTGTTTTCTGGATCTCTTAACCACCCAAAAGTCATCAAAAGTATGAGCTGAAACTACCAATGCGGCTTTCACAAATTGACTGCTTAGATCTATCTTAGCCTGCTCTAAGGCCTGTAGACTCCCATCGATAGAATGGGTGTACACGTTCATAGGCCCTTGTACACCCAGCGAAATCCCCAGCTGCGCAGGCACCAAATTGGGAAGTTGTTTTAAATACATTTTTGGATTTCTTAGTTTTCGGTAAGCTTCCGCAAAAGAAACATCAAATTGCTCAGAACTACGTTTGATGATTTCTGCAGTGGATGGACCATCGATAGGACCATTTTCAACAGCACAATAAATACCCACCGAAAAAGAAGATTGCTCTAAAAAGGGTGATAATACTGATTTGATTTCCTCGGCCCAGGATGACAAAACCAAAGAAGCCCGACTCATCGAACGAAAAGCCTTTGGATCAGGAACAACGATATCACTATTTTCAACAGCAAGACGACGAATGTTGGGAATAGAATCTTCAAAAACAGGGTCTACCCAAGCTTGAGCAGCCAGGGATAAATCGGGGATCTGGTGTTTCTGCCATAGGACTCTCAAAGAAGATGCTGTCGCTATTTTGTCATTCATGCTTCGACCCCAGAGGCCAGTAATTGACGCTTTTTCCATTCTTCTGTAACCGCATCAAATTCTTTTGAGTTCAAACGATCTCTTTTAACGTAACCAAATAAGATCGAGGCGCTAGAAACTTTTTTTCCTTCAACCTCAACATGACAATCCGCCATCAAAAAAGAGGAAGAAGCCTTAATGATATTAGCATGGATAAAGCAACGATCCCCTGGATTTATATTTCCATAAAACTTTGCTGCCTTTACTGTTCCTAAAACAGGAAGAACTTCTGAATTTGAGATAGCATAACATTTTCCTGCCATCTGAGCCATCATTTCAATCTGTAAGACACCAGGAACAATCGGCATCCCAGGAAAATGATCCTGAAAAAACTCTTCAGAACGAGAGAAGGTTTTTACACCTTTAGCTTTAACTCCAGGCTCACATTCAAGAATTTGATCAATCAAAAGCCAACGCATTTAAACCTCAAAAATAGCTGTATTATCATACTCTTCAAATCAACACAGATTTATTCTGGTCTGAAAATAAGAAAACTAAATATTTTTTATTATATTTTCAGCGAAATTTCCAATTCCTTCCTAATGAGTGGAATTTTTTCATAGTTTTAAAGATAGACTAATTGCTCAATCCTTCCTTATGCATAAGAGTCCCTCATGAATTTGTTCGTCTTGACCCCTCTATTAACTTTACATGAATAGGTCTTTTCGCTTTTCTTAAATCGTAATCATCTTAATGGAGTGCATTTTTTACTCGAATAACGATCACAACCATCTCTTCTATCGCTGGTACAAGAACTTCGTCTTTCAGTCGCCCACTCATTTGCATTTTCACAGGAAAAACGGTCACGTAATTTAGGGTTAATAGGCTTTCTTAAATGAGTTCTTACATCTTTAGCTGCACCAGGAGCCGACTTAATAGCCTCGAATCCTCTGTCATAACCAAATTTCCACTGCTCAGTAATCTTCTTTTCGTACTTGCTGTAAGTATCAGGAATGCCACTTTTCATATTAATAATCTCACGCGTTGGATTAAAACTAAGATCATCCATTCCGCTAATATCAATCCATTTAACAGACTTATGTTGAATGGCCTCAAGTGCTCTTGTTGTTTGCTTGAAACCGAAAGCTGACATAAAGACAACATCTTCATAATCTTTGAAGAGATTCGCAGGATACGTGGTTACAACTTCATCTCCAAGAGCTAAAGCCAGATCAATGGGATAAAGATCCACAGCACCTGTAAAATAATAGTGACCGTCAACAATGCTCGGATTTAAAAGATAGGGATCAGAGATTCCAGCTCTCATTGCCGTAATTAAATCGTACTCCCCAAAAGCCAAAGTGTCTTTTTGCACTGTTGTATTGGGGAAGGCAAACTGATCAGGAAGCTTCCAACCTTGAAGTAACTTAGCCGTCTCTGTATCTGTAAAATAAACTTGCTGAAAAAGAGGTTGATTATTGCGAATTTGCCCCACATCTTGAGGACCAAAATTAGATCGAGATGAAATTAAAATTAATTTAGGATGTGCAGAATTTGTATTGAATTCAGTGGTTTTTATGAGTTTTGGAAAGCTATTGGGAGAATGAAGAAGCAAGTTTGTAAAAATGTCAGGGTAAATAGATGTATCCTTTGCTTTTTCAATTTTTTTCATGAGCGCTATGCCACTGGAAGTTTCAATTTTAACTTCGCTTAAAGCTTTGTAAAACTCTTGGGATTTCATCAACTGCAGACTTGCTTCCGTGGATTTTTCAGCATTGTGAACTATGCTACCGATACCCGCTCCACAAGTTGCAATTACTAAGTCCGGCATCCACCCTGAAGACTGAATACCAGCGATCATTCCCAAAGCCAACCCTGGATTAATCCCACCGCCACTGATAACTAAAACACGCTTAAATGGTTTTGCCTGAACTGCCAACGTCACAAAAGGAATTAGAATCACAACTAGGATTTTAATAAAAATACTAAATCTCTTTTTCATTCATTTTACCCTTTATTTGTTACATTTAAAAATTAAAAAATTTTTGAAATTAGTAAAACAATTTAACCTTACATTCAATTAATTTCAGATTCAATCCGGTTACAAAAATACCACTTCATTGACACTAAATAGATTTAAATTGAATGGAATTTTTTTTTCTACAGGCTGAAGCATGGATTGTATGCTCCAAATTCTTTTCAAAGCAGGAATGTTCAACTTACCGTTAGAAGTCCTTGGAATGTGAGGAGTAAATACCACTTCTTTTGGCGGTACATTTAATAGTTTCATTCGTTGAAACAAAAGCTCTTGCGTTTCTTTTTCTAAATTTAAAGCCCCATCCTTCCAACTCGCTCGATCCAACTCTATAAAAAGTACAATTTTTGAACGGCCGATATTTTCATCCGTCACAAGTAATGCCTTGGCAAAACGAAACTGAGAAGAAGATTCAAGTGCCATCTTCTCAATCTCAGCCCCAGCAACACGTTTTCCATTGATTTTAAAAAGGCTATCAAGGCGACCCGTCACATGAAGATAACCTTCAGAATCTATCGTCCCAAGATCTCCTGTTGGTAAAAAATGATTTGGACTGGCGATCCGCATCTCCATTGAAGATAGGGCGCGCAAACCGAGCATCACACTATCTCCTTTAACAAAAATTTCTCCTGTTTGCCCATTCGGCAAGACATCGCCACGCTCATTTCGGATCTCGATATCAAGAAAGGGAAGTGGCTTTCCAACAGCAGACGTATAAAAAGCTTTTTCGCGGCTGGAAACCATAGTCACCCGAATCGCCTCTGTGAGACCGTATCCTTTATGAATAACAGCTTGGGGAAATAAATCGCGAGTCATCTCTAAATGTTTTTGAGAAATCATTCCACCTGCTAATTGAACATGGGTGACAGTCTCACAAGGTGGAAGCTTTCTAAGGTTCTTTTCTTCCCAACAGGTTCGTACAATCTCACCAATCATGGATACAAAAGTAATTTTATCATTGGAAATATTTCTGAACACTTTATTCATTGATAGCCGGATATTATAAAAATGACTTTTGCCACCATAGAGAAATGTGGGGTAGAACTGAGTATTCAAAGCCATGCTATGACAAACAGGAAGTATGATCGACGCTACTGTTTTTGAAGAAAGATCAAATTTCTGCTTCAACTCCATGACACTTTTTATGATTCCTTTTTCGGGGACATAAACTTCCTTAGGTTCTCCCGTGGATCCAGAGGTAAAAAGGATAACTCCTGTGCCCTTGGGGGGCATAAATAAAACTTGATCAAGCTCTCCCAATATACTCGTTTTACTAACTAATTCCTTAGCCAATCCATTCTCTGTTAAGACCAAATGAGGAACCTTAATCAAGCCAGCCAATTCTTCTGAGGTGATAATGAAGTTAAGTTTAGCTTTTCGAATCCAATCGATCTTTCCTTCAATTAAATCTACGCTATTAATCATCACCGGGACTCGATCAGATAAATGAGTTGCAAGAATAGCTATCCCTTGAGACGCGGAATTATGAAAACAGATTCCCACTCTTGAACCCGGCAAAGTTTGTTGGATAATTTTTTGTACGATAGAAGGAATGCAGGATTGCAACTGATGTCCTGTCCATGAACTTTGGAAGTCTTCCAAAAGAACATGATCGGCAAAGTCACTCAAAGCTTTATGTATCAGATTTTTTAATGAAATCTCAGACACTTTGCTAGCTCCTTTGCGCTTTATTTCCTTTATTCAACTTATTAATTTCTGATCGAGTCACTTTGACACCACTGAATAAGATGACTAGAGCCACCATAAGCAGCAGTCACATTGGAGCAAATTGCCTTCCTTTGCAATTTTTTTTCACTTTATTGAAATCTTTTCCTCTTTAAGAATCATTTTTCATTTCATTTTATCAAAATTTAAGCCTAATAAATGAACGCCATTAATTTCTGTGTGAGGAGAAGCCAACTCAATCTTTTCAGCGACACAATGAATAACCTTGCAATCTGAAGGCCAGTTTTTTTGTCACCATAAAAACTCAAACTATGGATGGAAAAAAATGAAATGCAAAAAAGATTGATAAATTCAAATTCACGAAAATAAATTAATGAATAAAAATATGATAAAAAATTTAAACCTAACCAAAATAAACACTTTAATGAATCTCCGTCGAGAAACTCACATTCTAATTTGGTAACACTGATTTATTATAAAATATTTGCGGCAAGTTCTGCCAACTCTGAACGCTCTCCCTTAGATAAGGTAATATGACCTGAAATAGGGTGCCCCTTAAATCGCTCTACAGCGTAGGTCAAACCAGAGTTTGCGGCATCTACATAAGGATTATCGATTTGATAAACATCTCCCGTTAAAACAACTTTAGTTCCCTGACCCGCTCGAGTTACGATTGTTTTAATTTCATGAGGGGTTAAATTTTGCGCTTCATCAACAATCAAATATTGTTTAGGAATGCTGCGACCGCGGATATAAGTGAGAGGTTCAATGTTCAACATCCCTTGATTGATGAGCTCTTGTGCTCTACCCGCAGCTTTTTTATCGGCCCCCATCAAAAACTCTACGTTATCAAAAATAGGCTGCATCCAAGGGTTCAATTTCTGCTCAATGTCGCCTGGCAAATAACCAATATCTCGTCCCATCGGAAAAATAGGACGGCTGACTAATAATCTTTGAAAGCGTCCCTCATCAAGAGTCTTGTGCAAACCAGCGGCAATGGCGAGCAAAGTTTTTCCTGTCCCAGCTTTACCCACCAGCGATACAAATAAAATCTCGTCATTGAGTAAGCTGTCCAAAGCAAAGCTCTGCTCCACATTTCTGGGATGAATGCCCCAGATGTTGTCTGTATGAACCACTAACGGAACAATCGCCTTTTCTTTGTGGCAATAGCGCCCTACGGCACTATGATTGCTATTGGCTGTATTTTTCATAATGACATATTCATTAGCGTAAACTTTGGTTGTTCCAGGAACTACAAAACGCTTTTCATGATAAAATTGATCAATCTGCTCAGATGTAACATCAATTTCTTTATAGCCTTCATAAAGTTCATCAGCGGAAACGCTTTCCGGTTCATAGTCTTTTGCTTGAACGCCTACAACGTCAGCTTTAATGCGAAGGTTAATGTCTTTGGTAATTAATTCCACTGGAAACTTTGGATATTGCTTTTGCAAAGCCAAGGCTGTTGCTAAAATTCGGTTATCCACCTTATCTTCGTGAAACAAACCCATCTGAGCAGCATCAATAGTAACAAAAATAATGGTTTCACTGTTATCCAGCTGAACTCCTCCGGATAAAGAACCTTTTTCTCGCAGCACATCCACAAAACGACTGAATTGACGGGCGTTCCGGCCATTCTCGCCCAAATCCCTCTTGAAGCGATCCACTTCCTCAATCACGGAAATAGGAACATAAACATCGGCCTCTTGAAATTTACAAATCGCTAATGCATCAAATAAAATGACATTTGTATCGACCACTATTTTACGACGTTTCAATTTTGCCAAAGAACCCTCCAAGATCACCATGGATGATATTACCCTATCATCCATTGCAAACGAGGGCTGAGCGAAAGTCTAGTTAACTATTAAAAAGAATTTAAACTTACATGCTGCAAAATAACTTTATCCACCAAATTCATTGATAAACAAGTCACCATTATCTTTTCTGAGGCTCAAAGAGACAGATTCAATAAAATCAACAAAGTGCCCAATGACTGTCATATCAGACAAGTCTGAACTGAAATTAGCGCCATGCCGAGTGAACCCTTCATCGGCAAAAACACGCGAGCTGGTTATTTTCACATAGAAGGGAAAGTAACTCGTTTGACTAAAGTAAAAACGGACAGCCACCTCTTCATGATCGCGGAAATGGCCTGACTCCATGTTGATATCAAAAGCAAGCCCTCCTCTCGATACATCAAATAAATCCACTTTCAATAAACCGCGTCCAGGAATCACCACCGAAAATCCCACTAATCCATCAATCACGGTTCTCTTAGCAATACGTCGCTCTTGCTGAATCTGTTTTTCCCGGATCTCGGTAATATCCATTACTGGAGTTGGAGGGTTTTCAACTACTTTTTCACTTTCACTGGTTCGACGACCTTTTAAATCAATAATATCACCCATGGACTACACCTCCCACCCTTATACTTCATTTTCGGCGTTTCATTCGGAGACTTTAGAGAAATCAATCATTTTAGAATTTAAGAATATATAAATTAAGTGTACCGTAATTCTTAAAAAGATTCGAATTTTCATTTCAAGACGTCTCAGGATGAGATCTCGCAAGGCGTATATGAGAAAACCCAAGCCCAAAGTGCCCGAAACTCAGACAAACAAGGATTGGGTTCTTCTCGACATTCAAGACTTTTAGTGGGAACTTACATAGATAAATTTTATTTATTAATAGAGCTTTCTGATTTGGGAATTCTCACAAGGCGAAACCCTAAAGCCACATGTCGACGTTGCTCTGGTCCAGCGACTCCACGAAAAGCAGAACGTAATTCTGAAGCCATGCTATTCCAACCTCCACCACGAACAACACGACTATAGCTGAGGGCCCGTTCATCATCGCTCTTGACAGCGATATGCCCATCGACTGGAGCATTTGTATAATTTTCTTTATAAATATCTTCTGTCCACTCCCAAGCATTACCAAGTATATGATAAAGACCAAATCCATTTGCACAATACCCCGATCGTCGAACATCCATGGGTGATACTGGTGCGAATGGCGATAGTACTGAAGTTGGCATAGGACAAGAATTCACGGCACGGTCATAAGGTCCCGTGATTTCAGTATTCCCCCAAAAATAAGCAAAGTTGGCATCCATCTCATCTCCCCAATAATAGTGAGTGGTGGTTCCTGCCCGAGCTGCATACTCAAATTCCGCTTCTGTGGGCAAACGATAAATGGCGGTGGGATCCATTGAATTTAAAGCACTCGCAAACTGCTGAGCTTCTTCATAAGACATATAGACAGCAGGGTGATGATCATCATTTTGAAGATATCCCCTTCTCTCCCATGGCTCCGAACCCATCACAGTCCGATATTGAAGCCGCGAAACCTCAAATTGAGCCACATGAAATTCTTTAAAACTTCTCGCTTTCACAGGCTTTTCATCATCGCCACCATTTTCGCTGCCAATCATCACTGCTGAATTAGCGGGAATTTCACAAAATCTCATTTTTACCTGATTGCCAATGGACAGCTCTAGAGGATTAGCGCAGTGACTGGCATCAGCAAAAACCTTCATCGACCCCGCTGTTATGGCTGTAAATATCAATATTAAAAACAAGTTACTTACTAAATGTTGTTTTTGTGAATTCCAAATTTTGCAGATTTCATTTTTCATCACTGAAGCTCCCTTCAACATTTTATTTAAAATAAATCACTCTAACAATGCTAATGAATAGCTGGCCTTATCATTATTAGTTGCCATTTTCCAGCTCTAAGAAATATATTAATCCTCGACTATGAGACAATTTCTCACCCTATTTATTTTACTCAGCCTCTTTCTGCACCTCAGTGGTTACTGGGGCACGTACTCCATACAACCTTATAAACTCAATCTTAACAACAATAAAAATCGTATTGAAGTGAGTATGATCGAAACTGATCCTGAGAAAAATGAAACGCAAACTCACCCAGTTCCCTTGCGCTTTGCTGAGGCCCCCAAAGAGCTTATTGATGATTCTCTCGAACAACTTAAAAAGAAAGTCGATATTTTATCAGAAAAAGTGCAGCGGGTAAAAAAAGAAACAAAAGCTCAGCTTTTTGGTCTGACAAAAAACAGATGGAATCAACCTTCTTCTACGGGAAATAATCATCAATCGCCCTCTGCGGAGTCTTCCTCCAGAACCCATAAAAAGGATACGGATCCACAATCATCAGACTCAATAAATCAAATCCATAATTCAGACCTCACAAGGAATTCCAATAACTCTTTGCCACACTCCAACCCACTGGATGCGGGCGCTTCCACTTTTGGTAATGACCTTAAAAAAAAGGTTGAACTCGGTCAATTTACAGCCCTCAATACGGATCGCCATTTGTATTATTCTTTTTACTCACGCATTGAAGAAATGATTCGCCCACCATGGGAAGAAGATGTCACTCGGGAAGCAAAACTTATACGTACGGCCAATCTCCTTCGACCCCAAGGAGGGTGGAGCACCCGACTCGACGTTATTCTAAACCCTACAGGAAAACTCATTCGGGTTTCGTTGTTAAAGAGCTCAGGGGTGAAAGGATTTGATGAAGCCGCCATATCAGCCTTTGAAAAGGCTGATTTCTTTCCTCATCCACCTAAAGGAATTGTAAACGAAGAGGGTCTTATCGTACTTAAGTACTTATTTACCGTTTATTAAAAACTCAGGACTGCCCAAGTTCGTGACAACATACTATGTTGAATCTATGTCATTCCAAGATTTTTCTAATACCCATGTGAAAACTTTTTTTCCCTACCTCCTGAGTGAAATCATCTCTCTTGCGAAGATAACAAAAAAATACCTCTCTTATTTATATTCACATTTTGTTTTAATTTCTCCTATTTCAGTATTCTTGAGTCTTTTTATTTTATTCTTCAATATAGATCTCCATGCGATATACACAGAATTTGGCGTCTCTCAAAGCTATAAGAAAACGTCCTTTAGTAACAATAACTACGTTGAATCAGAAATGGTTTCTGGATCTGTTTCTTTTTATTTTTGGGAGAACATTGCTCTAGAACTTAGCTATACGAAAGGGCTCGCCGTCCGCAAAGAAACCGAACCCAATTACCCTGCAAAAACGATCACTCAACACTCCTCTATCTATGGCAGCGACTTGATTCTGGGCTTTGCTGATCGCCAATCCACATTCCAACCTTTTATTAAAGGCGGCGTAGCCTATATAGAAAAACGACAAATCACTCAGGATGCCGGTACCGCTGCGTTTCAAACCAATCCAAAACCGGGTTATGTGCCCTCCTATGGTGTTGGCCTTAAAATAAAACTCACCAAAAACTTTGGTCTCTCAACCAGCCTAGATGTATGGAAAGACGATGCCACATCCACCAATGATTTAGCCAGTCGCACTGGAATGACATGGATGTTTTAACTAAAGTTTCCTTGCTGGCTTTTTCATTTTTTCTCTCGGGTTGCCAAATCACTTATCTAATGAAAAGTGCTTATAACCAAATGAGTATCCTCTATCAAAGAGAACCTATCGATAAAGCCTTAAACAGCGATTCTTTATCCAAACCCGAAAAAGATAAACTTTTTTTAGTTCAAGAAGTCCGCGCGTTTGCCTCCGAAAACTTGAAGTTAAACGTGGGTAAAAATTATTCCACCTATGTTCAATTAAAGAAGCCTTATCCAGTTTGGGCTGTTAATGCGTCTCCGAAATGGAAACTAAAGCATTACTTATGGCACTTTCCCATCGTGGGATCTGTCCCCTATAAAGGCTTCCCCAATGAAGTTGATGCCAAAGAAGAAGAAAAAGAACTCCAAAAGAAAGGTTATGATACCTATGTTCGAGGGGTGAGCGCCTATAGCACACTGGGATGGTTCAATGATCCCATTCTATCTTCGATGTTGCGCTACAAAGAAGAAGACCTCGTCAACACCGTTATTCATGAATCTGTTCATGCGACTCTTTATATTAAAAGCCACGCTGATTTTAACGAGCGATTGGCTACGTTTATTGGCGACAAAGGAACAGAACTTTTTTATGAAATGCGCGAAGGAAAAAACTCACCTCACTTGATTGCCATTAAGAATGGAAATCAAGATCAAAAAATATTTTCTCAATTTATTTCTGAAGAAATCAAAAAACTCAATCAGGTCTTTAAAAACCACCCTCAAGAAGATCTGGCACTCCGCGAAGAACAGTACAATGAAATGAAAAAAAGATTCAGGGACGAAATCAAATCTCAGCTTAAAACGACTTCTTATGAAAACTTCGACAAACGCCCTCTGAACAATGCTCGACTTCTTTTATTCAAAACCTACATTGAAGACCTCAGCGAATTTCAAACTCTCTTTGATAAACTCAATGGCGATTTACCGCTTTTCATCAACAAAATAAAAACTCTTGAGTCGCACAAGGACCCGGTCGAGGGGCTTAAAAGCTTATAAAAACAAAACTCACAAGTGCCCAATTCTATTTACAAGCAGCGTGTACGTTCTTTTAAACTCCTCTATGTCATCTCAAAAACCTCATTCACTGGGTTTTATTACGGGAAAAAATATTTTTAAACAACATCGGATACTGGTAAAACTTGATGTCGCGAGCTTGACCCGCCACCAACAGAGAAATAATAAAACTCACTCCTAAATTTAACAAGCCAATAAAAAAGATCCCCGAAATAGAAAAAACAAGAAGCCACACATGGTTTTTAAAATCTCCAATCGCAGCCAAACTAAAACCAATCGTTCCTGAAGATAAAGTTACATGGCGTACATCAATGGGAATCCCAATAAACTTCCCAAAAACAGTGGAGAAAGCCAATAAAAAACCAAGGGCGATATTTGTAGCAATCCCCATAATGCTTTGAGTGAACCACTGAGAAACTCGCTGAGCACCCACTTTACCAAGATACGCCTTCAAGTAAACGCTGTCTTCGAGGGCGTGAGGAAGCCCTCGGTAGGTATACCAGTTCTCAAACCATCCACCAATGGCGCTTCCCAGCCAAAGGACGCCTCCTGTATAGATGGCATACCATATCGTGAAACTCATAAAAATATGGTGATCGTAAAGGTAGTCAATAGCAGTTTGCTCTGACAACACATGAGAGCCACTCACTGCAAAAATAATCATATCCAAAATAACAGAACCCAAAATCACAAATAACACATTTCCTAGGATCGCAAGAAATCCGGAACGAAAAATAGCCCGCACTTCCTGAAGAAAAGCTTTTTTCTCTTCAGCACTTTGAACATTTTTAAGCTTTGCGGCTAAAACTGACGCTGTCATCGCGGGAGTTTTCGTAGCTAATGTCATGTGAAAAGCCTGCATGAACATAAAACTCACGGAATAATTAACCCATGCTAAAAATCCCTCTACAAACAGTGGCAATCCCAACTTCGAAACACCTGATTTAATCAACGTCGTAAGAACAGTGACTAAGCCTCCACCTGCTGCAGAAAAAAACAACTGACGTGATTCCTTCGCTGTTCGAGCAATGTAATGCTCTCCTGTAACCCCAGAGCGTTCCGTGATTTTAATAGAAAGTAACTGCAGGTTTGACGACAAAAAACTAATGACAGAGTTTTTTTCTTCCTGAGCCTTAAGAATCGCGCCTACAAAACGAAGGTGTTGACTTACTGAAGCAGGATTGTTCACAGCCTCTTCAATCAACCGCAGTCGTCCCAAAAGGTTCCTCATCCTTTCAAGAAGAAACACCAACTCAATACTAACACCTGATTCTTCAAGAGACTGGTAAACTTCTTCAACAATTTTTTCTGCCGTGGCTAGAATTTCGATATTTTGATTTTCCAAAGATTGAATGAGTAAAAATCGGTCTTGAGCGAGCACACGATTTCGAAACTCCACAAAAGAGGACAAGCTTGCTAATCGCACAGAGAGTATTCGAAAAGCATGAATCAAAGATTCATAGTATTTTCTCTGAAGCTTTGCTAAAAATTCTGGTTCAAATTGCAAGACCTCTCCCATTTGAACCAGAAGATTTACTGGAAGGGCTTCAATCCACACCGCATCGGCCTCTCCCTTGAAAAGCTCTTCCATGAGAACTGATAAATTTTCATAGTTTCGATGAGAGGGCAAATGACGAAGAATCACTCGATCCATTAACTCTCTAAAAAAAGCATGGGAGTTGATCAACCCAGCATCAGAGTAAAAATCCAGGGGATCTGTTTTTATCAAAACAGTTTTTACTAAGTTTTGAACAGCGATACGGTACTTCTCATTTTCCTGAAGGGTTTTCACCAGCATCTTAATGCGTATGATTTGAGGATGACTTCCCGTAAGGCCTTGCTGAGAGTTAATCGGTGAGTTAATCCACTCAACTAAATCCTCAAACCATAAAATAACTTCGCGAAAAGTCGTAGGCGATGAATGAGCAAATTCCAAAATTTCCACCAAAGATCGCTTTTGGTGGAACGAGAATACACGTTGACGTATCAAACGATAGTATTTCCTTAACATATATCTCCACTTCAATGCCGCTCAACAGAGGCTAGTAGCGATAATGCTCTGGTTTAAAGGGCCCACGTTGAGAGAGTCCCAAATACTTAGATTGTTTATCGCTCAGCTTTGTGAGTTTAACGCCCAACTTACCAAGATGCAAGGCCGCCACTTTTTCATCCAAATGCTTAGGGAGCCGGTAAACACCCACTTCAGAATACTGATCATCATTGGTGTATAGTTCTATCTGAGCCAAAACTTGATTGGTAAAGGAGTTACTCATAACGAAACTAGGGTGTCCTGTGGCGCATCCTAAATTAACCAATCGCCCTTTTGCCAATACAATCACATTACGCCCATTTTTAAGAACATGGATATCTACCTGAGGCTTGATCTCTCTCATTTTGCTATTTTTATTCAACCAAGCCATATCTATCTCAATATCAAAGTGACCAATGTTACAAATGATGGCGTTGTTTTTCATCTTGGTGAAATGTTTCTCTGCGATGATGTCACAACAACCCGTTGCAGTTACAAAAATATCGGCCTCAGGAGCAGCCTCTTCCATTGTTGTCACCTCAAAACCTTCCATCGCTGCTTGAAGGGCGCAAATAGGATCAATCTCAGTGATGAGCACTCTTGCTCCGTAAGATCGCATGCTTTGCGCACACCCTTTACCAACGTCCCCGTAACCAGCGACAACGACGACTTTACCAGCAACCATCGTATCCGTAGCGCGCTTGATCCCATCTGCCAAAGACTCTCGACATCCATAAAGATTGTCGAATTTTGATTTAGTAACAGAATCGTTCACATTGATCGCTGGCAGTTTAAGTAAACCTTTTTTATGGAGTTTCTCAAGATTATGAACACCAGTGGTTGTTTCTTCGCTCAGGCCAATCACTGATTTTATCAACTGGGAGAACCTTTTTTCATGCATCATGTTGGTCAGATCGCCGCCATCGTCAAGAATCAAATTAAACCCTTCTTTTCCCCAACCCGTAATAGTCTGTTCAATACACCAATTGAACTCCTCCTCTGTTTCCCCTTTCCAGGCAAACACAGGAATACCAGCGGCAGCAATAGCGACAGCGGCATGATCTTGTGTGGAAAAAATATTACAAGAGGACCAACGAATTTCAGCTCCCAAATGAGTGAGTGTTTCAATTAATACCGCAGTCTGAATAGTCATGTGAAGGCAACCCGCGATCCGAGCTCCCTTCAGAACTTGAGATTTTCCATACTCTTTGCGTAAGGCCATGAGCCCCGGCATCTCAGACTCTGCAATTCGGATTTCTTCACGTCCCCAGCGAGCCAACTCAGCAAAAACTTCAGGATTATTCATGGCTTCCTTGCAAACACGGTAGTCAGGCATGGTCGTAGCCTTTTTTGCCGAATTCCTTACTATCATTTTTTTAGAATTATTTTTCGTCATTTTGCTTCCTTTGATTCCAGGGGATTTTTTAGTCTGAGTTTGCGTAACAGTCATTGTAGCCATAAATAATAAACCTTTCTTGGTTAAAATTCATTCTCTCTTAAATTAGAATTCTAGTTAATGCCACTGATAAAGTTGGCATATTTAATCACGAAGGCACCGTTAAAATTTCATATCCTGTATCTGTCACCAATACCGTATGCTCAAATTGAGCAGAAAGAGTATTATCCTCTGTTTTGTACCATTTAATAGAAGAATGAGGGATGTCGTATTCCTCTAGAGACGCGGAAGTTTCATTCACCATCGGCTCTACGGTAAAACACCGCCAAGGCACCAGAGAAGGTCCCTTCCCTTTTTTTCCATAGCTAGGGATAAAGGGTTCATCATGGAAAATTCGACCAATTCCATGCCCTCCAATATCCTTCACTGTTGTGTATCCTTTGCGAGTTGCATATTTATCTATAGCAAAGCCAATATCTCCCGTTGTTCCAAAAGGAACAATCGCCTCAATCCCCTTCATCATACAATCAAAAGCCACTTGAGTAATATCACGCGCCTTATCCGAAACAGCACCAACCATAAATGTCGCAGACGTATCTCCATGAAACCCTTGATAGAAGGTTGTGACATCAACATTGATAATGTCTCCTTCTCTGAGAAGAGTTTCATCAGGAACCCCATGACAAACAACGGAATTCACAGAAGTGCAACTACTCTTGGGATACCCATGGTATCCCAAAGGAGATGGAGTCGCACCATGACTTAAAATATAGTCATGGATAATCTGATCAATTTCATTGGTGGTAATTCCCGCCTTCACATAGGGTTTAACATGCTCCAAAGTTCGAGCCGCCAAACGACAGGATTTTTTCATGAGTTCAATTTCATCTTTTGAAAGTATCGATAATTTTTTTAACATCGAATCACAAGCTAACATTAAATGAGGCAACAGTGAAGGCAGAAATGAAAATAAAAAGCCCTCCTTTGATCAAGGAAGGCTTTAAAAGAAATTCAAATCTATTCCTAAATAAATTTGATTCGCAAAACCTTATTTAAGGTGCTTGCTTACCAATTTAGTCATTTCGAACATGCTCACAGTTGCTTTTCCGAAGATCGGCTTTAATTTATCGTCAGCATTGATATTTCTTCTGTTTTTCATGTCTTGAAGACCATGTTTTTTAATGTAATCCCACATTTTTTTAACAATTTGTGTTCTTGGTAGTGGAGATGCTCCAACAATCGCAGCAAGTGCAGAGCTCGGAGTCAGTGGTTTCATGAAAGCGGCATTCGGCTTTCTTTTTGCAGCGGCTTTTTTAGGTGCTGCCTTTACAGCTTTTTTTGGAGCTGCTTTCTTTGGTGCTGCTTTCTTTGGTGCTGCTTTTTTTGTGGCTTTTTTTGCCTTCGCCATTTGATCCTCCCAAAATTTGGTCTTTGGCCGTTATTGTTGTTTTCGTTCTTCTCTAGTCTAATGTCCAAAAAAAACGAGAGTCAATAGCGAATTTTTCTTTTCTTATCCTCTCGACTCAAAAAAGCTCTTAAAGAACCGATAAAATGCTTATGAAAAGGGAGTTTCACCAAATCCTCAGAGAGAAAATCCATAGAGTTGAAGATACAAAATGCTCTCGAAGATCTTCAATCATGGAAAGTCCAGACCCTCTTCACTTAGCCTTTCTCATGGGTCAAGTTGAGAAAACCTTCATACCCCATCCGCCAAAAAGTCACAGTTATCTCCAGCCAACAAACCTAAGCACCCAAGCAAAAGCTTCTTCTGTGGAGCTGCCTCTTCCTCCTCTCCCTCCAAGAAACTTCAATTTTCAACAAAAAGAAGCTTGGCTGTGGTTTTGGAAACGAGGTGCTCCTCTCAATGAAAGATTCACTCGCCATGAACTACAAAAACAATTTCGGAAACTAGCTCAAGTTCTTCATCCAGATAAAAACACTCACCCTAAAGCTTCTGAATCCTTTATTCAATTACGAGAGCATTATCGAAATCTGGGGCTTCTTCTTGTTTAAGAAAACCAAAAACCGCCTCTGACAAGGCGGTTTTTTTGATCTCATCTTTTATTTAGTTTTGAAAAAACAAATTCGTCGAAAATCCCAATAGCAGGTATTTTTAATGAATCCTCAATCTCCTTACTGAATGGGACGATAACGAATACGCGTTGGTTGCAGAGCTGAAGAGCCTAAACGCTTCTGCCGATCGGCCTCATATTCAGAATAATTTCCTGGATAAAAATAAACCTGACTTTCTCCTTCAAACGATAAAATATGAGTGCAAATACGATCTAAAAACCAACGATCATGGGAGATCACAACAACAGAACCACCAAATTCTAAGAGAGCTTCTTCGAGGGCTCGCATTGTATTAACATCCAGATCATTCGTTGGTTCATCTAACAAAAGAAGATTCGCTCCTGTTTTTAGAACACGAGCTAAGTTCACACGATTGCGCTCTCCTCCCGAAAGCACTCCCACTTTCTTTTCTTGATCGCTCCCGGAAAAATTAAACCAAGAAACATACTGCCTTGAAGAGACTTCTCGTGCTCCTAAGCGAACAGGTTCTTGGCCTTCACTGATAACTTCATGAACGGTTTTTCCAGCCTCAAGAGAATCTCGCCCTTGATCTGCATACGCTAACTGAACGGTCTCTCCTACAATGAGTTCACCAGAATCAGGCTTTTCTTGCCCTGTCATCATTTTAAAAAGAGTCGTTTTACCAGCCCCATTGGGTCCAACGATGCCCACGATAGCACCTTTGGGAATAGAAAAATTCACGTTATCCAAAAGCAATTTGCTACCAAAGGCCTTCGTGACATTTTTAGCTTCAACAACAACATCTCCCAAACGTGGTCCTGGTGGAATATAAATAGAAAGCTCTTGCAGACGTTCTTTGGTTGGTTCTTTCAATAAATTCTCATAAGCAGAAAGTCGCGCTCGGGATTTGCCTTGTCGCGCCTTAGGAGCCATCCTGACCCACTCTAATTCTCTCTCAAGAGTTTTATTTTTACGGCTGTTTTCTCTTTCTTCCTGAACGAGACGAGCATCTTTTTGTTCCAGCCATGAAGAGTAGTTTCCTTTCCAAGGAATTCCCTCGCCTCGATCCAACTCAAGAATCCAGCCGGCGACATTATCAAGAAAATAACGATCGTGAGTGACCGCAATGACAGTTCCAGGAAAACGCGCTAAAAATTGCTCAAGCCATGCAACACTCTCCGCATCGAGATGGTTGGTTGGTTCATCCAAGAGAAGAATATCAGGATTTGAAAGCAAAAGACGACAAAGAGCCACTCGGCGCTTCTCTCCACCTGAAAGATGAGTCACGGGGGAGTCCCCCTCGGGACATCGAAGAGCTTCCATAGCAACATTGATTTTTTGATCAACCTCCCACCCATCCAAGGCTTCAATTTTCTCTTGCACGCTACCCTGGCGATCAATCAATTGTTCCATCTCTTCTGGCGAAATCTCTTCACACAAGCGTTGGTTGATTTTATTAAACTCTTCAATCAAAAACGGCAATTCTCCCATACCTGAAAAAATATTTTCTTTCACGGTGAGCTTTGGATCTAAATGCGGTTCTTGCTGCAGAAACCCCACCTTGAACTCTCGCGCAGGAAAAGCCTCTCCCAAGAACTCTTGATCTACGCCCGCCATGATTTTTAGAAGGGTTGACTTACCTGATCCATTCAATCCCAAAACACCGATCTTCGCTCCATAGAAATAAGACAAATAAATATTACGGAGAACATAACGATTCGGTGGATAAACTTTTGAAACACCTTTCATGGTGTAAATAATGTCTTGAGACACGATAAGGCCTCCTTGGGCTAAATGATTTTTCCATCGAGAACGGCTTGATTCTGCAAAGAGATCAAAGAAATGTCAAATCCCCATCCCATAGAGATTCATTCTTTCTTCAGCTTTACCGAGAGGATTGGCATGACAATGACTCATTAAAAAGTCATGAGAATGTTCTTTTTTGTTCAAATTCAGTTCAAAAATGAATTTTCAAATAGCTTCTCAAACTTTTTCTTGTGTTTTACACTTATAAAGCTCTTAATAATAGAAGAGAGCGAGAGCTCGTCGAAATGGACGTCGACAAACAAGCAATGTAAGAAAAAAATTTCAACGATCATTAACTCAGGTAAGAGGTAGAATCGTGGCAGAGAAGCATCACAAAAAAACATGGAAGGGCCCCCAGCAAAGTCATTTGGCCCAAGCTCTTGAAGGCTGGTCTCATATTTCTCAATCCGTTCAAATTGAAAAACCGGTTGCTCCCGATCAAAAGCTTCTCAACGATATCAAGGGACTTCTCTCTGAACTTAAATTCAAACTCGACGAGCTGTCTTTCTCTCCAGCATCAACTCCCAAACAATCTTCACAAAATATCAACGTTGTTTCTCCCACTCCTCAGGAGAAAACACCTGCAGAGAAAGAGCATGTAAACCCTCTTGAAACTCATTCAAAAGAACTTGATTAACTTTTTGGTGTCTTTGAATGCGACTAAGACCTCGAAAATCAGGAGAAACAAGGAGAATTTTATAATGAGTCTCTCCATCTCCTGAATAATGATCAGAATGTTGTTGGCTTTCATTTTCAATTTTTAAAAAAAACAAGGATAAACTTTGTTTTAGTTTATCCTCCATACGGCGGGTGCGCCCTCCTGAAGAAGACATTAACAAAACCCCTTTTTTATTTATTAAATAGTTTCTGGGCTTTTTGCCACTGCTGTCTAAAAATAGGAAGAACGCCAGCATGTTCTAATTTTGATTCAAGCTCTTTCTCAGTTTGCTTTGCTTTTCTCAAGCCTAATCCTAGATAAAATTGAACCAACGGTTGCTCAATGGGTAGTTCTGAAAAATCCCCATCTTCTTTCCAGTTTTCCACGACCTTTTCAGCAATCTCAAAAGGCTTTGGAAAAGAATTCTTCACCAAAGCTGTTCCCATTTGTACAACTCCCTTGACGCTTTCAAGATGATCTTTCAAATCCACTTTTGTTCGTCCTGCTTTAGGAGCGGGTTGCCCCTCCAAAAGAGCTTCTTTTTTAATCTTGGCTGAACTTACCGCTGCAGCGACATCCTCTGAAATAGAATCCCTCATAGGAGAAGCCTTTTCTTGAATTTCCTGCGAATCGAGAGAATGAGGTGTCTCTAATGTACTTTCTTTATGAATCGCTAAGGGGCTTTCCAACTCTGAAGAACTCAATAAAGATGTTTGATAGGGTTCACCTTCTGAAGCCTCTGTATGAGGACGGCGTCCTTTAGCAACTTTGGAAGGAGGGATAACATGAGCTTGATCTTTTTTTTGAACTGATTTCTTAGATTTACTTTTTGAAGTGGCCATTTATAACCTCTTATTCTTATATTTTTAAATTTATGAAACGACCGAAACAACTTTATCTCTATCTATAAAAACGGACGAATTATACACAAAGACAGAGAGGAAAACAACCCCTCATCATAAATTTTTAGGCTCCTTTTACCAAATCCCAAGAATATCGCGAGAAACTCGATCATAATCCGATTTAGCGTTCCCTTTAGAATCATAAATAGTTTTTCCACTGGCGATCGTATTTTTGATTTCGGTGGTTTGACGAACGAAACTCCGGATCATTTTATTCCCAAAAAGCTCTAAGCACTGATTAAAATAGGCCTCACTGGCAGCTTCACGACCATCATACTTGGTAAATAATAACTTGATTTCCAAATCTAAATCAAAATCCTCTCGAATCTGATCAAGATCCGCTAGATGCTTTTGAGCCCCAAATAAAGTGAATTTATCGGGATTTATTGGCAAAATCACTAAGTCCGAAGCACACGTTACAGCTGTATTCAAAGCACTCAAACTGGGGGACGTGTCGATTAAAATAAGATCATAAGAACCCTGAACCTCTTCAAGTGGAGCTTTTACCACACGACCTAAATTTTTTGTACCATTGAGCAAAACACGTTCTATTACTGAATTATTGAGATTCGAGGGCAACAAACCAATCTGCTCCTCGACAATAGGGATCACCGCGTTTTGCATGCTGATTTTCTTTTCGAGAACATTGATAAAAACAGGGACTTCGAGATCATCAACCCCTAATGCAAAACTCAAATTCGCCTGTTGATCCAAATCCATAAATAAAACTCTAAAACCATACATGGCGGCGCGAAGACCAATATTTAAACACGAGGTTGTTTTAGACACGCCCCCCTTGAGCATCTGAAAAGAGATCACTTGAGATTGGTACTTAAACCCTTTGTGCTCCAAATAGCGACGGACTCCCTCTGGTTTTACATGAGTTTTTCCCTGACCAGATACAGTCTCTATTTGCAAAGAAGAAAGTTCTTTTTTGATTTTGTCCGTCTTCAAATCAAATAGGAAAGCCAAATCATCAAGCCTCAAATAAAAATCACTTTGACTCCACGGACTCATAAATTCTTCTCCTTTTTTTATTGGATTTTGCAATTTTTCTCCGACTTGGTCGACCCGAGAGCACCGCATTGTCGATCGCAATCAAAATCATATAAAACCCGTCTCAATAGAAAACAGCATTCTCTATCTCAATCAGATCATCTTGAGAACCCCAATTCACTGAAGTCTCAATTCAAAGAGGTATTCTCATAAATCAGCCTATCTTTTTTACAATTGTAAAAAACTGAATGAAATATCTAAATTCTCAGGACCTAAGGACCGATAAAGAACGAGGACCCATTCAAGTCACTTTTAGACACTCAAACAGGTCCAAACGGTAGGAGTCTTCAATGAACACGTACAAAATCCTCATTCCCTTCACTTCTCTTCTTATCACTACACACCTCCTCACAGGGTGCTCCCCCGCAGCCACAGACGAAGAAAAAATAGGGGATGCGCAATTTTGCCTCGATGATATCCCTATCTCTGGACTCACTCATACGCAAAGAAGTTCTCAAATTAACTCTTGTTTATCAAAACTGAATGGGGTTGTTTCTAAACAAGCAGATCTTATCCGGTGCTCTTCTGGCTTCATGATTGAAGGTTTTGCTGACCCTGCCAAACTCACTCAGATTGCCAAGCAGGTCAGCAACTCTAATCAAGATCCCACCACCGCCCTGATGTCTATCCTCAGGTTCAAATACCAAGGAGATGAAAACATCACTGACGACGAGGACAAGGCGTTTGCCCAAAAAACCTTCGACTATTGCCATCAATCCGGTAGCTCTGGCTATTCCTTCGTCGCTTCAATCGCCAATATGGCCACAGTTATTGCAAGTATTACGGGGGGTGATGACATCGAAGCTGGCATTGCCAACCTCATTAATGATCCAAATTCTGAATTAGCTACGGCTTCAGCGGAAGTCATCGGAGCCACTGCTCTTGTCGCCTATCAGGCTCACTGTGTTACTAATAACGAAGAAAAAAACGCAGAGATTTGCACTCAACTAAATTCAGCAATCACCTCTGGAAATGGAATTCCAACAGAAATTGGCGCTTCTCTCTTAGATATTTGGAATTCTATGAATAATAACTAGGGCTCCAATTTGAATTCGACGACGTACAGGAAGTACGTACCGCCATTCGATTTGAGCATTGGACATCCCGTTTTTTCCGAATTGGGCGACACTAAAAAGAGTTTCTCAACAGCGATGAACTTGAAAGAAAAGTCTTTTTAATTTTCTGGGTTTGATTCCTCTAGCTTTTGGACGGGATCAAAAAAACCAAGTTCTTCTAAAATTTTATTTTTAGGTTTTTTAACACGATATTCTTCTGTGGATTCTGCGGGCAAAGAAGAAGAATAATTAGAAATATTAATTGAGTCCGTCTCTTTTAATAAATTACTCGCCAAAGAAATAAAAAAAGGACCCAAAATTAAGCCCGAAAGGCCAAACATATAAATGGCTCCAATTAAACAAAAAAAGCTGAGAAAAGAATTGATATTATCGCTTTCTTTAGACATCAAGAGAGTTCGCAAAATATTATCGGCAAGAGTCGAGGTAAGGCCGATAAGAAAAAAAGTCAGAAAAGAAGTCAAACCGAACGCGGTGTAGGAGTGAATGCCACCAATGATGATAATGGGGAGCAACCCGACCACTGGAAAAAAAGAGAAAATGAAAGCGCCTACAAAATATAAGGGCCACGCTTCAATACCTGCAGCCATGGCTCCCAGTGAGACAATAATACCTTGAACTAAAGCTACGGAAAGGGTGGAAATAAGAGCGCTATAAGCGCTTACCTCACATAATCTCCAGAGGGTTTTCAGCTTTTCCCGCAGATGGCCTTGAGGCAGATACACAAGGGATTTGAATCGGATATCATGATAATGCCGCTTTAGTAAAAGATACACAACAACTGCCAGAGCTAAAAACAAAAGAACATCCGGCAGAGATGAAATCAACCCAATAGTCATCGAGGCTAAAAACTGAGCTCCTCTAGTAAAGGCATCTGATAATTTCTCATTAACGAACTGAGTGGCTTGTGATGCAGAAAAAAATTGCCCTAAAAAAGCCACTATCTTAATTTTAATCGGATCCAGTGTAGAAGAAAATTTAGTCTTCAAATTACTATTATTGGCAAAAGAAGAAATATTAAGAGCGATCTGATAGAGAGAATAGGCGGTGATGGCCAAAAAAGTGAATGCGAAAGAAAAAGCGGCCCATTTAAAAAATCGCTGACGGTTTTTTGTGATTGTCTGCAGTTTTTTCCTGATTTGCATTCGCGCCATGAGTAAAACGAAAGAAACCATCAAAGCAGAAAGAAACGGGAGCATCATCAAGGTAATGAGAAAAACAGCTAAAACAATATAAAAAAAACTATTCGAGAAGAGCTCCTCTTTCCAAGAATTTTCTTTTGTCAATCGATTCATGAAACTCCTCTTTTTAATAAAGTCCTTAAAGAAAGATTACGTTAATTTTTATAAACTAAACGCTGACGCAAAAAATGGGTGAGATTCTTCTTTTGAATGTAATCGGTCACGATAAAATTTTTAAAATTCAAAGGAAGATTCTCTGTTTTTTCCGTCGCGGAAATCATAACCACCGGAATGGGTTTGGCGCCTCTCCCTGTTATGAAATCAGCATCGTTTTCCATAAAGTGATCCGCTTTTTTTAACATATCAGAGCTATAGAGCCCGGGCATTTCTTGATCCATGAGAATTAAGTCATACTCTCGATCCGCTAAATCCAATAAAGCCTCGTAAGGGTCATTGACAATAGTACATTTGTAAAGAGCGTTTAAAGATTCCACAATGTACTTAATGGCATCAGCCACATCTAAATCATCTTCTACAATGAGAACTCTTTTATTGAAGAACTTTGCGCGCAAACTTTTTTTCATCCGGTTCACCTTCTTACGCCTTTGGAAACGATCTGAAATCAAGCAAAAAAGATAGGCCTAAATGAATCTAAAATCAAAATAAAAACGAGGGATTCACTTGAAGACTCCTCCTCATTGCTCACACCTTCTTAATCCCATCATGGCTTGCCAATGCCATAAAGCTATGTCTAAATATTACAAAACGGTATTCGTGATCGAAGCACTAAACCCACAACATGACCTTGGAGTAAAAATGAAACCAATCATACCTAAAATAGCACGCTATTTATTAGGGCTAATTTTCTTTATTTTTGGTGGAGCTGGACTGTTGAATCTACTCCCCGCTCAACCTGATATGCCAGAAAAACTACAAACATTCATGACAGGAATGATGGCTGCTGGATACTTTTTCCCTTTATTGAAAGGGACCGAAGTTGTCTGTGGATTATTGCTTTTGATTGGAGTGGCTCCCGCTTTGGCACTCGTTATATTAGCACCAATATCCATTAACATCTTCATGGTTCATTTGTTCTTGACCCCTGGGCTACAGAATCTTCTTATGCCGATTCTGATTTTAGTTTGCCACCTTTTGGCAGCAACAGCTTACTGGAAACTTTATAAACCACTTTTTCAAAAGGCCTGAATACCCATATATACATGAGGGCTTTTTGAAAAAATTAACAAAGCATGATTAAAAAGCCGCCTTTGATTTACTTAGTATCGCCAAATAATTCCCGTTTACTTTTAATAAGCGGGTTTTTCTTGGTCCCTTGCTTACGAACCACAGGTTTATGTGCAACTCTTTCAGGGGTCAGTTTGTAACTTTTAAGTTCTTTGACCTCTTCGGGACGATCAGGAATAAAAACTCGTTTAAGATCCGCGCTGTCAAGGATTTCCCAGTCACCTCGCTTTAACTTACCAAGCTTGAGGCAACCAATCGCAACCCTTTGAAGCTTTAAAACGTCATTATTAATCTTTTCAAACATCTGACGAATTTGGCGATTTTTCCCCTCTGTAATCACTATTTTATACCATGGGTGCTCAGCTTTTCCCCGGGGAACTTTTGCCAAGGATTTAGCCGAAACCTTGCCTCCCATGATGGTCACTCCCCGTAAGAGACGACGTACTTGGTCTGAAGTTGGCTCTCGCTGCAACTTAACTAAATAAGTTTTAGTAACTTCATGCTTGGGATGCGTGATCTTTTGAGCCATATCCCCATCATTTGTCAGGAGAAGAAGACCTTCAGAATCCCAATCTAATCGCCCCACTGGAAAAACCTTCACAGGCATCTGTTCTACATATCGAGCTATGGTCGGGCGATTGAAAGGATCATTCATGGTGGTTAAAATACCCTGAGGCTTATGAAGGGCTATGTAAATTTTACTTTGAGTGATTTTCAATGGCTTACCACTGACGAAAATACGGTCTTTGGAAGAATCCACTTTGATCCCTAACTCAAATACACGTTTTCCATTGACGGTAACCTCACCTTCTTCGATGAGTTTATCGGCCTGCCGACGACTGGCAACTCCTGATTCTGAAATTAACTTATTAAGCCTCGAGAGTGTTGTTTTTCCCATATCACCGGTTCCTTTGATCCTTTTTGCTGAAGGAGCTGTTGGAGATCCTTTATCAGCATTGAAAGCATCTTGTCACCCATGAATATTTCTTTTAAGGCTAATTCGGCTTTTTCCAATGTTCTTCTTGCCATTTTTTCAGAGGCCAAATCACCCAATTTGAGTTGAGACGGAGCTTGAGTCATTTGCTCCATTAAATCCCTATAAAAAGGATCACTTTGTTTATCAATAAACAATTGCTCTAATCTCTTTAAAGGAAACAAAACCTTTGTTTGATCCTCTAAAGGAACATCATTCAATTCTTGGTATTTTTGAAAAACATACCCTCTTAATAAATTCCCCTGAGGACATCCTTGATGCATGGTAAATTGAGCCAACAAATAAGGGGCTATTTCCAAACAATGGACAACCCCTTCTTTCAACTCTAAATTAGAATTGTAAAAAAGCCTCAAATCCGTGCGAAGAGGTTCCAACTGGCCCCCTCGAATCACGAACTTTTTATCGAAGACAGAAATTTCAACGGATTGATCCGGTTTGAGAACAACCAAAACTACCTTGCGACCTTGGTCGGGGATAATGCGAAATTTATCTTCTTCAAACAACCTCGTTCTCGCATAGGCATGAGAAACCTCCAAAAGATCCGAGAACGATTGAATTTCAACAAGCTGCAAATGCTGGGGAAAGTAAACCTGTGCAAAATCGAAATCCATCTTAATAAAGCGGACAAAGCCCTCCATTAATAATTGAACTTCTTTACCTAAAGAGGATTTATTTGTTTCCCAATGAGGATATTCCAGCGCATGAAAAAAAAAAGCATTCAAAACAGAGGGCGTCAAATCTTCGTTAAAAAATTGAAAATGACGTAAAAAATTGTAAAAAGCCAAGCGGGCTGGGGTATTTTGAGGGTTCAAATCAGCGATGTATTTTAATAAATGCGAAATCTTCATAAAAACAGGGTAGAAAGATTTGCTTCAGGAGTCCAGAAAAAATATACTTAAAATTGTGATGTTGTTCACTTTAATATAATTAGGAACCCTGTCGTTCACTTTTGTCAGATCAATATTATCGCTCCCACGGTTGGAGAGCGAACGGAGAGCTGACAAAGAGGAACGGCATTGAAATAGAAATTCTTCATCAGCATTTATCATATCCACGGAAAGGATTTAATATGCAAAAGGAACTCAACCCACAGCTTTTTCCTAACAACAAAAACCTCCGAGAGAATCCTCTCGAGAATATCCCCTCCCTTGAAATTATTTATGAAAAAGCCTTGGCGGCTTCAGAAGAAGTCCGACTTCTGAGAACGCAATTGAACCGACTTCAAGATCAAATGACCCGTATGGGAACCCAATTCACTGAAAATACTAAAAGTCAGCAGGTTAAATTTGATCGCTTAGGGCAGTCCCTCAGCCGCATTGACCAAAATCACTCTGAGATGATTCGAGAAATTAATGAACGACTCGCCATGGTGAACAGCAAAATGGCCGAACGAAAAGCTTTTGATTTCAAAACTCAAGAAGTCATTGAGCAGCAATCACAAATGCTAAAAAGCTATGAAGCTCGGATCACAAAGCTTCAGAAGGTTCTGAGCGAAAAAGAAGCCCAGATTTCGACCCTCTCTGATGTATTAAATGAAACCAAAATGGAGCTAGCACGAACAAAGAAATAACCTGATTACAGACGACTAACCCATGTGTGGAAAACCCAATTCCACACTGGGATTAGCAAAAATTTTTTTCATCGTTTTAGCCATGTGACTCGCATGCATACCGTCAATGATGCGATGATCAAAGGTTACGCAAAGACTGATCACAGGCTTAACGGCAACTCTCCCATCAACCACCCAAGGCGCTTCACGAATAGCTCCTATTGCCACCAAACAAGGTATTCTCGCATAAGGCACCAATGGAACAAAAGCTCGGTCCAAGCCAATCGATCCAAGACTTGTAACCATAATAGAACCAAAGGGATCTCTGGGAACGCCCAGTAAGGGAGTCCATAAATTCAAAGTGTACATCAGCCACGAGGAGAAATTCAGAAGAGAACGACTCATCCAAGACGGCATCATTTTCATGGTCTTTTTCATTTCTTTATAATCAATATCACCAGTATCGCGAATACGTTTTACTTTCTTCTGCATATCCTCTGCAATTTCGCAGATGTCCTTCTCGTCAATATGGCGAACAGTAGTTCCTGATAAATCCTCCCCCTTCTTATCAGAGGCCACTTGAAAGAAAATATCAATACTGGAGCGTCGATATAAAGATCCCCATCTTAAAATGCAATTTAACTCAGGATAACGGCGAATGGTTTCGGCACAAGCTTTCCCAACAAAATGGGTCAGTGTGAGTTTCTTCCCCGTTATAGAAGAAATTTTATCCAAATAGTCTCTGGCCGGCTCTATATTGAATTCAAGTTCAGCATAAACGCTCGGATCTCCAGCCGTTCTCCATGTTCCCAAAGCTACTTTTCTAAAGGCACTTAATTTTGCTTTTCCGGCATAATGAATATTTCGGCTTAAAAAACTCACAATCAATCTCCTTCAGAATCCCTTCTCATGCGAATTCATCTCAAAAACAATTTAAATAAAGAATGGAAGACCCTCCCGCGAAGATTTCTTTTGAGGAACTCTGGGGAGGACTGGAGTGATAACATGATATTCTTCTTTTGGAAACACCTTCTCAAGGTCAATTAAAATCAATGTCTTTGCTTAGCTGATAAAGTCACACTGAATTCCGCAATCTTTTCATTTCCGGTTTTTGAAGGAGTAAGGGCATAAGATTCAAAGGTTTGCGTCTGTCGTTCCTTGGTCTCTCGCGCTTTTTTAATAAGTTCACGAACCATTAAACCTTGATCACAAATAAATATCACATCGGATTCAGCTCGCTTCAAAAACTGAGCTTTAAAATCTTTAAAGAGAAAATCAATTCGCCCCTCTTTACGAATTTCATCCACCACATGAAGAGCTATTACGGCCTCTGCACCCATACAAAGGGCTCCAAAATACATCACATTCAAATGATTTTTAGTCCGATAACTGCACGGAATAAAAAGTTGACTTCGTTCCTCACTGACTTCCAAAACTTCGGGCCAAACAAACGCTAATAGCGGGATCTTCAATAAAGCTCCTCCGCGCAGCCCCCATGTGAGTTGAGTTTTCACTGGAACTTTAGATAAAAGACTCTTTACAACCGGTGTCATCACTTATAATCCTCCACATGTGGTAATTGACCTAAAATCTCTTTATACTCTTCTATCATTTTATACACGATTTCCTGACAACTCAATTCACTTTCAATAAGCCCTACACTTTGGCCTGCACACCAAACCGATTTCCAAGTGGGCTTTTCCACAGCCCCCTCTAAAGCTCTCATTCCCAAAAGATGAATTAATGGAACAACATATTTTTTAGTTACAGGATGGTCTTTGAGAAGGTTAATGGCCCAAGGCAAATCACTTCCCATTTTTTCTGTATAGGGGGTTTTGATCACTGTTGCTGGCGTTCCAGAAATACGACTGGTCAGCATAATATCCTCAGGAGTTGCTTTTAAAATAGCTTGTTTATAATCAGCACCCACCCGAGCCTCTCGAGACGCAATAAAACGAGTTCCGACACTCACACCACTGGCCCCCAGAGCCAACATTGCAGCCAACCCCCGACCATCCGCAATGCCACCGGCCGCAATGACAGGGATCTCCAACTGGCGAACCAACCAAGGGATCAAAACTACTGGAGAAACAGGACCTGCATGACCTCCTGCACCGACCCCCACAGCAATCACCCCATCAGCTCCCATTTCTTGAACTTTCAAAGCATGTTTTAAATTGATAACATCACAAAAAACCTTGGCACCATTACGATGCGCCTCTTTAATCACCTCTTTGGGATTTCCTAGTGAAGTGATAAAAAGGTTCACTCCACAATCAAGTCCGATCCGCAAGTCGTCGGACTGCCTTTGATTGGATTTATTAACGATAATATTCACTCCTATGGGCTTTGTTGTTCGGCTGCGAATCTCCATGAGAGCCTTTTTATAATTTTCAATGGGACGAAAATTAAGGGCTGGGAAAGCCCCAATTCCTCCAGCTTCCGAAATCTCAACGACCATATCTTCATTTGAGACAAGAAACATAGGTGCACCAATGATAGGGACCTGTATGCCCAACAAGTCCGTCAATTTTGTTTTAACTTTATACACAGCAACTCCATTTCATTTGAGTTTTCTTTATCTTACCTTTATTCAAACTTCATTCAAAAGGAACTCTTTTCCTTAAAATTATTTCTTCACGACCCAAATCGAGAGCGGGACTTTTAAGATTCCATGACATTTGGTAAGCTACATTAAAAGGGAACTTAGCTCCAAAAATTGCAAAATTATTTTTTCGAAGCAAAGACCCGTAAAAAAATTAACTTAAAAGTTCTTGTTACATGCAAATGGAGAAAAATTTATGAAAAAAATGAAAATCCGCTGGCGCCTTTATCTTAATTTTTTTCTCTTATCTCTAGTTCTCGTCACCTCTTTTCAAAACTGCAGCATTAATTCAGACACTTCAAAAATCAAAACAACGCCTCTAGGTCTCGAGCTCATCACAGAGTAAGATTGATGCTTTTTCATGCAGTGATCAGTTTGTGGAGATGGGCTTAACAATAATAGATTGACCATTGTTAATCCTACAAGTTGCAGTCTTCAGCGCTCCAAGATCAACTCGATAATAATGAAATATCAAACCATAATTTTCTTGTCCTCTTCTATCAGAAGGTTGGATAATAAATTCAGTGCAGTTTCATCGTAATGACAACATCAATTTTGATAAGATAATGGTTTAAACATCTCTTGGTGAGAGGGCAGCATGATCATGAAATATCCCTGGAAAAGGCAAGAAAGCTATTTTAATGGCTTTGATAATCAAAAATTATTTTACCAGGAATGGACCCAAAAAAATCCCAAAGGACTCTTTGTCATCACCCATGGACACGGTGAACACTCTGAATGTTATCATCGTCTTGTCGATGGACTTTACACCAGTGGTTGGGATTGCATTGCCTGGGATTGGAGAGGGCACGGCCGCAGCGAAGGTAAAAGAGGTTATGCCGGTCACTTTTCCCATTATGTTTGGGATTATAAAAAGTTTTTGGAAATGTTGGTTCATCAAGATCTTTATAAAGATCTTCCCTGGATCGCTCTTGCCCACTCTATGGGAGGACTCATACAAACCCGAACCCTTCTAGACAATAAAATAAGTTTACCAATCAAAGCTCAAGTCTTAAGCTCTCCCCTCTTTGGATTAGGTACAGAAATTCCTTTGCTTAAAGATCTAGCGGCACTTGCCGCTTTCCATCTGTATCCTAAACTCACCCTTGGCAATGATCTCAAAAATGACTCCCTCACTCGCGACCCTGCCGTTCTTACAGAATTTGAAAAGGATCCTCTTCGCCACGAACAAATCAGCCCTGGGGTTTATATTGGATTTTTACAAGCCATTGAATATGTGCAAAAAAAAGCCAGTCATTTAAAAACTCCTCTCTTGCTGCAACTGGCAGGGCAAGACGTCGTTGTTTCCAACACTGAAGCTTCGCGTTTTTTTGAAGCCGTGAGTTCTCCCATAAAAACAAAAAAAGTTTATCATGATTCTTATCATGAAATTTACAATGACTTGGACAAAGCCGAGTGCTTTGAGGATATTCAGGACTTTATTCGCCCTTTTTCTTTGTAGGAGTGCCCTTGGGAGAAGGAGCTTTACCCGCCGCCGCTGGCTCTTCTTTTTTAGGTGGCTGACTACCTCCTACGGATTGCTTTACTTTTTCCAGCCTTCGTTGCTCCAGGACTTTTACTAATTGAGGTGTCCACTTCATAACCTCTCCAAAGGCTTGTTCAATACAAGGATTGAGCCAATTGTCTTGGTTAATAAAATAAATTTTATCTTTGAATGGTTTATGAAGGGCTTCCATCGTCCCGTTTCGTATCATTCCAGTTAAAGCCACCGGCAAAGGATGCCCCCAACGAGCCAATCGAATACCGCTCACTGCCGTTTTAGGAATGCCCAATGCAGGCAAAATTTCATTCTCTAATTGATCAATAACTTCTTTCCTATATTTGAAAAACGACCCACTAGAATACACTTGGGCGCGACCCGCCAAATAAGGGAAGGGGCGATAAAGGGTCAATATCCCGTTTTTACCATCACTTTTCACATAGGTTCCATTAATAACATCCGTCACCCGATGGCGTTCAGAACTCGCCTGAATATCTCGCGGATCGACCTTACCCTCAGACAAAAGATACAAATCATAGAAACCTTCGGGTTGCCTTTGATTCAAAAAAACATTTGCCACTAAATAAGAATTATAGCGGATACGACGAATGGCTTTTTCTCTTTCGGGCTCTAAGTCATGAAAGATTTTTCGGACAACAAATTTAGGGCAAGCAAAGACAACCGCTTCCGCTAAGATGGTTTTCATTTGTCCGTCTCGTTCATACGTGACCCAGACACCATTATCCATGGACTTAACTTGAAAAACCACGCTACGAGCCCTTAATCGGTCGCTTCCAATATTTTTTTTCAATCTCATCAATAAATTCTCTGCGATAAAGGCGTTTCCTCCTGGGGGTACCAAAATTTTTCCGAACTCACCTGCTAATTGATTAACGCCAATTGCTGCACTCAACTCCCTAAATGAACATCCAAAGACAGACCAACAATAGTGTTCAAACCAAGTTTCCAGATGAGGATGAATAGAATCGGCAACGAGAACTTTTTTAATATGATCCCGAAAACTCAAACGATCCAATTCTTTAACCAACTTTAACTGCGCTTCATTCTCAGGTGGGAGAACTGGAAAAACCTCCCCATTCCTATTTCCTAAAACATCTGTAAAATATTTATCCAAAATCGCACTTTGAGCTTCAACCTCAGGAGAAGTCTCTCCCTTGAAAAAATTCTGAATCAATTTTCCTTTTAACACAACAGGCTCACGCTCAGGCGCAGCTTTCATTCTTCTGTATAAATCCAAGTCACGGTATAATTGATCTAAAGGAGACCCTTCTTTCGGTGCCGTCACATAAGCCGCCCCGATGGAGTAATCGATCCCGCGCCAGGACTCCCCTCGTGAATGCCCTCCAAAACGATCGGAACTCTCTAAAACAATCGGAACGTATTTTTTCATTTGGTAAGCGCTCATCAAACCGCTCATCCCCCCTCCAATGATCACTACTGGATTGGTTTCTGTTGGCTCAGGGACAGCCCCTCCCGTGCCAGCCAGAACGCTTGAGACATTCCATAAAATTTGATGACTGCGCTCTGGATCCTCACCTGAATATCTCAGTGGCGCGATTTCACCGAAGTTACGATCAATAGGACCATCGTCTTCGATAACAGAAGGAGGACGAAAGACTTTCGCGGGGGCGTTACTAGCATTAGAAGAAGATTCTACGTCTATTCCTTCTTCTTTTTTAAGAGTAGAACAAGAATTCAGGATAAAACTACCCGCCCCTAGGGCTCCCATTTTTAATAGGGTTCGTCTTTGATAATTCTTTTGACGTCCATTATTTTTACTCATCCTACATTCTCCTTTATTGAGAAACCATCGATCAAAAGCTCTCATCGACCTGAATTCAAGTTCAATCTGTTGATTCCAATATATCATACTAGTGCAAACAGACTCTTACTAGAATATCAACCCACGAACTAAAAATGAGGTCAACACTTAAGACCTTCTTTGACTTGAGAATTCCGCTTCGTTCCATCTCTTTTTTTATTTATCCTCTCAATTTCCAATTTTATTGAGTTCAAGGCCGCAAAACATTCTTTTCTAGCTCCTAAAGTGAATTTTCACTTCTTTTTTTGCCGGACCCAAGACCAATTTTAACAAGCGATTTGTTTGTCTAGTTTTAGTAGAGTCCCAAACTTTATGTGTGAAGGATTTTTGACAGTCTTTTTATTGTTCGTATAATCTGAGAATAAATAAATCATGTTTTGCCACCAGGAAGGAAGCTGCATGAAATTTAAGCGTCTCTTAATTATTGAAAATGACTCCACTCTCAAGACGGCACTCTTCAGAGCACTGACAAAGACGGGTTATTCCGTCACCACAGCAGCATCAAAATCTGAAGCTTTGACTTGGCTCGGAAGTCAAACCGAATGGGATGCTATTCTATTGGACTTAAAACTCCCTGATGGAAATGGAATTCAATTGCTCTCCGAAATAAGGAATAAAAACGCATGGCTTCCTGTTATTATTTTGACAGAGACGATTTCTATTGAAGAAGCCGTTGAGATCACTCAAAAAGGGGCCTTCAATATCCTCACCAAACCCTTCCACTTCGAAGATGTCACTCACAACCTCAATGCCGCTATAGCAGCAACAGAAAAAAAGCCTCAAATCAACCCAGAACCTAATCTTTCTCTCTCCCCTGAAGAGACTCCGTTGTCATCTTCAATATCCGTCTCTCCTTTAACGACTACACAAATTGCTATCAAACGAATGGGGATCATTGGTCAAAGCTCTGAAATACAACAAGTTCTCGATCTTTCTCTAAGAGTTGCAGATAGTGATGCCACTATCTTAATCCAGGGAGAAAGCGGTACCGGAAAAGAACTCATCGCTCGAGCTATTCACCAGTTATCACCCCGAAAAGATTTTCCATTCATTGCGATCAATTGTGGCGCCATTCCCTCGGAACTTCTCGAATCAGAACTCTTCGGACATGTAAAAGGAGCTTTCACCGGAGCTATCTCCAATCGTGTGGGCCGCTTTGAAATGGCTGATGGCGGGGTTCTTTTCTTGGATGAAATCGGAGACATGAGCCCCTCTCTCCAAGTCAAAATTCTCAGAGCTCTCCAAGAAAGAAGTTTTGAACCCGTTGGAAGCGCCAAATCTATTCAAGTCAATGTTCAGGTCATTGCTGCGACCCACGTAAACCTAGAAAAAGCCGTCATGGAAGGAAAGTTCCGAGAAGATCTCTACTATCGACTCAATGTCATTCCCATCGCAATTCCAGCACTTAGAGAACGAAAGTCAGATATTCCTCTACTAATACAATATTTTATTAATAACTTTACCCAAAAACGAAAAAGCCAGCTGGCCGGCTTCTCCAATGAAGCTCTGGAAAGCCTTATGCATTATCCATGGCCGGGGAATATTCGCGAACTCGAAAACTTAATTGAAAGACTCACAATCATCAAAGGGAAAGGGCTCATTGAACTTAAAGACCTCCCTCCCAAATATCATGCAAAAACAACAACACCAGAAACCGCGCTAGGAACTGCTAAACCAACAACAGAATTTGATCTCCCCCTCATGGGATTAGACTTTAACTCTGCGGTGGATCAGTTTGAAAATAATTTAATCATTAAAGCTCTGGAGAAAACGGGATGGAATCGAAATCAAGCCGCTATTCTCTTAAGGCTAAACAGAACAACATTAGTAGAAAAAATGAAAAAAAAGGGTTTACGACCACCAGAAGAAATGGCCGCACTCACCGATAATACTTGATGAAACACAAAACAATTTAGTTGCTCTTCAAGATCGGAAGAGCTTATGATGATCGTCATTATGACAAATCATCGAAAATTATTCTCTTTTTTTAAAATAATATTGATCTTATTTGCTTTTTTTCCTGTGTTGGTTTTTGGCTCCAAAAAAAATTCAGCACCCAAAGGTGCTGAAAAAATCAAAAAAACTTTAATTATTTATCTTGAAAACCATAGCTTCTTCAACTTGTTTGCCCTTTTCCCCGGAGATGTTAATAACGAACCCCCTCCTGGGTACCAAGGACAAATTAATGAATCTGGTGAGGTGTATAAAGTTCTTCCTGCTGTTAAAGGACGAAAGTCAAAGACTCCTGACTCTCGCTTTCCTAAAGAGCTTCCTAATAAACCTTTTTTGATTGATCCTTTCGTTAAAAAATCAGAATTCACTCCAGACCCTGTCCATGAGTTTTTTACTCATCAAGTCCAAATCAACAATGGGCATAACGACAAATTCGTACTTCATTCGCATGTGGGCGCCTTTGCGCTGGGCTACTACGATATGGCAGATACTTATTTGTGGAAACTAGCGAAAGATTACGTTCTTGCTGATGAGTTTTATCAATCTGCATTCGGTGGTTCTTTCTTAAATCATCAGTGGCTTATCGCGGCTCAAACACCCACTTATCCCAATGCACCAGAATCCCTAAAAACTATTCTCGACTCCAACGGCCTTCCTAAAAAAAACAAGCCCCTTACCCCTGACAATTTTGTAGTCAATACCATTCAACCGTACCACCCTCCCTTTGCAGGTGATGGAAAAAACGCAGAGTTACGATTACCAACCCTTGATTATGCCACGATTGGTGATCGGCTCTCTGAAAAGAAAATCTCATGGGCTTGGTATGCGGGTGGATGGAATGCGATCCTAAAAAAAGAAAACCCAGGCAACTTTCAATTTCACCATCAACCCTTCCTTTATTTCAAAAACTATGGGCCTGATACTCAAGGGCGCAAAGAACACCTCAAAGACGAAATAGACTTGATAGAAGCCATTCAATCCGAGCAACTTCCTGAAGTCTCTTTTTACAAACCTGTTGGCGTTGATAATATTCATCCAGGCTATGCTGATGTCTCCACAGGTGATGCTAAATTAAAACAAATTATGGAACTCCTGATGAAATCAAAACAATGGCAACAAACACTTGTTATTATCACCTTTGATGAACATGGTGGATTCTGGGATCCCAAATCTCCTCAAAAATTGGATCGCTGGGGACTGGGGAGTCGTATTCCCGCCATCTTTGTTTCCCCTCATGTGAGAAAGGGTTATGTAGATCATACTCATTACGAAACCGTTTCTATTTTATCTTACTTGGAAAAAAAATACGCTATTGCCCCATTCTCAGATCGGGATAAAAATGCAAACCCACTCTCAGGAATTTGGGTGCCATAGCTTCCTAATGTAACGAAGATCCCATGCCTAAGTTCTGTGCTGCACACCTTGTCTTTTTTCTATTTTGCGTGGTGAGCAGCAATTTTATCCTCAGGTCTGATGATCCCAGAATATCCAATTAAAGGGTGCTAAAAAGAAAATTTTACTGACAAAAGTGATTTTTTAAAATCTTAAGATAACCATTAGCTTCAGATAAAGTTTCATTCATTACATTTTGATGAGTTTTAAGTGTTATAGGCATAGTCACTCCAAGAATCCACGGGAGAAAATTGGCGTTTGCGTGGTTTCAACTTTTAAATCTGATTGGTTTTTTATAAAAACTAAATACCAAAATAAAGCTATCTCACTTCTAGAAAATGAAGGTTGGTTTATTGAAAAAGAGTAAACTAATTAATTTAAAAAAAAAGATATTCTAAAAAAGGAACTCTGATTTCAAATCTTCATTAAAAGAACATGGAAAAGTTTTTGTAATCTCAAAGAGAAAAATAAAAACGCAGGCAGTTTTTTCGATGAAGAAGGAATGACAGGCTTCGAAGATCGAGATTATCATGACATTGTTGCAAGTAGGGATCTAGCAGGCTCAATGGATCTAACAAGAGGTGACGATTCATCATCATGGAGTTCCGGGGAGAAGATCTTCCACCTGAAACTCATAGCGCCCGGATTCTGCAATGAACCGACCTGATCCCTTTGAGATAAAACTTTGCAAATGGCGAGCCCACCCTGTTTTAGAAAACTCGTCCTCTGAAGAAGGACAGAAGAAGTATAATCCTCTTTTAGCTCTTGTTATAGCAACATAAAAAAGTCGTTCGAATTCGTCATCTAAAAGAGAATTCATGGCCTCTGCCACTTCGCGAGCAAAGTAATGACTCTGAGTCGTCCGATTAGATTCATTCATAAAAGAATGAACCCAATACTGGCTTTCAAGATCGGTCGTGAAAAAGCCTGTGCTTTCTTTTTTTCGTGAATGATTGAGAAAAGGCAGAATCACATGTTCAAACTCCAACCCCTTAGCTCCGTGGATAGTCATGAGCTGAATCTGGTGAGATTCTCGAATGGACGGAGCCTCGTTTTCATTCTGATTCTCCAGGGACAAGGCTCGATTCAGAGGATCTGCATAATCAAGTGTCCCCATTTTAATTTCTTCATGAATGATTGAAATGAGTTTCCAAAGATTGGCCTCTTTACGTCCACTGGGATCTTGTTGAGTACAATCATAAAACGCCATAGAATCAATCAGTAGTTTTTGCCAAATCCAAAAATGACTTTCGTGAGATAAGTCCTGAAGTCCCTGACGGAGTTTTAGCAAAGGCTCTAAATCCAGAGTTTGAATGCGATTCCAAAGATAATCGCTCTTTTGAAAACTCACTTCTAAAAGAATTTGATCTGAAACACGAAACCATGGAGATCTCAATAATTCGACTAAATTCATATCATCGTAGGGATTAACCAAAAAGTGCCATAAGCACAACGCATCTCGAACCTGACGATCTTCTAAAAATCGCCCCTTAGAATAGACTTGAGCTGGCAAACCCGCTGATCTGATTTTATCGTACACTCTTTGAAGTTCGCTGTTCTCCCGACATAAAATCGCGATTTGCGAAGGAGGTACTCCCTCTTCCAATAGTTGCATTAAAACTTTTATGATCTGGTTGAAATGCAGCTCTTCATTTTTATCCGGCGTCAAGTAAAAATGGCCCGCCAATAAATCCTTGGTTTCATTGTCGCTCAAAGAATCCATGGGAGAAAATTGGTGTTTATTAATCTGATCCATCAAATCGTTGATAAAATACAACGTGGGAGCAAAAGAGCGCCGATTGATTTTTTTTTCTTCAATTCTGGCCTGTGTTTTTTTAAATAAATTGAGTTTTTCATAGAAAACCTTACTCCGTGCTCCCCTAAAAAAATAAATAGATTGTTGGGGATCACCGACAACATAATGAGGGCAAGCTCCTATCATGTCATTGAGGATTTGAACTTGAATGGGACTAGTGTCTTGATATTCATCAATAAACCAATAATTCCAAGATTCAGAAAATTTTTTAGTTTGCTCCGGATAATGACGAAGAATATAAAGACTCAACAACTCCAAATCTTCAATGTCTAATTCGCCCAGTTCCAGTTTCTTTTTAAACCACATCTGTGAAAATTCAAGCCCAAGCTCTTGCAACTGAAGGGCATCCTGATGATGATGAATAAAATTTTCTTTAATTGTGAGGAAGTCATCATTCAATGCCGCAAGATCATCCATCATTTGCGTGCGCAAATTTTTATAAGATTCATCCCATTGTTTCAGGGGCCCTAAGTTGCGGGGTAATTTCTGATAGATTTTTTTTAAAGATTCAAAATCACTCCACAACTCTTTTTTTTCATTTAAAGAATAAATGATGTCATTCAATCCTCCGTAAAACTTTGACAAGCTCTCACCTTTTGTTTGAGCCAGGAGAGGTTCTATATATCGTAACAAGTGTAAAGCGGCTTCATAAATTGATTTTATTTTTCTTTCCCAAAAACCGTAAAAATAGGAATCTGGAAGCCCTTCCATCCGTGGATTAAAAGTCTTAGCCTTATGATACTCGAGCAAAAAAAACTTCAGATTTTTCCATCCATATTTTTTAACCAGAGTCATCATTGTAGGATGAAGTAAAAACAGCTCATGCAGAGTTTGAGTGAGAAGTCTGGGAGAAGATGGTTTCACTTTGAAATCAGGATTAAGTCCTATCAAAGAACCATATTGCTTCAAAAAAAGATTCAAGACTCCATGAATGGTAGAGACCATCAAAAAACCGGAGCTCTTCAGAAAGTTTAAAAATATTTCACCAAAAACAGGGTCTGTTCGCCTGAGCTCCAACGCTTTTGATAAAAGCCTTTCACGAACCTCTTGGGTCGCTTTGCGCGTAAAGGTGGTCACCACAAAACGTGGAAAGTGCTCTGAATCACGATCCACTGACTCTCTGACTAAATCCACGATTTTATGGATCAAGCCATAAGTTTTACCCGCTCCAGCTCCCGCCGTGACCATCGTATTTATAAATTCGGTTGGCTTGTTCGGCATAAATTTCTCCAAGAGCAACCTTGACAATCTGTTTTAGGATGAGGGATCGCTCGGAAATCCCCCTCTAAAATATTTTGAGCCACTCGAACTAAAATTGTTTGAAACTCTTCCAGGATCTGGTTCTTTTCAGAGACAGTGAGGGTTCCTGTCGCCGTAAGGGAATTCACCACGCCGGGATCAACCTCTTTCAGAGTAAAACCTTTTCGTTGGCGATCCCGCAAACTATAGTAATGAGCGGCAACAACAGACAAAGGTGGAAAGTTCTTTCCTTTTTCTTTTCTCACTGAACCAGACTCCAAAGCTTGAACGTAGGCCGGCATTTGAAATTCCAAGTTTTTAATCCAAGAAGAGGCGTGACTGTAGCTGCGAATATCGTTTTTATAATCAATAACAACGGCAGCTTGACCATCCGATGAAACATCCACCCGGTCTATTTTTCCCCTAAAAGAAATCTTTTTTTCTTTGATGGCTATGGAGCTCTGAAACCAAGCTTCACGAACCAAAGTGTAAAATCGTGGAAATTCTTTTCGATAATTTTCTTCGTGATCCAAAAATTGATTCCCCAGTTGTTTAAGCTGCCGCTGCATCAACTCCCTGGTTTTTTCAGAATAATAAAATTCTTTTTGCGTCTCTAGGGTTTGTTCAATGAGTTCCTCAAGCTGATTTCGTTTAGCCGCAATATCAAAAGGATCCATGGTCAAAAGCTCTAAAAGTTTATGTTGGAGAGCTCCTTGAGTTCGGGCATCTAAATCGAGGTCCACAATCAAAGGATCTATTAACTTTAAACCTTTTTCTGCAAAAAATTTAAAAGGACACTCCACATAGGATTTTAATGAGGCCGGAGAAAGAGAAAATTCAAAGTGATGAGGCACTCTCTCTTCGACTTCGGTTACATCTCCACTTTCTGCAATAAAAAAATTTTTTTCTTTTTTTCTTTCAAATTGCAATAACTCTTGCTCCCATTCTCCAGGAGTCCATGAGGATAATTCATGAAAATGCGAAAAGGACAACGATTTTTCACTGATTTCCTGCTCTCGCCCTTTCATCCAAAAAACAGAGGGAACTAACTCAGTTCCGTTAAAATCGGCTTCAGGAAAACAAAATACTTGCTCACATCCCGTCTCCACGAGAGCTCGCAACTGAAACTCTCTGAAATCACGATCAGGATGGGCTAACAAATGGCCTGTATGATGTTGTAAACTCAGCACCTCGGCTCCGTTGACAAATCCTTTTGACGACTTCAATTGAGCCTCGGAACATCCCAATACAAAATGAAAATTTCTATGTAGTGGGAGACCATTCATTAAAGAATACACCCCCAGGCTCTGAGGAACTTCCGAAAAAACCTCCTCTTCTTGTGTTTTCAAATATTCCTCTAAATACTCAATCCACTCGGATTCAAAAAGTTCTTCTCGTTTTTCAGCTTCTAGAAGCCATTTCTGACAACTCTCAAGAACCATAACCGGAAGCAAAGAGGTATGAGGCCAAACTTGAAAAGCCCAATTCAAAAAAATAGAAGCTGTGACAGCTCTTTTTTCATCGGAAAACAACGACGAATTTTTGTAGGGTTTCATGACCCATTGACTTTGAAGATCAGAGTACGAAATTAAATTCGAATTTATTTCCAAACCTGTCTCGGGATTGATTTCTGTATTTGCTTCCGTATTTAAACTTCTCCGTTGAAGCGGATGGAATTCCGCAAGCTGCAAATCGGTAAACGACAATTCTGGGGATTTTTGTTTTTTGAGATAGGCAAGCCAGGCCACGACAGACCCCAGACTTCCTATTTTGATTTTTTCTGGCTTTTCAAAAGCCCATCCTTCTTTTTTCAAATGAACACTTAAGACCGGCCAATAGATTTCCATGTCCGGAGCAATCAAGGCTATTTCTGAAAGTCGCTTTCCAGATCGAACCCAGTCATGAATTTGACTGATTGCCGCTTTAATTTCACCCAACATAGAAGAATACCGCCTAAAATTCTTTTGACGAGGAACATTCTCGACTCTCTTAGCCCCGTTCTCTTCAGTAATGAAAAGCTTCTTCACGGTATGATGACGAGATAAAAATTGTTTATAAGGGTAAGAAACCCAACGAAACTCATCCATCCACGGAAAATGAGGAGTTAGCACCTGAACGTGATTTTTCGATGCAAGCGCTTGTAAAAGTTCAACCTCCATAGTTCTTAATTCAGGTCCCAAATCCACCACTAGATTCCGATTCCAAAAATTTTCAAAATGCAGCGATTGAATTAAAAAGCTCGCCGACCATTCAGGAAGAAGAACGTTCTTAGCCACAAGATTTTTCCAAGCCAAGGTGGATAATTCAAACCATCGCCGCCACGAACCTTGTCCGGCTTGCACCTCATCAAACCAATGTTCCATGATTTCGCAAGATTCTGGATGAGAGAGAATTGGCAAGAACTCCCTCATCGCCTTCAATAGGGTCGGTGTTTTCGCGTAAGGAAGGCCCACCGACTCCAACCACTCCGTCTTTAAAATTTGTTTTAAATAGGAGGACATCCATGCCGGACTGACAAAGTTGATATCTGTCCGAGTCCGTTGCAATAGGGTTTTCCAAAAATCTTCAGCTCTCAAAATTGGATTTTGATTAATAAAATCTGTTTTTTGTTCTCTTTGATCTTGCCAATATAACTTCGATACAAGATCCGGAACAATGAGGGTTCTGTCAGAAAAATCACAGGCTTGCAAAAATTTATTCTTTTCCTCCAATGAAGAGTACGGAATCAATTCTAACATTTTCTCAAACCAATATCCGATCGTTTTTGCAAACCTCTCCAAGAAACAAGACCCGCCTGCTCATATGCTAAAGCACGAGCGGCTTCTTTCGTTTCAGCGACACCCATGGCACAAAGAACTCGCCCTCCTGCTGTTTGCCACTCCCCCGTGGAAGTCCGCTTTGTTCCTGCATGAATAAAGTAAGATTGCGAAACACTCCCTGAAGACTTTTCACTCAATGGGTCCCCTTCAATCAATAGACCCTTCTCAGGAGCATTCGGGTATCCTGGTGCCGCTAAAACCACGCAAGTACTATAAATGGATTTCCATGACATCGGTAAAATCTGGCCTCGCGCTAATTGATGAAAAACCTCACCCCAATCACCCTCAAGCAAAGGCATGAGCACCTGGGTTTCTGGATCACCCATTCGACAATTGTACTCCAGTAACTGAGGTCCCGCTTTTGTGATCATGAGCCCTAGAAAAAGAACCCCACGGTAAAATAACTTTTTTTCTGATAAACCATGCAACGTGGGTTCTATAATTTTTATTTTAATCTCATGAAGCAGGCCCTCAGACATGAGCATCGGAGCGATCGTTCCCATCCCTCCAGTATTAGGGCCTTCATCCCCGTCCAGCAAAGATTTGTGATCTTGCGCAACAGGAAACAACTGATACTCTTTCCCGTTGGTCACCAAAAGCAAACTCAATTCATAACCAGGCAAAAATTGCTCCAATAAAGCTTTTTCACTGGCAGCACCAAATAATTTTTGTTCAAAAAATTGCTGAGAAGCCTCACGCAATTCATCTCGTGTTTTGCATAAAACAACTCCCTTTCCCGCAGCAAGGCCATCCGCCTTCAACACGTAAGGGGGAGTGAATTCTTGGGACTGCAAAAGCGCCTCGTCCACCGATTGCACAACTACCGCCTTCGCCGTTGCCACTCCAAACTCTTGCATAAATTGTTTAGCAAAAACTTTACTGCCCTCCAATTGAGCGGCAGCTTTTGATGGTCCTACGACGAGAAATCCTTTTTCACGCAAATAATCGCTGAGCCCCATGACAAAAGGATCTTCGGGCCCGATCACTACCACTTGTATTTGATGAAAACGACAAAACTGTTCTATAGTTTCAAAATTTTTCCAATCCAAAGAGTGACAAGTCACAAGCTCAGCAATCCCAGGATTCCCGGGAATCGCGTGCAAATTTGTAACATTCGGAGACTGCTTCAGAGCCTTGATGATGGCGTGTTCTCGACCACCCTGACCAATCACTAAATAATTCATAGCTACGACTCGCTTTGACAAAGTTTTATAAAAATGGACCCAAACGGAGATTTTTATAGAATCTCTTCTCCATTAAAGGCAAACTTTTTCCATCGGAATCTTCAATCCTATCAATCAGCGAGGTGCATCGATGGAAAATATAGTTTGTGTTGCTGGTCAAAGAACGGCTTTTGGAAGCTATGGTGGTAGTCTTAAAGATATCTCAGGAACAGATCTAACCGTTCACGCAGCACGCGGCTGTCTCAATCAAATTGATTTAAAGCCAGAAGAAATCGATCATGTCGTCATTGGGAACGTTGTCCCTTCTAGCAGTGATGGGGCCTATCTTCCTCGTCATGTGGGTTTAAAACTAGGATTGCCTCTTGCAACACCTGCTTATGCGGTCAACCGCCTCTGTGGAAGTGGCTTTCAATCGTGGATCAATGCTGCTCAAATGCTCACGACAGGAGAAGCCTCCATGGTGCTGGCGGGCGGCGTAGAACAAATGTCTCTTGTGCCTTATGTGGTCCGCAGCGTTCGTTTTGGCGGAATACGCTTGGGCAACGGAGAGCTGGAAGATCTTCTGACAGCCGCATTAACAGACTCTTACGCTCAAATGCCAATGGCTATAACCGCAGAAAATTTGGGTGAAAAATATAAAATCACACGAGATCAGGCTGATGCTTATTCTTTTCAATCCCAACAGCGTTATGAACACGCTTTTAAACAAAAATTATTTTCTACAGAGATCACGCCCCTTTCTTTAGAAACCAAAAAAGGCCCTATTACCTTTGATAAAGACGAACACCCTAAACCAGAAACCTCCTTGGAAAAAATGAAAGCCCTTAAGCCCCTCTTTAAAAAAGACGGCCTGGTCACAGCAGCTACAGCCTCTGGCATTGTGGACGGAGCCGCGTGCTCCATCCTTACAACAGAATCCAAAGCCAAAGCCCTTGGACTCAAGCCTCTGGCCCGCATCGTTAGCTATGTTTCTGTTGGATGCGATCCTAAAATCATGGGCATAGGCCCCGCTCCAGCCATTAGAAAAGTTTTGCAAAAAGCTCAATTGGATCTCAATAAAATGGATTTAATTGAAGTCAATGAAGCTTTTGCCGCTCAATTCTTAGCTGTGCAAAAAGAATTAGAGCTTCCCATGGATCGTACCAACGTTAACGGAGGCGCCATTGCCCTTGGACATCCCCTCGGTGCGAGCGGAACACGAATTATGAATCATCTTGTGTACGAACTCCAACGACGACAAGGAAAGTACGCCCTGGGTAGCGCGTGTATCGGTGGAGGACAAGGAATCGCCATCATCATTGAAAGGATGCCATAAATCTATGAGTGAACCCTCACTGACGCTGCGAGAACGCACCACTGTAATTGCTGGCCCTCTGACAAATCTCACTCAAAATATTGCAAGCCTGTTCACACAAAGTGGCTCTGATGTGGTTTTCATCGATAAGAACCAAGAAACTTGTCAGAGGATGGCCAATGTGATCAATGACCAAAGAGAGATTCATGAAAAATTTGGTCGTGCCTCAGCCATTCGATGTGATTTTTCATCACCCAAAGCCTGTCAGGAAGCTCTTAGCCAATCCGCCCAAACTTTTGGAAGCATCGATATCTACATTGACGCTCTTTTTGGAACAGCAGCAGCTCCCGTGAAGGGCGAAAAATCCCTCGATCTCTTCGAAGAACTCATTACGACAGAATTAAAACCTAGTTTTTATTTAGCCCATCAAGTGGTGAACTATTTAAAAAACAGAAAACGAGGACGACTTATCTTTCTCGTTCCTGAACCCTTTCTTTCTGGTTCCGCCAACGACACCACTCACTCACTGCTCAGAGGAGGCCTGAGCTCTTTTGTCAAAAGCTTGAGTTGCGAATTAGTAGATCAATCCACCACCGCGAATGTCCTCTCCATTGGACCGACTGAAGAGTATGCTCTCCATCATTCCCCTGAAAGCAGTTCTGTTAAACAGGCTCTAGAAAAACTCAAAACCCATCATCCCTATGCAAAGTTAGTGAATTCTGAAGCCGTGGCAGGAACACTCCTCTATCTCTGCAGCCCTCTTGGAAGTGCTGTCAATGGGCAAACTCTGACCCTCACCTAAGGAATTAGCGTCTTAAAAAATATGCGCTAATTCGTTCTTTTTCCAAGCCTCAAAAATTTTTAAACATCTTCTGATTGAACGTTAAAGGGCTCCAGCCCCGAGAGACGAGTTGTTAATTCTATCTTTGGAATTTTTCTTTTTGCAATAGGAGAAAGAGTCTCAACAATCGCTTTGATATGAGCTGGTGTTGTTCCACAGCAGCCTCCCGCTAAATTCAACCAACCAGCCTCGGCGTAATCCTTCAAGGTGTTTGTGAACCTCTCGGGAGTTTCATCATATCTTATGGGATTTAAAGGATTCGGCAAACCTGCACTGGGGTAACATGCTAAATAACAATCCGCAATGCGCGAAAATTCCTCCAAAAATGGACGCATCTCTTTGGAGCCTAACCCACAATTCATACCAACTAAAAGTGGCTTTGCATGACGAATACTATTCCAAAATGCCTCTACAGTTTGACCTGATAGACTTCTCCCAGATAAATCTGTTATCGTCATCGACAGAAACAAATCCTTGCGAACCCCTGTTTCCTCTTCGAACTTCTTGATGGCATAAATACAAGCTTTCATATTGAGCGTGTCAAAGCTCGTCTCGGGTAGCAATAAGTCAACGCCTCCTTCAACGAGGGCTGCGACTTGATTGTAATAATCCTCGACCATTTCATCAAAAGAAATCTCTCGAAAACCAGGATCTGTCGCCTTGGGAGAAAGCGATAATGTTTTATTTGTAGGACCGAGGGCTCCTGCCACGAAACAAGGACGAGGATTTGTTTTTTGATATTCTAAGACCGCTTGTTTCGCTAGCCGTGCGGCGGCTACGTTTATCTCATGAACAGCATCTTGCATCCCATAATCAGCTTGAGAAATCGCCGTTCCATTAAAACTGTTAGTTTCAATGATATCAGCTCCTGATTCTAAATACATTTTATGTATATCTTTAATAAGATCAGGTCTCGTAAGACAAAGTAAATCATAATTACCCTTCAAATCCTTACCATGTTCTTTGAAGCGCTCTCCGCGAAAATCCTCTTCTGTTAATTTAAAAGTTTGTACCATTGTACCAATGGCACCATCTAAAAAAACAATACGCTTATCCAGTAATTGCCTCAGTGAAGCCTGATCTTCCATTTGATTTAATACCTAATTTTTTGATGGTTTGAATAACCTGTTTGGCATCGTTCATCACATAAAAGTAAAAAAAACGGAATCTTATTGTTCGAATAAAACCAAATACTATTTTAAATGATGTCTCTGACCGATTTTATTGGTGAAACAAAATAATACGGTCTTCTTTTTAAAACTCATTATTGAGAGGAGGTGGAGGCGGTGGGGGCGGCATAAATGGAGCTGGCTCTCCTCCAAAAGGCTCACCCATTCCTCCCGGCCCAAAGTCAGGAGGGGGCGGGGGCGGTATATCATTATTCTCTTCAAACTCTGGAAGATCATTATCAAAAGACGGAGGAGGGGGAGGAGGAGGCACATAAGGGGCTCGCCCTCCGCTGTCAGCACCACTTGGAGTTGCACCCGTAAATCCACCAGGCTTTGCATTGTCACCATGAAAAGACCTTCGTTTGTTGTAAGGCACTCTGTTTTCTTCTGAAGAATTTAAGGAATACTCATCCATCTCAAATTTTTTGGATTTTTCACTAGAACGAATTTTTTTCTTTTGCTTAACAAGGGCTTCTTGAGAGGTTTTTTTTTCTGGATTATTTTTCCATCTCCATTTCTCTAACAAATACTCTTCATAAGCTGGCGTGCTTTCTGGATCCACTTTCTTCTGTTTTTTTGCCAAGCTTTTTAAATATTCATTATAAGCCCGCTCTTTTTCTTTTTTTTGCGCCGCTTGCTCTTTTAAATATTCATCTCTTAGTTTTTCTCTCTCATGAGTAAAACTTTGTTGCTCTTTTTGATGCTGCTGAAACCCTTCAATACGTTTTTCCAAACTCAAAGAAGATTGCGCATAAATCCACGGAGAGCTTAAAAAGAGAAAATAAAAAATCACTAAAATACTATTTTTGGAAAAATAATATTTATGAATAACCCCATCTCTCTGAAAAGAATTGGACTCTCGCCTCATTTTAAAAAAATATCCTCACTGGCTACAGCTCATCCTGCTATCCACATCTTTTAATTTTACCATTTCTACCAGGGTATGTATAGCTGAAGCTCGCTTAAAACAAGACCTGACTATCGTCACATTGAATTATTCTCATGTTTAAAAAAATATTCGACTCATTTAAAAAGCAATTAAAACACCACTTTCCGGAATATCTAACCTCAATTTAAATATAGGACTCCTTATTTTTAAGAGCTGAGATCTATATTCTTTATTTATTGAGATTTTTTTTCCGCTTTCACGACAGCAAAACATCTACAGCCAAGTGACTCGACCTTCTGTTTGCCGTGGCGCTTTGGGGGGCTGATGATCAGGATACCCAATTGTAACTAAGCAAAGAAGTTCGAGCTGTTGGGATTGGAACTCTTTCCAGTCAGTGACTCCAAGAAACTGATTCACATCCTCTTTCATTTCAAGAGGGGCGCCCATAGTGCAACAGCCCAACCCTTCTGCAAAAGCCGCCAAATTTAGATTTTCAACAGCCATATAAACACTGCCGATAGAGGTTAAATCTTTTTCTTCCGGGCTTTTAACCGCATAACAAAAAATCAGTACGGGTGCTTGTCCAAGAGTGTAAAAAAATCTTTCGGTGAAATCATACAAAGACGGCTTGAGTCTGACTTTTAAGATATCCTTAAGTTTTTCCCAAGCCTTCTGGGAATACTGAAGGTATTGATCACGCTTCTCTCCTGTCACGACAATGAACTTCCAATTTTGACGATTTTTACCCGAAGGAGCCTCCATCGCTGCTTCAAGTAAACGCTCAACAACCTCACGAGGGACAGGGTCACTTTTATATTTTCGTATAGAACGTCTTGCTTTTAATAATTGATAAAAACTGTTTTTATCCATTCGATCCTCGCCGATCAATTCACGATCGTGATGATTTTGTCTCTCCCATTTTGGAATCTTTGCGCGTGATCTCAATATCTGCCGTGATTCGAAAACGATGAGTTTCTGCAAACTTTGAAAACTCATTAACAAAATCAATTTTATTCACGATTTGCATGATTTCCTTGCCTACCCGTTGCATCAGCTCTTCTTTTGATCGATTCGCTTGGTTCAGGAGTAAATTAAGAAATTCTTTGGGTAGCTTCAGTTCCGCCAAATAAGAACGAATATTTTCCTCTGTCATAAACGCTGCGCCCACTCCAGCGGTAAAAACTTTTCTTAAGGCTTCCCCAAAAAGGCCCTTAGACTCTTCCGATGTCTCCTCTTGAGCCTCCGCTGATTTTTTATGATCTTTTTTTCCTACCATGCTGCACCTGACTTACTTTCCATAAAGCTCCTTAACCCTCTTATGATAGGAACTCATCATTGCTGGCAAATTCACGTTCACAAGAGCCTTGGCAATGGGTCCCGGAACAAACAAATTGAAAGTCGCATCTAAAAAATAAGTGGCACGGCACTTGCCGGCCTCTTCTTGTAAATTCCATGATCCTACAGAGGTTTTAAACATATCACCTGATTCCAACTCCCAACTCACCTCAGTGGGAGGAGTTTCTGAAAGCCATAAATTATACTTAAATGTTTTTATAACGGAAACCTCAAACTCAACCAATTTTTTATTTCCTGAGGTTTGAAGAATTTTGGTCTGCGCAACTTCTTTTAAAAATTCAGGATATTTTTCGTAATCAGAAATAATTTTAAAAAATTGTTCAACATCACAGTTAAAGACTTCCACCGTTTTTGCGCTTGCCACTCAATCTCTCCTTATTAATTATGACCTTAATGCACTTTCTTAGGCCTTACCGCATTCAGATCGTCCAGCTCCATAAAGTTTAAGAACACTCAATGTCCCTTATTCTGATTGAATTATGAATCATCTCCGCCAAACAAGACAAGCTCTTATTTTTTCCCAAAATTTTTAAACAAAGCCTCTGCCTGAGCTTTTAAATCAGCTTGCGTTGGACCTGATGACGTTCCGTTCGTACTTAATTGAAAGTAATCACAAAAGTTGGATCGATCTTTTTCTTTAACCACATCTGCCTGTGGCTCGCGGCACTCATTATAAAGATTTCGATCGTAAAAAGAACAATTCTTGCAAACATGAATATCCGCGCGACACTTTGGACACTCTTCTCGCCGACCCACTTCAGAAGTAAAATTAAAACCAAATCCACATGAAAAACAAATTCCCGCCACAGACTCCTCTCCTTACTACAAATGAGATTTAATCCTTAAATTATGATGAGCTTGCACTGTCCGTACTGTTCCAGTTTTAGACCTCATCACAATGGATTGGGTTGTTGCTTGATCGCCAGGGAGTAAACGAATGCCCTTCAACAAAGGCCCATCCGTAACACCTGTGGCACAAAACATGACTGACCCAAAAGCGAGTTCTTCGAGTTGAAATTTTTTATTGAGATCCAGCAATCCCATTTTTGTGGCTCGTGTTTTCTCTTCTTCATTCCGAAACTTCAAGCGCCCTTGAAAATCGCCGCCCAGACATCTCATCGCTGCCGCTGAAATCACTCCTTCTGGAGCGCCTCCTATACCAATAAGCAAATCAATCCCTGTATCTGGCCAGGCCGCCGCAACAGCAGCTGAAACATCACCATCACCAATGAGTTGAATACGCGCTCCTGTTTTTCGAACCTCTTGAATTAAATCTTGATGTCTTGGTCTCTCTAAAATAACTACCATCATGTCTCGAACCCGTTTTCCAAGAGCCTCTGCGACACGATGAATATTTTCTGTGGGGCTCTGATCCAAATCAATCACGCCCTTGGCGCCTGGGCCACAAGAAATCTTATCCATATAAGTATCAGGAGCATGTAAAAAGCCTCCCTTTTCAGCCACGGCAATCACAGAAATCGCACCCACGCCTCCATTTGCACAAATCGTTGTGCCCTCTAAGGGGTCCAAAGCAATGTCGACTTTGGGGGCGACATCAGAGGGATGACCTACCTTTTCACCAATGTAGAGCATTGGAGCCTCATCGCGTTCACCCTCACCAATCACAACGGTCCCATCAATATGAACACTATCAAAAGCCTTTCTCATCGCATCGACTGCTGCTTTATCCGCAGCTTTTTCATCTCCCCGACCAATCAAATGAGCACAGGATAAAGCTGCAGCCTCTGTGATACGAACAAACTCTAGAGCTAAATTACGATTCATTAAGGATCTCCTTCTTCTTTTCAGCTTCGTGAACAAAAAACTTCACCAACTCAGCCGGTGGCTTAATGGGCTGTAACTTATTATTGACACAAACAAGTGTCACAGTACCCCGCAACACCACTGGTTGTCCCTCATCACGCAAAGCACGAATTGTAGCATCAAAACGAAATCGGCTTCTCATAGAAACAACATCAAGTTCAACCACAAATGTATCTCCCCAGCGCAAAGGAGATTTATATTCCACGTGAATATCTAATACTGCAAAGACACAATTTGATTCGGCTCCATGCAAATGAATGAGTCCAATTTCGCGAAGCCAAGCAAATCGTGCCTCTTCCATGTAACGAATATAGTTAGAGTGATGAACCACACCCATAAGATCAGTTTCATAAAGATGAACGGGTCGTGAAAATCGAAATGACATAGCACCTCCCTTTTGCTCTTCTCAGCAATACCACAACCATACACTCTACATCCAATGATAAAACAGCTCAGCGATTGGCGCGAGAAAAAGAGCGGGGATTAAGATAAACGATATTGATCCTAAAACAAACCCTGAAAGTACTGATGAAACTATTTTATGGCCACTTTCTTTTTTTCAAGAAGATCAGAAACTCTTTGCGTATCTTCTCCCCCCTGAGGAATCTGAGCGACTAATCTTTTAAGGCGATCAATCCAACCATGGCCCAAAGAAAGTTTTTGCTCTGCAAAATTTTTTATGAAAAAAGGGCCACCATAACCGTGAGACTCATCAGAGGTACTCGCTGATCGAGCTACCCTAAAGGAATCCTCTTCAAAGACAAGCACTGAGTTATCATACTCAATATAAGCTTTAACGACATGATCTCCTTGCTTCCATAGAAAGAAGTTCGTATCAAAAGGGCCATGAAACCATACATCACATTGTAGTCGATTATGGAGCAATTGAGGTGAAAGCTTACGCATATGCGTAGAAACGATATGATCTTTCATCACCTGATCAATTTTAATGCGCCCTTCAGGATTAGTAGAGTCAATCTTAAAACCTAAAATTTGTGCTGTCTTACGAACCACTCGCACAGAAACAGGCACTTGAAATTGCTCATCGCCCGGAAGAAGCAGATGAGCCTCAATGTAGTCTCCTAATTTAACAAAATCTAAAAATCCCTGACTGCTCACTGCTAATCCTGAATAACTTAAATCCAAGACCTGGGATTTTCCACCCTTAGGCCACAAAAACAATAACCCTTCGAGCTTGATATAAAGATTATCCGGATGAGCCAAAAGAAGGCGAGGATACTTTCGACGATCAACTTCTTCTCTCACCATCGACCTCCCTGGGTGCTATCAGTCAATACCCACTCAAAATGATTGGTGAAATTACGAGCGAAATCAAGAGATTTAAAGTAAAATACCAAAATTAAAAATGAAACAACAGCGCTTCAAACAAACTTTCTTCCTTATATTATGAAGGGCATTGAGATTACAGTCTGTTGGTGTTAAGAGACTATCAGAAAGTTTTTAAGCGGCTTCTAAATTTAGAGCGGAATAGAGTTAGGAATCCTTATGAATACCTCAAAAAATTGGCAAAAAAGACTCCCTATGTGGATTACTCTGAGTCGAATTTTTTTCGTTATTCCAATTTTAGTTCTCTTAAATAATCCCGGGCTTCCTTCTAAAATCATCGCTTGCGTGATTTTTATAATAGCAAGTATCACAGATTACTATGACGGTTATTTTGCCCGAAAATATAATGCTACCTCTAATATGGGTAAATTTATGGACCCTGTTGCTGACAAAATTTTAGTCTCTGCCATTCTTATTATGCTTGTGATTCAACAACTTGTTGACCCTTATATGGTGATCCTAATCATAACTCGAGACACTCTTATTGGCGGACTTCGATCCGTAGCAGCTGCAGATCAAATTGTCATCGATGCCAAACCTGCAGGAAAATGGAAAACAGCACTTCAAATGGGGGCCATCCCCTTTCTGATTCTCGGACCCCAGGCATGGGATTCCTTCCCCCTCTCTATCCCCCTTCATCAATGGGGATATTTTGCTTTATGGGTAAGCACTATTCTCAGCCTGACAAGTGGGTGGGGATATTATCAAGGATACCGCAAAGCTCTTTCTTCCTTAAATTCAAAGTTCATACGTTAAAGATTCAAAAAGTGACCCAATATTCGCAAAATTTATGAGCAAGAACTCAGCAGAGGCGTTGCGTATAGATTTTTAAATTGGCCTCTACTAGGGTAGAAGCAATGAAAAAACACTTAATGATTGCTGCAGACCACGGGGGCTGGGAGCTCAAAGAACAAATTAAAGCGCATTTCCCAGAAATTGATTGGACTGATCTTGGTCCTCAAAATTCAACTTCTCCCGTCGACTATCCCGATTTTGCGGATCTTTTATGCGCTAAGGTCGAGAAATCTCTCTCTAATGATCCCCAAGGAATTTTAATTTGCGGTTCAGGCCAAGGCATGGCTATTCGAGCCAATAAGTATCCTCATATTCGTGCCGCTCTTGCCTGGAGTGAAGACAGCTCTCGCCTTTCTCGAGAGCATAATAACGCCAATGTTTTGTGCTTAGGCGGGAGACTTATTTCACCCTCAACGGCCATCGAATGTGTAAAAACCTTTTTAGAAACTCCCTTTGCAGGAGGACGGCATACAGCCCGAGTTGAAAAAATCCACAAACCCCTTTGAAGGAGATGAAAATGCCTCTCGAAAACCTCTCACTCAAGCAAAATGACCCTGAAATAGCATCTCTTGTTTCTAAAGAATTAGAACGACAACAAAATGGCCTTGAGATGATTGCTTCTGAAAACTATACCTCTCTCGCCGTGATGGAAGCCCAAGGTTCCATCCTTACTAATAAATATGCCGAAGGCTATCCTCAAAAACGTTACTATGGTGGATGCCAGTTTGTTGATGGAATAGAGACTCTAGCCATTGAACGCGCGAAAAAACTTTTTGGAGTTGAAGCGGCCAATGTCCAGCCTCACTCCGGAAGCCAAGCCAATATGGGTGTGTACATGGCCGCCTGTGAACCTGGTGATACCATTCTGGGAATGGACCTTTCTCACGGCGGACATTTAACTCATGGTTCACCTGTCAACTTCAGTGGCCTTCTTTATAAAGCAGCCAGCTACAAACTAGACTCGACCACAGGTCGAATTAACTATGATGCCATTCGCGATATTGCAAAAGAAACCAAACCTAAATTAATAATCGCAGGCTATAGCGCCTATCCTCGACAACTTGACTTTGCTGCCTTCCATTCTATTGCCCAAGAGGTGGGTGCCAGTCTTCTTGTTGATATGGCTCACTTTGCAGGATTAGTTGCAACTGGGCATCACCCCTCGCCCATTCCCTTTGCAGACTATATCACTTCAACAACACATAAAACATTGCGTGGCCCTCGAGGGGGATTGATCTTAGCCAATCAGGACCGCATAAAAAAAATCAATTCCCGTATTTTTCCCGGAATTCAAGGTGGGCCCTTAGAACATATTGTTGCTGCTAAAGCGGTTGCTTTTGGTGAGGCGCTGAAACCTGATTTCAAAGATTACATCGACCAAGTGATCAAAAATGCTCAAGCTCTTTCTATAGCCCTGTTAAATCATGGTTTTGACCTGGTTACGGGCGGCACTGACAACCACCTCCTATTGCTTGATCTCAGTTCGCGTGAAGTCACCGGAAAAGACGCTGAAATCGCTCTCGATCATGCAGGGATTACGGTCAATAAAAATACCGTTCCTCATGAAAAACGAAGTCCTTTTGTGACTAGCGGAATTCGATTAGGCACACCAGCGCTAACCACCAGAGGTATGAAAGAAAAAGAAATGGCGCTCATCGCTCAATGGATTACCAGCGTCCTTGAAGAACCTAATAACCAAAGTTTATTGGCTAAAATCCAGACTCAGGTCCAGGAATTGTGTCGGTCTTTTCCTATTTACGGAAACCTCCGATAAACTGAATATCTAAGAGGTGAAGATCATGGACTTGAAATGTTTTTTACTTTTAAAGCGTTTGTATTGTCGGAGTTTTCAAAAACCCACTCAACCCACCATCAGTCTAACGACACTCTCCATTGGATGGGTTTTTTTGCTTTTTTCTGTAGGTTGTTCCAGTATTAAAACACCCTCTCTCTCCAGCCCTAACCTTCAATTTGCACCTTTTCCCAATATCGCACCCATTGAAGAAGCTGATGATGCTGAGAATAACCCCCTCGGATTAATCACCCCTCTTAATTTCAAATTTGAATTTGATTGGCCCGTTGATAAAGCACGATTGACTCGAGGGTTTATGCCACATGCTCGACCGCGCCCCCACTTAGGTCTGGATCTGGCTTCCAAAAAAGGAACACCTATTTTCTCTGCCAATAATGGTCATGTGATTTATGCTGGCTCTGGATTTCGAGGTTATGGTCGATTTGTTATTATTGAACACGAAGGAGAGTGGGCTAGCTTCTACGGACACCTCGATAAAATTCTTGTTAAACAAGGCTCCTACATTAAAAAGGGTGATTTAGTGGGTAAAATGGGAAAAACAGGTCGAGCGACAGGGACTCATCTCCACTTTGAGCTTCGTCGTGGCAAAAAAGCTCTCGATCCCATCGCATTTCTTCCTCAAGGAAACCATTAAATAAAACAAGCGCACCTTTCATCCCAACTAACAATGAGTTGGGATGAAAGGTGCGCTTGTTAAAGAGTTCTCATCTATTATTGTATTGTCTATTTTATAACTTAAAATCTAACAACAGCTTCAGCGATATAAGAAATCTCTCGATCATCTAAAAAGCTAAACTGGCTGTTAGGATCTTGCTCTACAGATGCATTTTTTCCGTGAGAAACAGACAAGTGTCGTTCTCTTGCAACAGAGACTTGTAGATCAATGATTTTACTAGGAGAATAAGCTACCCCAGCAAGCAACGCGGCATACTCAGCTGTTTTATCCAAAGACTGCGCTGATGACATCCCTTTTACATCATGTTGAAATCCAATAAAGTTTGAAAATGCAGGTGTATAAGAATAACGAATTTCACTCTCAAGGATATGTCTTAATTGATCCGCTCCATTACGAACATAAATCAAAGGAATCAACAATGCGGTTGCAGAGAGTTTATCCGTTAAATCATAACCCAAACTCACTTCTGCACCCACTGCAAAAGCTTGCTTGATATCTTGAGAAGACTGCGTGGAAGGAAGATACATTTTGTACTTAACGGGAGTTTTTTCTGTTCCTAAAATGCTTCCATAAGTCGTTCCCGCAGATACTGTCACGTCTCGGTAAGTAGCATTCTTATCTTCTTGACCTCTTGCAGGCAACATATAGTCGTTGGTCATCGTTAAAGCAAATCTCCAATCATCACTGTATTTGTAACCAAGGCTCATGGCATTCACGGTATGAGCGCCACCTTCTTCTCTTGCTTTAGAAAAACTATTGGTTGCAGCTGTTGCATAAAGAAAACTAAATTTATTTTGTGTCGGTGCGGTTGTTTCTACTGTTGTAGTGCTAGTCCCTGCAGCTGTTGATGTGGATGTTGACGATTGTGCTACGGCCAACATGGATTGTGCCATGACTGTAAATGCAACGATTGGAAGCTTAAACATGTGTTGATAACCTTCTTTCTTCTTTATTTGTGTTTGTTGTTTTACGGATTCTCCGGCGTTCATTATTCCCCCCATTTTTGAATATTTTTTAGGCCTGATCTGGCCTAAGGCCGGAACCTAGTCGACTTTGTGAATAAAGTAAATAGGAAGAATTTTCCTTTTTTTCTTTGGACCATAGAGTACAATTATAAACATAAAGGTCAGAATTATTTTCTCTCCTTTTCGGAGCCAAAAGGATTCCAAAAATCATTATGGTGTCTTCTTGCTCCCACGCTCGTTGCAAAAGAAAGGTCTTTAATGAAAGCTCTCGTACTATCTGGTGGAGGTGCCAGAGGCGCTTATCAAGCCGGTGCCCTAAGTGCCATTTCTGAAATTACCGCTCGCCTAGGAAAAAAACACCCTTTTGATATTTTTACAGGTGCCAGTGCCGGAGCCATTAATGCTGCATTTTTAGCTTCTCAAGCTGATAACTTTCTGCAAGCTACTGAAAACCTTGCTAATCTTTGGGGAACCATTGATGCCGACCAGGTTTTTCGATCAGACCCCCTCTCTCTTGGAAAAATTGGTTTTAAATGGATGAGAGACCTTCCTCTTGGAGGGCTCACAGGATTTTCCCCTGGCCCGGCTCTGCTTGATACATCTCCATTAAGAGCTCTTTTACAAAACAATTTAAATCTTTCAAAAATCCAAACGCATATCCAAGCTGGTGTCTTAAAGGCCCTAGCTATCACAGCCGTTGATTATCACTCCTCAATGGCTGCCACTTTTATTCAAGGCAGTGAAGACTTAAAAACTTGGGTGCGTTCTCGACGCTTCTCGGAAAAAACTGTAATAAATACAGAACACATCATGGCTTCATCCGCGATTCCGCTTCTATTTCCCCCTATTGAAATTGATGGGCGACATTATGGTGATGGTTGTTTACGCAATCATGCCCCTTTAAGCCCAGCCATTCATTTGGGAGCAAACCGAATTTTAGTGATCGGCGTCCGTAGACGAACCGATGTCGTGGCTCCCAAGAAAAATAAACCATCGCCTCCCACCCTCGCTCGCGTCATTAATACCCTTCTGAATGCCGTTTTATTGGATAGTATTGAATTGGATTTAGATCGTCTCAAAAAAATAAATGATTTTATGATGAAGGTTCCTCAAGAGTTACACGGTCCCCTGAATTTTAAGACTGTCGAATATTCATGGATTCACCCGAGCATTGATATTGGCCAACTCGCCTATGAACATGCTCACAAGCTCCCCCGATTTATTCGCTATCTCCTGCGAGGCTTAGGACCCAGTGAGGATTCAAAAGAAATGATCAGTTATCTTTTGTTTGATCCCGTGTTTTGCCAAAAATTAATGGAAGCTGGGTATGAAGATACTATGAGTAAAAAAATAGAAATTGAACGCCTTCTGGCCCCTTAACCTCTTCACCCTCTTGATGAAAACAAGTGGCCAGAATCGTCAGGCTGATTTTAAGACTTCAAATTGAATCGAAACTTGAGATTGACCCAAAACCACAATCTGAGAGGGATGATAAGGAACAGGCATACTTCCTGGAATGATTTCACCATCAATCTTAGTACCGTTAGAAGTCGCTAAATCAGTAATTAACAAAACCCCATCTCTGAATTCAACCTGAACATGATTACGACTGATACTATTATCCGGAATAGATAAAACATGATTCATACCCCGACCTATAATGATCTTTTTATCATATACAGGAATAGGCGGAACCCCTGCATCATCATTAAGCCTGATGAAAAAGTAAGGCTTTTTCTTGAATAAACTGAGCATATTATTTCCCCATTACTCATCAAATATCGTTCTGGAATATCCCCTTAACTTTTAAAAAGACGGTTCGTGATTCTCTGCATGGACAGAACTTAAAACCACTTCATCCTTAAAGTGCTTTCGAATCAATCTTTGAGCAATATAAGAAGACTTCACTTTCCAGTAAGTTTTATTGACTGTGACAACAGATAAGGCAAGCATCCGCGTTCCTAGTCTCGCATATCCAACAAACCAATCTGTTTTTCCTTTGGGGTGAGTCCCATTGAGAGAGCCTGTTTTTCCCCCCGCCTCCACCATGGAAAAATGCTTCGCACGGGCTAATTCTCGAAATGACTTGCGAGAGGTTCCGTGCTCGACAGTTTCATTCATCAGATCCCGCAATGTTTTTGCGGTGGTAATCGTGATTGGGCTCTCAAGAGAAAGAATCATTGACCTATAAACAGGAGTTCCGTCGGCCTTCATCAATGATTCCACAACATAAGGGGATTTCATTTCACCATCATTCACAATAGCCGAAGCAATCAAAGCTCCATGAACAGGGCTCAAAGTATTCAAGTTATTAAAGCCCGACGCAACCTCAGCAACATGAAATGGGTCCGCAGAAGAAAGAAGAGCTTTACTCAATTCTACCGGCATATCCGTCATGAAATCCTTGTTGAAATAAAATTTTTGAGCATAATTCATTAAATCATCACCGTGCATGAACTTCAATGCTAACTTTCCAAAGAAAATATTAATAGACCGGGCAAAAGCTTCTCTGAAAGTGATGGAACGAGCCCATTTTTCATTATCATTAAATAAATCACGTTTATAAAGGTTATAATTTCCTCCTGTATAACCCATCTCCATGCCTGGGGAAACTTTGTATTTTTCTATCGCTGCCGAAGCCGTTATGATCTTAAAAACACTCGCAGCAGGAAAGCTCGCTTTAAGTGCCCAATTCTCACTGGAAGGCATGTTCCCTTCATAGCTGGCCATAGCCAGTATTTTTCCTGTTGAAGGATCCATGGCAACCACCGAGGCATAATCGGAACCATACTGACGCAATAAACTTTCTAACTCTTTCTGTAATTCATGGTCGAAAGTATAAAGAACTTTGAGGTTTTCACTTCCTGAGCTCAAATTCAAAGGATTAACAACGGGTGTGTAGATATTTTTTAAAAGAGATTGGGATAAAGCTTGATTGATTAACTTTCTACGCTCTCGGCTGGTGACGGGTTTATTATCAATGCCCAACCATGAAGTTTGATTACCTGTTCCCAAAGTTTTGGGAATCCCAGCATTGACTCCAAAGATGTAAAGGAGCAAAAGTACAAAACCAATGGAGGCAACACGCCATTTTCTCTTCTTTAATAAAAGACTCGTAAGAATACTTCTCATATCAACAGTTTATCTTTCTTTAATCAAGACTTCCAGTTTCAGTTATTATTTTTTCATGGGACTGTATAAAAGTGATATTTCTATCAAAATGAGTCACTTTTTAATCAACAATCACCCCTGTTTTCAATCTGGCGGCACCGAAAACCCATTTCACGACAACAACTAATTAATTTATATTTAGTCGCTAATTATGAAGTTCAATAAGAAATACGATTCACACCTTATATTATTGGAAACTACTTTACTCTAGAAACGCAAGCTCAAGACCATGAAATCAAGGAAAAAATTGATTTTTAGGTTCTTCTGCATAATTTAAAGTCACTAAGCATTATTTAGTCATTTTATTGGTGCCAAAGTGGGACTTTTGTCCTAGCCTTGCCACAAACCTCCAGGGAAAGGATTTTAAATGTATAAATTAATTATGAAAATACGAAACCTAGCTGTTGCCAGCCTCAGCTTGGTGCTTTTCGTGCATATGGGTGCTTTAGCCCATAGTTCTCATTCAGCCCAGCAAGATGAGCTTTCTTATTGGCTGAAAATTAAAGCAACAAATAAATATGAAAGAACTGAGATTGAAGACTTAGGGATACCTATAGAAGTTATCAAAGACGATTATGTTATTTCTTATGGCTCCCAAGAGAATGTTGAACAACTGAAAAAAAGAAATCTTCTGATTGCATCATCACCACTTCTGAGTCTCTCTGATTTTCCACCAGAAGATGGCATCTATCATAATTACTCTGAAATGCAAGAGGCCCTCACAAAGCTTGCTGAAGAGAATCCTGATATTGTTGCCTTAGACTCTATTGGTAAAAGTGTGGAAGGCCGCGAGCTTTGGCACCTCAGGATTTCCACGGACTTAGCAAATAGTAACCAAAAACCAGCCACTCTTTTTGTTGGTGGACATCACGCCCGTGAACATCTTTCCATTGATGTCCCTTTACGTCTCACTCAAAAATTTATTGAAGCCTATCGCTCCGGAGATGCTCGTGTTGTTCGCCTTATGGAAACCCGAGAGATCCATATTATTCCCATGGCGAATCCTGATGGCGCAGAGTTTGATATCGCTACTGGCCGATACAAAATGTGGAGAAAAAACCGCCGACAAAACAAAGATGGAAGCTATGGTGTAGATCTCAATAGAAATTATGGATATCAATGGGGTACCGGTGGATCCAGCAATAGTCCTCGGCATGATACATATATGGGTCCAGCACCTTTCAGCGAACCTGAAACTCAAGCCCTAAAAACTTTTGTCGAAAAGCAAAATAACATTAATTTATTGCTTTCATTTCATACATACTCAGAACTCATTCTGTACCCATGGGGACATAATTATAATCCCATTTCAGACATCAAAGATCTTAATGTCTTTAAGAAAATGGCAGAGACAATGAGTCAATGGAATAAATATACCCCTATGCAGGCATCAGAGCTTTACAAAGCCAGTGGTGATACTGCTGATTGGGCCTACGGAGCTCAACATATTTTTGCTTTCACTTTTGAACTTGATCCAACGAATACTTTGGGAGGAGCTGGCTTTTATCCTGGTCCCCATATTATTCCAACTGTCGTTCAGAAAAATTGGGAGCCGTTCCTTTACATGATGGAATACGCAGATAATCCATATCGAGTCTTAGAGTTTAACTCTGGGTTACTCAGTTTTTAATTCCGCTTTTACAAGCTCGAAGGCTACTACCTTGATATCAATAAAATTAAGGTAGTAGCAAAGAGTTGGTCGAACTCAAGATTGTTTGACCTATATTCTATAATGAAAATCTACCGACAACTCATTTTGGCAATTAATGGTTTATGGTCAGAGGTTTTATATTGATATAAAACCTCACTGGATTCAACGGTACATCCTCTGACATAAATCCAATCTAATTTTTTTTTGCGTGGGTCATTTGAATACTCAATTCTTTTTAAGCCATAATTCGACATCCTAAGATCTAATCCCTCGAGCTTTGCTTTATTGTTTGTATTGAAGTCTCCCGCATAAATAACAGGTCCTGAAAAGTTTTCGATCAAATTTAAAGTACCATCAATTTGCCTGAAAAAGGCCGCATTTGTCGTCACATTTAAACCATGGATATTAAGAACGGCAAGGGGCTTTCCATTTTCCATAGTTAAGTAACTCAGCATCACCGTTTTAGGTGTCTTCACCAAGGGTTCTCGATCCAAGGTTCGATGAAGCATACTTTGATCAATCAGAAAAGAGCTTGCATTCGCAACTCCCGTTGAAACTCCGGTTTTCATATAAGTAAAACTCTTAGCCATATGCCAATCAAAATGATTGAGATCGTTCAAATACATTCGTGACATGAGGTCATCATTCATAGCCTCTTGCAAAAGTACGATATCCGAATGATGCGCCAAGCTCTTCATGTCTTCAACCCAAGCTTGCCCATCTTTTCCTTTATGAACATTCCAAACCAAAATAGAAAATTCATTTTTTAACTTTTCTTTTAATAATCCAGATTCAAAAAATAGGAGCGATTGCTCCATGGGTGGAATCAAGTACTTACCAGCCAAACTAAAAGAACTCCAAAAAAACAGACAAAACCCCAATACAATTCTCTTGTTCATATAACCCCCGAGAAAGGCTTCCCAAGGATATATTCGTCATTTTTCTCTCGTTTATCGAGTCTAGTAATACTAGCAAAAAGTTAAGAATTCGTTAATATCATGCTCTCCCATCGTCTACAAAGAGCAGCCATGGTTTATAAACGAGTCCCTCAAACAGGGATTATTTCCTCGTTTTATGGGGATTTAAAGAACTTTACAAAACATTTTTAACTTATCTTTGCATTGATTTCTTATGATTATTTACTCTTAATAAGTAAAAATGAAAGGCTCACCCTCAGATCAAATGCAAGCGGACTTCACATCATATTGGAGCGACCCTCGAAAAAAATGACGATGGATCTTGAGTTCCACAATGATAAAAATCAACTCAATGATCCAAATCCAAAAATTGGCATCCTTTATGCTTATTAGTTAAGTGTTAAAAACACGAGTTATAAAAGAGATAGGAGGTCTTATGGTTGGGGTTTGCGATAACTGTGGTAATAACTACGATAAAACCTTTGTAATTCGCTTAAAGAACAAAGAGTTTTTATTTGATTGTTTCGAATGTGCTATTCATAAACTCGCTCCTGTTTGTACCCACTGCAATTCAAAAATCATAGGCCATAGCATTGAGATCGATAATATGACTTATTGCTGCAATCACTGCGCTAACCAAGAAAAGGCGCATCGTAAGTCTTTTTCCAACAATCTACCACTTCAATTCACTTTTTAAAAACGAGGGAATTCACTCGGGGTAAAGATTTATCTCTTCCAGAGCTCCAATTAAGAATGTATTCGCTTGGGTTTATGAATGAACTGTCTTTTATTACTTTCAACAACACGTCTTAGGAAGGTGCTTATATGAAAAAAACAATCCATCACTCAATGCAAGAATGGCCCATGACCACAAACTCATTCATGGCTAAAAAGCTGGTTTTTTCAATCATTCATTTTTTTGGTGTGTAAAATGATTATGGATACAACTGATGACATCGCTGCATTTGCTCTATTTCAAAATAAAAATGAGGTTAAGACGGCTATTCGATCTTTGAGAAAATTGGGGTTTGATGAACAAAACTTCCGAATTTTAACCCCCACTCAACAAGGCTCTAAAGATTTTGTATCAGAGCAAAAAAATCAAATCGTAAAAGGTGCAGTTATAGGAGCTATCATTGGAATCATTATTGGATTTATCCTTGCGCTATTGATTGTCTTTAACATCATTTTTATTCCCATTTCTTTTGAATACACGGGATTAGAAAAAGGATTTCTACTGCTCGCAGGAATGATTTGCGGAAGCTTCTTTGGTGCGGGCGCAGGAGCTCTTGTGGGAATTGGCACGCCTTTTTCCATCAGTAAACGTTATGGTCGCTATTTAAGTTCCGGGGGTTACCTCTTATCAGTCCAAGGGGATAATCGAGAGCAAATGACTCAAGCTGAAAAAGTGTTAATGGCGATGGGTGGCCAAGACATTCATTTAGCTAAAGAATACTATACGAGAATATCCGCCGCTATGGAAAGTGCCCGTATTGCAGAATTTGAATCAGATGCGTCTTCTCCTCACGATTTTAATCGTTTCTAAAGTGCAATCTTTCTAACTCCGTTAAGAGCAAAAGAAAGATTGATCTCTCTAAAGGTGGATTTATTTTTAGGACTCATTCCTTTAAAAGCTTCCTTAAACTGCTTTATTTTGTCTTGAGTCAAAGGTTCCGTTTTACGCCCTTTTCTTAAAATCATGATAAAAAAGGGACATCCGAAAGGAGTGTAAACACAGGTGTCTTTGGGCAAATAACGTGTCACAAGCTCCTTCATACTCGCAAGTGGAAAAGCTGCTCTCAGCGAATATGAATAATCTCTTAAAGACCTTCTTGGGCTCTTACTTTCACAATTTATAAAATACTCTATGCTCTCTTCTCTTTTTAATAAATTAAAATCCATTAAAAAAATAGATCCATCGTCTTTAAGAACACGCGCTATATTTTTAAAACAAACTTCCAGAGTTTTTAAATCAGGTAAATGATGAATAGCCAAAGAAGATATGATCGCATCCACACTTTTATCCGAGAAACCATCGAGTAAAGACATATCTTGATGTCGCATTTCCATATTTGAAATCTGTTGCCTTTGGATTCTTTCATTAGCAAAAGCAATCATTTGAGGTGACAACTCTAATCCAATAAAATTTGTTTGAGGGTTGTAACGAGCAATTCGGCTTAATAATTGACCCGACCCGCTCCCTAAGTCTAAGACTAATGATGATTCATTGATGAGTTCGGTCACGCGAAAAGAAATGTAAAGATAAGATGAAACCAAGTTTCCAGAAGGCTCTCCTTCGGAATCAAATTGAATAACTTGATCGTCATCGTCCATAACTAAACGCGGCTCTGGTCTTCTCAGGATTTGCGACGATGAGAAATACTCTTGAAGAGCAACCTTAATTAAAGATAAAGAAATCATTAAAAACCTTTCAAAAAATTAATATTTCTGAAAAGACACACCTTCTGCTCATTTTCATTTTAAATGAATGTCATTAGATAAATACAGTCCATTTACATAGTGTTTAATGATGAGTTTTAATAACGTTATTAAGTCATTGTAGCACCTATGAAACAGGCAGCGTAAGAAAAAACATGCTCAAGCAATTGCGTTATAGTGACCTAGATAAGCATACAGACATATAAATAAAAATACTTTTATACATTCATTGATGGGATTCATTTTAAAATTCAAAGAAGGGGACCCATGAAAAGGAACCCCTTAAAACTTAAATACCAAGTTCCGTATTGGAAGGGGGCTTAATGACCACTCCCATAGCTGCCACGGGAGACTGGCTTTTGATAGAAACAGACGGATTTTGAACAACACGTCTCTGAAGTTTAGTAAAAATAGGCTCTCGGATTTGCAAGCTATTATCTTGTAAAACACACTGCCGTGCTATCTTAAGTTTTAAATTTATTAAAATAGGAGCCTTTAAATTGGCAGTCATTTGAGTAGGATCATCAGGAATTGTTATAATAGCGATGGCTCGGGGACGCTGGCCCACCTCTAATTTAAGGGACTCACAATCCATCTTAGTCAAAACTGGAGCATAATTCTCCGCAAAGATCTCAGGCTCTAAGACAGGGAAAGCCACGTCGGGCATTTCACAACTTTGTAACCAAGCGAAAATCTCATCGTTGTGATCATCCAAAACAACAAAACGTCGCAAATCATTAAAACCAAGGATTCCCTCTGAAAAATGAATGATATCATCTTGCGCGATCTGAATTTTTCCAAATCGTGTCGTAGCGATAATCACAGCCCCTCCTCTTTAAAACGCGCTGTATTGGCACTCATCCTTGGTCTTACCTATAGTACAGCAAAGTCGTCATTCTTATTAAAATGTGAACTTAAATTGCTAAGGAAACAAGATAATTCTAAGTCAAAAGGGTTATTCAATGCATCATTATGAAGGCTATAATAAAAATAACTAAAGATAAAAAGTAAATGAACACGCCTCTATGAGAGGTCTTCACAATATATAAAAATCAAAATACGTGTGATGACAGATCTCTAAAGTTTAGAGCTCTTCCTTTTTGAACATTTTAGAAATAGACCGAGTTCGATCAGAACTGGAGCTAGCGGCTTCCTGATTCTGCTCTTGAATGGCCATATAAACTTCTTCTCGATGAATTTTGGTATCTTTGGGAGCTTCTATTCCAAGCCTTACTTGTTTACCTTTGATTTGGACCACGCGAATCTTAATGTGATCATCAATCGCAATACTCTCTCCCAGCTTCCGCGTTAAAACTAGCATGTTTACTCCTTCAACATCCAGGTCAAAGTCTTCGATTCCCTAAGGATGACAAATTCCTATCGGTAACTTTTAGTGGAACTGTAGCTAATATTTCTATTTAATAAAGTCAAGGAGACTTGGTTGAATCAATCGACCAGATGTTTCTAGAGTAGCCTTTAGTGCCGTATCAGCTCTATTTATGTCACTCACAAGCTGGAAAACATCAGCATCTTCCAACTGAGATGCTGTCGTCTTCATATCGACAATGCCTTTTTGAAGAGCTTCAAACGTATTATTGAGGGCCATGACACGAGAGCCCACTTGAGCACGAGATGTCGTGACTTGTGTAAAGACTAAATCAAGTTGATCCAGACTTTCTTGAATACCAGACCGATTGTCTGTTTTTAAAGATATCACCAAATTCTGTAAAACTTCGAAAACATTGGCACCATGAGCTTCTCTATACAGACTGGAACCATCCTGCTCTTTAGGCCCTCCAACAGAAGCCATCATTCTTTGTTGAGAGTTTTTGCTGTAAACTTGAGCTAGTGGAATCAAATCGGCTTGTCTCTCCTGCTCTTGCTTCTCCCATTGTTTCAACTGCTGGAGTTGATCGACATTACGAGGAACGTCAATTCCTTCAAGGGGGTTTTCTCCACCATTCTCGCCCAAAAATACTTTATTCCCGGGCAAGTTCATCGTGATGTAGGCGTCCTTATTAACCTGAATTTTTATTTCGCCATCATCGCCCTTGTACTCTCCTTGTTTAGTAAATGGAATTTGATTTGTGCGGTAGCCTGCAAAAATATATCGATCGCCCAATTTTCGATTAGCCACTTGCACAGCTTGATTGAGCAATTGCTCTACCTCTGTGGCAACAACAAGTCGGGTATTTTCATTGGCAGAAGCTTCGTTAGCCTGATTAATAGCCAACTCCTTTGCCCGTACAACGATTTCACCAACCTCTCCCAAAGACTGATCAGTAAAATTTAAAAAATCTGTCGCAAACTGAAGTGATTTAATGAATTGTTTTTGAGTCTTCTCTTCTGTTTTTGCGTTCAAGACCCTTGTGGCCCCTAAAGGGTCATCGGATGGCTTGTTAATTCTTCTTTGAGTTGAGCTTTGCTCCTGTAAATGGTGCATCTCAGACCGATTCTTACTCAGACTGTTTTGCACCTGCTGAAGAGCCATTTTATCCGCAATTCTCATGAAAACTCACCCATAATTATTATTTATAATCGTTTTAAATTCAAAACCGTATCAAACATTTCATCCGCTGTTCGGATCAAACGTGCCGAAGCATCAAATCCTTTTTGATACTCAATCATTTTTGTAGCCTCCTCATCGAGACTTACGCCACTGATGCTTTCACGCAAATTGGTCAGTTGAGATAAAATATTTTTCTGAGCCTCAGATTCCTTTTGAGCTCGCTGAGCTAAAACCCCCACTCGCCCTACTGAAGAACGATAGAAATCATCCAAAGTGGAGGCGCCTTCGGCCAATAAGGGTTGATCTTGGAGATTGGCGATAACATTTGCCACCGTATTGTCCGCCACACCCTTTTCTCTCATCGAAGCCACCACACGGTTGGCATCACGCAAAAGGGCCGTCGAAATTGATAGCTCAGCGGCAGCGTTTTTGACATTTTTCGGTTCTGTAAAAAAAACGCCGCCCGGTCGCCCTAGTAAATCGATTCCTTGTTGATGAACTTTGTTAACCTCTGAAGCAAAGGTATGAGCCAACTGATCGACATTGGATTTAAACTCTTCAATAGTTTGATCTCTAACTTCTACCAAAGCCCCCAATTTACCACCTTTAATCGTACCTGTAATCGGTGTTAACTGACCTGAAGGTGTCTTAAAATAAACATCCAAGCGATCACCCTCACCAGAAGGCTTCGTTACCAGCTCTTGACTGCTAAAGCCTGAAACCAAGACGGCATTTCTAGCAGCGGTAATACTCAACTGCCCAGTTTCATTTTCAGCCCAACTGATATCAATTTTCTCATTTAACTTTTTGAGAAGTAAATCCCTGCGGTCCCTTTCATCGTTAGAAGGAATACCTTGGATCTCAATGGAGGAGATTTTTTCATTCAGACTAGCAATCTCCTTAACGATCTGATTGATTTCTTCAACATGAGTGGAAATCTGCATATCGAGATCCCCTTGAACTTCTGTTAAATCTTTATGAACGCGCTGAAAATCATTAGCAAGCACTTGCCCTGTTTCACGCACATGAGTTCGAGTCGCTGTGTTCTCAGGGTAATTCGCCAGCTCTCTGAAGGCATTAAAGAATTCTCCCATATACTGACTCAGGCCTTTGTTCATTTGTTCATTATAAACCTGCTGGACGCGCTCCATTGCCTCAGAACGAGCCTCTAAGAAACCTCCCTGTGCCCCTTCTTTTTGAATTTGCTTCTCTAGGTAGGGATTGTTGATGCGCGTAACTTGGGCCGCTTTTGCTCCAGTTCCGATTTGTAAACGTCCTGATGTTATAGGAACATTGGATTGAATCTCAACTCTCTGACGAGAAAATCCCTCAGTAGATTTATTAGCGATGTTATGACCAACGGTGCTCAAAGCCGTCTGATTATTCATCATTGAACGAGCACCTGTGTTCATCATCAGAGAAATTTTGGACATCCTGTCTCCTCTTCTCTATGCTACTTAATCTTAACGACCGTCACATCTCTACACAAACACGAACAGATATAAAATCAATCGACCCTTAAGCTTCTCGACTGATGAGACTCCCCGCGACCTCGGATCCTCTTTCTTTAGAACCCTCTCGCCTATAAGTTGTCGAAGGCCCCACTAAGACACCTTTCACATTATCGATAGCACCCTTCACATGAGTGAGAGCGGTGCGCACGTACTGTTCGTTCTCTTTATTTAATTCTGGAATTTTTTTCATAAGAATTTCTAAAGCAGCATGAATGCTTCTCAATTTATCAGCCCTTGCGCCACCCAGCTCTCGAGCAATCTCAAGTAAACGAGGTTGAGTGTGGTCCAAAGCCAAATGCATGGATAAATCCGACGCATACTTCACGCGAAGGGCATCTAAACTTTTTAACCTAGCAAGAATCATTTCTTTTTGTTTATTGCTTTCCTCAACCTTATCAATCTCAGCTTTGATAAGAATTTCTTTTTCTTTTCTAAGCAAATCGACCATTTGTCTGTAAAGTTTAGTGATTTCTTCGAGGTTAGCCTCGAGTTTTAAGTAAATTCTATCGAACGTTCCCTCTTGTGCCATCATCCTTGAATCTCCTTGTTATTCCTCATCCTTATTAATTTTGACTACACCGAGAATTTATTCACCTAATAATAAATGCTCATCGACCATTCGATCCGCAACGGCCTTTGCATCTACTTTATACTTACCTTCATCAATCAGTTTTTGAAAATGAGCCACTCGCTCAGCATTGACTTCAGGAGCTGACACCGCAAGCTCTTTAATTTTCTTCATATCTTGAGCCCGTTGAGATAAATCAACCTTAGCTGCCGATGCCATTTCTTCAGAAAGAGCTGATTCTCGAGTTTGATTCTTGCTTTTTAAATCAACCTTATCGATACGAGTCGCATCAAGACCAGATACATTGACTGGCGAGTTTTGAACCTTCATGGCTCCCTCCTTATAAAAAGGCACTATACACCTTTTTATTTACTGTATCAAACTTCGACAATTTTTGCTTGAATCTTGTCGTATTTTTTTCAAGAGCTAGCCCAAAATCGAGCTTTCAAGAAGAACGCCTCCCTCTGCGTTAACAACTTCGCTTATCGGCCTCGACCTATGTCTTGGTGACCGAATATATTTGAAAGTATCCAAAATAACGATCTATTGTAAACTTTTTTACAAGAAGCTCCTTCAGGCCCAACCTCCTCTAGCGCCTTGCTTTGACAAATCATCAAAGACAAGAATAGAGTCTTTTTTAATTTTTTAAACGAATTTCGATGAGGCTTCATGAAACCAGCTGCTTTCCTAGACCGTGATGGTGTCATTTGTGAGTACGTGGATTACCTCCATCAGTTCTCGGATTTTAAACTTCGTCCCCACGTTGGAGAAGCCATTAAACTCCTCAATGATAGTGGCTTCCTTGTTTTAGTTATTACCAATCAACCCATGATTGCAAAGGGCCTTTTGAGCCTAGAAGAACTCTCTAAAATCCATGCTAAAATGCAATCAGACCTTGCCTATTATGAAGCTAAAATTGACGCCATTGAATTCTGTCCTCATTCTGTTGAAGGAAAAATCCCTCCTTGGAATACTGATTGCATTTGCAGAAAACCTAAAACAGGCATGATTGAAAAACTAAGCTCTCGTTTTGCAATAGATCTTAAACAATCCTTTTTAGCGGGAGACACCTGGAGAGACATTGAGTGCGCTAAAGCTCTCTCTATTTTCAGCTACGGCATTGAAGGAGGAGCCGGATTCCCTTATTCAGAAAGCAGTCCTCACCACAAAACCAAACCTGATTTATTTTCCCCTTCGCTGTTAGAAGCGGTTCAAAATCACTTGAAACGAATGCGGTAAAGCACTCAATCTTTTGCCTTTCTCGTGCGACAGCAACTCTCTTTGTATCTATAAAAATGCTGGTGTCGTTGAACTCATTTTTAATTTCGCGACACCAACCCATTACCTAAATAAAGAATGAATTTTTTCTACGTCCATGGTGCTCAAACCGTAAGGCTCTGGAATCAAGCCTCCGTCTTTTTTTGTCAAAGACGGGGTGTTTTTATTACGACCAAAAACCTGAGATTCATAATGCATGATTGAATGAACATCATAAGGAAATTTCAACCATTCTTTGATCAAAATATCAGGCATAATTTCAAATTGAGAATGATACTCACCCTGAATATGACTCCAATGAATCTGAATATAGTTATCTCGATCAGGACGAGAGTGCTCATGTAAAAAGCCAATCGCATGTAAAACCTCATGAACAATATGCTCAGTCTTGCACCCCGGTGAAATAAAAATGGGTTGAGTTCCCGAGATGCGCCCTACATAAGAAAGACAATGCTTGTCAATATGTTCAAAAACAATGGCATCTTGCCGTTCATTTTCGACAGGTACGAATTCTAAAATCGTTTTTTCACTAAGGTAGGCCAGAGCTTGTAAAACTCGTTCCGGATGAGAAACATTCGGCTGAATGTGATAAGGAATCGTAGAGCTTGGCCAATAGTCAACAACAGGGATGGATGTAAACCCAGAAGGAAGGTCCTCTTGCAGGTAGCCAAGTAGAATATCACCATAAGCAATCGCCATCCCATTATAATTTTTAAAGGGCACGGCATGCGATGGCCGCTGCTCCTTTTGAGCCACCAAACCTTTTTGAAGCTTATGTTTATGATGATTCGTCGGAAGTTCTTTTGGAGAAACATCCAAAGACTCTAGAGCACGAATTTGATCTTCTGCCATAAATGCAGCCTCATCGATGGGTTGATTCGCTTGAAGAGTTTGATGCGAATTTTTTGACTGAGATTGTTTTGGCGCTACCGAATGATCCTGATTTTCAGATTGATCCAAAATGCTCCAGAAAATAACTAATGAACATAAAACTAAAAAAATAAATATCATCTTTTTTTTCATAAAAGAACCTCTTACGCTGCAATAACAACGTAAGATCTTATCCAAGAAGCCGCTTGAGAGTAAATAAAAAGTATAAATTTATTTAAAGAGACAAATTGCCAAGATACTCACTTAAAGCTTACATTTCAACGGTAACAACAGCGCGCCCAATCACTCTTGATTTTAAAAAGGAGATTTGCATGGTACTCTATGGCTCACAAACATCCCCCTTTGTTCGTCGCATCAGACTTTTACTGCCACCAACATCCCATGAATTTAGAAGAGTGGATATTTTTAACCCTCAAGAACGAGAGGAGCTGCTCAAACTCTCTCCTCTGCTAAAAATTCCAATCCTTTATTTGGATGAAGAAATAATTTGGGACTCTCGAGTGATTTTTAATGAGCTTTGCAAGAGAAAGCATCATGAACCACTAACACTCAAACAAGAGAATTTACTCACCGCAATCAGCGATCTATCCGATAGCTTGGTGCAAAAATTACTCTCATTTCGATCTCAACTTACACTCCCAGACAATACACCAATTGCTATTAGCCACCAAGAGCGCATTCAAAACACTCTTAGATTTCTGAATGAAGAGACCTTAAGGGGATCTTTTCAAGATTGGAATTTCATCTCCATGAGTTTATTTAGCCTGATCGATTGGATTCAATTCAGGGATCTCGTGGACCTGAACCCTTATTCTCATTTGCTTACTTTCAAAGAAAAAAACAAGAACCAACCACAAGTAAAGTTAACAGACCCTCGATTAAAATTATAGTTTCAATACTTTTCAAAAAGCTTTGAATTTTTCTGGGAGGACAGGGAAAGTTGAGGTGATTTGGACAGCTGTAATTTGTAAATCTGATTTAATATGGGATTTAATTTTTTGGAAGATTGAGCAATTTCAACATCAGAAAGCATTAGCCCTATCAACCGAAACTCCAAAGCTTCAAGTTTAAATTTTCTGGTTTTACTGAATTCATTCTTTGATTCTATTTGAACCTCTCTCCAAATATCATAGAGATCCCCTATCGTTCTCTCAAAGGTCTCCAAACGAGTATTCGCCTTACCTGACACCCATAAAAAAACTTTCTCTTCTAATAACTTGATTTTAGCATCCCATGCCACCACCTTTGAATCTGTCTTGTAAAAACCTTCTTCGACAGGACGACACTGATGAAATTGAACATCAAATTCACAATTTTCTTGAGAACGGCTCTGAAAATCTTGCCAACATTTTTGAGCTTTATTTTTATAATGCATATAAAACATGTCTTCGAATCGCTGAACCTCATATCTGTATTTTGGATCGGGACTATTTTTAGAGAAGACCCATTTAGAATCCAAAAAAACAAAACTATGATAATGTCCTCGATCTGGCCAAAATAAAGACCCCAGATCTCCTCGTTGAGGCTTCTCAGACGAATTTAACTTCCGGCAGTAAGGAGAATTCATCCAAAACCAATACTCGCCTTTGGAAACAAAACGAACGGAATGAATCAAGCCCGCCTTCACGAGAGCTCCATTCCAACAATTAGGTCCCAATGTTTTCAATTGCAAGCCATCAATTTTTTTAGCAACAGATAACGTTTGAATTTTTTCTGATGGAATAAGAGTTTTTTTGTCAGAAGCCGTTTTCTGAAACGGAACAGGGTGACAGGAGCTTAACACTAACGAACCGAGGAGAAAAATGAAAATCCAATATCGAATAGCCATGTCCATATCCATGGGATATTCAAGGACTGTACCATATTGAGTCACTGCTTGGGGATTAAAAAGACTTGTTCTTTCACAGTGTTATCAAATCCAAAACAAAAGGGCTCTGTCGAACTTTTGTACTTGGTACCCAGCGATGTATGTTTATAAGGCTCTTTGTGATTTCGAGCGAAAGTGCTCAATTACAATAGTTTAATCCTGTTTTTATTGATTTTCGCTCTTTGATGGTGGCAACGACCCACCTGTGGAACCTGATCGATTTTCAATATACTTTTCGAAAATTTGAGACCGAGTCCAATTACAAGTCAGCGACGCCGGACAAATTTCTTGAGGTGGAGCTAACTTAGCTCCCGAATCAGTTTTACTCAAATAATCAAAGACAGACGCTGCCGAAACAAATGGATAACGAGACGACTGCTGGTTCTTGTAAGAATGATCTTTTGTAGACACTTCGGGCCTTAGCTGGGGCAATAGAGCTAAGCCCATACTTTGCCCTATGACCCCTACTGCAATGGAAGGGGTGAAGTTTTGAGCCTTGTAACAAAGTTGTGCCTCTAGACGAGGTGTCATCACTTTTTTTATTCTCTGAAACTCCCCTTTGACTCGAGCTTCAGAAATAGCTTGTTGACAAGACTCAGATTTTTTTTGAGCCGTAGCTATCAGGTTTAAAATAAAATGATTCGAATTTTGCGTACGGAGAGCCTCCGGATTAGAGATTGCATTATAATCTTTGAGATGAAGAGATTCAGGAGAGGTTGTAATGACATCTAACAGTTTTTTCTGAAGCTCTATGGATGGAATTTGATAGAGTAAATCCATTTTATGGTGAGATTGAGAAAAGAAAGTGTCGAGCTTTCCTTTTGAAACATAGGATTGATTCGTTAACTTGCCACACCGTCGATGATTTAAAAGGTGAATAACCTTCCACTGTTGAGATTGGGGATCTTTGTAAGCAAGTCCGGTATGCATGTATTTGTGGGTGCTTTCATCATGAAACGTAGCAGGAACTTCATAGTGATTCCCTTGAATATCTTTTGCCGCATTTGCAAGTAAAACAACCTGCGCTTTCGATTGATCCAATTTTTGTTGAAGGGATTTTGTAATTTCTCGAACATACGGTTTTTGAGAAGCAAAAAAAGCTTTTTCTTCCGATATTTTTAATTTTTCTTTAGCAGAGCAATTTTCTGTAGATGCAACCCCCTTCTCAATTATACCAAAGACCAACCATAATGCGGAGAAGAGGATATACATAAAAGTTCTTAAAATTAACAACAATAAAGCCTCCTCATTTTCATTATTCCTGAAAGTGAAGGCCTATTTCAAGAGAAACCATCATTGTCAATAATTCTTCGTAAGATCCATTGTATTAAACGCAGGTTCAACTAAAGAACCTCGTCATTTTGATACCCTGAAGGGAACTAAATCTCTGCTAAAGTCTTATCCTCACACTCAAGACTGTTTGAGTCTTCTAAGGAAACTCTATTGCGCACTTCATTGGCTTTTAAATGCGTACTCATAATACTTGTATGGGAATGAGAGTGCACAAGCCCAAGGACATGGCCAAGCTCGTGGATAAGAAGACTCTCCAAATGGACTTGGTTCTGATTTTGGGGATCATCAATGAAATAATCGAACTGTTTCTTCGAAGCATTGATAAAAATATCCGCTTCCAGAATTTGATTATCATGTGTGTGGAGACTCGTGCGCCCTTGTTCTAACTCAGCTAAGTGATCTGGCCACTCCCTATACCAATAAATAATAAATTGTCCATCAGGTTTGAATGGGTCTTGATGAGAGGTCGAGACTTCTGGGCTGAGCTGAAATAGATTTGTATTCATGGCTCTTCCCCACTCTGCCATGGCCCTCTCCAAAGCAGGAATGTACTCCTCGGGAAATGAAGCATGCCGATGCAAAGTGACTGGATACGGCCCTCCCCATAAATTTTGAGAGGATCGACACATTTTTTGAGCTGAATGATTTTTTCGAAAGGCTTCTTTTGAACCGCAAGAGACAAATAAGGTCGTTACAAATGAAAAAATAATCCATCTTTCAACTTTTTTTCGAGAAATCACACCACTGACCTTGAGTGGTTTTTCTAATTTTCTTTGCATTGGACAACGAAGGAACTGTTCGGAGCTCTTTAACATTATTTATAACCTTCTACCCCTGTTATTCAGCCCCTTAATAAAAACGGATCTCTTCATATCAATAAATCCGATTGACGTGATCTTTAACACTCTTTTTCAAAAATAAACAGATAACATTTTACATTTTAAACAACAAAAAAAGTAACTTTTATTTAACTGTTATGGCATCCACCAATATTATGACAATCGAAAATCCAAAAGTTCATTCTCGTAGCGATATCTTTCTTTATGTAAGTTAACTCATCAAATAAAGAAAGGGTGGCGAACCACCCTTTCTTTATTTTTTCACAGTTTCGCATTCCATAATAAGGCCATCAAAGAGATCCTTGCAGGTATCTTTTTTAACCAGAACACGAGACGATGCACATGCTGACAGCAAAAAAAAGAGGGTCATTAAACATATTTTTTTCTTCATATCTCTCTCCTATCGTTAAGAAAATGTGCTGAAAATTTATACTGAATCATATTATACACAATGAATTTTCGCTTGAAATCTACTTTTTCTCATTTTTTAAATTACCTTTGGGTCAAAGTCTGACTTGATTTGTTATATTTTTTTGTTTTTTATCAGATTGAGTGACCTTCCTCTCATTTTGATTTAGGTAGTCTCCCAAAACAAAGGAGATCAATCATGATAAAAAAATCTATTTTTTCTATGCTTATTGCTTTGGCTTTATCACCAAATCTTCACGCTGCTGAAAATGAAAGTAGAACTCAATCCACTTCACCGACAGTGTTAGTTCCCAATCAAAACTGGGGATTTTATTTAGGTGCAGGAATGGGCTACTCCACCAACGGACACGATGCCCCTGTTAAAGGAACTCCCAGCCACGCTAAAATACTCGGTTCTTATTTGATGAACTCATCGGATATTATTTTTGATCTTGGAGTTGGTACAACCTCTCACAACTACAGTTCCAACAACACCCAACGAGAAAACAATGCTGGCGGTGCTATGGCTGAAGTCGCGGCTCGTTCTCTTTTCACTGGTGGCTGGCAAGCCGGAGTTGTACTGAACGATTATATCAATCAAGGGAAAGCCTTTGGTTCCACGCAAAGAGATGCTGTCTTTGGAGGATTACAACTTTTGAAGGAATTTAATCCTACTGATAGCATGGCCTTACGTGCCGGAGGCAAAGCCCAAATGCAATTAAACAATGGTGGTGCTCCTGTCAGCATGGCTCAATTGGAATTGCATATTGGTTTTGGTGCGACTCGATCAGCAAATGCCACGACTGTTGCGGCTGCAGTTCCAGCCCAACCTAAAAAAACAACAGCTGTTGTAGACGATGGTGTCACTGTTTCTATCGAAGCGAAAAAAGGAACAGATGAAAAATTAGCGACTTTCGAAGTGGGTGATGATCACTTAACAGATGACGATAAAGAATATCTTTATGAATTGGGAAAAAATCTTAAAGAAAACTCCAATCAATTTTCTCAATTAACGATTCGTGGATTTGCTGATATTTCAGGAGAGGACGCGATGAACCAAGAACTCTCTGAAAAAAGAGCTCAATCTGTTAGAAATTTCTTCATCAGTGAAGTTGGCATTCCTGCTTCCCTCATCCAAATCAAAGGTGAAGGAAAAGCTCCCTCTCAACGCCTCTTAAGCTCTGATCGCCGTATTGAAATTGATCTGCATGATGTAAAAGATGCTCAAATTGTTGAGAAAATTTTAAAATAACGGAAGCTTTTTGCTCTTATTTCGATAATCGAGATTAATTTTTAAAGAGGGAAGATGAAAGTCTTCCCTCTTGTGGTTTTATGTCCCCTCTTTTTTATCTGTGCTAAAAATAAGCTTTTTCCCTAGCCTGACTCAATTTTATAAAAAATCTAATCGCTTTTTTCCTTAATCAACGGATATGACACAATAAGTTTTCATGATGACCAACTCATTATTGTATTCTTTAGTACTAAAGATTTAATATTTATTTTCCGCTAAAAACGCGCACAAGGAAGGTATAGAGATGTTCAAAGAATACACTGATTATGATGCCATGGGTTTAGCTGAGTTGATAAAAACAGGACAGGTGTCTCCTGTTGAAGTACTAGAATCCGCTATTGCACAAATTGAAAAATTCAATCCAAAGATCAATGCTGTTATCTATAAGATGTATGAATATGGAAAAGAAGAAGTTAAAAAAGTAAAAAACTCTCAACCATTGGCAGGAGTTCCTTTTTTAGTAAAAGATTTAAATGTAGAGATCGCTGGATTTCCTACATCTTGTGGTTCCGTACTCACTAAAAATCATAATGCTCCTGCAGACTCTGAGATTTTTACCCGCTATAGAAATGCTGGACTCGTTACTCTCGGCAAAACCAATGTCCCTGAATTTGGAATTCAACCTGTCACAGAGCCCGCCCTGTGGGGAGCTTGCCGTAATCCTTGGAACTTAAATTTAACTTCAGGCGGATCGAGTGGTGGAAGTGCAGCGGCCGTCGCTGCTCGAATGGTTCCCATCGCCTACGCTGATGATGGGGGCGGCTCCATTCGAATTCCTTCTTCCGCTTGTGGGCTCTTTGGTTTTAAACCCAGCCGAGGTTTACAACCTCTCGGGCCCCATAGAAATGAAGGTTGGCTCAGTTTATCCAGCGGTCACGTCGTAACCCGGAGTGTGCGGGATTCAGCTCTTGCCTTGGACTTAACTCAAGGCCTAGGGTTAGGAGCTGCCTATGGCCCGGTTCGAACTCCCAATAACTTCATACAAAGCGAGACTCTTTCTATCGCTGGAAAAACCGTAGCTTTTACACGAGAGTCTTTATTTGGGAAAAACATTTCTCCAGAATGCCTTCGAGCTCTTGATCAAACTTTAAAAGTTTGTGAAAGCCTTGGCTTAACCGTTATTGAAGCAAAACCTTCTTTGAACAAAGAAGAATTGCTTTTTAGTTTTTATGTCATTCTTGCAGCGAGCGTTGCAGGAGAAGTCGCACGCAACGAAAAACTCATACAAACGACAGCCCGCTTAGGTCATATTGAATATGTAACCTGGTTTTTAAAAGTCATGGGAGAAAAGTTGCGAGCTTCACATCTTGAGGCCGCCATCCATAATATGAGGCAAACCACCATTCAATGGGAACAATTTTTTAGTCACTATGATTTTTTCTGTTCACCCACACTTGCCTTTGAACCACCACCCTTGGGGTTATTGAACCTTAACTTCTTTGAAAAACTAACCGTGCGGATCTCAGAGTATTTACCCTCATCAATATTGGTTTCTCTTTTACATCGAATGGGGAATCACTCCATTGAAAATAATCCTAACACCTTTATATTTAATATGAGTGGACACCCGGCCATGTCCATTCCCGCTTATTGGACACCCTCAGAAGTTCCCATTGGAGTGCAATTTGCAACTCGAATGGGATACGACGATCAATTATTTGCGCTCGCTTTTGAGTTAGAAAAAGCGTTACAATGGTCTGCTAAAAAACCAAACCTTTTGCATCCCAATGATTTTTAATGCGAAGAGGGATAGATCTAGAAAAATACGACCCATCTAACTTTTTATAGAAGAATTTTTCTCCTCAAAGCGCTTTCATGGTATCAAAAATTGAATGGGCTGATGACGTTTAAGTTTTCTTCATAAGAAGTAGCTTCATGAACGTGCCGCAAAAACTACGAAGCCTTGATGAAGCCGATTATTTCATGTATCATTGACCTTGATTTAAAACAAAGAGGTTATAATGCACAATCTAAAATTTTTAATCTTTATTCTCATGGGATGTTCAAGCTTGGCTCTTGCCTTAAATATAGGGGATGAGGCCCCAAAAGCAACAGGTGTAAACCACGAAGGAAAAATCATAAATTTCAGCGAAGTTTATAATAAAAATAAATTTACTTTGGTTTATTTTTACCCGAAAGCGGACACTCCCGGCTGCACGAACCAAGCGAAAAGCCTGCGAGATGAATTTCAAAATTTGCAAAAACGAGGTGTTTACATCATTGGAGTTTCAACAGATAAGGTCGAGGATCAAAAACAATTCGCTAATAAATACACCATTCCATTTGATCTCATCGCTGACAACGATAAAAAAATCGTAGCGAACTTTCAAGTTCCCACTCCCTTTGGATTCGCCAAACGAGAGGCGTTCTTAGTTCATAAAAACAAAATTGCTTGGATGGACGAAAACGCTTCTACCACGGAACAAAGTAAAGACGTTTTCAAAGCCCTCGATAAGCTCGAAGTTAAGAAATAATTGTAAACACGATCCAGCTTTCAGTTCCGATTGAGCTGGTGTTGCGCCATTGAAAAAATTGACGGTAATAAGAGTGATCCCTTGGAGTTTTTCACTCAGAGCGTTTCTTGAAAGGGCTAAATGATCAAAAAAAATATAATTACAAGCCTATTTTTAATTCTTATGATTCCACGGCTTTATTCTCAGCAAATGAGCCTCCACGAATCAACAAAGGCTGAGACACCTCGCTGCTTGGGAACTCTTGATATGACCACTAAAACAAAAAATTATGAGGACAATGCACGGGCATTGGCCTTGAAATATCACCTTGCAGATCACGATGTTTTAGCGCGTTTGATTTTTTCAGAAGGTCTTTCAACAGGCTGCCTCAAACATCCTGACTGCTCTTCCATTGATTTATTTAAGGAAAACATTTTTGAAAAAATTGCTTGGGGGATTGCCTCAAGAATAAAAAAGAACGCCTACGACACTGTATTTAAAAAATACCAATTCAGAACTTCATTCTCTCCTAAAATGAGTGGGAATAAAGAAAATATATTTGCTACGTTCTTTTTATGTCCTGAAAAAAGCGAGCCCTATTTGCAATTAGGATCGCTTGATTATAAAGATCTTTACGGCGAAGCCTACCAGCTCGCCAAAGAAGTCCTCCAAAATAAAAAGATTCCCAACTCTTACCAACACGTTACGAATTTTTTCTATCCACAATCACCTGTCTTCGGACATCTCACTCCAAATTGGGCCTCTGAAGCAAACTTATTGAAGAATATCAGCAATTCCTGGGTGCAAATGTACCGAGTCAAAAAAAAGTAGCTCTCGAGCAAGAACACGAGTCTATTTTTGATTTTTTGGCACCAACGTCACTCTCATTCAACAATCCAATGGTGTTCTATCAGCCAAATCCTAATGGACGAGCCCGTTTGTAAGCTTCACGCTGACAAAGTCTTTCCCAATAAGTTCTAAATTCTGGGAGATCCGGAAGCGTTTTAAATGTGAGGGCAAAACCAACTTGAGAACCAACATAAACATCCGCTGCAGTAAATTGGTCGCCAGCAATATAAGGAGCCTGAGAAAGCACTGAAGCCAAAGTGCCAATCGTTAAATCATAGTTTCCATAACCAACAAAAGATTGTTGTTCCTTGGAGATCGACACCCCCAAACTTTTATTTGTGATGGCCGCTTCCAAAGGACCCGCTGCAAAAAACAACCAACGATAGTAGGATGCCCTGTTCTGGGCTGTGGGACCTAATTTTTTTTCAGGGAAACTTTCCGCCAAATAAGTGCAGATGGCGGCAACCTCCGTTACAATGTGATCGTTATGAACAAGTGTAGGAACTTTACCCATAGGATTTATTTTCAAATAAGATTCATTTTTAAGGTCTTTGAACTCTATTTCTTTGCGTTCGTAGGGCATACCCAACTCTTCAAGCATCCAAATAGCAATATTTCCACGAGATCTAGGATTGGTATAAAGCACAAGTTGTGATTTCATGAACAACTCCTTTTATTCAAGCTTTACTTTAAAATGCTTTCAAAGAGGGGTCATTCTTCATTGCGTTAGCGGCTCGGTGATTTAAATAAAAACTCTTAGAAGCTCTTTAAGGTTTCCCCAAACGAAAAAAGCTCTTGTTCCTCAGAACCCTACAGCGCCATTTAAGGATCGCTGATTCCTTTTCCTTTCATAATGCGTGGAATGCATTTTTCTACTTCCATGCTAATAAACATTAAGATTAACTATAAAATATCAACATGCAACCTATGACTTTTAGGAAAATCTGATTTTATTGATTCCAGAAGATGACTTATAAGATTTTATCAAATAAGAACTCACTCTTAAAAGAGGTGAAGAACTCATGCCTGAACTGCCTGAAGTTGAAACCATACGATATCAATTAGCGTCTGCGCTCCCTTTTAAAGTCGATACTTGCTTTTTTTCTCCACTCGCATCACGTCTTATTAAACAATTAGATTTTGACCCCACAGGATTTTGCATTACCCAAATCAAGCGGCATGCGAAATGGTTAATCTTTGAATTGCAGCCTGATGGGGTAATCCTTTCCCACTTGGGAATGAGTGGCTCCTGGCGTATAAACCAACAGCCTATCCAGGATAAACATAAACATATTGAATTTATTGATCAAACACAAAAATCGTTGAAATACCTCAGTTACATTGATCCCCGTCGGTTTGGCCACTTTTATATTTTGAACAACAGCAATTTCAAGAAAAAACAATCTTCATTTGATATTGACATTACATCTCCCCATTTTGATGAAAATCATATTGCTGAGTTATTTTTTAAATCTCCGAAAAGAATCATCAAGTCATTTCTTCTGGATCAAAAGGCCTTTCCTGGCATTGGCAACTACATGGCCTCCGAAATTTGTGCGCGCTCTGGTATTCTGCCCATGCGTCGTGCTGGAGAGCTTGAAGCTCGAGATATTATCAAAATCAAAGCGGCTATGGCCTTAGTCGTAAAAGAAGCTATCGAAACAAATGGAACGACCTTCGGCGGGGGATATAGAGATGCAAATGGAGCTAAGGGAGAAGGACTTAAAAACCTGATGGTTTTTTATCAAAAATACTGCCGAATATGCCACTCAAAACATCATAAAACAAAAGTTATCAAAATCACTCTCGCTGGCAGAGGCACTTATTATTGTCCCCAATGCCAAAAATAACCGTCATTGCGATCCATTAAGATTTCATTCACTCATTCACTCATTCACTCATTCATTGGACTGTGTTCTATAAAGTTTTGATGAAAAATTTTTTTGTTATGATTTTTATTGGTATCGTACTAAGAAATAACCTTGATAAATCTTCAAAGTGACATTTTAGGTCATTTGTCAGAAAAATAACATCTATTTAAATGAGCAATTTATTGTTACGATGCCCCAGTTATTAAATAATAATTAGTTATATTATTGCCGTGAAACAAAATTTTCAATCTTATAACGTTAATGATTTAATTTAAGGAGTTTTTTATGAACGGAATAATTTTAAAGAAGCTTCCTTTACACCTTGTTTCGCTCATCTTCATAAGCACTCCCTCTGTTTTATTAGCCGAAAAAGCAACTTTAACGAGAGGGCGACCAGCGACCATCAGCTCTTTCGGAGAATTTCAACCTACCATAAAATTTTTGGATTCCCTTAAAGATTTAAAAAAACATCCCTTGAAAAATGCTGTGATCATGCGGATTTCCCCAGAAGGCTTAAAGAAAATCAACAAAAAACTTCCTTCCATGCTTAAAGGAATGAACGTGGATGAAGGGCAATGGGAAGCGCAAAACTTTGACTTGGGAACCTACCAAATCTCTGATTTGGAAGAAATGGTCTCTCAAGATTTAAAACCCTACTTCATCGTAGCTAAACTTTTTTTGATCAATTTGATCGAATCACCCATCCACACCATCTCTCCTCAAATAAAAATAAGTGATTTGAACTATAGTTTTGAGGTCTCTGACATAGCGCTGAACCCCCTCGAACAGAAAGCCGATGGTTCTATTGCCTTCGGCGTTCGAGCCAGTATTAAAAACATTAAAATTAAAATGAATTCTGGGTTGATCTTGCCCACGCTCAAAAACTCAAGAGCAAAAGAAATTTCATGGGGCTCCATTGGAGCTGATGAAATTACGACCACCATCGGTTTAAAAAATCCACTCATTATTGACTCAACCTTATCAATTCAATTTGATAGAAATGAAAAGATCCTCTTAAGTTTTGACACTATGAAAACCAACCTAGAATCTACCGATTTAAGTATGAACATTAAAAATATTTCTTGGGAAAAACTGACAAGCACCCCTAAAACAACAAAAAGAAAGCTCAATAAGCAAGAATTGAAAGAAATGGAACAAAACAAAAGAGCCCTTAATACCGCCGTACAACAATTCATTAAAAATAATCTTATGGACGCTAAAATCCACATCGATAAACTGATTGAAGAAAGTAAATTCAAAGAAGCCTTTGGTAATATTTCGACAGATATTTCAAATCAATATACGGAATTCGGAATGGCTATTCCGGAACTTTTTATGCAGGATTCAAATCATAAAAACCAACCTCAGATTGTCGCAGGACTTAAAATGCAACGCATGCAAATGACAAAGAAACAATCACTTCTCGTCTTCTTAAACGGTTTCATTGAAAGTACAGAGCAACGCAAAAATTATGATTTATCGGGTTTAAAACTAGTGACTTCAGAAGAAAAGGGAGGCGCCTTAAATGAGCTAGTCAACCAAAGCACATCAGATCTTTCATTGCTCATCGGCTCTGATTTCATCAGCCGGTACTTTCAAATCAATCATAAAAATGGCATATTAGAAAACCTCAACTTGAGAGGATACGATATCAAATTCACTTTGCTGGAAAACCCTAAATTAGAGTTCATGTCGGCGGAAGATGTCACCAAAGAAAAATTACCCAACGTTAAAAACAGGGTTTATGTGAAATCAACAGGATTGATGGATTTGGATTTATCAGAATCCAAACATTGGTTTTTACCTGATAAACAAGCCATTAAAGGAACTGTTTTACTCAGTCTCGATTACATCAACAAGAATCGATTTTCACTCAACCTTCACCGCATTGATGCAGGCGATCTCATGTCTGAAGCAGAGGTTCAAGCCGTGTTAAAAACCTCTCAAACAACTCCATCCTCCAAAGACAAAAGAAATTCTTGGTGGAATCAAATTTTAAATAAACTCTCACCCACAGGTGCTATCAAAAGCGTGGTTATTCCGGGGATCAATAGCACTCTCAGTAGAATTCCTGTTAATTTGATTTCAACTTTAGCGTTGGAAAAAGATGGTCAAGAGTCAGTGCAATTATTTCCTGATCAATTACTTGGGCTTCCCACTTTGATCCAATCCATAGCTCCACAAGGACAAGATCATTTAAAAATTGAATTTTCTTTGACTCATTGAAGCCTCATCGCAGGAATATTGATAGGAATCACTGTTGTGGAGTTCTTACTTAATGTTATGAATCCATTAAAGTTTTTTTATTGGTAAATTCATGGTACGAATTCGAGCATTCGATGACAACAACACTCGAGGGTTGTCATCTTCATCATAAATCTCACCCACCACTTCTTCAAAAATATCTTCCATTGTGACAATACCAATGGGTTCTTTATCTTTGACAATTACAGCCATGTGATTGCGGTTGTTCTGTAAGACCTTTAATGCATTGAGAATGGGTTCTTCAAAGTTAATAAAAAGAATTGGACGAACCAGCTGCAACCAATCAATTTTAGAAATTTCGCTTTCGGAGATAAACTCTTTAGAATGAAGAATTCCTATGGGTACATCCCCTTCGAGCACCGGAATCCGTGTATGCCCAGATTTTTTAATGATCTCCAGAACATCCACCGGCCTTGCATCCTTGCTGATTTTGATGGCCATATCCCAAGGCAAAAGGATGTCTTTCACCTTGCGTTTGTCCACGTCAATCAAGTTCAAAACATACTGTTTATTCGTATCCGTTAAATTATCAATATCAATCGTTCCTGATATTTCAGCCATGGATTCACTACCTAACTTTTTAATAAATAAAGAAATGATAATTTTTGTTGAAAATTCCAATAAAAATACAAAGGGCGCAAAGACCTTATCTAGAAAATGCAGGAAAGTCCCTCCAAACTTGGCAAATCTCATTGGAAACTTCAAGGCCAGAGTTTTGGGAACGAGTTCTCCTATCACCACAGATAAAAAAGCAATGGGCACAACCACAGAGAGAATCGCTAAACCTTCTGCAACATCTTCATTCACGCCCAACCGAGCTTCGTAAAAAGGACTTAAGACTTCTTCTGCGCCCGCTCCCCCAACAGCAGCTGAAATAGCACCTACCAATGTAATGCCAATTTGCAACACCGAAAGCACTCGTTCAGGATTTGCTTTTAAAAGCAATACCTTTTTGGCTAAGACATCACCTTCTGTCGCTAATTTTTTTAGGTGTGGTCGGGAGACTGTAACGAAAGCCATCTCGACACATGATAAAATAGCATTGAAAAATAAACACACAAGAATAACAACTAACTCTACCATTGAAACTCCAAGTTCAATCCTACACAATATTTAAAAGAGATGTCACGATTTCCACTTAAATGCGGGTTGTTATCTTCTTTCTCAAGTTTTTTACTATTAAATATCAATAAAATAAGATTAAAAAGTAGGCGAAAAATAGGCGAATCGAGTGATCCTGAAATGCACGGCACAACATTTGATACTCAATAAGAACCTATGTCCAATAAACTCGACTTTAATCGTTTGAAGTTTTTTTCAAACCAGAATCTCTTGGTGCAATTATCGCTGTCGCAAAATTCCTTTTCAAAGGAGGCACCCTAGAACACTTCAGCATTTCACTTCAAATATTATAGGAAAGACTCAATTAGGCTCAGCCCTTTTTTAAAAATACAAATTATCTCAGTAAAAATATTTTTTTAATTGCCGGCCTCTAAGGGTTTTGAGAGACTGCTTGAAAGGTAAATTCTTCTAACAGTCTATTTGAAAAACTAAAATAGAATTTTTCAAATACGCTCCCAACAATCATAAGATATTGGAGGACAGCTCTATGCAAATTCAAATCGGAATTTCAGAAGGGGATCGAAAAAAAACAGCGGATGGTCTTTCTCGACTACTCGCTGACAGTTATATTCTTTATCTTAAGACCCATAACTTTCATTGGAATGTTGAAGGACCTATGTTTAACACCCTTCATCAAATGTTTATGGATCAATACACGGAACTGTGGAATGCCCTTGATCTTATTGCCGAACGAATCCGATCCTTAGGGTTTTACGCTCCTGGCTCCTATAAGAAATATTCGAGCTTATCTTCAATTGCAGAAGCGGAGGAAACTCTTTCTGCGAATAACATGATCAAACAATTGTTGGATGGCCATGAAGCCGTTGCTAAAACCATTCGAAGTATTTTTCCGCTGGCAGAGGCCGGCTCTGATGAAGCAAGTTTAGACTTGCTAACCCAAAGACTGCAAGTCCATGAAAAGACGGCTTGGATGTTAAGATCTTTATTAGCCGAAAAATAAATTTATCGGTGGCTACACTTACAAAAAATCAGGGCGCTGTCACTTGAAGGAAACAGCGGCCCAAGGGTTTTAAGTCAGCATCACTTTACAAAACCTGTAAAAATGAACTCTTTTGCATTATACTTTGTTGAGTTTTGCAATGTTATGATACCAAAAAACTAAACTGTAAGACCAAGGAGAAGGGCTTATTCTATGTCAGTTGAAATGTTTGCGACTCTTTGTTTTGGACTTGCTATTCTTCACACCTTCTCTGTCAAAATTTTTCAACGCCTGGCCCACTCTTATCCTAACGGCTCTGTGGGAGAAAATTTTTTCCACCTCATGGGTGAAATTGAAGTGGTGTTTGGCTTGTGGGCTTTGATTTTTCTGAGCTATTTTAGTATTCTTCATGGTTCAAAAGAAGCCATTGAATATCTCGAAAAACAAAATTTTACCGAACCTTTTTTTGTCTTTGTCATTATGGCCGTATGCTCTACCCGCCCTATTCTGAATACGGCGTTTGGGCTGATTCATTTTAGCTCTAAACTCATTCCCCTTCCCGGACAAATTCCATTTTATTTGACTTGCCTGATCCTCGGCCCCTTGCTGGGCAGTTTTATCACAGAGCCCGCAGCCATGACTGTCACCGCTCTCATTTTATTGGATCGGTTTTACAAAAATAATCTCTCACTTAAATTCATGTATGCGACCTTAGGACTGCTTTTTGTGAATATTTCTATTGGCGGTACTTTAACTCCTTATGCAGCCCCTCCCGTTTTGATGGTCGCAGGAAAATGGAATTGGGACTTACAATATATGCTCACCCACTTTGGTTGGAAAGCCATGATCGCTGTTATCGGTACAACGAGCCTGGTTGCTTTTCTTTTTAAAAAAGAACTCATACAACTTAAAATCAAATCAAATTCGAAAAACAATACATCGATGCCTTTTTGGGTCTCCGCAACCCACCTCTTCTTTCTCGCCGCCATTGTGCTGACATCCCATCACACCGTGGTCTTTGTGGGATTTTTTCTCTTCTTTCTAGGCTTGGTCACAGTAACTAAAGAGTATCAAAACGAAATTAAGCTGCGTGAAAGTTTACTTGTTGGATTTTTTCTGAGCGGATTGGTAGTTTTAGGAAGCCCTCAACGTTGGTGGTTAGAGCCCCTGTTATCTCAATTGGACGTCGTCCCTCTCTATTTAGGAAGCATCGCTCTCACAGCTGTAACAGACAATGCCGCACTTACTTATCTGGGTTCTCTTGTTCCCACTCTCAGTGATACCGCTAAATACGCCTTAGTTGCAGGAAGCGTAACGGGTGGTGGACTCACTGTGATTGCCAATGCCCCTAACCCTGCTGGTTTTGGAATTCTCAGCCCTTCTTTTGGCAAAGAGGGCATTAGCCCTGTTTATTTATTCTTAAGTGCTGTGCCGCCAACACTGATGGCGGCTCTTTGCTTTTGGTTTCTGTAGTTTCTATTTGAAAAAAATCCAGATTCAAGGCGTCGGAATCCCAAACCTCAAAGGATTTCACTCCACTTGGGGCTCACAGCAAAAGCCGCATTGATTTGCCCCACATGAGAATAAGCCTGGGGAAAGTTTCCAGATTGAAGTTTTATATGCGGATTATAATGTTCAGAAAAAAGTCCCAGGCTGTTAGCGGCAGTCATCGCGTCTGCCATCACTTTTTTAGCATCATCCAGAGCTCCAATACGAGAAAGCGATTGCACCAACCAAAAAGAACAAATTAAAAAAGCAGATTGAGGGTCGCCAAAATCATCTTTTCTTTTATACCTATAGAGAAAGCTTCCTGTCTTCTCAACGGCATCCAAATTTAGTTCTTCTCTGATTTTAAGAATTGTTTTTTTGTTAAGCTCAAAATCTGGAAACCTCAATGTCGTTAGCTCTAAAAGAGCCGCATCTAAAGAGTCATCACGAGGACCGTTTCGAAGAATTCCTTCTTTGACAGCGGCATGAATGGCCATTTCAGCCACTCGTTGCGATTTTTTTAAATCAATTTTGAAGTTCTGTAAATAACCACGTTCTTTAATTCTGGAAAGCCGATCCAAACCAGCCCAACACATCAAGTTTGAAAAACTATGTTCTTGCCAACCATTGCGCAGCTCCCAAAGGCCCGCATCAGGTTGAGAAATATTTTTAATACAAAGACGCCCGAGAGTTTCAAGCAGCTGATCATGGTCTTTTGTACGCAAATGATGAAAGCGCTCATCAAAGTAAATAGGGGCCAAGGCTAAAATCATTTCTCCATACACATCATTTTGAATGTGTTCTGCCGCCTGATTATGACTTCGCACAGGCCGGGAGTTTAAATAACCACGCCAATTCTCATGGATTTTTTCTGGCAGAGGAAGAGAAAGATCAATTTTATAAACAGGACTTAATTTTTCCAAACTACTTTCGTGCCTCTCAGCTATGTTCAAAAGAAATTTAAGAAATCCTTCCATTTCTTCGTAGTGACCTATATTTTGAAAGGCCGACAAAACAAAATAAGCATCACGCAGCCAACAGTACCGATAATCCCAATTGCGCGAACCTGTAACCTCTTCTGGTAAGCTGGTTGTAAAGGCCGCTAAAATAGCACCTGTGTCTTCATAGCAATGAAGTTTTAAAATCATAGATGATAATATGGTTTCTTTTTGATACAAAGTGGGAATAGAACAATGCTTCACCCACCCATTCCAGTATTGAATTGTCTGTTCTAAAAAATGATTGGTCACTTGTATCAAATCATCTTCGATCCCAAAACTCCAAGTTAATCCAAAATAAATTGTTTCTTTTAATGTAAAAGAGACTTCGTCGCACAAATAAGTCAAAGGCATATTCGTGACTAAACGTAATTGATCATTTCTGATTTCATATCGAAGGTGGCTATTACCCCGAACAATGGGAACAGGCTCTTTACTCCATCCTTTGATCGGTTTGCACTTGATCGTTACAGTGGGGCTTCCTTTGATAGGTTCAATTTTTCTGAAAAGAGCGCTGGGTCTGTACACTCGGCCATGTTGATAAAAGCGTGGACAAAAATCAGTGATTTGAAAAGCGCTCCCGTCATCAAAAGTCACCACTGTTACAAGCACGACAGTGTTTGGTAAATAAAATTGCTTTCCTTGAGAAGGACCTGCTGTTTCAATTGAAAAATGACCGCCTTCGGCATCGAGCAAACGACCAAAAATAGGTTCGCTATCAGGCCGTGGCATACACAGCCAATCTATAGAGCCCTTTTCAGAAACAATTGCCGCCACCTGACAATTACCGATTAATCCTGATGTATACATGGTTATAATTCCTTAAAAATTCGATAGACTTATAAAAGTTTACTTTCAAGCGATTACAAAGTAAAGTCGAGCCATGAGATTATCACTGAGATTTATTGTTCCATTAGCTATTGTATTGGGCCTAATTGCCTATGGCGTTGTGCCTCTTGTAGACTCTCTGACCTTTAAATGGTTCAATAGGGATTTAGAAATACGATCAAAGTTGATCACAAACGCTGTTCATGATTCCATTGTCGAAGCACTCAAGAATCCAACGCAAACGAATCTACAAAAATTATTCAATCGAATCATTCAAGATGAAAGACTCTATGCTTTAGCTTATTGCGACATACAAAATAAATTAATTTATAAGACACTAACTCTCCCACCCAATATTCCTTGTGAACCCATCAATCAAACCCGAACACCCATGAGTCGAATTTCTGAAGACCCCAGAGGCCAAGTGCACCTGACATTTTATCCGATCATTGATGATGATGATAAACTCTTGGGACAACTGATATTGGTGCATGACATCGCTTTTATCCAACGACGAAGCGAAGACACTAAAAAATATTTAGTCTCTTTGTTTTTAGGCTTGGCAGCCATCATCTCTCTGACAACGGTGATCGTTGCTCAACTCAGTTGGTTGGGTTTGGTCAAAGGATTACGCTCTATTTTAAAGGGTGAAGGCCTCATACGCCCCTCCTCTCGTCATGCAACCCCGGAACTTCGCCCTTTTATTAAAGACTTAAGAACTTTAGTTCGCGATTTAGAAACAGAAAGACGCGTCAAAGATGAGAACCAGATCAGTTGGAGCCCTAAGGCTCTCAAAGAAATCCTACAGGGTGAACTCACAGGTGATGAAATTTTAATTGTTTCCAACAGAGAACCTTATATTCACGTTAGAAATAATGATCAAATAGAAGTTCGCTTTCCCGCCAGCGGTTTAGTAACCGCTTTAGAACCCATTATGAGAGCTTGCTCTGGAACATGGATTGCCCATGGAAGTGGAAGTGCTGATAAAGATGTTGTGGATAAATTTGATCATGTTCAGGTTCCTCCCGATAATCCTAGTTATCAATTGAGAAGAGTTTGGCTCACGAAAGAAGAAGAAGACGGCTATTATTATGGATTTGCCAATGAGGGACTTTGGCCTCTTTGCCACATTGCCCATGTACGGCCCATTTTTAAATCCAAAGATTGGCAACAGTATATCAACGTCAATAAAAAATTTGCAGAGGCTGTGGTTGAAGAAGCAAAAACAGAAAATCCCGTTCTTCTCATCCAGGATTTTCATTTTGCATTACTCCCCAAAATGATCCGAGAGAAACTACCCAAAGCCACTGTTATCACATTTTGGCACATTCCTTTTCCGAATCCTGAAGTTTTCAGTGTTTGCCCATGGCGAGAAGAGCTTTTAGAAGGCTTGCTCGGAAGCAGTATTATTGGTTTCCACACACGATTCCATTGCAATAATTTTATAGATACCATTGATCGTTTTATCGAAAGCCGCATTGACCGAGAAACCTCTACGATTTGTCACAATGGTCATCTCACTGCGATTAATCGTTATCCTATTTCCATCGAATATCCGGTAAAATGGCTGGCTCAACAAAAATCGGTACGAGAATGCCATAAAATAATTAGATCCATGAATAATCTTCCTCCTGATCGCCTTATTGGGATCGGAGTGGATCGATTGGATTACACAAAAGGGATTTTAGAAAGATTCCTCGCTGTGGAACGTCTCTTAGAGTTGGATCCCCAATGGGTTGGAAAATTCACCTTTATTCAAATTGCGGCACCCTCTCGCTCGTCTATTGATCAATATCAGCACTTTGAAGCCGATGTTAAATCCCTTTGTTCGAAAATTAACAAAAAATACGGTAATGAAAATTACCAACCCATTCTTTTAAAAATTGAACATCACGAACCCCATCAGGTTTATGAGTATTTTAGGGGCTCCAATCTTTGTTTTGTCAGCAGTCTCCATGATGGGATGAATTTAGTTGCGAAAGAATTTGTTGCGGCCAGAGATGATGAGCAAGGTGTCTTAATTTTAAGTCAATTTACAGGAGCCGCCAGAGAACTTGCAGAAGCCATTATAGTAAATCCCTACAACATTGATGAATGTGCCGCCGCTTTAAAATTAGCCCTGGAAATGAAACCTGAAGATCAAAGAAACCGTATTCGCAGTATGAGAGGGCTCATACAAGAGTTTAATGTTTATCGCTGGGCCGGTAAGATGCTCATCGATGCGGCGAGACTCCGCCAACGGACTCGTTTGTTTGGAGAACCAAGCGCTGATCATAAAGGTTTTTTCTAAAATGCATTATTTATTTGAAAAAAAATTCTTGAAACATATTCAGCAACTTTCCAAAAAAAACACACTCTTTGCCTTTGATTTTGACGGCACGCTAGCTAAAATAAGCAAAAATGCCGATAAGGCTACACTCTCCCGTCGCAACCACGCTTTCTTAATGCGACTTTCTTGCCTTGCCCCTGTCGCTATCATTTCAGGCCGAGGAGTTGATGATTTAAAAAAAAGAATTGATATTCCAGATATTGATTTGGTTGGCAATCATGGCCTGGAAGGCATCCATCGCTGGAAATCCAAACAAATGAAAGCTAAAAAACTTTGTCAACAATGGCTTCGGCAATTAAAAAGACACCACCTGGGTCCAGGTGTTTTTATAGAAAATAAAAAATACTCTCTCTCAATCCATTTCAGAGATTCAAAAAATAAAAAAATATCTGCCAAAAAAATAGCCGATACCATTGAGCAATTGAAACCATCTCCTCGAATTATTCATGGAAAGTGTGTTTACAATATCATTCCTGCCCATTCACCCCACAAAGGAACAGCCCTTCTTGAATTAAAAAGGGTTAAAAAGATTAAAAAAATCTTTTATGTTGGTGATGATGATACGGATGAAGATGTCTTTAAATTAAAAAGCCCCGCTTTGTTGAGCGTACGGGTTGGAAAAAAGAACACATCTCAAGCTCAATATTACCTCCAACGACAATCCGAAGTGAGTAAAGTTTTGGAGACTATTTTATCTTTCTTTTAGAAAAATAAGCTCCCATAAGCTCATTTTTATTTTTTAATTTGAATTTTTAACTCAATCATAAGAAAGTACCGCCTCGCCAGCCTTCGATGGCTGTTAGTCGTATGTTGGAAAAAAGGAGTTATGATTATGGGTCTCATTCAAGAATTTAAAAATTTTGCCATCAAAGGCAATGCGATCGATATGGCTGTGGGTATCATTATTGGTGGAGCCTTTGGAAAGATCGTTTCATCCCTGGTTTCAGATGTCATCATGCCTCCACTCGGTATTTTAATCGGTGGCATGGATTTTACAAACTTCTCCTATGTCTTAAAAGCCGCTGAAGGCACTGAACCTCAAGTGACACTCAAATATGGGAGTTTTATTCAAGTCACACTTGATTTTTTGATCCTTTCTTTTGTCATATTTGCAATGATCAAACTGATCAATCGATTGAAAAAAAAGGAAGAAGCCGCTCCTTCTGTTGTTGTTCCTCCCACTAAAGAAGAGGTACTTCTTGCAGAGATTAGAGATATTCTTCGACAGCAAAAATCATGAAGCTTATGAAAAACCCTTCATTGATCTCATTAAAAGGAAGAGGTGGGAATTTCAACAATCAACCCCTCGATGGGTTCTAACTGGCAAGCCAGTCGTTCGATCTTAGAGAAGCCACGGTCTTGGATCATCTCTTGTTCAACCTCACCAGGTGATGGCAATTGCTCCAAACCTTCTCGAACAACAACTCTGCAAGTGCCACAGGTTCCCATTCCTCCACAACTGTGATGCAGAGGCAGTTTTAAGCGAAGAGCAAGACTTAATAAAGTCTCTCCCTCTAAACATTGACCTCTGATCTCTTGTGCTTCCACTAAAAATTTCATGACTCTCATATTATTGATAATAAACTTGCATCCATCTTCAAACAACAGACTTGCGCCAGACATAAGCAGATTTCACCTTGCATCATCTTCTACTCTTTATTTTATTGCGCACAGATAAAGGACTCATGATACGGATAAATGTTTTGTCATCCAAAGAAGATTTCGATATCAAAGAAAAAAGGGGTTGAAATATGCGCTTTATTGCCTTTGACGTTGAAACAACGGGAACCATACCTGGAAATGATTCTATCATCGAGATTGGTGCTGTTCGCTTTGTGGATGGAGTTGTTGACTCTGTGTTTTCTACTTTGATCGATCCCAAGAGATCAATCCCTCCTGGAGCAAGTCAAGTTAATGGCATTACTGATGAAATGGTTAAAGGTAAGCCTGTCATTGAAGATCTCCTTGATCCTTTTGCTGATTTTTGTAGCGATGATATCATGGTTGCACACAACGCGAACTTTGATGCTCAATTCCTTACAGCTTCCATTAAAAAATTTGAATCCAAAGCTCCAAAGGGTCTTGTTCTGGATACTTTAGCCATCTCTCGAAAAATTATTCCTGGACTCCCTAACTATAAACTGGGGACATTGGTCCAGTATTTAAATATTCCCACCACCGACTTTCATCGTGCTGAGGAAGATGCCACTTACTGCGGTCATCTTTTTTTAAATCTCATCAAAAAAATTTCAGGGGCCTCTCTCACTCTTCCCCTTTCTAACCTACAAATTCTGAGTGGAAAAATGGAACTGCGATTTCCACAAATTATCAAACAACCAAAACAATTGGATCTTTTATCGCTTTTAGAGGACGATCTTTCGTAAAGAGATTCCTCAGCCCTTTGTCCCTCTTGTCAAGACCACTCTTTAAGCTCATAATGAGTCGAGAGGTATGAAAGGTAAGGGGTTCTATGCCTTCGCATAAAACTCACAGTATCCTCAATACCCACACAGCGGAACCGTGCCTACGGACTGATGAATGGAGAAGGATCTCTAAATGAGTAATGAGATAAAAAAAGGATCGCCTAAAACTATTTTGATTCTCAAATCAAATCCCCTCTCTTTGCAATCTGCAGAACAATTTCTTTTATCTCGCGATTGGTCAGTCTTATCAGCTACGCGCTTGATAGATTCTGTTCAAATTTTTTTTGAAAATAAAGTGGATTACTTTTTTTTATGCGCTAATCACCCAGAAAAAAAAGTGAAGCAATTTCCACAGCTCTTTAAACCATTCCCTGAACTTCAATTTATTTCATACATAGACCTCGCCAATGCTTCCAATATGGCACTGCTACAGGAAATCGCCGTCCCCTATCAGGTCCTTCCACCCGTCAGCGGACCCGCCATAGAAAGACTGGTTCTACGGATCGAGAAAGAAGCTAAACAAGCCACGGCATCCAATAAAAAAAATACGGTGAATCCTCTCCAAAATCCTGAAGAGAGAAAAAAAATTCAAGACAGCATCATTCAATTTCTTGAAGCTCCGGATGAAACAACTCCCACTTCTGAAACTGAAACCGCATTGGCATCCACAGCAAAAAAGAATGGTTTTTCCAATGTAGAAATCCTTGCTGAACATGAAAGTAGAGTTAAAAAACAACATCTTTCCTCTTCTACAAAAAAAGAGAAAGACTATCCCTATCTTACGAACATTGATTCCTCTGAAAAACAAGAGCCTTTACCTAAATCATCACCTGATTTTAAAAATAAAATAGAAAATATCCTGGACAGCTCCGTTAAACCGTCATCGTCTTCTCTGCCGATTGAAAAAATAGAAATTGCACAAGATTGCATTTGCTTCAAAGTCGATGCAACGACATTTCGAGGCTTTCTCGTCGCCGCCATGGGTAAAAACCGTAAAATAGATACGGAACTTCTTCTTGCGATACAGAATAAACTGGTTGAAGTGCTTCAACAAGAGGGTGCTTTGCTCAACAACAACAAACCCATGGAGATTCATATTCGATCGGTTAATTTTGAAAGTTGGGCTTTGGAAAAAGCAGAGTTTTTAAAAAAATCCATCCATGATGGTAGCGAAGTGGTTCTAGCCTTCTTTCCAGTGAGGAAAACCAATATTTTAGTAAAAGAATCTGAAGAACAAGAAATGTTGAATATCGATCTCAATGATCTCGCAACAGACACACCTGTCACTTTTGATATTTACGTTTATCTTCCTGCGAATAATAAATATATTCTCTACACCCCCAAAAATGGACTCTTTTTAAGCGCCCAAAAAGACCGTTTAAAGGTGAAAGGAATCACTCAAATGCATGCTAAAAAAGAAGTGGAAGAAGAAATACAAAAATATCACGCTGAAAACACGTTAAATAATTCTATCTCAGATTATCAAAACAGCCTTCCTAAAGCTCCTAATAAAAAAGCTGAATAATGAGTTTTATTTTTTTATCTGTATTAATATTGCTTTATTTGTTCGTAAGGTTTTTCCATAACTGGCGACCTGATTCCTGGCCTACAACCAGCTTTCAACTTCCCCCCTATCAAATTCATCGGGGATACTGCGGCGAAGGTTTACAAGAAAATACTTTAGAAGCCTTTAGAGAAGCCGCTCGTCGTGGGTATTCCATGATTGAGCTGGATGTTCAACTCAGCGTTGATGCTGTGCCTGTTGTTTTCCATGACACTGATTTGATGCGCTTAGCTCAGCGACCGGAAAAAATCAGCGATCTCACTCAACAAGAACTCAAGACCTATGCTAACGCCCCCAGTCTTGAAGACGTCTTAACGGATAAAGACGTTCCTCGTTTTATTAACATCGAAATTAAAAATCGATCCATCAAAGACCAAAGGGTCGCTTTAAAAGTGATCGAAGTTGTAAAAAAACTCAACGTCCACCATCGCATTATTTTTTCAAGCTTTAACCCCATAACTTTGCGCACTCTCTGGAAAAATTTACCGGAAGTTCCAAGAGCTCTCTTAGCAACCAATGATGACTCCGACCCTGATAGTAGAATCTACCTTCGCCAATTTTGGCTAGGGGGTTTTGCCCACGCCAATATGCTTAATTTGGATAAAAAAATGATTACACCCTCCTTAATGAAACGACTCTCTGAACGAAAAATTCCTGTGGCCGCATGGACGGTGAATGATCAAGATATGGCACACATATTAAGGAATAAAGGTGTTGTGAGTATCATCACAGATCTTGAACTTCATTGAAATTCTCCCAATATCAATTGCTCCTCACAGCTAGCTTATAACTAGCATTATAAATACTTGTATAACCCCAGGAAAAATTGTTACTTTTTAAAGTATTCAAACAATTTCTATTTCTTTGGAGAAACAAACAATGGATTTTCTGATTTATGCCACAGATATTGCCGAAAAAATTATTTTATTACTTTTATTTGGCCTCTCTATTTGGTCCATCAGCATTATTATCGATCGCTATCGAATCATCCAATGGCAGAGAAAAAATGCTCCCTTCATGGAGTTAAAAAGTAAAATTAAAAAACAAGAACTCATCACTTTGAAAAACGAAATCCCTACAGAGGAAAAGAGTGAAGAAAAAATTCCATTGCTCAGAGGTGCCGCGAACGCTCTGGTCTCAGCCCATCAAAACACCGAAGCCATTAACGCCGCCCTTTCTGGATACATTAAAGAAGAAAAAATGAAGCTTGATCAGGGTCTTGCTGTTCTGGCCACCCTTGGCTCCAACGCTCCTTTTATTGGGCTCTTTGGAACAGTTCTTGGGATCATTCGCTCGTTCGCCTATCTCGGAGCGCAATCTGGAACAGCTTCTGTAATGAGTGGAATCTCTCAGGCTTTATTTGCAACAGCCTTTGGCCTTTTCGTCGCTATTCCTGCTGTGATCGCTTTCAATATTTTTACAAAATCCATCAAAGACTTGGTGATCAAAGCGGAAACCTTGCGTGACTTGTATATTTCCGAATTGAAAGGAACCTCCCATGGCCGGAACTGAAAATCTGTCAGAGACAGATGACGGAGCTTTAGTCTCTTCCATCAATATCACACCCTTTGTGGATGTGGTTTTGGTTCTTCTGGTGATTTTTATGGTGACGACTCCCATTCTTATGAAAGATTTATTGGATATTCATCTTCCTCAAACAAAAAGTGCTGATGGGCCGCGAGTGAACACTTTAGGAGTGGCCATCAATAAACAAGAGCAAATTTTGCTCAATGGAATTGTGACCTCCGAAACACAACTGATGGAAGAAATTAAAAAAAATCTACAGGACAACAAAGATACTCAAGCCATTATCAGCGCTGATGTTGAATTGAACTACGGCAAAGTGGTTAAAATCATCGATTTGATTAAAAGCGCGGGTTTAGAAAAATTCGCCCTTCAAATAGAAAAAATACCAGAGGATGGTAAAGAATGAAAAGCTTATGGATCTTCATGTGAATACGATTCTGATTGCAGAGTGGTCACGAAAACCTTTTGTGATTTCAGCATCCATTCATTTTATTTTAGTGATTTTTTTTGCTTTAATGACCACTCTTCAAGGAGATAAAGTAAAGGTAAAAAAAATTGAATTTACCGTTATTCAGCAAAAAGAACCTCAAACACTGAGTCGCCCTATGGATGACCAACCGATCGTTCAGCCTATTGCAAAAAAAATAGAAGGACCAAAAGCACGAGCCGTTTACGGCCTTAATCGCAATGCTCTCACGGCCTCCTCACCGACAAATGCTGCCAACACTGTGACTCTCAAAGAAGGGAACACCCTCTCCAAAGAACAAGATGATGAAAAACTCAATGAAGAAGACGCAACCTCACTGCCAAATCCTACGGATGAATTTTTAGTGACCAACATGCCGGTTCTGATTTCTGACGTCCGCATTCCTTATCCCCCCAAAGCCCGCGAAGCCAATGTGGAAGGGCCTGTCATTATGGAGCTGCTCATTGATGCCGAAGGAAAAGTTCGAAGTGTCACTTTGATTTCCGGCCCTGGGTATGGTTTGGATGAAGCCGCGGTAGAAGCCGTGAAGGGTGTAAAGTTCAAACCCGCACTCTTGGATCAGAATGCCGTTGCCGTTAAAATCAGATACACATATCGTTTCGTTTTGGAGACTCGTTAGCATGATCAATAAAAATTATTTTATTTTTTTCCTATGGATTTTTTTCTTTCTCCAAAGACCTTATGGGGCTTCTCCCGAAGCGCCAAACTCTCTTCTTCCTTTGACACCTCCAGAATCCATCGTAGGTATTCAAGGCCTCCTGCTTGAAAAGGGTACAAAGATTCCACTCTCAAACGTCAATGTGTTCTTACTTCCGCAAAAATTGAAAGCCATCACCGATTCACAGGGGCAGTTTCAGTTTGATGGAGTGATCGCGGGAGACTTCACTCTCGTCGTAAATTTAACCGGATATCAAAAACTCGAACGTCAAGAACGCCAAACGCTTGCTGACACCAATCCTTTGAGAACATTGTACCTGGAGAAAATCTCTTACAATAGTTTTGAAACCACCGTTGTGGGAGACAAAAAGAAAAGAGACGGAAGCCAAAAAACACTGACCCAAAAAGAATTTTTAAATATGCCAGGGGCTAACGGCGATCCGGTCAAAGCGGTTCAAAACCTTCCAGGAATCAATCGAGTGCAAGGCTTTTCTTCGCAGGTTGTGGTGCAGGGATCCGCTGCTAAAGACACTTCTTACGATGTAGATGGGCATCGTATCCCTCTCGTTTTTCACTTTGGCGGATTGTCTTCGGTGGTGATGCCTGAAGCCCTGGAACAAGTGGACTATCTCTCGGCGGGATTCGGAGCCTATTACTCCCGAGCTTTGGGAGGAATTATTTCTCTGAAAACGGATTCGCAAGAAAAGTTGCCGCGAAAGAAAAAAGGGTTCTTCTTCATTGATTCTCTCAAATCCGGTGGAATGTTTGAAAGCCAACTGGATGAAGACAGCTCGATTCTTGTGGGCGGGAGAGTGAGTTACATCGGGTTTGTTTTAGGGAAAGCTCTTGAAAACAACAGTAATTTCAATTTAACCGTGGCTCCAGAATTTTCAGATTTAACCGTAATCCATAAAAAACGTTTCAATGAAAGAGACCAACTAAAAACCGTTTTTATCGCTTCTCAAGACACCTTGGGTTTTTTATTCAAACAACCCTTTGATGAAGATCCCTCCGTTCGGGGAAAATTCAGCAACCTCACACGATTTTACCGCATCATCCCCCAATGGAACAGAAAGTGGGATGAAGAACGACAAAGCTCACTCTCCCTTGCCTACGGCAGTGATGTTATCGAAACTGTTTTCGGCACCAATTATTTTAATTTACAAAGCCATGTTTTATCCGTGCGCGGTGATTGGACTCAGAAACTCCAGCCTTTCTGGTCCACACAAGTGGGATTTGATAATCTTTACCGTAGCTCAAAAGTAAAAACCAAAATTCCCAAAATTTCCAACGAAGGAGGCATCTTGAATCCCATCGGCAGCGCCGAAACAGTTGATGCCAACATCAAGGGGCAATTGAATGCCCTTGGGGTTTTTTGGAAAAATGATCTGACGTACAACTCATGGACTTTTGTTCCAGGGTTAAGGTGGGATCAGTTCCAAGGAACAAAGGAAAATTTGGTCACACCCCGATTTGAAGTAAAACAAAAATGGAGTGAAAGTTTGGATTTAAGAACCGCTTGGGGCCAATATGTTCAAGAGCCCGAACCCCAAGAGCTCTCTGAGGATTTTGGCAACCCTGATATCAAAGCTCCTCATGCTGAGCATTTTGCGCTTGGCTTTGATAAAGATTTTCGCGAAGGGGCCAGTCATGGGTGGCAGTGGAACTTCACTGTTTTTCACCGCCATTTTTCAAAACTCGTGACTCCCTCAAACACCCTAGTCACACGCGACGGAGTCTTGAGTCTTGAGAACTATAACAACTCTGGTTCAGGCAAAGCCTATGGTGCGGAAACTCTGTTTAAATATGAGGGTCATGATTGGAGTGGGTGGTTGGCCTACACTTATTCCCGCAGCACTCGCGTCTTCCCTCCCAAAGAAGAAACTCTTTT
>CAUJGP010000020.1 GCA_963170155.1 Bdellovibrionota bacterium | reverse complement strand
GGACATTAGTGTTTGAGTACATTGAGACTTGGTACAATAGAAAAAGAAGGCATTCTTCTCTTGGCTATTTAAGCCCTGAGATGTATAAACTGAGACAACTCGCTTAACTGACTGTCCACTTTTCATGGGGAATTCCAGTTCCGCTCAAATCGAATCCATTTCATTCCATCGTTTTCAATGGCTCTGCGCCAATCTTAGAAGAACAGGAGATAAAAACGATGGATGAAAATGGAACCAAGACAAAGACCGTAAGTGAGATGCTAAAAGAGTTTGCGGATATGAGACGAGCGCAGGACCGCGCTGAGGCTGAAGCAAGGCGATTAGGTCAGCCGATCAGACCTACACCTATTCAAGTGGCCGAAGAAAAACCCGTCACTCAAGACACGAAAGCCTCGCCTTCAACCGCAGCCTTCACCGAAGACGAAATTCTTTTAACCTCTTCCGAAGCAGCAACTCTTCTAGGGTACACAGAAAAGAGCTTTCGTAATCTCGTTTCATTAAAAAAAGTCCCACACTACAAGCTCATGGGTCAGAATAGGTTCAAAAAGAGCGAGTTACTGGGATTGCTCGTGCGAGTCGAAGCAAAATAGAGATAGGATCTTGTAGCCAAATTTTGCTAGGCGCCCTTATTGTTATGAAATGACCCTATTTCATTCAAAATACTTAAACCGCTCTTACCTGACCACTCCAATTTAGATGGCCTGCTAATTGAGTTCGGCTCTGGCAGAGGAAGTTTCTGCTCAGTTAACTCCTTTTCAGCGTCACGCCGCTCATATTCTGCATCCATAAAGTAATGCTCATCTTCACCCCAACGAAACACCCTGGGTAATGAGTAGTACATAATTGCGTGATACAATTTTCTAGGCAGGAGCTTTCTAATTAAGCCAAAGAAATACGCATCCACAGTGACAGGAACCCTCAACGGTGGTTTATTACTGTTAATGACCTTAATGATTTTTCTGGCGATTTTTTCAGGCGTCGATGGGGAGAGCCTCATCATTTTAGCAATGAATGGAGCCATCGAACTATAGTGGTAATAATAAGGGTTATTTTTATCCTGAAGGGATTTTCGACTCTCCCGCGTAAGCTCAACATTTTTGAATGAATCTGAATTGATGAATCCAGGCTGAATCAAACAAACCTTAATTTTCCACGGGCGAACCTCATACCACAGGGCTTCGGTAGCTCCTTCTAACGCAAATTTTGAGGCGCTATAGATCGACATTGTCGGCATGGCCATCATTCCGCCAACAGAGGAAATGTTTATAATGTGTCCCGATCTTTTCTTTCTCATGTGCGGAAGAACACCGCGAATCAAGGCCATTGGTGCTCGAAAATTTGTGTCTATTTGCTTGAGTCGTTCGGTTTCGTTTACTTGTTCAACAACACCTCTCAAGCAATAACCCGCATTGTTTATCAATACATCTATTCCACCCAGTTTTAGATTGGCCTCTTCTATAACAGAATCACGATCGGATTTAAGAAGCACATTGAGTGGTCTTATCCAAAGATCACTGCTTTCAGTAATTCCTGTAGCACCGAATCGTGCAAGCGAAGATCCCCTGGCTGTTGCGATCACATGAAACTTTCCTGACTGAGAAAGCTCTTTAACCAAAGCCAGTCCCAAGCCTGTACTTGCTCCAGTGATGAGTACAACTCGTTTTCTGTCTTCCCGTTTTTTTCTGTTTAGAAGAGGCCAACCGATCACAAATATCCTCCTTTACGACGCTAAATAATCAGGCTCTGGTTCGAGCTTTCCACGTCGAGCAATAGTTTTTTGATAAAATTCAGCATCAAAATAAGGATCATCTGAGGGAAGGGCGGTTTTTATGGGATCGTTTGATTGGCTCACGCTAATTTTCTCAACCTCAAGGACATTAGTGTGAAGATCAAGCCAACCTTTGACAGTTACCTCTTCCCACTCAATTTTTTTAGCTATTCCTTCAAGGGTCTTATTCAGGCCAAGTGTGTATTCCTTTGAATCAGAGTCGAGCTTAAATTTGTACGCTTGACCAGCGATAACTCTGTCAAACGGAACAAGAACACCCGTTACTTCAATCTTAGGAGAACGAGAGTGATGACTATTGTTCAGGCAACGCTGAAAAATATCATGAAACGTTTCGCCGCTATGATTGAAGTGAGTAGTATTGGCCTTAAAATTTGTTTGTTGGATTGGTTGAATTGATTCAGTAAACATCTTGTCCTCCTCTCTAGTACCGCCAAAGCGGGTAATAACTTAATTAGGCCATCACTGCGCAGACAGCCGCAGGGATAAGCACCAAATCGTTTACATTTTTAACCAATTTTTTTACAAAATCTCGGCTTTTCCAGGCGGCCAGATCAATGACGTTTTCTTTTTCGCCCGTTGGACCTTTCGGAAAAACCTTTTGGGGAATGATCGTCATGTTGGACACATTGAGAAGGCCGATGACTTTGACTTCTTCCCAGCTATACCAGGATAAAACGTCTCGCCATTCGGGATCGGCTAAAATAAAATACTCAAGGCCGCTCGAACAGACGAGTTTGAAGTCAGAGTTTCGCCCACTACTAAGTGCTTTAGACCAAGGGATGACGACCCCAGATAGAGATATTGGAGTTAGGATATTCTCAACATATCGCTGTGCTGGCTTTCCCAGTGGATGTGAAATCTTCTTTGCGCCTTCCAAAGTTTTTTTTAATTTCAATTCCATAAAGTCCTCCTGAAAATTAACCTGTCATTGCCATCGGTGAATATCCGTGGCCTTGGTTTATTTCCTTAGGCTTGATCTGACCTTTGTTGAGCTTCCAAATTCTGAGACACTCTTTTTTTACTTTTCTTAAAAGAGTATCAAGAACATGGGAAACTGAAGGGCCTCTGTTGTAGACGCCGATAGGTATATTATTTGCCTTACCCCAGAGTAAGCCTTCGTAGGTATGACCACTCTTAACAAATCTCATACTGACTTCTGAACTTGGAGAGACCGATTTCATGGCGCTTACGATGTGACGAATTTTTTCTTCACAGTCGTGTCCAAGCCCGACTCCTTCGTTGTATATTCTTGCACCGTCTAAATTCATAAAATCCTCCCTTCTTTAAGAAGCAATTTGTTCTTTTAATAAAAATTTTCTTCTGTGACTGACTCTTTTTTCCGAAAGCCTGTGAATCTGCCGCATCACTGCTTTTCTAACTTTTCTGAGAACGGACAGGACTTGCTTGCCATCTTTTTTGACAATGACAGGCTCATTTAGTCCAAAAACACTCATGGAAACAGAAAACAGATGTTTATCTTTTGCCTCTGGCTCGATATTGATCTGCACATCGGTATCCCAGCCATAAGTTGATTTGATTTCTTTCACAGCATGATCGGCATACTGCTTTAGAGCCTCGGTTTGTGTGAGATCCCTTGCGTGAAACTCGTACATTAGATCTTGGCTAAATAAATCCATATCCATCCTCCTAAATGGCATCCTGAATGGTTTCATTTTCGAAAGTTGCTCTTTCAAAGCGACGCATCTTCCAGTCGTCGAGTTCTTTCCGTATTTTTCGTTCAATCTGTTGGACCGCCCTAACAGGGTTATCACTGATTGAGTCGGCCACGAAAGTTCCTGCTTGAGAAGCAATCCTGCAGGAAGCACGAATGGCGTTCTTACTCTTCTCAATTACGAGCTTCATTGCAGAATCGCTAGGCGCACTGTAATGAAGTGCTTCCGCGACCCTTGAAACGAAGTTCTTTATTTTCTCATCTGGGTTAAAGCCCATAAATTCAAACTGAAGATCACTTGTCATAATCCCCTCCTAAAAATTAAGCCTAAAAGCTGAGGCCATTAAAAATAACCGCGAGCTTTCAGCTAGATTGTTAAATTAAATGATTGATTTGTTTTGCCGTAATCACGGCAGAGGGTTTGGCGGGATACCTGACGATCTCATTTTTGCACCTCCTTCTATAACGTCCAGGGCACGCATTGGATAAAAGAAGTTACAATTTTTTTGCAAAAGCCCTGTTGTATCTATTTTTATTTTGTTGTCGGATAAAAAAATGTCAAGAGGCTATGGTGCCAAAACTTGGAGTTCCCCAAATTTAGTGGACAGTCTCGTTTAAGCGGTTTAACCCAAAGTGGAGGAGTAAATCGTGGAAGAGAGAGACAGAGGAGTAAAGAGAAAATTTACAGAAGAGTTTAAAGAAGAGGCCATAGCCTTGGGCAAA
>CAUJGP010000019.1 GCA_963170155.1 Bdellovibrionota bacterium | reverse complement strand
CTGCGAGATCCACAGCCTGAGCCTTGAACTCATTCGTGAATGACCTTCTGCTTCTTCTTTCCATTTCATGTGCTCCTTCCCCAGTCTTCTGAGGGCTTATAGCACGCTAACTCTGTGTCCGGCAAACTGGGGGAAGCTCACGTCTAGTTGTCTTTAATTAAGGGGTTGACGGGGTTCTATGGCTGTGTTCGGATAGAGCTTCTTTTGTAACTGGACACTCAATGGCCGTGGATGGCGGCTGGGTTGCGCAATGAAAAAGGAGGACAGATGAGATTTGCTTTAATTTGTGTTTTTATATCTCAGTTTGTATTCGCTCAAGGGAATTTTGAAGATCTCTCTCGACCAGATATAAAAAAAGAGGGACAGCTTGTATCAGTTCGAATTGTCATCGGCGAACCTGTCAGGATTTTTGTCGTGGGAAAAGAAGAGGCGAAGCTCGATTGGTCTGATCTTAAGTTGACAGTACGGCGATTGAAACCATATCCCGGTAAGATTTTGAGTACGAATCAAAAAAATGGCTATTTTGTTATCTCCGAACCAATTGATCTTCAAAAAGGAACCGATTTAGATGTAACGACGAAGATCAAGGACAAGACTGAAACACTCCACTTTAAAATAGAAGAGAAACTTCGATAGCAGAGACTGAAGAGTCGGTGAGCTGAGGATTGGCATCCAGCTTGCTTATTTTGGTTAATTAAATAGAGGATCAGCAACACTTCCTAAGGAGGAAAAATGAAAAGGCTCATGTTCTTAATGACAGTATTGTGTATAAATCCCACTTTCGCGCAAGACAAAGCAGCAACGAAAGAAATGGATCAGAAAGCTTCGCATCTGCAGATGCATGAGCAAATGGCAAAGACTCATCAACAGGCAGCCGATTGTTTGAAAGCAGGAAAGCCTGAAGAGGAGTGTCGAAAAGCATTCCATGATATGTGCAGAGAGGCTGGCGGTCCCGAAAAATGTGGGCAAGGAATGATGCATCCAAGAGCTGGAAAAAGAAGTAAATAACTATGAAGATTTCTGAAAGCTAGAATGTAATAAAAAGAATTCTATGGCCCAATGCTCATGGAGGCTTTGATTTATGAAACCCCATCATGGAGAAATTAAGATATTGGATTCAGAAGAGAGCATCAAATTGCTTGAGAAAAACCGGTTCGGTCACCTTGCATGTCACACAAGTGATGATATTTATCTTGTGCCGATCACATATACATTCGAGGATGGATACATTTACAGTCATTCCAAGCTTGGGCAAAAGATCAATATGATGCGTAAGAACCCACATGTTTGTGTTCAAATCGAAGAAGTTCAAGATTTTTTTCAATGGAAAAGCGTCATAGCTTGGGGTCAGTTTGAGGAACTCAAAGGAGATGAAGCCACCACAGCCATGCGCAGATTGATTCATAAAATGATTAAGGATGAGGCTGATAAACGGAGATCAGAACTGGAAGTAGATCTCTCCGCTCAACTTGAATCCGCAATTATATATCAGATTAAAGTGGAGAAGTTAACAGGACGTTGTGAGGGCTTTAAATAAGAACTTCTTGATGACTCAACGATGTCTCTTGCAGAGAATTCTCGAGAAGAAGACTTCGTAACCGGTAGGTTTTGATGAAACGACATATCTTTTCTTTTACACCCAACCCCGCCCTCGATTTGGGTGGAATCGTTGACGAGCTGACTCCTAATGAAAAATGCTATGTACACGATCAAATCAAATCGCCCGGTGGAAACGGGATTAATGCCGCACGAATATTGACTCGTTTGCGGGTTCCAGTCATAGCCAGCGGATTTATCGGTGGCAGCGTCGGTGAAGAAATTCAATCTCTTCTGAATGATGAGAAGGTAATAAGTAAGTTCATTTCAATCAAAGGACACTCACGCCTATGCGTCACCGTCTCTAATCGAAAAGATCATCAGCAGACGCGTCTGACTTTCCCGGGTCCTAAAATCTTGTCGAGGGAGAAACAGGCTCTACTTACAATGATCGAGACTCATCAGGGGATTGAATTTTTGATCATGGGAGGTTCTCTGCCCAGTGGATTTCGATTTGCTGACGCTAGAAGAGTCATGAAAATCGCTCGGCAAAGAAATATCCCTTGTATTGTTGACTGTCCTGGAGATGTTTTGCGCGAGCTGCTCACGGAGCGGCCCTATTTCATTAAACCAAATCTAGTGGAGTTTCAAGAAACCACTGGATCAAGAGTGAAAAGCATTCAGTCGGTTCATAAGAAGGCAAGACAACTTTTGGAAATGGTCCCTTACGTATGCATTTCGTCAGTTGAAGAGGGCGCTTTGTTAGTATCGAAAGAGGGGGCCTACTTTGGACGGATTCCTAAGGTGAAAATCATGTCTACTGTCGGAGCCGGGGATTCCATGGTCGGTGCGATAACAGCGCAATTTTTCCGGAAAAATAGATCCGCTCAGGATATTCTGAGATGGGGCCTTGCCTCTGCGGCCGCGACATTATCTCGTTCGGGTACAGCCTTTGGAACGGCTTCCGATATCGTGAATCTCTACATGAAAACGAGAGTAGAAACCGTAGGGTAACGAGTATAAACTTCTGTTGTTTGAAAGTGGGTTTTCTATGTCTAAGAGACATACATTAGCTGAAGCGATCGGTCTGATTTCAGAAGGTCATCGTATCTTCGTACAAGGTGGAGCTGCGACTCCGAACGCATTATTGAAAGAACTCGTTAATCAACATTTGCGGTTGAAAGAGGTCACACTTATTCACCTTCACACGGAAGGTCCCGCTCTCTACGTCCAACCACAAATGCATGATTATTTTCGAGTCATTAATTTATTTATTGGGCATAATTTACGCCGCCAAATTGATTATGACCGCATTGATTACCTTCCGTGCTTTTTGTCTGAGATCCCAGAGCTCTTCCGCTCTAAACAATGTCCGTTGGACGTAGCTCTGCTGCACGTGTCACCTCTGGATCGCTTTGGTTATTGCAGTCTTGGAGTCAGTGTGGATGTGGCTAGATCGGCCGCCGAAGCGGCACGAATTCTTATTGCGCAAGTCAACCCCCATATGCCGCGTATTCAGGGAGATGGCATTCTTCATATTGATATGTTCGATGCTCTAGTTGAGGTCGATGAGCCCCTTCCTGAAACCCTTCCGTTGCCAGCGAATGAAAATGAAAAAGCAATTGCGCGCCATATTTCGGAACTTATCGAAGACGGCTCGACTCTGCAGATGGGAATTGGCTCTATCCCAAATGCAGTGACTCGCCAACTTGTGGACCGAAAGAATCTGGGTATCCATACAGAAATGTGGTCCGATGGCACCCTGGACTTGATTGAGTCAGGTGTCGTGACGAACGCAAATAAAAAGGTTCACCGAGGCAAATCAGTTTCGGGATTTATTATTGGAAGCCGCAGGCTTTATGATTTTGTTAATGACAATCCTTCCATCTTGCAACTTGAAATGGATTATGTGAATAATCCAAACACGATTGCTCGCAATCCAAAAGTCGTTGCCATCAACTCGGCTGTTGAAATTGATCTCACCGGTCAAATATGCGCCGATTCAATCGGGCACAAAGTTATTTCTGGCGTCGGCGGGCAAATGGATTTCATGCGAGGAGCCGCCCTTTCGCCAGGTGGAAAGCCTATCATCGCTCTCAGCAGTCGAACGAGCAAAGGGAAATCGAAAATTGTTTCTGCTCTTCAGCCAGGAGCTGGAGTTGTGACGACCCGGGCTCATGTTCATTATGTGGTTACTGAATTCGGAGTCGCCCATCTTTATGGAAAAACTCTTGGCGAACGAGCCCGCGCGTTGATCAATATTGCGCATCCTGAAGATCGAGAGGTCTTAGAAAGAGAGTTTCGACTTTCACATCGTTAAAAGCAACCTCAATGAAAAAGAGTCCCTCTCAATGATGAACGATTATTTGTGATTAAGGCGTTATAGCCACTTTCAAAACGCCATCTCGCTGGTTAGCAAACAAATCATAAGCCTCAACGATTTGGTGGAGTTTAAAGCGGTGAGTGACCATGGATTTAAGTTCCACTCTCTTGGTGCTGATGACTTCCATGAGTCTTCGCATCCGCTCTTTTCCTCCCGGACACAAAGTCGTGACGATTCTTTGATCTCCAAGGCCCGCGTAAAAAGCGTTTACCGGAACGTGAACATCATGAGAATAAACACCAAGGCTTGAGAGCGTTCCTCCCGGTTTAAGAACGCGCAGACAAGATTGAAACGTGCTTTCAGCTCCTAAGGCTTCAATCGCGACATCAACACCGCGCCCTTTTGTGATCTCCATGATAACCTGAACGGGATCCTTCTCTTTAAAGTTAATGACGATGTCGGCCCCAACTTCCTTTGCCATTTTCAGACGTCTTTCGACGCTGTCAATTGCGATGATGAGACCGGCTCCGCTCAAGCGGCTGCCAGCTGTTGCGCAAAGACCAATCGGACCTTGGGCAAAAACAGCGACGGTGTCACCAATCTTGACCTTCCCACTTTCAGCGCCGCTAAAGCCAGTGCTCATGATATCTGGGCACATGAGGACCTCTTCGTCGCTCAGATGATCGGGGACAAGTGAAAGATTTGCCATGGCATTGGGAACAAGTAGGAATTCGGCTTGTGCTCCATCAATCGTATTTCCAAAACGCCATCCACCCATCGGCTTTCCGCCACACTGAGAATGAGTTCCGCTCAGACACGAGCCGCATTGACCGCAGGGGGTTATTGCGCCGGCAATAACTCTTTGCCCCACCGTATAACCCTGAACCGCTGAGCCCAACTCTTCAATCACTCCCACAGGTTCATGGCCAATTATCAGTCCCGGACGAACAGGATATTCACCTTTTAAAATATGGACGTCAGTACCACAAATGGTCGTTGTTGTAATTCGAATCAGGGCGTCAGTAGGACCTGGCTTCGGAATTGGCTTTTCGATGAGTTCGATTTTTCCAGGAGACACAAATACCAAGGCCTTCATTTTCAGTTCCGTCATAATTAAATTAACCTCCGCGATAAGGTCATATTTTTTATAGCACGTAAGTAAAGAGGTGCAAGTGAGAGAGCGTTACACTGCGTACTGTCTTAAGGTTATGAACAGAGATCGAGACCTTACTTTATTTTCATATAGGTCAATTTCTTGCAGTGCCTGAGTTTTGTGGAGTCTAGTATTTTAACGACAGGTTTTCGTACGGGTGATAATTAAATGATGAGGAGAGATTCAATTCAACAAGATAATTTGATCGAGTCGGGATCAGGTCTTAAGCGAACGCTCGGGCTTCCACTTCTCAGCTTTTATGGTGTGGGTATGATTCTCGGGGCGGGGATTTATACTATCATTGGGAAAGCCGCAGGCGAGGCCGGCGAGAGCGTTTGGATAAGCGTTCTCATTGCAGCCGTTGCTGCCGTTTTGACAGCGCTTTCGTATGCTGAGCTTGGATCCATGTTCCCACGTGTCGGAGGCGAATATGTTTATTTGAAAGAAGCTTTTCCGAAAATAAAATGGTTGGCAGGCTCTGGCGGATTGATGATGGCTTTTGCGAGCCTTGCAACAGCTTCGACTGTGGCGCTTTCTTTTGCCGGTTATCTTGAGCAATTTGTATTCACGCCGCCTGTTCTAACTGCCTATTGTATTTTGCTTTTGTTTACGGCTTTGAACATTCTGGGAATTAAAGAATCTAGTTGGATAAATGTGACATTTACATTAATTGAAACTTTTGGTTTAATTTTATTTATCTATTTCGGAATCAAATCACCGGGCTTCGGCGAAGCTCTTCATCAACTTCCATCGAGTGCAACGATTTCGGCCAGTGCGCTTATAATTTTTGCTTATTTTGGGTTCGAAAACATGGTTAATTTTGTTGAAGAGACAAAGAATCCTGAAAAAACTTTACCTAAAGCTATTCTGCTGAGTCTCACGATAACAAGTCTCCTTTATTTCCTAGTTGCGTTAGCGGCAGTCAATCTCTTGCCGGTTGAACAGCTCGCGAAAAGCGGCGCGCCTCTATCAGACGCACTGAGACCCATTTCAAGTAAAGCTGCAGGAGCCTTGGGTGGAATAGCTCTTTTTGCCACGGCCAATACGATTTTGATTTCACTGATCACCGCTAGTCGAATTCTTTTCGGTATGTCCCGAGATGGGGTTCTTCCTCGAGGCTTTCACCGGCTAACAAAAAGAAGACAGACTCCTTGGTTGTCAGCGCTGGTCTCGCTGACCATAGCCGCTATTTTAGTACCGCTTGGCGCTGTCGAAGTGCTGGCCGCTATTTCTTCCTTTGCGACAATGATTGCCTTTACTGTGGTTAACGGGGCATTGATTATCTTGAGAATTCGGCGACCTGATATCCAAAGGTCTTTTAGAAGTCCTCTTCAAATAGGGAAAATTCCAATTCTTGCCGTGCTCGGCGCCCTCGCGACCGTCTTCCTACTTTTTCAGTTTGATCCTTTCGTTTATCTGGTCGGTGGAGGATTTCTGTTTTTTATTTTAGCGTCGCAAATGGCGTTGGCTCATAAGCGCGATAAGAAAAAAAATGCAGAGACAAGATGAATCATTCAATAGGTATCTTCAAATACCGACGACCGTTCTTTTCAGGTTCTGGCAATAGGCCTGCGGTGATGTTGACCTGCACCGAAGGAAGAAGAAGCTTAGGTGCCGACAGCTTGCGATCTCGCTCTTTGCGGGATTGAACGAACTCCTCAAGTTTAGTCTCTTTGCGAAGCTGGATATTCTCTCGCTTTTCTTCACCGAGGGTTGCGACAAAGCGCAGAGGCCGTCCCTCGGGCATGTAATCGTGTCCTGTGTAGACTTTCAAGTGATCAGACAATTCGTAAAGGCGATCATGCACTGAATGATACATGTCGATGGCGCTGCCTGCCGGAAAATCGCAACGACCGGTGCCGTAGTCGGGCATGAAGAGCGCGTCTCCCACGAAAAGATTATCATCAATCAAATAAGTAGCGCAGGCTGGCGTGTGACCCGGAGTAAAAATAACTTTGAACTCAATTGATCCTGCACTTACGATTTCGCCATCCTCAAGAAGTCGATCGAACTGCGAGCCATCTGTTTTAAATGACTCGGGTAATGCAAATACGTCCTTAAAAACATTCTGAACTTCTTTGATGCGTGAACCAATCGCAATCTGGGCTTGAGGAAATTCTCTTTTAAGAATTTGCGAACCGCTGAGATGATCGGCATGAGCATGAGTTTCTAAAATCAAATGAAGTTTGAGTTCTTGCTTCGAGATAAAGTCAATCACTTGTCGAGCAGAGGTCTCGCTTGTCTTTGAAGAGGCCGGGTCGTAATCCCAAACAGGATCAATCACCACAGCATCTTGCGTTTCCTCGTCGATAACAACATAAGTTAGTGTCCAGGTCGCTTTATCGAAGAATTCTTTTACCTTGATCATATGTGTATCTCCGTTCACTTTTTAAGTTAAGTCAGGTTCCTCAGTTGCTCAATGAGAACTCCAGTACCCATAATTAGGACAAACCAACCAAAGGCTTTCTTTAATTTCAATTCAGGCACTCGCGTGTTCATTCTTGCGCCAATAAGAATTCCCAGCGAAGCGATAGCTGATACCGCAAATAATAAACTCCAGTTGACATCTGAGTTGACTGTGAGGTCCCCCACAAATCCAAGGAGAGATTGGACGGCAATGACAATCAAGGAAGTGCCAACAGCTACTCTCATAGTGAGTCCAGCCAGGAGCGTAAGAGCTGGTACAATCAAAAAGCCCCCTCCGGCACCGACGAACCCGGCTACTAGTCCTACAAAAAATCCCTGCACCATAATTTTGGCAAAGCGAAAAGGCGGCTCTGGGTGGGCTGGCTTCTGTCCGTTCTTTCGATAAATCATGGACCAGGAGGCGAGCATCATAAGACAAGCAAACGCGACCATAATGAGAACATCTTTCGTAAGAACCAGAGGTCCGAAGCTTATGATCATGTCTGGGAGGCTAGGCACCAAGACGGTTCTTGAGAGTACAACTCCACTCATACTAGGAAATGCAAAGGTGACTCCGATGGAAAGATTCACTTCATCTTGCTTTAAATACGAGAAACTTCCCAAAAGGGCAGTGACCCCCACGATAAAGAGCGAATACCCTGTGGCGGTGGCGGGAGGGATATCGAAAAGATAAACGAGGATCGGTACAGTCAGAATAGAACCTCCACCTCCTAAGAGCCCGAGTATAGCTCCCATGATGAGGCTTGCGATGTACCCTGAAAGTTCCATAAATAAAACCCCTTTACTTCTTGAGTGGTAGGTACTTTTCCGTTTTTATAAAAAGAAGCATTCCGATCACCATCATGACGACAAAGACAATGGCTCTGATTTCTCCTGAGGCCAACGCTGTAACCGCCGGCCCAGGACAGAATCCTCCGAGGCCCCAGCCAATCCCGAAGATGGCTGCGCCCATAATCAGACGTAGCGTGATATCCTTCCGCTGAGGAACGTGCCATTCATTGTCAAGCAAAGGCGAACTCCTTCGACGAACGAGGCGATACGTAATAGCATGGACAGCAACGGCTCCCACCATGACAAACAGAAGAGATGGATCCCAAGCAGAAAAATCAAGAAACCCAATCACCTTTTGAGGCTGAGTCATTCCAGATAGACCAAGCCCCAATGCGAAAATGAGTCCAACGATGAAAGAAATCCCAGCCTGATTCATTGCAGCCCTCCAGTCACAAATTTAATGATTGTAACCGAGATAAAACCAAAAAAAATGAATGTTGCAGTGGCAAGAAGAGAGCGTATAGAAAAACGGCTGACGCCGCAAACTCCGTGGCCGCTCGTGCAGCCGCCTCCCATGACAGTGCCATAGCCTACTAAAAATCCTGCTAGAGCAATGGCGCCGAGGCTTCGACCTGAAGTGTTCTCAAAAACACTGGGTTCAAAGAGCTTAAGACCTATACCGCCAACAAGCAACCCCGCCAAAAATGTGAATCGCCATAGGCTATCGCTCTTCGGAGAGTTCAGCAGCCCACTTATAATGCCACTGATTCCGGTGACTCTGCCGTTAAAAAAGAGCATAAGTGTAACGGCGACTCCAATGATTGCACCTCCAATGAGTGGTGTTATTGCAGAATTTATATCCATAGATTCTTTTCGCTCCTTTAATTCGTTTTTTTTACTTCTCCACTGGAAAGCACAATTTATTCCACAAAAGCATTCCGCCGCTCAGATTCACTGAGAGGTGAAACCCCATCTGTAGGCTCTGTTGAGTGGCGGTGCCGGATCTTAGCCCACTTCGACAGACAAAAACGATTTCCTGGTCTTTCTCCTGACCATCCAAGAATTTTATTAATTGATCTCCAAGAGTTACAAGTTTTGCGCCGGGGACATGGCCAAGTTCTCCGACAAATTCATCCTGGCTGCGAACATCGATAATAATACTTTCTTGAAGGAAGTTTTTTAACTCATGAGGAGTGATTTCTGGGATTCCATTAACCAATTGAGGGCTGAATTTCTTTCTTGGGCTTTTCATAGATTCTCCCGGAGAGTCTAAAAAACAATTGCCTTTTATATAAAGATATTATAATAATTTTATATGAAAAAGCAAAGAAAAAATTCAAATGCTGGTTTTTCGGTTGGTGATTTAAAGAGACGCTGTGAGGACGTCTCTGCGATCTTAAAGGTTCTATCTCATCCACAACGCCTCATGATCCTCTGCAGCCTTATTGAGGGTGAAAAGACTGTCGGAGAGCTTGAAAAGTCTTGCGACGTTTCTCAATCTGCGATGTCTCAATTCTTAAAGGCGATGCGCCTTGAAGGTCTGATCGACTTCCGACGCGAAGGACAGTTTGTTTACTATCGAATCGCTGACGAGCGCCTTGTCGAGCTTATGACAGCTCTTCACAAAATCTTCTGCTCTTAAGTTGCCCTTCCAGCAGGTGCTAATCTTTTACAACTAAGACAGGCAGAGGGGATGTGCGAAGTAATTGTCGTGCAAATTTAATGGCTTCAGTGAGCCCTTTATCGGCTTTGCCCGAAAGATCATAAGCAAAAAGAAGCCGCTTAGGAATTCCACTCACTTTTGTTCGTTCATTGAAAATAAGTAAATTGGTCACAGCGTGATGAACAAAAGTTTCAGCAAAACTTCCAAAGAAAAAACGAGATACCCTGTTCGGGCCTGTGACGCGACTAATGTGATATCAAATCTTCTCTTAGCTAAATATTTGGTCAAATTCTGTACTGAAGATGACAAAGATAGATCATTCTGCGTAAGAACTGTAACCCTGGAAGTCTTTAGTCCTAGTTTCCTCGAAGCTTGGTTCACAAGTTTCTTAGGATATGAAGTGAACCTTTCTTTTTTCAGGAACATCAAAAGAGACCGACAGCCTCGTTTCACTGGGAGAAGCCACATAAACCACTTCCACTGGCCGACCAAGCGACTTCAGAAGTGCCTTTCCCTGAAGTTTACGATTCTCATCAAACGGATTAAAAGCCCAAGCTATCTTTACAAAATTCCTCGACGTTTATTAAGTTGGTTTTCTTTCTTCGAATCCAGGATTCATTTTTTCCCAACCGAAGGCATGTCCAAAGAGAAGTAGTGATAAGCCTGCCAGCAGCCACACAGTATTATGTGTCCATATTCCATAAAAAAGTGGAACCATAGAAATAATTTGAATCGCAAAATTGAAGGGATGAAGATGTAACAGAGCGATCTTGCCCAGAGTGGTTTTTGAGATTTCTTGAAAGTTGACGCTCTTAATAAGAAGAAAGCCGATGAGCCAAGTCGCGAAAATACTAATGATCACTCCCGGTAAATTCTGATTCCAGAGAAAGTAGATGACCCAAATCCAGCCTGCGCCATTAACAAATATTCTCGCTGGATGAGCTCTCGTAAGCGCGTATTTCTCAAGTCCACTCAGCTCACTTTTGGTGCCGAAAGCTATACGATTTGCCCCGAGTTCTTGAGTTGCCATGATAGTCTCCTTTTTTGTCAAATCCCATGGAAGATTCCATTGGGAGAGTTGTTTGTCTTGAAGCTCGTTCTGACTGAAAAGCAAATACAATGCCGAAAATAATCAATGAAATTGCAGTATCCGATGAGAAAAAACATCCCAATTTAATAGTTATTTGGGACAAATTGGCAAAATGGAATTTGATAAAGAAAATATAAACGGAACTTAATCGTGAGTTTGATAACGGTAGCAAGATTCAATGAATATAATGATGATTGTAATCATACCGATTTGCCACCACCATTTATCAAGCCAAAGACCAGTAATTAGAATGATTAATGCGAGTAGAAACGGGCGTATTCGACCTGATTTTTGTAGTTGCCAAAATTTTTTCGATTTCGAATTCCATTTTAAACTGGGTACAGAATTTTTTTCTTGGTTACGCATCTCTTAACTCCTCAGCGGTATTCTACTTCTTTATTTGTTTTCTATTTGCTGTTTGCAATCCAGCCGCCATCAACTGACATATCCTGATTTGTAAGCAAGGAGGCAACATTATCTTTAGCGTCGCGTCTTGAATCAGTCTACCATGCTGATAAACTGTTGCTATTTAAATACAAGGAGGCTGATCAGTGGTGCAATTGTCAGAAAATTCTGAACAGTCAGTCTCGGCCAAATTGAGTTTGCCAGAAACCCAGTTCCGCATAGGAAGAATCTTAGGCGAAATCAATCACAGGTTGGGTGAAGGAAAAGAGTTTAGTGAAATTCTTGATTTTCTTTTTGACTCACTAAACACGGTGATTCCGTATGACCGTATTGGCATTGCTCTAGTCGAGGGTGAAGTCGGACATCAAAAAGTTTGTGCAAAGTGGATGAAATCAAAGATTCCAGCTTCTCATATCGTTAAAGGTTATTGCGCCTCTCTTGAAGGGAGCAGTTTGCAGCAAATTCTTGAAACTGGAGAGCCTCGAATTATCAACGATCTAATGAGTTATAGTCAGGCACATCCTCAATCTGAATCGACAAAGCTTATAATTAAAGATGGTATTCGCTCGAGTCTCACTTGTCCTCTGAAGGCCAATAATAGATTCATCGGCATTGTTTTCTTTTCAAGTAAAGATCTTAACACTTATCAGTCCGAACATGTTCAGACCTATTTGGAATTAGCGGATCAGCTCTCTCTGATTATTGAGTATGGGCGACTTCGCAGCAGTGACGTATCAAAAAACCAGAATCTTCGAATGATACTGCATGATTTAAGATCACCGCTTGGCGTGATCGAAGGTTTTTTGAACTTAGCAAATGATATGTATTGGTACGAAGGCTTAGATCCGGCCGTTAAGAGAGTCTTTTCGGTTCTTCAGAAAAACTCCCACTATATGCTGGAACTTCTGGAAGAATTATCGGAGTTGAGCCAGTTGGATGCTCAAGAGGGCCGAATTGAACAGCGAGAAATTACATTGGGGGGATTTATTGCCGAGCTTGCGATGAGGGGGCGCGAGCTATCCGAGAAGAAAGAAATCAGTTTTTCGATTTCAACAACCTCTGGGCTGCCTACGAGAGTTCGAATGAATGCCTCTGGAATCCGCCGGGTTTTAGACAATCTGATTACGAATGCCGTTAAATACTCAGCGCGGGGCACGAGGATGCAGATTCTACTGAGGAGTAATAAAGATCGTCTTATTTTTGAAGTTAAAGATGAAGGACAAGGAATTCCTGAAACGGAGCTGCCTAAACTCTTCCGTGAGTTTGGGCGAACGAGTGTTCAGCCAACGGAAGGTGAGCGCAGTACAGGTTTGGGGTTGGCCATCGCGAAAAAAATTGTGGAACAGCATGGAGGACAAATCTCCGTAGAGAGTGAGGTGGGTCGTGGATCTGTCTTTACGTTTTGGCTTCCTTTATAGGAAGAACAAATTCATGCCTGAGGTCTTCGCCGCAGCAAACTCATGGCTCCAATAAAAAGAACGACAATACCTATCGCTTCTAACCAATCTTTTAGATGAAGTGGCGTTAAATGAAGAGATGGAATTAAATCAGAAAATTGAATGAGTGAAATCGAAGTCAGCATGGTCATAAATCCTAAAATATTGGCCACGCGCGATCTGTATTGAGTGAGGTAGCAGCTCAGACCTGCGCTCCAGAAAGTGAGTATAGCTATGGCTTTGGCTCGCGCATGACCTACCTCCAAGCCTTCGTTCATTCCCAATACGAAGCTAAGGCCCAAGGCTAACGCCACTCCAAGCCCGACAAGGGAAATATATGCGACCTCACGATGAGAAAAGAATGAAGAAGTCGGCGGTAAATCCTTATGTCTCGTACTTGCTGAATTTTGAAAAGCAAGAAAAGCCGTCGGATGGATGACGAGTTCCAACCAAACAATATGAAGTGGCAGGTAGAGGAGAGGAAAGCCTGCCAGCGGAATGAGAGCTGCCGTCAGCACTAAAGGAAAGTGAATCAGCAATAAATACTCAAAGCTCATCTTTAAATTGGTAAAGAGCTGACGCCCTTCTTTGATCGCGTTCACGATGGTATTGAAATTGTCGTCGGCAAGAATAATCGAAGAAACTTCTTTTGCGCTCCGAGATCCTCGCTCTCCCATAGCAATGCCTATATCGGCGGCCTTGAGAGCAGGAACATCGTTCACACCATCTCCAGTGACCGCGACAAGCTCGCCGGAATGTTTAAGCGCATTGACGATTCTTAGCTTTTGTAATGGCGTGCATCGAGCCACCACGTCAAGCTGCTTAAGAAAATTTGGATTTGCATTGAGCCAATCGTCTTGGAATTTCTCAGGAGATTCCTCAGCTGAGACAACCCTTGGCGCCTGCGTGGTCAGGCCGGAGTCTTTTGCAATCGCAGCAGCGGTTTCGGGGTGATCCCCTGTAATCATTAAAACGCGAACCCCATTTTGACGACAGTACGACATAGCGCCGGCCACTTCGGGTCGAGGGGGATCTTCGAAAGCAAGAAGGCCACAGAATTCGAATTCAGAGTGGGGTTCTTGGAGCGCATCGGATGAGTTCAACTCCTTTCGTGCACAAGCGATCACCTTGTGTCCTCCTTTGGCCCATTCTGAAACCCTTTCTTTCCACCGCTCACGGTCTTCAAGAGAAAGTCTCGAAAGAGCCAAGATCGTCTCAGGAGAACCTTTCATTGAGGCCTGCACGGATCCCTTCAAAGTTTTGATGAAACCCGTCTCGCGCCGACGGTCTTCGGTGAACGGCACAGAACCAATCCGGGTCGGAGAACTGAGCTGTCGCTCATCGGCCAATTCTCGAATGGCAAGATCGACAGGATCCGTTTCGGAACTGGAAGCCGCCAAGGCCAATTCAATGAGTTCTTTCTCAGCGATATTCGCTGCGGTTTCACAGTGGGTCAATTCCAGATGCCCCACTGTGATCGTTCCTGTTTTATCAGTGCAGAGCTGAGTCATCCGGCCAATGTTTTCGATACTGACAGCTCGTCTAACGAGAGCTCGTTTTTCGGCCAGGCGGTAGACCCCAACACCCAAGAAAAATGTAAAAACGACGGGAAACTCTTCGGGAATAGCTGCTATGGCGAGAGTGGCTGCACTTAAGAGAGCATCGAGCCAGCCATGGCCTTGCTGCATCCGAAGAACTGCCAAGAATAAACAAAGCGCTGCAGAGATGTAAATTAAAATTCCGACTAAACGAGAGATCGATTTCTGCAGCGGAGTTCGTTCATGTGGCATTTGCGAAGCGGATTGAACGATTTCGCCATAAGCGGTTTGCAATCCTGTTAACAGCACTCGTAACGAGCCCTGGCCCGTGAGAACTCGCGTTCCGGCGTAACCCAGAAATTCGGCCGGTATTTTAACTTCTTCAACTCCGGAGAGTTCAAAGGGGTTGAACGAAGCGGGCTTTTTTGTGATCGGGAATGATTCCCCCGTCAAGACGGATTCATCAATTTGTACCTCTTGCCCAGTTTCAAAAATGCCATCAGCTGGAAGCAGCAGACCCGGGGAAATGACAACGATATCACCCGGCACGAGGTCGCGCGAGTCAATCTCGGATTGGATTGAATCACGGATGACTCTGACTCGTGCGTTCAATTGGCTTTTTAGGGTTGCTGTCGAGGCTTGGGTTCTCCAGTGAAGAAATGCGTCCATCAAAAGGAGCGGCAGAATCGCGAGAAACATAGCTATGGCGTCTGTCGATTGGCCAGTGAGAAAAAAGACCGAGCCGATGAAAATAAGGAACCAGATCATTGGATCTTTGAGTGTTTCGCTGAAGAGTTCTCGCCAAGGATGACCGGCGACTTCGATAATATCATTAACTCCAAACCGTGCTCGCTGTTGTGCCACTTCGGTGGATGTTAAGCCACCTTCATGCCGTTTTAATTCGCTGAGGGTAGTAAACGAAATTGTTTTCATTGAACCACAGTGCGATCAGTATTGTCTGAGGTTGGAAGCAACAAGTCTTCTAAGAAGAAAGCTGAAAGTTCAGAGCGACCTGAGATCCCTGCTTTTGCGTAAATAGATATGGACTGAACGCGAGCTGTTTTTTCAGTGGTTTTTCTGATCTCAGCGATCTCTTTGAGGCTGAGACCTTTCAGCAAAAGAAACGCCACTTCTTTTTCTGCGACCGTAAGTTTCCACTTTGTCAGCTGTTCATCTATGGCCCGGGCCAGGCCTTCCACATACTTTCTTGAATCAGAGCGCCATATCTCGGCTTCTTTTTTGAATGTCGAAAAATCGTCCCTTTCTTTCTGAAGGTGGTGGCGTAAAATCACTGTTCCACGGAGAAGATAAAAAACTCCCAGGAGTGCGACCATCCCAATAGCGCCTTCGATCAAAACATGCCAAAATTCAACTCCTTCACGCGAGTCCGTAAAAATATCATAACTCACGAGTGTCGCGATCAGGGTTAAGATGCATGCAATGAATATTCGTTCATTTTGCTTCATAATTTTTATTCTCAGTTATGGTCTCTCATTTATATTCGTTCAATCATAATCGTGTTTACCTTCATTGTCACTTTCGTTCTCGCCCAGCTGAAGGTTTGTTCCCAACAATTTCAAATTTCGACTTTGGGAATCAAAATTATGCGCAAGATGAAAGCCGAATAAAGTGACGAAAGCAACAAATAGCAGTGCAATAAGGGGCCTTGATCCTGGGATGCGTTCGGCTTCTGGAATATCTTTTTTTCTTCCGTTGACCATACTCAATGCGAGTCCATCGCGATGGCGGAAAGCATGCAGCAGTACTCCCATAATATGCATCAACACGACTACTAGAAAGATATTGGCCAGCAACTCATGCAAGTCTTCAAATACTTCAGTCCTTCCGCCGGCCATTAAATATCCTGTGCCTGCAAGCCCTAGGGCTAAGCCCATCATTAGAAGGCCCGCCCAACTCGAAGCGGGATTATGCCCAGCCCATCGTTCTTTATCGGCTGCGAGGAAACTGGTGAAATAGGATGTTAAATCTTTCGGGTTTAGCGCAAATGACGAAAAACGAGAGTACTTTGTCCCAACAAATCCCCATAAGACCCTTAAGATAACGATGAAGCCCAACAGGAGCCCGCCGAGCATATGGTATGAGAAAGTCAGCGATTCATCATCGACGGTTTTTGCGATGAGGAAGGCTCCGACAAAAAGCCCAGCAAAGAGCCAGTGGAAAATTCGCAGGGGTAGGTCATACACAAGTCTATTTTTCATATTTCCTCCATTATTAAGACGGTTTTAGCGAGCCGTTTTGATGATATTGTGGTGATTCCAATTTGATTTGACTATGGGGCAAACGGCCTATGACAAGAAATTCCAATGGCTTAGGTCATCTGCTGTATTCCCATATTTAAATCGGTTCGCTTATTGTGTTGAAAGTGGGAATAAACCCATTGCTACAAGGAGAGGATCAATATGAAAAAGCAGTTCATCATCTTAGCTCTGCTGATGGTCGGCGGAGTGGCGTACGGCAAAAAGAGCTGTACGGACCAGCCAAAAGAGAAATGGATGAAAGAGGAGGATTTCAAAAAATGGGCTGAAGGGGAGGGATACAAGATTCGTAAGTTCAAGCAACCGGGTAGTTGTTATGAGATTTATGGTACCAATAAAGACGGAAAAAGCGTCGAAGTTTATTTCAATCCGACCAATGGCTCCATTGTGAAAGAAAAAATTAAGTGAGTCTCGCTGAGTTTAGCTGCAGCTAAACTCAGCTTGAAAAATACAATTGCTTTTGAGTATAGTTGGCCAATGGTATGTCATTTTATTCTCTACGTTTCTGATCAGAAGAAGAGCTCCGCTTTCTATGCATGGGTTTTGGATCAAAAACCCACTTTGGATGTTCCAGGAATGACAGAATTCAAGTTAGGCAAGAACTGCATACTTGGACTGATGCCTTCAGTTGGAATCAAAAAGTTGTTGGGCGAAGTCATTCAAGATCCTGAAAATGCAAAGGGAATTCCGCGGGCTGAAGTGTATTTAAGGGTTGCAGATCCAGTAGCTGCTTTTAACCGTAGCTTGGAAGCTGGAGCTAAAATTCTATCGCCTGTTCAGAAAAGAAGTTGGGGAATGTCAGCAGGTTATTTAGAAGATCTAGATGGCTATGTGCTCGCCTTTTCAGATTAGAAGAGAGCTTATATCGCACAAAGGATTTCCATGAATCCTGATGTTTCCATCCCTCAAGGCCTCGAATAATCCAAAAAGCATTGGTAGAACATTTGAATTGAGAGAATGGACTTACTTAACTGCTTGGTTGAGATCAAATTTGAAAAAAGCAAAATCTCTCGCGATGGCATATTCTATGCAAAATTAAATATCTGAGAATAGAAAGTGAGTAAACACACCGGCTTCGTGAGACAATTTGTCAAATCATTAACGGAATGTCTCAAAAAAAGAGAAATATAGAAAGAGGAATTATGAGCATCAAAAAAATAAGTATTTTCATAGCGACGCGTAATGGGCAGACTCGAGCTATCGCAAATTATATGAAAGATAAGGCGATGAAGGAATCGGGCGGAGCAGTGTTTGTAGAAGTCTCTGAGATTAGCAGAAAGACTTCGCATCTTAATGTACCACATGACACTGATCTCATCCTTTTGGGTGCTCCGGTGTATGCGCAAAAATTTCCGTCATTCTTTATTAAATGGGTTCAAAAGCATCGACAAGATTTCAAAGGTAAAAAAACAGCATTCTTTTCTGTATCTTTGAATGCCGTTGATAAAAGACCAGAGTGCCGTAAAGCCGATGATGCGCTCATTCGAAAATTCATCAATAACACAGGTTGGGTTCCCAATTTCGTTGCAAGTCTTGGAGGAGCTCTAAAGTATCAATCCTATAATTGGGTTATGAAACGCATCATGAGAAGAATTAGTGCCTCTGCTGGCGGACCAACAGATATGGGTGTCGATCATATATTGACCGATTGGAACATTGTTGATTCTTTTCTAAAAGCTATTGTCGAGCTCGACATAAATTCATCCTTTTCAACAAAAACAAGGTTCCCGCAAGAGTCTATGTTGGATTATTTTATGCCGGAATTTGAGCAAAGGTCGGTCCAAGGAATCTTTATCAAAAAAAGTCCAGAGGAAATATATGCAGCCTTTCAGACGCTAGATCCAAAAGAAATGCGACTTGCTCAACTTTTAGCGAAAATTCGGACCTTAGGTAAAAAAGACGAAGCGCCTTCAAAAGAAACATTCTTTGAATCCGCTAGAAGATTTGGATCTATACCACTTTTCGAGAGTCCGCCAAATCGATTTATAGGCGGACTTATTGGGAAGTTCTGGACCAAGGAGTTTGGCATTGTTTCACCAAAACCGGAGCAGTTTTTGTTATTTGATGAGCCAGATTTTTCTAAAGTTGTCACTCAATTTCAAATTGAATCGTCCCCACTGGAAGGCGGATCGATTGTAAAAAGTGAGATGAGGATTCATTCAACGAATGTTGAGGCAAGAAGAAAATTTAGAATTTATTGGGGTCTTCTAAGAGTAGGTATTGATTTATACATGCGAAGCATTCTTGCAGCTCTAAAGAGACATGCGGAGAGGGATGAAATTCCACAATCTGAATCTGATGCTCTTTTAAACTTTGGCCTTAAGAAAACCTAAGAAAAAGTAAAAATGTTTGCTACAAGAGAATTTGAACTGTTACTTGGCTCCATTTTCCTTCGACTTGATTATCAGCATCTTAATCCACGCGCGATCTTTTTCGGCTAGAGATTGGAGGTCCTCATTGGAGAAATGGCTACCATTAACCTGCGAATCAAATAAAGTGTCATAGCATTTGAGTCGTTGCTCGGCTGCGACATCAGCTTCGCTTCGGCAACTTTCGAGCTTGAGAAGTAACTGGGTAGTTTCAGTTTTTTCCTTTTTGTCTGGTGCTGAAAACGCACCGACACCAAGGAGTATGAATCCAATGCAAGCCAGGGTAAACGAAGCAAGTCCAGGCAATCGAATGTTTGGTACGTCGATGTTAGGCTTCTCTGATTTTGCCTGGCCGGTGAGGCCAGACTGGAGTTCCCCAAATTTAGTGGACAGTCTCGTTTAAGCGGTTTAACCCAAAGTGGAGGAGTAAATCGTGGAAGAGAGAGACAGAGGAGTAAAGAGAAAATTTACAGAAGAGTTTAAAGAAGAGGCCATAGCCTTGGGCAAA
>CAUJGP010000018.1 GCA_963170155.1 Bdellovibrionota bacterium | reverse complement strand
CAAACGAATAAAAGAAGTGCTGTTTACATATCTAGTCTTGGCGCGAACACCGGGGATGCAAGTCGCTGGAATCGGCCACTACCCCAAAACTGGGGCAATGGAGAGGTCTATCCAAAATCAACTTGCTTTCTTACAGAAGATACCAGATATGGTTGACCGTTATTTCGATGGTGGCAGCAAAAATTCCTGCCCCCACTTGGATGCTTTGGATTCCTGGATCAGCTGGACCTGCGCATGCCTAACAGCTTCTAAAACTTGTGGCAAATGACCACTGGCTACGGCCAGGGAAACAATGATTGCAATTGATTGAATGAGTTTATCGAGTCCCACAGGGACCTCCTATATTTCTGATTTTGTGTTTGGGAACTTTGAAAGACGACAGAAACTCGTCCCAAAAATAAGACGTAGATTCCTAGAAGTCGAAATCCCGACGTCTAAGAATAAGGTCAAAACCTTGTGTGGGCTTACGAAAGTTACCTTGGGAACAGTGTTACCAGCGTGTTACCATACTGTTACCAAACTTCGGAAATGCATCGAAATAGTCTGAAACGTACCTCGAATCGGATTCTCAAATGAAATTAAACCGGGGCTCCGGTTTTTTTATGTTTTTTGGATTTTAAATTTTAGTAGAGGAAAAATGGATGGGGTACCAGGACTCGAACCTGGGAATGTCAGAATCAAAATCTGATGCCTTACCAACTTGGCGATACCCCAATTGCTAGATCGAATGAATACTAGAAATTAAGGATAACGCCCAGAGAAATCAAGAAAAAAATTAAGAAAGTACAAGGTTATGAAGGATCAGTTTTTCATTGATGATGAAAAATTAATCGTATTCTGGGGACGATCTATAGCTATCGGGTTCGCGACTTCTGCGAATGGTCGTCAAACTATCTCCCATTGATTTTACTTCTTTTTCAAAAGCATCAAAAATCAGGTCTTCGATCTCATCTCTGGTATCTTGATTGAGTGGATGGGCGATGTCGCGGAATTGACCATCTTTTCGTTTTTTACTCGGCATAGCCACAAACAAACCATTGGGACCTTGGATGATTTTTAGATCTCTAACCACAAAACTATTATCAATTGTGATACTGACGTAGGCTTTGAGCCGGTCCTCATTAATAGGGAAAATTTTAACCTCTGTAATTTTCATAGCAGACTCCTTTTGTATTCTATGAAGAAGATGATCTGTAGAGAGTGTCTGTGACGGTCCATGGAGTGGATATAACTCAACTATACGCGTTAACTAGAATGATTAAAAGATAGGATCTTCTTTTGATTCATTATTTTAAGAGAGTCTTAATTTGAGCCATTGATTTTTTTGACGTTTTTTTAAACTCTTGAGGGGTTTTTCAAAATGGTAAAGAATTTTGTGCTTTTTTGTAGAACCCTTGAAAAAACAGAGTGAATTCTAACACTTCAAAAGGATTAGCAGCAGAGATTCGAAGTCTCTGAATGAGGGTCAGTTGCAGGAAGAGATCGAGCGTTTTTTAATTTTAGATGATTCAATACCACGAAATTTTTTTCAAGTTCACAGAGCGTAAGGATCAGTTGCGATCAAGGTCAAAAGCTTGGTGCAAGGCTTGAGCGGCTATTGTTAGATTGGCTTCATCGATCACGGCTGAAATTTTAATTTCAGAGGTTGTGACGAGATGAACTTGGATATTATTTTCGGCAAGAACCGAAAAAAAACGAGCGGCAACTCCAGGGTGGTTTCTCATTCCCACTCCAACAACAGAAATTTTTGAAACTTTACTCATCACTTCTTTTGTGAGTTTATCTTTGGGGAGAAGGGCTTGAAGCACAGATTCCGCGAGAGGATAGTCTTCTTGTGTAACAGAGAAAGCAAGCCTTTGCCCCGCTTCACTTTGGCTTTGTGTGATGATGTCGACAACAACGCCTTTGTCTGCCAATTGGGTAAAGAGGCGAGACAAAAAAGAGGTTTCCGGAGGGATTGGAAACAATTTAAACACATAAGTGACAGGGTCGTGGGTGACACTTGAGACAACAGCTTGCTCCATGATTTCTCCTTCGGGAATAATCCAGGTTCCTTCTCTTATTTCAAAAGTGGACCGCAAATGAATACGGACGTTGTATTTTGCTCCCATTTCAACACTTCGGATATGCAACACTTTCGATCCGAGAGACGCCATTTCCATCATTTCATCAAAAGAGAGTTTTTGGATCTCTCTGGCTTTTGGAACGAGTCTGGGGTCAGCGCTAAAAACAGCGGGAACATCCGTGTAGATTTCACATTCTGACGCATGAATTGCAGCGGCAAGGGCGAGGGCTGTCGTGTCGGAGCCCCCGCGGCCCAGAGTTGTGACGTTGGAGAACTCATCTACACCCTGAAAGCCTGCAACAATGGGAACAATTCCTTGGTCAATGAGTCTTTGTAACTCTTTGGTTCTAATATTTTTGATTCGAGCTTTAGAGTAAACAGAATCTGTTTCAATACCGAGTTGAAAAGCGAGAAGCGGTTGGGTTTTGATGCCTCTTTTTTCAAGAGCCATGGAGACAAGCCCTACAGAAACCTGTTCCCCTGAGGCGATCAATAGATCGTAGGCGGGACCGCGATAGAGAGGGTCTACTTGCTGAGCAAGGGCGATGAGGCGGTTGGTTTCTCCACTCATTGCAGAAACTACGACGATAGGAATTTGGCCGGCTTTGCAGTCATTGAAGAGCCTCTCTGCAACGGCTTCTATGCGCTCGATAGAGCCAACCGATGTTCCACCATATTTTTTAACAACAACTCTGCGCTCCATCTAAGAAAAAATAGATCTAGTTTAGATTCTATGTCAATAGTCATTTCTTGGGACTATTAGGGGTTCACAGAGTTGATAGAGCCGTTAGAATACTTTAAAAGTTTTCAAGAGCTAAACACTTGCGCTATTAATTCGGGCAGGGAATCTTTTTTAGCAATCGCCCCTTGTGCAAAGTCAGGACGACCGCCTCCCTTGCCTCCTAATTTAAGGCTGAGGTCTTTGAGAATTTGGCCAGCATTCAGGCCTGGCAGCATATTTTTGGTCGCAGCGACAATGATGGGATGAACATCAGTGCCTTTACCCAGTGTGATTACGACGCCACCTTCAAGACGGTTTTTCAACTGATCAGTCACTTGAGCCAGCAATTCACGGTCTTCAGTTTCGAGCATGGCGAGGAGGTAGCTTCCACGCACATTCCCTTTTACAAAAGGTTTTGCTTGAGTCATTAGGGATTCAATGTCGATTTGCTCTCGTTTAAGGTCTTTCAATTCTTTTTCTAAATTCTTTATATTGGTTTTTTTGTCTTCAATCCACGTGAGAAGGGCTGAAGGGTGAGATTCTAAAATTTGATTCCAGGGCTCTTGAGTGCCAGACGCCTCGCGAGCGGCTTGGAGATGCTCAAGATTTTTTCTGAAAAAGAGAAGAGCCTTTTCTCCTGTTAGAGCTTCAATTCTTCGCACACCTGCACTGACGCCGGCTTCCGACACAATGACAAAAGTTTGAATTTGAGCTGTATTTTTGACATGAGTGCCGCCGCAAAGCTCTTGTGAGAACTCACCCATTTTGATGACTCGGACGTCATCGTCATATTTTTCTCCAAAGAGAGCCATGGCTCCTTCTTTGAGAGCGGTATCGTAATTTTTAATAGAATGATCGACGGAAGAAGCCTGGGTGATTTCTTGATTCACCAACTGCTCAAGAGTTGCGAGTTCTTCTTTAGAGAGAGCTTTTGAGTGAGTAAAGTCAAAACGGAGACGGTTGGCATCAACCAGTGAACCCGCTTGAGTCACATGGGTTCCCAAAACTTTTCTTAAGGCGGCATGCAGTAAATGCGTAGCAGAGTGATTGCAAGCGGTTTGTCGTCGCATGCTTTCATTGACACTGAGTTGAAGATTCGTGCCTTCTTTCAGAACACCACTGATGACTTCGATGTGATGCAAATAAATATTATTTTGCTTTGTGGTGTTATGGATGAGCACCTGGATTTGAGAACTTTTATCGTGAGCTTCGCCGCGATCGCCCACTTGACCTCCCCCTTCTGCATAAAAACTCGTGGATTCTGTAACGAGGAGTCCCTGTTCTCCTGTATTCAAGCTTTGCACGCTTGTTTTCCCATTGGATAGGCCAATCACTGTTGTAGAGCAGGAGTATTGATCATAGCCAACAAATTGAGTGGGAGAATGAGTTTGCAATAAATGATTGCTCCATTGAATTAAATGGGCTTCATCAGAGTTAATTCCCTTGGATTTCCAGCTAGTTTTAGCTTTTTCACGAGCTCGTTGCATTTCTTGTTCAAAGCCGGATTCATCCATTTGAAAACCTTGCTCTTGAGCCATTAAACGAGTGAGATCCATGGGAAAACCAAAGGTGTCATAGAGTTTAAAGGCCAGAGATCCTGGGAGAGTTTTCGATGGCGTTGCTTTGGTTTTGAGTTTGCGCAATTCTTCATTGAGAAGTTCTGTGCCTTGATCAAGAGTTTGAGTAAATCGCGTTTCTTCATCTTGAACAGCATCAAGAATGTATTTTTTGCGCTCTCTAATTTCAGGATAAAAATCCCCCATTTCTTGGGTGAGAGTCGAAATCATAGCGGGAAAGAAAGAAGCTGTTGGCGATAGTTTTCTTTGGTATCGCAGAGCTCTTCGCAGAATACGACGAAGAACATAACCACGACCTTCATTGCTGGGAATAGCACCGTCTGCAAGTAAAAATGCGACGGCTCTTGTGTGGTCTGCCAAAACATGCAGCGAAGCTAATTTTTCTCGAAGCACTGCAGAGAGAGTTCCTTTGTATTGATGGTGTGCGAGCTCCGCCAAAGAGGTTTCTTGAGGAATAAGCTTCAAGGCTGAATCAATGAGTGGGAGAAAAAGATCCGTATCATAGTTGTTAATTTGTCCTTGCATGACCGCACAGAGCCGCTCAAGGCCGGCACCAGTGTCCACTGAAGGTTTGGGAAGTGGCTCCATGATTCCTGGTTCTTTTTCCAGAAATTGCATCAAGACGAGATTCCAGATTTCAACATAACGGTCTCCACCACTGGAGATTCCCTTGAAGGCATCTTTTTCAGGACCTGCTTTTTCGCCATGATCATAGAAAATTTCAGTGCAAGGCCCACAGGGCCCTGTTTCTCCCATGCGCCAAAAATTATCTTTTTCACCAAAACGAAAAATACGGTCTTTGGGAATCCCTTCTTGTTTGTGCCAGAGGTCCGCTGCTTCATCATCGTTTTGAAAGACAGTGACATAGAGACGTTCTTTGGGAATTTCCAGCTCCTTCGTGAGAAATTCCCAGGCAAAGTGGATGGCTTCTTTTTTGAAATAGTCCCCGAAAGAAAAATTTCCTAACATTTCAAAAAAAGTGTGATGGCGCGCTGTGAATCCCACATTTTCAAGGTCATTGTGTTTGCCGCCAGCGCGAACGCATTTCTGAGCAGAGACCGCTCGATGGTAATTTCTTTTTTCTAAACCCAGAAATAAATTTTTGAATTGGTTCATTCCGGCATTTGTAAAGAGAAGAGTGGGATCCTTATCGGGGATCAGTGAGGAGCTCGTAACAAAAGTGTGTTGGTTTTTTTTGAAGTACTCAATAAATCGAGATCGAATTTCAGCACTTCTGATTGAATGACTGTTTTTCATAAATGATATCCCCGCCTCTTTATTAAATGAGTGTCATTGAACTCTCTGTTTGTTGCCAAGAATTTCCATAACCTTGAATAAACTCATGATCATGAGTCGGTGCCGCGACATCAAAAGAGAGCTTTCAAGTATATCCATTCCACTCTCGTAAATCAATGTTGTTCATTTTTAACGCTTAAATAATACGCTCAGAAGGTTTTAGATTCTTTTCAAACGCACTCTGAGCAAGCCATCTTAGAGATCCTCTTCATTTTTTAACTCCTGATAGATCACTCTGCGTACAATGTTTGAGGGAAATCCTCGACTTATGAGTTTGCGGCCGATTTTTTCACGAGCAGGACGGTCAAGACTCTCGCCCTTTCTCCTTTTTTGTTTTGCGGCTGCTTTTGCAATTTCTAAGGCTTTTTGCAATTCGAAGTCACTCTCTAAATTTTCTGTTGGGAGAGGAAGACCTCTTTTGATCAGATACTGATGAATGTAATGTCGGCCTTTGCCTTTTCTCAGTAATTGCTCTGTGAGACTTTTACTTAATTCAATCGGAGGACGAAGATATCCTCGCTCCTCAACCCAGATTAAAACTTGTTCGATGAGGTCTTTATCAAAAAGCTTCATGGTTAATTTATTTCTGAGTTCCTTGGCGCTGTGATCACGTCGGCTTAAGTAATCAATGGTCTTTTCCAAGCATTTTTGAAAATTTTGATTGAGGGAGTCTTTTGTCATGGTCAATATGAAATCCTTTTTAACTTTCCCAGGTTCCAGGCCCCAGTGGGAATAATGACTTTCTTTATTAAAGTGAAGCCGGAGTTTTTGTTCACCTATGCTGGTCAATGAGGATTATGACACCCAGTGAAGGGTTAATAAAAGTCAATATTTAAGTCAATCAAAAGGGATTGTGAATTTATGATGAAAGAAAAAATCTATGCAACTGCGCTAAAGCTGTAATTTCTCATCGAACTCCTATTCATGAAATGATATCGCTATTGAGGTGGATTGAAGGAGATAAAGTGTTAGTTAAAATCGCTACTTTTTTTGGTATTGGTCATATTTCTAAAGCTCCTGGAACATGGGGAAGCCTCGCCGCTTTACCTCTTGCTTTTGGGATGATGTGGTTGGGACCTTGGCCCTACTTACTGATCACAATCGCTATTGCCATTCTTGCCATTTTTGCGGCAGAGCAATATGAAAAACAAAGTCACAAGCACGATTCTAAAGAAATTGTGATCGATGAAGTTGCGGGAATACTTGTAACCATGGCGATGCTGCCGATGACATGGCAATCATTTGTTTTTGGTTTCATTTTATTTCGTATTCTTGATATTTTTAAACCCTTTCCTATTCGATATTTTGATCGTCATGTCCCAGGAGGATTTGGAGTTGTCGCGGATGATTTAGTCGCAGGGCTTATTGCCAATATTATTTTACAAGTGGTTTTGCATAACACAACTCTTTTGGGGACTTAAGGAAATGGGGAGTAATGATGGATCCATTTAATATACAAGAAGCTTTGGTTGTGGAGTTCATGGATTTGATGCGGGAATCTTCTTTCACGTGTGGCTTTGCAGAAAGTTGTACAGGGGGGCTTTTATCTGCCTGTTTAACAAGACGACCTGGCGTGTCGGATTTCTTTTTGGGTTCTGTGGTGAGTTATTCTAACATTGTTAAGCAAGATGTCTTGCAGGTGAAGCAAACTACGTTAGAGAATCACGGGGCCGTGAGTAGTCCTGTGGCACTGGAAATGGCGGCAGGAGCGCGAAGGGTGTTAGGGGTCGATGTGGGAATTGCTATTACCGGAATTGCCGGTCCGAGTGGCGGAACTATCGATAAGCCTGTGGGTCTTGTCTTTATTGCTGTGGATGGCCCTGATTTTGAAGAGACTCAAAAGTTGCAATTCAACGGAGATCGCCAATCCATTCAATCTCAGAGCTGTGAGCAAGCGTTGAGAATGGTGATTCAAAATCTTCGAAGAAAAAGTTAAAAATCAAATAAATAAAAAAGGAGAAGAGCGATGTCGAATTTAAATACGGAAAAAACAAAAGCTTTGGATTTAGCACTTTCAACGATAGAGAAGCAATTTGGTAAAGGCTCTATTATGAGACTGGGCGCTAATGAATCTTTAGTGAAAGATGTGGATGTGATCAGCACAGGTTCTTTGAGCCTGGATGTGGGATTAGGAATTGGTGGGCTCCCTCGTGGGCGAATTGTAGAGATCTATGGACCTGAAAGTTCAGGTAAAACAACATTGGCTTTATCAGCGATTGCAGAAGCCCAAAAAAAGGGTGGAGTGGTTGCCTTTGTGGATGCGGAACACGCTCTCGATGTGGGTTACGCCCGCAAGTTGGGTGTCAATACAGAAGACTTACTGATTTCGCAACCTGATACCGGTGAGCAGGCCTTGGAAATTACGGAAACATTGGTGCGCTCGGGAGCAATTGATGTTTTGGTCGTAGACTCCGTTGCGGCATTGGTTCCTCGTGCTGAAATTGAAGGTGATATGGGCGATAGCCATATGGGTTTGCAAGCTCGATTAATGTCACAAGCTTTAAGAAAATTAACAGCAGCCATCAATCGCAGTAAAACTTTGGTTATTTTCATTAACCAAATTCGTATGAAAATCGGAGTGATGTTTGGAAACCCTGAGACCACCACCGGAGGGAATGCTTTGAAGTTTTATGCTTCGGTTCGTTTGGATGTTCGACGTGTAGGAGCCATTAAACAAGGTGAAGACGTGATTGGAAGCCGAACCGCTGTAAAAGTGGTAAAAAATAAAATGGCACCTCCTTTTGCCAAAGTTGAATTTGATTTGATGTATGGGAATGGTATTTCGGCAGAGGGTGATGTTCTTGATTTAGCCGTGGCAGCGAATTTGGTTGATAAGTCTGGAGCTTGGTTTAGCTACAATGGCGAACGGATGGGGCAAGGTCGAGATCAGGCCAAAAACTTTTTGCATGAACATGCCGATATCATGAAGGATTTGCGAGAGAAAATTCTAGCTTCCAAAGGGATCGGCCAATTGTTGATAACAAAAGGAAGTGAAGGAACGACGGGAGAAGAAGATACTGATGGAACAAATACTGAAACGATGGCTCCCGTTTCTAAAAAGACAAAAAAAGAAGTTAAGCATTAATAGAAGTAACTAAAGATTATTTAAGTAGAGACCTTATCAATATTATCGCATAGGCTTATTTGGTAAGGTTAATTCAAGATAAGTCTTTTATAAAATGAATTTAAAAGGCTTATTTAGCCCATTAGTGAAAGATTAAAAAGGCTTGTTTCTATTGTTTTGAAGCAGGTCTTTTTTTTATCAATAACCCTATGATCATTTTGGATTGAATTTATTTTTAAGATGGTGAGGAGTTATAGTTTTTCAGATAACTTTAAAATGATATCCACGTAATCTTGAGAGCGATTATAGTGAAAAAGCGCCTGTTTATAGGTGGCGGGCTTGTTCTTCTTATAGCCATTTTTTGTGAGGTAATTCGCAACGCTCATGATAGCGTCTTCCATTGAATACAGATCCGCTTGTTTTTTGGGATTGAAACTCTTTGCCCAACTTAAATAGCTGGAGGGCAGAAATTGAGGGTGTCCAAACGCACCTGAATAAGATCCTTTGAGTTGACTCACCAGTTTGGGGTTTTTCTTATTCATCTTATAGAGGCTCCAGAGCTCTCCCACGGCCCAACGACCTTTGGTTCTGGCTCGCTCTTTTGTTTTTGCAACCATCGAAGAGGGAGGTGAGGGCACTTTTGTCCCTAAATCTTTAAGAAGCATTTGGGTGAGCTGCGGATGATCGGATTGAAGAAGGCTCAGATAGACACTGGCAACATGGAACGTCCCGTGATTTTCACCCAATCGAGACTCCACCCATAAGAGTGCGACAATGATTTCTTTTTTCACTCCGAATTGTTTTTCCGCGAGAGCTAAAGTTTTTTTATTTTTATTTAAAAAAACACGGCTTCTTTCAATACTGTCGGGAGTGATGTGGCGACTGTAATCGGGTGACAGTAAAAAGCCCATGACATTGAGCTTTACCACTTGTTCTCGTCTGGATTCATCGTAATTTTTGAGAAGAGCTTCAATAAAGGGTTTTGGAAATTTATTTCCTTGGAGGCGTTTTTTCAGATAGTCCAGCGGCTTCGCAGGCTTTTGCGTTTTGGTGTTCGCATTGGCAGAGTGGGGAGTGAGTGCGAGGATACAGAAAAGTAAAAAGAGAGAAATCAAAAATCGATTAATGAACGAAACAAAGGATGGGCTTTTTTTTAGCTGTTTCTTTTTGCTCATTATTTTCAACACAGAGACAAACCCTCGCTAGGCCGATGATCCATGGGTAAACTATCAATCTGCTATCGGTTCGAGAGGGTATCTTCTAAAGTTTTAAAAAGACAGTTTAAGAATTTTCAACAGGCGCAAAACCTCGACGAAGAGTGTTTTCCGTGACTGTTCTAGGTTCCATAAATTGCTTAAGGTAGTCGATACCTCCGGTCTTACTGCCAATTCCAGACATTTTGAACCCACCGAAGGGATGGCGATCCACAAGTGCGCCAGTAATACCTCGGTTGATGTAGAGGTTCCCTACTTCAATATGGTTTTTAGCGTATTCAATATTGGCTGGACTGCGAGAAAAAAGCCCTCCCGTGAGAGCGTATTCAACGCTGTTCATAAGCTCGATACCTTGCTCGAGGCTTTCCACTTTAAAAAGGGCTAACACAGGACCAAAAATTTCACTTTGAGCCAGTTTGCTGTAAGGGGAAAGTCCTTCAAAAATGGTGGGGCCGACAAAGTATCCTTCTGTCGGAACTTCTGCTTGAAAGATCAGGCGGCCATCTTGTTTTCCTGCTTCAATAAAATCCAGAATTCTTTTCTGGGCGTCTTGATCAATGACTGGACCAAGGGATGCAAGAGGATTGTCCGCTGGAAGAATTTTCAAGCTCTGAGTTGCATCGAGGAGGCGCTCTTTGAATTTTTCATAAATATCGCCAACAACAAAAACCCGAGAGCAAGCGGAGCACTTTTGACCAGCAAAACCAAAAGCCGAGGAGACCACTCCTTTGACGGCTTCATCGAGATCAGCATCGCTATCCACAAGAATGGCGTTTTTGCCTCCCATTTCAATAATGCATCGCTTGAGATGTGTTTGTCCTGGGGCAACGATGGAGGCTGATTTCAAAATTTCAAGACCAACCGCTTTAGAGCCCGTGAAGGCGATAGTGGCGACGTGGGGGTGCTTAACCAACAAGGGGCCAATTTCTTCTCCGATGCCAGTAATAAACTGAAATGATTTATGAGGGAATCCCGCCTCTTTGAGTAAGCGGCAAAGTGCTTGAGCAACAAGAGAGCTTTGTTCGGCGGGCTTGATGATAACGGTGTTTCCTGTTACGAGGGCTGCCGCCACTTGCCCTGTTACAATAGCAAGAGGAAAATTCCAAGGGGCAATGACAAGAGTGACCCCTCGAGATTGATAATGGTAGATACTGGTCTCACCGGGAACGGCTCCCACTCTTTGAGGAGAGCCTGTTTCTACGATTGATTTTGCGTAGTAACGACAGAAGTCAATGGCTTCAGCAACGTCAGCATCAGCTTCGGCCCAGGGTTTTCCAACTTCTAAAACTTGATCTGCAATGAGTTGATAGCGATCGCGTTTCATGAGTTCTGCCAGTTGATTCAAAAGTTTTGATCGCTCAACGACCGGAGTGGTTTTCCATGTTTTATGAAACTTGTGAGCGGATTCAACAGCGGCCAGAGCTTCTTTTTCTCCCGCAAGAGAAATTTCGGCGAGGATTGATGTTGGAGCCGATGGATTGCGAGACGTCCATTGCTTTTGAGTGGGCACCTCTTCACCATTCACCCAAAGGGAATAGTTCTTCACAGGGGATTGCTTCAATAGATTTATTTTATTGATCACTTTTTGCCGGTGATCAGGGAGTGCAAAATCGAGCAAAGCTTCATTTTGAAAATGATTCGAGGGGTGATGAGGGTGCGGGGAACTGGGCGTGAGTTCTGATGTGGGATCTTTGAGAAGCTGCTCTGTGCTTTGCTCTTCTGCAAATTTATTTCGTAACCAGCTCTCATTGGAGGTATTTTCTAAAAGTCGGCGAACTAAATAGGCCATTCCCGGGATCAGTTCTCCAATGGGAGCGTATTCGCGCACCCGATATCCCATTTCAACGAGACTTTTTTTAATGGGATCTCCCATTCCATAAAGCATTTGAATTTCAAAAGCTGATTTTGGAATATTCATGGATTCGGCCATACTCAGCGCTGCACTGATAGATCGAACATTATGAGACGCAAAGGCTGAATGAATATGTTCCCAGTGTTCCAGCATCAGCTTGGCGCAAGCTTCATAGTTGGCATCGCTTTCCGCCTTATTTGTGTATACCGGAATAGGCCAATCTTTTTGTTGTGCTTCGATGGTTTCAAAATCCCAATAAGCCCCTTTGACAAGACGAATGGTAATAGGTGTTTTTCGTGTTTGCACGAAATCAACCAAGTCGCGGATATCTTGGTAAGAGTCTCGAAGGTAAGCTTGTATGACGCAACCAAAGAAGGGATAACTGCGAAACTCAGGCTCAAGCAGCAATTCTTTGAAGACCTCGATAGTGAGAGCTTTGAGGGCATATTGTTCCATATCAAAGTTCAAGAATACATTTTTTTCTTGAGCGGTGGTGAGGAGTGGACGCAATCGCTCTTTTAGAATCGATTTAGAGTGCTCCCATGCCTTATCATTAATTTGTGAGTAGAGGGCACTGAGCTTGACGGAGACATTGACCTTAGGAATAGGCCCAAGGTGATTGCGATCGATCAGGGGAATTTCATCCCATTTTTGAGCGTCTTTAGCGAGCCAGGTGATGAGCTCCAAGTATTTTTGTTGGTATTGAAGGGCTTCTTTTTCTCCTAAAGTGGCTTCACCCAAAAGATCGACGGTTGAGCATATTTTTTGTTTACGTCCTTTGATCAAGACGGGGAGCGCTTCTTCAGGCGATTCTCCGGTGATAAACATTTTCGCCATTTGCGTGACATTTTTTCGAATGGTTCCGGCCATAAAGGAGGGAGCGAGTGAACCTAAACCGAGCCCAAAGTTAAACACGCTGGGAAGCTCTTCTCCTCCTTCGGTGAAGTATTCTTTCAAGTGACTGGCAACATCATTGTTGTTATTAAGGGTGGGAAGAACGTCTACGAATCTAAAAAGACGCGTTTTAAAACTTTCGTTTTTCATGCTCCATTCCATAATGCGCCCATACCAAAAATCTTTGGAGAAGATAGAGCCTTTGGACTGATTCTCCATTTTGCGGAGAATTTCTTCTCCCTTTTGTTTAATTTGGTTTTGAAGATTGGGATTCATGATTCGTTCTCCTTGAAATAGCTCCATAGATTCTATTGAATCGAGGATGGGATCTTTGAAATATCAATAAGATGATTGTTGAAGATGAGATATTGACCTCTTTGTTGCTAGGACGACGAGTGCTCTGCGATGCGAGAGGACTGACAGCAACGGCACTTGTAGAGCCGTTTGTTGGAAGTACCGATCGGACTGAGAGCTCGTGGCGAACGATACTGACACTTTTTTTGAAAACAGATCAATCATTTGACGTGTTAACGTGATGCAGAAATTTAGAGGGTTTTAATTTGCCAGTGGTGGTTTAAAGAGGCGCCTAATTGCGCTTCAGCAAGATCGCCTGGAAGAAGGGGTGCCACTCCCGCTGGAGTCCCCATTAAGATCAGATCTCCATGACAGACAGGAAAATGATTCAGTAGAAACTGGGTGATTTCTGGCAACGAGAAAATCAAATCCTTTAAAGAGGCTTGTTGCCGAAGCTTTTGGTTGACGGACAGTGAAATTTCACAGTTTAAAAAATCCTCACTCCAGGGAAGCCAGGGGCCCAGTGCTGTCGCGCCCTTAAAGGATTTCGCTAAAGTCCAGGGAAGCCCTGCTTTTTTAGCTTGGTTTTGATAGTGCCGTTCTGTCAAATCCAAGGCAATGGTGGCCTGTAGGGGAGTTCCTGTGTCGGTGATTTGAACTGCTAATTCAACTTCATGATGCACATCTTGTACCCATGAGGGGAGTGCGACTTGGTGAGGGTGAGTGTTGATGGTGGCTCCACTTTTTAAAAAAATCAGTGGTGATGCGGGAAGCTCTGATTGCATTTCTTTGGCATGGTCTTTGAAGTTTCGGCCGACACCCCAAATATTTTGGGGTTTTTGAGGAAGAGGTGATTCTATAGGCATCAAAAAATTTGTCCTTTTTGAATCAGGGACCATTCTTGGGGTCCCTCTGAATTGAATGATAAATGGTAAAAAGCGGCTGGAGGGAGAAGCAAGAGCTCAGAGGTGACATTAATATCAAGGTCTGAGAGTTCAGCAAAGACTTCAATCCAATCTAAATGAGTGCAGAGAAAGAGACAGGAAGAGCTTTTTCGAGGTAAATCTTTAAATAAAAAATGATTAATGCGTTGCTTGAAATCTTGGCGAGTTTCTTTTGGTCCACATTCATCTAACGCTGACTCGACAACAAGGGGGATTTGCAGCGCTTCATGAAGGTGAATAAAGGTTTGTTGGGCCCTGCGTTTGGGAGATGAAATGAGCTTTTGAGGATGGGGAAGTTTATTTTGTTGAACTATTTGAACCAAAGATTCTGCTTGTTTGATTCCCTCGGCAGACAGCTCTGGATCTGCGGAATCAAAATTCTTTTTTGCGTGTCGAAAGAGAATAATTTCTTTATTTGTCATACATTTAAATATTGTCATACTGTGTAGAGAGCGGAATAGAGATGACGCGGTACTTTCTTCTCAATTAATGATAAGGCCAGTGATTGGATGAAGATTCAGGTTGGTCAGTTTAAATTTAAAAAAGGCTTTGAAATGGATATGATGAATACAGTGGGACAAAGAGTGCACCGTTTTGTGAGTAATGATTTTGCTGTCAGAATTGCCAGTGTGAATGCCACAGAGGTTGTCGCACGTATGCAACAGTTGCAACAAACTCGACCCTTACCCACGGTGGCGGTGGGACGAGCGATGGTGGGAGCTTTGCTCATGGCAAGCCAGCTCAAAGAAGGGCAAGAGATCGGTGTGTTAGTTCAAGGAGAAGGACCTTTGTCCAGGGTTTATGCGCACGCTGATTTTGCAGGAAAAGTTCGTGGTTATGTGAATGTGCCACAGTATGAGCCACCCAGTTATTCCGCTGTGCTGAGTCTTCAAGAGGCTATCGGAGGAGGTATGCTGACCGTGGTGCGACACCAACCTTTTCAACGTCAGCCCTACCAAGGGACAGTTCCTTTAGTGAGTGGTGAAATCGGGGATGATTTAGCTTTTTATTTGCACCAGTCGCAGCAAATTCGAAGTGTTACGTCTTTAGGGGTTTTTTTAGATACCTATGGGCGAGTGGAAGCCGCAGGGGGAATCATTATTGAGGTGATGCCTGGAGTTGAGGATCATGTGATTGAAAAAATCGAGGCGAATCAAAAGAACGCTTCTCGTGAAATCTCTAAAATGATTCGTGAAAAGAAATCTCCATTGGAGTTAGTACAGCCCTACCTTGATGGGATTGCTTTTACAGAAATTCCTCATGATTATCCGATTGAGTATTTCTGCCCTTGCAGTGCTGAAAGAGTGAAGAATGCTTTATCCATTTTGGGTTTAGCAGAACTAGATGATATGATTGCGAAACAAGAACAATCTCATATCACCTGTCAGATGTGCGGACGCCCCTATGAACTGACGTTGGAGGATATTCAGGAAGTGCGAAATGCACTTTATAAAAGTTCGCTCCATTAAAATAAGAGCCCATGGGGTAAAAATGCTGAAGGGGCCAACGGAAGGCTGAACTCAGCCTAAGGTCGAGGAGCAAAAAATTTCTGCTGGTCTCCTTATAAGATTGAAGGGTATTCTGTCATCATTAACGACAAGGAAGTTGTATGATGAAAATAGTGGTTTTGTGCTTTTTAACATTAGGAATATTTTCTTGTTCTCCTGTAAAATTCAATACAAGTGGTGACGACGATGGAGGAACCAACCCTAATCCTTGTGTGGATGAGAGTTGTATTCCTCCGGGTGGCAATAATGACGTGGGTATTTGGTTAACAGGGTCTCCGGGCGATTGTTCGCAATCTTGCGGTGGAGGAACACGATCACGCACAGTGGTTTGTGTGAATCAAGACAATCAACCTTTGCCCGAAGATCGATGTAAGGAAGCAAAACCATCGAGCACTGAAGCCTGTAACACCCAAGCTTGTCCTTCTGGAGGAGGCCCAACATGGAATGTTGGAGCCTGGAACCCGCCGAATTGTCCATCTTGTGGTGGGGGAACACAAACAAGAATTGTAGAGTGTCGAGACTCCAGCGGAGTGAAACCTGACAACGCCTGTACAACAGCGAAACCGCCGACGCAACAAACGTGCAACACTCAACCTTGCGCTTGTACGGCTGTTGAAAAAACTCTGACAAGAGTTGTTCCTTCTGATAACAACAAAGTGGACATCCTCATTGTTGTCGATGATTCTTCGTCCATGGGACCAGACAACTTAAAGCTTGCTGAGCGATTGAATGGTTTTGTGACGGATTTACAGAACAATAATTTAGATTGGCAAATGTGTATCACGACAACAGATACGGCTTATTATGAAGGACGGCCGATCATTTGGTCTGGCACAAGCACTCGGGTGATCAACAGATCAACGCCTAATTTATCAACTGTTTTCAGACAAACCATCAGTGATATTGGTTCTGGTTATGGGAATGATGAGCAGGGAATTAAGGCCTCGGTTTTATCTTTGCTGAACAATCCTGTTTATCCTTGTTATCGATCAGGAGCAGCTTATGCCTCTGTGATTATTTCCGATGAGGATGAGCGATCCGTTGGTGGGAATAAGAATTTGAGTGCGGAACAGCATCGAGAATTGGGAGTTCAGAACTACCCTGCGACCTTTGTGAATACGGCGAATGCGGTCTTTGGTGCGGGCAAGAGAATGGCTGTGAATAGCATTGTTGTAAGAGATGCCCAATGTAAGCAAATGCAAGATCCTCAAGGAAGCCCAGCATTTATTGGAGTTAAATATATGGAGCTTTCAAATTTAACTAAGGGTGGAATTGGAAATATCTGCGACAGCGATTATTCAACGAACTTGAAGTACTTTAAGGATGCAATTCTTTCTACTGTCACGAGCGTTGAGTTGGAGTGTACGCCGATTGGGGCACCAACGATCAATATTCCAAGTGGGTACACTGGGACATTAGAAGGTAAGAAAGTCAATTTTTCACCGGCTTTACCAGCAGGAACTAGTTTTTCTATTAAATACAAGTGTTGTCCATAGGAAAGGGAAACGCGTATGACTTCAAAAGTAAATAGAGTTGGATTATTATACGGGTTTATTATTGTCGTTGCCTTTTTGAGCTATGTGGTGACTGTCTATCAAAAAAATAGACCCTTGAGTTTAGAAGCTCGCACTGAGCAGCGGGCCCGCTTAGTCGGAGTTCAGTTGATTGAAACTCGATTTGAGCAAAGAATATTTCTCCCGGACACTCCCATGAAAGAAGAACGAGGCCTTGCTTCTGCGGGAGAAGGTCCTTGGATGATGAAAAGAAATTTGAATGGAGAAGTCGGACGAGATGCCTGGGGGCAACCTTTTGCTTTTCAGGTTAAAGGCGATGGAATAAAAAATTCAACACTTTACATCTGGTCCGTGGGGCCCAATGGAATTCCTGATTACAAGGATACAAAAGACCTTATCGCTCAAGGAGCAAAGGGCGATGATATTCTTGTTGCTATTCCTTTCTAAAAAAGTTTGCTCTTTTGGTTCTCATTTGATGGAAAGACCATCGTCAATAATGGCCCTTGAGGGACCTTGTTTTCTGAAGTGGCATTCAAATCTTTATGTGTTGGAGTGATCAAGAGTTTCTAACAACTGAAGGTAAAGATCCTCTGTTTCAATAATGGATTGGCTGACGGCAGAGAGTTCTTCAGCTAAAGAAGAAATTTCTTCTTTAGAAGCTTCTGACAGTTGAGAATTGAGTTTTGATTGCTTTTCTGTAAGGGTTTTTAAGAGTTGCTCTAGTCTAAGGCTCTCCTTTTCCATTTTCTTACGTTCACTTTCTTGGCGCTTTCGATCTTTGTAAGAGAGCTCTGTTTTGGAAGACGGAGATGCCGTTGCAGAGGTTGCCGCTTTAGAAGAGGGAACTTGATCCATGATTTGTTTATGGGATGATGAAAGAGACGCGGCGCCAGTATTGATTTCTGCGAGAACCCCTTTTTCTAAACTCCAGACATATTCATCGTAGGTTCCAGGATAAAATTGAAGCCGGCCATCGCGAATTTCTAAAATTTTACTAGCGACTCGACGGATAAAAGAACGATCATGACTGATAACGATCAGACTTCCCTCAAAGTGAATTAAGGCTTGAGTGAGGGCTTCGACAGTGTCGAAATCCAGGTGATTGGTTGGTTCATCGAGCAGGAGTAGAGGGCTTTTTTGAAGAAGCACTTGACCAAGAGCCACGCGTGATTTTTCTCCTCCAGAAAGCACAGAGATTTTCTTACGGACAGCTTCGTCTGAAAATAAAAGAGAGCCCGCTAAATTGAGAACATCCTGTTGGGTCACAGAAGCGTGAGCACCATGGATCAGGGCTTCCATAACGGAATGCTCTGGGTTGAGTTGGTCTGAAGAGTGTTGAGCATAATAACTGAGGTTTACCTGATAGCCGTAGGAGAGAGTTCCTTGTAATAGGGGAAGACGATTCGCTAAGGTTTTAAGGAGAGTGGATTTTCCTGCGCCATTGATTCCAACCACTCCTACGTGATCTCCTCGTCGTAAAATGAGTTGAGCTTGGGTCATTAATGGATTTTCTTTGGAATAACCGATATGAGCCATGGCGAGATCTAAAATTTCTTTTCCTGTGGGAGAGGGAGGGGGAATGCGAATATGGGCTCTTAACGGAAGAGGCTTGATATGAATGGATTCCATTTTCTCAAGCTGCTTGACTCTCGATTGAGCTTGGCGTGCTTTGCTTGCTTTGGCTTTAAATCGCTCTACGAACTCCTCTAAATGCTTTCTTTTAAGAGCGAGATTAGTTTGTTGTTTTTCAAGATTTTGTCGCAACTGTTCTTTGTATTCGAAGTAGTCATCAATAGTTCCTGGATACTTTTGAATGTCTCCCCCTTCAACTTCGAGGGTGTGATCACTGACGCGGCTTAAAAATTCCCGATCATGAGAAATCAGCAGAAAAGCGCCTTTAAAGTCCCGCAAAAAGGCTTCCAATACTAAAAGTGTTTCTAGATCCAGAAAGTTTGTAGGTTCATCGAGCAGCATTAAATGGGGATCTTGGCTAATGAGTTCGAGAAGCTTGAAGCGCATACGAAAGCCTCCGGAAAACTCCCGGAAAGGAGTTTGAAAGAGCGATTCCGTTAAGCCGAGTCGCCGTCCCCACTGTTTTATTTCCCAAAGAGGCCACAAATGAGACGCCGAATGAGATAAGAAAAAATTCTCCGGAGTTTGATCTAAGTGGCTCCAGTCCGACTCTTGTTCTAAATATCCGAGACGCAGTCCATTGGATCTCACAATGTGCCCGGTATCCAGTTGTTCTTTTTGGGTGATTATTTTAAAAAGTGTGGTTTTTCCTGCTCCATTTGGGCCAATGACAGCGCAATGCTCACCCTCATTGATGGAAAAAGTAGCCTCATCAAAAAGAATTTTTGACCCAAACTGTTTTGTTCCCTTTACCAATTGAAGAAGTGTCATTTAATTGAGTCCTATTTGTCATTATTGAGCTGCGGACGTCTTATCTTTCTCTCAGGAGCTAGATAATGAAAAGAATTTCACGACAGCAACCATTTAATTTAGCAGATATTTATATTATTAACATACTCATGGGCATTTTAATGGTACTTTAATTGTTCTGTTAAGAATGCCATAACGCCAACAAAAGATGTCTTTCATTAATGTTGGTGGTCAACCTATCGAAAATGCTCTCTCGAGGCAATTCAATAAGCACTCTATATCAAGGCTTGAGATCAGAGGTAAAATCGACTAAACATAGAAATCGTCCCTGAGCCTTGATATTTTGATAAGTAGGAGATTTTATGGCCCTTTTACCGATATTAACCTACCCTGATCCTCGCTTGCGAGAGGTCTCTAAAACTGTTGAAAAAGTAAGCGATGAAATTAAAGCGCTAATTGATAATATGCTTGAGACTATGTATCAAGCCAAGGGAATTGGCTTAGCCGCGCCTCAAGTGGGAAAGCCCGTGCGTGTGCTTGTGATTGATATTCGTCGTCCTCCTGATTTAGAAGAGGATGAAGATGAAGAATCACAGGTCTTTACGGAGCTCGAGCAAAAGGTTCAATTTCCTTTAGTGCTCGTCAACCCTGTGATTCTTCAAGGAACAGGAAAAACAACCTATGAAGAAGGATGCCTTAGTGTTCCTGGATATTATGAAGAAGTAGATCGCTATCAGTGGGTTCGCTTAGAGGCTTTGAATCGGGAGGGGAAAAAATTTCAACTCGAAACAGACGGGCTTTTGGCGATTTGTATTCAGCATGAAATGGATCATTTAGAAGGAAAGTTGTTTATTGATCGTTTGAGCTTTGTAAAGTCCAATAAAATAAAGAATAAAATTAAAAAGTTAGGGTATCCGACAAAAAAAGAGAAGAAAGATAATGATCTCACGAGCGGTACCCAGACGAAATCAAAAGTGGAAGTGTGATCGTGAGTCGCGTACGTGTTGTTTTTTTAGGAACCCCGGCGTTTGCAGTGACCTGTCTCCAGGGGTTGCTTGCTGATGATCATTTTGAAGTTGTGGGAGTTGTGACGCAGCCGGATCGTCCAGCAGGACGCAAAATGCAGCTTCAGCCCAGTGAAGTTAATAGTTATTGTTTACCACAGGGGCTCCAGGTCATCACACCCGAAAATGTGAATGCTGAGTTGATTCTCCAGCAAATCGAAGTGTGGGGAGCTGAAGTCGCCGTTGTTGTTGCTTATGGGCAACTTTTGACCGAACGGTTTTTAAAATTATTTCCTTTGGGAGCCGTAAATATTCATGGGAGTTTGTTGCCACGGTGGCGTGGTGCGGCTCCTATCCAGAGAGCAATTGAACATGGGGATCAAGTAACGGGAGTTGCTTTACAGAAAATTGTAAAAAAATTAGATGCAGGCGCTGTTTTAGGTACGCGTCGAGTTCCCATTACAGAAGAAATGGACGCTCAGCAGTTGTATCGCTTATTGGCAATTGAAGCTGTTGATCTTTTACGTGTGGAATTGATGGATTATGTTCGAGGCCATTTAGCAGGACAAACGCAAGATGAGTCTTTGGTGACTTATGCTAAAAAAATTGAAAAAGCAGAGGGAGAGTTACACTGGAATCAAACAGCGGAACAGCTTTCTCAAAAGGTTCGTGCGTTTGTAATGGGGCCAGGAACGTGGACTTTTTTAAATAAAAAAAAGGTGAAAGTTCATAAGGTCAAGGTTGTGGCTCAGGACTCAAACTCATCTTTATCGGTAGAAAGACCTGGAAGTATTTTGAAAGCAGAAGGGTCGGATCTTTGGGTGCAAACAGGGCATGGAGTTTTAGCTCTTTTAGAGCTGCAACCCGAGTCGCGCAATCGCTTATCGGGAGCTGAATTTTTAAAAGGCTATGGTTTAAAAAAAGGGGATATTTTAGGAAGTGGGAGTAACGGGCCAACGAATGAAGAGTGAGGAAGGATCGAGATTCATGGGAACAACCGTGTTTCGAAAAAAGAAAATAGCGCCGAGTATTTTATCAGCGGATTTTTCAAAGCTGGGGACCGAAGTTGACGCTGTCGCAGCAGCGGGCGCTGAGTGGATTCATGTGGATGTGATGGATGGTCATTTCGTCGAGAATATCACAATTGGAGCCCCTGTTGTTAAATCTTTAAGACGATCCAATCCCAAGGCTTTTTTAGATGTTCATCTCATGATTGAAAAGCCTGAAAAATATCTCGATGATTTTATTCAAGCTGGTAGTGATCTCATTACAATTCATGTGGAGTCATCTCAATACGTCGAAGAGTGTCTGCGAAAAATTCGTGGAGCTGGTTTGAAAGCCGGAATCACATTACGGCCTAGAACATCGGTGGATGCTCTTGAGCCTTATTGGGATCAGGTAGATTTGATTTTGGTGATGACCGTTGAACCTGGTTTTGGTGGCCAATCGTTTATGGAAGATCAAATTCCAAAAATTCAATTCTTAAGACAAAGGATTGACGAACAACACCCCTCTGTTCTTTTAGAAGTGGATGGCGGCGTGAATGACAAAACCATCGCATTTTGCAGAGATGTTGATGTTGTGGTGGCGGGAAGTTACATTTTTAAAAATGACTACAAAAAAGCAATTTCGCTTTTGAAGCAAGAGCATTAAGGGCTGTTGTTGCAAAGTTTTTGTATGGTTCGATAAAGAGGGATATGAGCCCATTGAAGAAGAGGAGTTTTGAGTGTTGGTGATCGATGGTAAAAATCTGAATATGGAAGCAGTCGTGCAAGTGGCTCAACAGCGGACACCGGTTTCTTTGGGCGCCTCTGCTCGACAAGCCATGGTCAATTCACGCTCTTTTATTGAATCTTGCATTGCACAGGGTGAAACCATGTATGGTGTGAATACGGGCTTTGGTGCTTTCAGCCAGGTGAGAATCAGCGATGATCAAATTGAGGCCCTCCAACGAAATCTCATTCGATCTCATTGTGCTGGCATTGGACAACCCTTTGCAGCTCCAGTGGTTCGAGCGATCATGCTTTTAAGAGCAAACACCCTTGCTCGAGGACACAGTGGTGTACGTCCTCTGGTGGTTGAAAAAATTTTGGAACTGTTGAATAAAAATGTATTGCCGTGGATTCCGGAGCAAGGCTCTGTGGGAGCGAGCGGTGATTTGGCGCCTCTTTCTCACTTAGCCCTTGCTTTGATGGGAGAGGGTTCTTTATTGGGAGAGCAGGGAGAACGAATTTCCGCGGCCACTGTTTTCAAAACAAAAAATATTGAACCCTTAATTTTAAAAGCCAAAGAAGGTCTTTCTTTGATCAACGGATGCCAAGTGATGACAGCTCTTGGATTGTTAACCCTTCATGAGGCTCACACCACCATCAATCTTTTTGATTTGGCGGCGGCAATGACGTTAGAAGCAACACGGGGTTCCCGCAAACCCTTTGATCCTTTGATTGCGCCAACGCGTCCTCATCCAGGGGAACTCAAAACAGCTCACAACATTCTCCGTCTTTTAGGACCAAGCTCTCCTATTTCTGAAACTCATATTGATTGCAAAAAGGTTCAGGACGCTTATTCTTTGCGGTGTATCCCTGCAGTTCATGGAGCTGTGAGAGATGTGATTGAGCGTTCCATTCGAGTGTTAGAATGCGAAGCGAATTCTAGCACAGACAATCCACTCGTTTTTGCCGAAGAAAGAAAAGTATTGAGCTGTGGGAATTTTCACGGAGAACCCGTGGCTCTTGAAATGGATTTCGCAGCGATTGCCATAGCGAACTTGGGAAACATCAGCGAACGTCGCTTGGCAAAATTGATTGACCCTACATTTAGTGAACTTCCTGCCTTTTTGGCAACGGAGGGAGGATTGCAAAGCGGGCTTATGATTGTTCATGTGGCCGCAGCCAGTTTAGTGAGTGAAAATAAGGGGCTTTGTCATCCGGCTTCGGTAGATAGTATCCCTACGTCGAGTGATAAAGAAGATCATGTTTCTATGGGAACCATTGCGGCGCGAAAGTTTGCGCGCATTTTGGAGAATGTGAAAAATATTTTAGCTATGGAGCTTTTGGGTGCCAGCCAAGGATTGGGATTTTTAGAACCCCTGAAGCCAACAGCGGGTGTGCTCGCTGCCTATGAAAAAATTCGGGAAAAAGTGTCTTTTGCAAAAGAAGACAGGGTTTTCAGTGAGGACATAGAAAAAATTCGCACATTGATTGACGATGGATCTTTATCCAAAGTCTCTGAAGGTCCTTGGAAAAGATAAAGGGTAAAAAGTGAATGCACGGTTGTCGCAAATTGAGTTTTGAATTTTGTGATACCGACTCGTGAGAGAGGAAAAGACGATGACGACGAAAAGAATAATTCAAGCGCCTCGAGGTTCTCAACTTCACTGCCGAGGTTGGCTCCAAGAAGCGGCTTATCGCATGATTCAAAATAATTTAGACCCTGAGGTTGCTGAGAGACCCGAAGATTTAGTGGTGTATGGTGGCATTGGAAAAGCAGCAAGGGATTGGGACTGTTTTGATAAAATCCTTTCAACGCTTAAAACTTTAAATAATGATGAGACCTTATTGATCCAGTCGGGAAAGCCTATTGGCCTCGTTCGTACGCATCAAGATGCGCCTCGGGTTTTGATCGCTAATTCGAATCTTGTTCCCAAGTGGGCTCATTGGGATGTTTTTCATGAGTTGGACCGCAAAGGTCTCATGATGTATGGGCAAATGACAGCCGGGTCTTGGATTTATATTGGAACCCAAGGCATTGTCCAAGGAACCTATGAAACCTTTGCTGAAGCAGGACGGCAGCATTTTGGAGGCTCCTTAAAAGGAAAAGTGATTCTCACTGCGGGATTGGGCGGAATGGGTGGAGCCCAGCCTTTGGCGGGAGTCTTTGCCGGAGCCGTGGTTTTGGCGGTGGATATTGATCCCACGCGGATTGAAAAACGATTACAAACAAAATATGTTGATGAAGTAGCGTCTTCTCTGGAAGACGCGATTGCAAGAGTCCGTCAGTATCAAGAACAGGGGCTTGCAAAATCCATTGCTCTTCACGGAAATATGGCAACGGTGATTCATCAATTGATCGCTCAAGGTTTTTTTCCTGATCTTTTGACGGATCAAACGTCTGCGCATGATCCTCTCAATGGCTATATTCCGGAAGGGCATACAATCGCTTCGGCAAAAGATTTTCGGGAGTCCAATAAGTCTGCTTATTTAGATGCTGTTTCTCAAAGTATTTCTAAACATGTTCGCGGAATGCTTGAGATGCAGAAAAGAGGGGTTATCACCTTTGATTATGGCAATAACATTCGAGCAGAAGCTTTTGCGGGGGGCGTGAAAGAGGCGTTTGATTTTCAAGGTTTTGTTCCTTTGTACATTCGCCCTCTTTTTTGTCGTGGGAGTGGCCCCTTTCGTTGGGTGGCTCTTTCTGGCGATCCTGATGACATTCGAGTTACCGATGAGGCTATAAAAGAATTGTTTCCAAATAAGAAACATTTATTACAGTGGCTGGATATGGCTCAGTCGCGCATTGCTTTTCAAGGTTTACCCGCGCGTATTTGTTGGTTAGAATATGGAGAACGGGCTCAGGCGGGTTTATTGTTTAATCGCTTGGTTTCTGAGGGACGAGTGAAGGCGCCGATTGTGATTGGCCGTGATCATCTTGATTGCGGTAGCGTGGCCTCACCGAATCGGGAAACCGAAGCCATGAAAGATGGCTCCGATGCGGTTTCGGATTGGCCACTGCTCAATGCGCTTGTAAATACATCGTGTGGAGCAACGTGGGTGAGTTTGCATCATGGTGGAGGCGTTGGAATGGGATACAGTCAACACGCGGGTCAGGTGATCGTGGCCGATGGAACTCCAGCGGCGGCCCAACGTCTTGAGCGAGTCTTAACAGCGGATCCCGCTATGGGCTTGTTTCGTCACATTGACGCTGGTTATGAAGAGGCTAAAGAAGTGGGTCGAGAGAGAGGAGTTCGTTCTTTATGGGTTTAAAAAAATATTCAATTCCTCTCTCTATCATTGTTTTATTTGTTGGTGCCCTATTGATTTGGGTGATTCTTGAGAAATTACCGGATTGGATGGGAACCACCCGAAACCAACATAGTTTTATTGATTACTTAGAGCACGAAGGTGCTGTTGACTTTCCCATGAAAACCATTGATGGAAAGGAACTTTCTTTTTTTTCTTTGAAAGACAAAATTGTCATCTTGAGTTTTTGGGCATCCTGGTGTGGTCCTTGCGTAGAAGAGTTTCCTTCGATGGTTTCTCTTTTAAAGCAATTTCCTGATCAAGTGGTGATGGTTGCCGTGTCTTCAGATTATGTTTTGGAAGACATCAACATCTTCTTTGACACCTTGAAACTTCCGAAAGATCTTTCAAATTTGCATGTCGTTTGGGATGTGAATCATGAAATCTCGCAGAAATATCAAGTTCAAAAACTGCCAGAAAGTTTCATTATAGGTAAAGACATGAAGTTGATTCGAAAGGTGGTTGGCTCCATTAATTGGGCCGATGAAGACGCTTTAAATTTTTTCAAGGCGCAGTTCTAGCGATTCGGTGTCGCGAAATGTTGTTTTGACGACACCGACTTATGACTTAAATTTTTTAGTAATAGTGAAGGTCTTATTCAACTGAACCCCATTTTTAGAAAAGATAAAGACTTTTTCAAGTCCTGTGATCATTCTCAGTTCTTTATTTAAGCGCCAGAAAGCTATACGAATACGGTCATAAAGATTACTATTCGCAGAGAAACCAAAAATATGGGTATTAATCTGTTCAATGGCTATTGTCCGATTTGCACTGAAGGCTTCAAAGCAGAGTAATGCAAAAGAATCTTTTCGTAGGTTTAAATTTTTACCTTGGACTGTTACAGTTCCTTCTTCAGGATTAAAAACAATCTCTTTTGCTTGTTGATAAAAGTTAAGATCACATTTTTTAAGAAGCATATTTTTAGAATCTGTATCCAAAGCATCAAGAATAAAGAAAACTTTTCTTTGTAACTCCAAATTGAGTTCGCGGTCTTTCGTTCTCTTGAGATTAATAACGAACAATCGCAACATTCCCATAATTGAGATATTTTTTTCAAGATTGGTCAGCTCTGCCGCTGATAAAGATTGATTGGGGAATTGAAAGAAGTTAAAAACAGTCTCTTCGAATGGATCCAAGTTTTTAAGTGGGTTGAGTTTCAAGGATTCAGTTAATTCAGGGCATTTTAAATGTTCACGGATACATTCTTCAAGAAGATCTACAAGGATTAAACGAGCATCATGATTCAAAACACTATTGTTTTTTAAGAATTGAAGGGCTCTTGCTGTTGCTGTTTGTGCTCCAAATAAAACGAGTTCTGCAAGAACCAAGGCATGAGTTAGCTCCGTTTGAAGATATAAAGATTGAGTTTTTAATTTTAAACAAATTCTATAAAGATGGGCAAGACCCGTTTTAATTCCTAAAAAAGACTGCAAACGCAAAAGTTGAGCTTGGGCTTGAATTTTAATTTCAGCGGCATCAGCATCGCAAATATCGATCGCTTGACGATAGAAACTCATGGCTTTTGCAACTTGCGCTGTTTCTTCGTAGATTTTTCCCAAGAAAAGATAGGTTCTTGCGGCATTTTTCTTTTGCAACAGAGGGAGAGCTTGAGAGAGTTCTAATTCAAGACGCTTTGCCGTTGCCATGCAGTCTTCAAAGCGGCCAAGCATATAGAAACAAGCTATCAAATCAGAAATCAAACCAACATGGGGACCATATGCTTTAAGGGCCTCTAAAAAAATATTCATAGCGTCGTAAAAATCTTCATTTTTCATGAAGTCTTTACCGACTTGATGTTTTTCTTTTCTTAATTGCGCCGTCATATTTTTGCTTCCTTTAAAGCCTCTGGAATTCATTCAAATATTGGGCTCAAATTATTTTTAGAAATGTTATTTGTTTTCTAACTCATTAATGGTCAAGGGATTGAGCGGATCTTATTCGCTTTTGATTTGAGAAAATTTTTTTAGGATATCAACTCTGTTTTCGTTAACAATATCCACTTTGTTTTCAGACCAACCACCACCAACACGAGGACGAGGACCTCTTGAATAAAATGTTCCATGGGCACCAAGCATGGGTCGTGTTGACCATTCGATCAAACTTAGTGTAGGGCCACCATGAATTGACCTGAATTTTAAGTTTGATTCATTAAAAATATCCACAATTCTATTCACGCTTTTTTCATCAGTATAAAGGTGTGGTGCGAGCCATTTTCTCTCATGTCTTGGAACTAGAGAGTATTCAACGGGTAATAAATAATCTTGCAGTGGAGCTAGTGTCGATAAAACTAATGATAACGCCTTAGTTTGATTTCTTTGTTCAAGTAAATTCAAGATCTCAGCATTTTCTAGTTTATTGCTTTTGATGGCGTTTGGATAAAGTTCATTGATAATTAATCTTTCTGCTTCCATTGCTCTCAAAGAGGCTAAAGAAAATCGTATCAAAGGAAACGGCATTATTCCAAAAATATTTTTAATATTCATTTCACGATTTTTATCGAATCCAGCATTGTAAATTTTTGTTTCATACAGATTTTCTAAATCTAAACCCATTTCTGAATTCAACTGAAGTTTTGCATCGTTGGTAATAAAGTATTCATGAATCAGGCGCGCTTGAATTTCTTCAAGTGTCAATTTTGAATTAAAGAAAATGAAAGTTTCATTTATCATGCTTGTCCATGAATGAAATGGAAAATCAATGGGGACATTGAATACGAAGTAATATTTTTTTATTCCAATTTTGAAGTTTTGCCAAATCTCCCTGCGTTTTAACTCTGGAGCGTTTTTTTCACATGTTTGACTGATGGTGTGGGCCGCTGAAAGACTGACTCCCAGATGTTGAACTAGCTGTTCCGGAATCGTTGTTGTCATAAGACAAATATTTGTTCCAAAATTTGTTTTTGTGATATTGATAAAAGAATGATCAATGAGATTTTGAAGACTAGGATTCATAAAATGGGCGTATAATTTCATTTTGGAATCAATCAAGTCAGAGTTGAAAAAAGTCTTTTCTATGTTACTAGAGTCAATGGGTTTAGCCGTTGCAAGGTTTTGGTAAACCTGCTCCAAAAGAGCTTGTTCTGAAGCGTGAACGGTAATTGTGAATAAAAAAGTCAAATTTAAAAAAAATTGGTACAAATAGGACGGATTCAGTGAAGAAAGGACCCTTTTCAAAATAAAAAATAATTTACTTTTTATAATCATATATCTCACATATTTTTATTTATAATTAAAAATTTTTTAATCCAGATGCCTTCCTCTAAAATATCGTGTTATTAAATAACCGTTTAAATCGAGGGAAAGGAATCTGGATTATACAACAAAGAGTTTATTTTGTAAATATAAATTATTTATTATATTGAATTATAATTTTTTATTGATTATAAGGGCTGTCCCAGGTGGGAAACGCTGGAGCTTTATTCCTAAAAATCTCTGCAGCTTCTATAGCATGGATCCATTTGTTTAATTCTAAGTCAAGAAGGCTCATATTAACGAAAAAAACAGAATTTTCAGGATTCATTTTGACTATATTCGTAGAAGAGCGACATTCTTTTTCAGTATGAGCCATTGTCTGATAGTAGTTTTGGCTTTTATTTTTACCACCCAAGCTAAAGATGGGAAAGAAAAGGAATCTCAATTTAAAACTTTCGTTTTCGCTTTGTTCTTTGTAGTTTTTGGTAGAGGCATAGTGAACCGTCAAACAGCGTGTGATGGTTTGAGATCCCGAGAAATCAATATCCTTGACCATAGCTAGAGTTTTATTGATAGCTTCCCAAGGGATAGATTGATTATTTTGGATCATTGATAATACAGCTGAAGCTTGAATTATGCCCAATTCTTTCAGTAAAATAAGTTCTTTTTCATGGTTTTCCATAAGAGTCTTCAGATTCTTTTTAAGAGTTTCCAAATCCTTAATGGCCTTTGAGTTTTGTGAAAGAACTTGACTGGGGTTCGTTGTAATAACTTTAGTGATATCAAGATGAGTTTTTTCATTTATATCGTAATTGAATGAACTACCTATTAAAAATAAATTGAGTTGACTATTAAGGTTTGTTGACT
>CAUJGP010000017.1 GCA_963170155.1 Bdellovibrionota bacterium | reverse complement strand
AGCACTAAGCTAGATCAACCAGGAAGTTATCCACAGATACTCGGTAAAAATAAATAAATCCTGTGGACAGCTCAAGAAAATGAACTGATTTTCAAATTAAATCTCCGAACTGACTCTAACTATGGATCACAAGCAGTTTTTAAATTATAACCTTTCATTTTACGGAGATAAATATGAAAAATCTAGTTTTTAAAATCGTAGCGAGTGTACTGACCTCGTACCTATTTTTTGCCCATAATTCTTATGCTTTGTACAGCATCCTTGGCCCTATCAATCCTCATTGTTCTATCGGCGACCAACCTCTGACTTTTACAATCATTGATAAAGCTATGTTCAAAGCCACCGCTTCTATAGACCATAAAACTTATTTGCTATACACCTATAATATTTATTATTCCATTGGTGGTAAAGTCTCGTTTATTTCACAAGAAAAACAAAATCATCTCCTTATATGGGATAATGGGTTTACAGCAAATGTAACCAGTGGGAGTGTTGAATACAAAGGCCTATCCATAAAATGCCACTTATAACTATAAGATTTATTTCAATAAAGAAGGCTCCAACAAAGGAGCCTTCAGGACTTAAAGATGAGTACAGACTTTGGTAATTTAACAGTTGAACAAATCGACTCTTTTTAGGTTGTTACCATTTGGTCTATACCTCAAAAAAACCCAGCCTAAGAACTAAAGAGATTTGAAGTTTCCATTGTTTATTTAAATAATTCTAACCTCGACTTCAAATCATTTTTAAATTTTCCGAAACCATTCTAAAATCTTTTAATAAAATAAATAAATTTCGTTGCTATTCAGAGTGTGAATATTGGTCGATTAGGGATTCTCACAGTAGAATCCCAACTAATTTTACCTCCCAACGACAACGAAATAAAACAACAAAAAAGGAGAACAAATGAAAAATGGATTTTTAATAACAATTGCAACCCTGGCGCTTGCAGCTTGTAGTGGTGGAAGCAGTAACAAAAGTGATGATAGTTCAAAGACATCCACTTCAAGTCTCATCTTTACAATGGCAAACCAAGCTTTTTCATCTACTGCTTCACTCTCTTCCAACTCCGTATTTGTCTCTTCGAAGCCAACAAACAAAACAGGTCTGAAATCCACGATAGGAATGCTGGTCACATGTGATGCTACAGGTCGTCCGACGTCTTCCAGTCAAGGGGATGCAAACTATGCTGCAGAATGGACTCTCTGTGCACTTTCTGTAAATTCAAAATCTCCAGACACGATTCAGGGCAGTTATTTTCTTGCTTCTGCTGTTATGTGTGCTCTCGATAAACAAATTACTTTCGCTTACCATACAACTCCCACATCCCATGACAATATTTCCATCTCGGAAAATGATTCGTGCTTCGGTGAGAATGGATTTGATTCAAACAACGACAGCGATACAGATGATACCATTGTCCTCTCTATCAGAGAAAGTGCCTTAAGCGGAGCTGACTATGATTTTTTAGTTGAGCTTGAATTTGCCAATTCGTTCAGTGATGCTCACATAAAAATTTGGTTAAAAAATTCTGATAATAAACTTGGTGCAAAAATTTTCTCCATTTTGGATGAAGCTGCAACAGAAATTATTATTGATAAAGACCAAAAAATAGTCATGTTTGAAAACAGAGACTATTCAAATGAACGTCACGTCAGAGCTTATGTTGCTGGAGACATGAATGTAGAAACAGGAGCATTCACGTCCCTTTTAAATGCCCAATTTATCCAAGCGGAAGGATCTACAACAAGCAATGGTGAATCAATAGCGTATGGTACAAATGGTACTGATTCTTGGTATGATTACTATCGATATACCAGCGGTACCGGCGGTCAAGATGACGACTATGACATTTGTAGCTCCTCTTCTGATTGTTCCGCATTCGAAATCACTTATAGTACTAATTTTCATGACTTTAGCGGTAATCCCTCTTCGATGTATAACAATGCAGATATTCTCTCTCTCACATTTCCTCTCAATATGAACTTCTAATCCTGATAAGAAATCTTAAAAACCAATGCTCCACGAAATTTTCTTTAGAAATTTGTGGAGCATTGGGACTCTCAAACTTTCATGTTTTTATTCACATATTCAGTGATTCTTTTTTAGATGAATATAAAAATAGGACAACGAGATATCACTTTCTTTAACTTTAATAAAATTTATCTGTAATCTTGGGGATTAAGTTCCTGACCCTTCGATGAATCCTCCATGAATTTCCAAACATCGGGTTGTGACCCATCAATATCCGAAAATCCATAAACTTTAGCAAGCTGACCCGACGATACAGACTGTTGATTCCATCGTTCTTTATGAGGGTCACAAGCGAGGGCCACAACAGCACGACCCACATAGCGGGGTGATTCAGAAACAGCAAATCCCGTGGGCGCTTGAGCTTGTTCCCAGTTGGACTCCGAAACACCAAACGCTTCCAACATCATTTCAGATCGAAGCCACCCCGGAGTGAGCGCCACGGAAGTTCCACCAAAGGCCTTTAATTCATGTCCTTGAGAAAAAGCAAGTCGATTCACAGAGACTTTGGCTAAATCATAAAAAACAGAAATTCTGTATTCTTTGGAATTGTAATCATTTGTTCCATCCGTCACTTCCACCTGCAAGCCTCCTTGTTTTTTGACCAGTAGTGGAAGTAAATAGTGTGAAGTAATAAGATGTGTATCAATACCCAATCTCAAAATACGAAGCCCTTTATCAAGATCTATTTTCCAAATCGGCTTATCCCAATCAGGAGGGTCTCCTTTTAATAATTCTGCCCCCCAAATATTGTTAACTAAAATATCAATGGCGCCGAATTGTTCACTGATTTCATCGGCCAACCTTTCAACTTCTTCAAGATTCAGATGATCGACTACTTTAGCAATCCCCTGGCCTCCAAGACCAGTGACAAGTTCAGCTGTCTCTTCAATTGTCTCATTTCGATTGTAATCAGAGCGAGAAGATCCCCCAAACCTTGTTGTACGCCCAGTGCAGATCACTGTTGCTCCAGCCTCGCCAAGGGCCGCAGCAATGCCTCTTCCTGCTCCCCGTGTCGCACCAGCAACCACCGCCACACGCCCCTGAAGTGCTATTGGGTTTAAAATCCAATCTTTCATAATCAACCTCACTCATTTAATGAAATGGAATTTTATTTTCTAAGAAAATGGATGTAAAAGACACCCCTTTATTGTTGTTAATACAAAACGTCAAACCCACTTCAAAAATGTAGAGATCCCTCTGAAATAAAAAATCATGTCAGCAATACCATTTGGATTAAATGGATCATTGCTTTCTTTTTTCATCTCTATATGTGGTTAAAAATAAAAAGAACTTGAGCATGATTCAATTAAATCATTATTGCCATTGACTTGAAATTGACTCGCCACTTATTCTAAGCTAAGTCTGACCAAACTTGCCTCAAGCTGAGGTTCAGAAAGATTCTCAGCGATGTGTGTGAGTTAACTCATCGATGTAGAGAGAGTTTTTTTGATTTTGCGACAATGACTCACTATAAGAGTTGTTTTATTTTCGGAGAACTTGTGTTTTTTTTCAGAGTTTTGATCTCTATTTTAATGATTGTAAGTATAGGCAGCGCCAGTTTTGCTGCCCATAACGATCATTGTTTGGAAAATAAAACTTCTGAGTTCTGTTCTTTTTCAGAAAATTCTCATAACGATAGTTCAGACCATCAAAGCACCGGGCAAACACACTGCCATTTGCACTGCACTCATCATGCCTTAGACTCTCAAACCTCCAAGGTTGATTTTACTTCTATAGACACTCCTATTACCACTTACAGCCAATACCTTTTCTTCATTAATTCTCCCTCTATAGAAGGCCCTTTCAGACCTCCTCTAATATAAAAATATAAAATTTCTATTTTATTCATGAAGTTTTAATCTTTATTGGAGGTTCCATGCGCATCAGATTGTGCATTTTTGTCTCTTTTTTAATGGCAGCGCCACTGAGTTTTTCTACAGAAAATTCGACTTGTGACAGGATTAAATCCAGTCAAGATCTCTACGAATGCTTGACGAAAAATCATCCGGATATCACCAGCGCTTCACTTCACCTTGAAGTTGCAAAATCGCTCAACGATAAAATCACTCAACTACCCAATCCAGAGCTTTCTGTGAGATCTATTCAAGGAAACAATGCAGGAGAAAATGTTGGAAGTACGGAAGTAGGACTTTCCTTTAACCTCAGTGACACGCTATTAAAACGATATGCTCTAAAAAAATGGGGCCGAGCGGAAGAAAAAATCTCAAGTATCACTGTCAAAGAACTGGAATTTCAAGCTCAATCCCAATCACTCAAAAATCTTTATCGATTTAGACAACTTTTAGATGAGCTTGAAACTGTTACCGAAGCCCTTGAAACCTTTAAAAAAATTGAACACCAATATCAATACCGAAAGGTTAAGAGCCCAGAACAAAGTGTTATCTTAAATCTCGTCGAATTGGCCCAAGGAGATTATGAACTCCAAAAAAACCACCTCATTACTGAAAAAACTGAGATTGATACTTTTTTAAAAGGAATTTTAGGAGAAACTTTTGAAATGAAAAAAGAATGGCTTCCTTCATTGAAAAGACAATGGCCTGCCATCTCTCTATCAGAAATCTCTAAACCCACCTTTGAATTCCAGAAAATAAGCGCTGAAAAAGAAAAATCAGAGGCTGAAAAAAAACTGGCCAACGTAGAATCATGGCCTAATATTTCTGCTGGCCCCATCATGGAACGATCCACGAGTGGCACCAATCAATTCATTTCATACGGAGTGAATGTCACCATTGATTTACCTGTTTTTTCGCTGAATCAAGCCGGAAGAACTCTCGCTGATAAAAATCTTCTTAAATCACAACGAACTTATGAAGTTTCTTTAAAAAAATTAGAGTTTGACAAAAAATTGATTCACCAAAGGTATCTTCTTGCTATCGAGTCTCTTAAAAAATCCATTAATAATAAAAACTTAAAGAAAAAACATGATCAAATTGATGCTCTTTTTAGACAGGGCTTAACCTCAGGAACCAGTGTCATTGAAGCTCACCGACAAATTGTGGAATTCCAAAAATCACAACATGAGCATGAAATGGAAGCTTTAGATGCCCTTCTGCACTTAAATATGCTTTCAAATAAAGATGTGGTGGAGGTTTTATAATGAAATTTTTAAAAATAAAATATTTAAGGTTCACTCTCTTAATTTTACTAACAACAACTTCTTTAACCTCCAAAGCTCATGATGATTCTCATGACCATAGTGAAAATAGCCATAACGAAGATAACCACAGTGAAGATGATCATGATAAAAATACCTCTCATTCCCATGAACAAGAAGACAAAGCTGGTACTAAACAAGAGCATAAACACTCTGTTGACGAAGATCATACAGAAAATGACAATGGATCCCTTATTGGACCTGAAAAAGGCATTTTAGCGAAATCTGGAAATGGAATGAAACTGGCAAAAGAGGCTATGAATTCATTTCAAATAAAAACAGTTTCTTATTCCCAAAAAAATCCCGGGATCCCCTTGTCTGCACTTGTCGAGGTCCGAGATCATTATTTTATCTATACCCTCAAAGAGGGATGGATAAAAAAAATAAAAGTCAAAGTTCTCAAAAAAACCAAAGATACTGTTTGGCTTGAAACTTCTCAATGGAAAGAGGGAGAGCAAATTATTATCCAAGGCACAGGATTCATCAGAGTTTCAGAACTCATAACCGAAGAGGGGCTATCTCATGGACACTCTCATTAAGAATTCCAATGATAATGGATTATTCACAGGAGTTTTCATGAAAAAATCTTCAATGGAAAACAAAGATATCAATCACCGTCAAAAAAGGATTTTCTTTTTATGATTAATCAAATTATCCATTTCTCGGTTTATCATCGTCAATTTGTTTTAGGATTAGTGGCTTTGCTTATATTGGGGGGTATTCTCAGCTTTCAAAATTTGCCCATAGACGCTGTTCCTGACATTACAAATAACCAAGTTCAAATTAATACCACTGTTGAAGGCTTTGTTCCTGAAGAAATTGAGAGAACAATAACATTACCGATCGAATCTGCAATGCGTGGGATTGCTGGCGTCGAGCAAATTCGGTCTATTACTCGATTTGGCCTCTCACAAGTCACCATTGTCTTCAAAGATGGCATTGATATTTATCGAACGAGGCAATTGGTTTCAGAACGGTTGCAAGGAATTGCTAACAATTTACCTCTGGGAGCAGAATCACAACTGGGTCCTATTTCTTCAGGGCTAGGAGAAATCTACCAGTATATCGTCGATTATGAAAAAATAGAAACCGGACCTAAACGCTTAGAGCAATTAATTGAAATCAAATCTCTACAAGACTGGTTTATCAAGCCCAGGCTTTTAACTGTAGAGGGTGTTGCTGAGATCAACACCTCCGGGGGATATGAAAAACAGTATCATATTCAACCTGATCCTCTTAAACTCGCCTCCTACAGAATCCACTTTGGCGATATCCTTGAAGCTTTAAAAAAAGTGAATAAAAATGTTGGTGGTGGTTATATTGAACAAACCGCAGAGCAATTTTTAGTGCAAGGAACAGGGTTACTACAATCTCCTGCAGCTATCAAAAAAGTCCCAATCAAAACACTGGATAATTTTAAAGTCATCACAGTTGGCGATATTGCTAAGGTCACCCTGGGAAAAGAGCTTAGAACTGGCTCCGCCACTCACGATGGCAATGAAGTCGTTCTTGGCACTGTCATGATGCTCTTAGGAGAAAATAGCCGTAACGTTTCAAAACGTGTTGATAGTAAAATGGAAGAAATCAAAAAATCTCTTCCTCCTGGGGTTTCTTTGAAAACCGTTTACAACCGATCAGAACTGGTGAATGCCACACTGGCAACCGTTCAACACAATCTTCTTTCAGGAGCCGGACTCGTCATTATCATTCTTTTACTCCTTTTAGGAAACATAAGAGCAGCCATCATAACTGCCATCACGATTCCTCTGGCTCTTTTATTCACTTTTTTAGTTATGAAACCCCTGGGAATCTCCGGAAACTTGATGAGTCTCGGAGCTTTGGATTTTGGAATTATCGTCGATGGGACCGTCATCGTTCTTGATAACTGTGTCAGATATGTGCACGAACAAACAAAAAAACTAGGAAGAGCTCTCAATGCAGAAGAAATGAAAAAAGCAATCTACGAGGCGGCTGTTGAAATCCGATTGGCTGCAGGATTTGGCGAACTTATCATCATCATGGTTTTTTTGCCCATTTTTGCCCTCACTGGAATTGAAGGAAAAATGTTTATTCCCATGGCTTCCACCTTCGCCATTGCCGTTGTGGGAGCCCTTATTCTTTCTTTTACCGTGGCTCCGGCTCTAGCTAGCCTTTTTCTCAGTAAAAAAGCAGAAGACCAAGAGCCTATTGTTATGAAATGGGCTCAAAAACTTTATTTGCCGCTTTTAAACTTAGCTCTGCTTCATCGAATGAAAGTTATCATTTTAGCTCTTATTTCCGTGATAGCTGGAGCTTTTTTCTTGACCTCTCGCGGAGCCGAATTTTTACCACAGTTGAGTGAAGGGTCTTTTGCTTTCCACATGATCAGACCTGTCAATGTGAGTCTTACTCAATCCATTGAGTATCAAAAAAAGGCGGACCAACTCATCCAAAATCATTTTCCTCAAGTTTCTCATGTATTTTCAAGGATTGGAACCAGTGAGGTCGCCACAGATCCCATGGGTGTCAACGTGTCTGACACTTATATTATGTTAAAACCAAAATCAGAGTGGCCAGAAGAAGCTCGTCAAAAATCTTATCCAGATTTAGTGTCAGAAATGGTAAAGAAACTTGAAAAAGAACTTCCAGGGCAAAACTATCTCGCTTCGCAGCCCATTCAAATGAGGTTTAATGAACTTCTCGAAGGCACGCGTGCCGATATTGCCGTTAAAGTTTATGGGCCGGATTTAAATATCAATATGGAGCTTTCTAAGAAAATTCAAACCATTGTAAGTCAAATTCCAGGAGCCGGCGATGTCGAAGTTGATTTGGCGGGAACATCGCCCGTACTCAAAATAGAGCCAAAAGAAGAGCTGCTCTCTTCTTATGGAGCCACGTTGAGCAATGTTCTTGAAACTATTTCCATCGCCATTGGAGGTGAAGAGGCCGGGTTTATTTATGAGGGAGATCGAAAATACCCCATTATTGTAAGACTTAGCGAAGAAAATCGTGCCAATCTCGATATGATTAAAAATCTCCCGGTGGGAATGACTGGCAACACAACCGCTCAATTAGCTCACCTTGCAGACCTTAATTTCAAAGAAACGTTTGGTTCTGTGAATAGAGAAAACGCCTCTCGTCGCTCCGCTGTTCTCATTAACTTGCGCGGCCGAGACGTGGAGTCTTTTGTCAATGAAGCTCAAGCGAAAGTTCTATCGGAAGTTGCATTGCCAGAGGGTTATTTTATTGAATGGGGCGGTAATTTTAAAAATTTAAATCAAGCCAAAGCAAGATTGCTCATTCTCACTCCCATGGCTTTAACCCTTGTTTTAATGATGATCTACGCGGCCTTTGGGAGCCTTGCTCAAACACTTCTTATTTTTAGTTGTGTTCCTCTTGCTCTCGTAGGTGGAGTGATTAATCTTATGATCATGGATCTACCCTTTAGCATTTCAGCAGGAATTGGATTTATCGCACTTTCCGGAATCGCTGTTCTCAATGGGATTGTCTTAGTGAATTACTTCAATCAACTCAAAACTAACGGCCTCTCCGGACCAGAGTTAGTAAAACAAGCCACAGCTATACGCCTCAGGCCCGTACTCATGACCGCTCTTGTCGCCATTTTTGGATTCATCCCCATGATGCTCTCCACAGGCGTTGGAGCTGAAGTACAACGCCCTCTAGCAACAGTCGTGATTGGAGGAATCATCTCTTCTACTTTACTGACATTGATTGCTTTACCTGTTTTATATTTGGTTTTTGAGAAGCACATGAACCACTTCAATCAAAAAATTTCTCATTAGAAAGGAGAAACTATGAAATACTTAATCATCTTTTTAATTCCCTTACTTTTTGTTGCATGTGATCAGAAAAGTTCCATGGACAACACGAAAGAAAGAGCTGCAGCCGAGCAAGAAGCGAATACCAAAGTTGAAAACGAAAACCTTGCTAAAAAGGCTCAAAAAATGGAGGAAGAGCTTGCAGAACGCCATTACTTTTACAACGCTCTCGAAGGAGAATACCAGGGTTCTGTAACCGTAGGGCGAGACACTTACAACATCGCACTTACGTTCATCAGAAGCATTCCTCCTTATTTAGGAGATCGCATCAGGCAACTCAGCGAAATCGAAAATGATTTAAATAATCTTTATTTTCATATTCAAGTGGTCCAATGGCACTCTTCAGATCAATCAACAGCAGTGGGGTGCCGCGTGAGCGGAGTGCGGCCCAACATGATGGATGGTAAACTCGCCATTGCTTCAACGGATTGCCCTAATTTGTATTCCATTTTCTTAGCGGAAAATAGCACCGCCGCTCGAAAAGAAGCCAGTGGAGAAGCTAAAAAAACAGCGGAAAAAATAAAACAAAAAAAGATTCTCTCGGTTCCCTTACTCACAGGCACAATAAAACCATCTTCAAATGCCGGCAAATATTCTTTTATGGCTAAAAAATCAAACAAAGTGGGGTCATTATGAAAATTTTTATTTTTGTCACCAGTCTCTTGATTATTGCCCATGAGGCCCAGTCATACAACGGAAGCAAGACCTTGAGTTTACCTGAAGTGGTTGCCCACGTCAGTCAGAGAAATTTCAAAGTTTATGAAAACGCATTAAAAGTGTATCAAGCCCAAGAAACCATAGAAAGAGCTCGAGGCGATCTCCTCCCTAAATTGAATTTATGGAAAATCGCGGGTATGGTGGTTGACCCTCTCTCCATTGTCGAAAAAATTCCTGAAGTAGCACCATTTTTAGTGCCGGGGAATTGGTTTCGGTTAGAAGAAGTTAAATTACTTTATCTAGCGGAAAAAGAAGGCTATCGAGCTTTATGGGGAAATGAAGTGTTTATTGCAAAAACGCTTTATAAAAATATTCTCCTGGACACGCAATTATTAAAACACATTCAATCCAGTATTGGGGAATTAGCAAAAATCCACAAAATTATCAAAACACGAGAAACCTTCGGAGGAGTGCCGCCAGGAACCGCTCGTGACATCGAAATTAGAATCCTCGGTTTGAACCAGGACGAACAAGATCTCAAGGTACTACTCGCCACAGAGTACGATGAGTTCACTTACAGTCTTGGACTTTCTACAGATGAAGAAATCAACCTCCTCCCTGTGGCAATCCCTAAAATCGAACAATTGCAACCGATCGCGACAAAAGAATATGAGTTTCGACTTTTTTCCTACAGTCCCGAGCGACGGCAATTCGATCACTTTTTATCAGTCTTGGATCAAATCAAAAAAGAAATTTATTACTCATTTTTAGGAGTCAGCCCGATCAGTCGCGGAGCTGCGGGAGGTATTTTTGATTCCTTCCCGATTCCTGATGGCGCTGGCCTCGGTATGGGAGCCGCTGTCAGAGTGATTGATACACAAAAAGAAATCATGAAAACTCAAAAACGAGGAATCGAAGAAACCCTGAAAAGGCAATTGAGGGCTGTCGGTAATCAATACAATTCAGATCTCATTCACTATGAGAATTTCAAAAAAAGACTCAAACTCACCAAAGAAAGTAAAAACGCTCTTTTGCGTCGAGTTCAATTGGGAGAAAACATCAATGTCCTAGAGCTTGCAGAAAACTCTAGAAATCTTATTCAGGCAGAGACCGCGCTTTATGCCGTCCAATACAGAGTAATGACGTCCATGGATCGTATGCAGAGATTAATTTTTGATGGCGATTATCAAATGCCTCCTCCATTAATAGACTCTTTGAAAGGAATAAAAAAATGAAAATCCTAAAACTGATCCCTCTCGCTTTTCTATTAACAAGTTGCCTTAGTGATGAAGATATCAAAAAACAGGCTCTTGAATTCAAAGAAAAAAGAAACCAAACACTACAGATCATTCAAACCAAAGATTACTCTTTAGATAACTCGTTGAAAATCCATGAGTATTTTTTCAGTTTTGCTGAAAAAATACACTTGATCCATAATGAAGATCGAGGAAAAAAAATAATACAATCATTCATAAAAAGCCTGGGCCCAAAAGGCTTCTGCGAATCTTTCATTGTTCCTTCCTCATTCTGGAAGGATCTGGAAAACTATTGTCGTCGCGGTCCTTTTTATAAATGCTCTCCAGAAATTCAAAATTATCCCCTGGTTTTATCCAGGTTTAAAGAATCTCTCGATACTGAATATAAAAAGAAGCTTGAGGCTGAGCCTCTTTGCAATTGAGAAATCAATAACATTAAAAACTAAAAGGGCTGTAAAAAACTAACTCCAACAGCCCCTAAAATTAAGCTAAAGGCGATATAATCATTGATTGTAGGCGTATAATTTAAGTACCAAAAACTAAAACCTAAAAAAACCAAGAAAGTAATCACTTCTTGCATGACCTTTAGTTGAGGGGGAGACAGCACCGAGGACCCTATGCGATTAGCAGGAACTTGCAAACAATATTCAAAAAAAGCAATGCCCCAGGAAACAAAAATAACGATCCATAACGGCTTTGATTTGTAGTTCAAGTGCCCATACCAAGCGAAAGTCATAAAAACATTGCTCATTGTCAAAAGAACAAAGGTCAATAAAAATTCTTTTCCTACTACCACAAGGTTCTTTTCCTCTCATCAATGAATACAATTGAACCGATACCAACCAATTGAAAATAAACTTTGTTGCCTGGATTGCATTCTCAATGTCACACTTTCAATCCAAAAGATAAAAAAGTCTCTGTTGGTTTAGAGCGAAAAATACATGTCTTTTGAACAACAAATATTTTTTCTAAGTCTTTACTATTCCCAATTCTGAGCTTTAAGTTCGGTTTCTCCATTCCAAAGCAAAGTGCGAGATTGCGTCTCTTCTTTAAGTTGATCAACCATTTCAATAGGCACTAGATCCATTTTATTTCCAAAGGAATTCCGAACATAAGTGCTCACCGCCGCAATATCTTCTGATGTGAGTTGGCCCTTGAACGCTGGCATGATGCCCTGGAACTTTTGTCCTTTGACATGAATTTCTCCCTGAAGACCATGGAGAATAATCGCCACTAATTGCTTTGGCGGTCCATTAACCCACTCAGATTCTGCTAACGGAGGAAACGCATTCGGAACACCCGCCCCTGTTGCTTGATGGCACGCTTGACAAGTTGTTGTATAAACCCGCTTTCCCTTATCCATCAAAACAGCAAAGTCATTAGGATCTTTGGTTTCTGAAGTGGAGTCAGAGTTATTGGCAGCGTTGGAAGAAGGAACTGTGCGACTATCCCCTAATCCCAATGAAGTATCTTGAGTGCGCAACGTAAGATATGTAACACCAAAGCCAACGAAAAGCGCGATTAAAACAATAGGAATATTAATGTATCTTAACGATGAAGACTCAAGAGGGTCATTTTTTTCATTTTCCAATCGATCTTGTTTAAAATTCATTGTGCCACCTCTGATGCTTTCATTGGCTCTCGATCTCGCTTCAAACTCATCATATAAGAAACCAAATCCTCCGCCTCTTCTTTAGGTATAATCCAATGATCTGTCTTTCCTGGAATACGAATGGCTCCCTCTTTGGGGGACTCCACGGACACAACCACATCATACATAAATGGAAAACCCGGCATGATACTCCACTCCACTAAGCTCCGAGGATCATATAAATGCAAATGATGCCAATCACGACTCGGTTGTCTTGAACCAATATTGGAGAGGTCAGGCCCCGTTCTCATAGTCCCCAATAAATGGGGTTTGTCATAAATATAATCAGAAGGAAGACTTGGTCGCCCCCAACCAAAATGCTGATCCGCTCCAGCGACAGGATCACGCACTTGTTGAGAATGGCAGTACACACAACCGTTCTCGATATAAGACTGTCGACCTCTTAATTCGTTTTCAGTGTAAGGTGTTTGGGCGCTTACCGCCTCTTTATCAATAACCGCCACCTGAATACGTGGAGCTAAAACAAAAAGAAAAATCGAAAGAGTGATGGTACTGATTCCTCCAAAGACAAAAATATAGGCCTTATTCATTTTACCACCTCACCTTTTTCAGAACGCAAAATACTGATCACATTATAAAGCATCAAAAGATGAGAGAGAAGCATCAGGGTTCCACCAATACTGCGGATAACAAGATAGGGAACTGTTAGTTTCATAGATTGCTCGAAGCTCCCATGAATATTTCTAAGTTCTTCTCCTTGCAGCCAACCTCCAATGCCCAAAGAGACCGCATAAATAATAATCCCCAAAGACGCCACCCAAAAATGTAAATTCAGAAGTTGAGGTGATTTAAAGTTTCGACCAACAAGTCTGGGGAGGGCAAAATAAATTCCGCCAAAAAGTACCATAGTCGTAAAACCATAAAGCCCTAAGTGAGCATGAGACACTGTCCAATGAGTGAAATGAGTGATATAATTAAAAGTCCTCAGCGAGTGTAAAGAGCCTTGTAAAGAGCTTATCGTATAAGACATAGCTCCAAAAACAATAAACCTTAAAACGACAGAATCTTTTAAAACATGAAAGTGCTTATAGGTGGAGACATGATGATTAATAGCCACAGTAATCACTGGAATCGCCATTCCAGCACTCATAACCACAGAGAGGTTTCCTAACCAAGTGGGAATCGGTCCCCCTAACAAGTGATGCATTCCCACTTGAGAATAAAAAAGTGCAAGCCCCCAAAAACCAAATAAAGAAAGTTGATAAGAAGCAATGGGATGCCCGATGATTTTGGGAAGCAGATAATAAATAATTCCGAGCCCCAATGGGGTCACCCACAGGCCTAGAACGTTATGGGCAAACCACCAATTGGCAATGGCTTGTTGAACTCCTGAATGAAGAAAATGAGTGTTGGCAATGACAAAAAGAACTGGAAACCAAATGAGCGCACAAATCGTGTACCACATAGTCACGTAAAGATGTTTTTCTTTGCTTAAGTAAACTGTTTTAAAAAGAGGAATGGCAACCATTGCCCCTGCGACTGCTAATAAAATATCAATAGGCCACCAAAACTCCAACCACTCCAGCCCATCTGTAACTCCCAAGAGTATTCCGATACAACCTAAAACCACTCCAATATTCCAAATAATTCCGGCCGAAAAAAGTGTCCTCACATTTTGCAAAGGAACTTTTGTCAAACGTGGAACCAACCACATTGCCACTCCTAGCGCCGCCGGAGAAAGCCAACCATAGGTGATAATATTCAAGTGAAGAGTGCGGACTTTTCCAAAAGTTAAAAGAGCTTGCGTTCCCAGAAATTCAGGGGTGTGTAATTTAAGTGAAGCAAACAAGCCAAAAATAGAGCCTAAAACCAACCAGAGGGTGGATGAAACTATAAAAAAGAGAATCGGAACTTTTGCTGATTGATCCAAGGCGCGCCATTGATCACCCATCCTTCCCTTCGAGTCAGGCTCAGAGTGCCCTAATTCATTAGGACCAAAAATGGACTTAGCCGCAGAGGCCGGTACTAAAACCTGCTTCTGAATAAGAGCTACAACAAACGCTAACATTCCTAGAACCGAAATTGAAAACGTTAGAATTAAAAAAACCATTTTTGCATCCATGGTGCCGCCTCAAATAAAAGCTTTTTAAAATAAGTTGAATTATTGTATATAAAATGCAACATTAAATCGAACTTGTCAATAGGAGCTTGAAAGGAAAAAAACAGTGACTACCGCGGCGCCTCAGCAACAACTCATTTATTTTATCTCCGGCATGTGGTGTTCAACTTGCGCAAAAAATATCTGCGAATCCATTTCTCAAATAGAGGGCATTGCCTCTGTCGACCTGAACTACGCCAGTAAACTTCTTGTCGTCAAACCTGACTCCCTCAAAAAAGAGATCGCTCATTTGGATCAGTCGATCCAAGCAAAGGTTCATCGTATTGGCTTTGGAATCAAAAAACAATCTGATGGATGGATTTTAAACTTTCATGAGAAACTTCAAAAAGAAGCTCATCAAAAAATTTCTTGGACCCAAGTCAGTCTTGTTTGGTTTTTCGCCATGTGGTCCTCTATGCTGGCCTTTGCAAGCTATACCGGAGGCGATCTCACTCAGAATGACCTTTACACCCTGGCGCTTATTTCTTCCGCCTTTGGTCTCCCCGCTATTCTTATTGGGATTATTCCCTATGCTCGCTCAGGACTTCGAGCCCTTTGGTTTAGCCAATTTTTAACTTTGGATTTTTTTATTTTTATTGGTGGTTGCTCTGCGATGGGCATCTCCGTCGCTTCACTGATGTCATACTCCTCTCTGACCTATGCTGACTCTGGTTCCATGATTATTGCTATTTTATTGCTCACAAAAAAAATAGAAAATACGATCACAACCTCTTTGACTGCAAACATTCTTTATCAACTTCATCCTCAGAAAAAAGAAGTGGAAGCCTTTAAAAAAGAACATTGGAAACAAGTGGATCTTTCTCAAATTAAAAAAGATGATTTAGTGCGCATCCCCTCTCAAGAAACAATTCCCTTTGATGGAATCTTAGAAAGCTCAAGCACCAAAGTGAATAACCATCTTATGAACGGGGAAAACTTTCCCGTTGAGCTGAAAAAAGGCGATCATATTTTTGCCGGAGCCATTGCCCAAGAGGCCTTAGAACTTTCAGTGTCCTCTCCTCTTGGTGAAAGAAAAATTGACACGTGGGCAGAAGCCGCTTTGCTCTCAAAAAATCATAAATCAAAATACACCAAATTTTTTTCGAGAATAGAAAGCTCTCTTGTGATCATAGCCTTTGGCGGTGCTTTTTTCATTGCGAGCTTTCAATATTTGAGAGGCTTTAACATCTCTTCCACGATTGAATCCTTCTTTGTCGGCATTCTCATCTTCTGTCCCTGTCTCTTTGCCAGTATCATTCCTTTGGCTAAACAAATGGCTCATCTTGCACTTTCCCAAGCCGGGCTCTTACTTCAAAGAGAAGACGCCCTTCTCGATCTCTCCTCCCCTACAATCACTCACTTCTACTTCGATAAAACAGGCACCTTAGAAGCTGTCGAATCCACCTTCATCTCTCAAGATATCCACGATAAAACAACCACTCCCTACCTCAAATCCATAGCTGAAAAATCAAAGCATGTCACACTCCGTGGATTAAATCTCTCGGGTGAAAGTCAACCGATTCAAGAAATTCACGAGATCCCCGGAAAAGGTCTCACTGCAAAAGCCAATGATGGAACAAATCTGATCGTAGGAACTCCCCGTTTTCTCGAAGAAAAAAATTTCAAGGTCACTGGTTTTGAGCCAACAAGTTCTCTCGTTGCGATCAATCAAAAAATAGTGGGGCAAATTATGAGAACAAGTCTTTACAATTCCAAATCCCAACAATTTTTGAAAAAACTTTTGAAGTTAGTTGCTCCGACTTCAAAAATTGATATTCTCTCGGGTGATCCCAATATCGATGCCGGAGGGTTTCTGACTCAAGTTGATCCGCGAATCTCTTATCAAGGTCAGCTGTCACCACAAGAAAAGGCCCATCGAATCAAAGACAATTCCGTTTTTGTTGGAGATGGTCTCAACGATACACTGGCTCTTTCAAAAGCCCGAGTCAGCTTTCGCATGGGTCATCGTATTCAAGGTTTTGCTCCCGTTGATTTTCATCTGCAAACCCCCAATCTTGATTTGATCCTTATCGCCATTCAATATGCAAAAAAATATCGAAGAGTTTTAATCCAAACAGGATACGCAGCTCTTACTTATAATATCCTTACTTTAAGTCTTGCCGCCTTAGGAAAATTCAGCCCACTCGGCGCTGTACTCTCAATGCTTGCGAGCTTTTCACTAATGCTTTTAAGTGTCTTTCGTCTTTACAAAATAGAAGGAGTCAAAAAATGAAAACCCTCGCCCCTTACCAACTGTTTTTTCCCTTGGGTCTTCTCAATGCCATCCTGGCCATTGGCGTTTGGTTCGTACAAAACTTAGGATGGTTTACAAGCCCTGCCCTCTTTATTCACTCTAAATTGATCGTTGGAGGGTTTTTATGGAGTTTTATTGTCGGCTTTTTAATGACAGCGGTTCCTCGGATGACCGGAACGATGAGCGCCAATAAAATCGAATATTTCATCTCAGGTATTCTAATGATTGGACAAACCCTTTTTGCTTGGCAAATGGATGCACGCTATTTCTATGGGAATCAAATCATACTCACTCTCTTCCTCATCCTTTATGGAGGACGCAGAATCCTTAAAATGAGCAAGCCTCTCCCTATTTTTTTCTCTCATGTTGGCGTCGCTATGGTCCTCGCATTATTAGGGTCCTATTATCACTTCCAGGGCCATTCATTAATGGGAACTCATCTCTACCAACTGGGAGCGACATTACTTTTAATTTTAGGTATCGGAACCCGCTTTTTTTCATTCTTATCAGGGCTTCCATCTGAATTTGAAACTGTTACTGCTCCATTAAAACGCTTTCTTTTTCATGGAGCAGGCGTTGCGATGGGAATCCTGTTATTCTTCGCTGGCAAAGGTGTCACCTTATCTTACTTTGGGCTGTTCGTGGCTTCTTTAATTTATCTTTTCCGATTCTGGAAAGTCCAACGGGCTTCAAATCGTCCTTCAGCCTTGAAATACGGTGTTCGTATTGTTGCAACTATGATTCCCTTAAGTTTCTTTTTGATTTGGCTACAACCTCTGATGTACGTCACTTGGCTTCATCTTTTATTCATTGGGTGTTTTGGCCTAATCACACTTTCTGTTGCCACGCGAGTGACTCTCGCGCATGGAGCCTACCCCATTGATCTTGAAATGAAATCACCGGCTCTCTGGTGGCTTGTGTTCTTTCTGGTTTTAGGGATTCTTTTTCGTATCATCTATGGTTTTTCTGAGGGACCTTGGAAAATAAATTATCTTTATCTCGCTTCACTCTTCTGGATTTTAGCGATGATAAGCTGGGGCTGGACATTTTTGCCACGAATTTTTAAACTGGGCCCGCAAGCCAAACCCTCTTGCTAAAGGATTCAACAAAGATGAGGTTAACAGATCACACGGATTACTCTCTCAGAGTCTTGATGTATTTAAATCAACAAAAAAAAATGATTACACTGAACGAACTTTCTAAAAAACTCGGTGTATCAAAAAACAACTTAATCAAAGTATCGAATCAACTCGCGAAACTCGACTTTATCGAAACCTCAAGAGGGAGAGCCGGAGGCCTTATTATTAGAAACGAAACAGGCCAACGAAGCCTCAAAGACATAATTAGTAAAACTGAAGAAACTTTTTATATTGCAGGATGTTTCTCCAGCAAAAAGTATGAGTGCGCTTTTTTACCAGGATGTTCATTGAAGAAAAGTTTGTCAGAAGCTCTTCAGGCCTTTTTAAACTCCCTTGCCCAAAAAACCCTGAATGACATCACTCCAAAAACAATCATTCAACCCTCTCAGTTTTAAATCTTTTGCAAACATATTCTGAAAATCAATCATCACTTCATGATATGGCGTGATGATTGAGTGATTTTACTTAATTGTTCTCTCTACACTAAAGCTCAACGTCATTTCCTTGCTCCCATCTCATTCTGACGCACAGAAAAACAAATATCTGCTCAAGATGATCATCAAAACAGTCGTCTTTTTCTAATTTGGAGAAAGCAAAAAATACTTTGCAACAGCAACCATTTATCGTTTTTTGATTTTGAATTTAGAAATTTTAAATTGGCTGATATTGAAACAAAAATCATTATCGTGGCTAAAAGTCCAATTCATTGCAACGATAAACTATATTAATTGACAACAATTTTTTTTATGCTAAGCTCAAATCTAGTTTAGATACTAAACTAAAAATAAATTACCACAATAGGAGGTTTTCTATGTCTAGAATCGAAATGGTGAATCCAGAACAAGCCACCGGAGAAAAAAAAGAAATCTTATCTCAGATTCATAAAACTTTTGGGGTGACTCCGAACATGTTCAAAACCATTGGAAACTCTACTGCTGCATTAAAAATGATGTGGGCTGGATTTGGAGCCTTAGGGGCTGGCAAGCTCGGTGCAAAATTAGGAGAACAAATCGCGGTGGCCATCGCTGACACCAATCGCTGCGAATACTGCTTAGCAGCTCATACCGCTTTAGGTAAAGGAGCCGGATTGTCTGCTGAAACCATGGCATTAGCGCAAGCAGGAAAATCTGATGATCCAAAGACCCAAGCAGCTCTTACTTTTGCTGTTAAGCTTGTAAAAGAACGCGCTCATATCTCAGAAGCCGACGTTGAGTCTCTTCGTAAAGCTGGCTTTGACAATGATGAGATTGCTGAAATACTAGCTCATGTGGCTCTCAATATTTTCACGAACTACACCAACGTTGCTTTTAATGTTCCTGTTGATTTTCCAAAGATAGCTCTTCGGTAAATCCTTTATTATAAATCATTGTAGAGGTTCAAAGAGAATCGCTTGAGCCTCTACAATACTTCAATATTATTAAATCATTAATTTAACCTTAAAAAAGTATTTTATCACTCCCAAAAGAAATTAATCTTCATTTGTCATTTTTTCCATAATATCCTCAGGAGACTCATTATTTCGATCAGAATCCATGCTACGAGCAGGAGAGCTTAACTCTCTTTGGCTACTCGCATCCGTATTGATCTCACTATTTTGAGATCTTAACATAAAATAAAACATCAGCGCCATTAAAACGAACCCTCCGATAATCCAGTAAAGAACTAGGCGATTTCTACGACTCATGATTTTCGGATTATCCGTCGGCAGTGTCATTACCATAAAACACCCTTTCTTAGATACTCTTCGTTCCTTCCAATTACGACTTACCAGAATCACAATCTCCGATAAGCAACGAACCCCTGAATGAAAGGTAGCAAAAATGAAGCCAAATCCTCTATAGAATAAAACATGATTCATGGGGTATAAATCCACGCAACAGGTAAATATTCCTCGTACCCTATTATTGTTTAATCAAATTTCATATCTACTTTAGTTTGCAAAAGAATCGTAATGGTCCTTTTTTTGCAACCTATCCTCATAGATGCCTAAACAAAACCTCTTAATCAAAGGGAGCTATATGGAAATTTATGAAATCTTACACAAAGATCATGAAAAAATAAAACTTCTGCTGAATGATCTCATTAATCTTGATGAAGATCCTGAGAAAAAACATGTCCTTATTGCACAGGTTCGCGATGAACTTATTCCTCACTCCCGGGCTGAAGAAACAGTTTTTTACAACTCTCTTCGAGAAATGGATCAAGCCAAAGATATCATTATGCATAGCTACAAAGAACACATTAAAGCAGAGGCGTTACTTAAAACTTTGCAAGCCAAAGAGAAAATTGATCTTGATTGGAAATCAACGGCAAAAAAATTAAAAGAAGCTCTAGAGCACCATATTCAAGAAGAGGAAGAAAAAATTTTCAGCGTGGCTAAGCTGCTATTCACAGATGAAGAAGCAACTCAATTTGCAGCCGCCTTTGAGAAAATGAAACCTGAGATCAGAAAAGAAAACTTTTTGGGTACAACAATAGATCTCATTCGAAACCTTATGCCTCCAAGGTTTACGAGTTCTTTGAAAAAAAGTGATTCACCTCAGCCCCCTTCAAATCCGTAGCCTTTAAGAAAAAAGCTTCAATTATCCTAATTACTAGAATCAATGAAGCTTTTTTGCTTTAAAAGATGAGTCTAATTAATCCTTATGACAAGCAACAGGGATTGCTGCAAGACTCACGTTTTTTTGAGTGTCTTGGAACACACTTTTAATCATGTCATTAAGAGAAACACCAAAGATCGTACTAATAGTGACATTCGTCATATAAAGGGTGTTCACTCCCAGTTCATATTCAATAACACCTTCAGTTGCTTTCACCACAGGATTGAGTTGTAGTGTTTTACTCAGATATCCATCCTGTAACTCCACCAAAAGATTATCCGCTAATCTATCTAGAGCTTCAGACGAAACAGCAGGAGAGTTGGTCACTAAACGCAGTTTACAGAAAATATGTCTAGGATAATGAACTTCTATCACTCGCGCTGACTGGTCACTATTGAGACTACAAGCCTCTGGATGGCCAGAAAACATTACGCAATCAGCAGCATTGACCTGTGATGCTAGACCGAGTACCAAAAGACTTAAAAAATATAATTTTTTCATAATTCCTCCCTTATTTCTATTGATTCAAACCTCAAAACCTTTTCTTCATGAAAGATAGTTCATAATAAGCTTTTTTCATAATTAAAACTGCCTATGGGCACTATTACTCACAAGATAATTTAGTTTATCATTCAAACTTTTTTTAAGGTGATTTCGAAGTAGTTGTAATATAGAAGAAGATTTGATTCAAAGGTGAATCCGTTGCATTGACAATCGTAATAGGCTTATCGTTGGTAATCGCATAATACTCAGCCTTGTCTTGCAGCCTATGATTATATTTGAATGAGTATTGAATTAAGCTATCCTCCTGATCTTTCTCGGACACTCTGGCCACCATTTTAGGGAAATTGAACGGTTTGTTATCTTTAGAACCTAAAGGAGTATATTGAGAATCTAATTGAAAAAGTGCATAAGCAGCGCTGTAAGGATCATTTTCCCATAAGGCAACCGCAAGATGACGCAAAATAAAATTTTTATCGATAAATTCCTCAGGGATTGAAACGACTTGAGCAACCACCAGCTCATGAATCGACGTTAAAATATTTTGCCAACCCGAAAACTTGGACTTCATTAATTTAACCATGAGTTGATCACCACCAAAATGCTTATACAAATATGCTACTAAGAAAAATGAAGAAACATATCCTTCACCATTCAATCCATAAAATTTCTCATCTTCAGAAAGCCTAAAAATGGGATTTTGCTTGAATTGAATATTATAATTTCTAGGCCAAACGCTCCTAGAATATCTATATTCCCAAAATTGAGCTAAACCTTCATAAAGCCAACGCACCTCTTGGCGGTTATACTCATATCGAAGAATATGGGTAAATTCGTGAATCAGTGTCAGTTGAACATCATTGGAATCTAGTTGATTCGAAAGAAGAATTTCTTTTTGATCCGGATGAGCATAGCCATAATGAGTGATACTCGTATCAAATTTTATTTTTACTTGAGTTTTTGGACATAATGCAAATGAACAGAAAAAATCAATAGTACGCCCCATAGATAACTGGATACTTGTCGCTGGTAGCTCTTGAGTTATAATTAAACCTAGCAGGAATAAAAATATCCAAACCTTACTAAGCTTCTGGGCCCCCATTTTTAGGGTGCCCAGAAATTGAAACTTGTGATCGTTTAGCACATTTGCTCTTAGCATCATCGTCGTTTAAGATTAGTTTCGAATAAAGAGAGAAATTACACCACACAAGCCAGAAATAGGTTTCTCATTTTCATATCCTTCACATTGATTGTTTGCATTCATATGATAACCAATAAGAACAACATCTTTATCCAATTGTCTTATCTCAAATGATCTACCTCTACTAGCCTCAAACTTAATTCCTTCATTAAAATTATATGAAGGAATTTTAAAAAACCCCTTTATTAAAGGACGGCTTTCTCCAATGGCTGCCTCATAGTTTGTATAAGCAGTTTCATTTGCAAAAATAGGTCCGGCATTAAAAGCCTCTCTTAGAATGAAAATTCCAGGCGCCCCTACCTCACCTCCACTCACTTCAAAGCGACCAAATACAAAACTTCCATAATAACTCAATTTGTAAGAGTTGAGGATGTAAGCGTACTCTCGGTTAGAATATTCTTTTGTGGGACGATCATATATCATTTTTTGAAAGTGAAGTTGTACTGGCTTGCCTTTTGCTTGCTTAAAGGCCTGAACAAGTACTTCTTCTTTTGTCATCATGGGATGTTGAGCTTGAATCCTCTGAAGGGCAAAAGCATTACTTCCTTGACCACCACTCATGCCTCCAGCAAAAACTTGAGCTGATAAAACCGCTCCCATAAAAAACAGCGTTATTTTTAAGACTAATAAATTTTTCATAAAGATGACCTCTTTAAATATATTGTTTATGTTGATGCAGACCTTCACCGGCGTTAAGTACTGACAAAACAATATTATCTCTTTTTGACACACTATACCATATATTTATTGTTAAATTAACAATATTTTTGTTATAATTTATCAACAATGGTCAATTTATTTGATTTTAATGATTATAGAAAATTTTTAAAGCACTGGGCGAATCTTGAACGAGGTAATGTCGCCATACTGGCAAAAGTTGCTAAGTGCCAGCCTTCTTATATTTCTCGAGCTATGAGTGAAGAGGTTCATCTCACTCAAGATCATGCTTTTGCACTTTGTTCGTATTGGCAGTTCAATACCATGGAACGCGATTTTTTTATGGCACTCTTGGATCACGATCGCGCAGGAACTCTGGAACTCAAAAATCACTTAAAAGATAAAATCCTCAGTCTTAAAAGCCGCCACCAACAACTGAAAAACCAAGTCAATCGCGAGGCTCCACCACAAAATCAATTTGATACCTCCTTTCATAGCCACTGGGCCAAACTAGCTGTACACGCACTGACTGATCGTAAAAGTCTAAATACAGCTGAAACGATAGCACAAAAGCTGGCACTTGATGTAAATTTTGTCGATACCATCTTGAATGAATTAGAAAATAAACAATTAGTTTTACGACGGTCTGATGGTAGTTATATTTATAATTCTGTACCAACTCATATTCCAAGAGACTCTCCTATCCTTTCTTTATTTTTGCAATCATGGCGACAAAGAGCCATTATGAACTCCCACATTTTAAATGAAGATCATATCTATTTTACGAATGTTCAGACTATCTCAAAGAATGATTTTCAAAAAGTTAGGAAAATGCTTATGGCGGTCATCAGGGATTCCAGTGCTATCGCGAATAATTCAGACCCAGAAGACTTAATGGTATTAAATTGTGATTTATTTTGCCTCTAAAACGAGAATCCCTCGCCCGGAACTAATCCTTTTAATCAACAAACTGTAAAAATATTGTTTCATTTGATAATACGAGATCACATTTATGATGTCTCTTCATTCCAAATTGAAAGTGATTTCTCCATAGTTGGGATTGATTGCCACAAGTATCTGTATTGATTTTTTAATAAGTGGCTTCGAATTTGCACTATTTGAAATGGTATGATTTATGATAAAAAATATCCAATAAAGTTGTTTAAAAAAATGACAATCGTCAATACATTTTTGTTAGTTCTGATCTTTTCAATGAATTTGAATGCTGAAAACTCATGTCAAGGGATATTCAGTGACCCTTGGGAGCTACAAACAACAGAAAAAATAAAAGATCCCTTTAGTCTTGAACAATCTCTCAAAATGGATATTACTGGAAACGCATCTCATCAAGAAGTTTTGTTGAAATTAAAAAATTTGAAAATTATTTTTGAAGAAACTAGAAAAAATAGCCACACTCAAATAAAAAAATTAAATAATTGGATTCAATCAGAAGCCCAAGCACTCTATGTCTATGACGAACTTTATCGACGTAGCTTGGTTGATTATCAGATCACTTATCAGTGGTTACTGAAAAATAATTATTATTTTAAAAATACATACTCTTTGCCGAATGACACTAAATCCTTAATAACCTTTGGATTTGAGAAAGAAGGCTCCGGCCCAGAGGCTTCTCTTCTCTACCGTGATCCCAATATTTCAGATAAGGATTGGCTCAATCTCAGTGATTCACAAAGAATGAAAATTTTATCCATGCTAGTAAAAGAAAAAAAATATTTTCATACTTCCAAAGAAATCCAAGCCACAGAGCTTAAACCTGATTATTTGGGTGGCTATTCAGAAGAGTACACAGGAGGAATCAGAAAAGGGTTTTCTTGGGAATTGAAACACAAGAGCTATGAGCTCTCATTAAATCGTTTTCTAACACAAATAAAAAATTTATCCGATCTCTTTAAAAATTCTCATTCTTTTCATTTTCATTTAGTTTTTGAGCTATCAAAAACATATACTCACTTTGATCGTTTTACTCTCTGGGTTAAATGGGTCAATGACTTTTTGACTTTAAAGGGAATGGAAGAAGGGTTGCATGGAAACCAACTTACTAACAGCGCGGAACACCCCCGCCAGCTCAGTCTTTGGAATAAATTTAAGGAAAATTTAGGATTTTCTTTGGATAATAATAATCCAATTGGAGTTGTTTTACCAAAAAACTTGTCAGAAATTGATAAGTATAGTTTTAAATTTTTTTCAATGAGCCTTCGTCGTCATTTATATGGTGATGCCTCTTCATCTGAGAACATAAAAATCGGTCTTGAACTCCGTGATGTGACTCGAGACATAGGTATTCTTGAAAATCTTTTAAATCAGTTAAGTAGAACAATTTCAAATTATAGCTGGGAAAAATTCGATGGAAAAAATTATTTTAACCAATCATTTAGCCGTTCCTTATCCCTCTTTGAAAATAAAATTCACTCTGATTTTTTAGAACAATTTGATTCAAAATCCATGCATTATTTCACAAACTTGGTTCCTACACTCAAGTTTGTGTTTATTCCCTTTGAGTCTGGGATGTATTTAAATTATGAATCAGGAAAACTTTTTAAACCTTCATCAGAACAAGTCACTCGCATTATCGAAGCACGAAAATTCTTTATAAAAGAATTAAAAAACATTCAAAGAAACATTGAAAATTTAAATAAAACACAAGAAAGTTTCGAACCTGAGGATGTTGAAATGGCTGTGAAAATGAGTTTAACTGAATGGGCGAAACTAGCACGAGTATCAGAGCTTTTTGAAAGATTCTAAAAGTCATGCGGAGGTTGAAATTGTTTAGAAGCGGTCTCAAAAACGCATAATATAACTACTTGAATTTTATAAATAATATTGATTCTATTTCTGACTATGGAATTAACTAATGATCAATGGAAGATCATCGAACCTTCTTAGGTATGATAGAATTGGCTTGTATATTAATTCTGCTGAGGCGTTTTTGAGACCGCTTCTAATAATTTCAAGCCTCTTTTTCCCCATCAACTACGAAACACTACATTAGCTGACTTTGAGCTGAACTTTGGGGTTAAGCTTACCGTAAAGATTGATAAGTCTATCTGTTGAGAACTCTTCAAGTCGATTGTGCAAGATTTTACTGACCTTGCCTTCGTCGATTCCTAGGATCTCTGCCATTTCCCTCTGCGATATTTTTTTGTCATGTTTGTAAATGACAAATTTTTGCTGAATATCGTACCGGAACTTTTCCAACGGAGTTGGATTTGCTGGCGGAGCTAGTGTTCCCTCTACCTTTTCGAGCCTTTTAAGTGCCTTCTGAATTTGTTCTTTACTAGGAAAGCCCATTTTACCTCCGGTATGCATTCACAACCCCGATGTAGATTTGTCCATCTTCGAGAAGCCAAACGAGTTTATAAAGTTTTCCGTTCAGCTCCATTTTATCAGTTGTAAAATAAGCATACGGGGGATCTTCATCGTCTGGCTCGAGTTCTCTTCCATCAAGATCTTTAATAAGCCTCAGAATGATTTCGTCGGAAATAGTCTCAGTATGTTTTTCCTCGTAGTGCGGATCAATAATCACCTTACTGATTTGCCTTCGATTTACAATAATGCTGATGTCATACTCTCGACGCTTCACAAGGACATCCTAGCAGAGCTTACCATATTTAGCAAGTCCATATTATTTACCTCCGATATCATACACTTCCGCCTCACTAACCCCATGGGTCTAGATATCAAGAGTATCATGGTGTCCATGTCCTTCCAGCCTACTATGCTCATGACTTTGCTGGGAGCAATATAACCGCTGCATTAGCTACTATCCGAGAAATTTGAATTGGACACACAAAACTGATTTTAATCATTAATGACCGCGACATTGAGCAGATGCTAATCGAGAAGGAATCAGGCAACGATCCAATTATATATAGCCTAACCACGCGGATAAAGATTTATTAAAGTTCCTGTGAGCCTTGTTATTAGTCCCTCTCTAGTCAAAGAGGCTCCCCTTTTACCTCCACCAATATGGAGGCATTCAAAGTTGAGATTTTCTACAAATCGTCTTTATTTACTGAGATGCTCAAATCTTTACCAAAGTGAGTCTCTCATCGTTCTGTGGGAAGCACTCCTTTTGACATGATGAAATGGAATCCCAAGACATTGATTGGATTAACACAGCTTATCTGCGCCGTTGGATATTGAAAATATCCTAGAAAAAACAAAACATTAATAGCTTTAGCCAAAAAATGACGAAGTAAACAAATTTTGAGATATCTTGAAAAACATATTGATCAATTAAAAAAATAAAAAACCTCTCTCCACGTAGAATTTTCACACTTTTATTTGTTACTACTTGTTCTTTTAAAAAAAACAAAAATAAAGGTATTTTCCATTACCGTTAAAAAATTAAATCATAACCAATTTATATGGAGATTTTATGAAAAAAACAAATCGATCCTTTGCTTTCATCCTGGCTCTAATAACTGCCATGAGCTATTCACCATCCCACGCGGGCTTCTTCTCTCGGTCCTCAAATGAAAGTGATGAACAAAAAGAGCAGATGAAGCAAACATCAACGACCTCTGCACCAGAAAGTAAAGAGCTCTTGCAAAAACTTGTCAACACCGTCTCTGATAATTTTACAAAATTAAATACGTTGATGATCCAAGGCCAATATCAAGCCGCCATGACATTAGCCAAACAAAGTCTTGATGAAGCTAGAATCAAAACTGGCCTAGATCCAAAATCTAATAGAAAAGAAATTATCGTAGTTCCTGCTGGAACCTTAGTCCCTGAATATGATCGTATGGGTAAAAATCTAAATGCTTTTTCCATTTCAACACAAAATGAAATCATAAAATCTATTGAAACACATAAAGCTGGATACTTTTTAGATCTTTTAAATCTTCTAAAAAGAACAAACCTTGTTTATATTCAAGCCTTTCAACAAGTCACCAAAAAAAGCTCTGTAGGGCTCTTAAAGCAAGATATAGAAAAAATTAAAAATGATATTAATGCCGTTCGCGCTGTTCCTCTCTATTTACAAGATCCAAAAGTAAAAGACCTTTTATTAATTTTTGACTACGAAGTTGCAAATTCAGATCAAAACTATATGTTTAATCGTGAGCTAAAAATCTACCTCCTTTCTCAAGGAAAAGATCTTGGTTATAGCGGAGAACCTCTGGAACAAGTAATCGACGCAGAATTTAATGAATATATCAAATTAAAAATAAAAAATTTCATTAATTCAGAAAAAGGTGTAACTCCCAATCAAGAAAAAACCACATCTGAAAATCCCTTTCAAAATAAAGACTTTAAAGTATGCTTCAAATATAATTGGGATCAAAATAACGCAACAAGAAAAGGTATCCAGAACTATTGCATCCAAAACTACAAGCGGATTAATTATAACAGTCGCACATTCATAGGTTGCTTCGATTATGCATGGGATGGAATCTGGAGAAGCTCACACAACACGGCAATGAGTTGTGAAAAATTTGCTCAATACTAAAAATTAATTCGTAACCAATTTATATGGAGAACCTTATGAAAAAATCAATATTAACAATAATTATGTTACTGACAGTATCTCAAATGGCCTTTTCTAAATCTCAAATCAATGACCTCATTCCATCGA
>CAUJGP010000016.1 GCA_963170155.1 Bdellovibrionota bacterium | reverse complement strand
AGTCTCACCACGCCCTCCCACTATACAGACGCAACCCCAATACCAAATGACTCTAGAGCTGCTGCCTTAATGTACCGTCGATGCGTGTATTCACGAACATCATGAGAAACAGGGCGCTTTTTATAATTTTCACAAAAGTATTGAGCCGCTATTTTATTAATCCCTAACAGCTCTTTTTTACGAATATACTCTTTTGAATCTTGGCTATTTGCAAAAGGGGAATTATCTACGGGCAAAGAGATCCTAGCTCGTTCAGCGAGATGCTCTAAAGCTTCGACAAAGCTCATTCCTTGAAAGTGTTGCAAAAAAGTAAAAACATTACCACCCTTCTTGCAACCAAAACAGTGGTACACCTGCTTATCTGGCGAAACATGAAAGCTCGGAGTTTTCTCTTTATGATCGGGAAAGGGACAACGCCCAACGAGATCTCGTCCTGCTGGCTTCAACAAGGTATATTGCGAAATCACCTCTGCCAGAGGAGCTGCTGAAACCACTTTATCGATAAACTCTCTTGAATATTTCAATGTTGAATGTTCATTATAAACTGAGGGATTTTTTAACTAGTTCACTAACCATCTTGTTATCAGCATTTCCTTGCGTTCGCTGAATCACTTCTTTAATGACAGCACCCATATCTTTAGGAGATTTTGCATTCAGTGCTGCAACCACATCTTTAACCACAGCCTCAACCTGATCTTGACTCAATTGTGCGGGCAATAGTTCTTCCAAAATAGATAACTCAGCCATTTCTTGGTCCACAAGATCTTGACGTCCACCCGCCTTATACTGCTCAATGGATTCTTTACGCTGCTTTACTAATTTTTTGATGACACCTATCACTTCTTCGTGAGTGATCGAGTTTGGCCTCATTTCAATTTCACGGTTTTTAATCGCCGACTGCAAAAAACGAAGAGTACTCAACCGAATTGAGTTCTTTTCTTTCATCGCGACTTTAATATCGTTCATAATTCTTTCACGAATTTCCATGATACCGTTTCTCCTTTTTAGGAACGACAAAATAAATTTTGCCGAAACGAACTTGGTGACAATGCCAATTAAAGACAAAACTCTTTGATCTCAGATATATCTAAGATCAAAGAATGCATCTTTAAATGGCACCAATAGCATAACTCATTGGATCTAAGCTCTTCAAGAAAGACCAAGAGCCTTTAAATTCTACTCTGTAAAGCCACGTCTTTGCTTCTTAGCAAGTCTCTTCCGAGCGGCCAAGGATTTCTTCTTTAATCGAACGCTGGGTTTTTCGAAATGTTCTCGCTTTTTAACTTCAGAAAGGATTCCTGCTTTTTCACAGGATTTTTTAAATCTTCGGAAAGCAGACTCAAAACTCTCACCTTCCTTAATTCGAACTGATGCCATTTTAATCACCTTCCTTTCCTAATCTTACGACTTTTGGCACGAAAGATGAGCTATAACAAAATCCTTTCTTTTAGACAATCGCTAAAAAGGGTGTCATAAGCAACTTTGCCGAGGATTCATGACTCAAAATAAAAAAAATCATCAAACTTCTCATTTAGCCACCCTCTCTCCACTCGCCATTGATGAATATTGGATGACCAAAGCCCTCGCCTTAGCTCAAAAAGCCGCGTTAAAAAATGAAGTTCCGGTCGGAGCCCTCATTATTAATACCAAAACCAACATCCTCATCAGCCAAGCTTACAACCTCAAAGAAACCCTCCGAACACCCCTGGCTCATGCTGAAGTGCTAGCGATCCACAAAGCGGCAACCAAACTCCAAAATTGGAGGCTCACGGGTCACACTCTCTACGTCACCCTCGAACCTTGCGTGATGTGTTGCGGAACCATTTTCCAAAGCCGGTTGGACCGAGTGGTCTTTGGAGCTTTGGACCCTAAAGGAGGAGCCACGTCTTTGGCCTTACCTAGTCATAATCATCAAACTCATTTTCAAGCTTGCGTTTTGGAAAAGAATTGCCAAAATATCCTCTTCGCTTTTTTTAAAAATTTAAGGGCTCAAAAAAAGGAGATCTCATGACTGCAGCGCAAAGTCCGTTTCAAAATAAAATTAAAGTTTACTCAGACGGTGCTGATAAAGCCTCAATGTTAGAAATGGCAAAAAACCCCATCATCAAAGGGTTAACGACAAATCCCAGCCTCATGAAAAAAGCCGGTGTAAATGATTACAAATCATTCTGTCTCGATATCCTCACGCATATTAAAGAAAAACCTTTATCTTTTGAAGTCTTCACTGATTCTATTTCTGATATGGCACAACAAGCCCAGCAAATTAAAACCTGGGGTCAAAACGTCTATGTCAAAATACCCATTATGAACAGTGAGGGCCAATCCACCATCGATCTGATTCGCGACCTCTCTCGCCAAGGTGTGAAACTCAATGTAACAGCGATTTTTACCATGGAACAAATTGTGGAAACAGTCATGGCGCTCAAAGGTGGAGCTCCCTCCATTGTCTCTGTTTTTTCTGGTCGGATTGCAGACTCTGGAAGAGATCCCATGCCAACGATGATTGCAGCGAGTGAGTTATGTCGCACTGTTGATAAAAATATTGAACTTCTTTGGGCTTCTACTCGAGAAGTCTATAATATCGTTCAAGCAGAACAAGCGGGATGCCATATCATCACTGTCCCGCCAGATATTATTAAAAAAATGAGTGGCTTTAATAAATCTCTGCACCAACTCAGTCTTGAAACAGTACAGGCTTTCAAAACCGATGCTGAGTCCGCCGGTTTTAAGTTGTAAATATGGTTCACTTACGCCAGATCAGGACTGTAGCTCACGAGTAGAATTAAGAGAACCCGCTTTTGTAAGATGAAGTCATAACACTCCATCTCAGCAATGTCTTGAATGAAGATGGTGAGTCTGCTATTCTGACTTTTTACAGGACGGTTAGAATGCCAGAAAGCAAATTGCTTCTTCCATTGCTTTTGGAGGAACTCAAAAAATTAAAACCCACTGAGGTTTCAAGTTTTTGCGGAGAAGAGTTTTACAACATAACTAAAAAAAGATTTCTTCTCGGAGAGTTCCCAAAGCTAGCCCAATTTGATATCACAACAACGAACATCTCTGCCCAAGTCATCCAATTATGGGTTCAAGAACAGCTTGTCGAAGTGGCTTTATTAAAAACGCAGTGGGATATCCAATCTTCAACGGAGAGCCTTCTCTACCGTTTTTTTCTTAAAGACTTCTCTGTTGCAATTTTCGCGCAATCCAATGAGGGAACCCCTCATCGACAGCTTCTTTCTGAGGCTTTTATGCTGCTTTGGCTACTCTCACTTCAAGAAGAGGAACAAAAGCACTGGGGATTGACAGATCTGCAAATCCAATCTCTCTTACACTCTTTTGGTTCTTTCTTAGGTCAAATGCCAGAGCACGCGAGCGCATCCCCGCTGAAACAATCTGTTTCCATCAAAGCTCTTTTGGTTTGTGTTCCCGAACTTCCCTTTCCACTCGACGATGCGGGAGAAAAAATTCCAGCGTCAACCCCACAATCAGGATTCATTCAAGGAAAACTCTTTAAAGCCTTTAATTCAACACATTTAAAATCTCGAGGGCAGTCCTCAGAGGCCTCTCAACTTAGCTCCACGATAGAAAAACATGGCCTTGCCGAGCTCCAAATTCTGCATGAAAATGGGAGAATTCTGCCGATCAAAGATAATGATACGCTCATTCGTTATTTGGAAAATCATCGATCTGAAGAGGTTGATCGGCGAATGCTTGATAAACTTTGTAAAATGAGTGATTCAGATTCCCTTCTTTTCAAAACTTTTGAAAGAAATAAATTCAACTTGATTGATAAATTCATTGGGGAAGGAAAAGAAGTTCGAATTGTATTTGGTTACTCTCCCTTTCAAGAGCGCCATTTTTTTGTTGGTCAAAGTCTCACAGCTTTACCTTTCGGAGGCATTTACCAAAAGCCACAACTCTCTCTCTCTCTTTCTGGAGAGCAAGGACAACTCCAAATGCGCTTGGAGCATCCTAAAGAGCTGCAAGGTGCACTTGTCACCAATCAAATCGCTTATCATCCTCAAACAAAAAAAATATTTTTCCATGATCTGCACCAATTAAAACGCGATGTTCTCAAATTTGTTGATACTCATGGCCTCGAAAGACAAAAGTATTCTGATGCTATGTTAGCCATGAGAGAAGAAACTTATCAGATTCGTGGACATGAAAGAGTTTACTCTCTTCTCCAAGATCTCCACACCCATTTTGGCAAGGATCTAGAGATTCCTCCTCTCAAGAAACGTCATATCCACACTCTTCCAACGCTTCACCTATCCATTGACAGCGGGTCTTTTCAATTAACTCATACCATCCAAGATCAAGATCAATTGGTCAAAGTCAGTAATCTTGCACCCGAATGGTCTCAAATTCTCTGTGGCGTTGAAAAAGGACTTATTGCAACCGATGCACGCCTTCCTCTCGAAGTTTCACTTTCAGCAAGGCGCTCACAAAGACAAAATGAACTGAAGTTTTTAAAAAATTCAGGTCTCTTTCTCACCATTTTATTTTCGACCCTCGATTGGAAACTAAAACATGAGCCTCTTGGAAAATCAAAACCACTCTTTTATGAAGATTTATGGCAAAAGCTGACTCTTTTATTGATCCCTCGAAACGAAGCTCATCGAGCTGAATCCCTGAATGATTTAATTTCAGTGAAAATAAAAAAGATTGCTATCGATTACATTGAAAATTTATTGGATTTTTTAGAAAACGAACATGAATCAAAACTGATCAATAATGAAGAAATTATTTTTGTCCCTGGGCTCGTAAAAGAACAAGCTAAAGTGATACACTTTTGGTTACAGCAAATGGCCCTATTAACAAAAGGTGAAATATTCGTAAAAACTCACTCAAAATTTCTGCCTCTCCCTTGGCTTGAAAAAACAGGGCAAAATGCAAGCTGCACTCCCTATTCTTTTTATGTTCATCGCCTTGACTCAAAAACTGATGCCACTCCCTTTATTTTTCGTTATTCCACCCTCTCTCCAGAAACAACACAAGACATGCCTCTCAGTGCGTGGGCTCGAATACCACAGGCTTACCCGGACATTGATCTCCAAATTTCAGGTCATCCTCTGGAATCCGTCAGTGCGGAACAGTTTAAAGTCAATTTTGAACTCACGCAAACGACTGAAGGTGACTCTCCCGCAGAAAACACTCCCCGCATTGATTGGTTTGATCTTAATCCGAAATACTTTCTCAATGGAAAAGAAATTAGCGAAAGGGATGCGAAAAAATTAACTCATCAAGGGGTTCTCGAATATCAGGGACGTTTTTATGTCTTGAATACAGAATCGTTCCCAGGGCAAAGTGCTCTGGAGTTTTTCTGGAATCGTTTGCAACAAGGACAACAAAAAAATCCCCGCTCTTTTCAAAACAATGAATTAGAAGTCACTCCCAGAAAGCACCATATTTTGGAGCTTCTTGCCCTGAGACGCATGGGAATTTCTTTCCAAGGCCCCAAGGAGTGGGAAAAAATCTGTGACTACTATGACAAGCTTTCACAACCTCGAGGTCAATTAAATTTGGGAACGCAGCTTAATCAAACTCTGAAACCCTATCAGTTAGCCGGAGTCCAGTGGTTGTGGGATCTTTACCAATTACGAATCGGAGGCATTCTTGCCGATGATATGGGGCTTGGCAAAACAGTACAGGCTCTTTCTTTTCTGCAATACGGGCATGAGCAGGGAAGCATTAAAAAAGTTCTCATTATAGTTCCTGTTTCATTAACCTTTAATTGGATTGCGGAAGCTCAAAAATTCACACCTAATCTCAATATCTCCGTCTTTGATCCCAGAAATCTGGATACACTGAACTCCAATATCATCGTATGCACCTATAGCCTCTTAAGTATCCATCATAAAGCCCTCGAAGAATTCTCTTATGACGTGGTGATTTTTGATGAGGCTCAATACCTTAAAAATATTGGCACTCATCGCTTTAAATCTTCAGAAAACATTAAGGCCAAATTCAAAGTGGCCCTGACAGGGACTCCAATTGAAAACAACTTAGCTGAGCTCTATTCACTTTTTCACTTGGTCTCCGCTGGACTCCTCGGAAGTCGGCAGGATTTTAAACGCAATTTTGTAAAACCAGAAGAGTTGTCTCAAGAAAGCTTAGTTTTTCTCAAAGCAAAGTTAAAACCCCTTATTTTACGTCGGAGAAAACAAGATTTATCCCTCGAACTACCGGATAAAATTGAAAATCAAATTTACGTGGATTTTTCTGAAAAACAAAAAGAGCTTTATAGAAATACAGCCCTCTCATGGAGCCAAAAAGTCAATGAAGCGATCAATCAAAAAGGTGCCACTCAAAGTAAAATCTACATGCTCACCGCTCTTCTCAGATTGAGGCAAGTGTGTTCGGACCCTGCGGCACTTCCTTCGGTTGTCTATAAAGAAGTTCCACCAAAAATTTCCATTCTTATCGGCATGCTGGAAGAAATCACCGCCGAAGGTCACTCAGCCATCATTTTTACTCAATTCATGTCCACTTTTCTACGCCTGAAAGATCTTTTAAAAAAGCACAATATCCTCTCTTTCGAAATGCATGGCGGAACCCCACGAAAAGATCGAGAAACCGTCTTAAAAGCCTTTAGCTCCGAACCGTCTCAGCAAGGCTGTGTACTTTTAATGACTCTCAAAACAGGGGGAGTCGGCCTCAATCTAACCAAAGCCAGTTATGTGTTTCATTTAGAGCCTTGGTGGAACCCAGCTGTTGAAAATCAAGCGACAGACCGAGTTCACCGTCTTGGACAAAGTAAAAATGTCACTGTTTATCGAATGATCATGAAAGAATCCGTTGAAGAAAAAGTAGAAATCCTGAAAAAAAGAAAAGCCCAATTATTTAATAATCTCTTTGGCGATGATTATTTCTCTTTAGAATCTGTGGAAGACAGCGCATCCACGGATCAAACGGCTACGACGGCAATTACAAAAGAAGATTTCGATATCCTTGTACAATAAAAATATTCTCGCCCAAGAGATCAAGACTCACTTTCTTGATGCCTTGCCATTATGAATTTATTCTTTCAAAAGATACTGATACGCCGTTGCATAATAGTGAATTTGTTTAACCATAGCTTGCAACCCATTAGCTCGACTGGGAGACAAATGCTGCTCGAACCCTAAATCTTTGATAAATTGAGGGGATGTCTGAAGAATCTCTGCTGGCGTTAAGTTCTGATAAACCATCAACAGCAAAGCCACCAATCCTTTAACAATAAGAGCGTCGCTATCGGCTTCAAAATACAAACGACCTTCCTCGACAACCCTGACCGACAGCCAGACCTGACTTTGGCAACCGCGAACTTTATTATCTTCTGTTTGGAGTTCCACACGCATCGGAGGTAGTTCTCGACCCAACTGAATCAGATATTGATAGCGAGACTCCCAATCCTTCATATTGGTAAGCGTGTCTTTTAATTTCTTAATTCGTTCGTTAGATTGATTCATAGAACCCTACTATCTCCACTAAAAATCAGCTTTTGTCTATATTTCTACTCTTATTTTTTCTAAAAAGCGTGCATGATCCATCTTAATTGTTGCCACCTCATATTGCGATTTATTTTTGTCAGAGCCAAGCTATTCGCTTCCAAGTTAAATGTATTTTGCCATGCTGTTATTGCAATATTGTCCTACTGGCTCAATTTGACACTCTAAACTTTAATCAACTGTTAGCCTCCTCAAAGAGTCCTTTGGCTTGACGGCTTTTGTCAGTGAACAAAGGTTATCACGAAATAAGAATGTTATAAAATATAACCCTCTATGAACCTAAAAAATTTCAACGAGTTAAAACCCTTTCTCAAAATGAGATCTTAAATTCCATTCAATTGATTGAAGCCGATTAAAATGGCCTTGCTCTTGCAACTCTAGAGAGTAAAGGAGGTTTTATGAAAACCTTATTTAAACTTGATTCCAGTTTAGCTCTGAAACTTTTTTTTACTCTTTCCCTGACTTTAATGTCATCTTTCACTTTCGCTGAAGAATTCAAATTTCAGTTTAACTTTCGAGGTGAGATCTGGAATCATCTGGTGAGTGCTAATAACAAAGATTTTGCCTTTGAAATAGCCAGTCAAGATTGTCTCAATCATTTTACTAAATCCAAAGGAAAAGAAAAAATCCGCGTTGACATAGACACAGCCGATGCACTCCTCAATACTTGTGCTAATCCGAAGTAGAAAATCAGACTCACTTTTTCACATCCTTGCGCTTCACCGGCATTAAAAGTTGTATTTCTTATTAAAGTTGAATAAACTGTGCCCATGTGGCCTTGCCGCGAAACTCTTTTTCGGTGTCGCCAAATTAAAGGAGAGTTTGAAATGGGACTATTAAAATCGATTGGAGATTTTTTATTCGGAAAAAGCCCTGATATTTTTGATAATAATGGCAATATCATCCACAAACTGAGCAAGCGCACTTGGGATGCTTGGAACGGTCGAATCAAAATGGACCCTAATTATAATTGGCGTAACCATCGAGGAACAAAATCAAAAACCAGAGAAGGCACTTCGGCTACTCCAAACCCAAATTCTTCTCCCAACAAGGTCCATTAAAAATCCATTACATCTTTGTTTATTTACACTTAATCACATCCTCCATCCCATCAATCTCGGGCTATTATGATTTCTAACATTAATTTTTTTCAAGGCCAGCAAGGTGCTGCTCTTCAAGAATTAGTGGAAACCTTAACAAACAATGGATTTCTCACCCTTCTGGCAGGAGGTAGTGTTCGTGATATTCTTTTAGGAAGGCCCTATAAAGACTTAGACATTGCCACAGATGCCAGCGTTGAACAGATACAAAAACTCTTTGCCAAAACAATTCCTGTTGGAGCTCAGTTTGGAATTGTGCGTGTTATTATCCACGACTTTGAATTTGAGGTGGCGCGATTCCGTCGCGATGGTCCTTATATAGATGGACGTCACCCTGAATCCATTCAATTTACCACTCCACAAGAAGATGCCGAACGCCGTGATTTTACCATTAATGCTCTTTTTTATGATTTTAACACTCAGCAGGTTTTAGATTATGTCCAAGGGAAAAAAGATCTTCACAATCGTCTTATTAAAACCGTAGGAAATCCCCACGAACGATTTTCTGAAGATTACTTGCGAGTTCTACGTGCCATCCGTTTTTCTTGTCAGCTTAATTTCGCAATTGAACCAGAAACAGAAAAAGCGGCTCAAGCCACGGCTCCTTTTTTATTACATGTCAGCGGTGAGCGCCTTTGTACTGAAATCACAAAATCTCTCTCAGCCAATCCTGAAAAAACGCTCCGAATCTTGAATAAATGGGGTGTTCCGTCTGTTCTTTTTCCTCAGTGGAAAGAAGAGCCCGTCGAAATGAAAGGGCCCTTTCTCTCCTCCTACACAGAAGCTGGTTGGCTCCTCTCCCAGCTGCTCTTTAGCTTTCAGAAGTCTTCTTGCTCAAAAGCCCTTGAATGGATTTCTACTGAAAACTGGAAGTACAATAATCATTATTTATCTCTGATTAACGATCTCTCTGACCGATTTAAACTCTCCAAAGTAGAATCTCGTCGTCTCAAGTGGATAAGCTCTGTCTATGCATGGCCGGATCTCTGGACTCGATTACGTTTAGGATTTAGGGGGGAGCTTTCTCAATCGGAGGATTTTACTTTGCTCTATGAAGCAGCCCTTCAACTCAAAGCCTGGGATGCCGCAATGATTCAAGAAGTGAGTGAGTGGAGAAGCCAACCTCTTCTTAAATGTGCTTTAAAAGGGGAAGACGTGATTCTGTTCCCTCTGCATCAACGAGGACTTGTCTTAAAGGAATGTCTTTACTTACAATATGAAAAGACTCTCATAACCCGAGAGGATGCTCAACAATGGTTAAAAGCAAAACTTCAAAAGGGTAATTAAGTATGCATGTTGCAAATACATTTCGCAGAATCACGGCTCACGCGACTGATGAACTTATTGGATCTCTTTTTTGGATTCCTCTCTTGGTTTCCATCTGGAAATTATCCCGCGAAGAGTCTGAAGTAATTCTTTCTTGGCAATGGATTGGTGGGTTATGGATCGCCAAAATGACCTATGAAGTTTTATGTTTATATGTCCTTCAGGCACTGCCCGCTCAACATTTTTTTGGATTAAAGATTATGAGCACCCATCGCCCTGAGTTAGGCTTAGGTCTGGGCCAAGTCATCATACGAGTTTTAGTAGCTCAACTAAAATATGTTCTCGGACCCGCTATTTATTTTATGGCTTTATTCCATCGTCAGCGACAACATCTTGGCGATATCCTTGCCGAAACACAAGTTGTTCAGTTTAATGACCGAGCCTTTGAGCCTAAAGTTCGTTTTGTTATGGGCTCTGTCCTCGTGTATTTCAGTCTCGTCACGAATCTATCCAAAAACATGGACCTTGTTTCCAGCGGAATGATTCAAAGAGAAGGGATTGCCATCCAGTTCTCTCAAAGTTATCTAAAGACTATTTCTGCAACTCAATAACTCTATTCATGCTTTTTTTGCCACACTAAAGCCTCAACTCCCAAGACGAGCGAGGCACAAGTCTAGTAATCAAACGGTCAAATAACATTTATTTTCATTAATTTGACTCATCATCAAATTCTTCTAAAATTGACATAGGAGTTTTTATGACGACAAATCCGGAAAATAATAATTATGTTCCTTTTCGTGTCAGCACATTAAGGGGCGATCAAAAAATTGATTTCAACGCTTATGTACGCATCAATGAAAAATACATTCTTTATGTCCGAAAGGGCGACTCTTTCGAAGGAAATCGTCTCGTCAAATTGAAAGAAAAAAAACTCAAACAACTCTTTCTAAAATCTGAAGAAGAGAATCTTTATCGACAATATTTAGAACGCAACATTGATATGGCTTATGATAAAAATTCGGGAAAAAGTATCACAAACCGCGCGGAAATCATTCAAGGCTCTCAACAAAGTGGCGCAGAAGAGGTTTTTGAAAACCCAATCTCAGCAACCGCCTACAATAATGCCAAACACAACATGGAAAAATTCGTAACCTTCTTACAAGGCGAAAGCGAAGCTTTCCAGTCCATGATGAATATTGAAAATGTTGATCAAAATATTGCCCACCATGGAGTCACCGTTGCAACATTAGCAACCATGCTCATGCAAAAACTCGATTTTGATCCGGCCAAAACAAACTTAATCGCTCTCGGAGCTTTGCTGCATGATTTTGACCATCACCATAATGGCTTGCAAGTGAATCGCTCCCTTTCACAGTTCACACCCCAAGAACTGGCAAAGTATAAACTCCATCCGCAAACAGGAGCTGAAACCGTTAAAGATAAAAAACACTTTGATCCCTTAGTTCTTAAAATTATTCTACAGCATGAAGAATGCATTGATGGATCAGGATTTCCTCACAAATTAAAAGAACGTGATATCGAACCTGGCGCTGTTATTGTTGGAGTCGCAAACGCCCTAGATCGACTGATTACTTTTGAGGGAGTTCCGAAACAACAAGCTCCAAAAGAATTGATGATAAAAAGGGTCGGCCATTATCCACTCGATTATATTCGAATGTTAGGAGAGATCTTTTCAAAACAAGCCCTTGCTGCTTAAATTTTTTGATCATCCATTCGCTTTTTCATTACCTTATCCCAATTGTTCTTCAATAAGGAGAACGATACGACTGTTCCGCTTTGAGCCTTGGATTCCGTGAATCCTTTGTGTTTTTGCAAGCATGTTTTTAATAACGCAAACGCTCGGCCTTTTTTCATTTTGACCCATTCTTCTAATCCGAGTAACCCGTTCAGATGGGTCATTTTTGTTTGGTATTTTCTTTGATTGCTCAATGCTTATTTTTAAGCACAGCCTCTGCGGATTTTACAGCGAAGGGGCGCATTCGCATCAAAGACTCTATTTATTATCTGCAATTCGACAATAAAAAAATGGATTATCTCATCATTGCTGTCGATGATCTGGTTCACTCTCATCTACAGTGCTTAAAAGAGGGAGATTATTTATCAGGCACCGCCAAAATCATCAATGGTTCCCATGTTGCTTTAAAATCAGTTGAGTATGTAGGACTCAAAGCACTCCTCGCGAACTGGCGCAATGACAATGAGGTTTTTTATTTCAGTGATTTTAAAACTTTTTATTACTGGCAATTTCAAAAAAGTGCGAATCGATTTCGCGGTCCTTTCCCTTATCATTACATCCTTTCTCCCAATGGTCGGAAACCCTCAGATCCGTGTTCCTGGAAGATCTTTATCACGAACGATGTCGAAGTGGTTTATGGCGTCCTGAGATGGATGACCACAGATCGGATTCGTATGGATCTCTACGATTCTAATACCGGCGAAATTCACATCATTAAACACCTTCATCAATCCACTCTTTGACGATGGCATCTCTTAACCGAAAACCCACATCCAGATCACTTTTTTTTTCGCGAAATGACCGAGAAGATTGGCGATGGGGTGATTTTGCAACAGAACCACTACTCTCTCCCCTATCAACTTCTTCTGGAAATAAACCAAAGCCTAACAATGATTCTATTTTTGGATTATGGGGATATGCTGATGACCAAGGAATTCTTCTGAACGATGGAAGACCTGGAGCTCAATTTGCTCCTAAAACAATACGCCGTTTTTTTTATCGCCTCACAGCTCCTCTTTTACCTCAAACTAATGCCTGTATTGCTGACTATGGAGACTGGATGGGAACGGGGCCTGACCTCTCCACTCAAATTAAAACGATTTCTCCTCTGCTGGCACAAAAGCTTGAAGAGCATCCCATGATCACTCTCGGTGGGGGACATGATTATGGTGCCGTCGATGGTGCCGGGTTTATTCAGTGGTATCAGAATAACTTTTCGTCTTCTTCCCTTAAACCTTTAATTGTTAATTTTGACGCCCATCTGGATGTCAGACCATGGAAAATGGGACTTCATAGTGGCACACCTTTTTCATGGCTCCTGGATCATTACCCCAATGATTTTGATTTTGTAGAAATAGGAACTCAAAAGCATTGCTCAAGCCCTCATCACCATGACTGGCTCAAAAAGAAAAATGTCCCGATCATTACTCTCGATTTTATCCGTCAGGTTGGTATGTTGCCAGCACTGAGACAAATTTTTGCTGGAACTTCTGTTCATCAAATGTGCTTTATTAGCCTTGATATCGATGTATTTTCTCAAAATCTTGCCCCTGGATGCAGTCAAAGCTGGGGAGCTGGCCTGAATTATGAAGAAATCACGAGCGCTATTGATTGGCTTTTACTCAATAAAACGATTCATTTACTGGGGATTTATGAAGTGTCTCCTCCCCTCGATACCGATCATAAAACAAGCAAGCTAGCGGCCTGTATGATGGACCTTTTCATTAGAAATTACTGGACAAAATAACAAAAAAGCTCAATAGAAATTGGTTCTGATGTGGCTAAAATAAAAAATCAGAGGCCCAAAAAATCAAATAAAAACAGGAGATTTGTATGAAACAAACACAAGCCTTTCAAGCTGAGATAAAGCAGCTCTTGGATTTAATGATTCACTCGCTCTATTCTCATAAAGAAATTTTTCTACGAGAATTAATTTCTAACGCTTCAGATGCCTGTGATAAACGTAAATTTTTATCCCTCACCGACGAAAAAATGCTTCCAGCAGGAATGGATTTAGAGATTCAATTAGAAGTGGATAAAGAAAAAAAACTTCTAAGGATCATCGACAATGGAATTGGAATGAGCCATGAAGAGGTCACTAAAAATTTAGGAACTATCGCTCATTCTGGAACCAAAGAACTCTTGAAGCATGTTCAAGAAGCAAAAGACCGTCCTGAACTCATCGGGCAATTTGGTGTTGGGTTTTATTCTGCATTTATGGTGGCCGATAAAGTAACCGTACACACTCAAAAAGCAGGCACCACTGAAGGAGTGTTATGGGAATCTACTGGAGATGGAACATTCACAACTGACGCTATTCCACGCCCTCATGGAGCCGGTACCACTATTACTCTCCATCTTAAACCAATGGATGGCGAGGACGAATCTCAAGATTTTACCGCTGAATGGACCTTGAAAGGCCTTGTCAAAAAGTACAGCGACTTCATTCGTTATCCCATTAAAATGAAGGTTGAAAAACCAAAAACAGAAGATGAAAAAACAGATAAAGAAAAAAATACAGAAACTAACGAATTTGAAGTGCTTAATTCTCAAAAGGCTCTGTGGCTGAAATCGCCAAGCGAAATCAAGGATGAAGAATATAAAGAATTTTATCAGCAAATTGCTCATGACTGGCAATCACCACTCAAAACTATCCATTACAAAGCAGAGGGAACGTTAGAATTCCACGCTCTTTTATTTATTCCGTCCAAACAGCCTTGGAACTATTATTCCAGAGATTCGGAATACGGGCTGAATTTATATGTTAAACGCGTTTTTATTATGAATGACTGTAAAGATCTGCTTCCACCTTATCTTCGCTTTGTACGAGGGTTAGTTGATAGCTCGGATCTTTCGCTCAATGTTTCTCGTGAGATGTTGCAACACGACCGTCAAGTTGGTGCTATTCGCAAATCGTTAACGTCCAAGGTGCTCAATACGCTTAAAGACTGGATTCAAAAGAATAGAAGCGAGTATGAAACTTTTTGGGCTGAATTTGGACCTACACTTAAAGAAGGTGTTGCTAACGATCCAACAACCAAAGAAAAACTACAGGATTTACTCCTATTTAAATCCACAGCTTCAGAGCAATGGATCTCTTTAGATGAGTATATCCAACAGAAACCTGAAGAACAAAAAGCCATTTACTATCTAGCGGGAGAAAATCTCACTCAACTTCAAGCGAGCCCTTATTTAGAAAAATTAAAAAAGAAAGGTTACAACGTTCTTCTTTGTGTTGATCCCGTCGATGAATGGGTTACAAAGTCGCTGAACCAATACAAAGATATCAAGCTTCAATCTGTTGCAGAAGAAAACTTAGATCTCTCGAGTGAAGATGAAAAGAAAGAATTCAAAGGACTGGAAGAACGCTTTCAACCCCTCCTTCAAACTATTAAAGGTCATCTAGAAAAGCACCTTCAAGACGTCCGAATCACGGATCGATTAACAGACACGCCTGCATGTTTGGTTTCCAGTTCCAATGGGATGAGTGCTCATATGGAGCATATCTTAGCGAAATTAGGAAAAGAGGATGTTCCACATTCTAAGAGAATCCTCGAGATCAATCCTAAGCATCCTCTCATTGAACGTATGCTTCTTTGTCAGGATCAAACACAAAAACTTTGGGCTGAACTTCTTTACAACCAAGCTTTGCTTTTTGAGGGATCACCGCTGCCAGAACCTCATCAATTTGCAAAATCAATCAACGATCTGATGATGAAGCAAGCCTCATTATAAAAAAGAAGGCTTATGATGAATCTTGATAATGCCATCCCCTCAAGGGGTGGCATTATTATTTTAAAACAAGCAGAGTTGGCAACTCTTGTGGTTGCTGAAAAAGACTATCCATATCAGAGAGAATTTCAACAATACCGTTTTTTTTGCGTCTCTCTTCTTGCAAAGTTAAGTCAGGGTTTTCAGAGTTCGCAACTACAACTCTGAATTGGTAATACTCATCGTAAGTTTTATAAGGAACGTCACCTTTTTTATTTTTAGCGATAAGCTCTTTTTTTATAAAGTTAAGGTCTATGGCTAATTGAGCTTTAATTCTTTCAATTTCGCTTTCATCTGGCTCAGTCCCTCGAGGATAAGAATAGACTGATGTATTATTCAAACCATTTTCTTTAATGAGAGTAAAGATGGCCCTTGCTTCCGGTCTTGCCAATCGAATGCAGCCATGAGAATCAGGCCTACCCAGTTTGCTATACAACCCAAAAGTAGTCGCATGAAAACCAATGGCCGGATAAAAATAACTAACATGATCCATATTATTTTCTGATGTTCCAGGATAGAGCGTAGACATGTGTCTCCATCTTTGTCGATCAACCATGTAGGGAGCAAATTGTGTTGGAGTTGTTTTACCATGACCTCCCGCTGAAATGGCAAAAACATGGCGGATAAATCCATTTTGTCTTGCGATCAAAAACTGCTGTCCAATTTTTTTTGAAAATTGATAGATCTCAATATCAATTGAATTTCCATCGCTACTACTGCCTGAGTTGAGACTCATCTTGAAATAACCTGGCAAAGGTTGCAGTGGTTCAGCATTTTTATAGTTTTGTTTTACCGCTTCCGCGTTCTGCTCTAGCTCCAGCGCTTTTTCTGTATCCCAACGCTCCTGTTCGCTCAAAACAACCTCAGGAAGTTCAAAGCGATCCAAATTATCAGATGTAGCATCCATAGATGAAGTTTCTGCAAAGGAATTAAGATGAATTCCTGCTAAAAGGGAAGTAACAGACAAAACCCTAAAAACCGCAACTTTAGTCATACGAACTCCCATGGTTCAACCCTTTCAACACCATCTCATACCCACTCAGAAGTGGATAATGACAATTCAAATAAACGTTTTTGCAAAAAAAACTCAATCTCAATGAAACAATATGAAACGTACAATAATACAAATTGAGAGAAAAAAAAAGATGTTAGTTTTTTTGACAAAGTAACCTTTTCTGGCTCACCAATACGGATACAAAATTTCTTCAGAAGACTAGGGAATTCTTTATAAAAATCTAAGTATGAAGCCGAGAATGATGATCGCAGGGATATAGTATTTAAGACTCCACTTCCAAAAACCGTACAAAGAAGTACTGTTGAAATGAGATGGATTACAAAACTCTAATTGTTTAGGCTTATCGGGCAGGACATAGGTAATGACAAAACTCCCGCATAGAGCCACAAAAGGTAAAACCCATGTGATCAAAATAATATCGATATTTTCTAAAACTCCGCGACCAGCGACTTGCACTTGACGAAGATTGCTGCTTGAAAAAGAAGGAATGGTTGAGATTAAAAACGCAATTCCGCTAATAATGATAGCCACTTTTTTACGCCCCAAAGAGGGAATACGATCAACAACGTTCGAAACCACAACCTCCAAGAGACCAATGCTCGCTCCCAAGGAAGCAATGTAAAGACATAAAAAAAACACCAGTCCAAAGACATTCCCTGCTTTGTTAGACATAAAAAACATGGGAAGAGCCTCAAAAATCAAAGTTGGGTCTGTTAACCTTGATTGGGAAACCTGCAAAGCCATGGGAAAAACCAATAAACCAGCTAAAATAGAAATAAAACTATCAGTTAAAGCCACTCGAAATCCAGCGGAGGGAACATGTTCTCCTTCATGCATATAGCTCCCAAAAGTGACCATGGCTCCAAAGCCAACTGACAGAGTAAAAAACACATGGCCGAGGGCGGAAATCAAAGAAGAGGAATTAAGTTTTGAAAAATCAGGGTACAGTAAAAACCGCATTGCATTTTCAGCCGATGGCAAAGACAACGATTTGGCCATCAGATAAACTAATAAAATCATAAAAAGCGGCATCATGTTTCCAATCCACTTTTCGATCCCTTCTTGAACTCCTTTCATCACGACAATAAAAACTAACACCAGATGAACGCTCGCTAAACCCGCTTGCAACAACCCGTTTGACATCAATGTTGCCAAAAAATCCTTCTGTTCCATTTGTGGCTTGATGAAACTAACTACAAACTGCATCACAAAGTGCAAAACCCACCCGCTAATCACCGCATAGTAAGATAAAATAAACAAAGCCAGCAAAATACTAACAAGGCTTAACCACTGAAGTGCTTTAAAAGAGGGGCCTTTTATTTGACTCGCAGCACTCATCAGGCTGCGACGGGTGTATTTTCCTAATAATAATTCTCCAATGAGCAATGGCAAGCCAACCGATAAAGCGAGAACAGCGTAGAGCAAAACAAAAGCGCCTCCACCGTTTTCACCAACAATGTAAGGAAATCGCCAAATATTGCCGAGTCCGCAGGCTGAACCAATAGCCACTAAATAAAAACCGAATTTTGTCGACCACAACCCTCGCTTTGATCTCACAGAATCCCTTTCTACTCCCTTTTAAGGAGCTCCCCATGACTATGAACTCAACCTCAATAGCGAAAAATCAATCTAATCTTTTTTTCCTCGGCTCTTCATAATAAAAATTCGAACAGGAATGCCTTGTAAATTAAAACGATTTTTCAAATGCTTTATTAGAAATCGTCGATAACCAGGGTTAACCCCATCTGGATGATTTGCAAAAGCAATGAAAGACGGCGGTTTTTGAAATGTTTGGGTCAGATAGTAGAATTTAACATTGGTCGTGCCCCAAACCGGAGCCGGCGCTTTTCGAATCGTTTCAAAAAAGAAATCATTCAACTCAGAAGTTTGAATTTGAGTGTCCAGCTTCGCAGAAACTTCGACAACTGTTTTTAAGATCGCTTCTAAACCCGAGCCTGTTTTTGCACTCGTAAAAACGATGGGTATCTCTGAAAAAAAGTGTAATTCTTCATCCACTCGACCCCGGAACCAGCTACGGTAATCTTCAATGTTATCTTTAGCTGTATCTGATTTATTAGCGACGAGGATCACCGCCTTATGGTTCTCAAGAATCGCTTGAAGAATCTTAGCATCTTGATCCGTAGGTCCAAGGTTACCATCAATCACCAACAAAATAATCTGAGCTCGACGAATCGATTCTTGTGATTTAAAGGCCGATAGTATTTCAACATCTTCTTCGCGACGTGCTGAACGCCGCAATCCCGCAGTATCAACTAAAGTGTAATGTTGGTTTTGGTAAATAAAAGGGGTGTCCACAGAATCAACCGTCGTTCCCGCAATATCACTGACGATCATCCGAGAAGAACCCAGCAACGCATTCACAAGAGAGCTCTTTCCCACGTTGGGTTTTCCCACAATCGCAATACGAGGTCCCTTCTGCAAGTTTTCTTTAAATTCCGGGAGAGTTTGGTGGAGCCATTCCAATAAAGAACTTAAACCTCGCCGCTGCTCAAAAGAAGTGGCAATTAAATCTTCGCCAAACTCATAAAACTCCGCTTTGATTAAGTCTTCCTGGTGAGAACTATCCACCTTATTCACAATGATCAGCATCTTTTTACCGACATGCTTAGCCATTCGAACAACTTCACGATCCTCAGGAATCAACCCTGCTCGACCATCCATGACAACAAGTAAGAAATCCACATCCGATAAAAACTCATAAACTTGTTCACGAATCAGTTGAGAAAATGTATCTGTTGCTTCAGTCAACCCTCCGGTGTCCACAATAAGGAATTTTTTGCCCCAGACCTCGGATTCCTCGATCTGAATATCGCGGGTCACTCCCGGCTGGTCTTTCACCACAGCTTTTCGCGACTCCGTTAAAATATTAAATAAAGTAGATTTACCGACATTCGGACGACCAATAATCGCCACCTTTGGATAATCATTTTGGAGATATGACATAACCCAGCTCCTCCATCATTTTTTCATTCTTCATCCAAAGTGGTCGAACCGACACGTGGAATTGCAAAAATACTTTTATGCCCATGAGTTTTTCAATTTCTTGCCGCGCTTCACTCGCGATTTTTTTAAGAGTCGCTCCGCTCTTACCAATTACAATCCCTTTATGAGTCTCTTTACTTACCATAATCTCAAAATAAATATGCGGAATGGCTTGAGTCTCATCAAATTTGATGATGCGAACGGCAAGTTGATAGGGAATCTCTTTTTCCAAAAACTCAAAACACTTTTCTCTCACAATCTCAACCGAAAGCTCTCTCATGGAATGAGGAGTGTAAAGTTCCGCATCATACAACGGTCCAGGATTGTTTGGTAAACTCTTTCGGCAAAACTCCAAGATGGCTGACTTAGGCACACCTTCCTCATGAGAACAAGTTCCAGTAAAATATGCTCCTTGGCGTAATTCTATTTTTTCAATAATCTTACCCAACCGATGGGTTTTTTCTTGAAGATCTGTCTTATTGATAAAAGCACACCAAGGTTTTTTCTTTGAAGCCACCATATCCAAAATCTCATCCACCATTTCAGGGCTTTCTGTATCAAGGCCTAAAACAGCAATTAAAACATCACTTTCATCCATAACGGATTGGAGTTCTTTACTTAAAAAAGAATTAATTCCTGTACTTGTTTTAATGAGTCCGGGGGCATCTACAAAAACCACTTGAGAAACATCATCGCTAATAATTCCTAGAACACGACGCCGTGTTGTTTGGGGCTTTGGAGTCACCGCCGCGATTTTTTCATCCACGAATCGGTTTAAGAAACTGCTTTTTCCCGCATTGGGTTGTCCGATCAAACCCACAAAACCCGCTCTAAATTCACTCATTCGTCCACCTTATTGGATGGCACAATGCCATCCGTCACTTCGTTCATCTTATTTTGTTTTTCAGAAATCAAAGAAGTCTTCTCTTGAAGAAAACGAGGCATAGTCTCTTCATTCAAAACTTCTTGTGCTGCCTTTTGCTCCGCCTGTTTTTTACTTCGGCCTTCTCCATACGCAAGAATTTGATCTCCCAATCTTACACTCACTTTAAAAAGACGGTCATGGGGAGGTCCGATTTCTTCTTCTAATGCATAAGTTGGAACTTGAGCTTGATCTTTTTGAATGAGCTCTTGCAGTCGTGTTTTATAATCTTTGCGATAATCATCCGCTCCCCCTTGTTTTTCAACGCGAGGAACAAACCACTGAGCCACCATTTTGAAAGCTGTATTAAAATCACTATCAAGATAAACAGCTCCAATCAAAGCTTCTAAAGCACTTGCAATCAAACGAGGCTTATGGGCCCCACCACTCTGTCGCTCACCTTTTCCCAAAATCAAAAATTCCGATAAACCCAACTCTTGACCAATTAGCACAAGTAACGGCTCACTAACTAATGCGGCTCTCCTCTGTGAAAGAGGCCCTTCTTCTTCTTGTGGGTGCGCACGCCACAATAAATCGCTGACGATCAAATCTAAAACAGCATCTCCTAAAAATTCTAGTCGTTCGTTATCAACGCCATTTAGAATATTATTTTCAACGATATAGCTTCGATGCGTGAGGGCTTGTTTTAATAAACCCTCATCTTTAAAATGATAGTTTAATATTTCCATCACTTTTTGCATTGCAGCCTTACTCCACTCTCACCAAAAAAATTCAACTTCAACTTTTTCATCCTCATCTTTCAAAGATAACAACTAAAATATACACGCTTTTATGGAAGGGGCTCCGCCACCAGTCGAACATCAAAGCTCGAAGCATGGGCACGCTCCCACGATTTCACTTGAACTAAGATTTCTTTCCCGCCTTCGATCAAAACACCTGTTTTTTTCAACAACTCACCCTTAATTTTCACAGGCCAATAATCCCGGGACAAACCTTGGATCACGCCTTCTTGCTCTTTCAACATTAAAACTTTTTTGATACTCCCCACTTGCAGATCCGATTGTTCCTGAAGTCGGTCCCAAGACAACGCTCTCAACAACTCTGAACGACGTTGACGTTCTCTCGAAGGAACACTCACTTCCATCAGTGCCGCTCGAGTGCCTGGTCTTTCACTGTAAGGAAAAACATGCAAGCGAGTCCAAGGAGTGTTTTTTAGCAATTCAAAAGTCTTTTGAAAGGACTCCTCAGTTTCAGATGGGAATCCCACAATCACATCCATTCCAACATAAGCCCCTGGCGTTTTATGTTGAATTTTAAATAAAGATTTTTCAACATCTTGAGCTAAATAATTTCTCTTCATGTCCCGCAGAACTTGATCTTCTGCGCTTTGGATGCTCATGTGAAAATGAGGGCAAAGGCGATCATGCGCGAATAAATCCATCAAACGATCCGTCAACTCCACTGGCTCTAATGACGTGAGTCGAATTCTAGGGATGCTTGTCTGCTCTAAAATGGCTTCGATCAGAGCTTCCAAACCAACGGATTGGCTTCCTTTTTCACTTTTATAATCTCCGATATGCACACCCGTGAGAACCACTTCACCCACCGCTTCTTTTTCAAGCTCTTTAATACGATGAACTAAAATATCCACAGGAATGCTGCGACTCTTCCCTCTCGCATAGGGAATAATGCAATAACTGCAAAAGCTATTGCATCCATCTTGAATTTTCAAAAAAGCGCGCGTGTGATGGCTTTCTCGTCCTCCACCGGCCTCCAGATCTTCTTTTCTAAAAATATTGGATTTAAAAATTTTTTCTTTAATCTCACCCTTGAGATATTTTTCAACAATTTCAGGTAAAAAACTTTTATGGGAATTAGCAATAACCAGGTCCGCTCCGCTGAGAGATTCGAAGACTTTCGTATCCACTTGAGCGGCACAGCCTGTGACAATGACCGTACAAAAAGGATCTTTGGCTTTTAACCTTCGAATGCTTTTAACGGCCTCTTTAGTGGCTTCAGCAGTCACCGCACACGTGTTTAAAATGTGAATGTTCTGTTTTTTCCACTGTTCATTGAATCCCCAACGCTGAAGATTTTTTTCCATCAAGCCACTGTCGTAAGTATTCACCTTGCAACCAAACGTATAGAGTTGGTAAGGCAATTTTTCTGGTATCTTTAAATTTGTAGAAACACTATCTCGATTGTGATCCATCAGACAATCCATCCTCCACCAACAAGTTCTTTGTCTCGATAAAAAACAGCCGCCTGACCTGAGGTAATGGCTCTCTGCGGTTCATCAAATGTGAGCACAAAATGCTCTCCTTCTGACACTCTTCGTAATTGAGCCGTTGATCCTTTATGATGATAGCGAATTTTAACGGTTAAATTTTCTCCATCAACCCATTCTGTTAACCAATTCACATCTTTAATTTCCATTTGAGAATGGAACAAGTGCACCTCATCTCCAACCCAAACCGTTTGTGAATCCACCTCTAGCTTGATCACAAATAATTTTTCATGAAAAGTCATCCCCAGGCCACGACTCTGTCCAAGAGTAAACTGATAAATCCCCGTATGTTTCCCTAAAATTTCTCCGCCGGGATAACGACGAATCAATCCACCAACAAGATCTTTCGCAGGAACTCTTTCTTCAATAAATTTGGAATAATCCCTGTTTCCTACAAAGCAAATACCTGTTGAGTCTTTCTTTTTGGCCACGCTCAAGCCCCTAGCCTCAGCCATGATGCGAACTTCTTTTTTATTCAAGTGACCAATCGGAAAAATCAATCGACTTAAAATTTCTTTTTTCAATGTGAATAAAAAATAAGTTTGATCCTTCCAATCATCCACGCTGGTGAAAATAGCCGATTCGTTCCATGAGTTATTGGAAATTTGAGCATAATGTCCCGTCGCCAAATAATCACAATCCAACTCTTTCATCTTATCAATCAAATGATCGAACTTAAGAAACGTATTGCAATTGACACAAGGTACAGGGGTTTGCCCAGCTAAATAAGATTGAACAAATGGTTCAATCACTTGTGCTTTAAATTGCTCTTCACAATTAATCACGTAAAATGGAATATCCAATCGATCCGCCACGGCGCGCGCATCATCGACATCCACACTTGAACAACAAGTTCCATGTCCCTCTTCAATGTCACACTGGGAGTAATCCCAAACTTGCATTGTAGCACCGATGACTTCATAGCCTTGCTCCACCAGCAAGGCCGCCGCCACAGAGCTATCTACTCCTCCGCTCATTGCCACTAAAACCCGTTTTTTCTTTTCATATCCCGTCATATCAATCTACCATTCAACTCAGTATGTGCCGTATTTTGAGTCTGTTGTTTTTTAAGACTCCGTAAGTGGGCTACAATGTTTTTTAAAGTCTGAATAAATAAAATCACTTCATCCTTGGTGTTTTCCCAGCCGAACGTAACACGCAGGCTGCTTTGGGCTTCAACTCGTGACAATCCCATTGCCAACAACACAGGACTTGGCTCTGCGGAGCCGCTGCTGCATGCGGCACCCGTGCTCACAGCAAACCCTGCCAAATCCAAACGCATGAGTAAAGTTTCTCCGTCCACGCCCTGAATCACTAAAGAACTCGTATTGGGTATTCGAGGCGAAGTCCCGGCGGTGACTCGGACATCTTCGATCTCCTGACAGACTTGCATCTCAAAAAAATGACGAAGCTCTTGCATTTCAGGATAAACATCCCCGACCCTTTTTAAATACGGAACAATCTCTAAAATAGATCGAATAGCTAAGATATTCTCTGTTCCTCCACGACGATGCCGTTCTTGCCCTCCACCGCTTATTTGAGAACACAAAGGAGAGTTTTTCTTTGTATAAAGCCAACCAATTCCCTTAAGTGCATGAAATTTGTGAGCTGAAAAACTGGCATAATCCACTTCTAATTTTTTAATACTAAGAGAAATCTTACCCAATCCCTGAACCGCATCCGTGTGCACCCGCACTCCTCGCTCGTGAGAGAACTGAGTGATTTTTTGAATCGGTAAAAGGGTGCCTGTTTCATTATTCGCTAACATCATCGAAACGAGCACGGTTTCTGGCGTAAAACTCTGTTCATACGCAGACCAATCAAAAACACCCTCTCGGTTTACACTGACTCTTGTCACGCGAGCCCCTAAATTTTCCAAAGCATCGAATGTTTTATGAATACTCGGGTGCTCAATAGTCGTCGTGATAAAATGAATTTGCTGAGGAGTTCTTCCTTGTCGAAGGTAGTGTTCAAAAGTTCCACGTAAAACTAAATTATTAGATTCTGACCCACCACTAGTAAAAACAAGCTCCAAGGGATGACAACCTAAAACCCCGGCCAAAGCTTCACGGGTCTCTCTAAGAACTGACTTCGGACCTCGGCCCGCCCAATGAATAGAACTTGGGTTTCCCCACGCCTCCAACCACTCCGAAAAGTGATCAGAAATCGCTTTTAGAGGGGGAGTTGTTGCATTATGGTCAAAATAAACTCGACCTTTGGAGGGTTTTAAACTTTCGATTATCATAGCCGGCGGCAAATTAGCATAGTTAATGGTCAATTCACAAGAGAAGAAAGCCCTTTAGTTAGAGTTACATAGCTTATTTCAACATTATTTTAATAATTTCAAATTTAAGACCGACCTTGAGCCTCTTTTCATACCTTTAACCCTAAAGACCAAGAGAAAAGAGCCGATAAATAATTCATGCATGATGCTCCCTGGAAGCAACAGTTTCCCCAAGTTTATCAAAAAGTGCGTCAAATCCCGCTGGCCAGACAAATTGCTCCAGCGCAATGGATGCTTTTATCTTTTGAAAATGGTTTGATTCAATCTGATGATTACCTTCCATGGGCTCAAAATTATTATGGATTAGGCTCTTTAAAATCTTCTTTCTTTGAACCTCGTATATTTTCACCAGCAACTTACCATAAATACAAAAATCACAGCACCGCCTGGGGTCCACAGGCCCTCCCCATCTGTGAGTGGGAGAATGTTCTTTTTGTAGCCTGTCTCGATCCTCATTCGGTTCCAAGTATAATAGAAAACCAACCCATGCTTATTTGCCGTCCTCTCTTAGCTCGCTATGAAGATCTTGTGAAAGCATGGATACACTGTCTTGAGTCAAGCTCGCTTCACCGTCAAATACCTGCGACGCCTATAATAGAACCTCCCCCCATTACACCTATTAACCCTTCTTCTTCATTGGATTCACCGCATCCTCCTGTAATGGACAACGAACAATCAATCGCAGATTCTTCTCCATTGTCGAATCCTCCGCCTTTACAGCAGCAAGAGCCCCCATCTCTTTCTATTCGTGGCCATCATCAAGGTCACCAGCTCTCGCCATTCTCTCAGGCTGATCAAACAACACAAACGATCCAAACAATTGATCCAGAAGTTTCATCTGCAGCTCTCTCGACGCCTCATCTATCAGAAAGCGCTGTTCACCTTCCTAATGAATCACAGGCACCATCAGCCTCTGATACGGTTTTAATTACAGAAATTGATTCTCAGCCTAAAATTATTCTTGATACCGACGATCGCAGTTTAAGGATTATCGATACTTCAAAAAAACCCGCCCCGAAGTCAAAAACGAAATCAGAAACGGATCAAAAAGAAGTTGTAGAAAAGAAAGAAATGCCCGTTCAAGTGCCACCATACGAGTTAAAACTAAACCCTCCAATGCCAACAGAAGATCTATTTGAACTTATGAATGCTGCTGACAATGGGTTAAGATCACCGCGAGAAACTTTCTCCCCTGCGAACTTATCCCATGATAACCATGAGCTTCATTCTGATGATAAACATGCATCTCTTGAAATACCAGAAGGACTACACTTTGAATCGAACCAACCCCCAAAGTTAGAAGCTCTAAGCACCACAGGAGAAAATGCAAAAGTAATAGCGCCACCAACGCCTCCCGTTGTACAACAGCCTCCAACCACCATGACAACGAAGCCTTCTGCAATTGTTGAATCAAAGAAGCCCGATGCAATCATCAGCCAACCATCTTCAACACCAATGCCCGTAATGCCATCGTCCTCGACTTCCGATATCTCTTCGTCTTTTGAATTAAACCCGCCACCGACCACAACTCTTCAAACAGAACAACTCGAAGAAGAACTCACATTAGGATTTACAAAAGCGTATCAATTTTACCGCAACCTCATGGTTTTAAAACTCAAAGATAACATTGCCATTCCTATGAGGTGGGACCCTAGCTACAAGAAATCAAAATCTCTGGCCGGTTTCTCTTTGGATCAACCAAGTATTTTTCGAATTGCAGCAAAAACAAAAAAACCCTTTCATGGACCGATTGCTCCTAATCCTATCAACAATCAATTTATTGAACATTGGTTTGATGGCCATACACCTAATTACCTCACCATTTATCCACTCTTTTTTGAAAAAAAATGTGTCGGTTTACTTTTAGGGGCTTCAGATGAACCCCTCGATCGCAAAGACAGTCTTAATCTCATGGAATCCACTGCTGAAATTATAGAAATAAACTTTGGTGCCAATCTTGCCGCTTAGTACTATCTTTGTGAATTCAATGCCACTCCACGATACCTAATGTTGCGAGTGATATCTGATCTTACTTTATTCTACTCAATAAACGACTAAGTGCTTATCCATTAAACAAATGTATCTACCCTCGCTTTTAAATTCTCTCAATAAGCCTTCTTCATTATTTATTACTTTGCTCATACAAATAAATTATTGCGATTATACTTGTGGAATTGTAATATGAACGCCGCTCGTGCTCTTAGTGAAGTCTATGTATTGTAAAGTGCATAGAAATAGAGAGTGCCAGATTAAGTAGGTGAGCCGAAAACCCCTCTAGAGAGATATCGGCCATCGAAGTAGTACAATAATATCTCTCGATTATGCGCAAGTGGTGGAATTGGGAGACACATACGTTTGAGGGATTTGTTTAATGCTTGCCGAATAATCAATGGAGTTGATAACTTAAAGTGATTTTTGGTATATAGAAAATAAGGGATTTTGGTAACCTAGATAACAGAAATTTTGAATGTCCCCGGGTGGCGAAATTGGCAGACGCACTACCTTGAGGTGGTAGCGCTCGAAAGGGCGTGCTGGTTCAAGTCCAGTCCCGGGGACCACTTACCTAAATTTATAAAACGATCTAAAAACAACTCCACAATATTCCATAAACCGCCCACTTATGGTTCTACTTGGTAGGTGGTGGAAGAGTATCCAGTCTCGTGACTAGAATAAAATGCTGATGAGGTCTCGTATTTTCGGAAAAACTTTGTCTTTTATTTTTTTAGTCATCTCGGGATTGCCAAGGTCTTTTTGAACCTGGTCATTCAATTCCGAAATAATTTTTTGATAAGCGTTGCTTTGAATAATGTAATTCAGGTCCCTTAAATTACCTTGCCGTTCGAGACCTGTTCTCGGCATTAATGGACCCAGGGCTAGTTTCTGAGCAATCGTCGTTAACCCATCAATCAAATTTTCACGACAAGCCGAAATATCCTCTGCTGAAGCCGAAGAACACTGAGGAGAATTTTTAAGTCCTAATCCTGCGATAGCAACATCCCTGAAATAAGAATTTTCTGGATTGCTGAGTAACTTTTGAAAACGCTCATGGAGGACAGCTCTCAATTTTTCGGCATACGAAGACATGGAGTACGATGAAAACTCGAGAGGACTTGCGCTACTTCTCAAAAGCTTGGAGTGCTTCGATTTAACGAACAAGTCCTAACTTCTTTTACTGAATTAGTTTTTCCATTCGTAATTTCAAAATAAACTGGCATATCTTCTCGATCAGTCATAGGCAATAAAGGAGTGTTAATTCTCTCCAATTTGAACTAATCACGAACGGACAAGATCTTCTCGCTTTAAGCCGAAATCCATAACTGCAGCAAGTGAAGCTAGATAAGCCATTTCTTCGTCGTGTCCCAAGATACGATTCAAATCTATTTCAATTGGAGCTCTGAGTTGATTAAATCCAAAAATCGAAACTTTCTCTCCATCACTAACCACACCACCGATTCTTCTGATTTGTTCTTCAAGACCTGAATTCTTTGAGAAGTAGTAGGTCTTTCCTTTGCGTATGGTTTCATTTTCTGCAAATTCAATCACGGCTCGGTCATCTGCATTCAGTATGGTGGACATGTGAGGACCAACGCCACCATACACCTGTAAATAAGCTTGATGTAATTCATTAGAAGACTTGCTGAGTTCTTTGATCACAACAACATCGGGCTTGAACGCAGAGAGCTTCGAATTCAATTTTCTCTGCGCCAATAACACTCTCTCCGAGACAACAAGAATAAATGGTTTAGTAACCGGAATATCAGTATTTCCATCCCATTCGATGACTGGCACGCTCTTCCCACTTTTTTCGAAATGCTATTTGATCAGATTGGCGGTCAACTCCAAATTACTGACACCACCAACCATGACAGATGTCTTTTCAAAACGGTTCATAATAAATCTCCTCTCTTCGGGCGATAGGCCCGGTTTATTCTGCTTAAGAGAGGTTATAACTAGTTCTCATCCGGGAATGGCCCCTTTTATTTTTCGCTTGATGGAGTCGTTGTTTTTATGGCTATCGAAGCTCAATTTTTTTAACAACTCCAAGCGGAGCCCGC
>CAUJGP010000015.1 GCA_963170155.1 Bdellovibrionota bacterium | reverse complement strand
TTAGGTACAAATTTACATAAGCACGAGGTCCATTTTTTGGATGTTCCCCTGAAGGGATGCTCGCTTTCTTACATTGTCTATATTAATGATTGCTATCGTGTTAACGGCAATTGAAATTTTTAGAGCAACAGGGTATAACCTATGAATTTTTTAAAAAAAGGATCATGATTAAACGATTCTTCTTATCCTTTCATTGATTAAAACTGGGTTTGATGGGGAGTGCTCACAATTATATGAAAGAGCTTATCAACAAATCAATCCAATGCCCTAAAAGGGATTAATCGAGGACGTGGAGTTTTTAAACAAAATTTATTTTTTATGATTACATTTCTCTGAAAAACCATGAGTAAGTAGTAGTCTAGAGAGTTATATTTTATTCCATCACGATCATTATCGTTATCGTATTTCAAATGATGTTCGAGCAAATATTGTCACCTCTATGATCTCAAAATATCCAGAAATATCCATAAACTGGAGGATCTAAATGAATTTTAAATTATCAACCCTGATCTTAAGTGGTGTATTAGTGCTTTCTTCACAACTGCATGCTGCTAGCATAATTACGTTTGCTACGGCTGGTATCTTAAAGGTGACGGCATTTGCAACTGTAGCCTTAAGTGGTAATCAACTTATAGCATTAAACGAGTCACAAGATACAGCGCTCGCGTATGCTCAAAGCGAGCAAGAAAGCGAAGTCCCTGTCGTTTTAGCAAATGCATTTGAAATTGTTGAAGAAGCTATAGTCGATGAAAACGCAAAGAATGACTTTGTTCGATCTAGCAATAGAGATAAAGCAATTGTTGTGGTTTCATTGGTTGAAGAGCTCAATCGCAATCAATAAAATATTTTAAGCTAGCTTCCTCATAAAGAGGGAGCTAGTAACTATTGAAATAAGGTATACAATGATTAAAGTATCTATTTTTATTTATTTAATTTTCTCATATTCCAATCTTTATGGTTTTTTGAATTTAAATTCAAACGCCATTTTAAATGAAAGCGAAAATAAAATAATTGAAGTAATCAGAATCGATCTAAAAAAAATATTACCCCAAATGGTAATAACTGCAGTCGAAAAGTCTAAGGTTTCTTTTTCTATCAATGAGCGGTCTATGCCTCTTGACCATCAAGTAGCAGCTTTTCAGTTTTCTTATTTTAAACATCCTGAAATTAATATTAATTTTACAGAACTTAAAAAACTTTCTCAAATTCCATATTTGAGTGTCTTTAGTAATGATGATCAACTTGCTGATCAAAATCCGAAGAGGCAAAAATATAATGCTTATTATAAACATTTTTTAGCAAAAATTATCCATGAAATTGGTCATTTTTATGACCATACTACAAAAAACTCTCCAGCAATAATTAAAGAAAAACAAAATTGTATCAATGAGAGAAAAGGTCCTAAGCACAATCCATCAAATGGTTATCAAAGCAACAATTGCCGAAGATATCTGTATATGAACACAGCTGTTTCTAGTAACCCTCTATTTTTAAATGCAGCAGGTTACACTGAAAAAGGTTTAATTGACGAAGTAAACTCTTATAGTCGATCGAATTACTTGACTCTAAGAAGCATTTCTAAACATGAATGGGAAAACCCAAAGGAAAGTTTTGCTTTTAATTTTGAACTATTTCTTTTAGACCCGGAATTCCAGTGTCGTAGACCAACTCTGTATGAAGCACTCGCTATTATCTTTAAGGAAAGACCTTTTAAAAGATATTCTTGTCAAAGTAATAATACCATTTTTCTGTCCTCTACCGTTCAAGAAAAGTTACTTTCACCTTTTATAAAAATAGATTTTTCAAAGGTTTATGCCATTCATTATCTGTTTGCAGGAAAAGGAAATGAGAGTTTTAGTAAGTTCGGCCACTCTATGCTTCGTTTGATTATTTGCAAACCTTCGCGAAAAGTTGTTAACGAAGATTGTCTAAAAGACATTAATCATCATCTTGTTATCAGTTTTAGGGCCTTAGTGACTGATTTGAAAATGATTTCTTTGAACGGCATTAATGGCCTATATCCATCAATTGAATTTGTCTTTTATATGAGTTCTATCATCCGTGAATACACTAAAGGTGAATTACGTGGGATTAAAAGTTTACCCCTAAAATTAAGTCGAAATGAAATAGAAACTTTATTGAAGGCGATTATTGAATCACAATGGACCTATGAAGGAAAATACAAGTTTTTCACCAACAATTGTGCTGACGAAACATTACAAGTCTTAAAAAGGGGATTGCCCCTCAATAAGGCAATTCAAGAATTAAGCATATCGCGCCCAGATTCTCTTTATAAGGAGCTCATAAAAACTGGAATTGGAGAAGAAAAATATCTATTTGACGAAAAGGAAGCCGTCCAAAAAGGTTACTACTTTCCATCAATGCAACAAAATTATGAGGATGCGATAAATATTTTGAAAAAAAATGAAATTATACCTAGAAAAATGACAGTAGAAAATTACTTTTTATTACCGGCCAGCGAGAGACAGAAATTGATTCATGATGCTCTAGACAATAAGATTCATTTTAATGCGAATGTTATTAATTCTCTTTTTTTGTTAGAAAATAAAGTTCTTGATAATAATGAACAATTAAGATTTTCGAAGGCTATTCTTAACCTAGACAAGAGAGGGAATGAATCAGGTGTGGGACATGAACCCTCTTATGAAGTGAAATTTGATAATAAAGTTTCGATAACTTCTAAGGAGTTAATAGAGATGCTTCAAAACTCCATTATTTTAACACAGTCGCCTGGATACTTAATCAAGCTTTTTAATATTGACGAAGGAGGATATGGACTTCCCTCATCAAAAGATATGGATACTTTGATGAAAAAATTTAACAACAGTGAGAAACTAAAAAGTCTTCAAGAAGAAAGAATAATAATTAATCAATCGATCAATTATTATTTAGATGGAAAGTTTAAAGAAGATTATGCAATAACAAAACAAGATCATAATTTATTGAGAAAGAGTTTTAAACAGCATTTATCTATAGATTTAAAAATTCCTCTTTATTGACCCAAGAGGGAAGGGTTTGATCTAGGTATAGCACCCTTAAAAAAGAAGCGGGTTTGAGACCGCTTCTAGTATATTCAAATCAATATTAAATCCAAATTTAACTCTCTTCATTGTAAGTAGCATACCTACAATATTATCTATTGAGTTCCTTTAAAATTTCATTGAGTATTTTTGAGATAACTGTTTTAAAAAATGACAAGTCTCATTTTTTGTATAATTTGTTTTTCTTTTTGAATATGGATTTTTAATGTCATATCTAATTCTCAACATCGTATCATGAGATAACATATGTTCAAACATGGTGAGGGCATCATCGAGATCAAGGTTACTGTCATTATGAACAGGTGCTAAATAATCTCTTGCAAAGATCTGCCCTTCTATTACACCAATCTCTTGGAAATCAATACACCACGTCTTGTGTGCCTTTTTAATATTTGAATATAATCTTTCAATTCTAACTCCATCATAATAAGTGGTTTGAGTTACATGAGCAAAAACTTGAGATTGTAAGAAGAAAATAATATAATTAATAGTTATAAAAAGTTTCATAAAAATCCTTATAGGTGGTTAAAGTTACATTCACTTCCTTAATTGCAAAAAGGTAAAACATTTATATGATGCATTGAATCAAATGTCGCTATGTATTTAGTCATAAAGGAATCTAAAATATAACCGATAAGTCACTATTATAATATAAAGAGTTATATTTAAAGGATATAATGGAAGTTTTAAATATTGAAAATTACCGTCATTTTATTCGATTTTATCTCGCCAAACGTTCACCGAGAGGACGGGGCGAAATTGGTAAACTCGCTAAGTTTATACGCGTACATTCTACTTTTGTGTCTCAGGTTCTTGCTGGCACTAAGGATTTTAATGTTGAACAAAGCTATGCTATAACTGAATATTTACAGCTCACTAAAATAGAGAAAAAGTTTTTTCTGTTATTAGTGCAAAAAGATCGAGCTGGCACGGTGAATGTCAAAAATTATTTTAAGAATGAAATCGAAGAGCTAAAATCGTCAATGCTCACTGTATCTAAACATCTTAATAAACCTAGTATCTTAACGAAAGAAGATAGCGCTATTTTTTATTCAACTTGGCTCTACTCTGCTATTCGACTTTTTTGTTCCATAGATCCAGGAAAAACATTAGATGAAATTGGTCTACAATTTCATCTAGGACGAAAAAAGGCATCGAACTATGTGGATTTTCTAGAACGTGCCGGACTTATTCTGTTAGAGGATGGACTCTATAAGTTAGGAGAAGCTCACACTCATCTTTCTGGTGATTCTCCTTTTATCATAAAGCATCATATGAATTGGCGGATAAAAGCCTTACAACGCCATGAGAATATCAGAAGAGAGGAACTGGCATTCACAGCCCCAATATCACTTTCAAAAAAGGATTTTTTAAAGATTCGAGAAAACCTTTTGAGTTCCATAAAAGAAGTGATCGAAGTGGCCAAAGAATCCAAGGCCGAAGAAGTCGCTTTTTTAAATATTGATTGGCTTTGGATCGAACCATCAAAGGAATAATAATCTGAATTTCTTCGGAAGCTAATACAAGTGAATATCATCATTTTATTTCAAGCATATAAATTGCACTCTTAGAGGCTTGGGAGAAATCAATGAGATTTATTGCAATAGGTTTGAGTTTATTTTTAATAATACTGACAAATATTTGCTATGGAAAAACTTTAGACAGTATTGATGCTAATTATCAGCAAACTAAATTTTTAATAGAAAAACTTCTGGGACGAAAAGTTATAGATAACAATGATTTGCAATCATCTTTAAGTAATTTATCTCAAGAAAATCAACCCATCAATGAAATGAAAGTGGCCGGCGGCGTCGATAGTGGTGGAGGCAGTTTGGTGGAAACTGCCAAAACCACAGGATTACTAGATCTTTATTTACATAATCGCCAAGCTTTTAATTCAAAGGAGAAAGGTTTTATTCTCCCAGAAACACCTTCCTACATGGACCATGGTTTTGATTCTTTAATAAACTCAAATTCACCAATTATTTTTGAAACTATTAGCTCTATTGAGAAATGGAAAAATTCATCCCCCATTATATTTAAATTTGTGACTGATGCTCTTAAGCAGTTACCTATTTATTACGTTAAATCAAAATTGATGTTTAAAAACCAAATGGTCTTTATTCCTTCCTATGAGGTTAAAATTAATAAAAAAAATTTTAAACAAGTCGCGCATTACATTCCAGGTCTTGGAGTTTTTATTGAAAAAGAATCCTTTGATCACTTGTCTTTGCCCAATCAAAAGGGTCTTTTAATACACGAAGCATTCAGACATCTACAATTGAATTTTGAGTCAGGCATGAGCAATGAAATTCTCCAGAAACTGACGGCATTATTGCTCAGCGAACCTCAACAAGGATTTACCTTGGATCAAGCTCTTTACTTACAAGGGCCATTATTACAGAATATCATTCTTGTCGCAGATCTCAAAATTATGGCCAAAATAATGTTGGAAAATTTATGTAAAAAATGGACAGAGACTTGTTATTTAGAGAACTTGAGTCGTAAAGAAATAGTAAATTTTACGAATGAATTCCTAGGCAGTCGTATCTTTGAAAAATCAGCAAAAGATACAATAGACCAAAATATCGAATTATTTCGGCATTTAATTGAATTATCCAGAAACCTGCGCAGTCAATGTTTTTTAGAAGACTCAAATGGATCTGAATTAGAGCGTCTTTCTTTTTTAATTACTAAAGAATACAATAGCATATTAAGAATAGCCATGCAGGCCAAAATATACAATACACACCCTAAAACCTCTAAGCGAGAGAGCAAAGCACTTAAAAACTTTGTTCGAGGTTTATATGAAATGGGTGTTCTCTCTGACGAATAATATTAATAAGAATTAATAATGCCCATTCAAGAAGAACTCAATGAGTTGCCCTCGAAAAAACTACTCCAAGAGGAAACGCTCCTCTCAAGAACTGCGTTAGTGCCAAAGCATCCTTTTTCGCGATTTATATTTGAGGCGATTAACTCAGCACCAATCTCTTGGACCACGCGTTTGATATCATCAACTATATCCTCTGATGGAATATTTCTTCTGCGTAGTTTAAGTTCAAATTTTGTGGTCTTAGCCATAGTTATCTGTCGACTATATTACTAATTTCTTTAGTGTAATTAAGCACTTAATAAATTAATTGCACTAAAATGTTATTTATGTTATATTTATTATTAAGGATATTTAGGTTATATCCGATAACCACAGGGAGGAGTTTTAGGTGGATATTGTAATAACCCAGTGGGCTTTAGACTCTTATTTGGATTTAAAGCACAGCAATTCAATAAGCAATCAAGACTATAGTTCAGTCATTCGCCCTGATGTTTTGTTGTTAAAGAATTACCCCACGAACACCAAATTTCAAAATTCCAAATTCTGGTCAATTGCTACTAACCATACGAGCAACCGAATTCCAGAAGGATATAAAATGAAATGGCACAATATTGGTAATGGTAAAATTCAGTTACGCCTACCTGTTGGTATGTTCGCTGAAGCAGTTCTTTGCGGCGCTTACATCAAAGGCAACACGAATTTTGAAAAAAGAAAAATGGCAGTTTTTAAAACTCATTTAGAATTAATACGAAGAAATCAATTCACCGAGTGTGGGAGATTATAATGAAAGCACAAGCAATTACACCTGATTTAAAAGTTGAGCTTATGGAAATTGGAGCCTTGATGCATAAGAAAGGTCTTCCTAGTTCGTTTATTGCTTCTGCTGTTGAAACGGCTTTTGAATTTGAAGGCGTTTACGACCTAATGAAAATGTGGGCCGACGAAAAAGATAAATCTGAACAAGATGAAATTGTAGCCGATATTCAAGATTTAATTGATGACTGCTCTCAAAAAGAAAAAATAGAAGGAACTTACATACGCTTTGATGATTTAGAAGGAATTGCAAAAAACATAAGAGTCTTTAAGGATACTCTTCGACTTGAAATTGACAAGCAAGGCGGATTAAACCATCTCGCACAATTGACAGATATCCCACAACCATCTCTCTCTCGTTTTTTTGGTTCTGCTTCAATGCCAAGAAGAAATACTCTTCTAAAAATTGCAAAAGCGTTGAACTTAAGCCAAGTACAAATCGCAACAGAGTGGCTGAGGTAAACAATGGATGCGCTTTCAATTTTATCGGCAGTAGGTTTTGGAGCCTTACTAACAATTCCTTTGCAATATTATTTCAATGAGCGTGCAAAAAGAAAAACAATGCTCTTTCAAGAAAAAAAAGAAGCATTTGTGGGTCTGCTGACAGCCTATCGTAGCGCTGCCGTTGAGCCAACAGAGAAGACAGCAAAAGAGTTCGCATATTGGCAGATTCGTTGTGAGCTAATTTGCTCTCAGAAAACCAAGAATGCGATTCAAAGTATTGTTGATACAAATGATGACCGAGATACTCGCAAGATCGCCCTAGAGAATATGAAACTGTGTTTTTCTGAGGAACTTAATGGACAATTATAAAAAAATAGAAGTTTTCTTTACTCCAGACAATGAACCTTATCTTGATCTTGGAAGCCCACTTTTAAATGCCTTCGATAATTTATAAGCGATCTCAAAAACGCTTTACGAAAATCAATATACAAGCCAGCTCTATCATACCTAGAAAAATTTCTTGCTTGTATTCCCATCGTGCAACAATTCGTCGAAAATTTTGTAGCCAAGCAAAAAATCTTTCAACTCTCCAACGTCGTCTGTATCTTCGAAGCTCTCTTCCATCTTGTGTAGGCTCTGACTTTTTATTGGATTTATGGGGAGCAATGAGTTTGGTTCTAAATTTCTTTGCCACGCGTTCATCAATAGGATCACTATCGTAGGCTTTGTCTCCGATCGCTCTAATAGGTACTTCTCTGGCAAAGCGGTTTTTGAGTGTGTCTTCCACCAGTCGTACTTCATGTGGGTTAGCACTTTCAATCCCAATGGCGACAGGTAGGAATTAATAATGCCCATTCAAGAAGAACTCAATGAGTTGCCCTCGAAAAAACTACTCCAAGAGGAAACGCTCCTCTATGAAATAGAGCCTCACGACGGAGAAAAAATGAAGTGTCTAAACGGATTTTGAGAGTTAAACCTCAAAGGTCACACTACTATACGAATTACCGCCACGAATAATGTGGAAGTTCGTGTTACCAGCAGCAACAGCTACGTTACCGTCTGTAGGTGCATCGAGGTAGCTGTCATTATACACATTCGCTGTCCACTTCGACAGGTTACCCAGTATATGGTAAAGACCGAAGTCGTTAGCTAAGTAGCCAGGGTATCTTTAGTCCAGAGGGATCATCGGGCCTAAATCCACTTTACGAGCATGTAATAACAAAACAAGATCATAATTTATTGAGAAAGAGTTTTAAACGGCATTTATCTAATGACACCATATTGTGTTTACTATTTTGACAGTTGTTCAACAAAATAAGTTTATAGTGCTATTTCTTCCAATTTGTTACCGAGTTCCATAAAAAACAGACTATGGGGTATTAATTAATGGATCATTGAGGAATCCAATTTATTCCAAAAACGACTCTTCCGCTGGTGTTTTTGGGGGTGTTTTAATTGATAAAATTATTCCCTTTTTGTGTTTTGGAATCATTCTGTGGGTGGTGAATTGTATATTCATTATGTTTAAGAAAGATTTGATATTCTATTTCATTTTCTCTGGCACACTTTGTGCACTAAGAAAAAGTTGGAGGTATCTATGAGATTACCAAGCTATAAACATTTAACATTTACAAATAAGAGCATCCTCATTGGAGTCCTCTCTGTGAGTTTTATTATTGCCGGTTGTGATAAAAAATCAGGCCGTAAAATTCCAGGCACCAAAGTTGGCAGCACCCATTATTCCCATAAAGGAGACTCAGGAAATATGAGCGATCCTTGCTTGACCCCTCATGCACGTCCTGGTGTTAATGGAACGGCTAACGAACAAAACACCCCGTCTTCAAAGGGACAGGTTGCTGTTGATTCTTCCCAAAATTCAAATAATCAAGAACAAAATAAAATAGAGACACAAAAAGCAGCCACTCATGTCGTGACCACTCAAAATGGTCAACAGGTCCCATGTGTTCCTGGTTCATCTACAGCGCAAAAAGCTGGGACAGCGGGTGAAACACCTCAGCGTCCAGGGCAAGGATTCAATCCTATGTTGGCTCCTCAAAGCAATCAACAAACTTCAGGAACTGCTGAAAATGAAGGTGGAAACTCTTCTGATCTCAAGCAAACGAGTGATGGGACTTCGGGTAAAGGTCAGGGAGCTCTCACAAAATTAGAGGATTTAAGTTTGCATGAAGCTGGTAAAGATGAAGAGGGTCAGCAGGAAAACCCTCAATCCAAAGCAACGAATTCAATTCAACAATTAAAAAAATTGAATTTAATTTTAAATGAATTAAGTAATTTTTATGTGAATGCAGTATGGGCGGCAACGGCTGATCGCTATGTTACGCCAGAAAACTATTTTGGATATTTAGGACGATTGGTAAAGCAGGCTGTGGAGCAAAACAAATTTTTCATCAAAAAAGAGGAACGCTATACTGAGGAATCCAGAAACCGTACTTGTAGTGGAACTGGAGTTGAGTTGCAAACATACTCAGGAAGTTCTGAGCAAAGGCTTTTTCTTTATGATTGTTATAAAAAACAACCCTATAATGTAGAGGCTCCTGTTTTGGTTTTTGCACAAAAAGGAAATACATGGAATTTAAAAACAAATATTCAAGGAATGGAGCAACTCATTGATAGTACTATGCTGGGTTACATTAGCACCATTGATATTGATTCCAAAGAGAACACGATTCCCTTCAAGCCTAAATGCGTTGTAAAAGTTTCGACCGATGATAACACGGGAGAAGACCGCATTCGCATTAATGAGGCTACGTGTAATTATTGGGGACAAAGATATACATTAGTGGGAGAAAAAAGTCCGAAGACCTTGATGTTTGAAGAGTTTCAATATGATGCTGATGAAAACATGAAATTCGAAGTGAAGGCACGGTTGATTGATTTTGATAATCAGAATCAGATTTGCGTGAAAAACCAAATAACAAGAACAGCAAATAATTTTGATGATAAAATTCATATTAAAGACATTGATGACAACAGTGAGTGTGAAAAAAGAAATAAAGATATTGAAGATGAAACAGCAAGATTGAACCGTCCTGCTGTTTTTCCCGCGAGCCCATCGTCGGTGGCGCAACAACAACCGCTGCATTCTGCTGGAAACATACAAGAAAATACCACGGCCTATAAACAGCCTTTGCAATCACAGACTTCTCTTCAACAGCGAGAAGCTTTGCCAACGGTACCTATGACAACGACAAACGCAGCAAATGGTGTCGAAACAGCAACATCTTATGAGCAGCAGCAGGAGGGAGGCTTTGCCTATGACCGTTCCTCTGAGCCATTAGATGTTCGGTTTGACGACGACTCTTTTTCTAATGGGAATTCAGATCCTTCGAGAGTTTCTCATTCAGAGCGTGATGGATATCATCAGCAAGACCAACAGCAACAAAACCACGCACCAATTACAAGTCGTGGAGTTCCTGTATCACCACTTGCCAGGGAAGCTCAAGAATACCAACAGATGGACTTTTCATCTGAAGTATCTCCTTCTTTGCAACAACAACGTTAGTTCCCGCAAAGAAGAGTGTGGGGATGTAATGTGCGCAGCAAGAAGGCTGCGTCATTACATTGATAAAAACGCTCAGGAGACTTTTTTATTCAAGCCTTTTTGTAAAAATCGAAAATATTTACTTTCAATAACGTCGATATCCATAGGGTTGTTTTTGGAGTCGAGGACTTGTGTTGGATAATGAATTCCATTTTCGGAAAATTCTTGGCCATAAGAAAATAGAATATGCTTTTCTTCATCGGTTTCGTTGGAATAATAAGGAACATAGAAAGATTCCACAAACCCATTGCTAGGTAAGAAACCATCGACCATATTGATTTGATCAACGATGATTTTAGGACAGTTTTTGTAGACCATAGCGACTTTAGAGTGAGGACCAATCCAGCGAATCCATTCTCGGATACCACAAGAATTGATACCTTTGACATCTGAAAAATCAAAAACAATGTTGGGGGCTCCATTCAGAGAATATGCAGCAAAAGTCACTTCTTCATCAAGAACTCCAAGTAGTTTTACGACCACTTTATCGCCTTCATTTTTAAGCATTACGTTGTTTTTCATAAAGTTCTCCTTGTGGGGGTATTTTAATAAATTGAAGGTTTTTTTCTAGTAGATCGAATTTTTTTTGTCCTATTTTTAAAGGGATGGTACAGCTGACACGAGTTCCTTTTCCCTCTTCAACAACAAGGCTTAATGTGCTTGAGTAACGAAAAAGAAGGGAACTTCCAATTCCAGCTCCCCCTTTTTTGCGGTCAAAATTGAGAATGTTGATATTTTCTTTGCTCAGGATTTGGTGGATTCTGACGACGACCGCTTGGGGGTCCAGCGCTCCATAGGGATCAAAGCAGGAAAGCACAAATTTTTCATGATCATAAGCGAAAATCATCTGACTTTCTTTTTGACCGTCTACAGCGATTCCGTGTTTTTTAGCCTCTCTTGGGGCATCGATAGCGGCGTTCATAAAAAGTTCTTGAAAAAGAAGGCGAGCGTTCTCCTGAACAAGACGCGATTCCGTTTGTTCCAGAAAAGGCTCAAAGTGTCGCATCAATTCGAATTTCTCTGATTTTTTACGAAAAGAAAGAACCAGTTTTGTAGGATCATTCTGAAACCAAAAAGGAATTGGATCAGAAAGTAAAAACTCTTTAGGGTTGGATTGGATATGCAGACTCGAAAATAATTCTGAATCAGCAAGTTGGCCGTTTGTATTCAAAAATACCTGAAAACGCCCCGAAGCGGCGACTTCTAACATTTGGTTCTGGGTCCAATGACTGAACCGAATGATAGTGGATTGTATTTCTGATGATGGAAAAAGAGGTTGAGGCAATAAATCGATGGATTGGCAATCAATGACTTGTATATTTTTGAATTGATTCAGTAGGGATTTGAAACGATTCATATTAAGAGGCTCTTCCGTATTTAATGCAAAAAAACGTGACGTCGTCGATAAGATCTGTCTGCTCTCGATATTCATTGAGGGTGCTAGTCATTGATTGAACAAAAATTTCTGGATTTTCTTTGTGCGCCAAAGATTTCAAAAAAACTTTGATGAATTCTCTTTCTCCCAGATTCACGCCATTAATATTGCGGATATCGGCAATTCCGTCTGTGTAAAATAAAATAAAATCATTTTCATTTAAAGTGACTTGAGTTTGGTCAAAGAGCGTGTTGGGGTCCTGACCTAAACGAGCGTTATTGACTTCAATCAGAGGGATCAAATCTTTTTTCTTGGGATTAGGGCCAATCTCTCCCTTAATTAGAAAAGGAGGTTCGTGGCTGGCATTACAATAAGTCATTTGTGAAGTTTCTAGATCTATGATGCCCAGAAAAAAAGTCATCATCACGCGTCCGCGAGAGACATCATAAATGGATTTATTAATATAATGCATGATTTTACTGGCATCCAGGTCTAAGGTTTCCACCACGCTGGCCGCGGAACGAGCCGCACTGGTAATAAGCGCGGCAGGAGCTCCATGCCCTGTGGCATCTCCAATACATAAAATGATTTTATTATTGGTCTTAGAGTAATACCACCAATCACCACCACATTCACTGGCTGGTTCATAGTGGCCCGCAATTTGTAATTGATCGAAGTCTTGAATATTGGGAGGGAAGAGCGTTTCTTGCACGGTCCTAGCGGTTTGCAATTCACTTTCCATTCTGGCTTTTTCAGCGGTCTCATTCATTAAGCGACCGACTTCTTTAGACATTAAATTAAAACTATTGGCTAAACTCCCGATCTCATCGTTGGCTTTGATTTTGACTCTTGAAGTGAAATCCCCAAGCGCGATCCTCCGAGAGGCTTGCATAAGTTCAGTCAGCGCCTTTGTGATGCTTTGTGAGCTGACAATACTGATGAATAAAGCAAAGCAAAGTAAAAGTCCCGCGAACAACAGGGATTTCGTGACCAATATTTGAATTGCAGACAGTGCCGCATTTTTATTGATCATGGAAATAGTCATTAGATTCGCAAACCCCACCTTGTTGTAAGAGGTCAAGTAGGTCGTTTTTTTATCTTTTGTTTCTTCTGTGCCATAAGAGATTTTTGATGTTTTTATTTTCTTGAAAAATTTATTGTCTAAGGAAAGAAAGCTATTGGTTTTTAAAGTACGATTCGAATTTTTAAATAACATTTCTCCGTTTTCATTGGCTAAGAAGAATTGGCTTTTGGCTCCTGAAAAAAGATCTGTCAACTCGTGACTTTGAAAGATTACAGCAAAGTGATATAAAGATTGATCTATTGGGTTTTGAACCGATTCGATGAGGAGAATGTTGTTATTGGGAAAGGGGGTTCTAACCGTTCTTTCTTCATTTTTAAGCCCACCGAGAATAATGTTGAGGTGCCCGAGATCCTTGATAAAATCATTGTAATACTCTTGATCCTTTTCGATGTGATCGTAAATAGAAATTTGACCTTTATTGCTTTTTAACAGACCTATAAACAATAAGGAATTATCATTTCTAAAAATTTCTTTGGACAGGATTCCAAATTCGCCATTGGTAAAATGCTCCTGCAACATGGGTTTCATCGCGCTCAGAACAGTCAAAAAAACACTTCTTGTTTGCGAGGCAATGCTGCGATTGACGCTGGAGTTTGTATCGTAAACGTATGCAATTTTATCTTTTTCGAAAACACCAACAACCAACTGCAAATAGGCCCCCAGTAGCAGCAAGGGGATCACAGTAAGTAATATCATTACTTTGTATTTTAATGATAAGTGGATGGATTTCATGTGGGATTTATCGACAATAAATTAAAGTTCTTTAGTCCTGATTCACATCGAACTGGAGATCCTGTTATGTTCGAGGCTATGATTTGCTTGGAACCTTTAAAAGGGGTCCAGATTTGAAGTGTCTAAAGTTCAAAATCAACTTTATCATCTCAACCAAGGTGCTGTTTTTTTTTCATTGAAGTGAGGTCTAGAGCCTAGTTATGAAATTAAAGAGGAGGAGTCCTTTGCCAAACAAGCTCTAAGATATCTAAAGAAATCTCCTTTGAATCCGATAATGAAATCATGAAATTACCTTTTTTTCATCAGGGTGACCGACTGGATCGATGGCTCCTCGGCCTTTCAATGCTGGGGATGTTATTATTTTTGTTTTTGTTGAATGACAATTCCAGTTTTTTTAAATCTCGTTTTACCAATCAAGGAACTCAAATTGGCGCGGTTGACCAGCTCATCAGGGATGTTCGACGCCGATCCACCGATGATTTTGTTTGGTTGCCATTGAACGATTTGGAATCTGTCTATGTTGGGGATTCAATCTTTACGGGAAGCAAGAGTTCTGTCGCCATACGTCTTACTACCGGAATTAACCTTTGGATTGATCCTAATTCTTTAGTGGTTTTAGATCAGGTTCAGAACATGATGAAGTTGGATTTGCGCTTTGGAAATCTGAGGGGCCATTTAGGTTCCAATAAAGGATTACCCTTGAAGCTCAATATTAATGACCAGGATTTGGATTTAGAGGGGAAAGCCGTTGAATTTTCTCTCAATAAAAAAAAGCTGCAAACCACCCAGTTGAAAATTATTGAAGGTCAAGTTAAATTAACTGAATCTAAATCACAAAAAAAATTGCTTCTTGCCAAGAAACACCAATTGAATATTTACCGTGGGGTTGCCAGCATTGGAAGTTTAGCTCCTCTGGAGGAAGAACCTCTTTTTGTAAGACTTGATCAGTGGGCAGAAAATAAAAATCTATGGTTTTCTGAAAAACAAAAACTGAAATTTTATTGGCACGCAGAAGGGCCGGTCGATCGCTATAGGCTCATTGTCTCTACAAAACCCGATCTGAGCCAACCGTTGGTGAATGAATTTTTAAAGATCAATGGCTTTGAATGGGTTCCTTCTTTTGCGGAGGGCAGTCTTTATTGGCAAGTAGAAGTTTTTAAAAAGGGTCGTTCGGAAGCTTCTTTGCAATCTGAAGTTATTCAATGGAATCTTGGGTTGTTAACGTCGCCAGAATGGAAGAATAAAATGGACCCATTGATGATTCCATCCAATCAGTGGGCTGAAACTCAAGATCTTTCTCCCTCTGCTGTGGACAGCCGACAGCAGGAACTTTCAATTTTGAAGTGGGACAGTTCAATTAAAGCAATGCTTTATCGCATTGAATTTGGGCGAGACCCGCAATTTAAAGAAAAGATGAGTTATGAGGTTAAAGAAAAACAATGGTCTATTCCAAGGTTAACTCTTGGAAAATATTATGCACGAGTGCGAAGTGAGAGTTTGGGAAGACCTCCTTCTTTGTGGTCTCATACTTTGATTGTCGAGGTGACCGATGTGGACCCCGATGGATTAACCACGCCTCTTGCTTTAAAAGAAGAGATAGAAACGCTTTTGGGCTCTGAAGCTCCGGCTTTCCAATGGGACGTTCAAAAGATGACAAGGGATTTCTGGGTCGAGAGTTCTACGTCTCCTCATTTTACGGATGTGTTGCATGCGGAGAAGGTCAAAGGGAATCGTTTTGTAGGGCCTTCAGGTCGAGGTTTTGGGCCTGTGTATTTCAGAATTTTTCCTTTGTCTTCCCAAGGAAGAAAAGGACCTGTTTCCAAAACTCTTGTTTGGCATATCCGTCCCCCTGGACCAACATGGGCACACAAGGCGTCCTCATTGTCCGTGGCGCTTCCCCGCAGTGACGACGGAGGACTCTCGCCCTTCCCGGATACCTCACTACAATGGTTACCTTGGAATCTAAAAACTCTTGTGGGAACCAAAACAGAGCGCTCGAAAAAAGCTCAACTCTCTCTCCAGTCTCGCTTGAAAGCGGAGTATGAAAAGCTGTCTATTCCAGTTCGTTATATCTTGGAGAGCAGTTTAGATCCTAATTTCCCGCAGCTTGATGGTCAAACCCATCGCGTGGAGGTTCCTTACACATCCTTCACTTTAAAAGATGTGGCTCCCGGAACTTATTATTATCGCGTTCGATCGGTTTACCAAATCAAAAATCATTTATCTTCTGCCAATGATAAATCATCAACTCCAACAAGCCGTTTGGAGAATCCTTTGATGGAGATTGTCTCCATTCCATCTCCGGTTTTGAAAGTTGAAGTTTATGAATCACACAAAGAAGGTTTACAGGCACCTCTTATCGCTTCTAAAATGCACGAGAGTGCTTTAGAAGGCGATAAGCCGGCCATGCTGAAACTACAATGGGAAAAAAGAGGTGTTGCTGCGCAATTCAAAGTACAAGTGTCTGAAGATCCCCAATTTAAAAATATTGTTTTTGAAAAAATTGCGGATCAAAATCAATTGAATGTATCCCTCAAGAAACTAGGAACCTACACAATTCGTGTGGCTGGTCTTTCAGACACGAAAAGAGTCGGCCCCTGGAGTTCTCCGGTTTCTTGGGTTGTGAAGGCCGGGGCTCCTCAATTGTTGCCGGTGGATGCTTTGGCTGTGGCACTTCCTTTAGCTGAGACGGCAGTTCCCCCTGGTCATTTTACCATCAAGTGGAATTCTTCTTCTGGACACTCTTCTTTTCAGGTGGAGCTATCGGAGCAGCCCCAATTTTCTCGCTTGAAGTTGAAAGAGATGGTTAAAGAGCGATCTTATCGCCTACAGTTGGCGGAACCAGGGAAGTTTTATGTGAGAGTCAAAGGACTGGGAGGTTCTGGGGTTGGAGATTCACAGTATTCGAATGTTGAAATGGTAAGGTATCTTGTGAAAAAGCCTTTGCAAAGCCCCACCTTAGTTTTACCTAAAGACAAAGTCTCCTATATTTTATCAAAAATGGAGAGGCCTGAAGTTTGGCTAGAATGGCGAGGCGATCAATTAGCAAATCAATATGTGATAGAGTTTTCAACAAATCGAAATTTTAAAAAAATACTCTACACACTCAAACCCAAAGAAAATCGAATCTTGCTTGATAACGCCGCCATTCGGGGAAAAGTATTTTGGCGAGTCAAAGGGCTTAATGATGAGCAAGGGCTTGAGTCTCCGTGGAGTTCACCGTGGAGCCTTTCTGTGGTGGATATCGAAAGCGATGATTGATTGAATCTTTGTTGTCGCGGATTGTACTGGGGCCAAACACTCGGCTGCTTGGTGGATAAAAGTCTGGTTCCTCTTTTTAAATAAAAAAAGATTCCTGCATCCAATGAGATAAGATAAATTTAACAGGGTATGAGGTTGTTTTAAATTAATAGAATATTATATAATGGATTTAAATACGAACCCTATTCTTTATTAAAGGAAGTTTGTTTATGCTAAAAGTCACTATGGAATCTGAACGCCCATTGGTGGTCCTTGTCGATGATGAAAAAGATATTACAGAATTGCTTTTTGAAGAACTCAAGGGTGACTATGATGTGTTGCAATTTAACAATCCCCAAAAGTTTGTTGAAGCTGTCAGAAATAAAACCATCAAGCCCGCTATTCTGGTCATTGACTTGAAAATGCCGGTTTTGAATGGATTGCAAACACTCAAACAAATCAATGAAGCCAGTGTTCATATCCCTACGGTGATGTTTTCTGGTTATTTAGACAAGGATGATGCGATTTCAGCATTAGAGTTAGGGGTCATCCACATTATTGAAAAACCGGTGGATATTGAAGTGGTGCATGAAGTGGTCAACGATAGCCTTATTGATTGGGAACTCATGAAAACGCGTCAGGATATTCGGGATCTCACCAAGCAAGTGAAAGAAATTTACTCTAGCCTTAGATTGGCAGTAACGAATTATGTGGCACCTGAAATGATGGATAAAATTTTTGTGGATGATAATGGCAAAAATGAAAACTTTGATCTTTTGTTGGATACATTAGAGGAAAAGCTAGAGTTTTTATTGAAAGAAGAGAATTTATTGGCGAAAATGAAACAAACTCAATACCGACAGGCGCTGGAAAAACAAGCGCAGAGAGTTTCTTAAGGATTTATTTTTTTTAAATGAAAAATTCCAATTAACGGCAAATGATCTGAAATTTTGATCGTATCTTGAAATCGCACATAATGTTTAAGAGTCTGAAAGCGCGGGCTATGAAAGAGATAGTCAATGGTTCGATCGGGACCATTGACCTCTGGGTCATTGGGAAAATGCGTGTACCATTGCGCGGGGGAGAGGCCATTGACTTCGTGAGGTTGAGGCAATACCGGGAATTGGTGAGTGAGCATTTGTAGTTCACTCTTTTCTTGATAGAGAGAACGCTGCGAGTGGCTCAATTGAAAGTAGCTTTGACCTGGCATAAGCAGGTTGAAATCACCTCCAAAAATCCAAGGACGCCCTTGGATTTCCAAGCGTTGCAGCTGTTGAGAGGAGATGTGAACTTGTTGTTGCATTAGATCGGACCCTTGAGAGTAAGCTTCTAAATGTGTATTTAAAAGATGAAAAGAAGGGCCTTCGGTCGTGGCAATTGTACTCTCTAAAATGGCTCTCTTTGGGCGAAATTGTCGAGAGAGAATATCGGAGGGAAACTCTCCCAACGAATGACGTTCTGATTTTTCAATGAGATAACGCGAGAGAGTCACCAGTTTCATTCCCACGCTTCCTAAAATGTGGGGATGAGGTACAAAGCCTGCGCGCCAATAGTAGGTAGAGGTCATGCAGGGGAATTGAGAAGACAAAGATTTATACAGCATTTGGGCTTGATTTTGAAAATAAGTGCGTTTGGCGTCCACATCAACCTCTTGTAAGAGGACGAAATCAGGGTTTTCGTCATGGAGGATTCGAGTGACCTCCTGAAAGATTATTTCAGTGTCCTTTTGAGAAGGGGCTTCATCGGTGCCTGAGCCATCGATTGCATCATAGAAGAAGATATAATTTTTCCCCGCTAAAAATTGGATGTTCCAAGTCATCACTTTGATCGGATGGGAAAGATCCAAGGGTTTTGCATGGTTTTTACAGTCAAACTGAGCAAGTTCGTGCATTGAGTAATGTTCGGTCGTGAACCACACAAACATTAAAAAACTGAGAATAGAGAAAGTGAGACTGATGATAAATATAAATACCGTTTTCTTCACGATTCTCCAGGGCTTGTAAATGCCAACACAAAGGGGCTTTTTTGGTTTCACGTATTGGTTAATGTTTTTAAAATAACCTCAATGATTTCTTGCCCCCTAATTTTGAAAAAAGAGAGGGGCATTTGAAATCAAAGCAATACAATTTTTAATGGGTATTAAAAGTATATTATTCCGTGGAGAGAGTTCAATTTCAATGAGAAGTTTTGATTTATGGTAGAGCCCATACTGTTGGTTTTTGTCAGATCACCGCGATTATTTTGAGGAAAACTCCAACTCTATGCAGCAACTTTCCTGCTTCCAAAGGATTACACACTCCATTCCATTGACGGAAGCATAGACTTTGGGTTGAAATTTCGAATACGGAGGCAATTCTTATGATGAGTCGAAATCCCTGGTTTGTTTTTTTGTTTGTTGGTTTTTTAATAGCAGCTTCTATTTCTTTGGTGATGGGGCTTTCTATTGTTGCCGGACGTGATTCTACCAGTTTGCCGAAAAAGGGATCTAAATCAAATTTATTGGTCATGGATATCAAAGGGATTATTTTGGACAGCGATAAATTTCTTAAAAGGTTAAGAAAGTATGCGGACAATAACTCTATCAAAGGTCTTTTAATCAGAGTGAATTCACCTGGGGGAGCGGTAGGGCCCTCTGAAGAAATTTATCGTGAGTTGAAGCAATTTAAGGAGAAAACTAAAAAACCGATTGTGGTTTATTCTCCTTCTTTGAATGCCAGTGGTGGTTATTATCTTTCAATGGCCGCTGATAAAATTGTTGTAGCCAAGGGGACTCTGATCGGATCGATTGGAGTGGTGATGGAGTTTGCTAATTTAGAGAGGCTTTATGATTGGGCTAAAGTTCAGCGATACTCCATCACTTCGGGTCGTTTTAAGGATGCTGGAGCTGAGTACAGACCCATGAAAGAAGAGGAGAAGGCCTACTTTCAAAGTTTGATTGCCGAAACCTATTTGCAATTTCGAAGCGCAGTTAAAGAAGCGCGTAAATTAGAGGATTCTATTTTGGACGAATATGCAGATGGTCGAGTGCTGCATGGTGAGCAGGCGGTCAAGTTGGGTTTTGCGGATCAAGTGGGTTCCTTGACAGATGCTGGGGAGATTCTAGCGGGTTTAGCCGGTGTTGAGAAAGATTATGAGTTATTTGAAGTTCCCAAGCATCAGCCTTCTTTGATTGAACGTCTGATTCAAGGAGATGAAGACGAGGAATGGTCTTTTACGGCTCAAAAGAAGGTTCTCCAGCTTATCAAACAAAAAGGATTTAATCGTCCTATGGCGATCATGCCTGGTTTTTGGCTTGATGAGGTGATGGAATAATGGCCTTGCCGCGCCCGCCTCGCGAGAAAAAAAAACTTCCGAAGTCTCGTCGGAGTCCTCGTCGTCCTCAAGGTCGCGAAGAAGTTCCCTTAGTAAAGACGGCACTTGCTTCTTCTTTTGAGGAGATATGGCCCCAAGAGCGAGATTTGATGATTCGCCCCGATCGTTACCGTTATGTGCGAAAATTAGTTAAATCAAAATCTTGCGTGTTTTGCCTCTGTGCTCAGGGTAAAGCGAGCTTTGAGACTTTGACTCTTGTCAAAACCAAGCAATCGATGGTTGTGCTCAATAAGTATCCTTATAATAATGGTCATCTTTTAGTTCTCCCGAGGAGGCACTGTGGCGAGCTTCTCCAATTAAACTCAGCAGAATACAGTGACCTCATGGAGCTGTTAAGACAATCAGTGAAAGTAATCCAAAAGGTTTATGGGTGTGAGGGACTTAATATTGGAATGAATCATGGAGCGGTGGCGGGGGCTGGCATTCCCGCTCATTTGCATTGGCATATTATTCCCAGATGGGCTGGGGATGTTAATTTTTTTCCTTTGATTGCTGAAACAAAAGTGGTTGTTGAAAGCTTAGAGTCCTCGTACCATCGTATTAAAGAGGCTTGGCAGGAGGTTTTATGAATTATCGAGGAGGCTCCGGAGTTCCGGTGGTAATGCCCTTCACCCCTATGGTAAAGCGTTTGATTATTGTAACGGTAGCTATTTGGATCGTTGGACAATTTATCTTAGATGGATTTTTGGATTCTTTTTCTTTTACCACCTTTTTTGCCTTAGTCCCTGGAAAAGTTTTTATTGATCTTTATCTTTGGCAACCTCTGACTTATCTTTTCGTGCACTCCACGGATGATAAATTGCATATTGTCTTCAATATGTTGATGCTGTGGTGGTTGGGCTCGGAATTAGAACAGTTTTGGGGTAAAAAATACTTTTTGTTTTTTTACATTATGTCTGGGGTCGGTGCGGGACTTTTCTATACCGCTGCAATGTTTGTGTATGCGTACCTCTACAATGGAACTCCCTTGGGGCTTTTGACTCCGGTGGTTGGCGCTTCTGGAGCTATTTTTGGTCTTCTTTTAGCTTACGGTCGTCTTTTTGGAGATCGTGTTGTTGCTTTTATGATGATTTTTCCGATGCCAGCGAAGTATTTCGTGATGCTTTTGGGAGTTATTCAATTCCTCTCTTTGATGGGAAACACCCCAGCAGGAGGAGATGTTGCTTATTTAGCCCATCTTATGGGACTTTTATCTGGCTTTATCCTTCTCAAAGCAAAAGGTTGGTTTGAGCAGCGGCCGTTGACTAAAAAACGTGGACGAAACCTGCGTCTTGTTGTAGATAACGCTAAAGCGGAGGATCCTCATAATCAAAAGGGTCCTAAATATTGGAATTAGGAGAAAATATGTCGTTTGAAAAAGCCATGGGAAAAATGAAATATGATGTTCGACTTTTAGAGTATAATTTATCCCAGGGATTCATCACCAAGGCAGAGTATGAAAAACATTTGAGTCAGTTGGAAGACAGTGCTCATTTAGTAGATATTGAGGATGAAGTCGATGATGAAGCTAATGACACTCCAGAGACTGAGAACATCGAGAGTCACTAAGACTCTTTGAGATTCATGTCCATATCCAATGGACGTCTATACTCTACTCTCGGTAATTATTCTGGGAGTATTTCCTATCCTTCGTACAACGATAATTTCGACCAGAACAATGAGGTTCTCTTTAATTTGAACTGTAAATGCGTGAGCCGCTTTCCATTTGGTTGGAGCAAATATTTATGTTCCTTCCAACGTCTCATTATTAATGACTGTGATTTGTGTTTGCTTATTCTTTATCAACTTTCATCCCAGAATGATTTCAAAACGAGCTTCTTATTCTGTCGCGGTGAAAGCATTGTGATGTTTGCACAAACCTCTTCAATTTTTGAAGGTCGGAGCATCTCTCCCTTTATCAAAGAGGTTTTAAGATTCATTTGAACTAGAGAGCAATTGTCTCCAGTGACTTCTTGAATAGATCCATAAATAGACTCGACATTTTAGACAAGCCAACCTAATCTACGCTTCATTACGAAGGAGAGTTTTTATGCAAAACAATAAGGTTGAACTGAAGACAGTAGGGATTGTTGGTGCCGGTCAAATGGGCAATGGGATTGCTCAAGTGGCAGCAGCCTCTGGTTTTACCGTGATTATGCAGGATATTTCATCAGAAGCTTTGACGAAGGGAATGACCACGATCCAGACCAGTTTGGATCGATTGATTAAAAAAGGTGTGATCACAGAAGCACAAAAGAGTGAAACTTTGAGTCGAATCAAAACGACGACGGAAGTTCAGTCTTTTAAAGCCGCCGATATTGTTATTGAAGCAGCCACTGAAAACATTGAATTAAAATTAAAAATATTCAAGCAAGTGGATGAGGTTTTACCCGCTCATGCGCTTCTTGTTTCAAACACCTCTTCTATTTCAATTACCAAAATGGCAGCGGCCACTCGAAGGCCGGAGAAGGTGGCAGGGATGCACTTTATGAATCCTGTTCCTTTGATGAAATTGGTTGAGGGAATTCGAGGGCTGCAAACGTCAGATGAGACGTTCACAATGATTCGTCAAATGTCTGAGAAAATGGGAAAAGTTTTTGTTGAATCGGCCAAAGATATGCCTGGCTTTTTGGTAAATCGTATCCTTATGCCCATGATTAATGAAGCCATGTATGTTTTGTATGAAGGAATTGGAACCGTGGAGGCAATTGATGAGGCTATGAAGCTGGGGACGAATCAACCCATGGGTCCATTGACTCTCGCGGATTTTGTGGGCTTAGATACTTGTTTAGCTATCCTGAACGTTTTGTACGATGGCCTTGGAGACCCTAAATATCGTCCTTGTCCTTTGTTAATAAAATATGTTGAGGCAGGATGGCTCGGCCGAAAATCAGGTCGTGGTTTTTATCAATATCAAAAATAAGAATAAAAATAAAAACAGTCAGAAAAATAAGAAAGAGAAAGAAAAATAAGAATAGATCAGAGGAGTCAAACATGGAATGGAAAAACCTTCAGCTTAAGATGGAAGAAAATGGATTGTGGATTCTCACCATGAGTAGACCTCAGGCTCTGAATGCTTTGAACCGAGAGACCATTCTTGAATTAGAACAAGCGATCCACTTTCTACAAGAAAAACCCACGATGGAAGCCCGTGCCCTTATTTTGACGGGAAGTGGAGAAAAGGCTTTTGTCGCAGGCGCCGATATCAAAGAAATGATATCATTAGAAGCCGAAGAAGCACGCTTGTTTGCCGAAAAAGGCCAGCGAGTTTTCAGACAGTTGGAAATGCTTCGTCTTCCGGTGATTGCTGCTGTGAACGGGTTTGCTTTAGGAGGAGGTCTTGAGTTAGCCTTGAGCTGCGATTTTATTTATGCGTCTGATAATGCTAAGTTTGGATTACCCGAAGTGAGTTTGGGATTAATGCCTGGCTTTGGAGGATGTGTGCGTTTATCTCGCGTTGTAGGTCTTAATAAAGCAAGAGAAATGGCAATGACCGGAGAGATGATTGCCGCAGGTGAGGCCTCTCAGATTAGTTTAGTTCAAAAAGTTTTGCCAGCTGCAGAGTTACTTCCCTTTGCCATTAAAACAGCAAAATCCCTGATGACTCGAGGTCCTCGAGCTGTTGCTTCTGTGAAGCGGGTGGTTTTGGATGGTTATGATATCGATATTGATGGTGCTTTAGCTCTTGAATCCAGCAGTTTTAGTCAGCTCTTTCAGTTTAAGGATAGCCGAGAGGGAATGACGGCTTTTATTGAAAAGCGCAAAGCTCAATTTAATGGAAATTAGGTTAGAATGAAATACCAACCGAAGAACCCCATTCGAATTGTTACAGCGGCCTCACTCTTTGACGGTCATGATGCTTCTATTAATATGATTCGGCGACTGCTCCAAGAGGCGGGTGCAGAAGTGATTCACTTAGGGCATAATCGTTCTGTCTTGGATGTTGTTAAGACAGCCTTGCAAGAGGGAGCTCAAGGAATTTGCATTAGCTCCTATCAGGGGGGGCATTTAGAGTACTTCAAGTACATGAGAGATCTCTTGAATTCAGCAGGGGCCAGCTACGTTAAAATTTATGGCGGCGGCGGCGGTGTTATTATTTATGAAGAAAAAGCAGAATTAGAAAATTATGGAATCGCCCAAATTTTTCATCCTGATGATGGGCGAAAGCTGGGTCTGGATGGAATGATTGCCATGATTATGGAAGGATGTGATTTTTCTATTACCGAAGCCTTTCAAAACTTTCAAAAAACATTATCGAACATATCGACGACAGGAGACCAGCGAGGTGTTTCTCCAGCTGAGCTTCAGGCTATCGATGCTCAAGATACAATTCCTCACCGAGAGTTGGGAGTGGCTTTAAGCGCTATCGAATCCAAATCAGCTTTTGAGGATCAAGTTCATTTGAAGTCTTTTAAATTGAAGACAGAAGAACGACCTCTGGTATTGGGAATCACAGGTACGGGAGGTGCAGGAAAGTCGTCATTAATTGACGAATTGGTTTTGCGTTTTTTGGAGGCTTATCCAGAGGTTAAAATTGGTATTTTATGCGTTGATCCTTCAAAGCGAAAAACAGGAGGAAGTCTTTTAGGGGATCGTATTCGTATGAATAGTCTCTCTCGCTCCCGCGTGTTTATGAGATCGGTGGCCTCTCGAGGGTCGGGCAAAGAGATTTCTGAGGCTCTACCCTCGATGCTTGAGTTTTGTAAAACATTGAATTTCGATCTTTTGATTGCGGAGACCAGTGGTATTGGTCAAGGCAATATGGCTATCACTGAGATGAGCGATGTGAGTTTGTATGTGATGACTTCAGAGTTTGGAGCTCAAAGTCAGTTGGAAAAAATCGATATGATTGATTTTGCGGACCTCATTGCGATTAACAAGTCGGATCGCCGCGGATCTAAAGATGCGCTGAGAGATGTGAGCAAACAATACCGTCGATCAAGGAAAATTTTTGATCCCGAGGTGGCAGTTCCTGTTTTTGCCACTCAAGCCGCTCAATTTTGTGATAGTGGTGTGGATCAATTATTTGTGGCTTTGAATAAAAAAATTCATGATTTGAACCTCCGATGGACAGTGGATGAAACTTACTTAGCTTCTCGTCAGGTGCATTCAACCCACGCTATTATTCCCAGTGAGAGGCAAAATTATCTCGCTGAAATTACACAGACCGTTCGTGTTTACAAAAATCACACGAAAGAGCGGGCGGAGAAAGCGAGCTTGTTGGGAGCCTTGTATCAAACATCCTCTCAGTATCCTGATGATTCACTACAAAAAATTTATTTAGAAGCCATCAAAAACTTGCGAGCGGAGTTTCCACAGGAAGAATTAGATTCATTGGACGCGTGGGGTGAGTTTCAAAAGAGATACCGCGAAGATGAGTTGAAATTCGCCGTGCGGGATCGAGTGTTTTCACAGCCTCTTGTCACGAGAAGCTTAAGCGGCCTTAGAATTCCGAGAGTAGCCATCCCCAATATGAGGGATTGGGGAGATCGCTATCGTTATTTACGCTTGGAGAACGTTCCGGGAGAGTTTCCTTTCACCGCGGGGGTTTTTCCTCTCAAAAGAACAGATGAAGAACCTAAGCGCATGTTTGCGGGTGAGGGAGGACCAGAACGTACCAACCGCCGCTTTCATTATTTATGCAAGGGTGAAAAAGCGCATCGTCTCTCAACGGCGTTTGATAGCGTGACTCTCTATGGTCAAGATCCTGACACTCGCCCAGATATTTTTGGAAAAGTGGGAGAGAGCGGCGTTAGCATATGCACTTTGGATGATATGAAAAAATTGTACGAAGGTTTTGATCTGACAGCTCCTAATACAAGCGTCAGTATGACTATCAATGGACCGGCTCCGATTATTTTGGCTTTTTTCTTTAATACGGCGATTGATCAAAATCTTAAAAAATATGAGAAACAAGTAAAACGGTCTTTAACTGTCACTGAAATTCAAAAAATCAAAGAAGAGACCTTGCAACAGGTGCGAGGTACGGTACAAGCGGATATTCTTAAAGAAGACCAAGGGCAAAACACCTGTATTTTTTCTATTCAATTTGCTTTGAAAATGATGGGTGATATTCAAGAATACTTCGTTCAGAAGAAAGTTCGCAATTTTTATTCCGTCAGTATCTCAGGTTACCATATCGCCGAAGCAGGAGCGAATCCGATCAGTCAATTGGCTTTCACACTTTCAAATGGATTTACTTTTGTCGAATATTATTTGTCGCGAGGATTGGCCATTGATGATTTTGCGCCAAATCTGTCTTTTTTCTTCAGCAATGGTCTTGATCCTGAATACACTGTTTTAGGACGGGTGGCCCGTAGGATATGGGCCATTGTCATGAAAAATAAATATGGAGCGAATGATCGATCACAGAAATTGAAATATCATATTCAAACGAGTGGTCGATCCCTTCATGCTCAGGAGATTGATTTTAATGATATCCGAACAACCTTACAGGCGCTGATTGCCCTTTATGACCATTGTAACTCCCTTCATACAAATGCTTACGATGAGGCCATCACCACTCCGACGGAAGAATCAGTTCGCCGGGCCATGGCTATTCAAATGATCATTAATCGTGAGTTTGGTATGATGAAGAATGAAAACCCGGTGCAAGGTGCCTATTGGGTCGAAGAACTTACGGAACTTGTCGAAGAAGCTGTGCTTGAGGAATTTTTGCGTATCAATGAAAGAGGCGGGGTTTTGGGAGCTATGGAAACCCAATACCAAAGATCTAAGATTCAAGAGGAATCTCTGTATTATGAGCACTTGAAACACTCTGGTGAGTTGCCAATCATTGGTGTAAATACCTTTATCAATCCAAAAACACTGGAAGCTGATTACAAACCACCTCGCATTGAATTAGCCAGGGCCAGTTATGATGAAAAGCAAGCGCAATTGAAGAGCTGTCATTTATTTCAAAAAACTCATATTCAAGAAACTCCAGCGGCATTGAAAAAACTAAAAGCTCATGTTGTGGCCGGAGGTAATATTTTTGAAGCGCTTTTGGAGGCGTCGCAAGTGTGTTCTCTTTATCAAATTTCTCAGGCTCTCTATGAAGTGGGAGGGCAGTATCGTCGCAATTTGTGATGACACTCCGACTGAAACGGCCAAGAACTTTCTTTTTCTTGGCCCGGCCTTTAGGGACTATTGCTGTTATTGGGTAAAAGTGAAGATCGTGAGTTTTATTGTTTGATGTTTTGTAGTTCTACTTTCATCGTCTTTTTACCTTTCATGGAGAGTTTAAAATTCCAGGTAAAAGTGGATCCAGCGGCGAATCCTGTGTTACTTTTTGTTTGAGTACCGATGGCGTAGTCTGTAGAAACCTCACTCACGACGGGAAGGCTTAAGTTTAATTCACTTCCATTTCTAAGCTGAATTTCTTGACTAGGGGTCAGAAGTTTTTTTAAAGGAATATCAAGCTGAATAAGATGAACATTTCCGGTACTCCCTATCTTTTGCGGATAACCAGGTTCTAAAGTGAGACTCTTGAATTTGATATTAAACCGATGAGCTTGATGATTGACGTTGATCGTGTTGGCGGAACCATCCAATTGCTCGACAGTGTATTTGTAGGGAGTGCTGGGGCTTGCAACCATGAATTCGGGAGAATCGGATGGATTTTTTTTAATGCAACGATAATAAATAATTTTCATTTGTAAAGATAAAATGCTAGCGGGCTCGTTGACGGTCATTTTAGGGCTTAGGGTTTCAAAGAGAAGAGTCGGTGTCATCCCTTGGTCGGCGACATGATTGCAGTTGGTACGCTCCCCTTTGATGATTTCGTCAATTCGTTTTCCTTCATCCGCGGGGTTTTCTTGCGCGAGCACCGGAGAAACGTAATTGTTGATCATGGCGAAGAGAATCCATAGGGTTATTTTTTTCATACAGCACTCCCAACTAAATTTTCATTTTGGTTTTTGAAGGTAAGGATAAAGGTTGTATTTGGTTGACTCGGGTCAATGAGAATACTTCCATTATGAGATTCCATTATTTTCTTGCAAAGAGAAAGGCCTAAGCCAGTTCCTTTGCCCACAGCTTTGGTTGTGAAGAAAGATTTAAATAAATTTTTGGCTACAAATTCAGGGATTCCTGTCCCTGAATCCACAAAATGCACGCTGATCGTTGTTCCTTCTTGGTGGGCTGAAATTTTGATCCAACGGTCTTCTAAACCTTCAATGGCGTCGATGGAGTTGGTCATGAGATTGACGAAAATCTGAAAAATCTCTGTGACGTTACATGTGATTAGTATAATGGATTCTTCTTCGGTTGGAGGAATGAATTGGATGTTTTTTTCTTTAAAGCGACCTTCACAAATAATATAGGCATCTTCAATAAGATGTTTCAGCCTCAAGGTTTCGTGGGGGTCTGAATTGCCTCTTCTTACAAAAGTTTTAATTCCTTTGATGATTTTGGATATTTTAGTTGTTGTTGTATCAATTTTATTACTGAGCTGTGTGGCTTTTTCAAGATCATTATTGGAGATAAACTTGGGAATGAGTTGAGCACACGCCTTGATGGATGCCAGGGGATTATTCACTTCGTGAATAATATTAGCGACCATTTCTCCCAAAGCTGAAAGTTTATCCATGACCGTTATTGTTTGTTCTAAGTTTCTGACTTCTGTGACGTCAATCCCCATGATTACAGCACGGCGTCCTTGATCGTATTTGGTGCCGATGACCCAGAAAGTTTTATCCTCGCCTTCGATATGACCGATGAGTTCTTCACGAATGCTGGGTTCATCTTGCGTAAAAAGTTTTTGGGCAAAGTGATAAAAGTATTTATCTTTTGAGTAGTAACCGATCTGTTTGCCTACAAATTCTGAGCTAGGGCGTTTACAGAGCTCAGCCAGTGTTTTGTTGATTCCTTCATAATTTAAGTTACGGTCGATCCATGAAACTGTGCAAGGAGTGGTGTCTAAGACGACTTTTAATTTTTCTATGTCTTTGCGAATTTTTCGTGAGTTTTCGTCACTGATTTCAAATTCTTCATTTAAAATGCTAAGAAGACGATGAGGATCGCCAACGTGAAGCTGGTTTTTGTCATCAATCATTCCGTTTTTTTGCAGAACGAATTGAAGTCTTTGATTCAGAGGTTTCATATTAAACTATTTTAATTTATTTGTCGCTTGATGGCAAATGACTCGTAAAACCTAGACAAAGAACTCAAGGCCATTGATCGTTCATTTTTCATGGATCGAAGTAGGACTTAAGTTGTATGGCAGTTTCAATTAGGGATGTTTATGGGGCCTTCCACCCTTTGAACTTGTTTAAAGTCGGTTGTCTAAAAGGCTATTGATAAAATATTGGCGATGAGCTTTCCATGAGGGAGCCAGGGGGTGAAGAGGGTTGTGAAGGTCACCTTTTGTCGACTCTTGAAGAGTTTGATTCCGGTCAACAAGGAGCTGTTGTCCGTCTAAGTAGAGCGTGACTTTGCGTGGCCCGGTTAAGAGAAGAGAGCGCCCCAATTTGTTTGTGGAATCTTTGGGAATAGAAAAAAGGTCAAGTAAGGTGGGGAAGACATCAATATGCTGAACTGGTTCTTGAATCTCAACGAGATTTTTTTCTGCAGAAAAATCGGCTCCAGGAAAAAAGAGCAAGAGTGGAACTCGAAAACTTCCTAGGGGGGATTGGTACTCTTCATAATAACTTTTAGAAGTGTGATCGGCTGTGAGGATAAATAATGTTTCCGAAAACCATTCCGTTTGTGAAGCTTCTTTAAAGAACTGAGATAGCATAAGATCGGTATAGGCAATGCTTTGATGAATGGGAAGAGGGCCTTTAGGCAGCTTATTTTCATAGCCATCAGGAACTCGAAAAGGGTGGTGAGAACTAAGAGAAAAAAGAACAGCAAGAAAAGGTTTTTGCTGTTGAGAGAGCTCTCGGGAAGTAAATGAGAAAAAGGGTCCGTCCCAAATGCCCCAGGTTTTGTCATCATCCTGATCAGAGGTTTTGGAATATTCATTTTTGCCTCGGTATTGGCTAAAGCCTAAGCGTTGCGTGAATTCTTGGAAAAACATGGTTCCATTGGCGCCGCCGTGGAAAAATAAAGTTTCAATCCCTTTTTCAGCAAGCAGGGTTCCTAGGCGCGGTAAGGTATTTGATTGAAAAGGACTGGTTAAGAAAGGCTCGTCAATAAGAGAAGGCATCCCTGCCAAGAGGGATGGGAGAGCTTCAATGGATCGTCTTCCGTTAGCAAAGCTATTTTGAAAGTAAATTGATTTTTCTTTGAGGGAATCCAAAAACGGAGTAAATGAAAATTCTTTAGGATGATCCAAGCCTGTATATTCAGTCCCAAAGGATTCAAGAATTAGGATTACAACATTTTTAGGTTTTCGTGTCCATGGCAGGAGAGCTGTTCCAGGAGTATTAGCATTGAGGAGGTGTGAATACTCTTCATCAGAAGAAAAATAATGAGCGGGACGTAAAGGTTTTTTTTGTATAGAATGAATGACTGTAAAACTGCTGTTGAGGGCAAGATGAGTGAGACGGTGGTCGGAATTCATAGAGAGTGCATGAGCCAGTTCCAGAGGCTTAGGTTGAAACCCACCTCGTGCAAAAATAATATATAACACCAGTAATAAAATAGAAATGGGAATTCTGAAGAACCACTTTTTAAAAAAGAAGTCACAGGCTGTGATAAAATGGGAAAAACCATTTTTTTGGGAATTGTTTAAATAGGATTCATGGTGAGGATTGTGTTTTAAATTGAAATTATTTTTAATAAGATAATAGTAAAGAAAGAGTAAAATTAAATTGAAAGAAAAGAGGGCCCAATAGGACGTAAAAAGAGAAAGAAGCTTTCCTTGGGTCTCTGCAAGTAAATAGTAGCTATGAGTTGTGAGTCGCCGACCCGTAAAATGAATAAATTCTATATCAATGGTGTTTAAAAATAAAAAGGGGAGATTAATTAAAAGAAAAACACATTTCAGGGTCATTTCCTTGAGATGCATACTAACAGAAGGCCAAGGTAAAAGAGCAAAGAAAAGAACAACGGAAGACAGCCATGTAATGCTTGAGAGATCAAAACGCAGTCCATGGAGAAACGCTTCTGTTAAAGAAGCGGAATCGGTATTTCGAAACCATGAATCCCAATTCCAAAGCAGAAATTCTAATCGGATGATAGAATAAAAAATCAAAGTGGTCAGCAGCCATAAAATCGTACGAATCAGAATTTTAAAATCAGAGTTGGCTGCTGGCATGACGATGAATACCTATTTTGTTGATACGCTTATTTAGTTACCTTCGAGAATGACAAATCCCATTCCACCCTCACGTTGAATTCGAAGGGTATTCGTTCCTTTTTGAAGAGCTTTCTGCGCGTCACTCACCGATCGGACCCGTTTGCGATTCACATCGAAAATGACATCTCCTGGTCTGAGGCCAGCCAATGTAGCAGGGCTTCCTGAAAGGACTTCTGTTACGACAGGAAGTCCTAAGAGCTCTTCTGAAAGCTTCCATTCTTTAATGATTTGTTTATCAATGCCAGACATTTTAAATCCCAAATTAAAAGGAGTGTCTTGGCCTTTCGCAGTACTTTCTTTTTTAACGAGTGTTTTTCGATCATCCGGTCTTTCTGAGATGTTGATATCTAACACTCTTTCTTTGTTATCCCGAAGAACTTTCATTTTAACAGTGGTGCCTATGGCACTGCCAGCCACGGCATTCATGAGTTCCATTTCATTAGAAATTTTCTTTCCATTAAACTCAAGAACAACATCATAGGCTTCGACACCTCCTTTGTGGGCAGGGCCTCCTTCCATGACTTGAACGATGATAACTCCAGAATCTTTTTTAATTCCGAGGTGGGCTGCGGCGCGAGGAGTGAGTTGATCCATTCCAATCCCAATGTATCCTTGTCTGACACGGCCGTTAGTTTCTAAATCTTTGATGACTTTTCTCACGTCATCGATGGGGATGGCAAAACCTATGCCTTGAGCTCTCGCATCAATGGCCGAGTTCACTCCAATCACTAAACCTTTCGAGTTGACTAAAGGACCTCCTGAATTCCCAGGGTTAATACTGGCATCGGTTTGGAGGAAAGGAAAGCGATTGAGTTCTGCAATATCACGTCCCTTCGCTGAGATAATTCCTTTCGTCATGGTATGGCCATGGCCATAGGGGTTTCCAAAAGCAGCGACCCATTCTCCTACGGCGACTTCAGAAGAGTTTCCTAAAGGAGCTACTGGAAACTTTTGTTTTCCAGTAATTTTAATTAAAGCGATATCTGTGCGTGAGTCTCGTCCAATCACTTCAGCTTTAAATTCTTTTTCCACTCCTTCAGTGATTTGGACTTGGATGACATCAGCCCCTTCAATGACGTGATTGTTTGTGATAATCAAACCATCCTCACGGATGATGAAACCCGTTCCTAGAGCTGTTTGTGGTTGAGGTTTTGGCATTTGGAACCGACGTCCATAAAATTGTTCTAAAAGTTCGAGCATGGGATCGTTCATAGCGCGGCCTTTGGGAACTACAGACGTAGAAATATTCACAACAGCAGGATTGATGGCGCGAGCTAATTCAACAAAAAGATTCTCCGGAAGTGGGTTTCCGAGTTTGAGGGTGGGAGGTGTGGTTGGCAAGGCACTTTTTTGAGCTAAGAGAGTGTGGGAAAAATAACCACTAGCGACTAAACATAACATAGTTAGAAATAAACGCATAATATCTCCTTATTGATCATGTCGCAAAGACCGGAAAAAGCCATTTGCGAATGGTTTCAATGTATCACTCCAATAAGAGCGAGATGCAATCAGAAATTTATTTTTTTTGAACGAATTTAAGATGTAAATCTTGCACAAGGTGGCTAATGAGTTGCTGCTCATCTGCCGTGAGATTATTTTTAGTTTTTTCTTGCAAAATGTTCAATAAATCAATGTTAAATTTGGCCATGGCCCGATCTTCTTCTATTTTTCCAGTCGAGGGATTTGGAGCAAGGCCTAAACTAATGGCAGCAGAGGAGGCAATAGAGGTGACGAGCACGGAAAAGCTGGCTTCGAAACTTTCAGACATGGGAATCTCCTTAATATTTTGAGAATTTTTTAAATTGGAAAATATCCTATCAGAAGTCGAAGCCGAAGCTCAATGGGAAGTATGAATTGGAAAGCGGTGCGCCTTGGAGTCCCCAAAAGAGACTGGTGGGTAAATATTTTTGGAAGAGGAGACTGGTGGGTTGGTTGGGTCTTAATCGTGTTGAGAGCACCATGAATTTTCCATAATGCGGAAGCAAGACTGCGGGGGTCCGAGAGAGTTTTGTAGGTTTCAAGATCGGCTCGAATTTGTGCACTTTTAGGAAAAGCTAATTTCCAATGCAAACAGGCTATAAAAAAGCAAATTTGTTTAATAAAATTCAGAGAATTAAGAGGTTGAAAAAAACGAGTGCAAGCCTTGCCAAGGCTGAGCCATGTAAGAGCCATGCGATCCAGAGTGTATTTCGCAAAGGTGTTTCTATGCTTAATGCTTGAGACACAGAGGGCAATGAGAGATTCCACCTCTGCGGATGAGAGAAGGGTGAGGAGACTTTCTGAAAGAAGCAGCTCTGGTTTTTGCCAGTGAGAAGTGGAGATAAGGCAAATGGGTTCTGGATTTTGACAAAGATAGAGTCTCACTCGGGGGCATCGAAATTGATTTTCGTAGTATTGAAGAAGTTCATTTAACTTCCAGGGATCTTGTCCTTGAAGAAGCTGACCATTTAAGTAAGCGATAGAGTTTTTGTGAGGGTGAAGGAGGAGAAGGTAGTTCCAAAGCAACGATAGCATAAAACCAAGAAGAAGGCCCCAGCGTTCCAAGAAAATATAGCCGAGAAGCAGTAAAAATAGAGTTGAGAGAACAGCAAGAACCCAAACTCTGAGAGGCGGTAAAATCAAATCGTCATCCTTTTTGTAATAGACAAATTAAAAACAAACATCCGTTTTCATGACGGTGTTTGTTGGCGTTCTTGTTATTACGAGAACGGTTCAAATAGCTTCTGAAAAATTGTCGCTTTTTTTATTCAGAATGTAAAGTTATGGCTGATAAAAAATAGATGAAAATCTGCATCTTAAAGATTGGAGATGAGGGAGAGGGATATTACAGAGATGGGCAAAGCATTTTGCAAAGCATTAAACAAAACTGAATGAGTTTGAAACTTGATTGTGGAGGTCCCTCGGTTTGAAATAGAATCGGTAATGAAAGCGAATAAAGTGAATTCAGATCGCAGAATGATCATGCGGACATGAATCATGTGGAGGAGGTTTTGGTGGGTTTAACCGAGGGAGAAACAATCGATATCATGGCTTTGAATGCTGCAGTAAAGCAAGAAAGTCAGTTTTTTGAAAAAATGTTCAATGAGATTAGCAAAGTGGTGGTGGGACAAAAAGAAATGGTGGAAGGTATTATCATGGGTCTCTTGACGGGGGGTCATGTGCTTCTTGAGGGCGTTCCTGGTCTTGCTAAAACGCTAACGATTTCCACAGTCGCAAAATCGATCTCTCTTGATTTTCAACGTATTCAGTTTACTCCTGACTTACTTCCGACAGATCTGATTGGGACTATGATTTTTAATCCTAAGTCGGGAGATTTTGCGCCCCGTAAGGGACCTATTTTCACAAATATTGTGTTAGCTGATGAAATCAACCGCGCCCCTGCGAAAGTCCAGAGTGCGCTTCTCGAAGCCATGGCCGAAAAACAGGTGACCATAGGAGATGTTTCTTATCCTCTTGAAACGCCTTTTTTAGTGTTAGCGACCCAGAACCCATTGGAGCAAGAGGGCACATACCCTCTTCCAGAGGCGCAGATGGATCGCTTTATGTTTAAGGTGAATGTTGTTTATCCGTCTAAGAATGAAGAATTGGAAATTATCAACCGGATGTCCAAAAATGAAAAGCCAGCGCTTCAAACAGTAATCACAAAAGAAGATTTATTGAGAGCCTCTCAACGAGTGGATCAAATTTTTGTGGATAATAAAATTAAAAACTATGTGGTTGAATTAGTCATGGCATCGCGAGAACCGGCTGAGCATGGGCTTTCCTCCCTTCGAGATTTAATTCAGGTCGGAGGCAGCCCAAGAGCTAGTTTGAGCTTGATTCGAGCGGGTAAAGCTCATGCTTTTTTACAAGGTCGAGGTTATGTCACAGCGGACGATATCAAAGCTGTGGCTTATCATGTTTTACGTCATCGCTTGATTCTAACGTATGAAGCCGAAGCAGAGAGCATGACGACAGATCATGTGATCGCTGAAATTTTGAAGAATGTGGAGCTCCAATAGTGAGCTTACCTCCTGAGATACTGAAAAAAGTAAAGCTCCTTGAAATTTCCACCCGCAAATTGGTGAACAATCTCTTTGCAGGAGAATATCATACTGCTTTTAAGGGGCAGGGTATGACCTTTGCTGATTTTCGGGAGTATGTTCCGGGAGATGACATTCGTCATATCTCTTGGCCTCTGACCGCGCGGACCGGAAAACCTTTTATCAAAAAATTTGATGAAGAGCGAGAGATGACACTCATGTTACTCGTGGATGTGAGTGGTTCCACTGACTTTGGAAGCCAAAATTTATTCAAGGGTGAGGCGATGGCTCATTTGGCTGCTTTATTGGCTTTCAGCGCGGCAAAAAATAATGATCAAGTGGGTTTGTTGCTTTTTTCTGATCAAGTGGAACATTTTGTTCCCCCTAAGAAGGGTCATGCCCATGTTCAGAGAATTTTGAGAGATCTTTATTACTACGAGCCTAAGAGTCGTCAAACCAAGTTAGAGCCGGCGCTGAGGTTTCTTCATGGTGTTTTAAAAAAACGTTCCGCTTTGTTTATTATGAGTGATTTTTTAGACAGTCAGTATGATGAAGCGTTAAGATGGTTAGGGCGAAAACATGAAGTCGTATCGGTGGTGGTCAGAGATCCTCTCGAAAAAAAAATTCCAGCGCTTGGCTTAATGGATCTTTGGGATAATGAATTAGGTGATGTCATTACTGTGGATACCAGTTCTCCAGCTTTTCAGAAAGAGTGGGAAAAGTTGCATCAGGAGCGTGAGGTGGAGCGTGATCGCCTTTTGAAAAAAGCTCAAGTGGAGAGAATTGATGTGTGGTTGAATGAGGATTTGGTAGATCCTTTGGTGAAGTTTTTTAAGAAGAGGAAACACCGATGACGGGTACTGCAGAAAAAGAGGTGCCAGCGTCTTCAATACTGAATTGTAAGAAAGAGTCCGCTTCGACAAAATCTACCCCCTTGACTGTGGGAGACCTTTTTCTCCTCGAATGCTCCGCTGAGAGTTTTACATTAAATCCCTCTCAGCTCAGGCTGGTTACAAATCAACCTTACCAATGGCATCTTCTTGGGTCTGAAATGCAGCCTGACGGGCGATTGCTTTTAAAAGTGACCAGTTATCAAGTGGGAGAAATAAACTCAGAAGGCCTCTTTTTGACCGATGGTATCAATAAAATGGCTATCACAGGCGTTCAAGCCAAAATTGAAAGTGTTATTGATCCGAAAAATCCTCCAGAAGGTCCTTATGGACCCTTTGGGGGTATTGTTCTTGTTCCTCCGTTATTTTATTTATGGGGAATCATTCTGGCATTTGTCATGGTGATTGTTTTTTTTGGCTTTCGTTTTTACCGTCGTTGGCAGAAAAAACGCTTAATCGTAGGTTTGAAAAAACACGACAGTCGATTGAGCCCTTTGACTCAGTTGCATGTGCATTTTCGTCAGTTAGAGCGACAAAGACAATTGAGTTATTCTCAAGGAGACAGTCTCACTTCTGATGCTTTGGAAAATCAGTTTGTAGAGTTGGATCATATTTTAAGAATTTTTATCATTAGAAGATTTAAAATACCGGCACAGGATTGGTCTGATCGTTTAATCATCAATGATTTTCAAAAGCGATTTTCTTTTTTAGGTCAGGAGCTTACAAAAGATTTGCGTGTTTTGCTACGAGAAATAAAAAAAAATAAAGAATTTATTCAGAAAAATTTTAAAAATGAAAAGAGCGCGCGACCAAAAGAAGTCTTGCGAGACATTGAGCGTTTGGGCAAGAAAATAAAGCGATGGGCCGATCAAGTCGATCGTAGCTTAGGGTTTCTTCATCAATCTGAAGGGCTGCATTTATGACGTGGCACAATCCCGAAGCCTTTTTATTATTAATTCCTTTAGGGGCATTGGCATTTTATCTGTGGTGGAGACAAAGACAACGCCTGGGCCTCAAGTTTTCGAGTTTTCAATTAGTTCCCCAAAGCAAATCATGGAGGATTTATCTCAGTGCTGTAATTCCTTTGGGGCAGATTTTGTCCTTGATTTTACTGATTGTCGCCTTGGCGCGGCCTCAAAAAAGTGATGAGATGACCAAGCGGAATGTCGAGGGGATTGATATTGTGATCACTTTGGATATTTCAGATAGTATGTTGATTGAGGATATGCCGCCCATTAATCGATTGGAGAGCGCCAAAGAAACCATTCGGGATTTCGTTAAAGGTCGCGTATCGGATCGTATTGGCTTGGTGCTTTTCATGGGCGAGGCTTTTACAAAAATCCCTCTGACTTTAGACTATGATATGCTGGTGGATGAGCTGAGCACGATTCAACCTTCTCGCACCATTAAAATGGGAACGGCCATTGGAGTCGCGCTGGCTAACTCCGTAGCGCGCCTTAAAGATTCAAAAGCCAAATCTCGGGTGATTATTTTTCTCACGGACGGAGAAAACAACAGTGGTACTATTGATCCGGAAACAGCGCTAGAAATCGCCAAGAGTGAAGATGTTAAAATTTATACGATTGGTATTGGTAAGGATGGAGAGACAAAGCTTCCTGTTTACGGCGTCGATCCTTTTGGTCGAAAAGTAAAAACGTATCAACCATTTCACAGCGCCGTCAATGAAGAGCTGTTGAAGAAAATGGCTGATGAAACAGGTGGAAAGTATTGGCGAGCCACATCTTATTCGGGATTAAAAGAGGTCTTTGAAGAAATCGATCATTTAGAGAAAACCAATATTGAGGTTCATAAATTTACCCGTTACACGGAGCTTTATCAAGAGTGGCTCAAGGCTGGAATTCTTTTGTTGGTGTTCAGTTTTTTTCTAAAGTATATTTTATTGAGGAGATTCCCATGACATCATGGCGTTGGGCCGATCCTATGTATCTTTCTTGGTTGCTCCTGATCCCTCTTATTTATGCTTTAGCAACTCTGGTGGGCCGCCGTAAAATGATAAAGTTGCGGGCTGCTTTTGGTGAAAAAATGCTGCCATTTTTAACCAGTGGTTTTTCTTTTCGTAAGCATCAAATAAAATTAATTTTATGTATATTGTCTTTGGTTCCTTTGATTTTAGCGTTGATGCGTCCCCAATTTGGTGAAACCAAAGAAAACATTAAAAGTTTGGGCGTGGAGATGATCCTGCTTTTTGATGTCTCGCAAAGTATGCTGGCAGAGGATGTCAGTCCCAGTCGCTTAGAATTTGCAAAGCATGAGATTATGAGATTGGTGGATTTGATCCCTGGGAGCAAGATGGGTCTCGTGGCGTTTGCAGGGTCGGCGGCATTAATTTCTCCTATTACGACAGATTCTTCGGCATTGAAAATGTTTATAGAGTCCCTCACGACAGAAGCGATCAGCACTCAAGGCACAGAATTTAAGATGGCTTTGGAACAGGCTGAAGATGCGTTCGCTCGTGGTGGACAAGGAGATGATCCTCAGTCAAAGGTCACCCGTGTGATTCTTGTTGTTTCTGATGGAGAAGACCAGGAGCCAGGAGCTCTGGAGCTGGCTGAAAAACTGGCGAATCAAGGAATTCGTATCTTCTCGATTTCTGTGGGAACAGAAAAAGGAGGGTCAATTCCTTTGCGTGATAGTAATGGTTTTTTGCGAGGTTATAAAAAAGATTCTTCTGGGCAAGTTATTAATACGACGAGTAATGGGGTGGTGTTAAAGTCGTTGGCTCAAGCGGGAAAAGGCAGTTTTTATACAGCGGCATTTGGTGGAAGCTATATGAATCAGCTTGTAGAAGATATTAATAAATTAGAACAAACAGAATTTGATTCGCAAACAATTGTTAATTTTCAAGAACGGTATCAGGTTTTCTTGTTGGCAGGTCTTTTGATGTTGCTGGTGGAATTATTAATAAGCGTTTATCAGCGTCCAGGTGCAGATTGGAAAGGTCGCTTTCAGGTGAAATCATGAGAGACATCCTTAAGAAAATTCAGTCAAAACAAGTATTGTTTTTTGCTGTAGGGATCATCATTGTGTTCGTCTCTCTGGGACAGGCAGCAGAAGAGGGCGTTGAGCAACCTTCTTCCGCTACGGAGTCTCCCCCTTTGCCAACAACCTACTCTCCCCAGACTTTTTGGCACTCTTTAATGACGAAATGGACTCTAGAAAAAGAAGCTTATGATCAATCTTACAAGCACGCTTTAAAAGCATTAGAAGGTTCACCTTTAGAATCGGCGTTGCAAATTAATTTAGGGAATGCTTTAGAGGGATTGGGCTCCCTTTCAAAAGCCCGAGATGCTTATGCGACAGCTGAAAAATTAACGAAAGATCCTTCCATCCATTTTCAATCCCGTTTTAATCAAGCTCAGGCTTTTGCGAAAGAGAAAAAGATTGAGGAAGCTCTGGCATATTATCAAAAGGCCCTTGAACTTGATCCGTCGTCTAAGGTGGTGAAGACTAACATTGAACTGTTGCTTTCTACCAAAGGCGGAAAAGGGGGCCAAGGAAATCAGAGCCAAAATCAGGATCAAGATAAAAATCAAAATCAAGAAGACAATGAGGGTGATGATCAGTCTGAAGAACCAAAGGAGTTTGCAGAAAACCCGAAATCTGGAAATAAATCGCAAGAGAAAGAGAAACAACCTCAGGATTTGAGCCCAGGAGATATTAAGAAAATTTTAGAAGAGTTAAAGCAGCAAGAGCAAAAAATCCGTGGGGATTACTATAAACAAAGCAATCGAGAGCAAAAACAAAAGGGTCGTGACAATAAACGGGAGAAAGACTGGTGATGACATTCAAACTTTTGATTTTAGGATTCTTTGGATGTTTTGTGCAAGCTATGGCAGCTCCACAGCTTGCGGCCACTCTTTCAGCCTCTCAAATTCGTCCTCAAACGGATTTTGAACTTCGGGTGAGTGTTAGAACAGAAGAAGAAGTGAATGTGGAAGAGCCCCAGTGGATGGTGCCTGAAGGACTTCAAAAGTTGGGGATGAATACCCAATCTTCTTTTGAGAGTCGTTTGTTGCCTGGGCCTCAGGGAATGCAATTTGAAAAAAAGCGTTCTATAGAATTTATTTATCAGATGCAAAGCCTTAAAGAAGGTCGATACAAACTAGGTCCTTTCACAGTGATGGTGGAAGGGCAAAGTCATCAGATTGATGTGGTAGAGCTGGTGGTGACGCCTCAAGCTCCGGCCCCTTCTCGCCAACGAGGAGGAGGACTGGGAGGATTATTCCCTCCTGGCTTTGATGAGGAAGAAGATTCTCTTTTCGGTCAACTTTTACGCCGTCAATTAAGACAAGAAGAACAGGAAACGCCATCACGCACGCTCCCCATTAATGAGAAGGAAGCCTTTTTTATCATTCTTGAAACGGATAAAAAAGAGGCTTTTGAAGGAGAACAAATTTTTGCCAGTTGGTATATCTACACCCGCGGAAATATACATCAGTTTGATCGATTGAAGTTTCCTTCACTGAGAGGTTTTTGGAAAGAAGATGTAGAGCCCGCTCCCAGTTTGAATTTTCAGAAAGAAATTGTGAATGGAGTTTTATTTCACAGAGCTCTGTTAGCTTCGTATGCTCTTTTCCCCATAAAAGCAGGCATTTCTGTAATTGATGAATATAAAATCAGGGCAGCAGTGAGTCTACCGTCGGCTCAACAAGGTTTATTGGGTCAGTTTGGTTTAGGTAAAGCCTATACTTATACTCGCACCAGTCAGCCCTTGAAAGTTCAGGTGAAGAGTTTACCCACAGAAGGACGTCCTCAAAGTTTTTCTGGGGCTGTTGGCAGTTTTAAGATCGAGGCTCGTGTTGATAGTCAAAACTTTGTTCAAGGACAACCCTTCACTCTCAAATTACAATTTGAAGGGGATGGGAACGCAAAATTGATTGAATTGCCCAAGCTTCAGTGGCCAGCCTCTTTTGAACTCTACGATTCAAAATCAGAATCAAAGTTTTTTCAATCCGGTAAGAGTTATAAAGAATTCCAGCTTTTGGTCATTCCCAAAGAAGCGGGAGTGCAGAAATTGCCTCCTTTTGAGTTTAGTTATTTTGATCCGGCCTCAGCAACTTATAAGTCCCTTCAAACACAGGAAATTGTTTTACAGGTTGCTCCGGGAACTGTACAAGCGCCACTTCCTTCGGAGCGAATGAAGCTAGAAGAAAAGCCCCAAGAGGATCTTATGATCTTGCCACCTCCGGAAACGCGATCTTTGGCGCGTTCTTGGCAATGGCTTTATGGGTGGCCACTTTTTTGGACGTGGAGTGGGCTCTATGGAGGCATATTTTTGTTGTTTATCTTTGGCCATTGGGTTTGGTTGAAAAAACTTAAAAATCGTCGAAGCCTTTTTGATGATTTGCGCGAGCGTAAACAAAAATGCGACAAGATCGCAAAATCCAATCAATTTTCATTGGCAGCGGCAGAGGTGGTTAATGCGACTTATTATTTATTAAGTCGTTTGATGGATCAAGATGAGTTCAACCGGGATTTATCGGATCTTCTTGAGTCTTTACCTCCCTCGGTGAGAACGGAAGTCTTGGAGCCGTTACAAAAAGAGTTGGAGGTTCTGCAAACCATTGCTTTTGCCCCTGCTGGGGCTTGGGCAAATATTTCCAGCTCCGCTGATTTGCGAAAACACACGGATCGCGCTTTTCAAATTTTGGAGCAGACTTTACGTTTATCCGAAGAGGGAACTTGATTGAAATCGCGTTTGTGATAGGATTTCATCACTTTATATTACGAGGTTACGATCATGGAAACCAAAAAGAAATTTATCTTGGGTCTATGTGTTTCGGCAGTTCTTCTTTCTTTTCTTATTGTCAGATTGTGGCAAGAAAAAACAAAATTAAAATCAGCGATTAACGAAGTCAATCTTATTGAATATTCTCAGTACCAAGTTCCTGGCGATAAAATAGGGTGTAAGAAAATGGTGGATACATTTTGCACTCACTTGTATTCTAAGGAGGCTCAGGGAAATTTGCAGATTTCAGGTCCCAAGCTTCAGTTTTTAGCTCAGCAAGGCCATACAAAAAATAATTTTGATGCAGCTTGGTTTGCTTTCTACAAAACTCGTTTGGAGAATAAGGAGCGTCTCCCCAAAGATTTGCGCGCGGCTCTTACAAAGAGGAATTTTTTCTCCAATCTCAATAAAATTCTTTCCCGTCCCAATAAAAAATCATTTCATTTAGAACAGGGAATTGACGCTAGGGATCTCGAAGAACATGTGGATCGTTCTTGGGAGAGCGCTGTGGATGAAACTATTTTGCGTCGCTTGGAGAAAAAATACCAGGGTAGCTTTAAGTTAACAGAAGAAGAAATCACTCAAGAGGTGGATCTAGAAAGATCTAGGATTAAATATCACTTATGGTCTGAAATTTCAATTGCATTATGGAGTCAACATCCACGATGGAAAACAGTTGAGAAAGATTTTGAAAAAATCCGCGGCTCTTTTCGTACTGCCATTGAAAACTTTCCTTTGGCTCCCACAGTTAGAAAAGCGTGGCTTGATAAATTAAAAAAAATCAAGCTGACAATTCCTGGGCAAACCCCGCTGACAGCTAATATGAATTGCATTGGTACTTCTCGCAATGCTCACTACTATCCATATTTAAATACGATCACCGTTTGTGCTGGATACTTTAATGGAGGTGAGCAAATTCAAACCTTAGCTCATGAATTGGCTCACGCCTTCGATTATAACTCACGATTGATTGATTTTCAGCAGGCAACAAAATTATCGACACAATTGAAATCCTTGAGGGAGGTTGTCTGTAAACAAAAGCCTGAGGCTTGTTCTGTTTGGAATTCTTTTCGGGAGCAATATCAAAACACGATTGAGGATGTGGAGTCTTACGCTCCTGAAATTGCACAGTTTCACGCTTGTTTACAGAAAAACCATCCATCCAAGCAACTCACTCCAGCGATCATTGCTGAAAAAACGCAAAAGATGGTACGAGACCGGTTTTCTAAATTGACGGAAAACTCTTCATTCTTTCGATTGACCAGTCCGCAAATACCCACTCCATTGGGTGATCACATTGATAATCCCAATCTGATGAATCCCTGTGCTTACGAACTTTGGGATAATCCGACACGGCCCCTCGATACAGAGTTTAACACCCTCTTATTTTTTACTGCGGCTTATCGTTGCGAAGAGGACAGTCCAAGCAAGCTACGAAAATCCATTGAGATTTCAAAAGAGATGACGGGAGCTTTGCTTAAAGCGGTCGTGCAAAATGAAAGAGAATTTTCTCCACGGTACGATTTGCAATCGGATTCGTTATCATCGCCACCCATTGAGAGATTTGCGGATCGTTTGGCAAGTTTTGCGGTAGCGGAATACTTAAAGCAGTATCCTAAATACATTGAAAGGCGAGCTCATTTCTTGGCATCGAGTTTTTGGCTGTGTGATAAACCGAATCTAAGATCCAACAACTATGAGCAGTTTCAAACACTCAGCGATTTGATTATCGATAAAGCCGTTCACCCTGAGAATGAAGAGCGTTTTAAGGATTGGCTTAGCAAACCGATGCGCGAACAATTGGCGTGTCGTTTGGATTTTCAGCATCAAGAATGCCATCTATGATTCGTTCGTTTCAACAGGCCATAGAACAATAGATTTCATTGAATCAAAGAGGACTGATTTCTCTGACTTTAGTTCTTAATAAGAATAAACAGATAGATCATTGATCTCTGCCTCGGCGGCTTGCTGCTTGTGGTGATCTGTTGGATTGGCCACCGCGAGCTTTAGGGGCATTGCGCGATCGAGAAGAGTGAGGGCGATTGCGTCGTTCAGATTCACTGAAAGCTTTTGCTTTTCCCACGCTCATGGTTTTCGCTGTACTAACTTCTGCCGCATGAAAGGGGTGCTGGGCTTCTACTGCAATTCGAGCTCGGGTCTGTTTTTCTATGGCAAAGAGATAAGACTTTTCATAATCGGTGCAAAAAGAAATCGCTTCACCAGTGGTTCCGGCTCGAGCTGTTCGACCAATACGATGAACATAGCTCTCCACGATATGGGGTAAATCAAAATTAATAACATGAGTGATCCCATCGATATCGATACCGCGCGCAGCAATGTCTGTGGCGACAAGAACTCGAATCTTGTCTTTTTTAAAGTCCTCGATAGCTCGTTGGCGAGCTCCTTGGGATTTATTGCCATGAATGGCTGTTGAGGAGATTTTATTTTTAACCAATTGATCAGAGACTTTATTCGCCATGTGCTTCATATCGACAAACACAAGCACCTTATACAAATCATTGTTCTCCAAGAGATGAAGCAGTAGCTTCATCTTGTTTTCACGTTTTACGAAAAGAACTTTTTGGTCAATTTTTTCGACTGTGGTGGATTGAGGGGTAACAGAGACTTTAATGGGCTCTGTTAAAATAGAATGGGCTAAGTCTTGCACATCCCGGGGCATGGTGGCCGAAAAAAATAAATTTTGTTTTTTCTTAGGAAGCAGAGGCAAAACTTGTTTGATATCCCGGTAAAAACCCATATCGAGCATTCGATCCGCTTCATCGAGGACAAAGATTTCTACTTTATCCAGTTTTAAATATTTCTGATTGAGAAGATCCAAGAGACGACCTGGAGTTGCAACAAGGACATCCACACCGCGAGCCAAAGACTGCACTTGTTGGGCTTGACCAACACCTCCATAAATCACGGCGTATTTCATAGAAAGACCACGACCATAGGTCTCTAAGCTTTTATGAACTTGTACAGCGAGTTCCCGTGTGGGAACGAGAATTAAAGAACGAGGTGATTTGGGAGTGAGCCCCCCTTTTGTCCCCATTAAATTTTGGAGCAATGGCAGAGAGAAGGCTGCTGTTTTTCCTGTACCTGTTTGAGCAATACCTAAGAGGTCTTTTCCCATAAGAATGGTCGGAATGGCAGCACTTTGAATAGGCGTCGGTTTATCATATCCTTCAGCACTGATCGTTTTTAACAGTTCTGGCAATAATTTTAAATCGGAGAAGTTTTTAGTATCGGAATGGTTCTTTTTATCAATTGTCATCGGCGCACCATGAACGATTTTTTCTTCGAAGACAACCTTTTTTGCATTTATTATATAGAAGCGAAGGGGAGATTGAAAAATAATCTTGGTTAGCAATATCCATTGATTTTAGTAAACCTATGAGTTGCAGTGGCTTTTCAATGAAACTTCCGTCTAAGCCTGACAAGAGATAGACCTTAATCCTATGAATCCAAACCGACTGTGCTTTGTGACAATTATTGTCTGAGCTCCGTTCTTTCACTCATAGATAATTCTTGTTTGAAAAAAATTTCCAAATCTTGCGAAAGCTGGGAAAAAGATGGAGCACGATGAGTGATACCACAGAGCTGTTGGCCAAAGTTAAGCCAAACGGATCCTGTCTTTACAAAGAAATGAAACTTTCGAAGGGCAAGGGCTTCGGATGAAAAATCTTCCATCATGTATTGGAGAAGCCTTTGTAGAGCCACTCCATACTCTTGGGCTTCCTCTTTAGGGCCTCGAGGTGCCCTGGCGGGCAGTCCATATTGATCTGAAGGTGGTTTCCAGTTTCCTTGAGTTTCGCTCCATTGCCAGAATAACCACGGCCGTGCTGTCAACGCCCGCCCTACCATGACGGCATCGCAAGACGTTTCTTGTAGCATCTTTGTTACATCTTCTGCGGTTTGTATATCGCCATTTCCAATAAGAGGGCAGGAGATTTGATCCCTGAGCCAAGCAATTTGAGACCAGTCAGCCTCTCCTCTTCTTTTTTGACTTCCTCGGCGAGGATGAAGCGTGAGCCAGGAAGCTCCTGCTTCTATTAAACCACTGACAAAGATTTTGAGATCATTTCGATCTCCTGATTCCATGGCTCTCAGTTTTACAGAAACCGGAACTTTGGCATGACGAACGGTCATGCGAACCACTTCAGAGGCATAAGAGGGGTCACCCATGAGGGCCACTCCATAGTTGTGTTTTAAAGCTTTTGAAACAGGGCAGCCCATATTAATATCAATACCCTGAGCGCCCCAAGTTTCTAGCTTTTCGACAGAGAGGCGCAAAGGCTCCTCTTCATTTCCCAAAAGCTGTGGGACAAGAAATCCTTTTTCTAAAGGATGGCGATAGGTTTCTGGAGTGGCTCCTAAAGTTTCCCGAGGAATTCGTCTGGAATTCAGCATTTCAGTAGGCCATAGCGGCTCAGCTCCTTCAGGCAAATAGGACTGAATTAATCGGCGAAAGGGGGAGTGTGACAGCCCCACCATAGGGGCTAATGTGAGTGGGAAATTCACTCGTCCATTTAAAATGCTTCGTTCTAAACCCACAGGTCTTTTCATGAGTGACAGCTATAGCGTCATTGAACTGAAAACTCAATTACATACGTTCGAGTTTTTCGACTCTTTTCTGAACTTGAATATAAGCAGCTTCATCAAGAATGGGTATTGCTAAACCAATAATCAAAGAGAGCGTTTCATTATTGATTCGAACAGCGGTATTAACAGCTTTGTCTAAAGCGTTCTTTTTCTTGGAGGCTTTTAAAAAGGTTATCATTGAATTTTGAAAAATTCTAACATCTTGGTGGCCGATTTTTTCTGTTATGTTCTGATCGGCGATGTCTCTGAAGCGTGGAGCACACCACCCTTCCATTTTAACACGACGATTTTTTGGCAAAATTAATTCAGCTGAACACATGAATGTCTCCCATGAAACTTCCACGTTCTGAAACTCTATTCCTTCTTGTAGAAAGGACTCTCCTTCAGATCCAATGCTTTTGATGGGGCCATTAATTTGATCTTTCCAATCGCAACGTGAAAATTTTAACTTTTTCAATTTATAGGATTTGCGGTTACTGGTGTTATCTTTTTCAAATTCCACAGTGCATTTTTCAATAGCTTCTCTATGGTAGTCCACATTTCCAGAGGGACTTTCTGTGAAGAACTTTAAAAGAGAGTGATATGCTTGCGACTCTTTGGCAAAAAGGTTGAAGCTCAAAAAAGGAATTGAGACAAGGATTATTAATCTAACAATGTAAGAAGAATAGGAAATCATTACTGCGAACCTCCTGAAGAAGAGTAACTATCATTATTGAAAGAACCTGGATACGATGCCGGTTGTTTTTGTGTTTTTAATTTTTTTGCCATGGAAGCAATTCTCATTTGCTCCTCAACTTCTCTCCAGCCTTCTGTCGTTTCACAGCGCTCGACGCTTCTAGCGTAATGGGTATTAGCCCCAACTCTTTTACATTCGCTGTAACCTCGATTGTATTCACAACTCAAAAACTGTCCACTGCTTCGAGGGCTATGTTTTGCCTGTGCACATAAATGGGTTGCTGCCATCACAATGGAGGTATCCCGATCCAAAGCATTATTTCTGGTTAGAGAGCATTTGTTGTTTTTTTCTTCAGATCTTTCAATCATATCCCAAAAAGAATCGTATTCATAGCCAAGTTTAAAAACACTGAATCCGCGCTTAACAGTTTTGACTCCTTCAGTTGTCATTTGAGCGAGTCCGTAACCATTTCGACCGTAAGGATTATTGTCATAACGAGTGACCTCTTGTTTAAAAATACACAGTAATTTTTCAGTTGTAATACGGCCAGCACAAGACGCTTCAGTACTAAAAGCAGCTACAGCTTGTTCTGTGATAAAGCGCACACATTCAAAAGAGCGATCGTCTCTATTTGAGAAGCATTTATGAGCGAGAGCTTTTTGTTCTTCAGTTTGGTACGATGTTGTTCTGCTTGTATCTCCCGATTTATCGCAACGTCCGATGGGGTGTTGTGCTTTTTCTTTCACTTGTTCTAAACCTTTTCTTACTCCTCCTGGGAGCTCTGGTTTTTTTGTGGGACGTGGAAGTTGTAGGGAAGAATTCTTTTTAATATTAGAAGGCCTTGCATTTCCTTTTTTGGGGGGAATGTAGAAATGACCGGCGTTGTCGCCGCCAAAGAAATTTCTTAGCCATTGTAAATTTGAAGGCACAGTATAGATCGAGGTTTTTTTCTTTTGCTCTTTCACTATTTTAGTTTCTGCTAAAGCAGAGTAAGGAACAAAAAATACGATGATTAAATTGAGTGTAAAAAAATGCTTGAGTGTTTTCATATACTACTATGAGATATTCAATCTGCGTGCCATTAAGAAAAAAGAATGAATATAATTTAAATCATCGTATAATCCTTTTGAGATGTTTGTTGTCTTACTTTGAAACAAAGAAAGAGTTTTATGGTTTTGATTTAACAGTCGTTTTTAGAGTGGAGGAGAAAAAGGCGCACATTTGTCTATTCTTTTGACAAGGTTGTGTCTCTTGCTGAGATTTGTGGGTTAAACCCATAAAATTGATTTAATCGTAACGTTTAGTGGTTCGGCGCTCACAATTTTAATAGACCATTGGATTGATAAGATAGGTTTTTATGGAATCTCTGTGGATTAGCGTTCCACAGAGATGACTTTTAATTGTTTTTCTTTACCATTTGGAAAGGGCCATCGAATAATCTGACCGACTCGTAGACCAATCAGAGCAGATCCAACGGGTGTTAGTATGGAAATCTTATTTTCATCAATATTGGCTTCATGAGGATAAACCAGGGTGATGAGTGATTTTTTCCCCTCTTCCAAATCTTGAAAGCCTACAGTTGAGTTCATAGACACGACATCGGGTGGAATCTTATCGTCAGCGACCAGGTGAGCTCGTCCCAATTCATCTTCTAATAGTTCGGTTGTTTCTGATTTAATGGAATTAAGTAGAGATATCAATTTTTGAAAGTCTGTTTGAGTTAAAATAATGTGATCTTGATTCATCATGAAAAAGCTCCTTTTTGTTTCTTCGCTGAGCGAAGAAGATTATAAAAATGAAAAATTTAGGTTTCTTAGAAGGTGATATTGAGTGTGTTGGTGATTTATAAATTAAATTGATTTGGCGATTGAGTTTTTTAAATCTATCAGTGCTCAATCGCCGAAAGAAATAAACTTAAGGCTCAGTCCAACCGTTTGGCTGACAGAAACAAATAAAATAATAAAAGAGTGAAGCCTTAATGTCATCTGGGTAGTTTAACAAACATTATTGCTCTTTTCAAGAGCAATAATGTTTTATTTCAGATCATCGGTAAAAGTTTCGAATTTACTCAAGGGAAGAGATGAGATTTGACGCTCCAGATAAATGACCTAGTCCATGATTGTTCATCTTTGGTCATAAATAAAGATTAAAGAGCCTTTGAACCTTACTTTCAAACAGAACCATAGCTTCATGGGTGGGCCTTTTTTGATGAATGTTTTGTGGTATTTTAATCATTATTATTTATAAATAATAACGCAGGAGAAAGTTAATTTTATTTCTCTTTTTTCTTGTTTTGTTCGAAGCTCATTGCAATTCCAAAATGAGATCGATGAAGTTAAATAACTAAATTTAATTTAGTTTCAGATTTTATGTTACTTCCCAGTGTTACTTCAATGCATTTGATTTGATCTCATTTAAAAGGAATGAGTCTTTCTTTAAAGAGACTACTTTTTATAGAAGACTAAATGAAAATTCTTCATGGATTGAATGATTTTATAAAAGAGATTGTCTCAATTTCGAAGGCTGAATGTCCGGTCATTAAAATGGATTAAAGCTCTGAAATCCAATGATTAGATTAGTGTGAGTGATTGGCTAAGGGGGTTCGGCTATGTAAGGCAAGGGCTTGTCGTTTTTTGCCTCATTTACATCAATGGGGCCTTGTGGTAGGGATAGAAAAAATCAAGAGCCAATATGTATGAATTGAGAGAGTTTGAGCTGAGAGAATCAGGTTAAAAATTCATTCTTTTTGAACATTAAAATATTGGCAGTAACAATTTATAAAATTGAATGAGGTTTAGTAATGGGTGTGTCTATCGCTTTTCAGGCAGAGTTTTTTATGATGTTTGGTGCTTTATGAATCAAATTGATCCAAATAACTCCTTTAGATTATCAAATTCAAAAATATTGTGCATAATTGATTGTGTAAAGATGGGGGGTAGTCTTAATGAAATATTCACCATATCCTATAATACTAATATTCATTTTGTTTATTGCTGGAGCCACTGTTTTTCAAAATTGCGCAGAAGTGCAGTATCTTCGCTCACCATCGAGTGATGTCCATAAAACTCTAGGGCATGAAGGAAATCCCAGGACCGTGCTCCTGACGCCTGTCTTTAAAGATAAAGATCCCGTTTCCCCAGTTAAAGTACTGCTCGTGATTGATAATTCAAAATCAATGCTTCTCAATAACCTCAAACTGAAGGAGAGCATTCATACTTTGCTTGAGCCACTCAAGCATGTTCCGGTGCAGTTAAAGATTATTACAACAGACGCTCTCACTCAGGATAAAGTGGCTTTAGAATCACAAGGGTGGTCAGTGGCTATATCGAATTTGGGACCTAAAGTTAGTGCTTCTGACTATTTAAAGAAAAAATTCAAGATTCAACCTCATGAGGTTTTTAGTTCGGGGTACGATGTTTTTTATTATTTGAATCGGGCGGATCTTTATAATTTTTTAGCTGATGACCCTGATTTTGCATCAAAAATTGAAGTCATTAGAAATAGAATTGTGCAGATTAGCTCTTCTGGTAAAGGATCAAACCGAGAGCAGGCGTTATGCAATACATTGTTAGCATTATATGATCAGGGTCCTAATCGGCTTTTTCACCCAGGTGATAGGGCCGCGATCGTTATCCTGACGGATGAGGATGATGGTTCTCGTTGGCACACTATGGATACCGCGGAGTGGAGACGGGACTGTCGCAATCGCTATACTTATGGAAGCATCGGTGATACCAGCAAACCTCATGTTCAGAATGTAGAATATCAAATGAATACATGGAATATTAAATTTGAGATTGCATACGAAAAATTAAATGATGGTATTGTTGAAGCCAAAACAGCGGGAGATAATGGAGGCCTTCCTGTTTCACCATCAAAGTTCCCTGAATTGAAAAATGCAGATGCCTCTGTAAAATTAGAGTGTGGAAATGAAGAGTTAAATTCGGCGCAAAATTATGCAAAATACCTTGTTGGGAGTGCGCTCATCCAGAGCATCCAAATCAAAAACTGCCGAATTATTCCCTCATGGACAGCACTTTATGGATTTGGAAAGCCCTCTGAAGATCGTTGTACTTCTTTATTTTCAGTTCAAAAATCTGGGCCGGTTGTTAATTACCAAGGGATGGCTGATTATTATGAAAGAGACCGGAATGCAATACTGGTTAAAGGCTCCTGTCAACGTCGCGTTTCATCAGGCATGAGCCATAGAGGGTTTTCAGATTTTTATATTGATGGAGCCCTGGACCCGGTGATTCTTGAAACAGATCGGCTTCCTGTGGGCCACCATATTCCTTCTATGCAAAAAGCTATTTTGAATCGTGCCAAAGAATTGTTTGGCGCTAAGAGGTTTTATATTTCCTCTATTATTCATAAAACAAATCAATGTGTACAGGGGACGAGTCAATCGATTGGAGCTGCATTTATGAATTTAGCCAGCCGATCACCTGATGTTGCGGACAGGATTATTACAAATTCCATTTGTGAGGCTGATTATAAAAATTCTTTCTCAGGGCTTTCGCAATTAATTGCGAAAGAATTTGTGCCAGACATGGTTTTAAATCAAATTTTAGTTGATGAGGAGATTGAGTCAGTGGTTATTCGCCGAGGAGAAGAGGTGTTTCCTCTTGTTTTGAATGAGGACTATCGATTGGAGCCCCTTGCAAATTCGAAGGACTTAAAGCTTATTTTTGTAACACAAAAAATTGAATTGGGCGACGTTGTAGAAGTCCTTTTGGTTAAGAAATAGTAAAACATTATTCATATAATGCTATTTTCTTGGTGAGCAATGGAGTCTGAGTCTTATAAAAGAGAATTCTCTGGTTTTAGTGGGATGAAGATGAACGGCATGTGTGGTTGAAGCAGGCGCTCCTATCGTTCGTTTTTAGAAGGTCTAGTTTTCGAAAATTTTCTCTACAATAATGTGATATTGAAAGCTATGATGGCTTTATGAAATTCTTATTATCAGTGAGTGTCCTTATCTTCTCTGCGTCTTTAGCAAAAGCGAATGTTTGTGGAACGGATTTCCAAACGTTTAATCCAACAACTTCAGGTTTAGATTTTATCACCGTTCATTCTTCTGAAACATTGAAACCATGCATTCTCAACATGGGCTTTTTCATAAATTATTCGAAGAATGCGATTACATATAATAAAAACTATACGGATAGCAACGGTAAGACTTACTTGGCGGGAGATAAGCCTCAAGATAGCTTGTGGGGCGCTGATCTTAGTTTGGGATGGGGGTTGAGCAATAATTTGGATTTTGGTATCAGTGTTCCCTTTATTCTTAGGCAGGATATTGATGATCTTTACTCAAATGTAAATTACAAAACGAGAGGTGCGACAGAAATTCGTGGAAATGTTAAATATCGGATTTCTGGTGATGATCAGGGCGGAATGGCCGGTGTTTTGAGTATGAACCAAAACCTGATTAAGAATAATCCTTTCTCAGGAAAGGGAGCCAAGCCCACCGTCAATTTTGAATTTGTTGTCGATAAAGCTTGGAATGAAAAGATAGCTTCAGCTTTTAATGTGGGGTATCGGTGGCATAATCGAGGGGAAACTGTTCCGGATATGCCTTTTGAAACGTTAGGGAATCAATGGATTTATTCTGTTGCCAGCAGTTACTTTGTTAGCTCTTTAGATGCCAAGTTTGTATTTGAGGTTTTTGGCTCTCAATTCACCTCTGGCTCCAATCAAGCGTCTTCAAAAAACTTGAACAGCTTAGAATGGCAATTGGGATTGAAAAAAGATGTAAGTCAATCTGTGGCCTTTCATTTTGGTGGAGGTACGCAGCTCGCGTCAGCAATTGGGAGTCCTGAGATGCGCGCCTACATGGGTGTGAACTGGGCTTTTGGGCCTTTTTGTGAAACAGAAAAATCAGCGCCTCCACCAGAGATCCCTACAGCAATGCCCGCGCCAAAGAAGTTATTATTGAACGCCAATATATTATTCGATACTGATTCGGATCGGTTAAGAACGCGTAATATCCCTGAGATTGATGATTTTTTTAATAGCATTGATAAATCAGTGATTAAGTCTATTGTCATCAAAGGCCACACGGATTCAATGGGAAGCGAAGAATACAATCAAAACCTTAGTGAAAGGCGAGCGAATACGGTAAGAACATATTTATTAAATAAGTACTCAGAACTTTCCCCCGACAAGACGTATGCAAAAGGTTTTGGTGAAACTCAACCTATCGCGGACAATGGTAATTACCAAGGACGACAGCAAAATCGACGGGTTGAGTTTGAAATTGACAATGCAGAATCACCGTAGTTAATCAGTGGTTTTCCACAATGAAGACAAAGTCATATCGCTCCCATTGTCCAAAGAAAACTTTTTATTTCCATCATCAACAGAAATGAACCACGCTTGCTGTCCCGGTGTCAGAGGAGTTGAAGCTGACTCAGCAAGAAGCGTAACTTCTGTATTTGTTTTGCTAAGTTCCCACAATGACGTTTTTATTGATGATTGTTGATAAGATCTTAAGAATAAAAGTTAAGATGGCTTCTTATTGGGCTGCTCGCACTGAGTGTAAATATGATTTGTGTAAAGTCAGGTATGATTTAAGTAAAGGGACGCGAGGACTATCTGATGCAGAGCCCTTGCATTTCAATGATGTTAGTCCATGATAGAAAACCATGGCTGGTTGAATATTGCGTGGTGATGCCTTGAATTGTTCCATTGGGGCAGCTAGCCATTAATTTTTTATAGGCATTATCGACATAATTGGTTTCTGTTACAAAGCCCATCACCGCAAATTGCTCCGATTTCGCCTTAACAAGTTCGCCTTTGCTATACTCTTTATAAGTCGGTGCAAAATCGCTTACATTCGCTATATGAATGCTGTGAGTACAACCTGTTGAAAAGAGCGCAAAAATAAAAGCACAGCGGAGGGCGAAGGCGCGGAGCATTTTTACAACTCACTTTCAGATATAGAATTATGAGTTCCCTCATTAGAGGCCGCTTTTCGAGATTTCGTTTTAGTAGAAGTGGTTGAGGCGGCTACAGGAACACAAAAGCCAGTGGCCGTAATTTGTTTTTTCCAAACAAAATAAAGAAAATAATTAATATTTTCATCTTTGGTTAAAAGACCTGTGACTTGTCCATTGGGACATTGTCTTGTGAGATCGCTGACAGCTTCATCAACAAAATCATTATCAAAATTAAATCCTAGTAAAATAATCTTACTTTTTTCAGTCCTGACTTGTGTCTTTCGATTGGCAGGAATAGGAGTCAATGACACGCTGTTGATTGAAGCGCAACTGGCTAAAAGGATCGAACCTATTAATAATAAAAATAAACTTCTCATAGTTTAGCTGCCCTTTCTTATTAAACAATAGCCAGTCACTTTAACGATCTCTCCAGAAATAACGGGATACTTTCGTGACTCTCTTACAGACATGAGGCCCGTGACTTTTCCAGAGGGGCATTTTTCATAAATAAGATGGATTAAGTTTTTTGCATAGTCTTTAACATAAACTGGATTACCTGTTCTGGGTCCGATTTGAAAAAGTCCAATCCATCCAGCAAGATTGTCAACATCCGAGTGTCTATCTTTACGAAGCAGGATTTTTGAAACATCAGCGGCCTCTCCTAAATTAATACCAGATTCACTGATTTTGATATCAAAGGGCTTTTGAACATAATCAGGGTGGCTCATGATCTCCCCGAGTTGAACATGGTGAAGCTGAGCACATGAACACACCAATAATAAAAAAGGAAGGTAAAAAAACTTTTGCATTTAATAAAATTCTTCTGAATTTTTCAATGGTTGTCAATCGGGATTAATAAATTTTTTTAGGAAGTTGTGGGTGTGGGGGATAATAGTGAGTATGGGGTTAGAAGCGACAGACGCTCCTGTTATGGGTTGGTTTTACGCTGACTTAGTTTTGAAAAATCGCCCCTGATTTCGGATATTCGGTGACGGAGATAGGTCGAATCTTGAAATGCCAATGAGCGAGCGCTGTCATTGGCATTTCTAATTAATGATTAATCTTCTTTTATTTGATTCTCATAGTGTAGAAAGATCTCCACACAAAAACTAAACCAAGAAGACTCATAACGATAGCGATGGTTGATGTCATGTTTGTGTCTTGGCCATGGTTAGAGAGTTTAACCGCGATTTCTGCAGCTAAAAGCCCAAACAAAGTTGTGAACTTAATAATGGGATTCAAAGCAACAGAAGACGTATCTTTAAAGGGATCGCCAACAGTATCACCCACAACAGTCGCGGCATGAAGCTCTGTTCCCTTTTCTTTCAAGTCTACTTCTACGCGTTTCTTAGCATTATCCCAAGCTCCGCCTGCATTCGCCATAAACATAGCTTGGTAAAGACCAAACACGGCAATGGAAATGAGATAGCTTGCGAAGAAAACAGGAGAGAAGAAAGCAAAAGCGAGTGTCAAAAAGAACACCACTCCAAAAATATTAACCATTCCTAGCTGAGCAAATTGAGTGCAAATTTTCACTACAGCTTTAGAGTCTTCCACGGACGCCTTTTTGGAATTGGAATCCAGTTTAATATTTTTCTTGATATACTCAACGGCTTTATAGGCTCCTGTCACTACGGCTTGTGTAGATGCGCCTGTGAACCAGTAAATAACAGCTCCACCAGTAATGAGACCCATAAGCACTTGAGGATCCATCAAATCAAGCTTCAAGTTAAGAAGAAGGATGATAGAGAAAATCATGGTTGTTGCACCGATTACCGCTGTACCAATAAGAACTGGTTTTGCCGTGGCTTTGAAGGTATTTCCGGCAGAATCATTTTCTTCCAAAAATAATTTTCCACGTTCAAAGTCAGGCTTGAAACCAAAATCTTTTTCGATTTCTTTATCAATATTAGGAAGTGTTTCAATCTGTGAAAGTTCGAATACACTCTGAGCATTGTCTGTTACAGGTCCATAAGAGTCGACGGCAATAGTGACAGGCCCCATTCCTAACATTCCAAAAGCCACGAGACCAAAAGCAAAGACGGCAGGGTAAATCATGAGGGCATCAAGACCTTCTTGGCTTGTTTTATAAGCCACAAACATCAGAGCCACCATGGTAATCCCTTTCCAGAAAGCACTGAAGTTACCAGCCACAATACCAGAAAGAACGTTCAGAGAAGCACCTCCTTCGCGAGAAGCTTCTACCACTTCCAACACATGTTTTGATTTGGAGGATGTGAATACTTTAGTGAGCTCTGGAATAATCGCTGCTGCAAGAGTTCCACAACTAATAATCGTTGAAAGTTTCCACCAAATTCCATTTTGAATATCACTGAGCATCAAGTAACTGACAGCAAAGGTGACAAGGATCGATACAATCGATGTGATCCAAACAAGAGCTGTCAAGGGAACTTCAAAATCAAAGTGTTTGGCTTGAGAGTATTTAGCTTTGAAGATGGCGTTGTTCACCCAGTAAGAAACAATGGATGTCACGACCATTAAAATTCTCATTGCGAAAATCCAGACAATAAATGTAGCTTGGAGTTCAATTCCCTCAGGCATCAATTCTCGAGCGCCGTTGATCATGTGGAAACCAACCGCTAACACAATGAAGCTAATCAGAGCCACGCCTGTAACTCCGTAAGTTTCAAAACCATCGGCTGTAGGACCTACTGAGTCGCCTGCGTTATCACCTGTACAATCAGCAATTACACCAGGATTTCGAGCATCGTCTTCTTTGATTTTAAAAACGATCTTCATTAAATCAGAACCAATGTCGGCAATTTTAGTGAAGATTCCACCGCAAACGCGAAGCGCACTGGCTCCTAAAGATTCCCCAATGGCAAACCCAATAAAACAAGCACCGGCGGCTTCTGCAGAAACCATAGTGAGGATGATAATCATTAGAATGAGTTCTACGCAGATTAGAACCACTCCGATGGACATTCCTGCGCGCAATGGGATATCCATAACAGGGTAGGGCTTATCTCTTAAAGAAGCAAAAGAGGTTCGGCTATTGGCATAGGTGTTCAGTCTGATTCCAAACCATGCAACGGCAAAGGATCCCAAAATTCCGAGTACAGACCACATCAGGATCGTCGCCACGCGAGCACCGTCAAATCCCATTAAAAACCCAAAGTAATAGATAATACAAAGGCCGATGAAGATTTCGAGGCCGATTAAAAGCTTTCCTTGCTGGAAAAGATATGTTTTGCAGGTTTCATAAATGAGATCTGAAACCTCAAGCATGGATTTATGAGCAGGTAATTTTTTAATTCCCATAAATTCATAAAGTCCAAAAAGAATCCCTAGAATCGAAACAATGGCTCCGCCTGCCAAAATGGAATGACCCGAAAGATTCCCGAGCAGAGGAAAGGCAATGTCCAGATTTGGGATGACAAGATCAGCTTCACTTGCAAAAGCTGAGCTTGTCAACAAAGTGAGTGCCGCAAACAATAGCATTCTCATGTCAACCTCATATTCTTATACCGTTTTGTTATATGTTATTTGTTTTTTATGGAGCAGGAACCATAAGAAAAAACAGGAGCAATGTCAAAACTTAAAGTTAAAGTAAGAATGTTTGGAGAGTGCATAAGATACATGCAACTCTCACGTCTTCTTTGTTTCTTCTAGAATTGCTTTTACTTTGACAGGGTCAATACGAGAACTGAGATGTTCGTATTCATTCAATCGAACATTTTCTAAAGTTTGTGCAACATGATACCATGAATAATTGGATTCACCGAAAAGCTTTTCAACTCGGCTGACATAATGAGGAAGAATGGGTTTGAGGTAAATACTGAGGATTCGAAAAATATTTAAGATTGTACTAATGATCTCCTTAGTTTCTTGAGGGTGTGACTCTAGAGTTTTCCAGGGTGCTTTTTCATCAAAGTATTTGTTCGCTTTGTCAGCGATCGCTCTAATTTCATTAATGGCTTTTGAAAAATCCCTGGCTTCATAATGAGCGGCGATCGTTTCAGACTGTTTTTGGGCATAACGAATCAAATCGAGGCCTTCAGCAGAGGGCGTACCAAGAACTCCATCCATTTTTTTGGAGAGAAGTTGGGCTCCCCGCGATCCAAGATTAGTTATTTTTCCAATGAGGTCACTATTCACCCGTTGTGTGAAATCCTCTAAATTTAAATCGAGATCATCAATGCTGCTGGAGAGTTTGCAGGCATAATAATAGCGCAAGTGCTCAGGGGAGAGGTGATTTAAATAAGTGCGGGCGCTGATAAAGGTTCCCTTTGATTTACTCATTTTTTCACCATTGATGGTGAGCATCCCATGGACCCAAATGGCAGAAGGAGTTTTGAAACGAGATTCGCTGAGCAGGGCGGGCCAAAAGAGAGCATGAAAGTAAACAATATCTTTTCCGATACAGTGAAAAATTTCAGCTTTTTTGTGTTGCCAGTAGTCCTCTAGTTTTTTGCCCTTTTTTTGGCACCATTGCCAGGTTGATGAAATATATCCAACGGGCGCGTCCACCCAGACATAGAAGTATTTGTCGTCGTAGCCGGGAATTTTAAAGCCAAAGTAGGGTTCGTCGCGGGAAATATCCCATTCTCTTAAATCTTGCTCCAGCCATTCAGACATCTTTCTTGCAATCTCTGGTTGTGTGTGTTGCGGCACCCATTCTTTTAAAAAGTCTTGAAAGTGCTGAAGTTGAAAAAGCAAATGTTCTGAGCTTTTGATCGTAGGTTTAGTGCCGCAGAGAGAGCATTGGGCATCCTTAAGCTCCATTGGAGAATAGGTGGCACTACATTTATCGCAAGAGTCACCGTATTGTTCGGTGGAGCCACACCGAGGGCATGTTCCTTTGACAAAGCGGTCAGGTAAAAACATTTTATCGTGCTCGCAATAAAGCTGTTCAATAAGTTTGGAGCGGATATGGCCTTTTTCTTTAACAGTATTGAAGATTTCAGAGACAAGGGTTTTGTTTTCTTCACTGTGGGTGGATCCGTAATGGTCAAATTCAATCAGGAAGTCGTGAAAATCTTGTTGGTGTTCTTCTAAAGACTGAGCAATGAGATCTTCAGGACTGCGACCTTCTTGGCGAGCGCGCACCATAATAGGGGTTCCATGGGTATCGTCAGCACAAATGTAAAGGCACTCATGCCCACGCATTTTCTGGAAACGTGTCCAAAAATCCACTTGAAGGTATTCCACAAGATGACCTAAATGAATTTTTCCGTTAGCGTAGGGAAGTGCAGCGGTGACAACAATGCGACGTGGTTCAGCCATAATTCAATTCATCCTTTTTAAAATTAAAGAGAGGGCTTTTACTTTCATAGCCCTAGAGAAAAATAAAATCAAATAGGTGTAAAAGTATTTTCAAAAAGAGATATGGTGCTCCGCGAATTTTATTTGTACCAGTTGTTGTTATTATGAATGAGGTTGTGTGGTCAGAGGGTGGCTCGTTTTGAAACGCAAAGAGAAACAAAGGTGTTTAAGCCTCTGCTTTCGTCGGGTTTTAAAAAATACTTTGGCCTTGGGTTGAGTCTCTTGAAGCTCCAGACTAAAATAGATTGTGAGAAGCTCAAATAAAGGGTCTTTAAGGAGAGAGTTACATTATGAAACATTCTAAAAAGAAGTGTTTTATGAAACTTGCCCAGGGATTGGGTGGTATTTTGCTGCTCGTGGCGGTAGGGTCTTGCGGCAAAAAACCACAAGATGACCTTGTGCTTAAAATAGTTCCTACTGAAACTTTGGTTTTAGAGTTGAATGCTTATAGTTGTGATCAAATCATCGAAGGAATTAATAATGAGACTGGCGGAGGAGTGGTCGATCCCGCAATTCGAGGCCCCGTTGTTTTATTTAATCGAATGAGTATGCAGTGGAAGAAGAATACGAAGCTTATCGTTCACCAGGCTAAGATTCGATTTACTGGGGTTGGATTGCAAGGGGGCGAAAGTTCTTGCGAGTTAACGCAGTATCTTAATAGTTTTTTTGAATCTGAAGAGGCGATTGGAGTTCGTGTTCCTGCTGTGACTTCTGCTGACCCTACGGAAAATGAAATTCGTAAGAAAAATCTTTTTTTAGGAGGTATGTTTATGGCTCCAGGTACGATTACAAGCAATCCAAGGTGTCGAATTGCATGTCCGCTCTCTTTAGCAAACCCCGATCGCCCTGAAATTTCAGCGTCAGGAGAGTTGACTGTTAAGGCTTCAGAATTAACCAATGAAGGTGCGGAAAACGAAAAGTATTATCGTGTTAAATCTACATTTAGAATTCGCGTAGTCCCTTAAGGCTATTATTCATGGAAGGGCGGGGTTCTTGTGAAAATCGTTTTATTAACGATAACTTCAAATAAAGAAAAATGGTTTCAAGAGCTTAAAGAACTGTATTTAAAAAAAATAAACTATTTTGTTTCATTTGAAATCGAAGCTTTAAAAGCTCCTAAAATGGATCGGGCCCAGGCCACAGAAAAAAAGAAAAAAGAATCCGAACAACTTTTAAAATACCTCAAGCCAGAGGATCTCGTTGTCCTTTTGGATGAAGGAGGTAAAAACTGGTCTTCTCTTCAGTTTGCACAGTGGGTGGAGAGAGAGGGGCTTTCTCAATCTTACAAGAGGATTGTTTTTATGGTTGGGGGAGCGTATGGAGTGAGTGACGAGGTTAAGATGCGAGCTAAAGTGATCTTGCAAATGGGGCCGTGGACCTTGAACCACCTTGTTGCACAAACAGTTTTGCTGGAGCAAGTTTATAGGGCCTTTACGATCATCAAAGGTCTTCCTTATCATAATCAATAAGTTTAGTTTAGAAAGTGGGCATTGATAAAAAAGTATTTCTGACATGCAGAGCGTAAAGAGTTGTGCTTTTAGGCTTTGAATCTGAGGCTTTAGTAATCAGTTAGTGCCACAAAATTGAGAAAAAAGAAGTCCCTTTGAGGGGTCTCTTGGGTTCCTGCTTATTGTTTTGGGAGGATTTGTTTATGTTTTTAGAGGTTGTCTTTTCGTTATTTTTTTTATCTCCTCCGGGCCATGCTATTGAGACAGCAAGAACCTCTCCTTCGGCGAGCGGAAAGGATTTAGTCACAGGTGCCTCTTTGAGTGGAGCTGAAAAAGAGAGCGGAGAGATGGGGGCTCTTGTTGGAATCCGCAAAAACGAGAGCCCGAAAAGCATCAAGTTAGATTTTGAAGTGGAGCGAGTGACTCTGTCTAATGGAATGGAGTTTTTATTGCACTCTCAAAAATCCATTCCCCTTGTCTCTTATCATACATGGTTTCGAGTGGGAGCCAAAGATGAACTCCCTGGTGAATCAGGGTTGGCGCATCTGTTTGAACACATGATGTTTAAAGGGACGCCTCGTTATCCAAATAAAGAGTTTGACCGTATTCTTCAAGCCAATGGCATTGTGAATAATGCTTTTACGAATCAAGATTACACGGGGTATTTTGAAATTCTCCCCAGTTCAAAGTTGGAATTGATCATGGATATGGAGTCCGATCGTATGCAAAACTTGCATATCGTGGATGAGGAATTTCAAAAAGAAAGAGAAGTGGTTAAAGAAGAGCGGCGAATGAGAGTGGATAATAATCCAGGTGGATTGGTTTGGGAAAAACTCAATGGCCTTGTATTCAAAGGCTTCAAATACGCGCTTCCCGTGATTGGAACGATGGATGATATTAACAATTTCAATATTGAAAAGTTAAATCGTTTTTATAAAAAATGGTACATTCCTTCGAATGCTGTGGTGGTTATTGTCGGAGATTTTGATGTGGCTACGACAAAAAAGTGGATTCAGCGTTATTATGGATCCATCAAAAGTCTTCCACGACCTCAGCGCCAAAATCAACCCGTGCAAGGTTCGGCACAAAGAGTCGAAGAAGGAGTCTCTTTTCCTGTTAATTCTCCCGAATTGATGTGGGGCGCTCGCACTATTAAAAGTGGTGTTGATGATGCTTACGCTCTTGATTTGTTGAGTGCTATTTGGGGTCAAGGCAAGTCATCTCATCTTTTCCAAGAACTTGTTTATCGCCAGCAAATCGCTTTGTCAGCAGGAAGTGGCCACTATACCATGCAGGACTCTGGCATTTTTTATGTGCAGGCCGTCGCCAAGCCCGGTGTGAAAGCACGAGCCTTGAAATCAGCTCTTGAGTCTGAATTAGAAAAGTTTCTAAAGCACACCCTGAAAGAAGAAGAGTTGGTTAAAGCGAAGAATATGATTTTAAGCGACTATGTTGAAGCTCTTAAAACGAATGATGGTAAAGCTAAATTACTGGCCATGAATGAAGTTCTTTTTGGCGATTATCGAGAATTTTTCCGCGACATTGATCGTTATCTCAAGGTGACCTTGGATGATTTAAAGCGTGTTCAGAGTTATTTAGTCAAGAGTGGAGGAGTTTTGATCACAGTGGATGCTCCCGTCAAGGAGAGGAAATAAAATGAGGATACTAAGAAGTTTAATGGGCTGGGAGATCATGGGGTGTTTTGTTGTGGCGGGGAGTCTCTTGTCAGGCTGTCATTCAGCACAAAAGCAGGACAGTGCATCTGCTTTTTCGGAGGGAGTACGACTGCCTGAAAAGCAAGAAGTTGAATTGAATAATGGTTTAAAGCTTCTTTTTATTCGCGACAGCAGCTTGCCGCGTATTAATATCATGGCTTTTGTCAGTAGCGGAGCTATTGATGACTCAAAAGATCTCTCAGGTTTATCTTATTTAACAGCGAGTCTTTTGGATGAAGGATCTAAAAAACATTCCAGTGCTGAGATTGCAGAACAGTTGGAAAGTTTAGGAGCCTCGTTATCTATTCAGCCAGGGTATGACTTCACTCACATGTCTATTAAAGGCTTATCTTATACCAAGTATCATTTATTGGATTCTTTTCTTGAAATCCTATTGATGCCTCAATTTGAACAAAAAGAATTAGATCGAGTGAAGAAACAAATTCTTGGGGTGCTTCACAAGATGGAAGATGATCCTGATCAATTCGCAGATCGATTGATGTCAAAAGTTTTATTTCAAAATCATCCTTATGCACGTCCAACTATGGGAGAGTTGACAAGTTTATCTAAAATCCAGCGTAAGGATGTTGTCGCTCATTATCAAAAATATTTTATTCCTAAAAATATCAGAGTGGCCGTGGTAGGGGATTTTGACGATCTTTTCATTCAACAGGTCAGAACGAAGTTTTCCACTTGGGTTTCAGATCGCCAGCCACCGGCCATAGTCGCAAAAGACGTTCAAAACAATACGTCCGGGATTTTTCTTAAAAATAAAAAGGGTTTAGTTCAAACCCAAATTCGCATGGGGCACTTGTTCATTAATCGGACTCATCCGGACTTCATGGCTCTCCGTGCTGCCAATATGGTCTTGGGCGGTGCTTTTGCCAGCCGATTGAATCAGCGTGTGAGAGATGATTTGGGTTTAACTTATGGAGTTTCATCTTCTTTTGACGCTCGAAAGTTCATAGGGCCTTTTATGATCGATACATTTACGCGGAACGATAAGGTGGGTGAAGCGATTTCTTCATCTTTGGAAGTTTATCGTGATTTTTCGCAAAAAGGAATTACGCAAGAAGAATTAGAGGCCTCTAAATCCACACTCATTGGCCAGTTTCCACGAGCTGTTGAGACGACCGAGGCTCTGGCTTATCAGATGTTGGCTTTGAGATTTTATGGCATTGATGAGAGTTATCTCACTCAATTCGTGACAAATGTGAAAGCTTTAACTCTCCCTCAAGTGAATGGTCTTTTGAAGACTTATTTCAAGCCGGAGCAATTGGGGATCGTGGTTTATGGAGATGCGTCTCAGATTGAGGGGCAACTTAAGAAACTGGGAGCTATCCAAAAGCTTTAGGATTATTCCTATGACGTTGTAAGTCGATGGGTGAATTCTCGCTTTAAGTTGATTATCCCCTTACCCATGACAAAAGCAAAAGATACCTCAACTCCCTTGATGAAGCAGTATTGGGAAATTAAATCCGCCCATGCCGATAAGATTCTTTTTTTCCGGATGGGAGATTTCTTTGAAATGTTTTTTGACGATGCGGTGACGGCAGCTCCTCTTTTGGGGATTGCTTTGACGTCTCGGAACAAGAAAGCCTTAGATGAAACTCCGATGTGCGGGGTTCCTCATCACTCCATTGCGGCTCATATCAATAAGCTTCTGTCGTGTGGTCATAAAGTGGCTATTTGTGATCAAGTGGAAGATGCTAAGATGGCGAAGGGCATTGTAAAGCGAGCAGTCACTCGTATCCTGACTCCCGGAATGGTGTTTGACAGTGACACGCTCGAAGCCACTGAGTCTCATTATATGGCTTGTGTTGAAGGGCCATTTATGGCTTTTGTCGATTCAACAACCGGAGAGGCTTTTTATTTTCACTCCAAAGATTCTGAACGTTGGCATCAACTCCTCCATGTTTTACCTGTGGCGGAATTAGTGGTGAAGAGTGGCGATTTGAGTCACTGGAAAAACCAAAATCTCTTTCTCAGTCTTTCGGTTCATGATGACCTATTGGTGGAACAAGAGCAAGAACCTATCGCTTGTTCTTTGTTACGTTCTTATATTCGTAGCTTAGGGAATGAGGAGACCCTCGCTATTTTAAATACCTTTGAAAAAAGAGAGTGGCAGCAGCGCTTGATTCTTTCTCCAACGACGCTGAGACATCTGGAAGTGTATGAGACTTATAAAGGCGAAAGTAAAGGAAGTTTATTTAGAGCTTTAAATCGTACACAAACGTCGGCGGGAGGGCGGTTGTTAAGGCAATGGCTGGCTTTTCCGCTCCGAGATCCAGACATTTTAGAGACGCGATTGAATCAGGTGGAGAGATGGAGAGTCCGCTTGAACGAGCTTAAAGAGCTTCGTAAAAGATTAGCTCAAATTGGAGATATTGAGCGGCGCATGAGTCGTTTGGTCACACCCCAGAGTCAAGCTCGGGATCTCTTATCTCTGGCTCAAGCGACGCAAGGATCTTTATCCGTTCTGGCGATGGCGCAACAAGAGGGCTGGACTCTGCGAATGGCTCCCCATCAAGGACAACTCTTTCAGGAGCAGTCGGATCGAATTTTAAAAACAATTCGAGAAGATGCTCCTTTGTCTACAAGACAAGGCTATTTGATTCGTGAAGGAGTTTCACCGGAGCTTGATGAAATCATTCGGCTCACTCAGAATACGCAAACTCTACTGGCCGAATTAGAGGAGCGAGAGCGGGCTGCGACTGGAATTAACTCCCTTAAAATTCGTTATAATAACGTCTTTGGGTATTACATCGAAGTGACTCATCTTCATAAAGATAAAGTGCCATCGACTTATCTGCGCAAGCAGACTTTAACCAATGCAGAACGGTATTGTACAGATGAGCTCATGGATCTTGAAAAAAAAGTTTTGGCGGCTCAGTCCAAACGCGCTGATTTAGAATGGTCGATCTATGATCAATTGAGACGAGAAATCGTGAGTACGGCTCAAGCCTATCGGAACTTAGCAAATGAAGTGGCGGAGATGGACGTCTTGTCAAGTTTGGCTTGGCTCTCATTAGAGCAGAATTACTGTCGTCCTCAGTTTCATACTTCAGGAAGCCTAAGACTTTGGGGGGCTCGTCACCCCGTGGTGGAACAAGAAGGAGCTGGAACTTTCATATCCAATAATATTCATTTAGATCCGGGCCATTGTATGCTTCTGACAGGACCTAACATGGCTGGAAAAAGCACTTTAATGCGACAAACAGCGGTCATTGCCATTATGGCTCAAATGGGTGGATTTGTACCTTGTGAAAGAGCGGAGATGCCGCTCTTTGATCAGATTTTTACACGCATTGGAGCTAGCGATCATTTATCAGAGGGACTGAGTACCTTTATGGTGGAAATGAGTGAAGCCGCAGAGATCATCAAAAAATGCTCTCAATCATCACTGGTGATCTTTGATGAAATAGGGCGTGGTACGAGTACTTTTGATGGCTTGTCTCTGGCGCAATCTATTTTAGAGCATTTGGTGACTCAAAAAAAATCCATCACATTTTTTGCGACCCATTACCATGAATTGACAGAATTAGAAGGGCACTATTCTAATTTATTCAATTACCACATGTCCGTGAGTGAAAGGGATTCTGATGTGGAATTTCTTCATACACTGGCAAAAGGTCCGGCGCTGAAGTCCTATGGGATTTACGTCGCTGAATTGGCAGGGTTGCCCAGCAGCATCACCAAGCGAGCAAAGTCATTATTAAAAAAAGTAGAATCTCAAAAGGTGACGGTTTCGTCGCAATTGAGTTTTGAAGATTATATCTTAGAGGAAAGTTCAGGTTTGGCTCCAGGGCAAACAATAGATCCTGCAAAAGAAAAGCTCTACTGTCGCATCAAAGACCTCAACCTCGATGAGTTAACGCCTTTGAAGGCCTTTCATTATTTGGCCGAATGGAAAGCGGATCTGGAACACGAGTGAATGGTATTGGGGAATTCAGAGAATAGTCTTTGGTCTTAATTTCTGTAACACAATTTGATCAAAACTGGTTTATCCCTCAAACTATTTTTATGTCAGAAGCCGTTGATCTCCAAAATAATGAAGATAAAAAATTTGATATTCTCCTTGTTAGTCCTAATCCGATTTATGATGAGCGAGTGGAGTCCTTTGCAAAAATTTATGGTTACAGTCATTGCCAGATCAAAGTGATTGAGGGCGTTGCCGAAACCCTGGCGAATATTTTAGTTAACTTTGTGATACTCGATGCGGCACCAGCTCAGGATCAAAATGATGTCGTGGGGTACTTGCAGGTTCTGCGTTACATCTTTCCAAAAACTCCCCTTCTTGTGGTATGTCCGAAACGGTTTGATAAGGATATATTGCAATGGATTCGTAAATCCGGTGCTAATTTTATCATGTCAGAAAATGAATTTTTAGAACGAGTGCGCTTTGATTTTTTTGCAAGTCAGTACATTGGCTCTGAATACCTTCCTGTGAAGCCTCATGATTTCAAATTGGATTCCAAAGTGAGCTTGTCCTTGTTTTACTATATGTCTGCGAACCGTCGCTATTATCCCATTGTTGCTGCGAATACGGTGGTGAACTCAGCTCGTTTTGAGAAAATAAAAAAAATTGGGGATGTTTACATACGGCGCACTGATTTAGAGCGCTATCATAATTATTTACAAGAAAATCAAGATCAATCGGCGAATGGTTTGATTCGGCGTTGTCGGTCTCAGTTTCACGAATTTAAAGAATCGTATCTGAATTTGGTTAATCACCTGACAGAAGAGACGGAAATTGTTTCCTATGAAGAAGGCAAAAGACAAATGGAGCAATGTCAGAAGCTCAGCCGCGATTTGGTTTCAGCCATGATGAGTGCAGGCAGCGTTTTTGATGTGATCAGTCAGTCTGTTCAAGGCAGTTTTCATTTTTGCGACCGAGCTCCCGAAAGAGCGGCTATGGTGGGATATTTATCAATGATGGGAGATGTTGGAAACCCTGAACATGCCATTTTAGCAACTCTATTGTGTGACATTGGTTTGTTGAATTTACCCAGAGAGTGTTTAGACATTATCCGAAAAGGGGGAGTCGCTGCGCTAGATGGAGAATTACGCAAAATTTACGAACAGCATCCTCAGTTCAGTATTAATTGCGCGGCTCAAAAGAAACTCCAAATAGATCCTGTTGTGAGAGAAGCCATTCTTCATTCTCATTCGCGCATCAATGGAACAGGGTTTCCTCGTGTTCGTGCGGAAAAAGTGAATGCTGAGGCGCAATTAATTCAGGTTGTGGAATTTTTAGATGATCTTTGTCAGGTTCAATGGGGTAAGCCAAGGCTTAATTATAAAGACGAGTTTAAAAGACTCTTGAAGGATCCTTCGACTTGGAGCTTTTTATCACCGACCATTGTTCAAGCCTTAAAAGGAATTGACTCGTAAGAGTTCATAGGAAGAAGAGGTTTTATGGCTGAGATTTTTTCTGATGAGTGGCTTAAAAGTTCTGTTGCAACGAAACATAAAACTTTTGGGGCCGTATCCGGTCTTGATAAACTGTATGCTCTTATTTTCACTGATTCTGAAAGCTTAAAAGATAAATTAGAGCATGAAATTACGGAATTGGGATTATACCCCGTTTGTTGTCAGGATTTGGTGGAAGCCAAAAAATCCCTTAATAAATATGGTTCTAAAATTGTGATGATTCTTTCGGGATTTGATCTCAGTGATCAGCAAGGCCGAATCATTCGAGAACTTGTTTTAGAAAATACGAATGACACTCCTTTTGCGATTCTCACAGATCTTAACCCTTTTGAAATCGATACGTCTAATCACACAACGCAAGAAGGTAAAGATCTTTCACCTCATTGCTATTTGAATAAAAGTTTGTCCGAAGAGGCTTGGCATAATTTTTTGCGCTTTGATGTTTTAACAAAAATTTCACTTCTCGGAGAAGAAGTTAAGTTGCGTGGAGCGTTTATACAAAACGCTGAAAGTATCATACAGAACACAGAAGAGCTGGTATTGAGTCTTGAGGATAATGCGGAGCCTACAATCGCATTAGATTCCATTTTTGGAAATATTCATACTCTTAAGGGTGGCAGTAGCTTTCTGCAGCCAAAAAATTTAGAAAGATTCATGCATCAATTTGAAGACCTGATTAACAAGATGAGATCGGGTGAAATTGTATTAACGAGTGATATTATTACATCTATGTTGAAGGCCTTGGATAAATCAAAGGAACTCATTGAGGATCTTGAAGCCCATTTTCACCGCGAATACGAAGAAGGGGAACTTGCTGCCTATTTTAATTTCTTTTCATCTCAAAATTCCGCTTTAGACATAAAGGTGGAAGAGGGTGAAAAAACAATTGATTCTTCATTTTTTCAAGCAACGGAATCTCTCGATGCTGAGAATTCTTGGACAAAATTATCAGAAGAATCATCCCCAGGAGAGTCATCGGCCTCTTCCGATCCTTTAGATTCTCCCACGACAGAGGCTTCCATTTTGGATTTCCCTGTGGTCGTGGAGCCTTCTACCGTAGAGCCAACGGAGATTCCAATCGCAGATTTTTCATCGCGTGAACCCATGGTAGAGGAATCTCCAAAAGAGAGGGAATCTGGAATTGTTGCAAACATCCATACGAACGATCCTTACGTTGTTCCTGCGGTGGCGACAGAAACTCCGTCATTTGCTGATGAAATTCTGACAATGCCTTCTTTAGCGCCTGTTGCTCCAAGAAGAGAAGGGGGAGGAGAGGAATCGTTCAAATCAATCCCGCCGAGTTCTAATAATAACAGAAAAAAAGAAGATCGTAAAAAAGACGACAAAAACCTTAAAGTTCCTATCGCTCTTTTAGATACGCTTATGCATATTTCTGGTGAGTTAACAGTCGTGAGAAACATGATCAATAAAATCGATCGGAGTCTAAAACTCAGATACAATGGTGATCGAGAACTTGAGAGAATGTCGAGTCTTTTGGAAGAACTGCATAAACTCAATGGCAGTCTTCAAACGCATATTCTTGATTTAAGAAAAGTACCAGTCAAGGATTTGGTAGCTCCTTTAAATCGTGTCGTTCGCGACTTATCGAAGCAGCTTGATAAAATTGTTATTCTAAAGGTGCAAGGAGCAGAGCTTCGCATTGATACTGCAATTGCTGAGATTTTGAATAATACGCTCATTCATATTGTAAGAAACAGTATTGATCATGGGTTGGAGTCTACGAATGAACGTGTTCACAAAGGAAAACCTCAGGCAGGGATTTTGACAATTGAAGCTTTTGAAGAGAACGATAATGTTTATGTTCGTCTGAAAGATGATGGTCGCGGTTTGCAAACGGAAAAAATCAGTGAGAGGGCCATAGATCGAGGTTTGATCACTAAAGAGCAAGCCACCCTTATGAAGGACGAAGATGTTTGGTCTTTGATCTTTGCTCCTGGCTTTTCGACGGCCGAGAAGGTCACAGACATCAGTGGCCGCGGCATAGGTATGAGTGCGGTCAAAGAAGCTGTTGAAGCTATTGGCGGCGAAGTGGAAATTGCTTCTGTACCAGAACAAGGCTCTTCTATCACATTGGCAATGCCCATGCCTAAATCAGTTTTAATTACTCGATGTCTTTTTATCTTGATTTCTGGAATGCAATTGGGGATTCCCAATGAAAATGTTTATCGGATTGTCCATTTAGATGGTGAAACTGATACCGTGAAATTAACTAAAATCGAAGATACTTATATATTGTCTTTGGAAGATGAGTTAATCCCTGTTGTGCAATTAGATCAGATTTTAGGAACCTCAAAGACTGATTTTGATGAATCAAGGCTAAAAACCATCACGGTGCTTCGTTCATCTAAGGGAGAGGCCCTTGGTATTTTTGTGGATGATGTTTTAGAGTTTGAGGATGCGGTTGTAAAACCTTTTACCGATCATCTCAAAGCTTTCGATATTTTCTTCGGAAGTACTTTTCTAGGAGATGGATCCATTGGACTTATTTTCCGGGTGGATGGACTTGTAGAAACCTTCAGGATTAAGCAGTTTTATCGTTTTAATATCAACAGTCGATCCCGAGAAAATTATCTTCAGGATGCGACAGCGATGTAATTCATTGTTTGTATTAGTTGTGCAAAGAATTTAAACTTGACGTAAGAAAAGGTGTTATTCCATGAAAGATGATATCCCAATGATTGACGTTGCTATTGATCTTTCTAAAGAAGAAGAGCTATTTTTTTCTATTACAAATCTCAGGGGAAATATTTTATTAGTGAATGGAACATTTTGTAGGATCTCAGGGTATTCTATCGAAGACCTTAAAGGAAAACCTGACAGTGTGATCCATCATCCGGATATGCCAAAGATCATTTTACAGTTGATGTGGGATACAGTTAAATCAGGTCGGCCGTTTGGGGGTTATATTAAGAATCTCTCCTCTGATGGGCGTTTTTATTGGGTCTATGTCTTGGTGGCTCCGGTGGAACAGCAGTATTTGTCGATTAGCCTTATTCCCACCACTCAAAAAATTCAAACTTTGGAACGTCTTTATCAAAGGCTTTGTAATATAGAAAAAACATCGTTGAAAGATGCCGAGAAGGAGTTGAATCATTGGATTCTTTCCAAAGATTTCGTGAACTACCATGCGTGGTCAAGCTCATGTTTAGCTGCTGAAATCGAGGCTAATGTTTCAGTTTCATCAAGGGCTTTTCCTGATAAACTTGAAAGGCTTTCTTTTCACCCGACCACGAAAACCGATTTAATTGCGAATCAAACATTGAATCAAGTTTTCAAGGGCTTCAAGTTCATGCATCGAAACGTGGGGGAATGGCTTCGTAAAATTGATGTGGCTATTGAAATGCTCTATGATTTTCAGGCAACTTTAATGGTTTTGAACAGGGAGCTTTCAAAAAAAAGAAAATCTTTGAATTTAAATTCAAAAGATAAAAGCAGTTCTTCTGATGAATTTCTTCTCATTGAAAGTTGCCGAGATAACTTAAGATTTCTATTTGAGATATCAAAAAGAAGCGAATTTCATCGCTCTTCTGTGTTACTTCATTTGAGCTCGATGAATTCTTTTATCGCCCATTTTTTTGAGCATATTAAAAACGAAAATTCGGTGAATATCCCTCTTGTTATTGACTCCATTGAATCACTCAAGACATTAACTAAAAGCTTGCTGTATTTTCCGCAAAACACTTTGAAGGACCAAGAAGAAATTGCCGAGCAAATTGACCATCATTTTCAATATGTAGATCAGCTTTTAAAAAATCTCGACAATGGGGATTTTGGAATCGATAGCATTAATAAATTAGTTGTTGAATCCAAAGAAAAAGGATTGGCCTTATTAAAGCATTATGAAACATTTGATTCAAAAACACTCTCTGAAGCTTCAAGTTTTTATCAATTGTTGATGAGTGGTGAGTTGGTATTGGAGGGAGTGACCAATTATGCAGGATAACACTTATTCACTAGAAGATGAGATAAAAAAATGGAAGATCCTTTATCTTTTGTCTTCTCATGGACAATTTTATACGAATGTTGAACTGCTTCTGGAAAGTTTAGGTAAAAAACTATTGGTTGAGTTTGGGTGTGAGGCTTTTAGTTGGCATTGGATCAATGATCAAGAAATGAGGCCCAGCCGAATTTGGTTTTTTAATCAAGCAGAGAAACCGCAATTATTGATGAGTGAAATTGACAAAGCTCAGAATATGTCCATTCAATCTTTTTTGATCCAAAAGTTTAAAACCCACCAATGCACAGTCGATTCTTTGCCTGAGGTTTTTCGGCCTTATCAACAATTATTGTGTTTACCGGTGGGTTCAGAAGGAAAGATAACGGCATGTTTACAGTTTTATGCGGGTCAGCAGAAGTTATCGAATTTCATTGAAAATCTTACTTATTTCGAAGCTTTTCGATCCGAGATAAATCGTCAATTGGATTTTTGTCTTGTTCATGAAAGAGAGCGAGATCAGGTTGTTCAGTTAGCTCAGGCCTCTCGTTTGAGTTCACTGGGAGCTATGGCTGGGGGCATTGCTCATGAGATTAATAACCCTGTGACCATCATTATGGGAATGCTCAAAATGATCATTAAAGAGTTGCAAAGTGATAAGCCTGTCAATCGAGAAAAAATCAGCGGTGTGCTTGAAAAAGCTCGTCAATATACAGAGCGCATTAGTAAAATCGTAAAGGGCATCAGGGCTCTTTCTCGAGATGGTTCTCGAGACCCGTTTATTCAATCGAAGGTGCAGGATATCATTGATAATACTTTTGGGCTTTGTGAGGCCTCTATTCAAACAAACAGCATTCAATTGAGTTATGATTTAGAGGACCCTGAATTAGTGGCTGATTGCCGACCTGTTCAGATTAGCCAAGTGTTATTGAATTTAATCAATAACAGTTTAGATGCTATCGGAGATCAGAAAAACCCATGGATTCATGTAGGCGTTAAAAAAGTTAATGATGACACTATAGAATTCAGTGTGACCGACTCAGGAGAAGGTATTCCTGAAGATGTAGCTATTCAACTCATGCAGCCCTTTTTTACCACGAAGGGTGCGGGCAAGGGAACTGGCTTGGGCTTAAGCATATCGCAAGAAATTGTCAAAGCTCATTTTGGAAAATTAGCTCTTGATCGAGAGTTTCCGAATACCCGATTTTATCTGCAGATTCCTATTGATCAGAATAAGGTCGAAAGAAAAGCCGTTTAAATTCAATCGGTTGTCACCCACAAAGAACAAATTTTATTTTGCGCAAGAAGTTACAGTTTTGATCTGACAAAAATAAATCGCCTTAAAGTTTTTTTTAAACTCTTTTACTGAAGTCAGTTTGACACTACAATACTTGGCCTCTCCTTTGCAGAAAAGCTAGATTGTTTATAGTTTAAATTGCATAGAGGGTTCATTTATCTATAGCCGGTTGAAATTCTAGCTGAACGAAAAAGTATTTTTTAACTTCATGGTATCGACTATTTACTCAATGAGAAATATGAGGTTATTCTAGAAGGGAGAGTTTAAGAGAAGCGGTTGTATGAAGGGAAGCTAAAATGTCTCAAAAACCCCAGGGTGAACTGGATGTCCTTGATAAAGTGGAAATACCTCAGAAATATAAAGTTATTTTATTGAATGACGACTTTACCCCTATGAATTTTGTAACTTTTGTGCTGCAACGGTATTTTTCAAAAACGCCTTCAGAAGCTGAGCAAATTATGATAGAAGTTCATCAAAAAGGAGCAGGAATCGCTGGGGTTTACACAAAGGAAATTGCTGAGATGAAGGTGCATCAAGTGAATGAGGTTTCCAAGCAAAATGAATATCCCCTTAAAACAATCATGGAGGCAGAGTAATGTTAAGTCGCGAATTAGAGCGCTTATTGTCAGAAGCTGCGGAGCTCGCTAAAATCCAGAGACATGAGTTCATCACCTCTGAGCATATCTTATTGGCTTTAACGCGTTCTCCTCTCATTGTTGAAATTTTAGAGGCCTGCGGCGGCAATGTTCAAAAACTCAAAAGACAACTTGAAATGGATATTCAAAAAAGCAGTCCTGTTGTAACAAGGGAGCAAATGGATTCTGCGGGTGGCGAAAGCCTCTGGATGCCCGAATTTACATTGGCGGTGCACCGGCTGCTTCAAAGAGCCGCGATGCAAGTTCAAAATTCAGGAAAAAAAGAAGTCACTGTAGCCCATGTTCTCATTGCTCTTTATTACGAAAGTAATTCGCCTGCCGTGTATTTCTTAGTGCAAGAAGGGGTTCGTCAGTTCGATATTATTCAATACATTTCGCATGGACAGACTCCCTCACCACAAGAACCCCTTATTCAGGCAGAAAATGAGGATGGGGAGGGTTCTTCTAAACAAAGTTTACTTGATTCAGTATGTGTGAATTTAAATGAAAAAGTTCGTCAGGGAAAAGCCGATCCATTGATCGGTCGTGAGGATGTGATTGATCGTGCTGTGCAGGTTTTATGTCGCCGGACAAAGAATAATCCGCTTTTCATTGGTGAGCCAGGAGTGGGAAAAACGGCGTTAGCGGAGGGGATTGCTCAGAGGATCGAACAGAAAAAAGTTCCCGAAGCCCTGGCCGAGGCTGTTATTTATGCGCTTGATATGGGAAGCCTGATGGCGGGCACCAAGTTCCGCGGTGATTTTGAATCTAAAATAAAAAATGTTTTGAAAGAACTCTCCGCACTACCCAAAGGGATCTTGATGATTGATGAGATTCATACGCTGGTCGGTGCCGGAGCCACCAATGGTGGGAGTCTGGACGCCGCAAATTTACTGAAACCAATGCTGGCGGATGGGAGGCTGAGTTGTATTGGAACAACCACTCACCAAGAATACCGCCAACATTTCGAAAAAGACCGAGCTCTCAATCGGCGTTTTCAACGCATCGATGTGAATGAACCGAGTCTTGATGAGAGTTATTCTATTTTGAAAGGATTGCAGTCTCGTTACGAGGAGTTTCATAAAACTCAATATACGGATGGGGCTTTGAGGGCCGCGGTGGAATTATCATCCAAATATCTTCATGGACGTTATCTGCCAGACAAGGCTATTGATGTGATTGATGAAGCCGGATCTCGAGTTCGTTTGCATCCGGAGTTGGCTCCTCGAGGTATTATCGATGAGAAAGTGATTGAAAAAGTCATCGCTACCATCACTCAAATTCCTGTTGGAACCATCACTCTTAATGACGTTCAACAACTTAAAGATTTGGATAAAAGATTAAAAGCCTCTATTTTTGGTCAAGATCAAGCGATTGCTACTTTAGTAAATGCTATTAAGTTGTCTCGATCGGGTTTAAGCCGCGAGAACAAACCCATTGGATCTTTTTTGTTTAGTGGTCCGACAGGTGTGGGAAAAACAGAGGTTTGTAAGCAGTTGGCTTCTCTTATGGGACTTCCTTTAGTTCGTTTTGACATGAGTGAATACATGGAAAAACATGCCATCTCGCGTTTGGTGGGAGCTCCTCCGGGATATGTGGGTTTTGAGCAAGGAGGATTGTTAACAGAAGCTGTGAATAAATCCGCCTATTGTGTTTTGTTAATGGATGAAATTGAAAAGGCCCATCCCGATATTTGGCCCATCTTACTTCAGGTTATGGATGCAGGCAGGTTAACAGACAGTAATGGGCGAACCACAGATATGCGGCACGTGATTTTGATTATGACAACGAATGCGGGAGCCGCGGATGTCGCCAAAGGACGCATTGGAATTGGTGATGAAGATCGTCAGGGAATTTCCATGGCGGCCATCAAAAATGTTTTTACTCCAGAGTTTTTAAACCGTCTTGATGCCATCGTGGCTTTTAAAGATTTGACGGAGGATATTATTCTACAAGTTGTGGACAAGTTCATCCACGAATTGAGTTTGCAATTGCTATCCAAGAAGATTGCCTTGGGCGTTACTCAGAGCGCTCGACGTTTTCTTCTTAAAAAAGGGTATGATCGAGCTTATGGTGCTCGTCCCATGGCTCGAGCCGTAGATGAATGGTTAAAAAAACCGTTAGTGGATGAAATCCTTTTTGGTCCTTTGTCTCAAGGTGGAGAGGTTCATGTGGATCATGTTCTTGGAAGCGAAAAACTGATTATTACTACGCGCCCTCAGATGCTTGCTTTAGCTACGCCGTCTCCGTCTTCTGATCCGAAAAAGAGTGAATCTACGGAGCCAGCTACAAATTAACATGACTCTTTTCCATTAAAATCAGTTCATGACAAGTCTGCCCCATCTTATCACATCAACATAATAGGGAAATTGTTTTGACAAAAATGGGGTCCCACGAAACCATAAAATCAGAGGATCTTATTTTTGGATTGCTTTGAAGGATGTCGGGATGACTTATACAATTGAAAAATTTAATTCCTGGTTGGAAAATCAGGATTATTGGCGGCAAAAGTTAGGGGTCTCCGGAGGCAATGCAATTCGATGCTTTCCTTATCACGGGCTTAGCCATGCTCTTACCGATCTTTTATTTGGTCTGAAATTTTTCTGGCCAACGAAAAAAAACCTGTTGATTAGCTCTTGGGGCTCTCCTTTACTTCTGCCGAATGTGCAAGCTTTTGTACGAGAAGGACATTCGCTTCTGCATAAGCCCTCTTTGGATTCAGAAGAGAGTCCTCTTTCTGAGTTGCCTCGAGAAATGCTGGCGGCGGTGTTGGTGCGGGACCATGGGTTTACTGGTGAAATACTCACGTCTGATGAGGAACTTCAAATTTTAAATGACAAAAGGATGCCTCATATTGAAATTCAACATGCTTGGGCATGGTCTCGAGCACAGGATCCGCTTCCTTTTGGTGCCCAAATTCGAATTTTAGATGCTCAAAAAGCCATTGTCGTTGCAGGTTCTCGTTTTCGATTTATGGATCACTCTGCGCGTGGGATGGATTGGTCTGGGTTGATGTGGGAAGATGAGATCCATCGGAATAAGAGTGAGAGCTCAGAAGATCAAAAGGGTCTTGAATCTTTTGAAAAAGAGTTGAGATCGCTGCAACCAAAAATTCATCTGTATTCATTGAGTTCATCACAGCGTCTCTATGATCGTCTTCTTTTGGAAGTCCAAGGATTGCATGGTGCGTATTTTTTAGAGATGTTACTTCAACAAATCCAAGAAGCCCCTTTGAGAGGATCGGGATTTGAGAGTCGGTGTGAAACAACTAATTTGACTCGTTGGGGCGGCATGCACCCTTGGAAATGGTGGGGAAAGACTCTTCTTTCTGAGGAACAACAGAGATCCCTTGTTGTTTTATCGAATTCTTTTTTAAAAAAACATTTGACACCTAACATTGTGAATAAAGTTTATTTGGAATGTCAGTCTCTGACTCAGAGCCCCTCTAATAAGGTAGGGTGAGGTTTAAATTAAAATGGTGACGCAGAAAAAAACAAAGAAAAAAACAAAGAAAAAAACAATCCGGAGCCAAAGCAAGGGATCCATGGTTCGCAAACCAAAATCTACAGAGCTGTGGGTCGTGAAAATTGGAAGCCAGCTCATTATGGAGGGAGGCCCTCTTTTAATTCGGGCCTTGATGCAAGAAGTGGCCTATTTGATGAAGTACAAATCAATTAAAATTGTTTGGGTTACATCGGGTGCTATTGCCTCCGCTCGCCAACGATTGGATTATCAATGGCGATCTCTTCCGGAAAAACAAGCCTTAAGCGCTTTGGGGCAACCGATGCTGATGGATCTTTATAATTTAGCACTTCAATCTCAGGGTTTGATGGGAGCTCAAGTTTTGTTGAGTTACTCTGACTTTAAAAGAAAAGAAAGCCGTACGCATTTGTGCAATACGATTTATCAATTATTAGACTGGAATGCAGTTCCTCTCTTGAATGAAAACGATGTGGTGGCGACGGATGAAATTCAGTTTGGGGATAATGATCAACTTTCAGCAAAAGTGGCGTGTGAGTTGAAAGCGAATCGCTTAGTGATCCTCACCCATGTGGAGGGGCTCTACGATCGTGAGCCTTCTCAGAATGGAGCACAACTCGTTGATTTTCTTCCTCGTGTGAATCAGGTGATGATTCGTGAAGCACTGGCTTTTCAAAAATCATCTTTGGGACGAGGAGGGATTTCATCTAAACTACTGGCAGCTCAGAAAGCTTCTCAAGCAGGAATTCCTACATTCTTAGTCCGTGGTTCTACAGATAAGGTTTTGACTCGTTTATGGCAAAAAGAAAATATCGGCACCAGAATCAGTGGAAAAAGATCTCTGAAAAAGGATTTCAATGATTGAATCTCTGACCTTACAATTGACGAAGATGCATCAGTGCAAAGTGAACGCTCGTTTATTGCCTGGTGAAATCAAGAATGGAGCACTGGCTCTTCTCAGTGAGAAGATAAAAAAACAATCGCGGGAGATCTTAACAGCGAATCAGCAGGACTTGATCGCTTATCAAAATCATCCTTCTTATCAGAAATCTTTTGAAGATCGTTTGACCCTCACAGAGTCTAGGATTCATTCGATGGCTGAAAGCTTGTTTTCGGTGATGGCTTTAAAGGAGCCTGTGGGCGAGGTGACTGAAGAAAAAATCTTGCCTAATGGTTTAAAGTTGAAAAAGGTAAGAGCTCCCTTAGGCCTGATTTTTTTGATTTTTGAATCCCGGCCTAATGTCATTATCGAATCTTTTTCTTTGGCCTTTAAGGCGGGCAACAGTTTGATTCTCAAAGGTGGAAAAGAATCTTTTCAAACCAGTCAAGTGTTGTATCGTTTGATCACCGAAAGTTTGCAGGAAACGCAAATTCCCCCAGAAATTTTTTGGGGATTGGAAAATACCTCTAGAGCCGTTACGGATTTTTTAATCAAACAGAATCAATGGATTGATATTTTGATTCCTCGAGGCGGAGACTCTCTCATAGAGTATGTGACCCAGCACTCACGGATTCCCATGATCAAAAATGACCGAGGCCTTTGTCATCTCTACGTTCATGAAAAAGCGGATCCAGAAATGGCGTTGTCTATTTTGGTGAATGCCAAGACTCAACGGCCTGGGGTCTGCAATTCTATTGAAACTCTTTTAATCGATCAAGGAATTGCGGCTGAGTTTTTGCCGAAAGTTTATTCAGAATTAGGGAAAAAAGGTGTTGAGTTTTTTGTTTGTGATAAAACTTATACCATTTCATCAGTTCACGAATCTGTCTTTTTAGCGACAGAGACATCATTTAAAACAGAGTATTTGGATTTAAAATTGAATATTAAACTCATTCCTGGGGTTGAAGCGGCTTTGGAGCACATAGAACGCTTTGGATCGAGGCACTCGGAGGCTATTATCACTTCCGATGAAACAACGGCTCGATTTTTTGAGAGTCGTGTGGATGCTGCTGTTGTCTATTGGAATGCGTCGACTCGTTTTACAGATGGGGGACAATTTGGTATGGGTGGAGAAATCGGAATTAGTACCCAAAAACTGCAGGTGCGAGGTCCTGTTGGTATGGAATCCTTGACCTCTCAGCGGTGGATTGTTGAAGGGCAAGGGCAAGTGCGCAATGGCCCGTAGTCTGTATAATATGATGGCATAGAGAACGAGTGCCTCTGAGGAGAGTCAGAAATGTTCAAAAGAGCTTTGGTGAGTGTATCAGATAAGAGTGGTTTAGTTGATTTTTTAAAACCCTTAGTCGCTCAAGGATTAAAGATTGTTTCGACGGGGGGGACAGCGAAGCATCTTCAAGCGGCAGGATTATCTGTGATGGATGTTTCGGAACAGACGGAGTTCCCTGAAATTTTAGATGGACGGGTTAAAACTCTTCATCCTAAAATTCATATGGCTCTTTTGGGACGCGTTCATCGTTCGGAAGACATGCAGATTTTAAAGCAATACAGTGTGGAGCCTTTTGATTTGGTGGTGGGTAATCTCTATCCCTTTGAGGAGGCCATGGGTCAAGGGATGGAAGGCGATCATTTAATTGAGTACATTGATATTGGTGGCCCTTCTTTTTTACGATCCGCAGCTAAAAATTTTAAGTCAATTGCCGTTGTTTGTGATCCTAACGACTATGAATGGATTTCTCAGATGCAAGGTGATTTATCTTTTGAGCAAAGAAAACTTCTGGCTTCAAAAGTGTTTTCTCACACAGCAAGCTACGATGCTTTGATTGCAGAAGCTCTTGGGGCAGAGTCGCAACGGGATCATGCCCTTGGGGGGCAGCTCGTTCAAGAGTTACGTTATGGAGAAAATCCTCATCAAAAAGCGCAATGGTATCGCAAAAAAGGAGAGACAAATGGCTGGCACAAAGCTGAGATTTTACAAGGAAAAACGTTATCTTATAACAATCTCCTGGACTTAGATGCAGCTTCTAGCCTTGTGTGTAATTTTTCAGAGCCAGCAGCGGTTGCAGTAAAGCATAATAACCCTTGTGGGGTTGGTGTAGGAAAAACAGGGTTAGAAGCTCTTGAAAAAGCTTTAGCTGCTGATCCCGTGAGTGTGTTTGGTGGCATTATTGCAACCAATTTTGTGATTGATAGAAAGGATTCTGAAAAATTGAGTGCATTGTTCTTGGAATGCATTGTGGCTCCTGGTTATTCACCTGAAGCCAGAGAATTGTTTTCTCGAAAGAAAAATCTCCGTATTTTGGAGTGGAAGAACATGGCCTCTTTTTCTGAATCTCTCGATATTAAAACAATTGCGGGTGGGTATTTGATCCAAGAGCGAGACAATTTTGAATCTTATTCTTCGGATTGGATGGTACTGGGAGAGACACCTTCTGCTGATCAGAGAAAAGATATGGAGCTGGCATGGAAGGTTGTCGCTCACATGAAGAGTAATGCGATAGCTATCGTTGGAGAAGGAAAAACTCTAGGGTTAGGAATGGGACAAGTGAATCGCGTGGATTCGGTGAAGTTGGCGATTGAGCGATGGAAAGAGTTTCATCCTCATATCACTAATGTGGTTTTAGCCAGTGATGCTTTTTTTCCATTTCCAGATTCCATGGAATTGATGGCTAAGGCCTCTATTCGGTGGGTGATTCAGCCGGGGGGATCTGTCAATGATGATGCTGTTTTTAGTGCAGCAAAAGCTTTAAATATCAATGTGGTTTTAACAGGTCGAAGACATTTTCGTCATTAAAGCCTGTGAGTGATTAAGACGAAGAAGGTGGATCAATGGTTGTTATTGGGTGGGATGTATGAGTTCATCAGCGAATGGGTCCAATGATCAATGGTTAGTGAAGAGCGCCAATCGTGTCATGGGGCCATTTAAGCTTAGTGAAGTTGTGACGGGACTTAAATTGAAGCACTTCACTATTATGGATGAAATTTCTCAGCCTTTCGGGCGATGGACTTTAATTCGTGATGAAACCTCCTTGCAGGAGGCTGTGAAGGAGATTCGCAATCGACCTGATTCCATAGAAAACACAGCGACGTTGACGCAGACAATGTCTCAATCCTTGAGTCGTGGCTCTAATGAATCCACGAACCTGGATTTTACCAATCTCAGTTTGTCTTCCAATGGGGCTAATGCCGACAAAATATCAAAAAAAAATCGTCGTGCCAAATCCAGTGTTTTTTCTAAATCATTAACCTTTGTTGTGATTTTGCTTCTGCTTGCTGGCAGTGGGTACTACATGACTCTTCGTAAAAAACAGAAAGAAGGCGCACAAGACGGATTAAACCAAGTTTTGCAACTTAAATCCCAAGGGTTTTATGATAGGGCTTTTGCATTGATGACCAAAATCAAAAGCAGTGAAAAAAACAATCCAATCTTAGATGCAGAAATGGCTATTTATCAAATTTCCATTCAAAACCAGAATGTGGTAGGTCGAAAAAGTCTCGAAAGAATTATAAATCAAGTGGATAATAAGGATTATCAAACCTCTATTTCCACAGCTGTGGCTCTTTCATATATGAATGAAAACGATTTTAAAAATGCCAGTGATTGGATTCAAAGAGCACTTAGTATCAATGGTCAGTTTTTACCGGCTCAAATTAATAAGGCATTGATTGAACTAAAAAATGGGAGTCCTGAAATTGCTGAGCAAATTTTTGAGCCACTATTGGTCAATGTTAATAATGGAAACATCGTTCTGGGTTCCACTTTAGCGTCTATTGAGGTCAGCCGTAAAGGGCTCATGCCTGTGCGAATTTTGCCAGTTTTAGTGCGGATGCTGGATGAGTATTTAAAAAATAATTTTGAATATCAGCAGGAAGCTCAACTCTTGAAAGCTTACATTTATAATTTCTTGGGAAAACCAGACTCCAGGAATGAAGCTGTGTTGGATTTGTTGAACAGCGATTTGGAATCGGGTCAAGGGCACCGTTTTGATTTACTGGTGGATCGTTCCTTTTTAAATTGGAAAAATTTACTACCCTACTGTCAAACAGTGAATGATGCGGAACCCGATGCTTTATTGGGAAGAGTTCTCTTGTCTTATTGTCTTTCAAAATCAGGAATGGATCTTGAAGCCAAAAAATTGATTCTTGAGATTGAAGTCGGATCACCGAGACATCCTCAAGTGGCTGCCATGAAGGCTTATATTATGAGGCTGCTCGGCCAGGAGTCAGAATCTCAAGCCAGTCTTGGAATTGCTCTTGCGGAAAGAAAAATACAGAGTGCGTGGTTGATGAAGGCCAAATTTTGTGAGGCTCAAAAAAATGAAACTTGTGTCCAAGAAACTTTGATGCAGCTCATGAAGATGAATGTTCGTAGCCTGCCCGCTTATGTTGGGATGGCTAAATTTGAACTGAGGAGAGGAAATCGCAAAGAGGCATCTGAATGGGTTTCGAAGGGATTAGGTTTATCTCAGACATTTATTCCTTTTTGGGAAGTCAAAAACTCCTTATAATGCCAATAAAGATTGTTCTTTTAGCATCAATAATTGAGTTTCAATAGAGACAAGGCATTCTGTGCCCTGTTCTCAAGGAGCTTTGTAGATGGGAATTAAAAACAAGATGAAACCCCTTAAACTGAGTTTGTTATTATTGATGATCTTGAATATTTCTGTTATTGCTTGCCAAAAGAATCTCTTATCAGAGAGTGAATCCGTTGAGGATGCTTATGAAACCAAAGATAATTTTGGAACTCATCAGGACTTTTTTATTCCAACGCTTGTCTGGGATTTATTGGAAGAAAAAAAAGTGATTAATTCAAAAGGAAAAATAGTTCCTTTTGTAGGGGAGTCCAAGCGTTTTGAAGAAAATGTGATCGTGGGTTTGACTTTGAGATTGAAGGAGAAAACACCAGGGGTTCTTGGAGGCAAAAATTATGAATTTAAATCTAAAAAATCCACAGGGATTTATATTGATCTTGCTCATTATATTAAAAGCCCCAAGGGGACTTTTATTTTAAGTTTCGAACCGAGTTACACTGTGAACCCAGTTTCGGCTCAGGTGCTGTTTTTGAGTGACTCCATTGCAAGGAAAGATTCTCCTGCGACCGGCGGTGAGGGCCAGCTTTTAGGGAGTGGCTGCGGAAAGTTTTTTGATGTGACTAAGAGTTACTTAAAAAAGATAAGGAAAGACGGAATCGAGGTAAACGTGACGGATGGGCGCCATGTAAGTCTCTTAGCGGGAACTTTTTTAATTCGTGTGGCGCAAGAATTGGGGACAAGGGCATTGACACATTTAACTATTATTGATTCTAATTTTCCAGAGTTGTTGTGTGATAAAGTCATAGGTAGAAAAGAAAAATAGTGATTCACCAATAAAAGTTAGCTTTGATTGGGAATCCGTAGGGAATGAGTAGAATCGTGGATAAATTATACGAATTTTTTAAAGCTTATAAAGATTATGATCCAGCAGCCAAATCTTATTGGGAAATTATACTTCTGTATCCAGGTCCCAAAGCGATTTGTTGTCATGTGTTAGCTCACCATCTTTACCAAAATAAATTTTATTTTTTGGCCAGATTTGTTTCCGAACTCAGCCGCTGGTTGACAGGGATTGAAATTCATCCTGGAGCCAAATTAGGGCGGCGGTTGGTGATTGATCATGGAATGGCCACAGTTATTGGTGAGACAGCGGAGATTGGTGATGATTGCATTATTTTCCATGAAGTGACTCTGGGAGGGGTTCGATTTGATCCTATTAAGAGGCATCCCACTGTCGGAGACCGGGTTGTTATAGGAACAGGCGCTAAAATTTTGGGTCCTGTTCACATAGGAAGTGATTCTCGTATTGGAGCGAACGCTTTTGTCATGAAGGATGTTCCTGCGGGTTCTGTCGTTGTAGGTGTCTTTAAGGATTAATAGTTAGTTGTCGCAATACCAAGGAAAGGTTCGCGATAGAAATTGTAATTATGATGGTGAGTATAGTGGTGATTTTGCATTGGCAATACCCACAAAGGGTTGGCATTTATTAATAATCTTATTTTGGGAAAGGATTCCTTATGAATAGGTCTTATTTATCGCTTTCTTTCATTCTAGTTATTTTGTTTTTACCTCATCAAAGTAAATCCACAGAGGACTCTTGTATAGAGGAGAGAGCCACTTTAGGTGTGGTCCAAATGTCGAGAACTCTCAGCCCTTCTGGTCAAAGTTGCTGGGTCAATGCCCACAATAATTTAGCTTATAAAGATTTAATCTACCGTGATTTTATGTTTGGGAGTGATGGTTTATTTTTAGTTTTTAATTCTTTTGGCGCAGGGCCAGACTCTCGAGATACCGGAGCACGCGAATACTATACTTTTCCTCGTCGGATGACTCCAAAATTTGTGGTGGATTTAGAAAAGGATCAAATAAAAATTATTCTGGCGTCGGGTGAGAGTCTCATTTTTGAGGCAAAAACGATGCGAGTGCTTTCAATGAGTCATGCTGTATTTTTTGAAGACCCAAAAGTGAATCCTCACAACCAAGGTGGTTTTGAAATTCAAGCTCATGCAAAACTTTTTCTTGATTGCGGGTTTAAGATAGGCGAAAGTCCTTCATCTGATCCGCAGAATAAATGTCGGTTTCGAGACCCCAAAGGTCAGAGTTGTATCGTTCGGTCTCAGGAGCTTTTTATTTATGATTCCGATGGCGACCGATTTTTCCGTTGGAATGATGATGTGGGCTTGGCTCAATATTTAAGTCAAAGGTGTGAGCATTTAGATATTTCATCTTTAACTTCTGTTTTTAAGATGAAGCCTTGAGGAGGTGGTAGGATGATTCAACAGCATTCATTATGGTCTCAGCGATTTTTATTTTTCTTCTTCAGTAGTTTGCTTGTTTTTGCTCAAAAGAGTGAAGCAAAGCTCACTCACCCGTATCAATCCGGTGAGAGTGCTTTTGAGGGCTTGTTTTTTCCGGCTTCTAAAAAGAAATCTCCCGGTCTTGTTTTAGTTCCTAATTGGATGGGTGTGACGGCAGAAGCTGAAAAACAAGCGAAACGTTTTCAAAAGCTTGGTTACCATGTTTTTGTGGCTGATATTTACGGTAAGGGAGTGAGACCTCAATCACCACAAGAGGCAGGGGCTTTATCAGGTAAATATAAAAGTGACCGAAAGCTATTGCGAGATCGAGTCAAGTTAGCGATCGAAGAATTGAAAAAGCAGAAGAACGTCAATGGAGAAAAAATAGCAGTTCTGGGCTATTGTTTTGGAGGCACAGCGGCTTTGGAAAGTGCTCGAAGTGGTGAATCTCTCAAAGGAGTGATTTCTTTTCATGGCGGATTGGACAGTCCAACCCCTGCTGACGGAACTCAGATCAAATCCAAAGTTCTTGCTCTTCATGGGGCGATCGATCCTTTTGTTTCGGCTAAAGATTTAGCGGCGTTTGAATCAGAGATGCAAACGCATAAGGTGGATTATGAGCTTGTTAAATATGGAGGGGCGGTTCATAGCTTCACCGATGAAGGGGCGGGGAATGACATCACAAAGGGAGCAGCGTATAACTCTGTCGTTGATGTCAGGTCTTTTGATCGAGCGAGAGCTTTTTTAACTGAAATTTTTCAGTAAGGGAATTCATGGGTGTTCTTGTCTCCTCTTTTCAAATTTCAAAATCGTTTGGAGCACAAAATTTATTTTCAAAAATAAGTTTTTCCATTGATGAAGGTCACCGCGTGGCCTTGATTGGTCCCAATGGAGCCGGTAAATCCACGTTACTAAAAATCATAGCGAAGGCCATGGCTCCTGATAGTGGTCAAATTACTTTTGCACAGGGATTGCGATTAGCTTATTTAGAACAAAACCCACAATTTCATTCAACAGAAACCATTTATGATTTAATTTTAGCTAGCACGAGCGATCCCGATGATCCGGATAATATTTCTTTAACTTGGGAGTTGATTTCTAAGTTTGGCTTTGATGAAGCTGGGATTAGTTACGATAAAAAAGTTTCGGAACTTTCGGGAGGATGGCAAAAGAAAGTGGCTTTAGCCAAAGAGATGGCTAAGCGACCGAACTTGCTTTTGCTGGATGAACCTACCAATCATTTGGATATTGAAAGTATTTTGTGGCTGGAAGATTGGCTCGATCGTCAAAACCAATTGGCGTGTTTGATTGTGACCCATGACCGGCTTTTTTTGCAAAATACTTGTGATCGAATTTTTGATTTAGATCGAAAGAATCCTGATGGGCTCATTAAGTTTGAAGGGGCTTATGTTGATTTTTTAGACGTCAAGACATCGCTTTTATCTGCGCAGGCTCATTTAGAAGAAGCTCGTCGGAATGTTTTGCGACAAGAAACAGCTTGGTTAAGGCGGGGGGCGAAAGCGCGCCAAACAAAACAAAAAGCACGAATAGCGAGAGCCCATGACTTAGCTGATGAGGTGGCTTTATTGAAAGAAAAACGTCGCGAACGCCTCTCGCGTTTTGACTTTGGGTCAATGGGGAGATCCCCTAAAAAGTTGATTGAAGCTCAGAAAATCACGAAGAGATTTGATCAACGAACACTTTTTGAAAACTTTGATTTTATTTTGCCCGCACGGGCGCGAGTGGGTTTATTGGGAACGAATGGATGTGGGAAGTCCACCTTGATTCGCATTTTAGTTGGTCAGGTCGCACCTGATCAAGGTGTGGTTAAAATTACAGAGGGAGTTAAGTTTTCTTATTTTGAACAAAAAAAAGAAAGCTTGGATTTAAAATTAAGTGTGCTCAAAAATCTTTGTCCTGAGGGCGATTATGTTCATTTACAAGGGCAACCCGTTTTCGCTCGCTCGTATCTGTCGCGCTTTCACTTTCGTCCCGAGCAAATGGATTTACCTGCCGGGCGACTTTCGGGAGGTGAACAAAGCCGCTTACTTCTAGCACGAATGATGCTGCAAACGGAGCAAGTGCTTATTTTGGATGAGCCCACGAACGACTTGGATGTTGATACTCTCGATACTTTTCAAGAGGCCCTCGAGGCTTTTCCTGGATCCATTATTCTCGTCACTCACGATCGCTATTTCATGGATCAGGTTGCAACAGTGTTATTGGCTTTTGATGGGCAAGGAGGAGTTCTTCAATTTGCTGATTATTTTCAATGGGAAGAGTGGCAAAAAACAAAGAAAGAACACGTGGTAGAAAAATCAGATGGGCCTCCTCCGGCATCAGTGGGGAATGTTTCTAATTCTTCTTCTCCCGAAACAATTCCATCTGAGGCCTTCGCATCTTTTCACAAGAATGAGGGGCGTCAAAGAAAGCGAACCTATAAAGAGCAGGTTGAGTTCGAAAAAATCGAGCAAAAGATCATGGATGAAGAAACTCAGTTATCTCAATTGCAAGAGGAGCTTCAGTCTCCCGAGGGCTCTTCTCAATATGCGCGGTTAGCCACGCTCTCGGAATCCATCCATCAGCAACAAAAGAAAATTGAATCTTTGTACTCTCGTTGGGAAGAATTGAATTCACTTCAACCACGAGAATAATGAGCTGGTGTGGCAACATCAAAAAAGAATCACAACAAAGAGCCTCGCAACTGCGATTTATGAGAGAGTGACCGCAAAAATTCAATGAATGCCAGCAACTAGTGGTTTACTTCTTTGTGATTTTTTTATTAAATATAAATTATGGATATTCAACGATTTGAAATAGAAGGTCCAGCCCTTATTTCTCCTAAATTGTATCAGGATAGCAGAGGTTTTTTTTGCGAAAGATATCGCATTGATCAATTCAAAGATTTAGGTATACAAAATCAATTTATTCAGGACAATTTTTCGCGATCTGATTATGGCACTCTTCGGGGTTTGCATTATCAATGGAATCAGCCTCAAAGCAAGCTTGTCACTTGCACGCGAGGGCAAATTCTCGATGTGGTTGTGGATATTAGAGCTTCTTCTCCTTCGTACGGAAAGTTTATTACAGCGCTTCTTCAGGGAGATAAGCCAGAATGGTTATGGGTGCCCGCTGGTTTTGCGCATGGCTTTTTAGTGCTGTCAGAAGACGGTGCTGATCTTAGCTACAAAGTAGATGCCTTATGGGATAAAAGCGGGGAGGGCGGAATTCATTGGGCTGACCCTGAATTAGCAATTCCCTGGGGTAACATGAATCCATCTTTGAGTGATAAAGATAAAAACGAAAAAAGTTTTTTGGAGTACAAAAAAAATCCCAAGTTCGTTTAATAGTTTACTTAATAACAGAGTCATTGTTTGCTTTGAGGCGCTTGAGATGTCTTTTTCCGTGATAAATCGTTGTTAAAAACTGTTTTTGATATTACCAGCGAGTCAAATGCGCTGGTAATCATCTTGATAGCGAACAATATCATCCTCTCCAAAATAAGAACCAAGCTGTACCTCTACGAATTCGACCACTTGATCATTGTTATTTCGGATCCTATGCTTAGCACCAAGAGGAATCTTAACATAGGTGCCAGGACTTACAGGAATAATCTTATCCTCTAAAATAACTTCACCCTTCCCTTTGGTGACGAGCCAATGTTCTTCACGTTTGGCATGGCTTTGGTAAGAGATTTGTTCGTTTGGAAGGACTTGAATCACTTTGGATTTGAAATGTTCCTCGTCTCTCAGGATTTCATATTGTCCCCAGGGTCGTAATTCGAAGGTATGGTCTTTTGTGAGAGATGGGTTTGTGGCTTTAAGGGCATCCACAACTTCTTTAACCGATTGCGTGTGCCCTTTTTTTGCAATTAAAGTCGCGTCTTCGGTATCAACAACGATGAGGTCATTGACTTCAATGAAAGCATATTTTTTATCAAGAGAGGAATGAACAAAGTTATTCGACGCATTGACTTCAAGTTTGTTATCAGAGTGTGTGCCGAGAATTTCTTGAATAGCATCCCAAGATCCAACATCATTCCAGCCCACGTCACAGGGAACGCAGCAGAGTTGATGGGGATCGAGCTTTTCCATAATAGCGTAATCAATGCTGATATTTTGAATTTTTTCATAAATGGAGGATAAGTTTGAGAGGTCTGATTTAAGTTCGCTGATTTGAGACCAAATTTGAGGTTGGTATTTTTGAAACGCTTCGATCATGGTAGCAATTTTAAAAACAAAGATTCCTGCATTCCAAAAAAAGTGACCTGACGCTAGAAATTGTACGGCGAGATCATAGGAGGGTTTTTCATGGAATTTTTCGACTTTAAAAGCATTAAGAGATGATTTTTGCATTTCTACTTCGGGACTAATTTGAATATAACCGTAGCCTGTAGCGGGTTGAGTGGGCTTTAGTCCTAATGTCACAATTTTCTCTTGTTCGGCAATTTCGCTCGCCAACTTTAAAACCGCTTGAAACTCCGCTTGATTTTCAATGAGATGGTCTGCAGGAAAAATTCCAACAATAGAGTTTTGGAGGCCTTTCATTTGAAGATTACGACAAAGCAAAGCAATAGCCGGAGCTGTATTACGACTCATGGGTTCAAGTAAAATTTGATCGGCTGGAATATCATAGGTTTTAGCATCGCGTAGAGTGAGGTCTCTAAGTCCTTGGGCTGTAATAATCCATGGGGAGCCGAGAGGAAGGAGCCGTTGAAGGGTGGCTGAATGAAGCGATTGGCTAAATATTTCGCAAAATTGCTTTGGTAGTTTAGTTCTGGAAACAGGCCACAAGCGTGTTCCGCTGCCTCCAGACAGAATGACAGGTATCATTGAGGGACCTCCAGTAGGATTATGAATATTACTTACAGTTATTTTGACTTTAAGACATTGTCAATTTCGCAGTCTATAAGTTTGTTTATCTTAAGAAATTGAATCATTAAACCCAGAGCTTTCGATTGACTTTCAAAGTAGGACATTGAGAGAATGCTCTTTTCATTTAGAATTAAAAACAATAAAGGTTTTAGAAGAATTAATTTTTTCAGGAGTGCCAATGAAAAGTGCCTTAGTTACAGGAATAACAGGACAAGATGGTTCGTATTTAGCAGAATTTTTATTAGAAAAAGGCTATAAGGTTTATGGAGTGACTCGTCGTTCGAGTACGAACGTAACATCTCGAATTGAGCACATTCTTTCCAAGGTGGAACTTTTGCCAGGGGATTTGCTCGATCAACCTTCTTTAATTGAAGCTATAGAAATCGCTAAGCCGGATGAAGTGTATAATTTGGCTGCTCAAAGCTTTGTTCAGACGTCTTGGAATCAGCCGGTTTTAACAGCGGAGTTTACAGCTGTGGGAGTCACCCGGATCCTTGAAGCTGTTCGTAAGGCAGCTCCTAAGGCCCGTTTTTATCAAGCTTCTTCCAGTGAAATGTTTGGTAAGGTGCAGGCCGTTCCTCAAGTTGAATCAACACCTTTTTACCCACGCTCACCTTATGGGGTAGCCAAGCTTTACGGACATTGGATTACCGTCAATTATCGGGAGTCATTTAAAATGCATGCCTCTAGCGGTATTTTATTTAATCATGAATCTCCTCGTCGTGGGATTGAGTTTGTAACAAGAAAGATCACTTACCACGCAGCACTGATTAAACATGGACTTATTAATGAGCTTCGTCTTGGTAATCTGGATGCAAAAAGGGATTGGGGCTTTGCTGGTGATTATGTTGAAGCTATGTGGCTGATGCTGCAGCAGGATAAGCCTGATGATTATGTCATTGCCACCAATGAAACGCACACAGTGAAAGAATTTGTGGAATTAGCTTTTGCTCGCGCTGATCTTGATTGGAAGAAGTACGTTAAATTAGATGAGCGCTTCATGCGCCCTGCAGAGGTTGATCTTTTAATTGGTAATCCAGTCAAAGCAAAAAAAGTACTTGGATGGGAACCAAAGACCTCATTCAAAGAATTGGTTAATATGATGGTTGATTCCGATTTGGAGTATGTGAAACAATCAGCAGGAAATTCAGCAAGATAAGGCTATGAAAGTACTTTCATGAAAGTGGCAATTACAGGCAGTAGTGGATTTATTGGGTCTTCGGTTATTGGTGCATTAAAAGATCAGTTTCAGTTTTCTCCTTTGTCTTTTGAATTATTATCGAATGAAGCTTTTATCAAGGAGTCTTTACAAGAGACTCCTGTCTTTTTGCATTTGGCTGCTATGAGTGCCGTAGGAGATTGTGAAAAAAATATTCTTGAAGCTTATAAAGTGAATGTCGGCTTATCTTGTACTTTAGCAGAAATCTTTTTTCGCCAAAATAGAGGGGGTCACCTTATTTTTACGAGTACAGGGCAAGTTTATGATGAAGATGAGCCTGTACCGCATAATGAAACTACAAAGATTAAGCCAGGCAATGTTTATGCTCGCTCTAAACTATGTGCCGAACTGGCTATGACCGAGTTAGCACGATTGTATCAGGGGCATCTTACTATTCTGCGAATGTACAACCATACCCATAAAACGCAAAGTACCCGATTTGTTTTACCATCAATACTAAAGCAGATTAAAGATTCTCCGTCATCGGTTGTTCGACTGAAGGTTGGCAATATCGAGGTAGATCGAGATTTTTCTACTATTCAAGATCTGATAAGTGCATTTTCACTCTTACTCAGAAGCAAGACAGAATCTTTAGAAGTTCAAACTTATAATATTGGTTCAGGCTATGGAAAAAATCTTTGCCAATTAATTTTAGAATTATCTGAGCGATTTGGTAAAAAAGTAGAATTTGAAGTGGATCAATCGTTGATGAGACCAGGTGAGCCTCAACGGGTGATTGCTGACTCTTCCAAGTTTCAGAAGCAATTCCAATGGAAGCCTCAGAGTCAGTCTCTCTCTCAGTTTTTGGATCAATTTTTAGAAGATTTATAAACAAGAGATTTTATAGATATTTTTCGTTTTCAGCTCTATTTCTAACTATTTTAGCAGGAGTTCCATAGGCCAAAATCTTATCGGGCAAATTTTTTCTTAAAAAGCTCATTGCACCCAAAATGGAATAATCGCCAATAGAACTTTTGTGTTCCATGCATGCGCCAATACAGATGGCTGAACCTTTACCAACAGAGCAGTTTCCTCCCAAGACAGAGTTAGGAGCAATCGATGCGAAGTCAGATAATATTGAATCATGGTCAATTGAAGAGTTTGTATTAACGATACAATGTGTTCCGATGCGAGAATAAGGATTTATTGTCGCATGAGCCATAACAACTGTACCGACTCCAATATTGACACTTGAAGAAACATAAGCTTTTGGATGAATACAGGTTATAAACTCAAAGCCTGGAATTTGACTTTGAATTGAATTTACAACTTTTTCCCTTATAAAATTATTGCCTATGGCGATAATTCCTTTATTTACCATGGGATTTTTATAAAAAATGGAATCTTCGATAATAGGTAAACCATCTCTTGAGGTTGTTTTTATATCACTGGCGATGTAGGCAATGATGTTATATTGAGTGCACGTACGGATAATATCAGCAACAACACTCGCATGACCTCCAGCTCCAAAAATAACAACATTATCCATATTTAAAAATATCCATTTAATGTGATTGTCTATGGTTTAGGGCGTAAGGGGCGCCAATCCATAGCTTTATTTTATATCATTTATTCAAATAAAAATTATTCACCCATTCAATAGCTTTATCATAGTCTGAAGGGGTGTCAATTTCACAGCATTGAACATTAAGTTTTTTTAAAGGTAAGTAGCCCTCAATCAATTCGTACACATAACAGTTTTTTATAGGTATTTTTTCCGTTTTAAGTTTTAGTAATCCAGTCCACTCAAATGAAGATCTTGTACGAGAAAAGCTGATGACATTATCAAATTCATCAACAACTGCACAGACAGGATCTTCTGTAGATGTGGGGCACACCCCAACTACTTCATTTTCATTGGTCATTAAAGCGGCCCAATCTTTAGGTTGCACCAATAAATCTCCATCGAGAGAAATTACATATTCTCTCGCAAATTGAGCTCCCAAACCTAGACTATATCCAGTTTGAGTGCTTGAAAAATTTTTATTCAATACGAATGTAATGTCATTTCTAATTTCCCTTACTGTTTTGATAATATCCAAAGCCTGAAAGCCTACGACAATTCGAATATCTTCAACTTCCTTGAGCAATTCAAGTTGCCAATGAATTAAGGGTTTGTCTCCGATTTTAATCAATGATTTCGGGACGCCCATACCCAGGCGAGTCCCCATTCCTGCACAATTTATAACAACAGTTGTAATATTCTGCATAAGGACTTCTCCGAATAACTAATATGTGATGCTACTTGAAAAAGCGATTCAGCAGGTTCGTGGAGTAATCCACAAGCTATACCTACCTTCGCTACCTCCATCATTCCAGCATCATTATGCCCATCGCCAATAGCAACGACATTATTATATTTTGAAGCAATTTCCTTTTTATTAATAACGTTTTTCAGTTGAATAATATAGTCATTTTTTTGAATAGCTGAAGACATATAAGTTTTAACTCCTAGAGAACTACAAAAATCTTCAATCCATACATCGAGATTGGCTGTTACAATGCGGCATCGATGTGAATGAGTTTGTACAAATAAAGCCAGTTCTTCAAATAATGGAATATTCTTAACAATTTCTTTGACTTCACTAATTGGAACTTCTTTGAGAACCTCAACTCTTCTTCGCAAGTTTTCATGGTATGGAACATTCCCTTTAATTGCCATTTCAGTGAGCTCTGCAATTTGTTTGCTTTTGATGGAGCCGAGCTTCTTGCCGATTTCGGGTAGTAATTCTTTTCTTGTCAATGTTCCATCAAAATCAAATAGGAAAATTCTTTCATAGTTGGTCATGCTATTTTATCCTCTTTTATAGATTGATGAAGGGTAGTCGCGAAGCTAAAATAAAATTTTCACATAAAAATTCACTTGGAATAGGGAGTTCAATAGTTTTAAATTCACCTATTCCATTTAATGCCTGTGAAAGAGTGGCTTGGGGTGTCGTCGTTGGTAGGAGTACATGAAAAAAACCATTTATATGAAGACATTTTCTTATTTCTTGAAAATGGTATTCTTGATGGCTATTAAATACGGCCTCTTCTTTTGACTTTACTTCATGATTTTTTTTAATTTTTAGGGCAATGAAATTTTTTGTTGATGCGAAGAAAGAACGTCCTAACCCTTTTTCTCTTGCTACAAGGTGGATTATATTATCGTCGGTAATGATTAAAGCGTCTGATCTATTCACTGAGCATGGGACGACATCTCTTAGTTCATTGTTTGATAAAGCAGTTATATTTTTATTCGGATACAAATTTTTCAAATATTCATAATCGCATGTTGAGCCTATAAAACTAATGGATGACCAACTGTTTGTTATGTTTGATAATTCTAAACGTTCGGAAGGATCCATTATCTCCTTAAACTCGTGGAACTGTTCAATTAAAATTTTATTTTTATTTAAATTTTCCACGCCTAATTGAAGTTTATTTAAGGCATCAAGTACAGTTTTTTGATTTTGTACAGAGTGTTCGCTAGTAAAGTTTTGCAGTTCAGTAAAAATCTCCAAGAGTTGGTGACGGTTCTGCTGAATTATTAAAGAACCTATTTTTATTAGGATTTTTTTTATTTTATTTTTAAAATATCGTTTCAAAGTTAAGTACATCCCTTATTTCCTATTTGCAAATAAATGCATAAAAATGAGTGTTTTCCCATCTGTTAATCTCAGGAGGATAAATGTCAATGATTTCAACTTTAAATAATTCTTTTAAAGTACGAGCTTGTTTGTGTATCCATGGATACCGAGCGTTGTATTCGGATTTTAATTCTGTTGAATGTCCATCCACAAAAATATCTTCTTTTATACCACATTGGTTTTTAACGAGAAGGACTCCATTAGGCTTAAGCCATTTTTTACAATTTTTGTACAGTAGGGATTCTTCTTCGCTCGTAAGATAATTAATAACTCCGAAGAGAAGAATGGTATCAAACATCAGAGATGTTTCGAATGAAAGAAGATCAGATTCAATAGGCTTAAACTTGGGGTTATTCGGACATTTTTTGAGAAATGTAGGGTATTTGTCGACACCTACTATAAGAGATGAAACATCTAGTAGTTTTTCACTTAAAGTTCCCGTGCCACATCCTAGATCTAAAAGATCTCCATTTAACAAATGATGTTTTTTAATTAACATGGTATCTAATTCAAGTCGTCCATCGTTTCTGTAATTCGTTGCTAGTCTTGAATCTGAAATAGATTGGCGAGAGCGCCAAAATTGATCTACTTTCTCTTTATTTAAAGTTTTCATTTTACTTCCTTTTGATAATTCTATTGATTTCATTTATAAATAATTCGAAATTAAAAGGAGAAAGATTTCTTTCTGAAGATGAATTTGTATTATTTTTTGTAAAGTTATAAGGGATTGCATTTGGTGATCTATAGTCAAATATAGTAATATTCTTATAGTTACGAAGGGCAGCGAGATGATGTTCATAGCTGGCAAATCCTTCATGACTACCTAAAACAATAACAGGCTTAGACATGAGTTGTGCTTCTTTAATGATTGATGAGGTTCCATTAACGATTATGCAGTCATGGTTAGAGATGACATCTATAGAGTTTTCTTCTGCAGGTATGATTTTTGCCGGGCTATTCTCTGCGAATAATTTTTCTAATTTGTCAATACCATGCCATTTTGGAAACTTAACTGAAGTTTCTTCTGTTAAAAGAGGAAGAAAATAGCTTAATACCCCTTCATTACCATATTTCCATCTCAAATGTTCTATCATAGAAATAAATAAACATCTTTTATTAAATTTCAGGTCAGATTGATTTTTACTATTTTTTTGATACTTGATCCAGCCGACGTCAATGATGTTCGCGTAGCCATGATATTCGCATGTGTAGGGAAGTGGATTGCAATATAAATCAAAAAGATTAAGATAAATATTCTCTTTGAGGTGATCTTCATTTAATGGGGAACTCAGATCATGAGGAACATAACATGTTATATAGGGATTTAATGATTTTAAAAGCTCTAAAGTACCTATATAGGATTTATATTTTTCATAAAAAACAGGTAGATATGTTTGTGCCCAGTCTAAGCTTAGGATAGGGTGAGCGCTTGAAACAAATATGAGCTTTTTTTTAGGATCTCTTTTTATTAAAAAAGAATTCAGGTTGGATATTCCAAAATCTAATTCATAAGCTGAGTAGCCATGCAAAGTTAAGTATTTATACAAAGGTTCAAGAACATATTCACTGTCTTCTCCCACGAGAACAAATTCGTAGGTCAATTTATCGATCATTCTGATCACCTCACTGTCGTCAGTGTTGTAAATCTTAAAATTAATTTCAATAATTCAAAAAAATAATCATGACTCTAAAGAATAGTTATTAAATTGATTCAGTACACTACACTTTTATTTTCATACGATGAATAAGAGTCGTTTACAATAAATATCTCATCTGTACAGAGCTAGCCGGTATCGCAAAATCGAAAAAGAGCTTCGTGAAAGCACTAACTATAAATTAATGAGCACTTTTTTAATAGCTTTCCATGCTCTGGGCCTTAATTGATAAGTATCTTCTTTAAATCCAAGAAAAATAAAAACCAAGACTAGTATCTTTTTAGTAATAAAAAATAGAGTTCTTATTTTTTGATCTAATTTATCAAAGTGTTCGATACAAAAATTTAATCCCCACAGGACGTTAATTAATAAACGTCTCAAGGTTAAAGAAAATGGTAAAAAATTTATAAATTTTAATTGAAGGGATATAGAGCTATGGTATTTATGCACTTTCCTCATAGATTGAATAATTTCTGATGGAGAAACAAAGTTAACCAATTTTCTTTGAGTTTCAGAGAGAGAAATTGCATAATCTGCATTAGATAAACAATTCTCAGCCTGGAGAGCCATCTCTTCCCATGACATGCACATGCCCATTTTACAGAGATCACTACTGCTAAATTTAGTTTGTAGTTCCGTGCCAATACCCGATTTATGCCAAAATAAAGTTGGAACGCCCATAGTGATAGCTTCCAATGGAGTATAATGAGAGTGGTGGAATGTCATTCCACACTCTACATAGACTCTCATTTCGCACATTTTCTTATATAAATCTATTTCTGATGGTAAAGAGCCAATGATATCGTCATCTTTAATCCCAATATTTTGGAGATCTTCTTTAAAGTTTTTTCCAAAAATATTGTAAGGGAGATGACCAAAGAAAAATAAAAAATTACTATAATAGTGCATCAATTCGTAGCTGATACTAGAAATAGCTGTAGCTATTTGAGGTTTGCTTTTCTCTCTTGACCATTTTAAATCTTTAAAAAAATCCAAATTTCTGTTCAAGTATGGTACAAGGACTGTTTTTCTCGGTTTTGCAATTGCAGACGATTCTAATTCACTGAGGCGACTCATGGCTGGAAGCCAAATATAGTTAGGGAATAACCTTAATCCATTATAAGGATAGTACTTAGATATTGATGTTAAGGATTGGTTAATTTTATAGTAGCCAAAGTATCTATTTAAAATAATTCCTTTGTAGCCTGCCGTTAATAAATTGAGAGCCATGGGCACCGAGGCGGGTATATAGATGTAACCAATATGATTATTTAGGAGTTCTATTTCCGAACGGCTTATACTACCATAGTATTTGGGATCATCTTTAATAAGTTGGATGCTGCGAATAGCATCAATTAATGTTTCAGATAGAGTACAAGAGGATTTCCAGTTAGGGTACATGGGGTCATTTTCATCATCGTATGAAAATCCTTGATACTTTACCCAGACATGCGGCATTCGAATAGGAATGACCTCGTAGCCAGCTTCAATCCAGCGAGGAATTTCTTCATAGCGATTTACTTTATGGTAAAAAGCCCATAAAATGCGTTTTTCTCGACCAACACTTGGGGTATTAATGTCTTTTGCTGTTTTATCAGATGCGCTATTTAATTTTTGAAGTTTATTTTCACAGGTTAAATAAAACGTGGTGGCTTGATTAAAAGATCTTTTTTCCCCAAAAACAAAATTGAAAAAATCATTTTGTTTTTGGGCTAGTTCAATTGCATATTCTACTTCATCAAGGCACTTTTGCGCTCTTTTTGCCATCTCTGTAAAGTTGTCGCACATGCCGAGTGAGTATAGATGGTCCTTTGGTATTAATTTGAGAGATTCATCAGTAATAGCGCTGCTGGACAAAAATAAAACGGGTATGCCCATAGCTGCACATTCAAATGGAGTGTACTGGGAGTGTTGCTTTAATTTTCCAACATTACAGAACACGCGGCACTGGCAATAGTTGTCTAGATATTCTTCATAGTCATCGATCTGTGCTTGGATCTTGGGATCCCTTTTGCAATAATAACCGCTTTTATCATTTTTTCCATAAACTAAAAAAGGAATATTTTTAAAGGCATCACTAAATTCTTCGTAATATTTTTGCCAACTCGAGGAGATATCTAAATAGGAAATATTTGTTGTCACTTGTGGTAGAGAGTGAGTCTTCTGCCAGGAATGTTTACACGTTAGTAATTTAATATCATCGAAATTCACTGAATTTAAAACTAATGGATGGTTACCTAGAATTTCTATTTTTTCAGTTTCAATAAGCCCATTGAAAACTGAAAGTGAAAGGTATTTATCTCGATAAGCAAAAAAATTCATTGAATTTTTGTTGTATAACGAATTTTGATACCAATCCCAGACGCTAAAGTTTTCAGTTTCATTTCCAAAAATTCTAAAAACAACAATACCTTTGAACCAAGATAAAAGAGCTGCAGCAACATTTGGAAAACTCTGTACTACAATGACATCAAAGTGACTATTAATAAAGTCTTCATCAGTGGCATTTAGATTTCCTGATTCAGAAAAATAACGACTTTGAACCCGATGCTCTGGGTTATTAGTTTTTGTAAAGGGTTCATCTGAAACTTTGTATAGATTGATCATTTGTGCTTGTAGTAAATCCAAAGAAGAAAGGGTGCAGGAGCGCTTCCATTCTTTGTTGATTTCGGTGAAAGGATTATCTAAAGGCTTTGGGTTTATCCTGTACTGTCCGCTAAATTGAATATGAACAAAAGAGGGAACCACTTCAAAGCCAGCAGATAATAAAGATCTAATATCAGTATTTCTTAATGTAGGGTGTGTTCCTGCGTATAAAAGCCTTAACTTTTTATTTTCCATTTTTGATTTTTCCATCCGTGTTTTTATAATAGAAACAGTTTTTATGCAAAAAATTGCCTAATAGTGTTGCAGATGATTTTGACGTCTTCATTTTTTAATCCGGGGTAACTTGGTAAATTAATTCCAGACCACCCTAAGTTTTCAGCGATGGTGTGTTTTTCAAATTTAGTACAGTACATAGGCATAGTATGCACAGGATAAAAAGTAGGTCTTGTCTCTATACCTGCATTTTCTAAATGAATTCTTAATAAATCTCTTTGGCTGGATTCTTTTAGCATAATTGCTATCATCCAGAATGAATTCTTACAGTGAGCATCTTCCCAAAGCATTGAAACTGGTAACCCTTCAAGCTCTTGTTTATACCAATGGGCGATCTCTCGTTTTTTATTAATGACAGCATTTGCATTTTCAAGTTGTGCCAGGCCAATGGCCGCACATATATTTGTCATGCGATAATTATACCCAATGACATCATGCCAGTATTGTCTGTGGGGAGAGAGACCTTGACCTTTAAAATGAATCGCTCTTGATTGAAGAGTTTTGTCATTTGTTGAGACCATTCCCCCCTCTCCAGTTGTTATCGTTTTGTTGCCAAAAAAAGAAAATGTAGAGATATCACCAAAGCCACCCACATGTTTCGTCTTGTAGTAAGTGCCAAAAGCTTCTGCGCAATCCTCTACTAAAAAAATATTGTTTTGTTTGCAGATGTCCACAATGGCATCCATATCACAGGAGTGGCCGTATAAATGGACAGCCATGATTGCACGAGTTTGCTTTGTAATCTTTCGCTTAATGTCTTGAGGATCCATTTGCCAGGTCGATGCCAATGAGTCTACAAACACAGGTTTTGCTCCCGTATAAGAAATAGCATTTACAGAAGCAATATAAGTAAATGTTGGTACAATAACTTCGTCCTCTGGTCCTATGCCGAGTGTTAAAAGAGCTAAATGCAAAGCTACTGTTCCATTCGCGACAGAGGTGGAGTACTTTATAGATGTAAAGTCAGAAAATTTATTTTCGAACTTACTGAGATAAGATCCTTTTGATGAAATCCAAGTCGTATCCAGGCAGTCATTAACATACTCTTTTTCTTTACCAGATAGAAAAGGTTGATAGACAGGGTATTTGTACATAAATTGGCTCCTAGATTTTGTCACGTTGCTTGCCGTGAGCTTAAGCTTCACCATTAACTGATATATATTTGTTTTTCAAATTACTTCAGGATAGAGGTTAGATCAAGCTTGCATTTAACCAGAGCTAATAGATCTGATTGAGAGTCACTCTGAAGGCTTTTTTAACACAATAGTAATATTGGGATCCATGGGCGTAGTCGTGTCTCCCCAGAAGATTCTAGCAATGCTGTAACCAATAATATCTCTTAACAGGTACGTTATTTTACGCAAAAATTTTTGTTTAGTATTTTTACCAAGTGGACGTGCTGAGTTGCGAATCATTGTTATTTGGAAGCCAATTTTATTGGCAAGTTGTTTGAGTTTTGCTCCAGAGAGCTCCGTGACATGGGTTGCATCGCCATTTTGATAAAATCTGCTAAAAGGGCTTTGGCCATTAGGCACTCGAACAATAATTTGGCCTCCAGGCTTTAAGATTTTGTAGGAAAGTAGCAAAAAATTTAATATTTCTTGGAGATAAAGATGTTCTAATACATCAAATGCCATAATAAGGTCAAAGTCAGTTCCTGTTATTTCTGGAGTGAGATCTTGAATTTTGCGGTTAAGGACATGGGGAATAGCTTGTTTTCTAATTGTATTAGCCAATTCAGGAATAACTTCCGTTCCATGAACCTCATGTCCCTTTTCTTTAGCCCACAAAAGAAAGTGGCCTTGGCCAAATCCAACTTCAAAAATTTTGCTTGGTGTCTGTGTTAAATGGTATTGGGTTTCGATAGAGAAACGCTCTAAATCATCTTCTGTTGGATGGTTTAACTCCCAAGATTTAAATTCCATATAGTTTTCAGAAAAGAGTTCACGGAGATCCATCTCACCTTCTTCCAAAAGATATTTCATAGTCAATGAGCTTAATATTTTATATTTCTTTGCTTTTTTAAAATGACAGACTATATTTTATCAAGAGAAAAAATCAGAGAAAGAGTTGAATCTAAAGGCTTCCTACATAAGGGGCTAAAAAAGAGAAGAGCGTCAATGGAAACAATAAGAAATCATAAGCACCTTATTATTATAACGATACTCTCCTTAGTGGTGCAGTTGGGGCTTATTTTTGGTCAGTATTGTGGAAATTTCTATTGGATTTTATGGCCATCAAATCATTTTAACCCTCCGATTGAAGTGACATCAGCTTATCATGGTCCATTGATGATTATGGAGGATAAAGTTGGTGGGGTTGGTTGGGATGGACAGTTTTACTATCTTATGAGTCGAGATCCGTTCATGTTAAAACCGAATTTTAACCAAGGGATAGATCATGTTAGCTATCGTTACCAGAGGGTGGGTTTAGCCATATTTACTAAAACTGTTTCTTTGTTTTTTGGCCAAGAAAATCCGAGTCCCTTTCTTTATTGGTTCATCAATAATTGTATATTTTTAGTGGGTTTAGTTTTATTAAGTCAACTTTTTAGAATGTCACAGATATCTCAGATGTATCTGTGGTTTTGGGGCTTTGGTGTGGGAACCCAAAGTGTTGTGTTTCATGGGCTCCCTGATGCTTTTGCCGATACCTTTTTTATTAGTTCTCTTTTTCTGATGGCTAGAAATCAATGGTCTCTGAGTGCCTTGCTTGGCGTTGTTACAGTTCTAACAAGAGAAACTTATGCTGTGGTTTATGGCGTGCTCTTTGGCTTTTGGTTTATGGAACGATTTTTAAGTTACAATTATAGTAGATATTTTAAGTTTGGATTTGATTTTCCTTTTGATCATTTAAAATTCAAGAGACAGGCTTGGCTTTATTTTTTGCCGTGTATTGCAACAGTGGGTTGGAGAGGCTATATAGTGAGTCAAACAGGAGTCCAGCCGTCCTCGGGTCTGTGGGGTTTGCTTATTGATTTTCCTTTTAAGGCTGCTTTTTTTAATTTAGGAAGCATTTATTTAGTAGAAGTTATTATGACTCTCTTTTTTATTTTTATCGTTGGTTACTCCCTTTTTGCGTTATGGCAAAGTCGATTCAACATTCTCAGTATCGCTTTAATACCCAGCGTGCTTCTTATTGCTTCCATGGGGCCAGGTGTTTTTGGATTGTTTCGCGATTATCTTAAAGGCTTATCTCCACTTTTAGTTATTTTGCCATTTTTATTATTAAAAGTTAAGCCTCAGCTCAAAGGTCGCTGGCTTCAGGTCTTTTTTGCTTTTATGATTTTACAACCATTTCTTTATTTTGGATTGAAATATAAAGAACGCAAATTCCAACGCGAATGTCAGAAAGTATCATCGCAACACATTGAAAAAATGTAATTTCAAGTACATGGCTTTTCTATTAATCTTTCTAAAAAATGTAATTATTGGATTGAATATAAGAAATATCGATCTCATAAAATGAGAATTCTTAATAAATTTAAAAGTACTGTTATTGGGAGTTGGGTCTCTAATAATCTTTTCAAGATATTGAAAGTTGTATTAGTGCTTGCTTTCATGATGTGTTGATACCACCTTGAAGGGTTATGTATCTGAACAATTAACTATTGTATCAAGTTAACATTGTTAAACTGGAGCCGTGTTATTATCAATAGATTAGAGGGAATAGTGTGGGCCATTCATTATCTAAATTATATCGCAACGAAATTGATGGATTAAGAGCGATTGCTGTTATGGCAGTCATTTTAAATCATTTAGATCATTCTTTGGTTCAAAGTGGATTTCTAGGTGTGGACATATTTTTTGTTATCTCTGGATTTGTTATAACATCATCACTCGCTCGATTTTCCAGAGAGGCTACTTTTTGGGGGTTCTGTGGGAGTTTCTTTGAAAAACGTGTCAAAAGGCTTCTTCCCACACTCCTTTTTTGTGTCCTCGTAACAGGATTATTGATTTGCTATCTCAACCCCAACCCATTGACATCCATACGCACTGGAATTTTTTCTCTCTTTGGATTATCCAATGTTTTTCTTTTTTTAAAGGATAGTGATTATTTTGCCCAGTCCTCGGCTGCAAATGTTTTTACTCAGACTTGGTCTCTTAGTGTAGAAGAGCAGTTTTATTTACTATTTCCGATAATGGTCTGGGGCTCTGGGTATTTAAAATCTAATACGGGTTCATTTAAATTATGCATACTTTTATGTTTTTTGACTGTCCTCTCTCTTGTTGGATTTACTTTTTTTCGAACAAGCAGTCCTTTGGCAACCTTTTATTTGATGCCATTTAGGCTTTGGGAATTAGGCATTGGTTGTTTATCTTTTTTAACCCTTCAATTTTGTGAAAGAAAGTATATAAATAAAAATAATGAATCCATGCTTTATTTACTTGGCATACTCATTATTTTATTTGTGCCTTCTCATCCAATTATTTCAACAGTCTCGGTTGTTTTATGTACCGCTCTTTTAATGATATCTTCATCCCCTGAAACAATTAGTTATAAGGTTCTAGTAACTCCGTTACTTCAATTTATAGGTCAGATTTCATATTCTTTGTATTTATGGCATTGGAGTGTCTTATCTCTTAGTAAATGGTATATTGGTAAGCACTTTGTCTTGTATCCATTTTATTTATTCCTAATATTTTTACTGGCTATTCTTTCGTATTTTTTTATAGAAAAGCCATTCAGACTTAAAAATTGGTCATCTTCTAGCAGTAAAACTATTGGGTTTGGATTTTTAAGCAGCGTTTTGGTCGGTCTTAGTCTTTCTTTTTTTAATTTAAAGCACGAAGTCTTATTGAGAAAGCCTATAGAAGAAATCATGAAATACCCCGATCAATTTCCATTATTGTATTCAGGTCTTCCATACAATCCAACCTGTGTTGTTGATGCAGACAAGAAAGGTTATAATTCTGAAAAGTTTGATAAGTGTACTATGGCTCCCATACATAAAAAAGGTCAGACTATTTGGGTCATGGGAGATAGTCATGCTGGTCATCTGCAAGGCCTTTTATATTCAATTCATGAAAAAATAGGTTTAGGGATTCATTTAATAGAAACTCCTGGAGTTGTATTTCCTGTGAGTGACGGGAACGGAGGGTTAAGGGAATTAATTTATGAAAAAGCAATGAGTCATGCTCAACAAGGTGATATAATCTTAGTGTCTCGACTCTTGATAGATAGGCTTACTTATGCCCCGATCAATGATCGTCATTGGTACAGTAAGCTTGGAGATTTAGCATTGAATTTGGAAGATAAAGGATTAAAATTAATAGTTATGGGCCCTCCACCTATTTTTGATTTTAATGATATTTATAATTGTCAATTCTTTGTATTGGGGTTCAAACCCTGTGAAATAAGTCGTGAAAAGCTTTTACCATCTATTTATAGCGTTATGCAAAGTCTTGAATCGGCATTAGCTGGTCGGAAAAATTCATATATATTTAATACATTTGATATCTTATGTCCTCAAACATCTTTAAATTGTTCTCCAATTTTTGAAAAAAATTTTTTATATAGAGATAAAGATCATTTGAATACCTATGGGAGTCGTTTTTTATCAACTTCATTTTTAAAGTTCTTAATTCGTAATGGTTTATTAATGGATAATGATAGTAATCTTAAACTTTAATTAAGGCTTAATGATTAAAGATAGGAGTGTCATTCTTTTTTCTAAACTAAAATTAGTTTTATGATATTTTATTAAACTGTGTAAAGGCTGTTGTGAAAGAGGAGTTTCCTTTATTTTTTGGACAAACTCATTAGGGGTGTTACAAGTGGTAATCCCTTCGGGGAGAGGTTGAGGAAATCCTCGAATAGCAAAAGAAGTCGTAAAAAGTATTTTGCCATATTCTATTGCTTCAATGGACTTGGAGTTCATTCCAGCACCCAGTGTGACGGGGTTAATCACAGCAAGAGCAGCATGATAATAGGCAGCCGTATCTGTGACTGTTCCATGGATCATTAATTTAGGGTGAGTGAGTTGTTTTTTTAAATTTTCCATTTGATATCCAATCACTACGAGGGGGTAGGGAATGTAATCTAAGACTTGATTTGTAAACCATTGAAGGGCTTCAATATTAGGTTTAAAATAAGAACCACAAAAGAGGAGAAAGGGAGAGGGAGGCGGCTGTGTGATCGTATTTGCTGAAATATCATTGATGATGCTATCATCGGTGGATTTTGTTGTAATAGGAATAATCAGATCGGCTTTTTTTCCATAAAGTTGAAAGAGTTGGTGTGAATCTTCTTCTGATAAGCAGAGCAAGTGATGGGCTGATTGAACAAGGATTTTTTCATTTTGAAATGCGGCTTTTTTAAGTATTGAAATAAAAAATATGGGCAAATTCATAGCAGCTTGGATATATTCACTTTCAATATTTTGAAAAGCCCCAATAACGAGAGAGGATGGCGCCTTTTTACGAATTAAGGGAGCCAAGTTGCCTAGCTGAGAGTGATCAATAAAAATAAAATCATAATGATTTGTATGAAGTTGACGTTTTAATTTGAGCCTAAACCAAAAAGTATTACCAGCCAAATCTCCGCAAAGAGCAAAGCAAAACCTGATGATTTTACTTAATTTTGAGGCGGGGCCTCTCAGAGTATTCAAAAGATCTATATGGCTTAGCTCTGATAGGGCGTTATAGTTTGAGCGTGTGAGATTCACACCGCCAGACTTAATGTTTGTTTGGAGGGGAGAAATTGTACAAATAAAAAGGCCCTTGAGGTTTTTATTTTTTGACATACACACAAAACTCCTTCTTGTTAACTTGCATAAAATCATTATAAATAAAGTGAAGTCATATTAAAGTAAAATTACCATAGCCTCGCAGGGAAAGACAGCAATGATCGACTATTCTATGGAGGAGCAGGGGAGTTATGAGGTTTCAATTAATGACAGTCTATTTTGACTGCACAGCGACTTTGTTCAGTGGTTTGAATACAGGCATTCAGCGCGTTGTTCGCAATGTGATCAAGCGTCAGCAAATGATGGAGAAAGAGTTTCAAGTTCGCATTGTTCCTGTGGTTGGTGTCATGGGAACTTTTTATGAGGTCTCTGCAGATGTCGTTTTAGATGCTAAACCTATTACTGCATCCGTGGGGGTTCGTATTCGAGCGGCTTTTGATAAAATGAAACGTTTTATACTTCAAAAGCTTCCATGGCCTGAGCTGCTATTACCTTCTATAGAACTGATACTCAGTTCTATAGAGTGGGTATTAAAAAAGATTTTTTGGTGCATCAAGTTTTTAAGGATGATTAAAACAGTACATAATGAGGGAATGCGTAAGGCTATTTTAAACTCGGAGGATCGTATTGTACTTTTGGATGCCTTTTGGCAGTTTGATTTGAGCAAGAGTCTTGAAAAAATTAATCCTAAAGAGACCATTACGGTCATGTTTGATTTAGTGCCTATTCGGTATCCAGACTGTGTTGAAGAGGTCAATCGCAATTTATTTTTAAAGGCTTTACCGTGGGTATTGAAAGCAACTAACCGGTTTATTTGCATTTCACATGATGTGAAAACTCAGCTTGTCCAGTATTGTCAAGAAAATCAGATAAACGGGAAGAAGTTTGATTATTTTTTATTAGGCTCTGATTTTTCTCCTAAAAAAATAGAATTAAAACCTTCTGAAGAGTGGGTTTCTATTTTTAAAGACCGTTATATATGGTTGATGGTAGGCACCATCGAACCTCGTAAAAATCATATTTTTGCTCTTGATGCTTTTGATTTATTATGGGCCAAGGGAAAAACAGATTGTTTATTTATCGTTGGTCGCATTGGCTGGAAGTGCGATGAGCTTATTGAAAGAATTTTAAAGCACCATGAATATGGAAAGAAGCTTTTTTTTAAATGGGACGTGACTGATGAGGAGTTGCACTTTGCTTATCAACAGAGTGCAGGCCTCGTATTTTCATCTTTTGCTGAAGGCTTTGGGCTTCCTTTGGTTGAAGCCATGGAGAGTCAAATAAAGGTTGTTTGTAGTGATATTCCTATTTTTAGAGAGGTAGGAGGAGGCTATCCCACTTATTTTAGTTTGAATTCACCCGTCAATCTTGTTCATGCTTTAGAAAAAACACGACAGGCTCCACAGCCAGAGCCTGTCAAATGGCTTTCCTGGGATGAATCTGTTCGTAGCTTTATGGGTAAGATTTTGAAAGATTCATTGAAGTCTTTTTAATAGGACGATATACTGCGAGTTCATGCCCTTGGAGCGATGAGTAATGGCTAAAAAAATAAGCAAAAAAAAGAAGCTCAATGTGATTCAGTCTGCCGATGATGTTCCTTTGGCCTCCGAAGTTCCAGTGACGAAGGGGCACTTTGATGCTTTTAGACAAGAAATAACCTCCCGCATTGTTTCAGTAGAAATGCTTTTAAAAGCCAATGGCAAAGCCATGGATCAGCGTTTTAAAGAGCAAGATGCAAAGATCGAGAAACGCTTAAAAGAGCAAGACGCTAAAATGGATCAGCGTTTTAAAAAACAAGATGAGAAAATCGAGACGCGCTTTAAAGAGCAAGATGCGAAGATCGAGAAGCGCTTTAAAGAGCAAGATGAGAAAATCGAGAAGCGCTTTAAAGAGCAAGATGCAAAGATCGAGAAGCGCTTTAAGGAGCAAGACGCAAAGATCGAGAAACGCTTTAAAGAGCAAGATGCAAAATTAAAGGCTCATGATTTGCGTTTTGATAGAATTGAGGAGCGATTAGAGTCTCTAGAGCGGAAAATGGATGCTAAGTTTGCTGAAATAGATATGCGTTTTTCACAAATAGAGAAAAAATTTGCAGAGATGGAAGTCAAAATGGATCGACTTTTGGTCATAGTTGAGGAGCAAAATGATCGTAATAAGATTGTTATGGATGCTTTAATCAATCTTTTTAACCGTCAAGAGTCATTTGAGAAAAGAATAGAGGAACGCGTTAAGGTTATAGAAGATGTCATTAAAGGTGTTTGATTTGAAGTACCAGCACTTTATGAATGCCATTCTTGAATGAATCGGTGTCACAAAATTCTTTTTCTCATTTCGCAATACCGATGGATTAAGATATTGTTGATTTGTATGTATCAGGTAGATTGATGTCTGAAGTTGCGCTCAAAAAAAACTCATTTTTTTCTTTGCTGGTAAGTTTAGTTCCTATTTTTATTGGAATTATAACGGTTCCTCCTCTCATTCATTTACTCGGATTAGAACGATTTTCTTTTTTAAGCATTGTTTGGGCTGTGATTGGTTATTTTGGAATTTTTGATTTAGGACTCGCTCGCAGTTTAGCAAAGCGAGCAGCTCAAAGATCTTCAGAAAAAAATTATGAATTACTAGCAAAAGAGCTTTGTTTTGGTCTCTTAGTCATAGGTTTTTTGGGTGTATTGATGGCATTTGCAGTCAATCATTGGGGAGCAAGTTTACTTTCATCATCCTATCAAGTGAGTCCTTTATTAATGGATGAGGCCCGAAATTCTGTGGGGGTTATTGCTTTATCCATACCTATTTTAATGCTGCTTTCAGCCATTAAAGGAGTTTTTGAAGGACTTCATCAATTTAAAATTGCGAATACGATTCAAGTGACAAACGGTTTAGCGAGTTTTGTCGTGCCAACGCTCGTGGCTCTGACGTTACCCAATTTAAAACAGATTCTTTTAGCACTTTTAATTTTTAGATTTCTAATATTACTGTCTTGTTTTTTTGTTTTGCACAAGAAACGTTTTTTGAAGTGGGGACTCTATTGGGATAAATCTCTTCTTGCAGAAGGAGGATGGCTTGGATTGGGCTCTTTGGCTTCTCCTCTTATGATTTATGTGGATCGCTTGGTTCTTATAACATTGCTACCTGTCAAAAACTTAGCTTATTATACAACACCCGTGGATTTAGTGAGTAAAGCATGGATCGTTCCTCAAGCTATTACAAGGGTCAGCTTTCCAACATTCACTTATTTTTCAAACGATTTAGCTCAGAAAAAAAGAGCTTTTCAGGAATCACTTGATCTTATGGTTTTGGCTTGTTTTGCTCCTTTAATTTTGCTGTCTTTTTTTTCATTTGAAATTCTTGAGTTTTGGATTGATGTAGATATGGCGTTGAACGCCACTGTATTTTTAAAAATTTTATGCATAGGGATTTTTTGGAATTGTTTGGGGTGGGTCTCTTACAGTTATTTGCAAGCTACAGATGGAGTTGTGATTGCAGGTGTTTTATCTATGATTGAAGTGCCTCTATATTTTTTAGCATTATGGCTTCTGAGTACTCATTATGGGTTGCTGGGAGCTTCTATGGCTTGGTCTGGACGCATGATACTCGATGCCCTATTAATAGATTTTTATTTTCTTTCAAAAAAAACATTTTTAACAAAATCCATTTTATGGAAAATATTTGTTGCAATGATTTTTTTAATTTTAAGTGGCTTAAGCCTTTATATGGATTCAGTCGGACCCTTTGTAAAAATTATCATTGGAATTGCTTTAATTGTTTGTGTCGGAATTTATTATTTAAAAAGCCCTCATATAAAACAATTGTATAATAAATTTTTTAAGAGTGTGACGTAAGAAAAATAAATTTATTATCGATTTTTTATTGGCTTAGTGCTTCTTTTTTTATTTTTTCTAGGGAGGTCTTTGTGTCTTTAAAATTTGGGACATCTGGTGTTAGAGGACTCAATTCGGAGTTTAAACCTGATGTCATCAAGCATTATGTCAATGCTTTTATAACTTATGCGAGGACAAAAATACATGTCCACTCTGTGGCTTTGGGTGGAGATTTAAGAGAGAGTACGCCTGGAATAATGTATCTTGTGAAAGATGCATTGAAAGATTTAAATTGTGAGGTACTGGATTGTGGAGAGCTCCCCACTCCAGCACTTGCACTTTATTGTGCACATAAGAATGCACTAGGCATTATGATTACCGGGAGCCATATTCCAGCCGATCGTAACGGGATCAAGTTTTATTGGCCTTGGGGTGAAATTTTAAAGGAAGACGAGTTGGCTATTGCAGATCGATTTGCAGAATTATCTAAGCAGAAGATAAGAGCTGATGAAAACCATCATGAACTGGAAGCTCGTCATCTTTATATCCAACGTTATATTCGTTTTTTTTCGCCTTATCGTTCTTATTTTCAAGGTAAGCTTATTATTGTGTACCAGCATTCAACAGTGACTCGAGATTTGTGGAAACCTATTTTAACAGAGCTTGGTTTCATGGTTCGTGAAGTGGGGCGTTCGGCTCTTTTTGTCCCTGTAGACACAGAAACGGCAGAGGCTTCCATCACGATCAACAAAATGATCCAGGAAATGCAAATCAACCATTTCTTTGCGATAGTCAGTAGTGATGGAGATGGAGATCGGCCTTTTCTTTGTGACGAAAAACTACAGATGATTCGTGGAGATACGATTGGAATTTTAAGCGCCTCTTTTCTTAAAGCTCACTTTGTTTCTACTCCTATCAGCACAAATACGGCACTGGAAAAATCCCAATGTGTGAAGAAAATTGTTAGGACAAAGATTGGATCTCCTTTTGTTATTGCAGGAATGGCTCAAGATGGAGAATCAAAGACAAGTGTAAAATCAAACTCCTTGAGTTCGAGTCGTGGCGATCAAGAAAATAACAATATAGTAGTGGGATTTGAGGCGAATGGGGGACTCTTGCTGGGTTCCGATATAAAAATAAATGATGTGGAGTTAAAAAAGCTTCCCACACGTGATTCATTATTACCCGTGTTATGTTGCTTAGCTCAGGCCTGTGAGAGGAGTATGAGTTTAAGCACTTTAGTTTCTACTTTACCTCAGCGCTTTACGGAATCGGATGTTTTGCGTGATTTTCCCATAGAAAAGAAAAATCAAATTTATCATGAGATTTTAGAGGGGAATTCTTTTAAAGAAAAAATTATTTCTAAATATGGGAACATAAAAGAAACCAATGAGCTTGATGGGTTAAGGATTACTTTTGAAAGTGAAGACATTCTACATTTTCGCCCATCTGGAAATGCTCCAGAGTTTCGATGCTATGCTGAGGCTCAAACCGTTGAAGGTGCAAAAGCTCTCGTACAGGAGGGCATAGAGTGGTTGCACCATTTTCGTTAGTATTGAAGTAATCATAACTAAGCATCCTATTTTAAAATAGGGTTTTAAAATAAAGAAACCAAGGCAAGTCGGGGGTATTTTTTGAAAAATTTGACGAACAGCAATGGTTTTTTTTGGATTTCAGTGGTTGGATTGAGTCTCTTCGCTGTCTTTATAGTGGCTCCTTATTCTTTTTCGTTAACAAAAATTCATTGGTTGTTAGAAGGAGATTTGGCCCAAATGTTAATAGGGTGGGAGTTTTATCGCATTTCTCCTCCGGCTTTGCCCGTGACTCGTATTGCCAATATGTATCCAGAATCGGGTTTTTATATTTTACAGACAGACACAGCACCTTGGGTTTCAATTCTTGTAAAAAAACTAGCCCAAGCTTTTGACGTTAAAACTCCTTTTCACTTTTTTGGTCTTTGGCTTATTTTGTGTTGGGTGGCCCAGGGAGTTTATGCCGCCTTAATAGGGCGATTTTTAAAATTGAGCCCATTATCAATTTGGCTCTTGATTTTTCTTTTTGTGTTTTCGCCGATACTATTATTTCGGTTCGAACATTTTTCATTGATGGCTCATTGGATCGTGCTTGCAGTCATCTATGAATCTCTTCGCCTCAGCATGGGGAATCAAATATCCTTAACAAGAACTCTTTATCTTATAGTCCTTACCGTGGCTTCTCTTGGAATCCATCCGTATTTATTTGCTATTACGGCTCCAATCCTCAGTCTTATCATTCTTTTGAACCAGACCTTTCTTTTGCGAAAACTCCTTGAGGGATCATTAGTACTAACCTTGTTATATGGATCGATCAAAGTTTTGGGAATTTTTTCGATTAAGAATCCAAGAGGGACTGATTTTGGTGCATGCAATACAGATTTACTTGGTATTTTAAATACTTTTAATTCCTCTCTGTTTTTTCCACAACTTAGGCATTTTTGGTGCCAACCTGAAGGGTTTGTTTATTTTGGAATTGCTTTTTTGATGTTGTTAATAATTTTGAGAAAAAACCTTAAAGAATTAATAAAGCAAGCTTGGAAGGCGCGCCCCTCTCGATATTTTATCCTCTTGTGTGGGTTGTATATCATTTATTCATTGGCCTCTCCCCTCCGTTTTGGCGGTAATCCTATCCTTTATATTCCTTTTTATAAATATCTAGAACCCTTGCCATCCATTTTTAGATCTTCGGGACGCTGGATATGGCCATTTTATTATTGTATTTTAATTGCGGGAGTTTATATTTTAGATCGTTCCAAAATGAATTTTAAAAATATTTTAATGGGAGCCTTAGTTGTTATTCATTTCATTGAATTCACCCCGTTGATGAGAGTATTTATGCCATCTCCTCCCAGCATGGACAAAGAATTAGAAAGAATAATGACTGTGCTTCCTCGGCCATCAATCGAAAAAGATAAAATGAATTTGTATCCAAGAGTGGTCTCCGTGGGTTGTGGAATTGAAGGAACGGACTGGGACTATAGAAATTATAGCTTAGTGATGATTGCTTTGGCGCGCATGGGTTGGAAGGTTGATTCAGGTTTAGGTGGCCGATTGGATCAAGCATTGGTGGACGAATGTTTGGCAGATAATAAAAAAGGACCCCCTCAAAGCTTTCCTTTAATCACTAAAGTCCTCCCTCAGAATGAAAAAAATTTTGTTGAACTTTGGACGGGTCTTTTTTTAATGACAGGAGAGATGGAGTAATTCCTGAAGTGAGACATTATTTTTTAATTCTCATTTTTTTGCCTTCATATTTTTAATGAAAGGGTCGTAGGTGAAAATAGTTTCTTTGGTTATTCCGGTTTTTAACGAAGCTAAAAATATTCGATTCAATTTGAAGTCAATACTGAGCCTCTTGCCCGAAGATAAAGATTTGGAGTATGAGGTTTTAATCATTAATGATGGATCAAGCGACCCTACAGAAAGTTGCGTTGAAGAAATAGTCCATTCAGATCGCCGGGTAAGGCTTCTTTCATTTACTAGAAATTTTGGAAAAGAAGCCGCTATTCTGGCTGGATTGGAGTCTTCTAAAGGACACGCTGTTATTATTATGGATTCTGATTTACAACATCCACCACAATTGATTGCTCCAATGATCCAGTATTGGCAAGATGGTTTTTTATTAGTTGAAGCCGTGAAAGAAAGCCGAGGTCAGGAAAGTTTTTTCAGTCGTGTTCAGGCCTATGGCTTTTATTTTCTTTTAAAAAACCTTTCTGGACAGGCTCTTGCCGGACACTCTGACTTTAAATTACTCGATCGCGAAGTCGTACAGGCTTATTTATCACTGCCTGAAAAACAAAAGTTTTTTAGAGGTCTTGTTTCTTGGTTGGGATATACGGGTATTCAAATCCCATTTGTGGTTCCTGAACGGAGTGGTGGAGGAGGGTCGCGATGGACAAGAATAAAACTTCTTCGCTATGCCTTAAAAAATATTTCTCTATTTTCGAGTCTTCCCTTGAGTTTGGTGAGTGTGATTGGTTCTTTCACCTTATTTTTTGGTTTTGTTGTTGGTTTGATAAGTTTATGGCAAAAATTGCAAGGTCAAGCTCTGACTGGTTTTACTACGGTTAACCTCTTAATTATTATGACTGGCGGTGCGATTTTATTTTGTTTAGGGATTGTGAGTCACTATCTTGCCTTGATTTATAATGAAATTAAAGGACGGCCCTTGTATGTATTTAAGCGCAAGAAAAAGTAGAATTCATTGCTAAATGCTGTCACGAATTGAATGTTTGAGTCGTATTAATAATGGGTTGCTGCGAGCTTCTTTTTGAAGATGTCAATTATTCTTCTCTTTGCCAAACCTCAAATCCACAAGCATCTGAATAAACTTTTTTCCAAGATTGCTGGTACGGATCGAGTGTTTGCTCTTTTTGCCAAAAGAGACGATAAAAAGAACGTACTTTTTCAATGTCTTTGACATGAGCTATAAAACCATCCGTTCCGCCTTCTTCTTTGGTTAAATAACCAGAATAATAGTTGCTCTTGAGAATAATCCACTTTGTTTTATTGGGAATAATCAGTTCTGTCCGCATTTGCCATGATGAATCCACCCAGTTTCCTTCGTATTTGGCAGAGTAAGGGGCATAGACATCGGCTAAAATATATTCTTGATTGGAAACCGCTTTTTCAACGTAGGTTTCTGTTTTGAAGGCTTCTGCTCGACACACATTATACTCTTTTTGAACAAGGCTTAAGGTGGTGGAGTTTAAAGGAAGCGTCCAAGGTAAACAAAAAAAGAGGATGAGAAAAGTATAAGGATGACTGAGTAATTTTGTTTTCCATGGGCCGATAAAAACAGTCTCAGCGCGACTGACAAGAAAAGCGATGATTCCACCGAGGAGGATTAAACCTGTGGAGATAAAAGGGAATGTGTACCAGCGAAAAAAAGGTTCATTGATTTTACGTGAGAGCATAAAACAAAAAGGAATGAGGAAAAGAACGGCTATTTGTAAAGCAAGATTTTTTTGAAAAAAATCTTTAACGCGATTTCGTAGAGGAAACAGGATAAGAAATAAGATAAGAAGGGCGCCGGGCCTGAAGATCTGATCAAAGTAAACTTTGAGCCACTCAAACAAGCTTTGCCCAGTGGCAAAGCTTGTTTGCCTATTTTGATCTTGGATATAAGTAAGATTGCGCCAAAAATCAAAATTCTGAGGGAAGCCAATAAGAAAATAAGAATAGGCTAAATATTTTAAAAATCGTTTGTTTAAATGGAGTCCCTCTTTCTTTTGACTTAGGAACATCAACATCATAATAACGGGAATAAAAGGGATGGCCGTTAGTTTTGTACTGAGCGTTGCACCCCAGAAAAAAGCGGTCCATTTAAGGTATTTATCTTCAAAATTTTTTCTAATGAGCAAAGCAGTACTTATAAAAGAGATACAAACCATCAGAGACAGAAAATGATCTGGTTTAGCAATTATAAGCAAAGTAGCTTGAAATTTTTCGTTTATCAAAGCAGGGGCTATAAAGAGGGTACTCATTAATTGATACCGTAATTGATCAAAGAAAACAAAACTGAGAACTGCTGCCAATAAATAAACTGAGATGAGATTGAGGAGCATAAGGGTAAAGTAAATATTTTTTTCCTTGTTTTGTTGATCATTCCGTTGGTCATCGAGGAGGGGGTTATCAGCCCAAAGACGCATGAGATAATTAACGCGATACCAGACCGGACCGTAGGAGCGGCGGTGATTATCATTGATTAAAGTCGTGCCTTCGGCCGTTGAAATACCCCAGGCGGAATCGTTGTCAATAGTTCCAATGATAGAGCGATGATCAGCATGAAATTGTAAAATTGAAGAAAAAGAGCTTAACTGGGTTAAAATTCCCAAGAACAAGAAGCCACAGAGTGTGTAATTAATGAGAATTTGATTTTCTCGAATCACTTGGTCAATACGAATAAAAATAGATTTAATAAATTTCATAGATCCTCGAGCATTTTAATAATAACAAAGAAAATAAACAGAACAAAATTTTTAACGCTCCCAAAGTTCTGGGAATTTTGTACAGACTCCATTAATTTGATATTTAAAGATTTGACTGAATTTGAGCACGTCTTGTTCATGTCCCCCTTGCAATTCTGGTGAGACTAAACAGGTTTTAAAGTTTTCATTTAACACCTGCAAGGCATTAAGGTCGGGAGGAAGGCAATCAAAACAGTCAATCCAGACCCATTCGCAAAAGTTTTTGTGGGCTAAAGCTAGCTCCAAGGGTTCTAGATGGGACCAGCGAATGAAGAAGTTTTTCAGAGTTTTATCTCGAGTCCATTTTTTTAAAGTTGGAAGAGTCGTATCTAAAAATACGTAAGAATGGAGATTATTCTGTTTTAAAATTTCTATAGCTAAGGTTTCCAATCCATCTTCTTTGGTGTTCAGAATGATAGGACCTTGAAGGCCACATTGAACATACTCCTCCACCCATGTTCTAAAAGATTCACCTTGTTCCCATGGGTTATGAGAAAGATGTAAGTCTGATGGATTGTGGGTATTTGAACGAAGGTCAATTTCCACACCCCAATGTTTTTTGCAGGAGCTGAGTTGAGATATTTTATTACATCGATGTTTAAAAATTTGAATCATGATTTTCCTTCTAGCCTTTTACTTAAAAGCGCCAGCAGAAAGAGTTGATGAACCCCTTCAAAACCACCATAGAATTGGGGAGGAGTGGCTGAACGAGTGATATGCCGCAGATGCGGAAATAAATTTTCTGCAATTTGGTGTACATGTTCTTGAGAGATTTGACCTCTAATCGTGATAACAACTTTATCTAAATCAGTGGAAAGAAAGTTCAGTGTGGTTTTTAAGCCTGATTTTTGTAGTTCTTCTAATAATTCAGTGATAGGCTCGTCATTGAGCAAAGTGTATTTGAGATAAAGAGGGAGATCTTCTTTTTTTTGATTGAAACTAAGAGGATCAAAGTCTTCATCAGTCGTGATTTCAATAGTCCAATCTGATTTTGTTTTTTGAGGTTGAATATGCAATGCGGAGTCTGTTTTGCGTTTTTCAATGGAATTTAACACTTTTTCTAAGCTATGGCCGCGTTCATGCACATCCCTTTGAATTTTCCATACGGTTCTCACTTTTTCATGAGGATCAAGAAATATTTTTAAATCTAAAATATCACGCAGTGATTTTAAATAGAGAGAGTGAAGACCTTGAAAAATGATGGCTTTCGCTGGATTGGTTGGAGGCGCATCGATGAAGCGTCCCGTTTGGTGATCATATTGATGGTGTACAATCGGTTGGCCACGCACGATTTTATTGGCATGATCTTGCATTTTGAGAAGGTGATTGGAGTTTGGGTTAAGGTGGGTCAGGAGTTCCCAGTTTTCATCTCCTCGCTCCCATTTATGGTAATTATCTCCTTCGATGACAAAACAGTTATTAGGATTGAGGAGCGCTTGTACAATTTGGCAGAAGTGATTTTTGCCGGTGCCCGAGTCACCACTCAGTCCTAACATGAGGGGACGCAAACGATTTTTAAGTTGAGCTTCGTGACGGAGATTCAACCAATAAAGCATTAGCAGTTGCACTAAAATGCCTGTTTGAAGAAGTGTAAAACTGATGGAGGCAAATGGGGTATTTAACGGAAGGAATAAAACAAAGTGAATGAAGTAGACAAGGAGGGTTAAGATAAAAATAAGACTAGGAGCTGTGACGTAATTTGCAAAAAATAAAGCTAAAAAAGGTATGAACCACAGGTACCAACCAGGATGGGCATTCGTTACAAATACTAAGCAGCCTAGCAAGAAACCCGACCCAAAGAGCAGACCACTGAAATTGATTCGGGTTGAGAATACTAAGCGTCCGAGAGCGAGAGTCATAAGAGCGATACCTAAAATGAAATCGATATTTGCTCCCATGTTGAGTTTGGCAGCGAAGAGACGTTGGGTTTCGGGAGATGAAAATGTTGAATAAATGAGGTGCTTCGCTTCATAGAGAGGAAGAAATCCTATGAGGGTTGTCACCGAAGCCATTAGAAAAAAAATTCCAATGTGCTTCAATGCTTTAATGCGATAATGATTGTTCCAAATATAAGCGGCAATAAAAGGGAGCATAATAGCGACTTGAAACTTGGAGATCAAGGCAAGACCAGCAAGAATACCAGCGCTGATCCAGTGCTGTTTTCCAATGAAAAATAGGCACAAGACGATGAGCCCCATAGAAATAACATCAAAATGACCAAGAACGAAATTAATGTAAATGACCACAGGATTCAGCCAATAAAACCATGTGAGGCGATGGTTATTAATGCGAGTAAAGCGAGAGAGGGTCCAAAATAAAATCACATCAAATAAAAGAAGGGGAAACTTAAGGAGAAAAAAATTAAAAGCATTGATTCCTAGGCTCAGCTCACCCCAGATTTGGTATGCAAGAATCTTAGGGCCCCCAAGAAGAATGAGTGGGAATAATCCGTATGGAAAATATTCTGGAGCAAAAGAGTTCCAAGGGTTTGAAAAAGGATTTTGTGCGAAATGATCTAAAAATGGAATAAAAAGATTTTGAAAAAGAGAGCTTCCACCGATAAATAATAAGCATAAACGTAGAACCAAACCAATCAAAAAAGGTTTGGTTCTTAAAATGGCAATACGTTCTTGCCACTGCGGATTCATAGACGACCCTCTGTTCGGGCTAAGTGCCACATATATTTGATAATACCCAGAATTGTTTTATAACGAGAAAAAAAATGCGCAGACCAATTTGAAAAACCGTGGACTCGTGGGGGAAAGTCCACAGGGATTGTAAGGATTTCAAGTCCCATTTTTTTTGCGTGGTACAAAACGTAGAGATCAAAAGCAAAAGTTTTGGGGGGTGATGAGAGGTGATTTAATAAGTTGCGATTAAATACTTTGGGTTGAGCATTCATTTCATGTACTTGAACACCTAAAATTAAGCGTGCCAGCAATTCAAAAACACGACTGACAAAAATATCTTTCCAGTTTCGTCCCTTACGAGATCCTTTGATAAGAATTTTTTCACCCTTTTGATTTTTATCCATCCAGAGAAAGTAAGCTTTGATTGCATCAGCAGGGTCGCACTGTTGGTCGGCGTGAGACCAACCTACCACAGGAGCTTCAGTCGCTTGTAATCCCATGTGCACTCCAAAACCATAGCCTTGATTTTTATGAACAGGGATCATTTTAAACCAGGGAGCCAATAGAACATTGTGTGATAATTTTTCAAAAACTTGTTGTGAATGATCGGAGCTGCCGTTTTCTACCATGAGGAGGCGAAATTCACCTTGTTGAAAACCTGCTTGTTGGGCTGCTGATTTCGCTCTTTGAATTAAAAACTCAAGAGATTGGGATTCATTGTAGCAAGGAAGGACCAATTCAAATTTCATCATTGAGAAACACCCTCTAGTCTTTGACGTTTTGAAAGACGATGACCAAAAAAGACTTCTTTCCAGTAAAGAGCTTCCGCAAGAGAATCCGGGTCTCCCCAATTAATATAGCCATCCAGAGGAATTATACGTACTTTCAGTTTCTTTTCAATCATGACATTGAAGATGGAGTCTAAGTAAAGCTCGCCATTGACGGTTTGATTTTGATCTATCAATTGTAATAGACTCGCTTCTAATAGGCTTTTATTTTTAAACCAAAAAGTTCCCACAAGCAGATGATCTTGTATTGGATTTGTAGAGAGAGGTTGTTTCACAGAAACATTTTGTACTTCAAGAAAGGGGCTTGAATCTTTTTCTTTCACTTTCACATAAGCAAAGGCGTTGGGGCGACGGCGAGTTCCCGGGAAACCTTTGATTGTGAAAATGGCGGCCTCACAATGAGGTTGAGAACGAAATTGCTCCCAAAGACGAGGATCCATAACAATACTATGATCGCAAGCGCTGATGATGATGTCGCCTTGGGAAGGAATTAAGGATAAACCTTCTTTAACAGTCAAAGCCTGCCCTGGAGGAGTTTCTTTTAAAAATTGAGATTGTTCGTGGGGATTCAGTCGCAATAAATTTTGGACCGTTGCTAAGCTGACAAAAGAAGTTGATGCCCCTTGAGGAAGGCTTTTTAAAGCTAAGCGGTACATGGGAGTTTCATCAATCAATAGAAATGGTTTTGGCGTTTCATAATGGTTTTTGAAACGGCTTCCTAGACCCGCCATGGGCATATGAACATGATCCACTTGCATGGGATGATTTTGAGTGTGAAGCCATCGTTGAAAAGTGTGTTCCCAGTACTCAAATGTTTGCAGATCTTCTGGTGTTCCCCATTGGTAAAAAGCAGGAATTTCATAAACGCGAACATCAGCCTCTGGTTTAGAACGAAGGAATGCTTCAACAGTAAGACTGGTATAATATTCTCCATTGAGGGAGAGATTCATATTTTCTTGAGCATTCAAAGCAAACTCTAAGGTTTTTGTGGAGTTAAAATAATAGGCTCCTGCGGAGGCGAATTCATTTTCTCGATTTTCTGTAAAAGAACCCTTTTCCCGAACTTCAACGACGAGTTCTCCCTGTCGTCTTGAATAGGCGTAAGTGACCGAAGAAAGATAGTGAGCATGAAAACCACGATAAGAGAGCAAAGCACAGTGACATTGGCTGTGTTTTACAAAATCAGCAAAATCCCAAGGGTCCCACTTCATAGAGTAATCACAATAGGAGACGAGAATAGGAAGAGATTCTAAAAGGTGAGGAAGAGCTTTTTTGAGAGCGTGAGAAGGTCCTTTGTTATGAGAAGGAATAAAGAGTAGCTGTCCCTGAGGACGCAATTTTAAAAGCACAGCTGGGAGCTCTGTCTGGCGATGATTTTCAGCGAGAACAAAGGTGACTGGCCATTCCATAGGAAATTTTTGCAGAAGTCTTTCAATCATCGGGCGGCCCGAGACAGGGATTAAGGGCTTGGGTTGAGTGTATCCAACTTTTTGATATCGTGTTCCTTGTCCGGACATGGGAATTAAAACTTGCATCATGAGAGAGGCTCCATCGCTTTTTTTCTCGCCAGCTCTGTTGGTAGAGAAATGATTTGATCACAGACCGTTTGAGAGAGAGTAGGCAACTGTGGAAAGAGCTTTTGAAGCATCGAGTTTGCCAACCAATTTTCAAGAGCATCAAGATCAATTGATTCAGTATTTTTAAGATTGGGGTTTGATGTTTGAGCGCCAGGAGTCTGAGAATCAGGTTGTTTGCCATCAATTTCAAAACGAAATTTTTTTGCAGAAGTTGGCTTTAAGTATTTTTGAATTCTTGAAAACATAATAGCCATATCGGGAAAGTAAAATTGGATCTCCGATTCCAAAAGATCAGGGTTATGAGTAGCAAGAGAGAGTGCATCTTGAAATCTCCACTTTTGCAGTTGAGAGTCACTGTGAGGTAAAAAAGTTTGAAGAGCTTCTTTTTCAAAAGCCTTGTAGTGCTTTAGATAATTTTCATCCTGAAAAGAAAGAATAACACCATGATTCCGTAAAAAGTAAAGGGATTGAGAAGAAGACGCTTGCGTTAAGGATGAGGTTAGTTGATGGCCTGGTAAACAAAAATCAATAATATTCAGTGTTCCTAAGCTTTGAGACCAGTGCTTGTGAAACCACTGCTGAAAAGAAGGTGCTGAGGCTGGTGCGACTGCATATTCAGCCAGGCCGATTCCTGCTAAGCTATGAATGTGAAAAACGTAACGATGAGGTAGGAGCGCGTGGAACCCACTTTCCATACTTGGACGGAGAGATTTTTTTGAGGAACTGCTTTCAATGGCTTCTTTATAGGCGACTTCAGGATGCTTTGATGGCTGAATTTCAGCCAATGCCACGCGAAGTTGGTGGAGGTTCAATTCCGCCAATTGGTGGAGAGAGTGGATATCACGAATCCGTGTGCCAGAAGTTTTAATCAACAAGCGATCATTGTCTTTAAAGGACGTATTTCCACCGGGGCCTTGGATCCACAGCAGTTTTTCTTCCGCAACTTGAGAATTGAGATTAAGAAAAAGTTCATCAGCGTTCATTGTGGTAAGTTAGGTGGAATTTCGTTCTTTTTCAAGCTTCCTTTTTTTAAAAAATCGTTGTTTCTCCGTATTTCTTTGAATACGTTATTTGGGGGCTCACTCACGAACAAACAATAAGCTCTTTGCAGGAGGCAAGCTTGCTTGTCAACGGTGCGCTCAGGGAAAGGACTCAGACGAAATCAGGTCAAAGTGAAGGCATTCGTTGAGAGGTAAAAGCAAAAAAGAGTTGGAGAGGGGGCTTTTTGATTCCAGGTTTTGAACAAAAACAGATTCAAACGATTATTTTTGATTTGGATGATACGCTGATTGATTCAGAAAAAATTTATAAAACGATTTATCAAGAGCTTGATTTAGATGAATGTGTTTTTGAGAAAGCCCGATCCTTGGTAAAACAAATTTTGGGATCCGGTCATGTGTCCGCCCGCAATCGGATGTTGTATTTTAAACAATATTTAGAATTGAAAAAAAAATTCTCAGCTGAAGCTTTATTGAAACTTTGTGATGCCTATGAAGAAAACCTGCAAAGACACATTGAGAGTGATTTGGCTCATACGGGACATCGAGAGCTCTTAAAAAAAATGGCTTCGCGATTTCGCCTGGGCATTGTTACAAATGAAAACCTTCGAACTCAGATATTGAAACTTCAGAAAATAGACCCTCATAATGAATTCATCGATTTTATTTTAACCTCGGAAGAAATAGGAGCTGAAAAGCCGAGCTCAACGATCATAAAAAAAGCTCTTTCTTTGGCTCAATCCGAACCTAAACATATTTTAGTCGTAGGAGATTCAATTTCCAATGAGTTAGAACCCTTTCATCAGGCAGGCTGCTTTGTGATTGGCACGCGGCAGTTTAGGAATGAATCCTCCCAAGATACTCATTCCTTTGTTTGGATTCATCGACTCGAAGAGCTGTTGTTGATGATTGATTGAGCATGTCGGTGTCGTAAAATTAAAAAAGAGTTGTTGAAATCGCCAAATTGCACCATTGTTTTTTTTGACAGACCTAAATCCAGTCGCATAAAACACTTCAATCTGCATTCGACAAAATAAGTATTATTTGTAATTATGATTCATCAGAACTTTTTATGGATGGATTGAGGTTTTATATGCAAACTATTTTAGCGACGGGAGTGGCGGGTTTTATTGGCAGCTCTTTCATTCGCATGATTCCCGCTTCTCAGTATCGAATCATTGCTTTGGATAAATTAACTTATGCCGGACATTTGCAAAATATTGATGGCGTGTCTTCTGATCGGTTAGAGTTTGTTCGTGGCGATATTGGTGACATGGAATTAGTGAGTCGTCTCTTGAAAGAGCATCAGCCCATCGCGGTAGTGAATTTTGCAGCCGAATCCCATGTTGATAATTCCATTTCAGGACCTGGAGCTTTTATAAATACCAACTTGGTTGGGGTTTTCAATTTATTGGAATCCACTCGTGCCTATTGGAAAGAGTTATCTTTAGAGTCAAGACAGGCCTTTCGTTTTTTACAAGTCTCCACCGATGAAGTTTTTGGTGCTTTACAAGTTGGTGATCCAAAATTCTCCGAAACAACCCCTTATGCTCCCAATTCCCCCTATTCCGCCTCTAAGGCTGGAGCGGATCATTTGGTGAGAGCTTGGTTTCATACTTACGGACTCCCAACGATTATTACGAATTGCTCAAATAATTATGGCCCTCGTCAGTTCCCAGAAAAATTGATTCCTCGTATGATTTTAAATGCTCTAGAGGGAAAGAGCTTACCTGTATATGGAGCGGGCCTTAACATCCGCGATTGGATTCATGTGGAAGATCATTGTCGAGGGATTTGGTTGGCTCTCACAAAAGGAGCGCCTGGAGAATCTTACTGTTTTGGAGGAAATTCAGAAAGACGCAACATTGACGTGGTTCACGCCATTTGTGATATTTTACAAAGTCAGCGTCCTCGTGCGGGAGGAGGCCTCTATCGGGATTTGATCACGTTTGTTGAAGACCGTGCAGGGCATGATTTTAGATACGCCATTGATGATACCAAGTCTCAAAAAATATTGGGATACCAACGGAACTTCACAAATTTTGAAGTTGGGCTTGAGGCGACGGTGAAGTGGTACTTGGATAACACAGCATGGATTAAATCCGTAAATACCCCATCAGGAGATAAATTATGAAAGGGATCGTTTTAGCCGGTGGTTCCGGGAGCAGGCTTTTTCCTTTAACAGCCAGTGTAAGTAAACAATTATTGCCAGTTTATGATAAGCCCACCATTTATTATCCTATTTCGACTTTGATGTTGGCTGGGATTCGAGACTTATTAATCATTAGTACTCCTAGGGACATTCCATTGATCCAAAGTCTTTTAGGTGATGGAAGTCAATTCGGTGTGAATTTTTCTTATAAAATCCAGGAAAGACCCGAAGGCATTGCTCAAGCATTTTTATTGGGAGAAGAATTCATAAATGGTGATGCTTGTGCTTTGATTTTAGGTGATAATATTTTTTATGGTCATGAAGTCAGTAAGTTAGTGCTCTCTGCGGTAGAGAGGAAGTCAGGAGCTACCGTTTTTGCTTATCGGGTGCAAGATCCCGAGCGCTACGGTGTGGTTGATTTTGACAAGACCGGACGGGCTCTTTCGATTGAAGAGAAACCAAAGCAACCAAAATCCAATTGGGCTGTTACGGGACTCTACTTTTACGATAAAAATGTGGTGCAATACGCGAAAAGCCTCAAACCATCGGGGCGTGGAGAGCTTGAGATCACAGATCTGAATAAAATTTATTTAAATAAGGGCGAACTCAAGGTAGAGCTTTTTGGGCGAGGAGTGGCTTGGTTAGACACTGGTACCGGAGAGGCTTTATTGGAAAGTGCTCAATTCGTACAAACAATTGAAAAACGGCAGGGCTTAAAAGTCGCTTGTTTAGAAGAAATCGCCTTCTATAAAAAATTCATCACTCAAGATCAGTTGAAAGAAACAGTTAAAAATTACCCATCAAGTGAGTATGGAAGGTATGTAAAACAACTCGCAGAGAATGGTTTGCAAAAATTAGAGTAAATTATTTTGAGGACTTATGCATAAAAATATTATTTTGGTATTAGGCAAGCAAGGGCAATTGGCTCAAGCGTTTCAGATTTTTTTTGCAAATAGGAACTCTACAGATGGGATGGTTGTTTTTACCGACCGCACAGAAACGGATTTTTCTCAACCTCTTCAAGTTTTAAAATTCATTCAAGATTTAGATCCAAGTATCATCATCAATGCCGCAGCCTACACTGCCGTGGATAAAGCGGAAGTAGAACCTGAAATCGCGGATCGAGTGAATCATCAGACACCACAAGTCATAGCTCAATGGGTTTCAGAAAATAAAAAAAAATTGATTCACTATTCTACGGATTATGTTTTTGATGGTCGTGGAGTAGAACCTCATTCTGAGGAGGATTCTACAAAAACATTGAATCTGTATGGGCAAACCAAATTAAGGGGAGATCATGCTATTCTTGCCAGTGGCGCGCAGGCATTGATTCTCAGGACCTCATGGGTCTACAGTCATGTAGGTCATAATTTTTTTAGGACCATGCTGCGATTGGGATCAGACCGTGAAGAGCTTTCAATTGTTAATGACCAGATAGGAAGTCCTACATATGCACCCGATTTGGCACAAATGACTTGGAAAATGTTGAGTCATTGGCATTTGAGAACTCAAACAGGAACTCAAGTTTATAATGTGTGTGGGGCCGGCTATTGCTCTTGGTATGATTTTGCTAATGAGATTTTTCAGTTGGCACCTGATTTTGGTTTCTCTATGAAGGTAAAATCCATTAAACCTATTTTATCCGAAGAGTATAAAACTCCTGCTCGAAGACCTTTAAATTCCAGGCTTTCTCAAGATAAGCTGAAAGCCGATTTTTCTTTTGAGATGCCTCATTGGAAACAGTCTTTGCGTCAAGCATTTGAAAATTTATCTCGAGGAGGGTAGTGCGCACTCATGAGATCGGTGTTCATATACGGTAGCCAATAAAAAAGAGAGTCCCCCCGATGAAGAGGCAGAAGTGAGTGATATGAATGTCATTCATTTTCCAGTAGGATTTTTAACGGCTGTTTCATAGGCTTGAGTCACAGCCTCAGGGGTTCCTTCCATTTTGATTTTACCTCGTTCCAACCAGAGTGCGCGATTGCAGAGTTTTTTTATCATGCTAAGGTCATGACTGACGACAACCATCCCTTTGGATTTGTTGACGAGTTCGTTCATGCGTATTTGAGCCTTAGCATTGAAGTGTGCGTCTCCAGCACTCAGCATTTCATCAAAAAGCAAAACTTCAGGTTCGATGGAGGTCGCAATGGCAAAGGCCAATCGGACAGCCATTCCTGAAGAATAGTATTTCACGGGAACATTAATAAAATCCTTAAGCTCTGTGAATTCGATGATTTCTTTTTCTTTGGATGTGATTTGTTCTTTGGTAAAACCCAGCATATATCCGTTGAGATAGATATTTTCTTTGCCAGAAAACTCAGGGTTGAACCCAGCAGATATTTCTATGAGAGGCTGAATGGTACCATTGACTTTAATGGATCCTTGGGTGGGCTTTAAAATACCAGAAATTACCTTGAGGAGGGTGCTTTTCCCAGCTCCATTTCCACCCACAATCCCTAATCGCTCATTTTCTTTTACTTCAAAACTGATCTGATCCAGAGCATTGAAGTGAGAAGCTTTTTTTTCTGTATATTGGCGTTTGTGAAAAAAATTAATAGCAGCTTCTTTAAGCGATCGGGTTTGATCGTGGTAAAGTTCATAGGTAAGTACGACATTATTAACAGTGATCATTTTACAACCTGAAGACAATTTTGTTTTCATTTTTTTTCAAAACCCAAAAGCCTAGAAAAAAAACAGTGAGAGATCCTAAAATAAGCACAGCATAATTGATGGGGCCAGCGAGTTCTCCCGAGTACAAGGGCTCTCGAAAGCATTTCACCACATGAAAGAAGGGATTGAATTTCATGAGAGACTGATATTGAGGCGGGATTAATTCCAAAGTGTAAAGAATGGGAGTTGCAAAAAAAGTAGCTTGGGTCACGATGGGTGTGATGTGAATAAAGTCCCTGAAAAAAACAGTAGTTACCGACAGAAATGAGGCGATTCCGAAGTTGAGGAGCAGAATAAAAAATAAAACAAAAGGGATGGATAAGAGGCTCCATGAGAGTGATAATTTTCCCCAAATCAACCCTAAGATTAATAATGCCAATAAGCTGAAGATAAAGTTAACCAGCTCAAAGAGAATAGTATTAGCAATAAACAATGTCTTAGGAAGATAGATTTTTTTAATGTAATGCTCATTAGAAATCATGATCAAGGGGCTGGCATTGGTAGTGACTGAGATTAAATTGAAAATAGCAGAGCCGGTAAACATGTACACAAAGTAATTAGGGGTCAGTCCTCGGGAGAGAAGGTAAAATACCATTCCGACTACGATGTAATTGAGAATAGGATTGAGGAGGGACCAAAAAAAACCGAGTATCGAACGACGATAACGTAAAAGGAGCGTGGATCGAACAAAACTAAAAGTCACCCAACGAAAACGATAGAGTTCTTTTACTTCAGCAAAGAGATCTTTGATGATATTCACAATGTTCCTTTAATAAGCATAATGATCTCTATAACATAGTCATTCATACCGATCTCGCATTACTACATTCGATGGACTTCTCATACCAACTTGAGCTGGCATTAATATGTTATTATAAGAAATTTTCAAGTCACCATTATATTGCGGAGTATAAAAGAAAACTCAAACTTGTTATTCTACTTCTGTCCCGCACGTGAATAAAGTGTCGTCTATTACTTTAGTGCCTTGTCGCAGAATGAAGCATAAGGAGGAGATAGCGATTCAATCAGAGTCAGTGGAACGTATCATTTTGATAAAGAGCCTATTGTTGAATTTATTTTCTTCAAATCTCTAAACTTATGGCTGAAGCCCACCGAAAGTAGAGTATGGCAGGAGTAATAAATATGAGAACCGCTGTATCTTCATCTAAGAGACTGTTGGTATTTTTTCTTTTATTGGCTTATTGCTTTTTTGCTTCTGTTTCCTGTACTGATGCCACTCCAAAAATTAAATCCCTTCGATTTTCGAGCTCTAGTAATGCTGGCGGAATTCCCACAGTGGTTTCCGTTTCCACGAAAAGCTCAGATGGATATTATAAAGCTGAAGGAACCATTTTGATTGATGTTACTTTTTCTAAAAAAGTGATTTTAAAGACCGGAGAGTCGGGTACAGCCTTTATTGATTTAAATTCATCTTCTAGGGCTTTGCAGCCAGCAAGGGCTTTTTATGTTGGTCAAAAGGATCAAGCAAAAGCAGAAGAGACTCTAACTTTTCAGTACACTGTACAAGAAAGCGAGAATAGCTCGCGTTTGAATTATTTATCAGCAAAAGCTTTGGTGCTGGAAAAAGGCGTGACCCTTCAAGATGAAAGTGATCAATCCGCAGATTTAAATTTACCACCACTATGTATGCCATTGAATGGGACCTGTAGTAATATTCTGAGATCTATTAATTCGCTTGAGCAAAGCTTTATTCTTGTGGATACAGTGAAGCCTTCTCCTGTGGTGATTGAAAAAGTGAATCCTTTGCTGACGAATTCTACCGCTGTGTCTCCTGTTTTGATTTTTTCAGCAAATCCTGCCGATATCGATATCAATCAATTTATGGTGAGTATTTATGAAGCGGGCGAGACCGCTGGATTCAGTAATGCAAAGGCTTATAATGGGAATTTTGTGAGTGGAAGCCAGTTTACGGGCTTGAGCTTGACTGATGGAAAGTCCTATGTTTTTGCCGTTGAATCGGTGGATAAGGCGGGGAATCGATCGTCCTCTAAGACATTCAGCCCTCCCTGGACAATTAACACGACGGTACCCATGAGTGCTGTTGTCACTTCTGTAAACACATCTAAGGGGTCAGGCTTTTATCGATCTGGCATGACGATTGACATTAATATTGTTTTTTCAACAGCAGTAATAGTGAGTGGTGGAACTCCTAAGTTGCGTTTGAATGCGGGATCTTCAGCCTGGGCTTATTATGCCAGTGGAAGCGGTTCCAATGTTTTAAGCTTCTATTATACGGTTTTAGAGGGGGAAAGCACAGGAGCCAATAACCTGAATTATACTAATGCGGCGGCATTAGAGTTGAATGGTGCTTTTATCAGAGATGGAAGTGGGAAAGCGGCTGAGCTTGTATTACCCTTGGATACGAGTAATCAATTCCTTAGTAAAAATATCAAGATTGATGCGATTCCTCCTCTTCCACCGTGGAATATTGCAGTGGGCACTGGGGGCTGGACGGGAAATCTTGCAGCATCTCCTCTCTTCACTTTTATTTCTGGTTCAGATGCTCAGAGTGGTTTATCTCACCACGAAGTGAAAGTCGTTAATGTGACTGATAGTCTTGATTTGACTGCTTTTATGGTTAAAGTCAGCGGCGATAAGTTCGTGGAATTAAATACTCTTACAGTTGGTAAAAACTATAAATTTGTTTTTCGATCTAAAGATAATGCTGGAAATTATTCCACGGAAGTTTCAAGTTCGAATTGGGGCGTAGACCTTGAACCGCCTTCTTATCCTGGTTCAATAACGATGGGAGCCGTACCAAGTTTATTTAAGCGGCAAATCCCAACACTCATTTTTACCGATAGTACGGATATGTTAAGTGGTCTGGATTTTTACCAAATAGAAATCAGAAAAGCGTCTGATCATTCTGTTGTGAAAGAATATGTGAATGCGACGGGTTCTGGCTCAGGACTCAGTTATTATGAGAACATAGATTTGTTAACAAGTGGTGAATCCTATTATGTGAATTTACGAGCGGTGGATAAAGTGGGAAATAAAGGACCATCGATTTCATCTGGAGTGTGGGTGGCCTTTCAATGTCCCACAGGTTTTGCTGCTGTTTCTGCAAGATCTCCCTACACGTCCTCACCTTTTTGTGTGTCAAAGTATGAAATGAAATTGCAATACAATGGCTCGCTTGTTGCGGATGGAAATTATAATAATGCTTTTGATTATGATGCTGACTACGATATTTTGGAAGAAAGAGCCAAGTATATGGCTGTGTCGACCCCCAATGGTCGTCCCTGGGTTAATATCAAACGTGGTGAAAGGCAGGGAGTAGCGACAGGGCAGGGAGCCGTCGAAGCATGTCGGAATATGGGAGATGGTTATGATTTAATCTCCAATGCTCAATGGCAAACGATCGCTCAGAATATTGAGCTTACAGCTTCAAATTGGACGAGTGGTGTTGTTGGCGTAGAGATGATGTATCAAGGTCACTCTGATGCTGGGCCCAATGGTTCTCTTTCTGTCAGCAATGTTGGTTATGATTATGATCAAACCGGGAATGGTTTTGAACAGGCTTGGGGAAGCGGTAAAGAACAACGTAGAACATTTTATTTGCCGAGCGGTGCGGCCCTTTGGGATATTTCTGGCAACGTATCAGAATGGGTTAAGGATAATAACATCACTGATTTTGCGGTCATCAATCCCATTTCGCAAATAACAGATGCTAATTATACAGTGACTGGAACTGTAGGTGGGATAATAGGTACAGCCAAATATTTATTTGGGCCTTCAGGGACATACACAGGTCTTAGTATCATGGAGGGGTATGGTGGTCTCGGTTATGGCCACCTCAATGGAACCGCAGGAGGAGCTATCCTTCGTGGTTGGGACTGGGGAGGAAGCAGCTCCTATTCAGGGGTTTTCAGCGTGAACTCACTCTATGGACCAAGCTTTTTGTATAATTCCATCGGTTTCCGCTGCATTTTTCAGTAAAACCTTATGGAGGGTCTTCACATACCTCATCTTACAAGGCAAGGCGTCAAAACAAATAAGCACAGCTAAGGTTTTTTGATACGAGATTCGTTACCATAACAAATCTTAAAGTAAAGACCACTCAGTCGTACCAGAGTTCAATTTAACCGATGAGCTCAGATGAAAAGTGGTCTGGCCACCAGGACTTGAACCTGGAATTACAGTTTAGGAAACTATCGTTTTATCCAGTTAAACTATGGCCAGAAAGAAAATCAATCGGTTGATGCCGACAAATTGGAAAAAGAGTCTCACAATAGTGACGTTCACTGAATTAGTAACTTAGGCTTCTGTAAAAGGCAATGCTTTGTGACAACGAACTCAGATGAAACCGAAAATCCCATTCCGACACAGTCACAGGTAATCTGAAAAAACTTATCAAACCATTGTTAATGTTTTTAGATGTGTACTCAATGAGCACGAATTCAATTTTTATCTCTCAGAGTGAGACAGTTTCAGTTGATAAGAGCTCATAAAGTCAGAGATATGATTTTTGATAGAATTCAAAAATATTAAAGTTAAATTTTTTCAGAATTTAAACAAAAGTCCTAAACCTCTTCTTGAACTTTCCGATAAAAGACATAGCCCTTGGTCCAGAACTCAGGGAAAAGGACGCTTTTTCCAGAAGAGGGCCATGAATAGAAATCTGACGTGAAAGGAGAGTTATGGATTTCAAATTTAGTTTTCATCAAATTCCCCACTCTGACTTTATTGTTAATGCGGTACAGGCAAAGATAGGACGGCCCATGCAACTTCTTTTTGGAGATTCGCATGCTAAAGTTTCTGTTGGGAAAAAAGGTTATGAGTTTAGTATCTCTATCGCTATTCATGGGAGAGGTGGTATTTGCTACAAAGCTTCTGCAAAGGCTGAAAACCTTTATGGGGCTATTGATTTGATTCAAGATAAATTAGAAAAACAGATCAAGAAACAAAGAAAAAAACGATATAATCATAAACGACCAGCTCTTTCAAAAGAGGGGCGAATTCAACTTTTGGATGAGGGCTTAGGAATGCATTTTATACCTCCCAGTAAAAGGAGGGGCGGCCGAAAAATGGCCGCATGATCAATAAAATTAAATTTTTGTTTTTCTATGACCAATAAAGAAAACTCAATGATTGAAATAGCCTTTATTTGCAAATAATTGCGTTATTGAAATCATAAATCGTTTTGACCCCTATCAATCCATTTGATAACACATTCTGAAGTTGTGCCCGCATGAAAGCTTAAGTCTTAATCATGAGTTCACGGGCTTAGGGCGTTTATTAAATAATAGTCTTAATATTTTAGTTAAAACGAGGGTTATAGATGAAGAATTTTTTATTTACGAGTGAATCCGTTTCTGAAGGCCATCCCGATAAAATGGCCGATCAAATTAGTGATGCTGTTTTAGATGCTATTTTAGCACAGGATTCAAAGGGAAGGGTCGCTTGTGAAACTCTCCTGACAACGGGTTTAGTTGTTGTCGCAGGGGAAATAACCACCTCGGCAAAAGTAAATATTTCAGAAATTGCTCGTGAAACAATAAAAGGAATTGGTTATGACCATTCCGATAAGGGCTTTGATTATAAGACTTGTGGAGTGATGGTCGCTGTTGGGCAGCAGAGCCCTGATATTGCTATGGGGGTTAATACCTCAGAGAAGCATGAACAGGGAGCTGGTGATCAGGGACTCATGTTTGGGTATGCCATTAATGAAACAAGTGAGTATATGCCTCTGAGTTTGTCTCTCTCTCATAAATTGCTTATAAATTTAGCGGACCTCAGAAAAAGGAATCAACTCCGTTGGCTACGACCCGACAGTAAGTCTCAAGTGACTGTTCAGTACGAAGATGGAAAGCCCAAAAGAATAGATACTATTGTGATTTCAACACAACATTCAGAAGAGGTTTCTCAAGGGGTCATAGAAGAGACTCTTCGAGAAGAATTGATTAAAAAGACAATTTCATCTCAGTGGATCGATTCTAAAACAAAAGTGATGGTGAACCCAACAGGACGCTTTGTTGTTGGCGGGCCCATGGGAGATGCGGGCTTAACAGGACGCAAAATTATTGTGGATACTTATGGCGGACATGGCGCTCATGGAGGCGGTGCTTTTTCAGGTAAAGATCCTTCTAAAGTGGATCGTTCAGCCGCCTACGCTTGTCGGCATGTAGCTAAGAATATCGTGGCGGCCGGGTTGGCCCAAAAATGTTTAGTTCAGGTTGCTTATGCTATTGGGATTGCAGATCCGGTAAGTATTAATGTGAACGATTATGGAACAAGCTCAGTAGGAGCGGAAGTTCTTGAAAAGGCTGTTCGTCAGATTTGGAATTTAAAACCCGCTTCTATCATAAAAGATTTTGATTTACTTCGTCCTATTTATAAAGCCACAGCAAGTTATGGTCATTTTGGACGAGAGATTTTTCCTTGGGAAAAGTTGAATAAGGTCGACGAATTAAAGTCTGTCGTTCAATCTTTGAAACAGTTATAAAGCGATCAAAGAATTTAATATTCATTTTAAATTCCAATTGTAGAGAAAACCACACCAGTCAAATAAGGAAGAGCTTGTGGATCCCAAACGGATACGAAATTTTTCAATCATTGCTCACATTGATCATGGTAAATCAACTTTGGCTGATGCCTTGTTGAATATGACCGGAGCTCTTTCACAGCGAGAGGCCAAAGCTCAATTTTTGGATAATATGGACTTGGAGCGGGAACGTGGGATCACGATTAAAGCTCAAACCGTTTGTTTAAAATGGAAGGCAGAAGACGGTGAGGAGTATCAAATTAATTTAATTGATACTCCGGGGCATGTGGATTTTAGTTATGAAGTTTCTAGGAGCTTAGCTGCTTGCGAGGGTGCGATTCTTGTGGTGGATGCCGCTCAAGGTGTAGAGGCTCAGACTTTGGCCAATGTTTATTTAGCGCTCGAGAATAATCTTGAAATCATTCCCGTTCTCAATAAAATTGATTTGCCCTCAGCAGATCCAGAAGGTGTCACTCAGCAAATCGAAGATTCCATTGGTTTAGATTGCACTGGAATCATTATGGCGAGCGCGAAAGAGAAGGTGGGTATTGCTGAGATTTTAAATGCTGTTGTTAAGCGGGTGCGGCCTCCGGATGCCGATCGCACATTGCCTCTTCGAGCTTTGATTTTTGATTCTTGGTTTGATTCTTACCAAGGTGTGGTTGTTTTGGTCAGAATGATGGATGGTAGCGTTAAAGTCGGTGAAAAAATTCGCTTTATGGCTACTGGCCGTGATTATGAAGTTCTTAAAATTGGAAAATTTGAACCCTTTTCTCAATTTCGCCAAGACCTCGAAGCCGGCGAGGTCGGATTTATCATTTGTGGTATTAAAGATATTCGTGACGTTAAAGTAGGAGATACTGTTACGACCGTGAGACGACCAGCGGCAGAGCCTTTAGCTGGTTTTAAAAAAGTGCAGCCCATGGTGTATTCAGGGATTTTTCCTACTCAAGCCCCTGATTTTGAAAATCTCAAAGATGCTTTAGAAAAGCTAGTTTTAAATGATTCTAGTTTGGTTTATGAAACAGAAAAGTCGGATGCTTTGGGCTTTGGCTTTCGATGTGGCTTTTTAGGGCTCTTACACATGGAGATTGTGCAAGAGCGGTTGGAGCGTGAGTTTAATCTGAATTTAATCACGACAGCACCAACGGTGGTGTATCGAGTGTATATGAATGACGAGACCGTGAAGGAACTCGAAAACCCCTCTCAGTTACCTGACGTCACTAAAATTGCTAAAATTGAAGAGCCTATGGTGAAGGTCACGATCCATACGCCTTCGGAGTTTCTTGGGGCCTTGATTAAATTGTGCGAAGATCGACGAGGAACTCAACTCAAGATGGATTATTTAACCGAAAAAAAGATTATTTTAGAGTATCGTCTTCCTATGAACGAAGTAGTTATGGATTTTTATGATCGCTTAAAATCCATTTCAAAGGGTTATGCTTCTTTAGAATATGAAGTGATTGGTTATGAAGAATCTGATTTAGTGAAGTTAGATATTTTGATTAATGGTGAAGCTGTAGATGCTCTTTCTTTTATTGTGCACCGTTCAAAAGCTCAAGTCCGAGGTCGCTTACTGTGTGAAAAGATGAAAGAATTGATTCCAAGGCAGCAGTATCAAGTGGCTCTTCAAGCAGCCATTGGAGCAAAGATTGTTGCGCGTGAAACTCTGGGAGCTCTTCGAAAAGATGTTACGGCCAAGTGTTATGGTGGCGATATCAGCCGAAAGCGTAAACTTTTAGAGAGACAAAAAGAGGGTAAAAAGCGCATGAAACAGATTGGTAGTGTTGAAGTTCCGCAAGAGGCTTTTTTAGCGGTACTGAGGGTGGAGGAATAGAGATATGAGTCAAGATCAACAACAGGGGGAATCCAAGAGCAAAAAAAAGCATTCATCCCAACCTCTGAATAAATGGGATTATAAATCAAAATATTTTTGGGTTGAAGGTGCTGGTTCTATTTTTCTTGCGATTCTTGGGGCCTTAACGATTCGTTGGGCTTTTTTGGAGGCTTATGTTATTCCGAGTGGGAGTATGCTGCCTTCACTTTTGATCAATGATCATATTTTTGTGAATAAAATGGTTTACGGGCTTCGAGTTCCTTTTAGCGAAAACTGGTTATTTCAATTTCAATCACCTAAAAAAGGCGAAGTGGTCGTGTTCAAATACCCTCGGGATATGAGCACTTTCTTTATTAAACGAGTGGTGGGTGAGCCTGGGGACAAAATTCGCGTTGAGAATGGCACTCTCTATATCAATGATATTCCCATGGATAAAAAAGTAGTCCCGCCACCTAATGATTTTGATTGGTTGAGAGATGAAGATTTTCAGAGAGATGGAAATTCTTTTGATAATAAAGACAATTATGTTCATTTTATTGAAACTCTTCCTGGCAACGTAGAGCATAATGTTTTGTTGAGACGAGGAGAGGCTTTGACGGATTCTTATGGTCCTATCACGGTTCCTGAAAATAGTTTGTTTGTGATGGGGGATAATCGCAACAACTCATTGGATTCGCGTTATTGGGGTTTTGTTCCTATGGAAAATATTCTAGGACGAGCTGGTTTCGTTTGGCTTTCTTGTGAGGAAACTTTTGTTCCCTCTAATTACATCGGAGCGTTGGGTTTTTTAGATAAAATGGTTTGCAATCCATTAACAATCCGTTGGAGACGATTTTTTCATTCTGTCCACTAAAATATAAATGAAATAAGAATAGATTTTATTTATTTATTCATTCAAACTGTTGGGATATTGATGTCTGAGAGGAATCTAAAGAGTCATAAAACAACTTGGACAAGAGCCTTATTCACGTTCTTAGCACCTTTGGCTTTGATCTTTGGATTTCGTTGGGCTCTCTATGAACCCTATGTGATTCCCAGTGGCAGTATGATTCCAACGCTTTTTATTCATGATCATATTCTTGTAAACAAATGGGTTTATGGACTGCGAGTTCCATGGACGAACCATTGGCTATGGAATTGGAAACAGCCTGAGCTAGGGGATGTGGTGGTATTTCGCTATCCAATGGACCAAAATACATTTTTCGTGAAAAGAATCGTGGCTCTTGAAGGTGATACCATTGAAGTGAGAGAGGGCCAACTCATCCTGAATGGGAAGCCTGTGGCTCGTCTATCAAAACCTGAGTTCTCTCTTTCAAAGAAAGAAGAGGCCGCTTATGATTATTTTCAAGAACAGCTGGGGGCCCATTCGTTTGTGAGTCGTTCTCTCCGCTCGCAAGAGGATCTGGGCCGGAATTTTTCAGCCAAAGTTCCTCAAGGACATTTTTTCGTTGTGGGCGATAACCGAGATGAATCTCATGATTCAAGAGCGTGGGGTTTTGTTCCCATGAATTTACTCATTGGGCGCGTGGGAATCATTTGGCTGAGTTGTGATCATACTTTGTCTGCAGCCCCTTTTATTTGTGATCCGGCCGCAATTCGTGGGTCGCGGCTTTTAAAGACCGTTGAATGAGTTGTTTTTCAAGATGATTTGTGTTGTTAACAGAGGAGAAACATTTCTTGAATGCTAAAGCATCGCAAAAAGAACGATGGCGTGATTTTTTAGAAGTGGTTTTTTTAGTCATCATTTTGGCTATTTTTATCCGTGTCTTCTTTTTGGGAATGTATCGCGTATCTTCAAGTAGTATGGCTCCAACTCTACTCACAGGAGATTTCATTTGGGCTTCTAAGGTGGCCTATGGCATTAAACTTCCGTTTTCTCATCACAAAATTTTGCAAAAAATGCCAGAAAAGGGAGACTTAGTCGTAGTTCATTTTTTTTCTCAAGAACAATCCATGCATAAAATTATGCGTGTTATTGCTCATCCTGGCGATCATGTCGAAATTAAAAATCAACAAGCTTGGGTGAATGAAAATAAAGTTGTTATTTCTATGTCACAAATAAATTCTGCAGAGCTAAATCAGAGAAAGGATATGAGTCCTTTAGTCGTACCTCCTGGTGCCATTTTTGTGATGTTTGATAATAGAGAGGAAGAGGGAGGGCTTGAAATACTTTCTGATGGAAAGGAAGATTCATTAGGAGTTCTTGTGTCTTTAGATCAAATTGATGCCCAAGTGAAAGGGGTTTGGTTTTCCTTAGATTGGTCCGCATCCTCTACGGAAAGTAACGAGTCGCCTCGTTTGCGTTGGGAAAGAGTCGGGACCCAACTTTAAAACAAACGAAATCTTTCTTGAACAAGCATTATTCTTATGAAACATTTCCCTTGATTGAAACCTGACAGAGGAGTGTATTTATGTATAAAATAACCATATCTTTAGTAATGTCTTTATTATTAGTCCCTTTCATGGGGTTTGGGATGAATCACGAAGACGAGGAGTGTTCTTTTAATTTTCCTGATTTTGAATCTCTTTTGATTGAGAGTGAGAATGTTAAACTCGAACCCGAAATCAGAGATGAGCATAACAAAATTCTCACTCAGAAAGGTCAACTCTCTCACAAGATAGTAGATCTCAAAAAAAAGATAGAGAAAGAAGAATTAGTTCAAATTGAGTTTAAAGGAGGTGGTTGCCAGCACTTTGGGTTCTCCATCACTTTTTCAGAATTTTCAGCGCCTCGACTGAGACATCGTTATGTGAAAAAGTATTTAGATCTTGCTGCTTCTTTTGCTCAAAAAAGCCTTCGAGAAGCAGAGGCTTCAGTATTGATATCCGCTCTTGAAGCGGCTAAAAAAGACAAAATTGCTTCGAATAGTCGAATTCCTCGTTGGCATTCTAAGACTGTTGATTTGATGTGTGGAGAAGCTCGTTGTCAGTTAGAGATCATTAATCCTAAAGAAATCAAATTAAACTACGATTTGGCTCTTTAAATTCTACTTTTGTCCTTGTCTGAAAAATCTTTATTAAAAACTACGATTCTAAAGCTTCATGTTAGAATCGTAGTTTTTTGGTTATCGTATCGCGATTAGGGTTCTGAGAGGTGTTGAACAAAACGAGGTATCCAGCTCCAAGTATAGGGTGCAATTCCTAACTTCACTTCCATTTTCCCCCAACACTTGAGAAGTCCTGCCTGCGTAATTCCACAAGTGTAGTAATTTGCTACAGAAACTTTAGAATAAGAAACACCATCATCAATGACTGTTGGGATTTTTTTATGATCAGGCAACAATCCATAGCCCAGCTCTCCAAACCAGTTTAGCCCCCAACACTTTAAAACGCCCGTTGTTGTGATGCCACAGCTGTGGTCAGCATTAACAGCAATACTAGAATAAGAAACTCCTGGGTCAATGATAATGGGAATTGAGCTATTGGTTGATGTTCCATCTCCCAAGTTATTATAATAGTTGTAACCCCAGCATTTCAAAATCCCTGTTGTTGTGATTGCACAGCTGTGTCTGCCTCCAATGGAAACGACAGCGTAGTCGGTAGTTGCGTCAATGGGGGTAGGGGTATTGCGGTTGGTTGTACTGTTATCTCCGAGCCTTCCATGACTATTACTACCCCAACACTTCAATTTGTCGGTAGAAGTAATTCCACACACATGCGTACTTCCACTATCAATATATTTATAAGTGACCCCTGGATCCACTATTATAGGAGTTTTACTGGTAGAGGGAGGCGTCACTCCATCTCCCAGCTCTCCATAGTTGCTTCGACCCCAGCATTTTAAAATCCCATCCAAGGTTATTCCGCAAGAGATGGTTGATCCTACGGATATTTGAGCATAATACGTTCCATAATCAATGTGCTTAGGAGATACCCTATTGATGGTTGTGTCGTCTCCTATCTTGCCATCAGCATTTAGACCCCAACAATAAAGTTCATTGAGGGAGTTAATTGCACAGCGATGGGTGGGAAGTTTAGATGTTATTTTCTTATAAGTGCGACTAGAATCATGGATAAGAGTTGGAAGGGTTCGTCGTCGCAGACTTCCATCTCCTAAGCCGCCTAAGCCGCCAGAGCCCCAGCATTTAATTTGACCAGTTGATGTGAGTCCACAAGTTTGGTCTCCTGTGGCAATTTCCACATAGGTAGTGGGTGTATCCACAGGAGTTGGCAAAACTCCTGTGCGAATAGCGCCTGCTTGGCCATTTCCTTGCTGGCCAGAACTATTACTTCCCCAACACTTTAATGCTCCAGAGGAGTGAAGAGCACAAGTTGTGTCACCACCTGTAGAAATATCCGTAAAGATCTCTCCTATTTCTATAGGGGTGGGCAAGAGTTGTTGGGTGAAATCTCCCGTCCCGAGTTGTCCAGAGCTATTACTTCCCCAGCACTTAGCTGCTCCGCTCATGGTTAAACCACAAGTGTTATTAGTCCCTACCGTAATTTTTAAGTAGGTGGTTCCAGAATCAATGAGTGTTGGTGAAGGACGTGGGTCCGTTGTTCCATCGCCAAGCTTGCCCACCGAGGCATTGGTACCCCAGCATTTCAGAGCATTGGAAGTGGTGATTCCACAGGTGTGAGTCGATGCGGTTTGAACTTGTGAGTAGAGGGTTTCTGAATCAATAATTGTAGGTGATAATACAGGGCTGGTTGTTGTTCCATCTCCGAGCTGCCCCTCTGCATTTTTACCCCAACACTTCAGAAGATGAGTTTTAGTAATGCCGCAAGTATAGTCAGCGCCTGCACTGACAGCGAGATAGGTTGTACCTGGATCAATGATTTTAGGGGATGTACTTTGGGTTGTTGTTCCATCTCCCAGTTTGCCTAAAGTGTTTGATCCCCAACATTTGAGAATATCACTTGTCGTGATTCCACAGGTGTGGAGGACTCCAGCAGAGATGGTCAGATAGGTTGTGCCAGGATCAATAATTTGGGGTGTGCTTCTTTGTGAAGTTGAAGCATCTCCAATTTGTCCATTTGAGTTGCTACCCCAACATTTAAGAACACCGGTAGTTGTAATTCCGCAAGTATGATTGCCTCCACTCGTTACTTTTGCGTATGTTACCCCAGAGTCAATAAGGGTTGGATTTGGAGTCGAGTAGCCAGTGGTACTGTTTCCCACTTGCCCAGAATTGTTGCGTCCCCAACAGTACAACGCTCCATTTGATTTAATGACACAATTGGTAGAATTAGTTTCTGAGATTTGAGAGACTGTCAGTGGGGCAGGGCCATCCGCATCGCGGATGATATTCCATTGTGTACTCAAGGCACCGGCAACCACTCCCGGTCTTGAACTTCTGAGAATATGAATATCTAAAGACTTTTCTGAATTGATATTGGGGTTTCTCAATAATTGATAGTTGATTGTGGTGGTCGTTTGTCCTGCAGGAATCGTGACTTCTCCAGAAGTCAAATTATGGTCATTCGCATCGGCGGTTCCTGTCACTACAAAGTAGAGAGTGACATCATAAGGCTTTGCCTGACTGAGAGAAAACTGCAAATTCAAAGGTAGAAAACTATCTATTAAAATTTGCCCTATATTGTTAGTGATATTAGCTTCAACAACAGTATCTTTGATCCAAGAAAAAGAGCTACTCACGCTCGGGGCTTGAAAAGCGACACCGCTTTGTCCTCCTCGTACACACAAAGTTAAGGAAGTTCCATCGGGATAAGATGAAAGATCATGAGTGATCGGAGTTGCTACAGGAATGCTGCCAGCACTGTAATTAACGGCCGCAGAACAATCAATAGATCCACTGATCCCTAGTTTATATTTATAATGAGTCACACTGACGCCACTCACGGAGATATTCAAAGGGTTGACAGAATCTACAGTCATGGGAAGTGATGATAAAATTGCTTTATAGTTAGGATCCAAGCTATCGATAGCGGAATTGCTTGTAGCAATCCAAGAGCTGCTAGAAACGGATGAGCTGGGATTTCCAACTTTATCCACAGAACGAATTTGATAGTAGTAAGACTTTCCTTGAGTGAGCGAAAGAGAAGAAAGGGAGTGTCCTGAGACAAAGGCATTCCAAGGAACAAGAATGGTGTCATCCAAAGATTCTAAAAGTCGGATTTCATCGTGACTCCATCCACTAGCACTATCAACGCCAGAGGAGAATGAAAGTGACGGAGAATCAATGAGTGAATCTGGAGGGACTCCGAGTAGTGTGATTGTGGGAGGCAATGGACCTGTTTGGTCAAAAACGACGTCAACTGTATTTGAGGCTGTATTATTCACCCCACCAGTATTTTTAACAACACCTTCATCAATTTTGAAAGAGTAGAGACCATCGGAAGCAGGAATCCATTCAAAAGAATATTGATTGGGAACTCCGGTTGCCAAAAGATTTTGTTTAGTGCCACTACCGCTAACGACATGGATATGATTCAAATTAAATTCAGTAACAGGATCACTAAAGGTGATTGTAAAAAGGATGGGAGATATTTTTGTTGAATTATTGACGGGGCTGCTGATGGAGACCGTCGTGGGGGAGGAGTTATTGGAAGGTGATGGAGAGGGTAGAGGAGTGGAAGGCTGAGGCGCAGAGGGAGATGATGGCTCTGTGGGATTTAGTTGGAGGGCCTTTTCGGGATCGGTTATTGTCACATCAAACTGACAAGCCGTGAGCAGAGTCAGAAATATTAAAACCCACCAAAAGCCTAGAGTGTTGTTCATTAACGTTCTCATACACACCTCTTTTTAATCTTCTCTATTTATCGGTTATTTTTGGTAATACCTTAGAGAATTCTTTTGTTGTTTTCTCCTTTTCAGCGGAAGGATGTATTCTTTAATGATGGTTCAAATTGAGATAAGGCTCTCCAACAAATCAAAATGAGATGCTTTACCAGGTCATCATCTACAAGGTGAGCATAAATACATTTTTAATCATTTGTACTTTTAACTTTGGAGGGTTTGCGCCGGAGGGTGAGCAGATGTTAAATCGTGTGTATGGAATGAAAAATTGGTGATCCCGACAGGACTTGAACCTGTGACCTCTTCCATGTCAAGGAAACGCGCTACCAACTGCGCTACGGGATCATTCAGATCATTATGGGGAGAATCTGGCTTGCAGAACCTTCTGGAGTCAAGAAAAAGATTTGATTTCTCCATACATAAATTCTTTTTCTTCTCTTAAAAGGAACTCACTTCTGATTTTGGTGGGATGATATCGATCCCGTGGTCGTTCCTAAGCTTATTTAACCAACAGTGGTCCAATGGGGGTGCTTTTAAATCATGAATCCAAAAGGGTTAGCAATAGCGACTATTGATTGACCTCCAAAATAATTATGATGAAATGGGAATATCTACGGATTGAGTTCGTGAATTTAAGTTTAACTCAAGTAAGGAAGCTTTGTGTCCATTATTTTAGGTTTAGATCCTGGCTCTCGTGTGACGGGAATTGGTGTGTTAAATGTTGATCGCGACCAAATTCGACATGTTTTTCATGGTGTTATCAGCGCCTCTTCTGAAGAATCTTTTCCTCGACGAATCTCTAAAATTGGTATTGATTTTCGCAAAGTTCTTGAGCGTTTTACTCCTGACGTTGTTGTCATTGAGCAGATTTTTTTAGGAAAAAATGCAGACAGTGCCTTCAAACTTGGCCATGCTCGTGGTGTATGCATGTATGAATCTGTTGTGGCTGAATCCGAAGTGAGAGAGTACGCTACGCGGCTTGTAAAAAAACGAGTGACCGGAAGTGGTGCTGCAGACAAACTGCAGGTCCAGATTGCTTTGGAAAGACTTTTAGGACTTAAGCTTCAGGGATCAGCTATTGATGCTAGTGATGCTTTAGCTTTAGCCTACCATCATGCCATTGAAATGGAGGTGGAGCGTAAGGTCAATAAAATGCATTTAAATAATCCTCTAAGGAGTTTGAGATGATTGGATATTTAAGAGGCAATATTTTAGAGGTGAGTGACGAAACAGTGACGTTGTTAATCGGAGGAGTGGGGTATGAACTCTCTTGTTCAGGTTCAGTATTACAAGAATTAGCCGCCCATCAAGGAGAAGAACAAGAGCTTTGGGTTTACACTCATTTGCGTGAAGATGCCCTGCATCTTTTTGGTTTTGGAACTCCGGAAGAAAAGGATTTCTTTTTAATCCTTTTAAAAATCAATGGCGTGGGGCCTAAATTAGCGCTTTCTATTCTCAGTGGAGCAAGCATTGAAAAAATTATGAGGATGGTGGACAGTGAAGATGTCAAGGGTCTGACGAGTTTGCCGAAGGTTGGTAAGAAGACGGCAGAGCAAATGATTCTTTCCCTGAAAGGAAAACTTGTTTTAGGGGCTCGAGAGGAAAAGAAAAGACCGCTGAGGTCTCTTGTAAATTCTAATTTACAGATGATCACATCAGCGCTTGTCAATTTAGGTTATAAAACCAATGATGTAGAAAGAGTGATTGAAGAGTTTCCGAGTGAAATGGAAATTCAAGAGGGAGTTCGTCGAGGTTTACAAATTTTAGCAAAACCACTTTAGAAAGATTCGTGAAATTTTATGTTGGATCGTATGGTTGAAGGAAATAGTTTAGAGAGCGACAAACAGCTGGAAGTAAGTTTGAGACCTTTGTGTTTTGAAGATTTTCCAGGTCAAACTCAAGTTAAAGATAAACTAAAAGTTTTTGTTTCTGCGGCGAGAAAGCGGGGAGAGGCTTTGGATCACACATTGCTTTGTGGACCGCCGGGCCTGGGGAAAACAACGCTGGCTCGAATTATCGCCGAAGAAATGGGGGTTGAATTTCGCTCAACATCAGCTCCAGCAATAGAAAAAAAAGGGGATTTAGCAGCGCTTTTGACAAGCCTTAAGCCTTACTCCATTCTTTTTATTGACGAGATTCATCGCTTGAGTCGCGTATTGGAAGAGTATCTTTATACAGCGATGGAAGACTACTTCATTGATATCATGACGGGGGAAGGACTTGGGGCGCGCACCATGAAGTTTGAATTAGCACCTTTCACGCTGATTGGGGCAACGACCAGGGCGGGGTTGCTTCATGGCCCTTTCATCGATCGCTTTGGTATCATGGAACGATTGCAATTTTATGATCGTCCTTCTTTAGAAAAAATTGTGAGTCGTTCCGCTGGGATTTTAAAACTGGGTGTGGATTCTTATGGTGTGAGTGAAGTGGCTCGGCGAAGTCGAGGGACTCCTCGGATTGCAAATCGTCTTTTAAAGCGCGTCAGGGATTATGCAGAAGTTCATGGAAAAGGTTTGGTTGATGAACACATGGCTGAATTTGCTCTTGACCAGCTAGGTGTGGATCAACATGGATTAGATGAAATGGATCGACAAATTCTGAACTTGATTCATGAAAAATTCAATGGAGGGCCTGTGGGAGTTGAAACCATGGCGGCCGCTTTGAGCGAAGAAAAAGACACTTTGGAAGAGGTCTATGAACCTTATTTATTGCAAGAAGGATTTATTATGAAAACTCCTCGTGGGCGAGTGGTGACTGATTTAGCAAGAGCCCTTCTTTCTGAAAGCAAGAATGACTGAATCACGCAAAAAAGCAACAGGGGTTAAGAGTTTAAGGGCAGAGACTTCTCGAAAGATCCAATTGCTTCAGCGAAAAATGTGTTGGAAGAATTTACGTCCTGGTGATTGGGTAGAAGTGATTGCTCCCGCTTCTAAAGGACCACAAGAAGAACTCGATGCCGGCATAAAAGTGCTTGAGTCGTGGGGGCTCCGAGTACGGATTTCTCCTCGCTTGTATGGACCCCATCTCTTGCATTCTAACTCCGATTTAGAGCGTTGGCATCAACTCAAAGCGGCGCTCACAAATAAAGAAACGGCAGCTATTTGGTGTGTTCGGGGTGGCTATGGCTCTATGAAACTTTTACCTCAACTCGCAAAAATTAAAAAACCTCCAGGCATTAAAACATTTTTGGGGCTCAGTGATATTACTTCTTTGAACGTATTTTTAAATCAAAAGTGGAAATGGCCTGTCTTGCACGCTCCTGTCTTAACAAGAGTGGGAAGAGGGGATTTACCTCAAGAAAGTCTTGGAGAGTTAAAACAAGTTTTATTTGGTCAAATTCAAACTTTGCAATATCCTCTTCACCCACTGAATGCCGCAGCAGAAAAATGCCGGAATCTTTCTGGAACTTTAATAGGGGGTAATTGGACTACTTTAATGGCGGGAATGGGAACGCCTCATCAAGTTCGTGCCCCTCAATCTCTTTTATTTTTAGAAGATATCGGTGAAAGAGGGTACCGTTTGGATCGCTATTGGGAACAGCTTTTACAAATGGGTTTTTTAGATAAAGTCAGTGGTATTTTATTGGGTGATTTCACTCTTGGCGATGAACCGAATGGTCAAAATTTCATTTGGGATATTTTAAAAGAGAGAGCCTCTTCTTATAAGAAACCAGTCTTTTATGGATTACCGGTGGGTCATGGTTCCATTCAGAGAGTCTTGCCTTTAGGAGTTCCGTTGCATATTCAAAAACAATCTTCGAGGTGGGTGGCTTCAGCACCGACAGGAGGAGCGAAGTTTTGAATTCTTCTTCTTCCTTTCTTTCCCAATTGGATGAATGGCTGGCACCTTATTGGAAAACAGCCACTCCTGGGTTGGCGCTTGAAGTGTATCAAAAAGGTGAAAAAACTTTGGAATATCAAGGAGGGGATTCCTATCTCTATTATGATTTAGCCAGTCTTACAAAAGTGTTGTTAACGGTTCCCGCCATGATTTCGATGAGGGCGAAAGGTTTATGGGAAGCCGAGACACGGGTGTGTGAGGTGTTGGATTGGTGGCCTCATCCAAAAACAAAAATTGTTGATTTACTAACTCACTCCTCAGGCTTGTTGTGGTGGAAACCCTTTTATAAAGAGCTAGAGTCCCTTTCTGGTACGGCAGCTCGCTGGGAGCACTTAAAGAAGACTCTCAGGGCCGCATCTTTGAATGATACATCAAAATCTGTTTATTCGGATTTGGGTTTTTTATCTCTTGCTTTTATTCTTCAAAAATTATCCGCACAAACTTTGCCTGTGTTATGGGAACAGATTAAAAAAGAGTGGGCTCCTCAAAGCACTTTGCATTGGATCTCCTCCAATGAGGGCAAAGATCAGGATTTTCAAGTGAGTGGTGGAGCTCCTTTTTCTGTTGTAAAGGCCCAGTATGCTCCTACGGAGTTTTGTGCTTGGCGAGGGCGTCGTCTTCAAGGAGAAGTTCACGATGAAAATGCGTGGGCTCTGGGGGGATTATCTACTCATGCAGGGCTCTTTGGAACTCCCAACGATGTGGCTTCTGTTTTTTTAATGTTGAGAGAAATAGCACGAGATAAAACCTCTTTTTTACATTCTTCGGTGAAAACCTTTATGCAAAGACAGAAGATGAAGGATCAAGGAGATTGGGCGTTGGGGTTTATGATGCCCACGCCGGGCGTTTCTAGTAGTGGGCAATTTTTTTCAGAAAATTCATTGGGGCATACAGGATTTACCGGTACGTCCGTGTGGTGGGACGTCGATAAAGACATCATTATTGTTTTACTTTCTAACCGTGTGTACTACGGGCGGGAACAACGAGAGTTTGCCAAGCTGCGGCCTTTATTGCATGATAAAATAATGATGTTTTTGAACAAACACAATCAAGGAGGATAGGAGATGGTGTTGAGTCATTTAGAAAAGCTGCGTCCGGGTCAAAGAGTTCATCTTATGGGAATCTGTGGAACAGCGATGGCTTCATTAGCAGGTCTTTTAAAAGACAAAGGCTTAATAGTGACAGGAAGTGATCAAAACCCCTATCCACCCATGTCAACCCAATTAGAGCAATTGGGAATTGAAGTGATGAGAGGGTACCGGCCCGAGAATCTCTCAGCGAAACCTGATTTAGTCATTGTTGGAAACGTTATTTCCAAATCCAACCCTGAAGCGATAGAGCTTTTAAAGCAGGATCTCCCCTACACCTCTTTGCCGAAAGCGCTGGGAGAGTGGATTATTGAGGATCGAGAAAGTCTTGTCGTGAGCGGAACTCATGGTAAGACCACAACCACCAGCCTTTTGGCATGGGTTGCCGAAGGCTTGGGTTTAGAACCTGGATTTTTAATTGGTGGGATTCCAAAGAATTTTTCGAAAAGTTTTCAAAATCCCAAGGGGACGCATTTTATTATTGAAGGTGATGAGTATGATACGGCGTTTTTTGATAAAGTCCCTAAGTTTACTCACTATAAACCAAAACATGTCATATTAACGAGTATTGAGTTTGATCACGCCGATATTTATGCGGATCTGGCCGCAGTGAAGGCGGCTTTTCGACGGCTGGTGGAATTGATCCCTGCTCATGGGACCCTCCTTTATAATGCCAATGATCCTTCTATTTTGGAACTATTGCAGTATGCTCAGGTTCAAAGAAAGAAAAGCTATGGTAGTAGAGAGTGGTCTGTTAAGTCTGATTACTCCTTTCAAGTTTTAAAAAATAATGAAGAAGGCAGTTGGTTTTCAGTTTTCCGAGCCACTCAATCTTTAGGTGAGTTCTTCACCCCCATGAATGGAAACTACAACATGATGAACGCTACGGCTGTGATTGGTTTAGCGGATCAATTAGGATGGTCCATGGATTCTGTTCGGGCCTCTTTGGCGAGTTTTCAAGGCGTGCGACGCCGTCAAGAAATCATTGGTGAGCCCCGTGGAATCACGGTGATCGAAGATTTTGCGCATCACCCGACAGCAGTTCGTGAAACTATTCAAGCGATTCAAAAAAAGTATGCTGGTCGCAAAGTTTTCTCTGTTTTCGAGCCCCGCTCTGCAACTTCAAGACGCCGTATTTTTCAAAAAGATTATTTAGAAGCTTTTCGTGAAAGTCAGGAAACTCTCATCGCCGAAGCCTATGACGCCACTAAAATAGAAAGTGCTGACCGTTTTTCTGCTCAGGAGCTTGTGACCGAATTGGTATTGGCTGGGAAAGATGCTCAAAGCTTTAGTGGTGCGGATGCTATTGTGGCTTACTTGGGGAAAGTGGCTAAACCTCAGGATGTTATTCTTATTATGAGTAATGGTGGTTTTGATGGTATTTATCAAAAGCTTTTGCATCGTTTACAAGAGCCGGTTATTGAAGTTCTCTCCAGTTAAAGAGAACTGTCTTTTTTGCTTACTTTTTCTATAATATTTTTATGCAATTGATCTTAATGGATAATCTTTATTATGTGTCATCTCATCCTGAAAGATCAACCATACGGTAGAGAATGTTCTTAGAAGAGAAATCTGTTACATCTAATATTTGCAAGGCGAGATTCTGAAAATGCTCGCCTCCATCAGTTGAAAGTATTTCCACTTTTCGATTTTCACTTGAAGATGTATTTTGAGCGAGAGCTCCTTGATCCATAGTTTCTTTAATCCATAGGGAGAGGGCTTCTCCGCTTTCAATTAAGGTTATAGAGGGGCCCGCCACTTTTTGAATGGCTTTTTTGAGAATGGGATAGTGCGTACAGCCTAAGATAATTGTATCCACCTTTTCTTGCAGAAGAGGCTGAATGTAACGGTATGCCGCTAAGTCGGTCATTGGGTCATCGATAAGGCCTTCTTCAGCCAGAGGGACAAACAGAGGACAGGCTTGCCCAAAGACCTTTGCGGACGGATCGAGAGTTTTAATTTTTTTTTGATAACTTTGAGAAAGGAGTGTGGCTCGAGTCCCTAGTAATCCAATTCGTTTATTGAGAGAAGATTTTATGGCAGCTCTGCTTCCAGGTTCAATGACATTAAAAAGAGGGATGTTTTCAATGAATGGTTCAATACAATGGGAAGATGCGGTATTGCATGCAATCACTATGGCTTTCACAGGGTGTTGGCGCAAATAGCCAATAATTTGCATCGAGTACTTATAAATGGTTTCAGGGGATTTTGTTCCATAAGGCAGTCGCGCTGTATCTCCAAAATACACGAAGTTCTCGTGAGGCCAATGCTCCATCAAAGTTTTCAGTACTGTCAGTCCACCCACTCCGGAATCAAAAACCCCAATGGGTTGTTGAGAATGCGCGGATAACTTCATATTATAATACTTTTTTTGTTTGTTAACATTTTTTATTTAATTCCTTTGTTTGATGAGAACGGAATACAGATCTTTAATAACAAATTCATTATTCAGTATCCCGAGATGACCACCAAAGGGATAAATATATTTTTCTATCTTTGGGCTTAGTTCATTGAGGGCATAATTTCCTTCAGGAAAGGATAAATAATCATTGGTGGAGTGGAACAAAATAATTTTTTTGGTGTTAAGGATTTCAAAATTATTTTTTGATAGGGCGTAAGTGAAGTTTGATTGGCGTTCCAGATTTTTTAAATCATCAATGCTTTGAGCATGGTGATTTTTTTTGTACAGATCCTCTCTGAGATAATTTAGAATATTTCCATGAAAAGCATCTTCGGGAGAGATTGTTTCTCTGTTTTCCAGTCGATTTCCGATGAAAGCGCTATTGAGAACCACCTCGCGGAAGGAATCGCTCAGAAGCCAAGAAATTTCTGTTTCTTCCATGAGAAAAGCCATCTCCAAATCTTCAACTGTTTTGAGTGGTAAATTATGTTTTCTAACGAGACTAGCCCGATGTAAAAATTTGAGTTCCATATATTTCTTTTGGCCTGGAGACCAATGTTGGCCAGTAGAATAAAAAGAGTCGATTTTAGAAATAGCTAAAGTACGGTTTAAGGGAGTGTTCATTAAGACTATAAAATCAAATTGAAAAAGCTTTTGTTGCAAATCCTGCATCATAAGAAATGATCCATCCAAACCACCATAGCTTGTCCCCATCAAACCCCACTTGGAAGGTCGAATTTGAAATTGAGATTCCAGCTTTGATTTGATAGTTTTAAGGGCTAGATACATGTCTTTAGAGTCATCAGGTAGATGACCTGTTCGCCCACTTGAACTTATAGCGAGAGCAAAACTCCAGTGTGTGGAAGAGGTCATGGTGATGACGGAATATCCTGCTTTAAATGCAATTTCTGAGAGAAAAAGAGTAGATTGATTTGTTGAAACACCACCCATTCCAGGAATAATGACCAATACAGGAGCTTCCAGGTTTTCTTGTAACTGATAGGTGTATTGAAATTTATTGAGTTTGAATGGAATCAGAAATGAAGGGCGCTCTGGATGTAAAGTAAAATGATCGACGGTGGGGGCATATTCTTTGGAGGGAGCGACAAACAAAGCGGGAATGGAAGATAAAAAAGGCTTCTCAAAGAGGCTTGACAGAGATTTGTCTTTTGAAAATGTAGGAAGAGGAAGCAGAGATTGAGCGATAAAAATAAGAAAAACAATCTTCCTGAAAAAAACAGAATTACAAGTCAAAGTCACAGAACCTTCCCTCCCCTTTGAGCCGCAGGCGACCACTCAGAAAACCGCTTATATAACTAGAACTTGGAGTAGTGAACTATTTTTATGGTCATTAAAGCTATTTTTTACTGATACCGTCACCTCAATAGAAGTGTAAGATAACGGTATTCACCAAGAGCTTGAAGGTGCAGCAAGAAATGCTTCTTTTGTATTTATTACAGGGAGGAAGACGGAGACAGCGGCTGCGGTTGAGGCGTAAAACGCTGCTTTAAAAGAGAACAAATCTCATTGAAAACTCTTGGTTTTTTATCCCCTAGAGTTTCAAAAAACTCTTCTTGTTGTAAAACTTCCTCAAACCAATCTTGAGAGTTAAGATTGATAAGATGATGATAATGGGTCGATGAGAATTCAACGCCTTCCCAAAAAAGATCTTCAAATCGAGGAATAAGCCCCAAAGGCGTCTCTAAGCCGGATCCTTGACCTTCAACACGCTGAAAAATCCAATGGAGAACGCGCATATTTTCACTGAACCCAGGCCAAATAAAGCGGCCTTGTTCCTTGCGAAACCAGTTCACACCAAAAAATTTGGGAGCTTTTTCTTTTTGTAATTGAGTTCCAAATTGAAGCCAGTGTTGAAAGTAGTCACCGATATGATATCCGCAAAAAGGAAGCATGGCCATGGGGTCTCTTCGTACGACACCGACAGCTCCTGTTGCTGCTGCAGTAGTTTCAGAGGACGTGCTCGCTCCCAGATAAACCCCACGCTCCCAACTAGGAGCTTCATAGACAAGAGGGATCGTTGAAGCACGACGTCCACCAAAAATAAAGGCCGAGATGGGGACCCCTGCCGGATTGTCCCACTCGCTATCCATAGAAGGGCATTGTGTTGTTGAAACAGTAAAGCGAGCATTAGGGTGAGCGGCTTTACGTCCGCAATCGGGTGTCCAATCGTGTCCCTGCCAGTCGATCAAATGAGCAGGAGGAGCTTCAGTCATCCCTTCCCACCAGACATCGCCATCATCAGTCAGAGCACAATTTGTGAAAATCGTATTTTGAGCAATTGTCTTCATAGCGTTGTAGTTTGTGCGTAATGAAGTGCCTGGAGCCACACCGAAATATCCAGCCTCAGGATTGATAGCTCTAAGACCCCCCTTTTTATCAGGGTGAATCCAAGCAATATCATCCCCAAGGGTTGTGACTTTCCATCCTTCATAGGCCTTGGGAGGAATTAACATGGAAAAATTGGTTTTTCCGCAAGCACTTGGAAAACCGGCTGCAAAGTAACGTTTTTTTCCTTCAGGACTTTCAACACCCATAATCAGCATGTGTTCAGCTAACCAATTTTGCTGGCGACCTAGGTGGGAAGCAATTCTGAGAGAAAAACACTTTTTACCCAAGAGCGCATTACCACCATAACCAGAACCAAAAGACCAAATAGCTTGTTCTTCTGGAAAGTGGACAATGTATTTTTGCTCTTTATTGCAAGGCCAAGAAACGTCAGCTTGTTGAGGGAGCAGTGGTGCGCCTAAAGAATGAAGACATTTCACAAAAGAGCCGCCTTCCATTTTCTTTAAAGCAGATAGGCCCATACGGGTCATAATTTTCATGCTGACCACAACATAAGGAGAATCAGTGATTTCAATTCCATATCGAGAAAGAGGAGAGCCTAGAGGTCCCATGCAAAAAGGGACTACGTACAGAGTTCGACCCCTCATAGATCCTCGATAAAGAGGCATCAGAACATTTTTCATTTCATGGGGAGCCATCCAGTTATTGGTAGGTCCGGCATCAGAAGCTTTCTCGCTGCAAATAAAAGTACGATCTTCCACACGAGCAACGTCCGAAGGATCCGAGAGGGCTAAAAAGCTATTGGGTCTTTTTAATGGGTTTAATTTTTTGAGAGTGCCCTTGCTGACCAGTTGTTCACACAGATTTTGATATTCGGCTTCGGAGCCATCGCACCAGTAGACTGATTGAGGTTCGCAGAGAGCGATAATATCCTGAACCCAGTGATTGATTTGGGGGTCTTGGCTTCCTGAATAAGATGGCGTTAAGGACGACATTAACGAATTTTGAGTCATAGCGAAAAACTCCTCTGCTAAATCAAAGTGGAATTTTAACAAGAAAATAATAATCAGATGGGACGGAACGAAACTATAGGTTCATGGTTTTGGCTAGTAAAATTAATAAAAAATAACACGCATTGTTATTTGGCCATTTGCTTTATCAGACCAAGGATCTGGGCCTCCCAGCAGGATGAGGGTCTAGCTCTCTGATTAGTTGCTCTCTCATCAAATGGCGTAAGAGTGAAGAATCAAGTCAATATAAAGGGTTTTAAAACTGTTATGATCTGTTTCTAGCGCCAGCCCATCAGTAGAGAACTGGCGCTTAGAGTTTTAAGGTGTGGTGGGTGGATTGGGAAGGAATAAATAAGAGGGGCTTTGAAATTCAGAAGAACTTGCTTTTAACACAAGAGATTTTGCGACCGGAGCCCACTTGCTTAAGCCAAAATTTGTTTTTTCATGAGCGAGGAGAGGAGGTGGAGCGACACCTGCCGGAGTGGGGTTTTTCTCCATGGGAATAGGGGAAAGGGGGAGATGAGTCATAATTTCTTGATGATCTTGAGAGAGTGTTTGCAGGGAAGGCGTCGCTTCTAGTGCCTGGGGAGTGATTTTAGTTATTTCACTGTAAGAAAAAGAGCTATTGGTTGTGCCAAACAGATACTTATCCACAGAGACCCATTGCGGAGATCCTTCGGTGTTAAATTTTTTTAAAAAATACCACCAAGAAAAACCGGAGGAAGAAGATAAAAACTTGTGTGAAATATGATAAAGCTCACGTTTTGGAGGACCTTGGTTTGAGATCTCAAGGCAATGATAGTATTCATCGGAGAGGATGAAAGGCATTGCTGTTTTATTGCGGCATTGGAATTGAACAGGTTTTAAAGTTTCAGTTTCATAGGTACTAGACTGTTTACCATCTGAAATTGTGAAATAAGATTCAGAGAGACCTCGCAGTCCTTTATCAAAAGTTGTAACGAGTTGGAATGACGACAAGGGATCTTTGGATTGAGGGTCTTTTTGATAAACATGGGTGGTCGTCCCTTGGGATCGGAGTGCCCATTGTCCTTTTTTATGGATAAAAATAGAGGTATTTGGGTTTGTCTCCCAGCGAATCAAAGTTTTCGAATTTGATTCTACATACACAAATTGAAGAGGGGAGTGGAAAGCCCAACCCCGTTCGGTCCTATTGACCTGAGTCACTGATTTTGCGTCATCTAAAGAGAGAGGAAAGGCACTGAAGGAACTCGCATCCACTTCGGCGTCACTCATTAAAAGTCCTTGCGTTGTTTCAATGATGGTAATGCGGTGATCAGCCGGTAGTTCAAAAAATCGAGTTATTTTTTTGTGTTGAAGGAGATTCCCTTTCAATGGGTCTATTTCATAGAATTGAGATCCTGAAAAAACAGACAGAGTGCCTTTGGAGGGACTGGACCACCAAAGCCTCAAAGGCTCTGTTTTACTTTCTTTCAAAGTGATTTTTGCAAGAGGCTGTTGAGGAGTGTTATAAAATCGGATGATTAATTGATCCTCTTGTCGTTCAAACGTGAAGTAGTATCCTAATTGAAAATGAAGTTGTCCCATCTTTTCAGCGTTGGAAAGAGCAACCTGTGTGAGATCTGAAGTTTTATACAGAGAATGATTCATGGTGAACCATTCATGGTTTTTAGTAAAATAAGCGGAGTGAATATTTGATGATGAGTCAGTGATAAATCCAAGCATGCGTCCATGCTGTCCCCATCGATGGGGGATTGGTGCATTGGGATTGCTGATCCAGGTTGGAGATTGGGAGTATAACTCGAAGTAATTATGATTGCCGAAAGATTGTGACTGTAAAATTTGTTTTAGGCTTTGGCAATCTTCTGCTCCAGAACTTTGACAGAGATTTTGAGCTCCTGTCCAAAGGTGGGAAAGAAAATGATCAATCGCTATCGTGTTTAATTTTTTAAAATTACCGTCTGTTTCATTGCAATGTTTAAGGCGACACTCTTCGGCTTTTTGAATCAGAGTATTTCGTTCTTGAATCTTGTTTTTCAGATTTTGGATGAGGACCGCACCGTAACCTTCCGTGGGTGATAGTCCCCATCTTTGAGCCACGTTTAAGCGGGGATCCGTTTGCGTGAATTGATAAACGAGAGCCAATATAATTTGATTCAGAGAGTAGAGTTGACCCGAGATTGAATAGGTCTTTTCAGTAGAAACATTGGCAATTATTTTTTTCCATTTTTCAATAGCTTTGGGTTCAATGAAAGAACTGGCAAGATTAATAGAATTATGAAGCTGGAGCAATCTCTGGTCACGATTAGGAGTGCTCCAATCCTCATCGCCGGGACTTCCTGGTGAGCAATCATTGGCTTGGCAATAACGATAACCATCTTCAACCGCTTGGATACGGTCTTTCACGCGTTCTTGGAGTTCCTGAAAAGCATGATTCAACATGACTTCAAAACTAAATTGAGGGTTTAATTTTTTATACACTTTAATAAAATAATGATTATTTACATCGTCAGCACCTAAACTGAATTGCTCTTCAGAGTAACCTGGAATGGCTTTGGAAGAAATGATGCTCCAACCTTTTTCTGTTTTTTTAGCCCAGCGGATTTTATAAAAACCAGATTTGGATAGCTCTGGGACATCATGGTCTTGAAAAAAAGTGGGGATCAGCTCTCTGATTTGAATGGGTAAAGTCGAAAAAAGAAGAGTGATGGGAAGATTGTCCGGTTCATTCACTTTATCAACGATCATGGTATGACCAGATGATTTATAGAGTCGTAAATGATGAGTGCCGGGAGTCAGTGCTTCTGGGTTGATAGCAACAGGGTAACTGTCTTGCATTAGGGTGTGCGTGTAGGTGTTGCGCAATAAAAATTGCAGAGCGGCTCGGAAGCGGCGGTCTTTTTTCCAATCAGGATCTGTGGGTAGTTTTAACCATTCAGGTTTCACGGTTTCATTGGTGAAAAGTTGCTTGCTGCCTCCTAAACGAGTCGCCATAGGAAGCTTATGAATGTGAGCAAAGATCCAACGGAGAGTATATGCCACATCAGCACAGTCAGTGGGAAGTTGAATGTCGATCATAAAACGAGGTGTTAAAGTTTGACGAACCCATCGCCCATATTCAGCTTCCCAGCGAAGGCTCCATTCATTTTTAGCCGTCCAAAGGACCGCATCTTCAGACGAAATGCTGGCCTGAGGTTTTGTTTCTAAATCCCAATTGGAAGATGACGGAGGCTCAGTTTTAAAATAATTTAACTGGGAAAAGGGGTAAAAAATGGGTTCTGAAAATGGGGTTTCAATCGTTGACAGGCGTTGGAGCTGATGAGTTTTGAGTTTATCTTGAAGCCATTGATCAGCGGCATTGTTGTCGGTCAGGGCAAAAGATTTTCGTTCTACAAGGTCTTGAAGGCCAGACCCCTCGGCTAAGAAAAGATAGAAGACTCGTCTGTACTCTTCTATTTGATCGGTGAGGTAATAATGAAGAGGAGGGGCGGCTTCTCGTTGAAGGTGAGACTCGTAGTGAATCGTATCGGCAAAGGTTTTTGAGGCGATAAGTGAAGCTATGAATAAAGGAAGGAGCCTCCAGATTGAGAGCAAAAATGAGTTCATTTACAAATCTCCTTTGTCGAGCGGCTTGAATTTTTCAGATCCGATTTCAATTGTAGATTTTAAAACAGCGTACCCTGAATAATTTTTAAATCAGCTGAAAAAAAAGTCAATGGCTTATTTAAAACTTGATATCGTGTTGTTCCTGCCTTCGAATTGGAATAAAGTCCGTTTTTTACATCGTCATTGCAAGAATGACAGTTTGGCTCATTTCTCGCGGATCAAGCTGATCTTGTGGGATTTGATTTCGAATTCCGTGATTGTACATTGGGTTTTGAAATGTCATTGGAATGCATTTTGTATTGGGGGTCGTGTTGTATTTCTTTGTTTTTTTGAAAAAGCAAAAGTCTTTTTTGGTCGGAGTTCTTTTATTTTTTTCTTTTGATCTGAGGGCGAAGTGTCCTTCTCCCAAGATGGAGAGAGAACTTCAAAAACAATTTCAAATTTTTTATCAATCGCATTTAAACTCTCTTTCCACTTTATCCCCTGAACAGTCTTTTGAGGTGAATCGTCTTTTGAATAAAAACTCTGAGTTATTGCAAAGTAGCAATTGTTATTTGGAGCAAGGTCATGAAGTGAATCAATTGGGTGTCATCATGGCCGTGGTAAAATTACAGCTTCTCCAATTTCGAATGAGTTACTCCAAAAAGGAATTTGATCGCTCTGCTTTGGCTTTAAAACAATTAAAATTAATGATGGAGGCCTTTCTGAGCAAGCCTTCTCAACAAGCAAGAAGACTAGGAGCAAGCATTCGTCGTTTGTACCTTGATGAGTTGGAAAACTTGGTGAGCTTTAATTCAGCGCTTGTTCAGGAACTTATGCAAGAAACGGATTGGTCGATGGAAGCCAGTCGTGGAATTGAGTTGGAAATCAATGCCCTTTGGCAAGATCTTTCTCATCCTTTTTCGTTAGCACCTTTATCTCCTGAAGGTTTGGCTCGTTACTTTGGCCGCAGACCCTGGAAGACTTATAAAAAAGGAAAAATGCCAGTTTCTAAATGGGTGAGTCGATTCAGTGACACTTCTGACAGTACATTGGAACTCCAGTTATTAAAACTATTTAAAACTCATTCGGCAACTTTGGATTTTGATAACCCCAATTTTCATTTTTCTGAAACCAATTTACATGTTCAGCACTATCTTGCATTGGCTATAAATGAATTGAAAAAAGATAACTATTTTTCGCTTCAAAAATGGTTGGAGCCTTTATTGAAGGAAAAGGTAAAAAAACTTCAAGAAGAACTGGGACCTGCGTGGCCATTGATTTATCCTTTAGCAGGAAAAAATGTTGCAGGGGATTTTCAAAAGATTACTTATCCCATTGAACTTCTTTCGCAAAAGGAGTTTTCCCGGGCGGAGAAAAACTACTCTCAAGTTAAAAATCCTTTGGGTCGATTGTATGAAATCATTGTTCTGAATGAATTGATGCAGGCTTGGACTGTTGAAGACATTCTTCAGCTTCGTCAGGATTATGATCGAGTCATAGCGATCAAAACTCTTTTGGCCATTCAGAGCTACGAAAAAGTGAAATCACGATGGCCAATGAGCCTCCATGATTTGGTTCAAACAAAATTTTTACCAACGTTGCCTCGAGATCATTTTTTAGGGAAAGAATTGAAGATGAATTCACTTCATAAACAAGTTTGGTCTACCGGTCAAAATGGAGTTGATGAAAACGGCAACGGAGATGATATAGGAGTTCAAATTAAGTTATGAAAACCCAGGCGCCCAGGACTTCTTTGATGTCTCAATCTTTGACATTGCCTTGCGGAAGTTCACTTAAAAATCGCATTGCCAAATCTGCCATGAGTGAGAACATGGCCTCAGTCGATCATCAAGCTAATGAGTTATTCGTCAAAGCTTATGATCGGTGGGCACAAGGGGGAGCTGGTCTGTTGATTTCTGGCAATGTCATGGTGGATTCCCGTTATTTGGGAGAACCAAAGAATGTGGTTATTGAAAAAGGGCGGGAGGGGTTGTTGAATTTAAAAAAATGGGCGGCTGCGGGAACTTTAAATAACACTCATTTATGGATGCAAATCAATCACCCCGGAAAGCAATCCCCTAAATTTCTAAGCCACAAGCCTGTAGCGCCTTCGGCCGTCCCTTTTCAATCATCTTTAGCAAAATTATTTAATACTCCACGAGAGTTAGCTCACGAAGAGATCGAAGAAATCATTGAGCGATTCACTTATGCTGCGGTGACCGCTCAAGAAGCTGGTTTCACGGGAGTTCAAATTCATGGAGCTCATGGGTATTTAGTCAGTCAGTTCTTGTCTCCGCTTCATAATCAGCGAACTGACGTGTGGGGAGGAAGTCTTGAAAATCGCATGAGATTTGTGATGCGTATTTATCAATCGATGCGAAAAGCAGTGGGTCCGTATTTTCCCATTGGGATTAAATTGAATTCTGCTGATTTTCAAAAAGGAGGATTTACAGAAGAAGACTCCGTTCAGGTGGCTCAAAGGCTCTCTGAAGCAGGAATTGATTTGATCGAAATTTCCGGGGGCACCTATGAAGCACCTAAAATGACAGGTGCGCCAGCGGCGGGAGTTAAAGAAACCACAATCCAACGAGAAGCTTATTTTTTGGAGTATTGTGAAAAAGTGCGTAGCCGAGTGTCTTGTCCGATTTTATTGACAGGTGGATTCCGAACATTCTTTGGCATGGAGCAGGCCTTGGAAGCAAAGGCTTGTTGTTTGATTGGTTTAGCTCGTTCTTTAGCGCTTAATCCAATGTTTCCATCTCAACTTCTTTCTGGCGAAAGTGCCGTGAGCGAAGTTAAGCCACTCTCTACAGGACTTAAGAGTTTGGATAAAGTCGTCCCTCTTGAAATCATTTGGTATACACAGCAAATCCATCGAATGGGGCGTGGAATGAATCCTTCACCCCAGCTATCTCCTTTGGTGTTGGCTATTACAAGTGCATGGGACATGGGGATTCAGAGCCTATTTCGTGTCCGCAATTAGATTTTTAAGGACAAAGAAGAGCTTCTCCATGTCTAAGTTCTTAAGATCTTCTGAATTTAAACATCAGAGGGAACGGCTCTTGTAACCTTTCTTACTGATGAATCTCTCCATTCTTTTTATTTGAGATGTTTTTTGAAAAATTCTAAGGTGTGGCCGATTTCAAGGATTTGATTTTCTTTTTTCCCCGAACCATGCCCTTCATCCGCAAAAAGAATAAGTTGGCTTTGGATTCTTTTTTTGGATAGCGTTTCTTGAATTTGAATAGCCTCTCCTGCGGGAACGCGTGGGTCATTCGCTCCCTGAATAATTAAGAGTGGTGATTTCACTTGATGAACATAGGTGATTGGCGAAAGTTTCAAGAGGGCTTTTTGATCTTTAACGGGATCTCCATATTCTGAAATTCGTAAAACTCTTCGGTAAGGAGCGGTGTTATTTAAAAAGGAAACAAGATTGCTCATTCCCACGATAGACACTCCTGCCTCATAAGCCCCTGCAAAGCGAGTCATAGCCATCAATGTTGAATAACCACCATAGCTTCCTCCCATAACGCCTACTTTGGGAGAGCTTCCATCGGTATGTTTCCAATTTTGCTTGATCCAGAGAGCGGCATCTTCAATGTCAGTAATGACATTTTCTCGCAGAGGGCCATTATCCATTTCGATCCATTTTCTCCCGTATCCGTCACTTCCTCTCACGTTAGGTTCCACATAAATGAAATTTTCATTTATGAAAGATTGAGCTGTAATACTGAATCCAGGAAGACTTTGGGCTTCAGGCCCTCCATGAAAATGTACTATGACGGAGCATTTTTGTCTTTGAGGTAAATCCAAGCGACAAGATTCTGGAAACCGGACAAACATGGGAATTTTAGTTTTATCCCTAGCTTCGTAGTATTTGAGTTCGGAGATGGCGAATTGAGATAAATCCACTTCAGGTGCTGAGGGGAGAACCCATTGGGTCAGCTTTTTTGATGCCCAATCATAGGAATAACTTAAGCGTGGAGCTCTTGACGTGATAAGACTAAACATAGTGACTTTACCATCGAAAGTGGTGGCACCGCTGATGACATGATCCGCTTTAACTCCATTCTGCAAGGGAAACTGAGGCATTTTTAATGGCTTTAAGGATTGAGCATCTAAAACGGCAGATTCAGTGAAACCATCGCGATTGATACCATAAATAATGCGTGAGCGTTTCTGATCGATGGAAAAATCATTGATCTCATGATTCATTTCTGGACTGATGGGCTTAAGCTGTCCTTGAGAAAAAAGATAGAGCCGTTTAAAGTCAGATGATTTATTTGACAATACCAAGTATTCATTTGATTTTGAGGCATAACTGACTTCGTATTCTTCGTTTTCATTTTGGCCAATGACGGGTCTAAGTTCTTTTGAATTAAGGTTGAAATCAAAATACTCATTTTGTTTGGACCCATTGTATTTGACGAGAAGGATATTTTTTCCATTGTCTTTATAATCAGCGACGTACCACGCCCCTTGTCCTTCAAAAATGGGTTCAATCGATTTATTAGCAAGATTCATTTTGTAAACGGAATAAGAATCCGGTGATTTGTCATTGGCTGTGAAAAAGAGATGGGTGGAGTCATCGGTTAAAAAAGCAAATCGAGCTTGAACTTTTGGTTTCCGGTACAGCTCTTCGATCAGACCTGTTTTTAAGTTGAGCTTGAACAACCCCGGATTTTCTTGACCGTTTAAATCTTTTGAAAGAATTAAAAATTGTCCATTAGGGGCAACCTCATTAATGCGGACCTCATCATTTCCACTGGTGAGTTGGACAGGAAAACCTTTGGGGCCATCGATTTTCCAGATTTGGCCAATCCCAGTGACCCGCCAGCTAAAATAAAGAGTTTTTTTATCGGGCGACAGCATCCCCATTCCTGGAGACGAGATATCAAACATTTTCCTTAATTTATTGACGACAGCCGTGTCTAGAGAAGGAGGCGCGTATTTTTTTAAGTTATTGAGAGAGACGCTTTCGCTTCCATGACCTGAGTATTGAGCTGAGGCGAAATGAAAGAATAAGCCATTAAAAAACAAAATGATTGAAATATAATGTCGTATTTTTTTCATGCTGTTTCTCCCTTTTACTAAATTAATTTCATTGATATTATAAAATGAAATATTTCGAATTCAAGGAAGAATTTAGATAGCTTGTTGTTTTGAAGATGGGTGAACAAATCGGTTAAATCCATTCCCTTATCTCTTGCAATCGCAAGTCTTTCGTGTCGTTATCGGTGAAGTATTAATTTTTTAATACTTCAAGTTTCAGTTTATTTTGCAGGAACAATAGAATGAGAATCTGAAGGAAGCTCGTCGATCCAAATGATTTTATTGGGGACGAAATTAGGGTTATTTTCTTGCGATGATCTTTTGAATTGAGGCTCAAGAGCTTGCTTTAAAATTTGCAGACACTCCAGAAGTCCTTGTTCAAATTGATTTTTTTTGAAAGAGTTTTGCAAAGTCTTCAGCAGTTTTTGATCCAAATCATTCATTTTATCAAAAGACACTCTTTGATCATGATAAAGGACGATATGTTTTTCCATCATGGAAATATAAAGTAACAGGACATTGTTGGATTGAACTTCATGAAGCTGATTCCTGAAGAAGAAAAGCTCTGCCTTTTCTTGAACTTGTCGTGCCCGTTCTTTTTGAGAAATAAAAAAACGATCTACTCTATCAGACTTATCGATAAAAAAGCCTAAAAAGTAAGAGAAAATGGGGCTTAGCAAATAAAAGGGAAGAGGTGAAAGCCAAGAGTCAATCCAAAGGTAGTTGAAGGTGAAATCAATGAGCCAAAGACATATTATTAAAATAAGCAAAGACAGAACCCATCCAATATGCTCAACATAAGATGATTTGTTGGCAATGACAGGAACAAATTCAAAATCAAGGTGAGATTCAAAGTCTGCGATGGCATTTTCTAGTTTCTTTGAATCAAAGTCTCTTTTTAGTAACTTAAAATTCATTTCTGAATCCTTTCTCTACCAACCACCACTGGCACCGCCTCCTGAGGATCGTCCTCCACGGCCAGACCATGAGCCGCCGCCGCCACGTCCCCCTCCTCCACCTCTTAGAAGAGCGAAAAGCAAATATAAGGCGAACGTAGGATTCATCAGAAAAAGAACGAACCAAACTCCGAGGACAATTAAAATAAAGACAGGATTGAGGGGCTTCTTTTTTGAAGCTTGCGTTTCAAGCGAGTCTTGTTTGAGTACGGTTTCAAATGGAGTCTCTGACTGAAAACCAAGATAGCTTTGGAGGGACAAAACCCCTTGAACAACACCGGCGTTGAATTCACCTCTTTGAAAATAGGGTTTTACAACATCGGCAATAATTCTTTTGGCGATCACATCGGGGATATCTCCTTCAAGACCTTGTCCCACTTCGATTCTTAATTTTTTTTCATTGGGAGCAATTAAGAATAAAAGTCCCTGATCTGTTTTTTCATCTCCGAGTTTCCATTGATCAAAGAGTTGAATCGCCACGCTCTCAATGGCTTCATCTTGCAGAGATTGGATGATGTAAACCTGAAGCTGTACGTTTTTTTCTTTTTGAAGTTGAAGGAGTGACTGAGTGAGGAGATCTTTGGTTCTGATATTAAGCAGAGCGGCTTCGTCCATCACTGGTCCTGTGAGAGGAGGAACCGTAAAGGCATGGCTTTGATGAAGAAAACCCACCCCTCCAATGAAGAGGAAGGGGATTAATAAATGAAAGAAGCAAACGCGAAAAAGAAACATCAATTAAAACTTCACTTCGGGAGGTTTTTCATTTTTTTCTTTTTCTTCAGCAGCAACGTCCCATTGAGGAAGAGCCTTATAGTGTAAAAAAAGTGAGTTGGTCCAACTCGTAGGGACTATCATCACCAGGTTATTGAACTGTTTTATGGACTCAATGTAACGATTCCGTGCGACTGTGATTCTATTTTCAGTTCCCTCTAATTGAGCTTGTAGGTCTCGAAAACCGGCATCAGCTTTCAATTGGGGATAGTTTTCTGAGATGGCCATGAGTTTTCCTAGCGCCATCGAGAGATCTCCTTGAGCTTTTCGAAAGCTTTCAAGCCTTTCAGGAGTGATGTCGTTGGCGTTTAGGGTGATCTGGCTGACTTTGGATCTCGCTTCTGTCACTCCCGACAAAGTTTCTTTTTCATGCTTTGCATAACCTGAAACAGCACTCACAAGGTTGGGAACAAGATCCGCTCTTCTTTTGTATTGATTTGTGATTTCTGCTAGAGCCGCATCCACCTCGTTTTTTTGTTGTGGAATGCTTTGAATCCCGCAGGAGGTGAGGATCAGTACGCTAAAAATAACAGTGATCATTTTCATCATCGCTTTGTTCCTTTCTGAGTCATTTTGATTTTTTTATTTTCCTATTGCTTTTCTTTGGTTTTTCCTATTCATTTCTTATTCACTTTAAGTTATCAAAAATACTCTATTAATAACGTTTAGATCAAGTAAAATGAGGATGGTGTTCATGGGGATTCATTTAAAGAGTATGACCGGATACGGCGTGGTTCGTAGTGGAACTCCTACAAGCTTCCTGGAAGTGATAGTTCGTTCAGTGAATGGTCGTTTTCTTGAGTCACGTTTGCATTTACCTCGAGAGCTTTCCGTGATGGAAGCCGATTTGAGAAAAATTCTCTCTCATTATTTTAGTCGAGGGTCAGTTGATTTATTTGTTTCCCGGAAAGCTCGGGGTGAGAAGTCTCATCTAAAGCTTCATTTTCATGAGGAAATGGCCAGAGCTTGGTTGGATGCGGCTGAACATTTGGGAAAAATGGCTTCCCTGAGAGGTCCTTTGGATTTGAATACGGTGCTTCAACTTCCCGAAGTGGTGGGGTTTGAAGAAGATCAAGGGAGTTTGGACTTAGAGGCCCAGGCTCTTCGTCAATTGGTCCAACAGGCTTGTGAAGCTTGCCTATTAGAACGAGGCCGTGAAGGGGAGGCTCTTCATGCTGAAATGTCGCGCCTTTTAACTCAGTTGAAGCAAGTGATCCAGCAGATGAGTGAGCAGTCTAGGCAAATTAATCAACAATTGCGTGACAAAATGGAGTCTCGATTGAAGGTGCGGTGGGCCGAGCTGCAACTCGATCCCCAGCGTTTTCAGCAGGAGCTTGCTATTTTGTGGGACAAGTCCGATATCACCGAAGAACTCGGGCGTCTTCGTGAGCATTTATTGCATTATCATAATTTACTGCAAAGTGAGGGTTCTCAGGGAAAAAAGCTGGATTTTTATACACAAGAGCTTTTACGAGAAGTCAATACCATCGGGTCTAAATCACCAATGGCGCAATTGACTCATCTTGTGGTCACAGCTAAAACTGAAATAGAGAAACTTCGTGAACAGGTGCAAAATATCGAATGAAAGTTCAAATGATTTTGGTGGCCGCCCCGAGTGGAGCCGGAAAAAGTAGTTTTGTTGATAGAGTGGTGAAGGAAATTCCTGATTTGGAAGATGTCATTACCTACACCACAAGAGCTATGCGTCATCACGAAGAGCAAGGTCATCCCTATCATTTTATTTCTGAAGATGAATTTAAAGAGAGAAGAGACCAGGGATTTTTTGTAGAATGGGCCAAAGTGCATACGAATTTTTATGGCACATCCATGGAATCTCTCGAGGCCACCTGGAGAAAAAACAAAGTTGTTATTATGGACTTAGATATTCAAGGGGTTCGAACTTTTAAGCAAAAACTAGCGGGATCTTTGAAGACCGTCTTTATTCTTCCTCCTTCTTTAGAAGAGCTGAAACGGAGGATTATTTATCGCGATAAAGGCGTTCCAGCAGATCTTGAGGTGAGAATGAAGAATGCGGCCATTGAAATGGCTGAATCGGCGAGCTTTGACTACAAGGTTGTTAATGAGGAGTTCGAAGAATCCTACCATAAGTTCAAAAAAATAATTGAAGAGTTATTAAGACTTAGGTAGGGTGGAGCTTTCCGTGAAATCGGTGTGTTTCTACAGTTAAGAGTTTTAATTTGGAGGAAAGATGGCTCGTGTTACCGTCGAGGATTGTTTAGAACAGGTTCCTAATCGATTTGCTCTTGTTTTGCTCGTTGCAAGAAGGGCAAAACAATTAATGAAAGGGGCCGAAATGACATTGGGGCTCCGAAATAATAAATTTGTTGTCGGTGCTTTAAGAGAAGCCGCGGCTGGTAACGTGAAATTTGAATACTACACAGAAAATGGAACTCCTGAAGAACAGATCCAACGGGAGTTAAATAAGTAACTCCAATCTTTAATAATGGTAAATCACTGTCACAAATTTGTACTATCATGACTTTGTACTGTCACGACTTCGTGACAGTGTCGAGTTGGCTTGGCTCTACGTAAAGACTGGGGCCTCCCATTGAAATAAGCACTTACCTTACTCAAATTGTGTTCCACGCATATATACAGAAAGTGTATTCGGTTTGAGTTACGAGTGCTGTGTCATTTATTCTTATGCTCAATCTCACCCCAACAGATTAACGCATAGCATCTGTACTGGTTTTTCGTAGCTAAATAATTGCTATTTAATAAAAAAAAGATCTTTTTATTAGGGAAAATGGTAATATTTCTTTAGACCTTTAGAGAAATAATATGTTTTCCAAGCTTGCGATGCCGACTGACTATTTGTGGGGGATGATGACCTCGGATTCTTTGTTTGATGAAAGTAGTATTAGTGAGAAGCCATTAAAGAGTCTCGAAGATCTTCTGGAAAAAGTTCGTCACTATTACCCAACTGCGGATCTCTCACAAATTGAAAAAGCCTACCGTTTAAGTGAAAGAGCTCACACAGGACAAATCAGACGTTCTGGTGAACCCTATATTTTTCATCCTCTCTCCGTCGCCGGAATTTTAGCTGATTTAAAGCTGGATTTAGCTTCCATCGCTACTGGGCTTTTGCATGATGTGGTTGAAGACACGGTTGTGACTGTCGATGAAATTAAGATAGAATTCGGTGAGGTGGTTGCTCAATTGGTTGATGGAGTGACTAAAATTTCTAAAATGAATTTTCGTAACACTCACGAAAAGCAAGGCGAAAATATTCGTAAAATGATTGTGGCCATGGGAAAAGACGTTCGCGTCCTTTTGGTTAAATTGGCTGATCGTTTGCACAACATGCGTACCCTGAATCACATGCCTTATGAAAAACAAGCTCTCATTGCGCAAGAGACACTGGATATTTATGCTCCTTTGGCTGGAAGAATGGGGATTTCCAGTTTAAAGATTGAATTGGAAGATTTAAGTTTTAGATATTACCGCCCCGATAAATATTATGAAGTGGCTCAAAAAATTCAAAAGCAAAAGAAAGAGCGCTACCACTACATTGAGGAAGTAAAAAAATTATTAAATAATGAGCTTAATCGAGCGGGTTTTAAGGGAGAAATTTTAGGGCGTCCTAAACATCTTTGGTCTATTTATAAAAAAATGATCAATCGAAACGTGGATTTTGAACAAATTCACGATCTCCTCGCTTTTCGGGTTCTAGTGGATACGGTGGGTGAGTGTTATGGTGTTTTAGGGCATGTTCACTCTTTGTGGAAGCCGATCCCTGGGCGGTTTAAAGATTTTATCGCTATGCCTAAAGTGAATAACTACCAGAGTCTTCACACGACTGTGATTGGTCCTGGAGGCGAACGTGTGGAAATTCAAATTCGTACTAAAGAAATGAATTTGATTGCGGAAAAAGGGATTGCCGCTCACTGGAGATATAAAGAACAAAAAAATGCAGGGCAAATTGGAGAGCAGTTCAATTGGTTACGAGATCTGGTATCCATGCATCAGCAAGTTTCTAGTTCGAATGAGTTTCTTGAAACTGTGAAAACAGATTTATTTGAATCAGAGATCTATGTTTTTACTCCAAAAGGAGAGGTTAAAGAGTTACCCGAGAACGCCACTCCTATTGATTTTGCCTATTCGGTTCATACAGGAGTTGGACACACCTGCACGGGCGCTCGCGTGAATGGTAAGATAGTACCGTTGAAATACAAACTTCAAAATGGCGATACGGTGGAAGTTTTAACCTCCAAGACTCAAAAACCATCAAAAGATTGGTTGAAAATCTGTGTAACGACTCGAGCAAAGAGTAAGATTCGCGCTTTTGTGAAAGAAGAACAGCGAAGAATATCGCAGATTATGGGACGAGAGTTACTGGAGAAAGAATTTAGAAAATATGGGCTCAGCGTCTCAAAGTATTTGAAGGCAGACGAGTTTGAAAAATACTTAAAAGATTTTGGCGTCAAGGATTTTGATGATCTGTGCGTCAAGGTAGGCTACGGAAAGTTGGAGCCTAAGCACTTGGTGGATCGCGTGGCTCCTAATATTAAGGCCACAGCTGCAACGATGGAGCCTACGGCAAAAAGTGAACAGAGCTTTCTTGATAAAATCTTTAAATCAGCGGTTCGCAAAAATAAATCCAACAGTTTAGTGATTGTGGAAGGTTTGGACGATGTGCTTGTTCACTATGGACGTTGTTGTCATCCCATTCCAGGCGATCCCATCATTAGTTTTATCTCCCGCGGGCGAGGGATTACCGTTCACCGAGCCGATTGCAGTAGGGCTTTTTCTATGGATCAAGAAAGAAGGGTTGAGGTTCGTTGGAATAAATCAAGCGACAGTCCTTTAGAGCGTTCTGTCCGCTTGATGATCACCTCTCAAGACACTCCTGGTCTTTTAAAACTCATGAGTGAAGCTTTTGCAGTTCAAGGGATCAATATCAATAATGCTAATATCCGAACAACCAAAGATAAAAAGGCAGTTTGTCTCTTTGATCTGAGCGTGCGCGATACCTCACAATTACAAAATCTCATTTTAGAGCTTCAAAAAATCAAGGGAGTTATGGCGGTGGAGAGAATCACTCAGAAGTGATCGCTATCATTCTCATGGAAAATAGATTTTACTGCTTGATTTGGAATTTCGTTGAGTTAAAGAGGCCGAGGTGCGCGGCCCCCTCTCGTGATTTCAGTTGTGGAGCCGCCCGTTTTTTGATGAACTGGTGCCGTTGATTGACGATGTCTTAATTCAGAAAAAAATCGATGATCATTGGAGTGACATCAGGTCCGTAGAGAGAAAGTGGAAGTCTTGGTTTGCCGCCACTCCAATCATGTCCCATGCCATTGACAATCACTGTTTGTCCCATAACTTCATTTTGATGATAATAATATTTCCTCGTGTAACCATAAGTGTTTTTTACAGGAAGGACTTTTGTTGTTTTGCTTTTCAAACCTTTCAAGTAATCATTTTTAACAACAGAAAAGTTTTTTGAATTCATGATTTTGTCATTAGTGCCATGGACAATAAAAACCTTGCCTTTGTAATCACTGGAGTTGCAGAAGTTGTTTCTTTCTTTGTATTTATTGGGTCCCATTTGAGCGACCCAAATGGATTCTTGCCATGTGGATGCCACGCCATAAGCCATTCCGGAGTGTAATACAGCTCCTCGAAAGACATCGGGATAACAATTAATGAGATTGGGAACCAATGAAGATCCGGCGGACATTCCTGTAACAAAGACCTTTGAAGGATCAATGTCATGGTCTTTCACATATTGTTGGACTTTATTGACGATGACGTGGGCGTCTCCTCCACCTGGCTTTTGTGCTTGTTCTGTGTAAAATTCAAAGCAGCCTTTGGAATCTTCTAATTGAGGTTCTGGGTAAAACACATAAAAACCTTGAGCTTCTGCGAACTCTGAAAAACGAGTGGTTTTTTCAATATCTTGAGCATCCGAAAGACAACCGTGAAGGACAACAAAAAGGGGAGCTTTGGGCTGTGGCTTCGAAGGTACAAAAAAGGCTTCTTTAGCTTGAGCTATTGATGTCGTTGATAAACTCAAAGCACTTAAGCAGGTCAGTGCGAGCTGAGTTCTAAAATTGATATTTGATGATTTTCTTTTTTTCATTTTCCTCCCAAACGTTCAAACAAAAAGAGTCTGACGCTCAGAAGTTTTCGGTGGCTCCTTATGAAAACAGGAGGACTGTTTTTCACTATTTTAGTCAAAAAAGGCGATAAGAATGGCTTAAAATGAGATTTCTAAAAAACCGTCAACGGAGTGCTCAACTATCATTTATATTTTAGACTACAAGTTTGCCGTTATAATGTGAGTTCCATTTGATCTTAGAAAATCAATAGAATCTAAATATTAAAATAAACCGTTCAGACGTATTATTTTTGCGATAATACGTCTTCACTCAATATGCACTGAGACTCAGTGGGATAGCTGAATTGGCGGTTGCTAGAGGTTTTTTGAATTTCTAAATCTAACTTTAATAATCCATTTTTACAGTTTTTCACCAATGTTTCGGTTACTTTTTTTAAATTATCCATGAAACCTTTACCTTTTGTATTTTGATAATCTTTTTCGCGATAAAGAAGAGTCTTGATGAAAAACTCATTGAGCGAGCGAGAGTTAGAATCATTATGATGATTCCTTTTTTGGGCTGCCTCATGAAGTCTCAAAAGGTTATGATAAGTGGTGGGAGAGATATGGCGAAGGGACTCAACGGCAGAAATACGCTTCATATTGTTTGATCTCTTATCCACATCAACTCCGCAATCATTATCTTTAAGAATCATTTGGCGGACAAGAATACCATTGGTGTTAAATGATGTTTTTTTATTTTCCTTTAAGTTTTGATCTAATTTATATTTTTTATAAATTTCGGTAGCATTGGTAATATCCTCTTCTTTCCAGCGAGAAAGGGACTTATACTTTTTTCTTTGAGTGTTTTGTATAAAGTTTAAATCCTCTTTTTTGAGTTTGTCCATGGTGTAGCTTCCATCGGAGTTGAATGTAGCATAGCTTAAGTAGAAGTGAATGTTTCCAATGCGATCATCCTGATTTAACAAAGTGTCTAATACGATCATATTTGAAACATCGATCATTTGTTGTAGGGCGGGAAGAGATTTTAAATGAGGAGTTTCATGCTCAATAATTTCTTTCACGGATCTTTCGTCACTGACTCGTTTAAAGGGAATTTGCTGTCTAAATCGTTCATAGCGGGTTTCATAAGGTCCGACGCCGCTCACTTCCGTATAAATGAACTCCCGTTTGGGATTTTCAGAAAGAGCTCCGTAGAGGAGGGGATTCTTTTCAGATTGCAGATAGAGTTTAGGTTCAGATACAGTGGCATTTTGGTTTTTAAATTGATTCCATGATTTATAGATAATCTCTTGATTGCGTCCTTTCAGAATGCGAAGGGCTTGATCAATGAGTTTTTCATGCTTTTTTTGATCCATGGAACGAGCCACTGTGACTGGCGTTATGAGTTGGTTGCCTAAAATTCGTGATAGATGGTAGGCTGCTAGAGCGGATGGAGTGTAGGAGCAAGTGATTGATTGCTTGAATTTAGCTTCTACTCCAAAATCCTTATTTTTACAATTGGCATCCGTGGGATCAAAAAAGTTATGATCTTTACTTTGATCCATTTCAACGACTAAAGTTCCTGGGTTTGTACTGTTCAGCTTGGGGCAAAGAGGCCTTGTATTAAAGTCAATTTCACAAAGTTTATGCTCTTTTTCTAAATCTTTTTTCTTATGCGAGATAGTTTCATCCAGCTTGTATTTATAGGGGATAATGCAAACATCGCCTTTTTGATATTCATAGATCGAAAGATCATCATTAGAGTTATTTTCGTCGGCTCCTGATTTCAAATGAGCTGTATCCATGAAAAGGCCATTTCTCGCTTGAAGGTGTGGCGTCAGAGAAAGAAATACAGTGAATGATAAGATCATCTTTTTTTTCATGATTGATCCTCCTAATCTTGATCCATTGATTCAGTAAATGCTGACGGGGGGCTTAGATATTGGGGCTCATAGGAAACATCATAAAGTTTAACTTTAGCCTTTTGAAGAGAGACTGCAGTTGTTAAAACCGTTGAGCTTAAGTAAACTGTGTATTTTGCTCGAGAAGGTTCTAAAATGTCCGCAAAGCAAAAATGGGGCATTTTAGGAATAGAAAATTGAGAGATTTTTTTAGAAATATCGGTCGCTTTGATGGATTGAACGGAGTTCATGGTGGTTTTTACTTGTTCCATCAAATCTGTTTTTAAAATATCCAAAGTTCTTTTAGAAAAGTATTTTTTAATATTTTGATGGCTAAAAAAAGATTCAATTTTTTCTTTTTGATTCCTGATCCATTCATTAATTATGGATGAATCACCGGACGCCATTAATTTTATTGTTTTGAGATCTGCAGCTTGTACAAAAAAATTATTAACATCATTGGCATCAATGTTAACTCCTTCGTTATAAAAGAAATCTTTAATCCCACGACAAGACACTCCTGTAATGATAGAATTTTTGGCGACGGGGGTTTCGATGATCTCTGTTGTTTCAGTGATTTCTTTAGCAAAAGGAGATATATTGGCCTCCGTGCCTGAATTCTCAGTTTTTGTTTCTCTTGTTAAGAGGATCAGTGAATTTTCGCTTATCTTTTTATGGAGAAATTCTTCTATCTTTTCTTCTATTTTTTCAAAGTTAGCAGAAATGGATGTTTGAATCGATTCTTTCTGATGGTTAATTTTGCTTTTTAATTGATCTAGCTTTGAGGATGATTCTGTGGAATAAGCAATCGAGCTTGCAAAACTAAAAATAAGAGCTGAGAAGAGAAAATTACATCTTTTTTGAATAATAAAAATCTCATATTTACTCTTCATCGTTTTCATTTTTGCATGCTCCTATCCTTTTTTAAGAAAAATATTAATCTTAAAAAATAATTTGCAAAATGGAGGCCAAAAAGAATTTTTATCTAATTTTTTAATTGTGAGTGAAGTGATGAAAGTTAATGATTTAGAAGAGATATTCGAAACGAAAGATAAAAGAAAAAATCTGATTCTATCAAACTTTTGTACAATCATAGGTTTATTTATACAATTTGATAAGGCTTTTACAAAGAACGTAAGCTGTTCATCATTCAATTTTCTTCAACTTATTAGAGTGATACTGGCTTTAACGGGAGTGTTGAAGCATGAGATCAACGATTTTTATGCTGAAGTGGTCTAGAAAAAGGAGGATGGCCTGACTACTGGTGTTTGAGTGATCTGGTTTATCCTGTCGTCAGCATGCCACAAGCGATACCGACAATTGTATCTCTCATTAAATCCTCATCACCATTTTTCATGGCAATAATTTGGATAAGATTCAGAAGATGAATGTGAGTGGAGCGTAGTTTTATGCTTTCTTCTAACCATGGGCGGTACCAAATAAGTTGCTTTTCTTTACTGATATCAAGAACACATTGGACGGCATTTTTATATTCATTTCGTATTTGTTTGAAAAGCGGAGCATTATTGTCTTGAGAAAAATAAAGTTCCCAAACATCGAGTTCAACTTTGGCAAGAGTAAAACCCAAGATTTTAATAAATGAAGATAGGAATGGATCCGTGTGATAAAGCGAAATCAAAGAGGCTTTTTCTCTAGCCGTCAATTTTTGCCAAGCGCTTCCCACTCCCCACCAGGTAGGTAACAGAGATCTCACTTGTGTCCAGCATAGGACCCAGGGAATAGCTCTAAGTGAGGCTGTTGTTAAATAAGAATTGTCTTGTCGAGTGGTAGGTCTTGAACCAATTTTTAAGATGTCAAGGTAACGATAAGGCGTGGCAGCAAGGAGATGAGAGAGCAATGAGCGATTATTGACGAGGAGAGAATACTCAGTGGCGATAATACTATTAAATTTTTCAAGGGTTTCTGATCGTTCACGTTTGAGCTGCGATGACTTGCGTCTGAGGGCTTCGATGGACATATAAGCGCAGTGTGAATTCAATATTTCCTTAGTTGCGAAAGTCCTTTGGATCATTTCTCCTTGAATCGTCATTTTGGGGTGGGCAATAGCGGACGGGCTCCACCAGGAAATTTGTTCTTTGAGGCTTCCCCCACCTCGAGCGACGCTTCCTCCGGCTCCATGAAAAAAGAGAGGTTTGATTTTAAAGGATTTCATGAGTTTATCGATATCATCCATGCATCGTGAAATTAAAAGACGGCTGGGGAGAACGCCAATTTCTTTGGCGGAGTCAGAATAACCGAGCATAATTTCAAAGCGATGACCCCAATGTCGTTGCACCCACTCTTGGTTTTTTCTGTCTTTCAGCCAGTTTTTGATAATTTTTTTACTAGAACTCAGGGCGTCCTGGCTTTCAAAGAGAGGGATGGCTCTTAATGTTTTCGAGCGAGACGTGAGATGAATAAGCTGACAGGCATTGGTGATATCCTCAGAAGATTCACATCTTGAAACAACAAGCCCCCTCACATAGGAAATAAGATCCAAGGCCCCTGCAATTTTTGCGATTTCATTAAGCATACCTCGAATCGGTTCTCGAAAATCTGTGAGGGAGTTTTTAATGTGATAAGCATCCTCTCGCATTTCAATGGGCAGGACAAATGCGGGAAAAAATTCAATCACTTTTTTTATGAGGAAAATTTGATGGTGAGTTTGAGTAAAAACAGAGGCTTTTTTGAGGAAGGAGTGGAATTTCAAGGTCCAAGTTTTTATTTTGGTGCCATCTCCTGCAAAAAGAAATTTGAGTGTGTTGAGTTCTTTTTGCATCATCGACAGAGTTTCTATTTCATTTTTCCAATTTTTGTGCGCTTCAGAAAGTGTCAGTAAATCATTGATGGTGTGAGTTAATTTGGTATTGATAAATGCAAGAATATGCTCGCGGGATTTGGTCAGACATTGTTTCATGACATCTTTGTTGACTCCCGAATGACCATCTTTGTCTCCTCCTACCCAAGTCCTCAGCATAAGCTGATATCCTGGTTGATCTCGGAGGATAAAATTAAAAATATCCGGATCAAAAACCAAAGAATAAATATATTCAGCTTCATCCATAACACTAGGCTTTTTATTTTTGGAGAGAGGCTGAATCCATAGTTTTCTCATTTGAGTGGCCAAGGCGGCTTCATCAAAAATAAAATTATTTTGGATTCCCTCAATTAAAAGGCGTTGTATTTGGTCAAGCACTTCAATAGCCATCTTAGAGCGAGCCTCGGTGGGATGAGCCGTTAGTACATAAGTTAAATTTAATTTGTTTTTTAAACCTTGTGGGGGAGATTTCTGCCTGAGTCTCCAGGTTCTGTAAGAAGCCTCGCAAACATTGACGATTTCTAATTGTAGTGAAAAGGCGTGGGTTAATTTCACTCTGTGAAGACGGCTTTCTCTAGACAGATTGGCAAGAAGAGAATTAAGAGGATCTTTGATGTGCTGTTTATTTCTTAGTTTTTTCAATTTTTCTCGGTAGTATTCAATTTTTTTAAAAAGAGGTTCTCCTTCAAGCTCCAGGATACTTTGGCCTAACAGAGATGTGGCCTTTCTGACTAAGCGACGAAGCTCTTTAGGTAGGAATTGAGGAGTAAAACGATCTTCGTCTAAGAAAAGTTGAACGCTTTGAAGATGTCTTTCAATTTCTTTGGGAGAGTTTTCTTTGGGATTCAACCATTCTATCACAGCGGCGTATCCCAAGCTCTCTGGATCGTTGAACAAATAATTAGCCGCAACGTCAATCACTTTGAACTTGTTTTTGAGTTGAAAACTGAGAGTGGGGTCAAAAAGCTCCCCGGTGATGACCTTCTTGACGTATTCTTTGGGAGTCATCTGATCTTTGAATTTATAATATCCTCGCAATCGGGCTCCGGCTCGAATACGTTTGAGATGATATTTTTCCATGATTTTTTGACGGCCTTGGTAGAGCATCTTACCGATTCCTTGCCCACGATACTCAGGATCAACCATAATCTCAGCCCCATATAGGGTTTTCCCCTGGCGGGGATTGTGATTATGAAAATAACCACCAGAGGTGAAATCCTGCCAGTTATCAAGGGGGGAATAATCATTCCAGGTAATCATTAAACTGAAGGCCAAGCCCACAACGGTATTGGTTTCTTTGTCGATTACAATTAATTGGCCATCAGGAAAGTAAGATCGATGGGATTCAAGTTGAGATAAAGACCAGGGCTTTGAAAAGGGATATACTTTTCTGCATAATTGCTGAATTTGAACGAAGTGCTTTGGCAGAGGATTCGATAAAGCATAGCGATGAGAGAGTTGTTTCTGCGAACTATGAAGGGAGGATGACATGATCGACCACCTGGAGAAGTTCCGCTGTTGTTTGGCTATCACGGAGAGGAAGAACTGTTCCATTTTTGCGAGATCGTTCAATTAAGGAAAGATGAATATCACCAATCACCATGCTTTCTTGATTGACGGTGCCTTCCGCTAAGAGACCATCTCGCGCAAAGGCATAGTCACAAGGAGTGTAGATTGCCGCTTGCCCATAATTGAGGGAAACCGCTGGAACGGTGGGGAGTGAGCCTACGGTGGAAGAATGAATCACATACATTTGATTTTCAATGGCTCTGGATTGTGCACAATAGCGCACGCGAAGATAACCATTGCGCTCATCTGTACAGCTGGGAACCACAAGGAAGTGCGCTCCCATACGACCAGCAACTCTGGCGATCTCTGGAAACTCCACATCATAGCAAATGGCAACCGCAAATTTACCAAACTCACTTTCAAACAGTTTGAGGCGTGTGCCAGAGCTGATCATCCATTCCTCTTTTTCAAATCGAGTCATATGCAATTTTGCCTGGACATTGTAGCTTCCATTCGATGAAAAAACATAACATTTATTTAAGATTTTTTCTTTTGATTCATCAAAACCAGGAAGAGTTCCGCCAACAATGATCATTTTATGTTTTTTAGAGAGGCGAGCAATAAACTCTACAATTCGCTCTTCCTGTTTGGCTAGATCTCGAATTTGTTCATCAATAGGTCGTTTAATATTACCCAGCGTTAAAAGTTGAGTTGAAAAATACTCCGGAAAAACCAGAATCTTTACCTTGTAATCCAGAGCTGTTTCCACCAGAGCTTCTACTTGCAGCGCAAAGTCTTCAAAAGCCTTAACTGGGCGAATAAAATATTGAAGAGAACCAATTCTTAGAGTTTCCATAGCTCATTAAAACAGGTTCTGAGAAAAAAGGCAACTCAGAGTATGTTTGGTGAAGAGACGTCTCTTGTTTTGATTTCATGAGGTTACTCAAAATATTATTTAAGGCTTACTTCAATGTAAAGAGATTAAGCCGTTGTTGTGTTTGGCTTATGTTCTGGACCACTTGAATTTGGATTTTTTTACACACTAAGAATCACTACTAAGGTCGTTATCTCCTATTCATCGTTGCCAGATTGAAAATAGGCTTCGTTTTTTTGCTGCCTAAACTTCGCTCCGATGGATGGGAGGCCTTGATCCTATAGACAACCTATTTTTATTGATTTTTCAGGAGTGAGAATTGCGCCTCTGTTTGATTTGAGCTGCGGATGTCTTGTTTTTTTTCAGTGTAGCGAATCCAAAACAAACATAAATAATTTATATTTATGATCTTTTTTGATTTGTTATTATTGAAAAGGTCATAGACATCCTGGATCTTAATATTTTCGCATTTTTGCACAGAATAGTTGCGAAACTAATTTTATGAGTTCATTTTTAGTTGAGATTTTAAAAATCATAACGAGAATCCATTTTGAGCTTTGAGAGTTCAGCTTATTCAATTATGCGTGGTGTTGCTTTCATTATATTGCATGTTTTCTTGAGCTTCAGTTGCTATCTTGTTACTAAGGTTACCAAAGATATGGATATTTCAAACGAACTCATTTTCAGATGGTTAGTGCAATACGCTTATGAGCCAGGGATTGTTTATGTAATAGTTTCCTTGATCATGATAGCTTGTGCCTTTGGCTTCCCTTTGCCTGAAGAAGTTACAATTTTGAGCGTCGGAATTCTTGCGTATATGGCTACTCAGCCCGATCAGTTTCCACCACCCTATCCAGGAGCGACGGGGATTGATGTTTACGAGGCGGCTGTTGTTTGTTTTTTGGCAGTGATCGTGAGTGATATGCTCGTGTATTTTTTAGGCCGTAAATACGGCCCTCAGCTTAAGAAATGGCGAATTACTCAACGGATGTTAACGCCAGAAGCACTTTCAAAAATTGAGGCCTGGATTACTCGGTATGGAATGTGGGCCGCAGCGGCTTTTAGATTTACTCCCGGTTTGCGGTTCCCTGGTTTTTGGGCCTGTGGTATGGCGGGTCTTTCTCCTTGGAAGTTTTTGATCGCTGATGGAGGAGCTGCGCTCATTAGTGTGCCAACACAAATTATCTTGGTGGCCACTTACGGAGAAAGTATTTTTGGTTTTTTAAAACAAATGAAAGTGGTTATCTTTTCGTTGATTATTTTTGCCCTCATGGTTTATTTTTTAAGAAGATTCATGTTAGCACGACGAAATGGAACTTCGGCATAAATAAAATATCACCTGAAAAGGGTTAAGAATGGACAAAGAGACAACACCCTTTGTTAGGTTTTTCTAATTATGCGATAAAAAATGCTGCGAAGAGCGAACTTATCTTTGGCATTTAAAGACATAACTTTAACAAAAGGAGTATTTATGGCTTTCGAACTTCCTAAATTACCTTATGGGGAATCTGATTTACAACCTGTGATTTCCTCACAAACGATAGGTTTTCACTATGGTAAGCATCATAAAGCTTATGTAGATAATCTCAACAAATTAGTTGATGGTACACCGATGGCTGGGCAATCCCTAGAGGAAATTATTAAATCTACAGCAGGGCAGGCAGATAAGTCTGGTATCTTTAATAATGCGGCTCAAGTTTGGAATCATACATTTTATTGGAATTGTTTAAAGCCCAAGGGAGGTGGAAAACCTTCTTCTGCATTACTTGGAAAAATCCAATCAGACTTTGGTGATTTTGAAAATTTTAAAAAAGAAATGGTGAATGCCGCTTTGACTCAGTTTGGAAGCGGATGGGCTTGGCTTGTCGCTGATGCGGGTCGATTAAAAATTGTAAAAACACCTAATGCAGAGGTTCCTTTCACAAAGGGACAAAAATGCTTATTTACCATTGATGTATGGGAGCATGCTTATTATTTAGATTATCAAAATCGACGAGCTGATTACGTTAATGCTGTGTTTGATCAGTTAACGAATTGGGATTTTATTGAAAAAAATTTAGGCTAAGTACAACACGACTTGTTCTTGCCCGTTCTTTTTTTCTCTCTCCCTCTCTCATTGGTTTTGAGATTGTCACTTACAATGAAATACCAATGAGAGGTCGTTATTGTTTGAGTTGAGAGTTATGTTTTTGAGCTAGCAAAAACAAACAAATGAACACCAGACCTTCAGTAAAAATTGAGAGTCTGGCGTTCAAGGGCATTTAAAAAGTGTAGATTCAACATCTTTGAAGTTCAAATGAAGAGCCATATCTCTAAAATTTAAGACAGTCTTTTATTTTGAATAAGTTTCTTTACATCATTCATTGTTATTGCGAAAAGAGTTTTAATGAGACAACTCTGGAGAACTGTAATCAGTGGGAATGTATTTAAACTGATGAGGAAATTGATAGGAGTTATTTCTATCAATCGGTGGTTTTTCGGCTTCATTAAAAATTTGATCCCAAGACCAAGCAAGTAAGACAGCACCTCTAGAAAGGTGTGTAACAAGATGTTTTTCAAATTTACGAATAGCCAGAGATGCCTCTTTTCTTTTCGCTTCTTTTCTTATTTCCATTCCCTTTTCACGCGAGACAGTTGATTTTTCAAGGATAGGATCTTGCTTTATAAGAAGTTGAATATCTTTATAAGATAAGATGGAAAGTGTTCTCATGTGTTCAATAAATATTTTTTGGTTTTTTAATTGAAGTTCTCTCGTTGCTCGAGGCGCTCTTTTAATAATTGAGCTAAGAATATCAGGAGGGAGAGCATCCACTAAATCCCCTTCATAGTAGCGATGAATACCGCCGTGGTGGATAACCCAACCATCGTAGTCGCGGGTATTATGAAAAGGTTGAGCGTTATCTCCGATAAAATGTCCCATGAGTCCCATCATCACCCACATTTGATAAACGTCCGGATCATCTTTGATCAGGACTCCACTGGCCTTAGCTCTTTTTGCAGCCGCTAGGGAGAGGCGTAAAAACTGATCTGCTCTCCACCAATTAGAACCTACCTCTCGAGCAACGGAAAGAATCGGTTGATTGGTGTTGAGATTCATTTTTCCCTTTCCTAGAGCTTCTACTTCTTGAAAAGATGTCGGCATGGTTTCAAAGTTCATTCCCATAATATCAGGTTCAAAAAAATGCGTAAAATATCCTGGTGCTCCTTCTGGGATACTTTTCCAGTACGTGTCTGGTAAATTGCAGAGGTAGGTCATTGCTGGTATTTTAGCAGTAAGAAAACGTTTTAATTCTTTATTGTTTACAAGATGAACAGCGGCTTCACAGACGAGTCCATGTCCTCGCATTCCCCAAGCTAAACCATACCGAGGGATTAGGAACGTGGCAAAACAGAAGGTGAACAAGAGACAGCCAATAAGTTTTCTTTGAAATGAAAAAGTTCGAAAATTTTTATCCATCGATGGCTCCAAGGAGTAAAAAGGTTTACCGGAGTGTTTGTATAGGGATGTTTAAAATTTAACTCAAAGCTGTGTAAAAGCAAACCAGAGATCTTTAATTCTTCTCGAAAGAAACGGTTATGACGAGAATCGCCATGTTTTATATCACCAACTAAAGGATGGGAGAGTGAAGCTAGATGCCTGCGAATTTGGTGGTATCGACCCGTTTTTGGTACTACTTTTACAAGACTGTATCTCGTTGTATCGTGCTTTTTACTAATGGCATAAGGCAAATCAATTTGAGCCAGGGTTTCAAAGTGTGTCAGAGACGGAAGCTGAAGATCAGATGAATCACTTAAAAGGGGTTGATCGATAATTCCTGCGCAAGGGGTATAGCCTCTTGCTACGGCAAGATAGCCTTTATGAATACTTTGAGTTTGTAAAAGGACTTGGATTTTTGCTGCGGCTTCTGGGTGCTTTCCAAAAAGAACCACACCTCCCGTAGCGGCATCTAAGCGATGAATAGGATAAACGTAGTGACCTAAATAATCTCTAACTGAATAGAGACAAACCAATTCTTTTGAAACTCGCCAGCGTGAATTTTCTGGAGGATGAACATGATGGCCAGGAAGTTTGTCGATGGCGATATAATCTGAGTCTTCATAAAGAATAATCGGTGGAGAAAGCATGGAGTTACTTTTTATCCTTTCCATTTCTATTTTTCTAAAAAGTAAATCGCTCTTGAGACAAATTCAACATGAAAGAGTGAAGTTTTCATGAAGTGAGAAGCGTGTTGAACGTCATTGATTGACCTTTTTCATTGGAATGGAGAGTAAAACAACAGATACGTCCATAGAAAAAAAGGGAATAGAGAACTTTTAAAATTAAAAAGAGAGTTGAGGGTCTATGAACTCAAAGAAAAGATTTTTTATTTTTACTATTGTATTGGTTTCAGGTGTTTTTAGTTTTGCAGAAGTGCCTGATTTTTTAAAGCGGTGGAAAATGAATCCAGGGATCGTGTCTCAAGAAATCCCTTTTAAACGTGGAGCTCCGAGAATCCAGTTGTTTGATGAACAAACAAAAGATCAAAAGGAATTTGTGATGATCAAGGATCTGGGACGAAAAGAAAATTTTTGTACGATGAGCTCTCCCGGAGATCCTTGTTTTAACAAAAATGAATTTTTTCTTTTTGAGGCGGGTGGCAAAGGCAGCCGTTTAAAGCGATTTTTAGGAGAAGGATACGAAGTTAATTTATGGACGTTAGATGCTTTATCCCTCCATCAGGGGCAAGTCTCCGAAGTGCCTTGGTCTGGGTACTACTGGCCGATTTACGAGGGTGGGATTGGGAATCGCTATGGAGATCCTCAATTTCCTCGATCAAGCTCCTTCAAAAAAAATTTAAATTACTATGAAAAAAATTATTTAAAACCTCTTCAGCCTGAAAAAGAAATTCTTTCCCGGCTCTCTCCTGCGGAAAAATATGATTATTTACTCAATGATGATCAGTGGACACTAACTCAAGCCGCTTGGTCCCATGGGAAGTACTACTTGAATGCCTATGGAAAAGTAGAGACATGGATGGGGATTTGTCATGGATGGGCTCCAGCGGCTTTCATGGTTCCGGAACCCAAAAAAGCCTTCACTCTTTCTCTCGGAGCTCAGCGAGGAGAGTTGACTCTTTATCCTCATGATGTAAAGGCTTTGATTTCTCAGCTGTGGGCAGAGGCTCCGATGAGTTACGCTTTTTTAGGTGGACGGTGTAATGACAAAAATCCCAGTATGGATGAATCCGGTCGAATCACGAGCTCTGCGTGCTTTGATGTCAATCCCATGGAATGGCACTTAGCTTTAACTCATCTGGTAGGGCGTAATGGACAGAGTTTTGTCTTAGATGCGACTTATGACTATGAGGTTTGGAATCAACCGATTTACAGTTATAAGCTGAGTTACTTTCATCCGGTCAGTCATCAAGTGGGTTCTTTAAAAGAAAGTGTCATCAGCTCTTCGGGGTATTCACAGGATATATTTAAAAAATATCGTTCCTCTGAAGCAAAGTATTTGGTGGGAGTGATTTCAGAAATTCAATACGTCACAGAAGAATTTCCTTATCAAAGCGAGTTAGATCATAGCGCACTTCATCGTTTGGTGACGGTCACTTATTACTACGATTTAGAGTTAAATGGGAACTATGATATCATCGGAGGAGAATGGTATCAAAAGGCTCACCCCGATATGCTTTGGAAACCTGATAGAGGAGCGGTGTTGGAAATTTATGGAGAGAATCATACTTCAGATTGGAATGGTTTTTTTCCCATTCCTCAAGATCTTGTGCAATTTGCAATTCAGGAGTCCTCTAACAAAACCCCTCTCACTAAGATCTTAAATGAATTGATGAAAAAAAATCGTTGAATTAAAAAACAGGTTATTCGTCTTAGTCGAGAGAGTCGAGCTTCATCCAAGGCCATGAAGCTCGATCAATAATATGTCCCAAGTCTTGTTTTAGTATCAATTATTATCAATGATCTTATTTCTTAAATCATTTTTCCGATAAGAAATTTGAGGAATTATGGTTGTTAAAGCAATTGATACTCTTGGTCGAAAAGTGAATGAAAACATTGAATACACCGTGCGTGTTTTCATGATGGTTTATTATGCCATCCGAGCGACGATCTATGATCAATCCCAAGGGTTGAGAACGGTATTCAGAGTTGTTTCTTCGCAAATTTACTTTACGGGTTGGCAGGCCATGCCCCTTATCAGTGTACTAGCTTTAGCAACAGGATCGATTGTGATACTCCAAAGCTCAGCCCAGTTGTCTCTTTTGGGTGGAACTTCGATGATCGGGAATTTATTGGTGGTCATCATTGTGCGAGAAGTAGGTCCTTTATTAACTGCTCTGGTGGTGATTGCGCGATCAGGAACTGCCGTAGCCTCTGAAATCGGAAACATGAGAGCCAATCGAGAAATTGAAGCTCTGGAGGCGATGGGCATCAACCCTCTGAGTTTTATTGTTTTTCCTCGTATCCTAGGAGGGGTGATCAGTGTTATTTGTCTTGCCTATTATTATATTGTTATCGCTCTTTTTGGTGGTTATTTATTTACACGCCTTCTTCAAGACATGCCCTTGCAATTTTATAGCGATTCTTTAATTGCCGCCCTCGCCGCAGAAGATATTTTTTTATTTTTAATAAAAACAGGTTTTGGCGGAATGATTATCTTTGTGGTGAGTTGTTATCAAGGCTTACTCGTCAATCGCAGTCCCCATGAAGTTCCGCAAGCCACAACGAGGGCGGTGGTGAATAGCATTATTTATGTCACTGTTTTCAACTTAGCAACCACAGCTTTGTTTTACCTCAATCAATTAGTGAACATGGGTGTCTTATGAATTGTTTAATCAAGAGCATTGAGTTTTGCGATGTTAGTTTTGGATTTGAAAATAGTGATCTCGTGTTGGAACGCTCGAGCTTGGCTTTTCCTCTTGGAGAGACCATTTCTTTGCGGGGAGATCGAGGCTCAGGCCGTTCAACGCTTTTACAACTCTTAGCGGGGTTACAACTTCCCACGATGGGTCAGATAAAAATGAATGAGATCAATGTGAGTGACCTCAGCTTTGAAGAGTTTCTCCCTTATCGCCTGAAAATTGGTTACACTTTTGATCTTGGGGGTCTTATCAGCAACAGAACCATTATGGACAACCTTCTCTTACCTTTAGAGTATCATAATGCTTGTTCTGCCAAAGAGGCTCGAGATCGTGTTGACTATTACATTGATAAATTCACGCTTCATAAAGCCAAAGATGTTCGTCCCGCGAATGTTCCTGGGGGTGTTCGAAAATTGACGTGCTTGATTCGTTCTTTGCTCATGGAGCCAGAAGTTTTACTTTTAGATGATTTGACCGTAGGCCTTTCTAAGCCCCAAGTGGATTTGTTTTGTGATTGCATGGATGATTTGAGAAAAGCCAAAAAAACACACACTGTGATTTTTTCATCTTATGACGAGTCTTTTATTCGACAAATTGAAACGAGTTCTATCTTTTTTGAAGGGGGACAGATTTATTTACATCCGGTGAATAGAGAGGCGGTTGGTCTATGATTGCCATCAATTTTAATAAGTTTGAAAGAGTTTCTGGCCTCTTTGTAATGATTTTTGTCGTGAGTGGCGTCGTGGGCGCGGTATTTGTAGCTATTAAAAGAAATTGGTTTGCTCCGAAAATCCAATTGGTAACTGATTTTGAAAATGCTGAGGGCGTGCATTCTGGAACAGAAGTACGGATTGCGGGACTGAGAGCAGGGAGCGTTGATAAAGTTGATCTTCTGGAGAATAATAAAATTAGAGTGAATTTTGAAGTCTTGGAGAAATTCAAACCGAAAATCAGAGAAGATAGTAAAGCTCAGTTGATTCGTCCTTTTGTTATTGGCGAACGTGTTCTGGAGGTCACAGTGGGTTCAAGCACTTCTCCAGAAATTCAAGATCGGGCGGTTTTGTCAGCTCATGAGACAATGGATATCATGACGATTTTGAGTGGGCGTCATTTAAGCGATTACTTATCAAAACTGAATGGGCTGTTAACGAATGCAAGACTTTTGATTGAAGCTTTTACAAGCACTCACCGGACAGAAAATTTTGTTAAAACCATTGATCAAGTGGAGCCCTTGGTTCGGAACCTCAATACAATGTCTGAAGAAGTCATCAAGTTGAGTCGACAGGCGACTCGTAAAGACAATCTGGGAACGGTGCTAGGAAATCTGTCAATAACCACGAATCATTTGAATCATATGATTCCGGTCATTCAGGAGAAAGCTCCAGAGTTAAGTCAGGATATGATAAATCTCCTGCAAAATCTTGCTGTTCTGACGGAAAATTTTAAACTTTTAACTCCGACCATTATTGAAATGGCTCCTCAGTTGCCAAAAACCAGTCGCCGTGCCGTCGAAGCTCTCGATGAGACTGTTGTTTTATTGAAAGCACTTCAGAAATCAATTTTTCTTAGAAGCAGTGTCGACGATGTAAGAAAAGAAGAAACAAAGCGCCGCGTGCCAGCTGGAGATTGATTTCTAGGGTAAGGAAGCCTACTCTCTTGACATGTTGTCATGGTTTTTCTTTCAACGATATTTATTTTCACAAAGAGCAGGTTCGCTGATTAAAAAAATTGCGTGGCTTTCAATGTCTAGCATTGGAGTCGCAATTATGGCCTTCATCTTGGTTTTGAGCGTGATGTCGGGGCTTCATCTCAATATTAACCAGCGTATTTTGGCCTTAGAGCCACACCTTATTGTGGAGTTCAATAGAAACACGGATGATTCAGAGGTTTTATCTCATGAAATTATTTCAACCTTTCAAAATCAAAGAAAGAAGATTGAGTTTCAGCCTTTTGATCGTCAAGACGTCTTTTTGCGTACTGTGGATGGTTTTTTTCATGGGGCCGTGGCGAGAGGTGTGACCGCAGCAACTCTAGAGTCCATGCAAAAAAAACTCTCAGAACTGCCTCGACAGGCTCATCAGAGCGCCTCTCATCATTTTGAAACTCCTGATCAGGATGAGGTGATTTTAGGGGTTAGTTTGGCTAAGCAGATGAATGTTTATGAGGGAGATTATATTACGGTTCTTCCTCCTGAAAGTTTATTGATGGCTCAAGGGGAGAACCCACCTTTTGCTAAAGTGATGGTCAAACAAATTATTTCGACAAATGTGGCTGAGCTGGATGCTCAAATGTTGCTCTTTCAAAGAGGTAAAGCCCTGGTCAATTTTTCTAAAGCGGGAAGCCGAAAGGTGGGTTTTGATGTTTGGCTAAAAGATCCTTATGATGCCGGTGACTTTAAAAAGTCATTGGATTCTTATAAGGATTTAAGTATTGAAACTTGGCGAGAGAGAAATTCAGCCGTTTTTTTAGCTTTGAAATTGGAAAAACTGATGTTGGGGACCTTCTTGGGTTTGAGTGCTCTTATTACAACATTTTCTATTTGGTCTGTCTTGACTTTATTGATGACACAAAAGCGAAAAGAAATGGGACTTTTGATGTCTGTCGGATTTTCACAAAGAAGTCTTAGAGACCTTTTTCAGCGTTTAGGCCTTTATTTAGCTGGTATTGGTTTGGGGGTAGGGGCTTTGATGGGAGTATTATTATCCCTCTATTTAGAATACAATCCTCTTCGTGTGCTTCCAGATATTTACTATGATAGTGAAATTCCTGCAAAAGTGGACTTTTTATTTTTAACTGTAGTGTTTGGATTCGCAATATTGGTTATTTATTGGGCCGTTCGTATTTCAATGAATCGTATTTTAAAACTGAAACCTTCAGAGGCTCTTCGTTCAAATTAATATCTCCGGCTCCTCTCATTACACTTCTTCGAGGACTGTCGAGTCCTTTTCTTGGAGCTTTAGTTGAGCTAATTCTCTATTTTCATTCAAAAATACAAAAAGCGACAAAAAATGTCACTTTTTGGAAAAAAATCCTTCCTGTAAAGAAAAAGCTAAACAAATTTTGAAGAGTCGTGTTATCAGACAACACAAATATTGTTGACAAAATTTGTTGTTGCAATCAATAAACATGCATTCCACGATAGGAGAGGGAAAATGGCAAAGGCAAAAAACAAGTACACAATCGGAACTATTCTTGCGAAACGTAGAATTGAGTTGAACATTACTCAATCTGATTTGAGCCGCACTTTGGGATATTCCAGTCCACAATTCGTGTCAAACTGGGAAAGAGGACTTTGTTCTCCTCCACTTCAAGTGATGTCACAACTTTGTGATAGTTTAAAACTTTCTAAAAAAGAAGTGACAGAGATGTTGTTAAAACAATATCGCTCTGAAGTTGAGGCTTCTTTAAAAAGATAGTCTCTCAGGTCAAAAGTAATTGAATGACCGAATGGCAAAAACCGTTGTTGAGAATACAACGGTTTTTTATTTTGAGCCTCTCTTAAATAAGGGTGTGATCATCATTGGATGATTTCTTGCCTAGCGAGAAGGTCTTTTAATAGGCCCAAAGATCATAAAACCAAGTTTTTATGACTTCCATAAATAAATCCCAATGATGAGGTGGAAAATCAGTTCCAGCAATGGAATAAGGTCTGACTTTGATTTCTGGAGGATAGCTCGATGAAAAAGTCTGATGAGCTCGATTCATGTGAAGATAAGACGTTACTAGGAGTACGCTTCGACATTGGAGTGCCTCTGCTATCGGAAGAGATTGTTGGGCATTCCCATAAGTAGTTTCAGAGCGCCTTTCTAAGACAAGATCTTGCTCATTAATTTGAGGATAGAGCGCCAATTGAGGATAGAGATCTCTTAAATTAACTTGTGGGTTGACTCCAGAAATAATAACTCTTTGAACCTGCCGTCGCACAAGAAGATCAAGCCCTTCTTTTACTCGCCCTGGTCCTCCAGTTAAAACAACAGCACAATCAGCTGTGCTGTCTGATTCCCAAGCGTCAATGGGAGTTTGCAAAATCAATCTTGTTTCTCGATAATAAAAATAAGAAACGCCTAGAATAACGGGTATAATTATAAGTAAAGTATATTTATGAAATAAGAGCCGTAACTTCAATTTCAACACTAACTCCCTTTGGCAGATAGGCCACGGCTACAGTTGATCGTGCCGGTGGATGAGCAGGAAAATATCGTCCATAAATTTCATTCACTTTTGGGAAGTCGTCCATACTCATTAAGAAGATATTCGTTTTGACGATCTGGCTCCATTCAGCCCCTGCTGCTTTAAGAACGGCATCAATATTTTTCATTACAAGTTCTGTTTGTTCTTCAACAGAACCCAATTGCACTTGGTTTGTTTTTGGATCAATAGCAATTTGGCCTGAGCAAAAGAGGAAAGGGCCTGCTTTCACCGCTTGGGAATAAGGGCCCACAGGCAGAGGAGCATTTTCTGTTTTGATAATAGTTTTCATAAAAGTAACCTTTTCATTAGTAGAGAGTTCTTATATGTAAGCGCTTAGAAGTAGAATATAATTCCAGCGGAAACTGGTGCATTAGCGAGTGTAAAAAAGCGATTGGATTTTTTTAAGCTGCTCACTCCAATTCCAAAATCAAAGTTGAATCCTAAGTTTTCAAGTTCTTGAAAAAAGAACTCACCCCCTGCAATCGCTAGTAGCTCAAACCCCGATTGATTCTCTCCCGCAAGCTCGTGGGAAATCAATCCGAGATTACCTCCAATAAAGAAATTCATATTTTTTTCTTCAAATAAAATTCGTCGAATGCCTCCTTGGAGTCCGAGTTTTGAGGCATTTTGTTCTGTGTTAATTCCCAGAGCACCTGTGAAAGCATATTCTGAGTTTGGGAAGTAATGGATAGCGAGAGCGGGAAGAGCGAAGGAAAAAGGACTTTTGGGACCAATTCCTAGGCGATGACTCATATCTTTGGCGCTGACTTGTAATGAAACCAAAAAAACGGTTGCTAAAAATAATATCAATCTCATTGGAACCTCCAAATTTTTGCATCGTACAAAGTAGAGTTCTTATAACTCTACTTTAGCATCTTAAAAAAGAGCCTTTATTTTGTTGGCGCTTTTTACATCTATGAAGCAGAAATCCTAGTCCCAAGGGCTTAACAAGATCAATAAAATAAAACTTGATTTACTCGTTTGCTTCCACTATTTCTCAAATGATGCTGGAGTTTTGTGCTTCGTGTGTTGTTAAAATAGCAATCATATAAACAAACAAAATAGTTTATTGGCATTGGCAGAGTTTTGCTTCATTACGATAGTACAATAGATTGAAATTCGGTTTTGTAAGATGTCAGAAATTTTTACTTTAGTATTCAAAAAAGTAAAGGGCGTGTAGCTCAGTTGGGAGAGCATCAGCATGGCATGTTGAGGGTCGCAGGTTCGATTCCTGTCACGTCCACCATTTTTCTTCTGAGGTCGAAGTCGCCAAAAGACCAAAAGGCTTTCGATAAGAAAATTCAATACTTTCGTGGCCCATTCCGGAGACATTGTTTACAGTTTATAACGGTTACATGCTTTACACTCTTTCCAACCCATGAATTTTCCTCCTTGAGTAGAAAAGTGTAACCCATATCTCCGGTATAAAGTGTAAAGGATGTGTCAGGAAGGACATTATCTTTTGGTATCCACCCAAGCTAAGTGCTTGATTTTGTTGGGGTGGAGACATATTCACCATTTTGTACACATACTATGTGTACAAAGCCATTTTCTCATGGTACCATGATTCTATGATTTTCGTTTGGGATAATTCAAAAAATCTGGCCAATAAAAAAAAGCATGGTGTTTCTTTTGAAGAAGCTGAAACTGTTTTTTACGATAATTCTGCAAGACTAATTTCAGACCCTGACCATTCAGTAGATGAAGATAGATACATTCTTCTCGGCATGAGTTCCGAAACGAAGTTGCTCGTTGTCGTTCATGTTTATAAAGAAAACGATGAAATTATTCGGATTATATCCGCACGAAAAGCGACTAAAAACGAACAAGCAAAATATAAGAGGTGATTTATGAGAAAAGAATATGATTTTTCAAAATCTGTCAAAAATCCTTACGCAAAAAAGCTAAAATCCAGAACTACAATTCGTTTGGATGAAGACATCATTGCGTACTTTCAAAAACTTGCAGATAAATCTGGAGTGCCTTACCAAACTCTGATTAATCTCTACTTAAAAGACTGCATGGAGACGGGACGACAACCAGACATTAAATGGAAAAAAATTGGTTAAAAATGTCCTACAAAATACGAGAACCCACAGCAAGTGATTTTGATACTTCTGTAAGAAAGCAAGTTGATTTTGGATAGACCTCTCCATTGCCCCAGTTTTGGGGTAGTGGCCGATTCCAGCGACTTGCATCCCCGGTGTTCGCGCCAAGACTAGATATGTAAACAGCACTTCTTTTATTCGTTTGAT
>CAUJGP010000014.1 GCA_963170155.1 Bdellovibrionota bacterium | reverse complement strand
GATGTTAAACAAAAATAGTAGCACTAAGCTAGATCAACCAGGAAGTTATCCACAGATACTCGGTAAAAATAAATAAATCCTGTGGACAGCTCAAGAAAATGAACTGATTTTCAAATTAAATCTCCGAACTGACTCTATATAAATACTTTTTAATTATCAATATTTTCATATTTCTATAAATATGAGATTAAAGGAGACAATCTTTGTTAGCGTATGAACCCAAGTATCTTACTTCAGAAAAAGAAATTTTAGATTATTTAGAAAAGACTAAGGCCGTAGAAAAAACATTATTTGTGTATAGCTGTGGTCGAAATTGGGGATATGGAGGATCCACTCCCGTTGATTTGCAGTCTTCCGTGGTCAGTTTAGAGAAAATGAATAAAATTATTTCCTTTGATGAAGAACTAGGGATTATTGATATTGAACCAGGAGTGACTCAGGGACAGTTGGAAGAATATCTTATGCAAAATAACTATCCTTATTTCGTTCCTAATACAGGTGCCGGATCGAGAGGGAGTCTTTTAGGAAATGCATTAGAAAGAGGTTTTGGTATATCTCCAATCAGTGACCATGCTAGCGCCATTGTAAATATTAGAGGTATTTTAGCTAATGGAGAAATTTATCAAAGTCCTTTAAGCGAGGTTAGTGAAGAGTTAAGTAAGGTTTTTCCTTGGGGAGTTGGTCTTTGTACCGATAAATTGATTTCACAAAGTTCTTGGATTGTTATCACTCGAGTGAGTTTGCAATTAGTGAAAAAACTTCCATACAGTGATACTTTAATTTTTAAAGTTGATGATTTAAAAATGAAGGAATTCATTGAAAACATCAGGGAACTTCATTTTGAGTTAACGAGTCATTTATCCAGTATAAAAATATTTGATTCACAACAGATTCAAAAAAGTTTTGATAAGTCCTCTCTTGGAGAGAAACAATGGTTTATATTTATCGGATTTTATTCAATTGCAGGCACAAGAAATGCTATTCGAAAGGTTATTAAAGGTCGTTTGGCTAAAAAAGCAGAATGGCATTTTTTAGTGAACGAAGGACGGCTCTCTATCCTTAATAAATTTTTATTCTTTTTTCCGAAATCATTTTTTATTGATCTTAAACAAAAAATTGCGGCATTGACTGAATATCAGAGGATGGTTGACGGATGGACCAGTGAAATTGGTTATCATATTTTAGATAATAGAAGTTACCCCAATAAAAAAAATCCCTTTGATATGGGTAATTATGATAAGGACATTGCATGGCTGAGTCCTTTGTGTCCGATGAAGTATGAGTGTTTTAACAAACTCATTCAATGGTTGGAAAGCAAAGAACGTTCTGCCTTCTGTGAGTTTCGCGCAAAAACATGGACGACATTAAACTCACGGTGCATGGCTTTAGTGATTTGTTTGGCTTATGAAAAAGAAAAAAAGACTTTATTTTGGAATTGGTATAATGAGCTTTTAGTTGAGATGAAAGAGTTGGGATTCATACCCTATCGATTTCCCATTCAATCATTTCCAATTTTGCATCAGAAATTATTGCCCAAGCATTTTAAGCGGGTTTCACAGATTGAAAAGTGTCTGGATCCGGAATCTGTTTTACAAAATAAGAGGTACCATTATTAGTTAAAATTCTTTAATTGATCAGTACGACGGAAGTCCCTGATCAATTAAAAGGGTCTCCTGTAGGGGTGTAATTATAGTATCAAGTAATTGTTGATCATCAAAGCAGAGTAAATTTTTGGTGTTTGGATCATGATGATGAATTTGCATGGTATTCGTTTGAAGATTTACAGGTTCTGCAATCCGTGCGCATTCTATAGATCCATCGACTCTTAATTTTAAGGGGCCAAAGAGAGAACGGGTTTTATTTTGAATAAGGCCTTTTCCTTTGAAGACATAGAGCAACTGAGGTTCACCATTGTCGTACATTCTGATAAAAGACCCAAAATCGCGAACATTATAATCATCCCAGCTAGAAAGGACTCCTTGCACGAAGGTGTTAGAGAAGGGAATTTCAATCAGTGAAGAAAATGGGATGAATCCTTGAGTAACTTGTCCATTTCGATTGAGACAAACGGGGTTGTCGCCTTTATAATAAGGTGAAGATACAAAAGGATACTTTAGTTTATTAAAAGATCCAATAAAAGTTGTAATAGAGTCATCAATTGGCAGGCAATGGATATTTCCATTATGACTGAAGATAATCGTTTTTGTCATTCCTTCCTTCAGATTGATATAGCCAGAGAGATCTAAGGTCTTGTTCCGAATTTGTATGAGAGAGCGAAAGTAAGAGGCTAAAGGAGGAAAAACTATAAATGTAGCATCTGTGTAGGCTACGATTCCATTCGGATGGGTGGAAGATGCCTTTGAAGAAGGGATGAGGAATCCAGCTTGTTCTATAAAACTAAGATTATATTTTTTAAAAATTTGATGAGCTTGTGGGAGTGTTGGATCTTTGGGACGACACAGAGACGAATACCAACAGCGAAGGAACTCGCGGCTTATCACTAAATCAAAAGAAATGTCAGGAACGAGAATAGGATCCGCGTACGTGAGAGATAAAGAATGGATCGCTTGTTCAATATTCAAACTTAATTCCATTAAAGATAAAAATTGATTGGTGGGGTCCATTTTTTGAAAAAAATCGTTGTTAATATAGGTTATGAAGGTGTGAGGGGCAAAAGTGATTTGTGTTAAGGACAATGGCTCTACCTGGCAACCTGCAGGGATAATAAGAGCGGATTGAGGGCTAACACGTGCCAATTTTATTTGGTTTTTATAAGAGATATTGGGAACTTTTTTATCAATCAAATCCATGATAAAATAGGTTCTTTGGGGAGATACATCATAGAGTTTTGATAGGTTATGATGATAAAAATTCTGATCAGAGGATGGGCTTAAAAAATCAAGTTTACTATCAGGGTATAGATTTCTTTGTTCTATAAACGTCAGTGAAAAGACACCGTCTTTGCAAACCATGATATCTGTATTAAAATTTAATTTGTATTCACGGATGGCATACGTTTTTGATAGAGAAAAAAATAATAAAAAGAAAAAAATAATTTTAATATTACTCATGTGTGCGTGGTGTAGCAGAGGCTCAGATCTTTTACAATAAATAAAGAATGAAGAAATAAATGGGAGTTTTTAACCGCATTAATGAGATATTTTAGTGATTAGATTCAAAAACTTATGGTTAAAACATTTTATTAATAATTCTGCACTAATGGAGTATAACTTTTTTCAAAAAAGGTATTCCATTCCTGCGTTCAATCGAATCCAAGAGAGATCGCTAGAGGTTGTGGCTTGAGGTCTTGTTCCTGCTCCGGAGAAGCTGGAGTTGAAGGTATCAAAAGTGAGTTTACCAATCCAGGAGAGATTGGGCTTCCATAAGTAGTGAGCAGAACCGGAGAGCTCTACAATTTGTGTTTGTTGAGGAGAACCGGATGAGACCGGAGTTTCACTGATCTTGGGTGCGAGATGGTACCAGAGCTCGGCACCAAAGCCCCATCGCGTTGTCTCATCATACCAGGGGAGGTAACCTGCCAGTCCGAAACCAAGTCCACTGAACAAGGTACTGGTGTAGGCCACTGGAGTGCTTTCGGTGATTTTAGCGTTGAATTGAGTGTATCCCAGCATGGCTTGCATTCTAGGACCATAGATCGAAGGAGAAATTTCAAAATCATAGCCTAAAGCAGCTTTCAAATTTTGCAATGAATAGTTGAGTTTTGAAGGAGCTGAGCCCGACAGAGGATTGTTGATTTGTGCCGACCCTTGGTTGAGGCCTGCACGAAGATACCATTTTTTTGTAATCCATAGGTCTGCATCCACTTGTGCATTAAAAGCTAAAAGAGTGGAAGCTTGTTGTCCGCCCTCTGTGGATAAATTGGTGGAGGCAGCCAATTGACCAATTCCAAATAAAACATGAGCTCTGCCAAAGGTGGGATTATTTAAAGGAGCCCACTCATGAGAATCTCCACGCATCATGGTTTGTCCATCACTTCGTTTGAGAAGATGGTCAACGATTTCTTCATTTTTGCTTGTGGCGAGATCGGGATAGTAAATGGGTTCTCGCAATAAAACTTTAAAACCGGGTTGGATGGATTGAGGTTCTTTTTCAAAAATAATATAACCAAAACTTATTTTTTCATCTACTTTTGTGATTCTGATTTTTCCAATGATTTCTTTTTGTATATGGGTGACAAACTGAAATTGAGGATGTCGTGTAACCCCAATAACCTGAATGACGGCAATATCTTGATCGACCGGAGTTTTAGACAAAGATCCTTTATTCAAGGTGACACGAGTTCCTGTGCGGCTGAGGATCATTCCTTGGTAAGGAATTTGGTTCATAATTTGCGTGTACATGGATTGGACGATTTTTTTGGTGTTTTCCAGGTCAAGACTGTCTTTAATTAAATTTTCTGCATAAGCCCAAAGCCTTCCCGATTTTTTAGTGAAAAGACCTAGTTCCATCAGTAATCCCATGGGACCTTTTGTGATTTGCAGATGTATCAGGCCGTCAGCGTGATTTTTGTTAATCACTTCAGAAGTTAATTTCGTATTTGATCGAAGCTCATTTAAATCGAGAGTGCTGGGATTGATAACAGGGCTCGTATCCAAAAAATGATCATGTTCAATGAGTGAAGAGAGATATTCAGAAAGAGGTTTCGAATAAATGGCTTGAACATTATCTTTTCCATTAGACACCGCAATAGAGCGAAGAGTGATATCTTCGTCATCCACGCTGATGTAAGAAGTTGTTAGGCCTGAACCTTCAGAAGTTAATAACATCATCATTAATACAAAGCTAAATAAACGTGCGATAGCCATAATCTCCTCTGTAGTCACTCATTTTTGAGGCTTTCCCCATTTTTTGAAAATTTCCCCACTCTCTAGATTTCTCAAATTTTTCCGATAAATTAAGTGTGATTTATCAAAAAAAGCTTCTCTTTCTATTCTTTATATTTATTTCCTCCTTGGCTAGTGGTCAGTGGGAGTCAGATCAATTTTTATTTGATCACCAGAACCAACCTACACGACCAAAGTCTAAGCCTAGAAGTGAAACTAATAATTTAAAAAAAGATTCTATGAAATTGAAGACAGAGCCGTCTGGTTCCATGATTGAATCAAACCCTTCTATACCCTCAGATTCTTTATTCATTCATGAGCCCAATGAAAATAGCGCAAGGCAACTGGCAAGCTTTGAGAAGAGGTCACCTATAACATTAGACATTAAGCTAGGTGTTATGGACTTTAACTCTAAAACAAAAATGAAAGATATGAGCTTTTCAAAACAAGCTTATTCCTTTGGAGGTTTGTTAAATATTCCACTTTTTGATGAAAACAGAGTTTTGTTATTTTACGACTCGACCACTGAGATGAAAGTTGATGCAGATACGCATGCACGTTGGGAAAGCGGAGGTCTTCAGTATAAGAAAGAATTCTCTATTTCGAATCAGGCTATGGAATGGGGTGTTCTATTGCGGCAGTTTTCTTGGTGGAAAACAAGCGATATAGAAGATTATTCATTGAAATCGATTACGGGCGTGGGAATCTCTGGATCTCTCTCTTTGCCTATTCGTGGACTATGGCACTCTCATATTGAGGTGAGTGTGTTGCCTTCGCTAACCAAAGGAAAAGGAAGCTTGCGAGGTTCGAGTTTTGAAATAGATTGGGTCAGTTATTATCAACACTCTTTTGCGAGATCTTTTTTAATAAATATTGGTTATGAAAGGATAAATCTCAAAAGTAAATCAGGGACTCAATTTGATTTGAATCAAAATATATTGAAAATTTCTATTGGATATCAACTTTCAAATTCAAAATAAGTTTTATATTCCCCATGACGCTCTTTTCGATTACTTTTATAAGAATTTAAGTGAGAGCCGGATCAATATCCCTGTTATACAAGGCCTTTGAGCAGGTATAGGTCTAGATTTATAAATGATCAGTGATCGTAGAGCTGGAACAAAATAAATTGAAATAATGAAGCCAAGAATATTAATTGCAGACGATGCTAGTTTTGTAAGAGAGATTCTTAAAACTATTATTCAGAAACAAAGTTGGATTATTGCTGGAGAAGCTCAAGATGGCGCAGAAGTCATTGCAATGGCGGGAGAGCTAGATCCTGACGTCATTATTATGGATCTGGTAATGCCAGAATATAATGGGATTGAAGCCGCTCAAAAAATTCTTAAAATGAAGCCCTCTGTTCCCATCATAGGATTATCTACAATGGATAATGAAGAAATCATGTCTCAGGCTTTAGGAGCGGGCTTTGTTAGTTATATTACAAAGCCATTTGAAAACTGGACTATTGTCGCAGCTATTAAAGAGGCGCTCATCAATCAGGAGAAAAAAAGTGGATGAAATAAAATTTGTACTTAAGACATTTCTTGCGACTCTGCTATTGATTATGGTCTTACAAATAAAAGTTGGGGATCAGACAATAGAAAGCCGGGCATACCAAATGGCGGCCCGTTCTCAACTCACCTCCTTTATTGGAGGTGTCGCGCGAGGGATTGTAGAGCTGGGAAAACAAGCTCAAAGCCAAATTAACGAAGCTTTTAAAAAGGCACAGAAACCCTCTCCTTAAACTTGCAAATAATCGCTATTGTTTAGCTTTATCTGACTTGGCCACCGCTGGAAGTCGTTTGTTTTCCTCCAAGACGTGCCTGCTTTGATGCTTTGGGGGTAGTGGATTTATGAGCACACTCTTCTGTGCTTTGCATTGCAGGTCCTGTGACATTTTTTCTAGAATTCGGGTCTGAGGAGCCACCCAGTTTTTTACTGTAACCTTGTGCTCCCATAAATGTGATTAAAATTACCATTAATAGTCTTTTTATTCTCATTTTATACCTCCAACTAAGGGTTATCTCATTTTGAGACAGTTTTTTGCGAAGAAGCCCAATCTCTATAGACTTCATAGAGATATTGTTTTTCTCAGCTTTTTTACATGCTCTTATTTTGTATCATTGCGAATCATGTGCCAGGTTGAGACGCCTTAATTTGATATTTGTTTTTCCAAAGAGCAGCAAAGTAACAATAAGTGATGAACAAGTGTTAGAAATGTAACGGGTTCAAGTTTCTCTATTTAAAACTATAAGCATATTAAAAATATAAGCAGAGGACGCTGTGAAAACTTCAAAAAAACGGAGTAAAGATTTCATGGTTTCTTAAAAGCATTTTTATCGCATAAAAATCATCGTATGGTGCAGAGAAGTTACCAAAATTTTGGCTATTTGATGTTAACGGGGTGTGATTTTTTAAGAAAAGCCAAAAAAGAAAAGAGAGCCAAGCCACAGACAGGTCAATGGCGAGATTTAAAGGGGGCCATGGTTTTATGTCCATTTCACAGATAAGAACTCCACGTTACAGTAAGATGAGAAATATATTTATTCGAAAAGAAAAATCTTTTTTTTATCTACTTTTTATTTATATTTTTTTAGCGATTTACCTCATTTTGCTCCCGAATGCCTTTGGAAGCGCCACTTCAGAAAGTGCGCATAAGCCTTTTTTGAGCTCGATTCCTGTCCTCCTTTTAGAGCCATCACGGCACTTTAAACCTCATGGTGCATCTCTTACCTTGTGGCCAGAGCGTTCTACTCAAATGGGCAATCCTAAAAAAAATCGTATAGAATATTCGTACCTTTTGCAGGAAGATTTAAAAGCTCCTATGGTGATTTTGATTCCTGGTATGGGTGGCAACGCCTCGTCGAATTCTTTATTATATTTGGCTGAGATTGTTTATCGTTCAGGATATTCTGTCGTTTTGATTCCATCATCAACGCATTGGAGTTTTGCCTTGGCGGCAAGTGCCTCTGGTCGCACAGGACATATTCCTGAAGATGCCCGGGACATGCATCGAGTGATTCAATTCATTAAAGGGGCCTTAGAAGAGAAATATCAAATTCAGCCCTCCCAGTGGGGATTATTAGGTATCAGTTATGGCGCACTTGACGGAGCTTTTTTATTGAACCTAAACGAAGGCGCGACACAGTTTAATTTTCTTATTATGGTTAATCCCCCTTTGAACCGTTCTTTAGCCATTTCTAAAGTGGATCAGTACTATGCTGAGGGTGAACGATGGCCAAAGCGAAAAAAGGACGCGCTAGAAATTCACCTGGTAAATCGTATGTTAAGTGTTAACACATCAATTAATCCCATTGATACGTTACAAGAATTGGAGAGGGCTTTTCCTCTGGATGAAAAAGAACTAGCTTGGTTGTTGAGCCGCACTTTTCGTATTTCTATTTCACATACAGCACAGATCGGTAATCTTTTGGAACAGGGAGAGGCTTCTTCGGATTTTCGGGGCAACATGATCGATTATCTGCGAGAAAGTATTTATAAAAAGCGTTTTAAAGCCTCAACTGAAGATGAATTTATAAAATTAGAAGGACAATCGGAGTTGATGACAGCGATTGCCAACAACAAGGCAGATACTGAAGGCGCTAAAAAAATTATTTTATTTCACAGTACAAATGATTACTTATCGTTTCCTGAAGGATTAAAATCGTTGGATCAATTACCAGTAGAAAAGCACATTTATCCTTACGGAGGCCATTTGGGTTTAATCAGTGATGATAAAATGATTCAAGATTTAGAGTTTGTTCTTTCACAAATTAAGTAAGTTGCTTTCCATTTTTCCATAGTTGTTCAAGCTGGTACTCTTGTCTTGCAAAATCGTAGAACACATGAACGATGAGCGAACCGTAGTCCACCAGCACCCAACGCCCTTCTGTAATGCCTTCAAGGCTTTGTGGATAAACACCATACTCTTCTTTAACAGCTTGAATGAGGTTATCGGCAAGGCTAACAGAGTGACGAGTACTGGTTCCTGAAGCAATGAGGGAAAACTCTGTTGGAGCTGTCAGCTCTCTTAGGTCAAAGGCTAAAACATTGATTGCTTTTTTAGAATTTAAAAAATCTTTGCAGAAATGAGTGAATTTTTCGTAATCTCCGACCTTAGGGCCAAGAGTTTGATAGATGTGGTGCTCACGAATATAGCTTTCAACGGATAAGGGAAGAAATTTTTCTGTATTTCTTTGCGCACGAATTTTTTTTCTTAAATCAGCTGCAGAAATTTCAATATCTTTGAGAGATAAAAATTGAATCGTTTTCTTGGTTTTTAACTCCAGAACATTAAATTCAAAATTCGCGGCATAGGGCTTAAAAAATTCAGGCAGAGTTTCTTTGCTTTCTGGGAAATCACCACCGGGCCGACTGACGACAATAAGATGTGCTAGCTCTAGAATTTGATTGGCGTCTTTCCATTGTCCAAAATCTTCAAAGGCATCAAAACCAACAATAAGATATAAGTCGTCTTTAGGAAGTTGTTGCTGAAACCACCGAAGGGTATCTATTGTATAACTCTTGCCCCCTCGTTTGATTTCGCAGTCATTCACTAGGAATTTTTCGCCATAGGTATCAAAAGCTAATGCCGTCATTTGCAATCTTTGCTCTGGAGTAGGTCCTTCGACGGGATGTTTTAAAGGGTTTTGCGCTGCTGGAATAATGTGAATGATATCAAGACCTAATTTTTTTTGAACCGTGGTTGCAACATTGACGTGGCCAATATGAGGAGGATTAAAACTACCACCAAAGAGTCCGATTTTACCCATAAACTACCTCCTTAATACAATTTTTGCGATGGTATTTATTAGCTCTTTTATTCCTAACCCCGTGACTGCGGAAATCACCATGGGCTCTATAGAATAAGTTTTTTTGAACTTTTGTTTTAAAATATTTAAACTCTCTTCAGAAATAGCATCTGCTTTATTCAAAACAAGAATTTGCTTTCTTTCCGTAAGAGGAATGTAATCTTCTTTATTCTCATTATTATGATCATAAGAAGACAATTCATGGTTAATCACCCTATAATCTTCAATAGGGTCTCTGCCAGAGAACCCAGAAATGTCAATAAGGTGAACGAACAACTCTGTTCTCTCGATGTGTTTTAAAAATTGAATCCCCAGTCCATGGCCTTCACTGGCCCCTTCAATTAACCCGGGAATATCCGCAACGACAAAGGACTGATAATCATCAATTTTCACAACTCCCAGATTGGGCGTTAGAGTGGTAAAGGGGTAATCCGCAATTTTAGGTTTGGCTGCTGAGATTCTTGAGATTAAAGTGGATTTACCAACATTGGGGAATCCTAAGATGCCAACATCCGCAATAAGCTTTAGCTCGAGTGAAATGGTTAACTCTTCACCGGGCTCTCCCGGTTGGGAGTGTTCAGGAGCTTGGTTTACGCTCGTTTTGAAAAAGGTGTTTCCTTTTCCTCCACGCCCCCCTTTTAATAAGGTAAAATCATTGATTTCTGTTAAATCAACAATTAAATGTCCGTCGGCATTGCGGACCAGAGTGCCTTTAGGCACTCGAAGAAATAAATTTTCACCATCAGCGCCACTCATATTTGCGCCACTTCCTTGGCGACCATCTTGAGCGGCATACTTTTTGTTAGCTCTAAAATCGACCAGAGAATTCAAATGAGGGTCCATAACAAGAATAACGTCGCCTCCGCGGCCACCGTCTCCTCCATCAGGTCCTCCACGAGGGGTCATGGCCTCCCGTCGAAAACTAACACAACCAGCCCCCCCTTTGCCGGAAGAAACTGTAATTTGAATTTCATCGATAAATTTCATTCACAAAAAAGGGAGCTTTAAAGCTCCCTTTCCTTTCACACTTCAATGACTACGTAATTACAGTAGAGCAATTGACAGTCTTACTACAGACGAAGTTCAATTATGCTGCTGCTGGATATACGCTAATACGAAATTTTTGTTTACTATGACGCTCGAATTTTACTAAACCTTCAATAATAGAATAAATTGTAAAATCGCGACCCATCTTTACATTTTTTCCCATAAGATACTGAGTCCCTCTTTGTCGAACTAAAATAGTCCCAGGAAGAACCTTTTCTCCACCGAATCTTTTTACGCCTAACCTCTGGCCGCCACTATCCCGTCCGTTTTTGGTACTACCACCGGCTTTTTTCGATGCCATACTATAACCCCTTACTTAGTCTTTTTCTTTGTAGCAACTTTTTTAGTCGTTTTTTTAGCTTTGGTTGCTGTCTTCTTTTTAGTTGTTTTTTTCTTTGCAGCCGTCTTTTTAGGAGCTGACGCCGTGGCAACTTTTTTAGTTGTCTTTTCTTTTGGTTTGGCTTCTCGCTTGGCTTCAGCACTAAAGATCTTTGGCTCTTTATCTGTTTTTTCTATTTGGCCGTCTGGTGCTGTGATTGCTTTAATAAAAAGCTCTGTAAAATACTGTCTATGCCCCTGTGTTCGTCTATAACCTTGACGACGTTTCTTCTTAAAAACAATAACCTTGGGAGCGCGAGCTTGTTTAGTAACAACAACTGTAACTTTAGCATTTTGAAGTAAGGGCTGACCAACGTGAAGTTTCTCACCTTCAACCATTAAAATATCAGTCAAATCAAACTCAGATCCCAAATTTTGCTCAATTTTTTCTACTTTTAGAACATCACCTGGTTGAACTTTGTATTGTTTTCCACCAGTACGAATAACTGCGTACATTCCGAACCTCCAAACAGCAAAAGAAGACTCCATTCATTGCCACCACGTCCTAGGCTTGTCAAATCTTTTCCTGCACTAAAAATACCAATTATTAAGGACTATCCTCTTTCGGCCTCATCTCTGATTAGACCGCCTTTTTCTAACACCAAGCCTGGGGACTTAAACCATCTCATGAGGAAGCAGTCTTCGTGGGGCTCGAAAGTAAGTACGAGGTGAGAGCTCCAGCAAATTTTGAAGTTTAGGCATATAGACGCAGGCGTAGCGTTCTACCTGATAAGCGAAATAACTCTCTTCATTCCCCGAACGCATAAGTTGACCCCAGTGGAGATTATATAGGAGCTGCTGTTTTTTTATGAGTTGACTGATCTGTCCGTCGATATCCGTGATTATTTTTTGCAGCTCATTCGTTCTTGATTCATCTAGAGCTCCACGATCAATTTTTTGAGTCATAATCTGAGTGAGCTCATTTTCAAAGGGTTCTTTCTTTTCCATGAGTTGTTCGATCTCGTGATTCAGCGGACCCGCTTTTTCGTCTGAAATAGTCTCTTGAGCCAATTCTTCAATGACCATCGCGGTTCTCCAATTACAGTCTTTCTTTAATCGCAAGATATCGCCATAGATATGATCGCCAACGTAGAGGATCTCGTCTCCTTGAAGATTAAGGTCAGAGGTGAATTTTGCGGCATTTCCCCCCTGATAAATACCAGGGATGAGTTTGAAGTCAAAATTTGACATCAAGCCTGTCTCAGGATCAATTTTTAGGAATCGATGATCACCGTAGAAGAATTTAGGTTTCTGGGCAAAGGTGACTACCAATTCAAAGAGGTCTTGCCAGTTTTGATGGTCCTTCAAAAAAGGATTAATCGCGTAATCGAGAAGGAGCTTGGAGTAATAAAAATCAGAGTTGGTGAGAATGAATATTTTTTTCCCATGTTTTTTATAAGTCTCAAGCCCTTGAACAACCGCTTCATCTTTAAGGATGTAGGTTTTTAGGTTATCACGGACAATATTTTTTATAGTCCCGTCACGATGACCTTCATCCAAAGCGTCGAGAACGTCATCGGCGATCATGGCAAAATCAGGAAACCGAAGATCCGTGCGACTCTCTTTGAGGTCAACAAGTTGTGCGAAAAGAACGGCTAAGGAAATAGAAAAAGTTGTGTCTACGGCCATGTAATCATTGTCGCTTAAATCGATGTAGGTGGATTTATACATTTTTTGTTGGGTTTTAAAGTCAATAGCTTGTGTGCCATGAAAGCTTGCTCGGATGGCGCTATGTCGATTGACCTTAAGAAGATTTCCTTTTTTTCGATCAATAACCAGACCACGAATGGCCTGGTTAAAATTAAAGTGCAATGATTTAATAATATCCGGATAGCCTTTTTTTTGGATGAGTTTTTCTTTCATCACCGTGTGAGAGAGTTGTTCAAAGGCTCCAGAGTGGTAACGGATTAGGGTATGGTCCATATCCAACCCAATGTATTTGATGCGTTTTAGATTCAGAGTTCGATTGACAAAGACATTGCTTTTCATGGTTAAGGTCTCCATCTCCAGAGTTGAAAGTTTTAGAAGAGGACGAGATGTGCCTTCTTCGTTCATGTTTAAATTCTCATCTTCACTTAACAAAAAAGGCCTTGTACACCTTAATTTGATTTTAGGAGTAGAAACTCTGCGTTAGCGCCAAAAGTTCTCGCTTCTCTCCTTAAATTGATCTTATTTGAAAGAACCTAATAAGAGCAAGAAAGGGAATTTGACGCACAAAGCATTGTGAAGGTATTGTTTCAAAATCAGAGTGCAAGCGTTTAAGACAACTGTTTTCTGACGATACTAATTAAAAATCTTTTATTGGTTGGTATCGCGGTCAATCCAAATAAATAATGACGGAGAGTTAAAATGTTTCAATACGGTCAGGGAAAATTTACAACTCAAGGACATAAGGGAATTCCAGAGGGACACTTTGAAGAAGAGCAAGGGAGGAAGGGTTTTTTTGGGCCTGTGTCTCATCTGTTAAAACCAAAACCCAGTACCCGTTGGATTGATATTGAAGGGCCCTTGCGGCCTCATTTATTTGATTTGGTTAAAATGCCTCAGGCCCCTGAGATATGGCAACGACTTCTTTATAACAGTGATGTTACTCTCTATAATTTTTGGACCACTCCAACAACAGCTCAATTACAACAGGCTGTCCGCAATGCTGATGGAGAGACTCTTTATTTTTGTCATCGGGGTTCAGGAACAATTTTGACAGAGTATGGGCTGCTCTCTTTTGAAAAAGGGTCTTACATTTTACTGCCAAAGTGTGTGATGCATACAATTTTACCTTCTGATATTTGCCAATTTTTGATTATCGAATCAAGGACGGGTCTTTATCGTGAACCAGAGCGTGGCATGGTAGGGCGGAATGCTTTTTATGATCCTGCTGCTTTTGGGCTTCCCGATTTGAGCAAACGAGATCGAGTGCTGCAAGAGCGACAAATGAAAGTGACTCAAGTTTCTGTGAAACGCCAAGATCAAATCACAAATTTTAAGTATTCCGATTGTGTTTATGATGCCGTCGGTTGGAAGGGTGATTATTTTCCGGTGAGTTTGCATGTTCGGGATTTGATGCCTTTGTTGAGTGCGCGAGTGCATTTGCCTCCGAGTGCGCACACCACATTTGCAGCCAATGGTTTCGTTGTCTGCACTTTTTTGCCACGGCCCTTGGAGTCAGATGCAGATGCTTTAAAAGTTCCTTTTTACCATCAAAACATTGATTACGATGAAGTTCTTTTTTACCACGATGGAGATTTCTTTAGTCGAGATAATCTTCACGCGGGGATGATGTCTTTTCATCCTGCGGGATTCCCACATGGACCTCATCCTAAGGCGGTACAAAATATTGGAAATAAAACTCACACGGATGAGTATGCAGTGATGATTGATGTATGGAGCCCATTAAAAGTGGATACGCCTTTGAAGAGTGTAGAAGTGGATGATTATTGGCAGTCATGGATGAAATAATTTCTGTAATGTCTTTAGTTCTCGGATCAAAATTAACTGATGATCAGGCGATGAACCTTGCTCTTCAGGAGGCGGAGAAGGGTTGGGGATGGGTGAGTCCCAATCCGGCTGTCGGTTGCGTGGTGTTGGATCAACACCAACGATTGATTGGTTATGGACATCATGAGCGTTACGGCGGGCCACATGCAGAAGCGAAAGCTCTTCAGGGTTTAACCCCGACCCAGCTTCAAGGAGCCCGAGTTTTTGTGACTCTCGAGCCTTGTTCTCATTACGGTAAAACTCCTCCTTGTGCAGAGATGTTAGCTCAACTTCCAATCAAAGAAGTTATTTATGGGCTGCAAGACCCTAATCCTCAGGTGCAGGGACAAGGACTCGCCATTTTGCAGCAGGCTGGGATCACGGTTACACCTTATCAAAAAAATTTAGAGCATTTTGAAAAAGTATGTGAACATTTTTTAAAGAATATGAGGCACAAGCAACCCTTTATTACTCTCAAGGCTGCGATGAGTTTAGATGGAAAAATCGCTCTCAAAAATGGCCAGAGTCAATGGATTACTGGCGAAGAATCCAGACTTGAGGCCCATCGTTTACGGGCCTATCATGATGCGATTTTAGTGGGCGTGAACACCTTTCTTACGGATAATCCATCATTGAATATACGGCACCCGCAATTTAAGGATAAAGAAAACAAAGTGATTGTGCTTGATCCTCGAGGACGTGGAATCAAAAATTTAAAAAAATCTCGGTTATACGCCTCTCACAAGCCAGAGCAGATTTACTGGGTTTTATCCGAGGATCAGAGACGCTCCGCTTTGAACTCTTTAACTCCCTCTTCCACTGCTTTTACAAGTGATGAAGCTTTGAAAACTCTCAAAGATCTAGGTGTTCATATTATTGATATTCCAGCCGTTAAAATCCCACGAGTGATGGAAAGTGGTGGGCGTGGGGTTTTTTCTCAAGAATTGGATCTGACTGAACTCCTCAAAAAACTTTGGGAACATTCGATCAAGTCAATGATGGTGGAGGGTGGTGCCGCAACGATGAGTTCCTTCATCAATCAACAAAAAGCGGATCGTTTGGCTCTTTTTATTGCGCCTATTCTTATTGGTGCTGTAAGTGGTTTAGACTGGTTATCAGAGCTTCATCCCATTGAAACCCTTTCGCAAAGTGTGAAGTTGAGCAACTTTAACACGGTGTCGTTGGGGAAAGATGTATTGCTAAGCGTTTCTGTAACTTCGGATCAATAAATATCGAGTCAAAAGAACCAGCTTTTCTGCAAATCAGGTAGATCTCATTGGCATTTTAAGAGTCGTTAGGTTACTTTATCTTCAGTTCAAAGCCCTGAAGAAAAGAAGGGGAGCGTATTGCGAATAGAACAAAGAGAGATTATGAAGAATGAGAAAAAATCAGAGGAGTGGTTTTTATGAGTAGTTCTAGAATTGAATTTGGAAAGGTTCGCTTACCGGTTAAATTTTATAGGTCGCCTCATGGGTATTTCTTGGGAGTTTGTCGTGGCATTGCCGAGTCTTTTCAGCTGAATCCCACGATTGTAAGATTGATTTGGTTAGGAGCCACGTGTTTTTATGGTTTTGGTTTAGGGCTTTATCTGGCGTTAGCAGTCAGTTTACCTCGACAAGATCGTTTAGAAAAAGCTTTTGACCGCCGCATTTTAGGAGTTTGTGCTAAAATTGCCAAAAAGATGGGGTGGGAAGTTGGCTTAGTGAGATTTTCGGCCGTTCTTCTTGCTTTAGGCTCTTTGGGATTTGCTGTATTAGCGTATGTAGTCTTGTACTTTAGTTTTGAGGAAGAAGTATTAGGTTAAAACCATTGAAAGGATAAAGTGATTATGGAGGACGAGAAGGGGCGCTCTCTCAATTCATTGTCCGCAGGATGGAATTTAATTCTCGAAGGCATTTTGGAGAGGAACAGGAACTCCCAAGTGCTGGGAGAAAGTCAGCAGGCTATTGACCAAAGTTGGAGTCAACTCAATAAGGAATTTCAGCGAGTCAGTCAGTATCGCTATCGTATTCATCGTCATTTAGAAGTAATTCAAAAAAAAATGGAAAAACTGCATTTTCGGACTCTAATGCCTGAACGTTTCTGGAACAGTACTGTAGAGCAAGAGATTTTGAAATACGAGAAAGAAAGTCATATTCTTCAGATTGAACTAGATAGTTTGGAACAACGATTGAAGCAAATATAAAATGATCAAGGCGAAGTCGATCGAAATTAATTCTATTATTGATAGGATTCAACATACCGGAAGATTGAAAAAGCCTCTTGGCTATTTGATTCAGTATTGTAGCCAAGCAAACAAAATCCATTGAGACAAGGTTTTATTTTGACAGCAGAGGAACTCGGTTGGTCTTCGGGAAGCTGATCGATGATGAAGCTTTCACTAAAATCTTCTGATGCTCTAATTGCCATCCACCTTTTTTTCGCAATGTTATCACGTTTACTTTCATCGGGTACATTTAAATATCCTGCAAACCAAAAATAATGATCCTTAAAATAAACGCTGTGTGGAGTAAAAAACTGAAGCTCATCTTGTTTCCACTGAATGGGATTTGATGTCCAGGTCTCTCCTCGATCACTAGAGCTGTAGTAAGTGATGTTGGAAGGCACTCGAAAGCGGAGTTGATATTGAGGAGAATAGTTAGACAAATAAGAAAGTTCTAATGCCAACGAGTAACGATCGTCTTGCAGAGCATAGGTAAAGAATCCAATATTATCAGTGCCATGGCATAGAATTTCTGGAACGATGACTTCTTTGTGAAGGACTGTGGGTAGAGCAGGCGTGAGGTTTTTCCAGGAAGAGCCCCCATCGGTGCTTTTGTTTATATGATAAAAGCCATTTTTCTTATGGGTGATAACAAATGTAATATCATTGAAGCAATTTTGGATCGTCATGGGATTTTGAGGTGTCGCAGACTTATGGACAGTCATCCATGTTTTTCCCGCGTCTGAAGATTTTTTGATGAGCGTTTTAATTTCGTAAATATTATTACTTGAGGGGGTTTGATTTGTAATATTGGCGCCGAGGCTGAGGAGAGCTCCTAGAGCGTAAATGTGATTGTTATCAGAGGCTGTCATCGCCTGCATATGATTCAGATACAGACTAGAAATATCCAGAGGGTTTTTATTTTCGTCAACTGTGCTCCATGTTTTTCCGCCATCGGCGCTTTTTCTGACGATAGCAACAGAAGACCCGCGAAACCCATTGTATTGACCACTGACAAAAAGATTGTTTTGAGAATCCTTAAGAATAGAGTACGCCGTCGCTCCTATGGGACGGGAAGAGTCATCATAGGTTCCAATATACTGATCACTGATACTCCAGGTTTCTCCTTTATCAGTGGATTTCAACACTAACCAAATAGGAAGATTAGAGCTTTCAGGGTCGCTTCCTGACCCGGCAAGGAATAAAGTATTTTCGTCGTATTGAATAAAATCTTTGGCGATGAAGTCTCCTCCAAGTTCACTGAGGGCTTGAAATTCATTTTGAATGTTCCAGGTATTTCCATTGTCTGTTGATAAATAAATCAAAGAGGTGGATTGATAGTGGTTAACGCGTGTTCCAACGGAAAGTAAATTTCCACTGGTATCTTCAATAATAGGACGGTGTGAGAGGCGATAAACGCCTTGGCTTTGGGTTATTGAAGGGGATTGTATGACTTCATCTTGTATGAGTTCCCATGTCGCACCGGCATCTCTGCTTCTCATCATGAGTTGTCGAGAAGAATCTATGGAGCTGGAATTTGAAGTGGGGTTTGCAAAGCCCGATCCAGTGATAAGGATATCATCATTTTTTCTTATGGTTAAATAGGGGTCGCTTGCGGATCGTGTATAATTGAAATCTTTGACGAGAGACCAGGTGTTTTGTCCTTTCGTTTTCTTAAAGATATTCCAATGAGGGTATTGAGGTCCCCCATCAGTGACTGTGGCGGAAAGGTACAGATGCCCTTTTGAGTCGACGTCTAAGCTGTGTAGTTTAGCAAAATTGAGAGGATTGTCGGTATTTCGAAACGTGAAATCATCAGTCCAGGAGTTTCCTCCATCGAGGCTTTTGCGGACGAGAAGAGAAGTGGCGGAACCCCCTGGCATTCCTAGATGTCCGCCCAGATAAATTTCATTATCGGATGTTTGTACAATGGCTTGAGCTGTAGCATTGCGGAATGATGTAGCGCCATCATAAATTTTATCAACAACAAACCATGAGTAGCCAGCATCAGTGCTTTTCATCACCATCCAAGCAGGGACAGAGTTTGGCTCCTTATAGGATCCATAAGCTAGAATGTCTTTGGAAGAAAGAAAGAGAAGACCATTGAGTGTTAAATACTGTCCAGCGAGAGGGCGGACACCCAGCGGAGTTACGGTTGTCCAAGAGGAGGCATCATCAGTGCTTATTTGGATTTGATGAAAGTTAGCAGAAGCTAGATAAAGATGATTGTTGTGTGGATTGATAAAAACTTGAGCTTGGAAGTTCTTGAATTTTTTAAGCGAGATCCAAGATTTCCCAAAATTGTTGCTTGATCTTAAAATAGAGTGAGTGTTTTGCTGAAAATCAGTGTAATTGGCGACGACAAAAAGATGACCGTTCGCATTTTGTTTTAAGTCTGAATAATGAGTGATGGGAGCGAGGCTGCCTGGGAGTGGGAACATTAACTTATTTTTGCCATAAAAAGAGTGGATTTGAATTTGGATAGTGCCGGAAGCCCCAAGAGAATCTGTCACATTTATATTTTCAAACTGAGGAGATGTGGGATAGAAGGGAGCCGTATAGGATTGAGTCGCAAGTTCAAAGGAGCCATTGCCATCGACTGAGTAATTGTACGGAGGCGTTCCTCCTAAAACTTCAATACTCATTGTTTCGCCAGAGTACATGGAGAGTTGGTTTGAAAGAATTTTTTGATCTTTATAGGTAATGACAAACCTCAGTTTTCCATCATATCCCAGCCCATTGCCACTGTGAAAAGTGAGGAGCCGCTGATCGGTATGCACATTGCCAAAGTACCCACAGTTTTGAAAAAACAACAATAAGGAAAAAAGAGCAACAAAAACAAAAGAATGAATGTTCTTGATAGAAGGAAGCCTCATAAGATTATTATAGCTGAGATTGCTTTTTTTATATAGATTTTTAAGGGATAAGGCCTCTTTAGGGCATGGTTGGTCATGATATCAAATTAAAATTAATTATAAATAAAAGTTATTAATTTTTTTGTAAAAAATAAACTCATTTGGATGAAAATGGAGAGTTATGTCCAATTTTGGTACGAATCAATGAAAGGATTATAAAATTCTTATTTTGGGGTTTACCAAAAGCGTGTTTTTATTGTATCAATTGAAAACATTTTGTACTTAGTCCGTTTTCTCTTTCTGGTCATTCGAGTTAAGATCGCTAAGATTTTTATTAGCTTTAACAGAAAGGTGCTGTTTATGAAAAATAATTTATTTTCAATTTTATCGTTGGTCTTTATGATGGCATCTTCTGCGTTGGCCTTTGACAGCTCTTTCATCCCGAAAACCCCCTTGGATCTTGAGAGTGTTAAAGGAATTTATAATGTCAGAATCGATTTTATTGGTACTCGGATTCAGTTTATATTAGGGGATCAAAACATTGCGAGAATGATTGATTCGAAGGGACATCATTGCGAAGGAAGTTATAAATTTAATGTTGTTTTGCCTCCAAAAGCAGAACCTTTTTATGAGATAGGAGTTCAGTTTATCAACTGCCAAGAATATAATGTTATTGAGCAAATTATTGCTTTTCCAGGAACTCAAACTGTTGAATCCCTGGAGCAGGGGTCTAAGGTGCGAAGCATTAATGTAATATTGCGAAATGAAAAAGGGGATATTTCACAACAATATAAATTTTCTGGCTTCATTCAAAAAATACAATAGATGAGTTTAAATAAAATCTATTTTTTTAAATTAAAGAGAGTTTTGTTTTCAAGAATTTGAATTTTGTATGGAATCAATGAGAATTTTTTAGTGAGAGATTTTTTATTTAGAATTTCTTATATCAAAAAGAGTTTTTCGTGAGCAACAATGATTCATCAATTTATTTTTACAAATTTTAGTTTAAAATAGTTAATTCTGTGCTTTTTAAAAGCAAAGTGGGAGCGATGCAACGAAGAATTAGCATGATTTAAGAGGCGTTGATAATTCATGAGTTCATTGGAGGATGGAATCTAAGGTTGACATAGGGTTTTGAGTTTGCTTGAACTAAAATATGCAAATGGACAACCAAGCGCTTAGATCTCTGGAGTGGGATCAAAGAGTTATTATTTTTTTATTAAGTGGACTTGTTTTACTTCTCATTTATTTAATCTGTGAGCGTTATTTATTACATAGGAATCGCAAAAAGTTATTGGTTCGTGTTCATGTCAATGGTACGCGGGGCAAGTCTTCAACCACGCGTCTTGTTGCAGCAATACTTCGAGCAAAGTATCGAACCGTGGCCAAAACAACAGGGACGCTTCCACGTCGTATTTTAGAAGATGGAAGCGAAAAGCCCATCATCAGAACAGGTTCAGCGAATATCAGCGAGCAAATTAAAACTTTAATTTGGGCGGGTCGACGCCAAGCAGAGGCCATTGTATTGGAATGCATGGCTTTGCGTCCGGAATATCAATCTTTGTGTGAGCGAGAAATCATTCAAGCAAGCATCGCCGTGATTACAAATATTCGTGCTGATCATTTGGATGTGATGGGACCAGGAGTAGAAGATGTCGGCTGGGCTTTGGCAGGGATGATTCCTCAAAATGGAATTTTAGTCACTGCAGAACAAAACTATCGTTATTTATTGGAAGAAGCTTGTCGCCATAAGAATGCAAAGCTAGTTTGTATTGGCTCAGAAGAGATTCGTGCCATTTCCGATCAAAGTATGTCACAGTTTCAACATCTTGAGCACAAAGATAATGTTGCTATTGCACTGAAGATTGCCAATATTTGCGGAATTTCCTCTGAAGAGGCATGGAAAACAATGATCACGGCCCAACCGGATCCTGGAGCTCTTGTCACTTTTACGATTAAACAAAATAAAGTTGGACCTCTTTGGTATTTTGTTAATGCCTTCGCTGCTAATGATCCTGACAGCAGCTTTGCTATTTGGCAGCAGTCACTTTCAAGTTTTGTTATCAAAACACATGCGGTTGTTTTATTTAATCTGCGTGAAGACCGTATTGATCGTACGTTGCAAATGGCTGATTTAGCTCTCCAGCTCCAGGAAGCTAAAACCATTCTTTTGATGGGAAACGGCACAAAACTTTTTCTGGATCGATTCCTTTCAAAATCATCGCAAGGCGATAAAATTATTGATTTAGGAGATCGTTCTGGTGCTGAGGTGGCTCATTGGCTATCGGCTAACTTAGTGTCTCATTCGTTGGTGGTTGCTCTAGGTAATATTGGCGGGCACGGGTTTAGCCTTGTTGAAAGTTTAAGACAAAGTGCACAGTCTGCTGCTGTGGAAAGTTTTTATTTGGATCCTAATGCGTCGGAGAAGAATAAAACAATGGAGAGGGAGCTTATTTATGATTGAATCCATGACTCTATCGATTGGGATAGGACTCATTTTATCAGTTTTTATGGCAGAATTTTTTTCGCTTATTGCTGGAGGAATGGTTGTTCCAGGATACATGGCGATACTTTTGAATGAACCCATTCGTGTTGTGGAAATTTTCGCTATTTCTATACTGACTTGGCTTATTGTTTCGCAGCTTGAAAGAATCACAATTTTATTTGGCCGGCGGCGAGTCACGGTGACGCTTTTAATTGGTTTTTTGCTTAACATGAGTTTCAAGACTTGGATCCATCCCGTGACAGATCAAATTGGTTTTTCTTTGACGGCCTTTGGTTACATTATTCCAGGCTTGATTTCGCTATGGTTTGATCGACAAGGCATTGCCCAAACTCTTTCTATTATTGTCATTAACATGATCGTCATTCACCTTATTTTATTATTGTTTAACCCTTCAACGACATGGCTTTGGTCATAAGTAAGGAGCCTTTATGCAAGGACGATGGAATTGGTTATTCTCCATCAATAAAAAATGTTTTTGGAAAGCATCGAAGGTTCCAGCTCGATTCTTGATTTCAGCAGCTGTTTTAGCAATCGTGTGGCTTTTGATTATTCAGAAAAACAAAATTGAACATAAAACTCCAGATTATCAACTGAAATTAGCGGCTAGCGAGTCTGTTCAGAGTGCTTTTCATTTGATTCATGATGAGCGATTGCAAATGAATGTGCCAATGGATTTAGAGACGGATCCGCAAGCATCGGGCTTAATTGGCGCTCAATCGAGCATTTTAACGAGCAAGAAAGGTAACTTAAAGGCTAAACAAACAACGATTAATCCAAACTGGGCCGCTGTATTTATTGAAATGTTTAGGGAGGCGAATTTAAAGGCTGGTGATCTCGTGGCAGCAGGAATGTCTGGCTCTTTTCCTGCACTCAACATTGCTTTTTGGATCGCAGCTGAAAAGTTTGGTCTTCGGCCCATTGTTATTTCTTCATTGGGTTCCAGTGGTTTTGGAGCTAATATTCCGGGCTTGAGTTGGCTTGAAATGGAAGGACTATTATTCCGAGCGGGCCTTATTCAGAGTCGTTCCCAAGCAGCCAGTATTGGAGCGAAAGGAGATTTAGGATTGAATTTACCTCAGAGGGGAGTTAAGGCAGCGCACCGGATTATCGCTAAAGAAAAAATTCCTCAATTGCCTGGGAAGAGGAAGTCTGAATTGATCCAAGCTCGTCTTGATGTTTTTCAAAGCTCACAAAGAGATCCCATCAAAGCTTACATTAATATTGGGGGAGGAGTCGCTTCAGTGGGTTCTGCAAAGATCAAAAAAACGTTTAAACCAGGAGTCACGACCCCAGATACTTCTGAGTATTCCGTTGAGAATCCAGTGACAGAAAAAGATCTTGAACTGGGGATCATGAACTATTTTAAGAGTGAAAATATTCCCATTATCAATATTGTTAATATTGATAGATTAGCCCGCAAATATCATTTGCCAGTGGCTCCCAAGGTGAAGCCTCAATTAGGACAGGGGCCGCTTTATTTTTTATCCCTTTATTCGGGACCTATGGTTCTTATCGGATTACTGACCATGCTGGGGGTATTAATTTGGCAAGCAAAACAGATCAAAAATCTGTTGCGGGCTTCATGATTTAATCGACACGAGTCGCGGTGACATCAATCACATCATCTTCTTGATATTTTTGATGAACACGCTTTTGTTTTATGGATTTCCTCAGAATAATTGCTTTTTCAGAGGATTCTCCTCCAATGGCGATTAACCAAGAGAAGACAACAAGAAAAGGATTGTTATTCCAATAAGAAATAGTTGCCAGTATGGCGACTAGAAATCGAGGCATAAATAGCCACCCTAACCACCATAAAAATCCTCCGGAAACCACATTTGAAAATAAGAGGGTGAGGCGAGGAAACAGGGTAATGAAGATCAGAAACCAAAAACCATGCCGGTCCCAGTAATTATGGTTTTGAAAGGGGACATTAAAATAGCGGTCCAAGATAAAGACGCACCCTGCGATGACAAAAAATAAAATGATAAATCTAAAAATTTTTTGCATGCCAGAGGATTAAGACGAATAAAATTGAAGATCAACACAATTGATCGTTTGAGTGAAAGTTTCCGTTTTTTTTCAAACTCCCAATCCTTCTTGAGGCGTGTTTTTTAAGGAGTTCAAGTTAAAGGTCTGAAACCCTGATCTAGGTTATCCAATAGGCTTGTTCTAAGGGATAAAAAAGATGTCAATGACCAGAGCAAAAATAAGAAGTAGCGCGAGAAGAGCTTTTCCTGCGGTGGAAATGAGAAGTCCCATTCCTGCCCCAGCTCCTGCAGAGGCAGAGTCTTTCACCGAGCGTTTTTTAATAATGAGTTCAGCGATAAAGGCTCCTCCAACAGGTCCGATAATGAGTCCTGGCAAACCAAAAAATAAGCCAATAAACCCTCCTACAGCAGCGCCGAAAAGTCCCCATTTGGTCGCATTTCCCCATTTTGCCCCAATCAGGGTTCCTAAAATATCGAGAGGAAATGTTGCTAAAAAACCCACAAACATCAGAAATACAGTCCATCCTGATAGAACACCTGGATTAAACCAATAAATGAGGGCGCTTCCTAAGAAAAAGAGAAACAGTCCTGGCAAGCCGGGAAGGAGAACCCCCAAAAAACCCACAATGATAAGAATAATAAAAAAAATCCATAGAGCGGTTATCATGAGCGCATCTGTAACAAATATTTCTTTCTTAGGCGAGAGTTCTTTAGTATTAATGCCCACAAAGAAATTTTTTCATCTTTATGCAAGATTTGAAATGGATATGAGGAGTGAAAATGGTCACAGAGAGTTGTGTATTAAGAGATGTTGTTGGGGTTGCTGATGAAAAAAGGGATGCCACTTGGGAGAATAACTTCTTTCATGCTCTTGCTGGTGGGAGTTTAAAAGTTCTTGTTCCTGATCCGCAAATAGGCCCTGATGGATGGCCCTATTTGTTGGTGGAATCAGAGGGAATGGATGCAGAAATGGATTCGTTTCAAAAAATTCTTTTATGGTTAACAGAAAAAGGAGTCGGTCTCGTTGTTAATTCACAAAAAGAATTCCCCGATTATGTTTTTACTTATGGTATGTTGTGGAATTTTAAAGAATCGGGCTTGTTTTTTAAAAAAAGTGAAGCTTCAAAAGAAGGATTTTTTGAATTTCAGATCAAAGATATTCGATTGGCGGGAGACCCTTCTGTCGCTTATTTACCAGCGTATGTCCGTAGGGTGCTCAAAGAATTTTTGCTGCAGCAAGGAGTTTTAAATCCTAAAATATTGGCTCTTACTTTTGATGAAACTCATTTTGAACTTGCCTTTTCAAAAGAAAGTTTAGGAAATCCTGACCCCTCGGAACATCAAGGTCTTTTAGAGGCTTTAGCGTGGTTTTTCCCTCTTCATTATCGACTTTCTTTGATTTCAGAAAAAGAATTAACGATTCCTTTTGCCACTCTTTAAGGTGATGAGGTTATCAACCCCTTTTTGAAGGTCATCAAATTCTTCGGGAGTCGGCAGTAGGTCCATCAGACATTCGCGCCAGTACAGAGGAGCATCGGAGGAGTAATCAATGGCTAACTCAAACCCTCGTTTTCCTAAAAATTTTGTTCTGGTAATGGCTCCCGAGAGTTCTAAATCCATATCGTCAATTTTGACGGCGATAAGATCCCCAATGAGAGCGTCCAAAGTTAAGCTTCCTCTCAGAGATCTAGGAATGATATCTTCTCTTTTAATGTGTAGTAGCATTCCTTGAGGTGATGCATTCAAAATAATTCCATGGCGAACCAGTTTTGTCATATTATCCAGAACAGAGAGAGATGAGATTCTCAAAGGATAAACCTCTTTTCTGTTACTTAATCTTTTATCGGCTTTCATTTCTCTACACCTTTCTCTACTTCAATGATCAGTACCTTTTCTTCCTATCGGCATTCAACCTCTGGACTAAAGAGGAGGTTAAAAATTATTATGAATAACGATCATATAAGAAGAGGGTGTCAAATATCTTTTATTTGTTTATAATTTCAACACAAAATAGATATATCAAGATTCTGATAAATGAATTTATTTGTGTGTTTTGGGCATCACTTTTGCAATTAAATGAAATTATGAATCAGTGTAAGATGAGACGATCGAACAAATACAAATGGTTTTTCCTTTTATCATTAGTGGCGGTGGTCCTCATTATTTCTAAAAAAGAAAAAGTCCACTCGCTATCGTCAGGCTCTTTGCGTTCAGTGGCTTCTTGTATGGATGGTGGTTTTGAATATTCATCGTTAGCCCCTCCTCCCACTCCACAAATTAAAAAAATAAATACAAATTCTGATGCTGGTTCTTTCGTTGAGTTAGAAGAAGGCTTTGATTTAAAAAAATTGAATGAATGGTTGCCAGAGCAAATTACACCGGATGAAAATGGCGCTCGTGTTATGCACAAGATTGCGGACAGAGGTGTCCAGAGTTTTTTTTCTTCTGCCAATTTTAAAAACTCTCGTTTAGGGCGACTCAACGAAAAAATAAAAGAAGAAACAAAAATGGAAGTCCAAATCAAGAACAATGGTCACTTAGAGCATCGGATCTCGGCTAATGTGGAGCCTTTCCAGCAAAAAGCCAAACTGGCTTATAATGGTTTTGTTGGTTTAGAACTCTCTTATTACATGGCTGATAATACGCAAGCCATCAAATTGGTGGATAGGATCTTCAACAAAAAAGTTTATTATGAAAACAATGTGAACTCCACAGAACGGAATGACCATTTGGGAGTTCAGTGGGATTGGTAAAGAGCTCATTCAGATAAGTGATCTTTAAGACTCTCAAAGAAGTTCTTCTAGATTAATTTTTGCGTCTTAGCGAGCCATCCGCACATTTTGTACAGAAGCCTTGCTCCGACATTACCATTCCATTGGTCTTCTGCGTTCCCCGCAGAGGAAACTTCGTTGATGTCAAAGCCAACAATTTTTTTTCCAGATTTATACAAAGAATAGAGTAGATAAAAAGCTTCATTCATGGAAAGACCCCCAGGGACAGGAGTTCCAGTGTTGGGGCACAGAGAGGGATCAAGCCCATCGACGTCAAAAGAAACGTAGACGAGCTCTGGCAGCTCACTGGTGATTTGTTGGCAAATCCCATTCCAAGTTTGTCCTTCAAATAAATCACGCTTCAAATCGACGTCAAAGAACGTTTTGATAAGATGGGGCGATTCGAGGATAGAATCATGTTCTTCTTCGCAGAAATCACGAATTCCCACCTGGACTAATTTCTTCGGTTTTGGATTGAGTTGAAGGACGTTATGCATGATAGAAGCATGCGATTGATGAAACCCTTGGTAAGATTTGCGGAGATCGGCATGGGCATCAATATGGAGAAGGCCTACATTTCCTTTGTAATGCTCTGAGATAGCTTTGATTGCTCCAAGGGGTGTGGAGTGATCTCCGCCGAGAAGGACAGGCCATTTTCCCACCTTTAAAACTTCTTTTGTTTGTTCATAAACCCATTGAGTCATTAGATTGCAGCCTTGGTTGATTTTATCCAAGAGCATCCGTTCTTTTGCTTTTTGATCAGTTGTAAGTTCAGGATGATTGGTTTTGAGATCGATGAGTTCTTGGGCCATGGGTTTCAGAGTGTTGTTCAGTTCTAAAATATGTTTAGGTTCATCTTGCATATAGATACCCACTTCATAGGTTCTACCAATTTCTATGTCGAAAAAATCAACTTGTTCGCTGGCTTGGCGAATGAGCTGTGGACCTTGCGCTGTTCCTGCTCCATAAGAAGTAGTGACTTCCCAGGGTACAGGAGTAATGTGAATTTGCGCTTTTTCTGGAGTACAAGGGATTCCAAAAATCCCAAATTCAGATGAAGTGGTTGTGTTGATGTCAAATTGGTTCATAATCGCTCCTTCTTCTTAAATCAAATGGGGAGAGTTTGGCTGCAAACAAGTTCTGATCGATAATTTTTTTGGTTCCTCCGCACTCTCACTGACGTGGATGGCGAGCATCATATTCCTATTGCCTTACGCACCGCAAGTGATTTTCGTAATCTTGATTATGTTCTCATTCTGATTCAGATTCAAAGAAGGGCGCGGAAGAAATGAGAACACCCTTTTACAACCATAATGATGGGGAGAGAATATGCTCATAAGAAAGATTCAAAAAAATCATGATCACAAGAGACCATTGAGCTTAATACAAATAATGATCGTTTTGTGTGTGTGTTTGTTCCATGGAGTCATTCATAGTGTTGAGATCGGTGTTCCAAGTCCAAAGGCAAAGGTGGGCGGAAATTTCTCTATGAATTTACTTGGAGAACCGAATACTTTGCATCCAATCACTTCTTCTGATCTTTATGCACGTTATGTGCATTATTTAACTGTGGATGTTCTTGCTGATTATAATTTCACGACTTATGAAATGGAGCCCCATTTAGCAGAAAAATGGGAAATCTCGAAAGATGGAAAAGAGTACACGTTTTTTCTGCGAAAAAATCTTAAATTTCATGATGGAAAGCCCGTCACAGCCGAAGATGTTAAGTTTAGTTTTGACATTATCTTTGACCCTAAATATGAGGCGGGTCACTTGAGACCTTACTATGAAAATATTGAAAAAGCGGAGGTCCTCGATCCTTTGACGATAAAATTTTACGCTAAAAACACCTATTTTAAAAACTTTGAACAGATTGCTACGTTGTTTGTGTTACCCAAGCATGTTTATGGCGATGTCAGCAAATATAAAAAAATGAACCGTGATATTGTCAGTACGGGTCCTTATAAAATTGAAAAATATGATAAAGGGGACAAGATTATCTTAAAGCGTTTTGATGATTGGTATGGATTTTCTGATAAGGCTTTTAAAGGTTTGTACAACTTTGAGCGTATGACATTGAAATTCGTGAATGATGAAACACTGTCCCTTGAGATGCTCAAAAAAGGAGAACTCGATTTTACTCCTCTTCGAGCGGAGGCTTATCAGCTAAAGGCCGTAGGAGAGCCATGGGGTAAAAAAATTCTCAAAGTAAAGTATGAAAATATGGAACCTAAGAGCTGGGCGTTTTATGGTTGGAATCTCACCAACCCTCTTTTTAAAAGTAAAAAAGTACGCTTGGCTTTGACTCATCTTATGAATCGTGAAGAGATGATTAAAAAATTCATGTTTGGCTATGCAAAGCCCGCCGTTGCGCCAATGTGGTATCAAAATGTGTATGCTCCCACAGGCCTTAAACCTGTCTCATTTGATCCTGCTCGAGCACAAAAATTACTAAAAGAAGAGGGTTGGGCTGACACGGATAAAAATGGGATTTTAGATAAAGTGATTGATGGAGTAAAACGAGAGTTTCGTTTTACTTTGATTTATCCGAACAAGAACATTGAGAAATTTCATACATGGTACAAAGAGGATCTGAAAAAAGCAGGAATTGAGATGGAATTAAAACTGGTGGAATGGAGCGCTTTCGAACCCCTTTTGCAAGAGAAAAAATTTGAAGCATTCACAATGGCTTGGGGGGGCGGGGATCAAGATCCTGATCCAAAACAAATTTGGCATTCCTCCAGCATTCAAGGAGGAGGTTCTAATTTTGTCGGGTACAGTAATGCAGAGGTGGACAAGTTGATTGATGAGGCTCGCTTGGAGCTTAAGCGAGAGAAACGAATCAAAATGATTCGTAAAGTTTATGAAAAAATTGCGGAGGATATCCCCTACACATGGTGGTTCAATAGCACTCATGAGTTTTATGGAGTGAGCAGTCGGATTAAAAGGCCAGGTGATGCTCTGAAATACAAATTAGGCTATCAATCATGGTGGATTGATTAATTAATGCAGTAATTTTAAGGATGAGTTTTTGTTAAAATATATTTTTCATCGCCTTACTTTAATGATTCCCACATTTATTGGGATTACACTCCTGTCGTTTCTTTTTATTAATATGGCTCCAGGGGGGCCTATTGAACAGAAGCTTCAGGCTATTCGTTATGGTACAGGAGGGGGAGAGGGGTCAAGTTCTGGGCGTGCCTCGGCTCTTATTAATGAAGAAATCATTGAAGAGCTCAAACGGCAATATGGCTTTGATAAACCTCTTTCTGTGCGTTATTTTTTATGGGTTAAAAATATCTTACATTTGGATTTTGGAAACAGTTTTACTTACGAGGAACCTGTTTTAGAGGTCATTGCCAGTCGCTTCCCTGTCTCCCTTCAATTTGGTTTGGCATCTTATTTTTTTAGTTATTTGTTTTGTATTCCTCTGGGAATGCTGATGGCTAATAAAGCGAATTCGCTCTTTGATCGTACCACTCAAACTGTTTTATTCACTCTTTATGCTGTACCACCATTGATTTTAGGGATTGTCTTGTTGGTTATGTTTGCAAGTTCTTCTCACTTTGATTGGTTTCCCATCGGAGGATTTGTATCGGATCATTATTTTGATTTAGATCTTTGGGGTAAAATTAAAGATCGAATGTATCATTTTACTTTGCCACTCATTGTTTATGTTTTGGGTGGCTTTACCACTCAAACCATGCTGATGAGAAATGCCATGTTGGAGGTGATCCACCAAGATTTCATTCGAACGGCGAAGGCAAAAGGATTATCTCCGTGGAAAATCCAATTTAAACATGCTTTGCGCAATGCTATGATTCCGATGGTGACGGGAATGAGTTCATTCTTGTCGGTATTTCTTTCGGGTTCTATTATCGTAGAAACAGTGTTTCGGTTGGAAGGAATCGGTTTGTTGAGTTATAAAGCTTTGATGACGCGTGATTATAATTTAATTATGGGAATTATTTTCCTTTCGAGCCTGTTATTAATATTAGGTCGTTTAGTGAGTGACGTTCTTTATGTTTTAGTGGACCCAAGGATTGATTTTACATGACATCATCAAAGAAAAAATCAAAGCCCGTGACATTATCCGTTGGAATAAACTCTCGCTGGTCCCGTTTTAAAAGAAATCGAATGGGCGTCGTGAGCCTTGGTTTTTTTGCTCTTTTGATTATTTTCAGTGGGACTGCAGAGTTGTGGTCCAATAGTAAGCCTGTGTATTTGCAATATCAGGGCAGGCATTATTTCCCTTTTTTAATCGATTATCATCCCACAGAGTTTGGACGAGAAGACATTTTCATCATGGATTACCAAAATCTGGAATTGAACCACACGGATTTTGCTTTGTGGCCTCTTAACCCTTGGGACCCTTATCAAAGTAATTCCGCCCTTGATCAATTTCCCTCGCCCCCAACTAAATTGAATATATTTGGTACGGATGATCGTGGACGTGATGTGTTTGCGCGGATTTTGTACGGATTCCGTTACACTTTGGCTTATGCGCTCGGTGTTTGGATTCTTTCTTACTCTTTGGGTATTGTTTTCGGAGCCATCACAGGGTATCGGGGAGGAGTGGTTGACATTCTGGGAATGCGCATGCTGGAAATCTTTGAGTCCATGCCGACACTCTTATTGTTGTTGACGATGATTTCCATTTTTAGTCCCAGTATTTATTTGTTGATTGGATTTTCAGTCTTATTCGGTTGGATGAGTATTGCAACTTATGTGCGTGCTGAGTTCTTAACGCTCAGAAAACGTGAGTTTGTAGATAGCGCTCGTGTTTTAGGGGTAAGTCCTTGGCGAATCGTGTTTTTTCATATCCTTCCCAATGCTTTGACTCCGGTCATTACCTTTTCTCCCTTCATGGTTGCCGGTAGTATTTTGACTTTAACCAATATGGATTATTTAGGGCTGGGGCTTCCTCCTCCCACTCCCAGCTGGGGAGAGCTTCTTGGTCAGGCACAAAAATATATCACTATCGCAGAGTGGCTCGTTTGGTGGCCTTCTTTTTTTCTGGTCTTGACCTTGGTGTTACTCATTAATATTGGCTTGGCTATCAGGGATGCCTTTGATTCAAAAACTAGTCCCCTGTAGAGGCAATATCCAAACTGTATCATCCGAATAATAGAGAAGAACTTGAGAATCATTAAAGCAAAAATAAAAAAGAGAGCATGCGGTTACAAATAATAAATATTTATTATTTGTAAATCGATGGGGATCTAAATCTTTATTCTTCTCAGTTTTAATATTTAAAGGGAGTGGGTTTAATATGCCTATGAGACAAATAGGGATTATTTTTTCTATTTTATTTCTAATCAGCGTTTTGGGCGTGGCTTCTGATTCAGTTGAACGGGTGAATAAAAAATCTTCTTTGGGTTCAAGAGGTGTCTCTTCCACTCCAACGACGACTAATGCGTCCAAGGCAAGCGCTTCAAGTAGCACGGATGGAGAAAAAGGAAACAACACCACAGAAAAAGAGAAGATGGACTCTGTAACAGCTACGGAGGAGGCCGCGGCTCCCAGCGCGAAGGCGATTAAAAAAAGAGGTGGTCCCACAGAGAGTGCCACGAATCTCTTTGATGATGAAAAAGGTCTACTTGCAGGGCTTGATTATCCAGAGCTTCAAGTGGTTCCTCGCGCCAGCGAACGATTGCAGATGGAGTCTCAGGCCGAAAGAAATTCTTTGATCAGTGGTTATTGGCCCGTGCAAATCTCCTCGATTGCTTTGATTATGGCTGGGAGCATGTCTTCGGGAAAATATAAGCAAGAGGATCCCACAGAAAGGCAAAAAAAAGAAAATCAATTTGCTTCTCAAATGGGAGTTTTGGTAGGGGCAATGTGGTTGGGTGGAACTTACTACCTCAATCATTCTTTGTCGTATGGTAAAGCTCTTTCAGAGATAAAAAAAATCAATGGGAAAGACAAAAAAAGCTCGTTGCTGAAAGAGAGGCTTTCTGAAGAGGCTTTGGAGCGAACAGCAAAAGTAGCTGGAATGATTGATACACTTTCCATTTGGTCTAATTTTTTCTTGGCTTTGTATATTAATGAGCACTCCAAACAGGGGACGCCGAGTTACACGGGTTTAGCCATCGGACTTTCTTTTTTGCCCATGCTCATTGACAATCGTATGATTGAAAATTGGAACAAACACCAAGAATACAAACGAAAGATCTATGCGCCGATCACTCGACTTGATTTTATGTTAGATGCCCAATCGCAACGTTTGACTCCACTGTTGGGAATGCGATGGCAATTTTAAAACGGAAAACGATCTTTATTTTATTTTTGTTTCAGGGCTTGATGGCATTCGCTATTGAAAAGAAATCGGAAACATCATTTTTCCTCCCTGAATTTGATTCTCAAGCTTGGGAACGACTTTCTTTGCCAGAAAAAGAAAGAAATGTTCTTTGGAAAAATAAATGGCATCCTGATCACTGTGATCCCATTAAGGAGTACAAAGAGTCTTTGAATTTTTTCAGGAAAGAAAAGGGTGATATCAACCCTTCGGAAGCGCGGGCGCGCAATCTGGCTTTTGAAATTGCAAAGGGGTGTGCTGGCGCCGCCAAACGTTTTGTAAAAGTTTTTTTATTACTAAAAAAATCGGGAGTTGATCAGACCAGAGCGATTGTTTATAGCTTGGAATTTGCCCAATCAGACGATGAGACTGTTGAAAACTTTTTTGAACTCTTTAAAAAAACTTATTTAGGAGAGTATTTTGATTTGGATTACTCATCTGCTCTGCGCATTAGTTTTGAATTAAGTAAAATGTACAAGGGAAACCGCAAGCAAGCGCGAGAGGATTTTTTAGCTATTTCTAAATTTTGTATGGATAAGGACGGATTGAATTTACCCGTCTCCAACTGTGCGGAACTGTCTGTCGCAATGTCACAGCTGAGCCAGTATTTTCCAGAGGGAGTAAGGCACGATTTCTTTAAATTGTACAAATCTTTGCGAGAGGATCGTCGTTTTGGCGTATCTGTTTTAACAGCTATCCGGATCATTCACGAAATTTTACCTTATGGGCCCACGGCTCCCAACACATTTTTAAAGTCCTATGAATTTGCTATTGACCCTGAAGGTTTAGCTTCGGGAGGCGCTGCCGCGATTAAATTTGCAGTGCAGATGACGAAGAATTCAACTAAAAATGGATCTCCTCCGATTTATACGCCACCAAAATTTCCGACCCCAAATGCAGATATTCATAAAGGTTATGTTTTAGCCAGTGAGTATCCATCCGACCGTCCTGTGCAAAACAATGATGACAAGAAAAAATGAAGCTACAATCTCTAAGATGTCCGTTATGGTGATTTTTCGTTGGATTCTAATGGTATTCACGATCTTAATCAGTTCTCTTGGAAAGGCTCAAAAACCGGAAGGTCCTTCTTCATATCTATCGAACCGATCTGTGGAAATTGAGTGGGATAAGGTTCCAGGAGCCACTCAATATGATTTAGAAGTGTATGATGGAAAACAGAAAAAATTTATTAAAAGTTTTTCATCTAAAACAAACGTATTTAAACTCAATGTAAAAATGGGTACATATTATTTTCGATCGCGAATTTTTGACAAATTCGAGCGATCATCCGAGTGGACGGAGTTGGCGGAATTGGTGATCGCTCCTCCTCCCACAAAAATTAAAAATAACATTCCTGACAATCAACAATTTTATGCCGATAAAAAGTCAGGATTTTTGGGGCATTTTTTAAGTTGGGATGAGTTGCCGGGAATATCAGAATATAAATTAGTAATGGAAACTCCGGATGGGAAATTAGAAACTGAAACTCGCGTTAAGGGGGTATCCAGGACATTGAAGGTACCTTCCGGGCAGCACCGTTTTCGAGTTCAAGCTATTTTATCAGATGGCACTTTAGGTGAATTCAGCGAGCCAACACCAGTGCTTTCAGTCTTGGGGGCTAAGATTCAGAAACCAACAATTGTTTATAAAAAGAACTTTTCCACCCCTACTGAATCGGTAGCTTTGTTGCGCAGTGAGCTTGCAATGGCGGAGTTTGACGGAGAATTATTTTACCAACCCCTTGAGGGCACTTCATGGAAACGCATCCAGGAATTTCGTAATTTGAAAACAAATCAGATATTATTCAATGCGGAATACTTTCCAGGAAAGTATCGACTGCAAATGCAAGCAAAAGCGGTGGGATTCACGCCATCTGAATTTGGAGTGGCGGAATTTACCATAAAACCATCAGAAGTGGTGATTACGCCTATTCCTGATGAGGTGAAAGTTCTTACGGACAAAGATCGAGACATTGAATCGGAGACGCGGAATTGAAAATAATCTTTTCGTGACGACGATTATGCTTCGGGTTTCTTAAGAATTTTTGCAGGAACTCCTCCCCATGTCTCACCCTTTTTTATATGTGTTCCTTTGGTGACAATGGAGCCGCTGGCAACAAGACCGTGATCCTCGATGATAACACCTGGTAGTAAGACGGCATTGACGCCAACGGTGACATTAGATCCAATGATAATGGGATAATAGGCTAATTTACTTCCTTCCATTTGATGAGGAGTCAATGTTGTTTTTTCGCCGAGCAAAGTGTTGGAGCCTATCTTTACTAAATGAGGATCATAGATGATTCCGCCGGTGTATGAGTTTTCTTCCATGCGAGCCCCCAGGCACAGGTAAATCCCTCTGATGATAAATAACGGAAGCAATGGGTTCTTCATTAAAAAAGTGAATGTGATTACGTAAAATAGTTGGTAAACATGCACATACCAGAGTTCTTCATCAACAATAAGTCTGTTCGTTGGCACTGGGTATTTCCAAAGCCAGAGGCGGAGTTCTAAGATGGATATCAGAAAGTAAAATGTAGTGAATAAGATAAAATATAAGAAATCAAATTCTAATCCCAAACCGAACCCTTCTTTGAGAATCAGATGACATAGAAAGAAAGATCCAACGATAGCCAAAAGGGTTAGAATAATAAAAATAAAGAGAGCCGTGAAACCTATTTTTTTCATAAAAAGTTTTCTCGAGAAACCTCATGGAAAAGTTTGTTTATGTTTTTTTATTAAGGGTGGCCTTGCTTGAAATTCACTACTGTATCGCAAAAAGTCACTAGAAATCGAGGCGCCTCTTCAATGGGTTTTTCTGGAATTTTAACTTGTATAGATCCTTGCTTACAAACCTGAAGTCTTCGGGACAATTGCGGAACATCGGAGCTGAGAACAAATCTATAATGGATTTTATATCCCTCTGCCGCGTATTTCCAGTTTACTTCATCGAACTCCACGATCGTAGCGTTGATCTTACAATCCGGAAGATTTTCACAATATTCCGAATCTTGCACGGACTTTGGCGGGTCGATTGTCAATTGTTGAGTATTAAGGTCATGATAGGTGCAATGGCGTTGATTTGTACCACTGAATAAGCATTGATCTGGTTCCATTTGTTTGAAGGGGTACACTTGATCTTCAAAAATGAAGTTAAAGTGGCGAGCGGTGGTGTTTAGATCATTCAAAGATTCTTTTAAGCGATCTGAAGTGGGTTCTAAATTTCTTTTATTCAGTTGGTTGTTAGCATCAATTTCACAGTTGCTGAGGCGTAGTGAAGTCTGATCCCAACATTGGTGATCTTCGCGAATAATAAGGGGGGGCGTTTGAGACGGATTATTGAGATCATAAAGTAAGAGGGCTTCGGTTGTTTTAATTTGCCATTGATGGCTGGTGATTGACTTGTCTACCACGGTTATTCCCACTTGGCTAAGGAGATCAACTTTGGCTTGTCCACGAATTTCCCTGGTTGTAATGATCTCTGCGAATTCCTCTTTGTGGATATGTTCAGGCGAGTCATCAGGACCGGAGGCATTTTCTAATGCTTCAATCACTGATTTAAAAGAAACAGCAGAGCCATATTCTACTTTACTGTCAGGTGCTTTCACGCAAGCAAACATAAAAAATGAGGAGAGGAATATAAGAGCCATTTTTAATCCTATTTTCATATGGAATCCCAACCCCAAAGCCAGATATCAATGGGAAATAAACGATTTAAAATTTCAAGGGAGGCGTCATCAAAAGGATGAATTTGATTGGGAGTCCAAGGGCCGAAGATGAGTTTTGTAATGTCGATAATGCTGTCTGTTTTGAAAATATGGCCAGGACGGCCAATGTAAAAATCATTGTTTTGTTTTTCAAAAATGAAATCAGAAATACCGAGATCTCTTGAGGCTTTTTTTATTTTGGCGCAAAGAAGGTCTGGCCTTAAAATTTTAATCATTCCCAGAAAATTTTCTTGATGAGTGATACCACAAGATTTGAGTTGGCGATTGAGATTCCGACTATGCGCGGGAGTGATAAGCCTTGGATTTGATTGAGTGGATGTGCGAACGTAATTCAGTAAAGCAAAGAGTTCTGGGAGATTTCCTCCCCATTCGTGGATGTATCCCTTAAGGTCAGAGCCTTTTCCTTCCACTGCATAAGCCGCGAGACGGTGATTGGCATCCCAAGCGGTATGGATATTGGAGTTTGGAATTTTTAAGAAGCGTTTTACTTCGTCTATGGATCTAAGGGTCGTGATTTGATGTTTTTGATAGAGATTGTAGATGGCCTCTGGGGCTATTTGCGAACTGGTTAAGAACTTTAAATCTTTTCGAGAAGTGGGAAGTTCTCGGTCAATCAGCGAGTGATTTTCAGTACCTGCGAGTTCAAATTGAAATTTACGGTAAAAGTCAGGAATTTCTGTCCAAAGGAGGGCGATGTCACAGCCTTGATTTTCTGCACTTTTGAGGCAATCATCAATAATTTGGCGGCTGAGTCCCTGTTGTCGATGAGAAGTTGCGGTAACGACACTTCCTATTCCGGCTACTTTAAGCAAGATAAGGGGTGTTTTGATAACAAGAGGTTTAATCAGGGCATGGGAAACCACTTCTTTTTCATGAAACATAACGCGTATATTGTTCAAATTAGCGAGGTTGAAAGCGGTTGGGTATTCGTCTGAAATACTCCAATTTTGATGAGGGCGCAGGGAATTACTGACAAATTCAACAACTTTAGAATATTCACTCTCAAAAGGCGGCCTTGGACCTTCCATTATCCCTCCTTTAATAGTATAACAATCCGGTATTGCTAAATTGGAAAAAGACTTCATTGTCTGTCCAATGATCACTTTGCCATACAGGAAGCATATCTCCACTGGATTGGAGTCTTGGATTCCTTGTTATTTCCAATTTGGCAGCACCGAAAACCTATTTTGTAATGCCCTTTACCTTAGCATGAGGTTATTCTATCGGGCCATTATGGTGAAGACAATGGGACCTGAGGCTAGAAGGTGATCATAATCTTAAAATAAAATAGGAATAAAGGTTAAGATAAAAAGAGAAAAAATAAAGTCAGAGCAGAACTAAGTGGAGAGAAAATTGAATGGCGGATTCCAATAATAAGTGGAAAGAAAACGTTAAAGGAAAAGTATTTGTGGATCAATCTTGTATCGCTTGTGATGCTTGCGTGATTACAGCTCCAAAAAATTTTTCTATGCATGAAGAAGATGGGCACGCTTTTGTCCAAAAACAACCGACAACCCCTGAGGAAGAGGCCGCTTGTAAGGAAGCGATCGATGGTTGTCCTGTCGAAGCTATTGGTGATGATGGAGAAGAGTAAAGAGAATCTCTTTTCTCAAAATACCAGAGCCATTTTAAAGAAGCTTTCGGTTGTTTATAAAGATGCAAAATGCGCTCTGGACCATGAAACACCGTTTCAGTTATTAGCGGCGACGATCTTGTCAGCGCAATGTACCGATGAACGGGTCAATAAAGTTACGCCGCTTTTATTTAAAGAGTTTCCCAATCCGCAAAAACTAGCGTTGGCTGATGTAAAGCGAATTGAAGAACTTATTTTTTCTACGGGTTTTTATCGTAATAAAGCTAAAAATCTGATTGAGTGCTCAAAAGACATTGTAAAAAAACACCATAAAGAAGTTCCACAAGATTTAGAAGCGCTAACATTACTTCCAGGCGTAGGACGTAAGACAGCGAATGTTGTTTTAGGGAATGCTTTTAATATTCCTAGTGGAGTGGTTGTGGATACTCATGTTTTGCGTTTATCGCGACGGTTTGGATGGATTCAAACGCAGAATGCAGAAATTGCTGAAAGAAAACTTCAGGATATTGTGCCGAAAAAAGATTGGATCGCGTTTCCTCATTGGATGATCTTTCATGGAAGAAAAATTTGTTCGGCTCGATCTCCCCAGTGTCATCAATGTTTTTTAGAAGATCTTTGTCTCAAGAAAGATCTTTAAAAGAGGTTCTGGTTTTGTAATGCCAAGAAATACAGAAGGGTGAAAAATGCTTAAGACTGTAATAAAAATTTATCTTTCTTTTTTTTGTCACTTTTTCTTTTTTCAATTTTCTTCAGTGGCTTTCGGTGAGATTTCCAAAGATCAGTTTACAGAGTTGGTTGTTGCTCTGAAAGAATCTTACCCAGAGTTGACAATTGCTATTAACAATCCATTGGCAGGTGAAGATGTGTGGTGGAGTTTGGACGAGAGGCATGCGTCTTATTCTCAATATAAGGATATTGAAGGTCGAGTGACCCATAATATTTTCTTTTTTGGAGGGTTAGCCAGGATGTCCGAGATGACTGTAGAGGGCGCTGCTTTGATTCTATGCCATGAATTGGGGCATGGTGTTGCGGGCCCCCCTTTGAAGGAGAATTCTGAAAGCGCGGTGGAAGGGCAAGCGGATTACTTTGCCACACGTTTTTGTTTGCCAAAGGTGTTAAATAAAATTTCTATAACATTGCCTATTCCTCAAGATCCTTTGGGAGTGTGTTCCACGGAATTATGTCAGCGTATTTATATTGGTATTCGCTCTGAAATGGCAGTCCTTCATTTTCATCAACCTCATTCTATCGCTGCATTTGAAAAAATCGATGAGACAGTGACCGAGCACGTGAATAGAGATGCTTATTTTTACCCCTCCAATCAATGTCGTCTCGATACTCTTGTGGCAGGGGCTCTTGAGCAAGAGCGTCCTCGTTGTTGGTGGGCACCTATATCTGAATCATTGCCAAATGAAAATTGACAAAGCTAATGGTTGGCAAAAAAAACCGATCAGGTTGCTTTGTCATATTCCAAGGCTCCTGGAAAAGTAGAGGCCAAAAACCAACCTCGGTTGATCCCTGAATTCAAAACCCTAAGGGTTTACAGCCCAGTCCGTAGGCTAGGAAGAAAATCTTCGGAAATATCTTAACTGAAAAAAATCAAATTTCCGTAAACGTTCCACTTCTATCAACGTTCCATTTTAAAATAAGTGCAGGTCACGTAATTGCCTATAAATCTCAAGTATTAATAAAATAAGACCTAAGATCCGTTGAGCAATAACTAAAATATGACGAACTCTAACCATGTTTGTTTGGTTTTTAGAGTTGTTCATAATGGCCTCCATTCTCAAAAAATGGGGGTCTTTTTTTCACACCGAAGTTGGCTTGGCCAAAAACCGTCTCTGCAAGATTTGGACAATTTATAAACTGTTTATATGAAAGTTAGTGTCCGAATAGAATTTTATAAATTCTATTTTCGGACAGAACGATGACTCATTGCTGTCACGAAACTTTCAATCTTGCCGCACTCCAAACATCGATTCTCTCTCCGGACTCCTCAATTTGAAATTACTGTTGATCAAGAAATGACATCCATTCTTCAAAATAATAAAACCTCGATAGGTTTAAATTGGACTTTGTGCTGGTCTGGGTTTTTAATTCGAACTTCGCCAATTTAAAAGTTCCTGGTATAACTAGAAAAGACGAAAGATGGATGTTTTGCTTGGAGAAATATGCTAGTTGCTTTTCTTGAAAGCTTTAAATATGTAGGTCACCTTTATCCTATTGTATTCCTGCGGGTGTTTATTGGTTGGTTCTATTTAGGACAAGCCATTAAAAAATACAGTGGAGATTATTTATTCCAGCCAAGGCTTTCCGAGCAGCTCTCCGAGTGGCTCGCGAAAGCGGGGCCATCTCTTGTTGAATATAAAGCGTTTATCGAAGAATTTGTTATTCCTTATCCCAATTGGATGGTTTTTTCCTACGGCATAACAGGGATAGAGTTTTTGGTGGCCATCTCTTATCTGGCTGGTTTTTTAGTGAGACCTATTGCTTTATTAGCGGCGTTTTTAAGTTTCAACATGTCCATCATTATGAGCGGGCCGGGTCAGGAGCCTTTTCATCTGACATTGTTTGTTGTTCACCTCGTTATGGCTTGGCTGGGAGGAGGGCGTTGTTTTGGTTTGGATTATTATTTTTATAAAAGACAACGTGGTTTGTGGTGGTAACAAGATATAAATTTTTAATTTTGAGCACGATTTGTTTAGTCGGTATTCATTATTTTTTGAATTCAGTCAAACCTCATTCTTTAAAACCGATGAAGCCTGATTTGATTATCTATTCTTATTCCTCTTTTACCGCCAAATGGGGACCGGGTCCTCTCATTAAAAAAAAGTTTGAAGATCGATGTCATTGCAAGATTGAGCTACGAGAGATTGATGATGCAAGAATGCTGGTTCAGCGATTGGCTCTGGAGAAAGAACGCGCTGTCGCCGACATTGTTCTGGGGATCAATCAATGGGATCTTGTGGATGCTCAAGAAAAATTAGAATTTTCGCGTGAGCACTGGCCTTCTGAAATGAATTTAAAAGATCCTCAATGGAGGTCCGAGCTAGGAAATCCTGGAGAGCTTGTGGCTTTTGATTGGGGTATTTTGACATTCAATACGAAGAAAGATCTTAAAATAGCTAAAGCTAAGAATTTGAAAGAGTTTTTAAACCTTCTTCCAGAGAAGAGTCTGGTTTTGCAAGATCCGCGCACCAGCGCTCCAGGACAGAGTTTTTTGAATTGGCTTGTGCAAGTTTTAGGTGAAGAAGCTGCTTTTGATTACTTAGAGAAGTTAAATAAAAAAGTTTATGCAATCACCTCTGGATGGTCATCCAGTTATGGCCTATTTCAAAAAGGGCACGTTCAATCTGTTTTTTCTTATGTCACTTCTCCTCTTTATCACGTTGTTGAAGAAAATGATAAAAATTATGTCGCACTTAATTTTCAAGAAGGGTTGCCTTTGCATATGGAATTCGCGGGAGTCATGAAAAGCTCTCGTAACGCGGCCATGGCAAAGGAATTCATACAATTTCTTTTATCTTCAGAAATACAGGCTCTCTTGATGAAAAAGAATTACATGTTTCCAATAGATAAAAAAGTGGCTGAAAACACCCTTTGGGACATAGAATCTAAATTTAAAGTTTTACCCGTGTCAAAAATATCTAAAGAAGATCAAGATCGTATTTTAGAACGTTGGACACAATGGTCTCGAAAAAGATAAAATACGGGGCTATCATTTGTTTTTTCTTATTCTTTTTTTTAGGACCTTATTGGATTCTTCTCACTCATTTTTCTCTGAGCATTGAAACATCAAAACAAGAATTGTCCATTGTGATTTACAATACTTTATTTCAAGCGGTGGGCTCAGGACTTGTAAGTTTGATCTTTGGTGTTTTGGGTGGATTGGGACTATTGTGGTTGAGTCGTGTCATGAGTCATCAGAGTTATTATTGGGTTGAAAGTATGATTTTACTCCCCAATCTCCTACCCAGTTTGTTTGTCATTTTATCGTGTTTAGGTTTACTGGCACCGTTTCCTTTTGGTAAGGGAGGTGTGATTTTAATTCATTCGTTGATCAATGTAGGGCTGGTTTCAATTTTATTTCGACGAATCGCTTTAGTGAAGTTAGGTCGTATTGGAGATTTGAGTCTTGTCGAGGGGGCAGGTTTTTGGCAATTTTTTAAAACGGGAATTTTAGGCTATTTGAAAATAGAACTGTTATTTTTATTTTTATTTGTTTTTTCATCTTCTATGATGAGTTTCAATGTTCCCTATATGATTGGAGGGCCCTCTGGCGCGACTTTGGAGGTCCTTATTTTTGAAAAGCTCATGATTCATCAAAATTGGTCCGAGGCTCTAGGATTGAGTTTGATTCAGATGCTTCTTATTGGATGTGTGAGTTTTTTATCTCATCAGTGGCACGAGGATTGGGACAACCGACCGAGTCGAACGATTCTTGAATTAATAGAGTGGAAGTGGGGGCTCATTTTTCCATTGCTTGCTGTAGGAATTGTTTTTTACTCTCCGTTGCGTTCTATACCGAATGGGTTAAGGCAACTGGAGGCCTTGAATTTTTCAATGATGGAACTGCTTGATCCTATTTATAAATCTTTTCAGTTGGGTTTTTGGGGAGGAGTTATTTTATTGATTTTCTCTTTACTCGCTTGTTTGACTTATGAAGCTCCTCTGCTCAAAATTTTTTCGCACGTTTATGTTTCTCCAGGTCCGGTTTTGTTGGGTTTTGCTTTTTTCTTGATACAACCGAAGTTGAGTTCTTTCTTCATGGAAAGAGATCAGCAGCTCAATGAATTTTTGATTGTATTAGGCCTTGCCATTTTATTCTTCTGGCCCCTGTTCCGTTTAGCATTGGCCGCGCCCTTAAAAAATTTGCAGAACCAAATTCAAGTAGCCCAAGTATTAGGAGCTTCACCTTATGCTATTTTAACTCGAGTCCTTTTTCCACAGATTGTTCCACAGGTTGCTTTTTTATGTGGGATTGGTTCTATGTGGATTTGTGGGGATTTTGCTTTGTCAAAAATGATGTCTTCGGGAGATTACCATTTAGCTCCTATGATTAAAAGCCTGGCGTCCAGTTATCGATTGGATGCGGCACAACTCTTAATGTTGATACTATGTGTTTTGTCACTGGCACTGTTTACTTTTTGGTGGAGATTAGGTCATGTCTTTAGTCGAAAATTTAAATTATAAGAAAGGTGATTTTTTTCTTCAGATTCCTCGCTGGGAAATCCAAGATCATGGAATTACAGTCCTGTCGGGGGCGTCTGGAAGTGGAAAAAGCACTTTATTTAAAATTTTATTAGGCTTGATCCCTTGCCCAGGAATGAGTTGGACCTTTCAAGGAATTGATTTAGCAAAACTCTCTGTGAGAGAGCGACGCTTGGGCGTGGTTTTTCAAAACTATGATTTATTTCCCCATTTATCGGCTCGTGGAAATCTTTTATTTGCGGCTGAGGCCCGCAAAGTGGAGGCCAAGGAAACCAAAATCCTCTTGGATCGATTATCGACAACTTTGAAAATGGAAAAATTTTTGGATAGAAAAGTGAGTTTATGTTCTGGTGGTGAAAAACAAAGAGTGGCTTTGGCAAGGGCTTTCATTGGTAAACCGCGATGGCTTTTATTAGATGAGCCATTTTCAGCTCTTGATGAAGAATTAAGAGAAGAGGCTCGCCAGCTCGTAAAAACAAGCATTGAAGCATTTTCTATTCCAACGATCTTGGTCACTCATGATTTGCGAGACGCTCAATCCCTTGGGGATCAACAATTTAAAATTAAAGATGGACACCTTATCCATGAAAATTTTCAAGAAAAGTCTTGATGAGCGCACACTGTCCTTGTGTGCGCATTTTGAAATGTGATGAATATAAATAAAAATTAATGGGATAACATGGATTCCATTGCTTTTGTTACTTCTACCGCACCCATAGGGCTTTCTGAAAAGCCGCTGAAAGTCACAGTTTTCTTTGGATCTAGGTTCACTAAGTCCCAATACTCTTTGAATTTTTGGTATAAAAGAGGATCTTGAGATAAATGGTGATAAAATTTACCAATTTCCAAGGGGAGTTGTGAGCGAGCCAAACCATTAAGTTCTGCCACACGATGAGCCGTCGTTGCATCAAGAGTTGCAACTTTAAGGCGTCCTTCTTCTTCAATGAGAGCCTTGGCTCTCTCTATGCGAGCCGCAACGGATTGAAAAACTTGCTTTGCGATTTCAGGCAAGAGCCCGATATTTTGAATCATCGCTCCTGTGATGGAAATTCCCCAGCGTTCTGTTTCCATGGCAATGCTGGCTCTGAGCTGGTCTGCGAGTTCAGAGCGACTTTTTAAAATCTCGTTCATAGTGAGAGATGAAAGGATCGATCCTGTGGAGTGGATCACAACACCTTCTAACACTTCTTCCCAATGTTCGACGCTAAAGAGGGCGCGATAAGGATCTGACACACGGAACTCCAACCATAAGTCAATGACAACAGTGGTTCCGAAGCGGTCATTCACCTGGATACCTTTATAGGTTCTAAAATCAATTTGTTTAGAAATAGAAACAACGTCAATCCAAAAAAGCAATCTCTCTGGAACCCAATGAAGGCCTGGTTTTTTAAGAACCTTTTTTATTTTTCCAAAACTGAGTAAAAAGACTTCTGATTGTTCTGGCAATTGGACTGTGGTTTTGCAAAAAAGCCAGTAACCGAAACCCGCAAGGCTGAGAACGCTAACGATACCTAACATGATTGAATTCAACATTTTAAACCTCCTTTTGCATAAAAAGCATTTTGGAATCGCCTAGCATTTCTGTGCGGCGGTGAGTGAGATAACTGTTAATACTGCCATCCAGAATTAGTTTACGAATGGTTTTGGCAAGAGTGTGCAGTTCAAGAGTGATAGCCTCTGATCGGATCTTCGCAATTTCAACGCCTTGTTCAGCAGCCGCGAGTTTTTGTCGCGATTCCCCTTCAGCTCTTGCATAGAGAGTCTCGGCTTCCGTTTGCGCGTTTTGAATGCCATTGAGAGCGGACTCCAGTTCATGTGGTGGAACGATATCTAACAGATCAACGCCGTAAAACTGAAGTCCATAGGCGTGACCAATTTGATTTTTACAAACAAGATCCACTTGTTCGTTTAATCGTTTTCGATTTCGACGGATAATGGAATAAGAGTCCAAGGCTTCATTGGCTAAATCGTCTTCTTCTTGGAAATTAGCGATTTCATTGCGAACCAAACAGGTGAACATCTCGCGAATGTGTCCTTTGGAGTTTTTAAGCTCAAAAAGATAGGAGTAATAATCACCGGATTTTGGTGTGAAACGAATTTTAGAGTCCAATCGCAAGACTGTACCATCGGCAGCCATCGCATATTTACCTGATTTTTCTCCCGATAAATCAATTACGCCTTCCATGATTGAAAATGTAATGACTTTGTCCCACGGGTATTTCCAATGCCCTCCAGGATTAAATAAGGCAAGTCCATGATTATTGTTTTTAACGGCTGCACCAAAACGAGTGAGCACCGCTAAATGACCTTCTTCGACGTAAAAATAGGAACGCCAAAATAAAAAAATAATTAAGAACAAGCCTCCTAAGGCCATTCCCATTGAGTAAGTTGTGATATCCATAGTAGCCTCCATATTAGTGTCTCCTCATGATTGAAGAGGGGTTTTTGAACAAGACCCCTGAAAGTTAAGTTGATTTTTCATAAGATAACTCTTTGTACGCTTCCGCAAGACCACGGTTCACCTCCACCACGTCATCGTTAAAGTGACGATGCTGATGATTGGCTTTTCCAAGGCTTTGAACTTTTTCTTTGCTATCAATGACGGCTCCGTGAGGAACGTAGCGATCATCGGGAACTTCAACTCCAACGACAATAGCCCCCATTCCAATGTAGCAGCCTTTGCCAACGATGGAATCATGAACGACCGCCTTGAAGCCCACAAACGTGTTATCACCGATGTAGCAAGGACCGTGAACGAGAGCATGGTGAGCTAAAGAAACGCCGGATCCAATGTATACCGCCCATTTTTCGTCGCGGATGCGAATCCATTTCTTTTTGAGCGCGTGAATCACAACACCATCTTGCACATTGGAATTGTCACCAATGTAAAAAGGCGTTCCTTCATCGGCCCGAACGGAGGCTTCTGCAGCGATATGTACATTTCGACCGAGAACCACGCGTCCAATCACGGAAGAATTTGGATGCACAAAAGCCGATTGAGGCACGCTGGCATTTTCTTTCAAATGCTGGATCCATCGTTCATCTCGATCTGAAAGTTGAAATACTTTGTGGTGATCCTCTGACTCTTTGCTTGAATCTTCTTCAGTGTGTTTAGCGGGTCGCTGGGCATCTGCTTTAGGCGCTCTTTCACGAGTTCCAAGCCAAACAATAATGAGACCTGTTGCAAGGCCTAAAACGATATTATTTGTGACGGTTCCAAGAAGAGCGGCAGAAAAGCCGAGAGCTTGAACCCTATTATGACGGATTAAATGGATGAATTCTGAAAATTCAATCAATCGAAACCCGATCACACAAAGGAGCCCAGCGAGAGATGCTAAAGGAATGAGTGAAATCATAGACCCTAGGTAGATCACTGAGCTCAAAAGGATTAAGGCGTGGAAAAGCGCTCCCAATCGGTTTTTGGCTCCACTTTGCAAGTTCACAGAAGACCGGACAATAACTCCAGAGACCGGCATACCTCCGACTAAACCTGTAAAGATATTCCCGATCCCTTGACCAAAAATTTCAAGATTGGAATGGTGGCGGTCTCCGCTCATACGGTCAATGGCTTGAGCCGATAAAATACTTTCTGCGGCGGCCAGCAAAGCAAGTGGTAAAGCCAATTGAATGAGATCAAACCAAACATTCATTGAAAAGTGAGGGATCGTGAACTGGAAATTAATAGGAGGGATTTCTCCCACTCTTATAATGGACCAATCCAAAAAATAGGCCAAATAGGTCGTTAATGCGATTCCTAATAGGGCGGCCGGGACGCGTGGGAACACCTTGCAGGCGATCACTAAGAACGACACAAGGAGTCCGCAAACCACAGCAGACCACGTCACCTCATGAAGCCATACTGGATTCGACAGAGTGGTGAGCATTTCATGAAAGGTCCACTCAATACCAAATAATTTTGGCATTTGTGAATCAAGTAATTTAATACCCACGGCTGACGTAAATCCTAGGAGAACTGATTCGGGAACAAACCTCATTAGGCTGCCGGCTGAAGCTGAGGACAAAACAATTTGAATGAGGCCTACAATCAGCGCGACGGCGGCGGCGGCGGCGATACCATGTTGATAAACGATGGCAAACACCATCGTATTAAGAGCAGCGGCCGGGCCAGTGACTTGGAATCGGCTTCCTCCCAAAAGAGCGGCAAGTCCGCCACCCACGGCTCCTGCCACAAGGCCAGCAGAAGCAGGAAGTCCCGCAGCAATAGCAAGGGCTACATTTAAAGGGAGAGCCACAGCGGCCACGGTAAGTCCCGATAAGAGGTTCGCTCCCCATCGAGGCTCTTGAATAAGATGTTTCCATTCTGACAGCCAATATTGATAACTGTCTTTCAAGGTATCGCTGACACTGAAAGATGTATCTGAGGTTTTAAAGTCTCCATTGAGCTCTTTGAGATTCTTCTTGCGACGCAAAGAGAGAAAACCCTTCTCAGACAAACTCATTCTATTTAAGTCTGCTTTTAATTCATCTCGAGTCAATTTTTTGAACAAGGTTTCCTCCTTCAAAAATCTTAATATAGGTCATATGTTGATTTTTAATGAATTAGAATTGTTTATGTGAAGTTAGATTGATTTTTTATTTTTACTCAGTGTTGGTATTGATTCCTCACCAGCATTTATTCTATTGGCACTTTGCCTTAGTGGCTTTGTATTATATTCACTTTGCAAATAGATGATGTAAAAAATAGAAAAACAGATCTAACAATAATAACGGCGTCTTTTGTTTATTCTCATTTTATCCCTTAGAATTTTTGATTATAATAATCAAAAACCGCGGAATCACGGAGCACCTTCAATTGATACAGATCATTATAAAAACTAAATCATTTATGAATGAAATGTTTGTCAGGTGGGATACGCTTTAGAATAAACGATTAGGCCATTCTGGGGGGAGGAATTTGACTAGCAAGGTCTGGGATCAGAGGTTTGTTAGGATCAAAGGGGGTAAAAGATACGTTTTGTGCGTTATGAATGAACGCGTATTCTCTTGCTGGATGAGCCTCTTCATGAGTGTCTTCATCCAAGATTTCTGCGGGAGAAGGACCGGAACCGTAAGGTGAAGGTAAGGAAGGACCATAAGAATCTTCAGTGAGAACTTTATTAGACTCTTGTACGAGTAAAGGCATGGAATGAAAGCAGAAAAGCTCTCTCGTGCTAAAAACAATAGCAAAGATAAAGAAAAAAGATTTTACCGTTCTCATTTTGAGTAGATTATACATTCAGTAGGATGAAGGCAACATTTTTTATTTTTATTAAATGATGATGTATTAAGAATGTGGTGGTTTCTTGAAAGTTTTACTTAGTTTGATGTTTGATGAAACCCATCGAGCTCGTTGGTAACATGAAATTAAAAGCGAGCTTCTTTGCTTTAATTAAATTTACTTCAGTGGAATGAAAATGAATCTTTAGAAGATGCTCTCGCACTATAAAGTAGGTTCTAACAAAGTTGACATGAATTTATCATAGTCAAATGCGAGAGTTGATAAAAATAAATAGTATTTATGTTTCAATATTTGATCGATTCAGGCCGTATGGATGTCATTCCTCTCATGTATGGAGTCAACACGGGAGGAATTGCGATGCTACCATCCTCTTGTTGATAATTTTCGAAAATAGCAATAAGAGTTCTGCCAACCGCTAAGCCACTGCCATTGAGGGTGTGGACGAATTGGGGTTTGCCGCCGCCCTTGGGGCGAAAACGAATATTGGCGCGACGAGCCTGAAAGTCTTCGAAGTTGGAGCATGAGCTGATTTCACGATAAGCTTTCTGTCCTGGCAACCAGACTTCAATATCATAGCATTTAGCAGCTCCAAAGCTGATATCTCCTGTACAAAGTAATGCCACTCTATAAGGAATTTCTAAACGATTTAAAATTTCTTCTGCATGTTTTGTGAGACGTTCATGTTCTTCATAAGATCGATCAGGGTGAGCATAAGTCATGAGTTCTACTTTATTAAACTGATGTTGGCGAATAAGCCCTTTGGTGTCTCGACCATGACTGCCGGCTTCAGAACGAAAACAGGGAGAGTAGGCAACAAAAGATGCAGGTAATTGCTCTTCTTGTAAAACCTCTTCGGCAAAAAAATTAGTGAGAGGGACCTCGGCTGTTGGAATGAGAAAGTAATCGGAATCTTCAAGTTTAAATAAATCCTGTTTGAATTTGGGAAGATTGCCCGTTCCGGTAAGACTTTTGCTGTTTACAATAAAAGGTGGGAGCATTTCACTGTAGCCGTGGATTTCGGTATGAAGATCCAGCATGAAGTTGATCAGCGCTCTTTCAAGCCGAGCCGCCGCTCCACGAAGATAAGAAAACCGTGCTCCCGTTGCTTTGCCCGCTCGAAGAAAATCGATGTTTCCTAGCGCTTCTCCAAGAGCATTGTGCTCTAGAGGTGAAAAGGAAAATGATTTTGGCTCTCCTATGGTACGAACAATTTTATTGTCATCAGCAGATTGGCCAATGGGAACAGAGCTATGACATTTATTAGGAAGTGTTAAGGCGAATTGAGTGACTTGAACATCGGCTTCTGAAGCGGATAATTCCATCTCTTTAATCTCTTTGGAAAGAGATTGTGTTTGTGCAATCAATTCTGATGTGTCTGAACCTTGACGTTTCATTATAGCGACCTCTTGAGAGATCTTGTTCAATCGAGCTTTTGACTCTTCGGCTTTAGCGATTAATTCTTTACGTTTTTTATTAAGTTCTAAGAGTTGTTCGATCAAGGAGACATCGGCTCCTCGCGCTTTTAAGCAAGCTTTGTATTCATCGTAGTAGCTTGGGCCATTGGACTCTGCTTTTTTTTCTAAGAGTTTTACATCAATCATATGTTTCTTTCTATACGTCTTTTTTTCTTAACGTCTTCTTTTTATGTGGCTCAGATAATATCTTAATTTAAAAATGCATTAATATAAATTATAGGAAATGAGTAACTTTTTTATCTGTTTACCCTGGAGCGACAACAACATACATTCGGATGAGAAGCGCGGCAAGAATACAAAGCAGGTCAAATATTAATAGACCAATGCTTCCCCAAGACTTTGATATTCTATAAAAAGCTCCTGTCACTGTTATGATAACAAAACTAAATAAAAGGGGCCCATATTGAAAGATCTGTTCGCCAATCAAAGCAAAAGTTAAGCCAAGGATCAATCCAGAAATAATTTTACAAAGGATCAGCAGCAGGCCTTGTAAGCCTAAGCGGGCATTAGTACCCATTTGTGATGCTTTGCTATTGATTTGATCGAGAACGCTCATGCTAAGTCCATTTCTTTTTTGCTACCGTCATTGTGTAATGAACAATGAAAGAGAGATTAGTTTTCGTATTGGTATCAATTTTGAGCTTACCTTAAAGAGATGTGGCTCATCAAAGCTTCTATTTCATTTTTGTCCGGTGCATTGGGAGAAAGAGCCAAATATTTTTCATAAGACTTAAATGCGGCGTCTTTTTCTCCTTGGATTTGATAGAGCGCGCCCCGTTCTTTATAAATCTCAGCATAACCAGATTCTTTTTCGGCGGCAATGTCCAGCATGGATTGAGCGATGTCATAGCTCCCTGAAAGCCTGTAGCATCGGGCTAATCTTACGTAATTATCAGCGCCTTGGGGGCGAACTTTGATGGCTTGTTGATATTCAACTGTGCACTGAGTGTATTTGCGGGTTTCCATATAAATCTCAGCGGCAAGAAGGTAAGACTCCACAATATTGGGATTGGCCTTGCGTTCAGCCAAAGCTGAATCGAGAGCTTTTTGGAGATCGCCTTTCATAAAGGCGGCTTTCCCAATATAATAGTAGGCTTTGGGATAATTTTTGTTGATGATCAAAGCGCGTTCAAATTGTTGGATCGCAGGATCTAAACGATTGGTATCTAGGTAAAGTAAACCTGCTTTGACCACAGGTTCTGGATCTGTGGGATCAAATGTAGCTGCAAGCAAAAAAGCGGACAAGGCGGCTTCAACTTTGCCAAGCCCGTTGAGGCACTCGCCCATTCCGATTTGAGATTTTTTACTCTTAGGATCGGCGGCCACAAGTTCTTCAAAATAAGAGAGCGCGTCGCTGTAGCGCTCCATATTTTTGAGAGCATTGGCTAAGGCAAGTTTGTATTCCAAAACAAATTTATTATTGGTGACCAACTTCTTTAAATACTCCATCCCTGTGCTTTCACCTTGAAGAGCACTAAGGGCTTGGCCGTAAGCAATTTGAGCTTCGATATTGATGGGGTCAATTTCGACGGCTTTTTGAGCGGATTGAAAGGCTTCTTTGTTTTGACTTAAACCCAAATGGGCACGCGTCATGATGACATAGGCCTCAGGGTCTGTGCTGTAAATATTGATCACGCGATGAACATACCCTAGGGCTCCGGCAAAATTATTTTTTCTTAATTCCACTAGAGCATAACCTTTATAAATCTCGTAGGCTTCAGTACTGTAAGTTCTGGCTTGGTTGAGAATTCCCATTGCCGAACTAAAATCAAATTTTTGAGAATAATAATCCGCAAGCAGGGTATAAGCGGGAAAGTATTCTGGATTGTGTTTGATCGCTCTTTTCAAATATTCAAAAGCTTGAAAGATTTGATTTACTTTATAGAGGCATTTAGCGGCTTTGACTGCGGCGACAGGTTGTTTAGGGTTTAAATCAAAAGCGGCTCTATATTGAGCTTGAGCGGCTAAGCAGTCACCTGAGCGAACGTATTGATCCCCAATAGCAACAAGTTCTTGGGTGCGTGCTACCTCATTAAAGCTTTTATCATTTCCCCCCAATTTTTGAACCATTTCCCTTAAAGTTTCGTTGGTGGGGTTTAGGTTAAAACCTTTTTCAGCAAATTTACGTGCAGCCTTAAGGTCACCTTTTTTCTCACTAAGGATCGCGAGATTAGTGTAAGCCATGACATTAATTTGTCGCGGAGCCAGTTCTTTGGAGTTTATGCCGCTCATGAGGAATTCAAAAGCCTTTTCGTCTTGTTGAAAATACTTGTACTCGATTTCTCCTAGAAGCAGTTTGGCCACTTTGTGATCAGGGTTTTGGGTCAGGATTTTCCTTAAAGATTCTCGCGCTTCTTGATAACGTCCCACGCCGAGGTGAGCTTGGGCTGACAGCAACCTTCCTTTGTTGAATTCAGGCCAAATCGTATTTAGTGAAGACGCAAACCCTTGCCCGTTGATGAAATCATTTTCAGAAATGAGCATGTCCGTTTTGAGCCAAATATAAAAACTGATGTTGGGAAATTCTTGTAAAAGCATCTCGAGTTGGCTTTTAGCCTCTTGAAATTTTCCTGTTAGCCAAGTGCGAACGAATTCGCAAGTTCTCCCATGGCGAACGCTGGGGTTCAGGGCGCGTGTGGTTTGAGTCATGTGAGTGAGGACCTGTAAATCTTCTGCATCTTGAAAGGCGTACTGCCAAAGCTCTTTGTGGGCCATGCATAAGAGTTCCCTGACCTCCGTATTGGTTGGTTCTGCTTCTGCCATTTTAATCAAAATATTCTGTGCTTCAATCCAATCGGAGGTGTTATCTCGCTCAAAAGAAGATTTTACCTTCATAAGATAGGCTTTAGACTCATCGGGAGTTAAAAAACCACTTTGAGGCCCCGGTGCAAGAAGGCGAATCTTACCTTCTCTTACGGGAAAAGTTTGGGTGATTTGATCCATGAAAAAATAAATACCAAATCCAAGTAAAATGAGTAGAGGGCCAAGGATCCGTGGTAGCCAAAACTCCAATTTCGTTCCTTGAAGCTGAGGTGGGAGTTTTAACAAAAGTTTATCGATTAACCCGTTCGTAGTGATAGTGGGAATGCTGTTATCATAGGGGGTAAAGCTTTTGTTGAAGGGTTGAGACGCTTTAGAGTTTTCATTGGAATGGCCTGGGGATTGGGGTTGTTGGGCCCCTTTCAGTAGATGGGAAAGCCCTGTGCGTAGAGAACGAGTGAGATCAGAGAGTTGAGATGGATCTGCTTGAACAGTTTCATTTTCAGGAATGCCTTCTGAAGTCTTTACTTGTGATTGAGAGAGCGGGGGCTTTGTGACCACAACAGTTTTTGCTTCCATTTTTTCCATCATTTTTATGGCATCTTCTGATTTTCCAGCTTCTAAGTTGGAAATAATGAGGTCATAAAATTCAGGGTAACTGACTATAGGCACCCATTCTTCTTTGGGGGACGAGGAGACAAGTTCATCACCAATAAGGAGGCCTCTCGAGATCAAACTTTCTATTGTCTCTAGAGTATAAGGACCTGAAGTCTTTCCGGAAGGATCGCGGATAAGCCATTGTTTGTTTGATTTTGCAGCCACTATTTTATTCTACATAAAAGAAATGATATGTCGCAATAATTCTGTTTTGAGAGGGAGTTTCTGTTTAGAGATTGCAAGTTCTGGTCGTTCGTTGAGGTCATCTTGCCATCACTGAAGATTTTGTTTCATAAAGCTTTGATCCAATCACTTCATTGAATCATCGATTCAAGAAATCATCACCTCAAGAGGATTTGTTGTAGTCATCTCTCTTCCCAGAATGCGACCATGCAATAATATCAATATAAGGATGCGAAAAAAAAGCATCAGTGAATGGATCACAAGGGGAACTAACAATCCTTTATTAATATCTGGTTCCAGTCTGAAACTGAGTCTCATTTTGGAACGACCCAAAAGTCCTAAATATCACCCAGCAGAGAGGTATAAAGAGACTTTCGTGCGCTGAAACCAACTTATTATGGATTTGAGGAGTCTTTGAGGTCTGGCACAAACCTTGCTTAAGAAGAAAAGTATGAAAAAATATGTAAGTGTTCTTATCGCAATATATATCCTCTCAATTCTCGCTTGGTCAGGCCTTGTAAGAGCTGAAGTTGTTGTTCTAGATAAAGCCTCTTTTGATAATGAAAATTTGGTTTTAGTTCTAGAGGGACGAACAAATAATCCTTGTGGGATTTCAATACAAACTGAAGTGATTGAGGATCAGTCTTCACATGAGAAAAAAGATAAGGTTGTTTTTTTAGAAGTGGTGAAAAATAGAAATGTTGATTTGTGTTTTACTTTAGCAACGTCGAGAATTTTCAGTAAAGTTATTGATGTTCGCTCCTTAGGATTAGGTGCTGGTTCTTATCAACTTTCTTTAGCGAATTATATCTCCAATGCAGAAGCAAAGGTTGATTTTCTAGTGAATATCCCTGTGAATAGTTATTATCCCAATTATGATTCTGTAGAGCTTTCGGGTGTACTTAGCCAATCTGAGAATGGCGAGTGGATTCTGACTGCTGAACAAGGCCGTAAAACGACGCTGAAGACAGAACTCGATTTGTCTAAGTATGTTGGCCACAATGTTTTTGTAGAAGGTACTCAAATTTTACATCGAATGGGTCCTGGGTTTGAAATTGCAGCGCACAGTCCCCTCCGTGCAAAGCAAGTTTCCGAGGATCCAGCGGTGTTTCTTTTTACAATTAGTACAGAGATGTACTAATTTTTAGGCAGCTGTCCCGATTCCCCTCCATAAAAGTCGGGATAGTTACTTTCGAGCCTCGTCCAATCCCCTCCGGACGAGGCTTTTGTTTTTGAGATAATAGTAAGTACCAAAAAGAGCACCCCCAAGATGAGCTCCATGACCGATAGGAAGGCCTCCTCCCTCCGATTGCATAATAAGTCCCCAAAGATCTAAACCAACAAAGATCAGAGCTCCATACAAGGCTCGAATAGGAATAAGGCCAAAAAGAAGTAGGATTTGACGAGGAAACAAGAGGGAAAAAATTAAAATAATCCCAGAAATAGAGCCTGAAGCGCCAAGTGCTGGAAGTCCTGGTTTTTCTAATAAAAAGGCAGAAACACAGACATGTGTGAGAGAGCTGACTAGCCCTGCCATTAAATAAAATTTAATGAAAGATTTAGTACCCAGGACTGTTTCAATAATAGGTCCAAAATTAAAAAGTACATACATATTGAAAAAAAGATGGATGAGTGAATTGTGAGAGAACACGGAGGTGATGAGTGTCCACACGCGACCTTGCATGAGCCCATCCCAGCTGACTAGAAAGTGACGAAACATCCATGAATTAACATTCGTTTGGTTATCCAGAAAGTTCCAGCTCAGGAAAACGAAAACATTGATAACGATGATCAGTTTGGTGACCCAGCTTTTGTTGTCCATAAGGTTGTTACACTCCGGTTTGGCTATGGGGTGAATAATGAAGTTGAGAACTCAATGCTCTGTTAACCTTCGAAAACGCACGTAAGCCCATCGCGTAAGACCGAAGGCGAAGACCAAGAGAACTAAAATGGAAAGATATAACGTGGGACTCGATGTGCCATCAAGAAGGAGCCGGACCGCTTTAACTCCATGAATCAGGGGAAAAAAATGGATGATAATCTGGAGGGCCGAAGGAAATTGGTTAATGGGAAAGTAAGTATCACTAAAGAAAGTCATAGGTAAAAGAAATCCCGATATGGCGTAGTTGAAGAAGTCATAGTTTTTGGCGAAGGTTGTAAAAAGAAGACCGCTGGCGGCACCAAGAAAAGCGATGAGAGCGAGTATCATAAAGACGGGAAAAATGAGCCAAGAGTGATAGATGTTGAGAACGCGAGCCACGATGGAAACTGCGAAACAGCTGAGAAGTCCTTTGCTTGCCCCCCACAGCAACTCACCCCAAAGAATTTCGCTGACTCCGACAGGGGTCATTAAAATAGTTTGGTAGGTTTTTTGATAGGTTAGCTTGGAATAATAATTATAGGTGGATTCAAAAAAAGGGACAGAAAATGCAGTGACTGTGAGTAAGGCCGGAAAATAAAAATCGATATAACCTTTTCCATTGATATCGGAAACGAAATTTCCAATTCCATAGCCAATGGCTAGTAAAAATAATAATGGCTCAATGAAAATCCAACAGAGAGTCACCCAAAAGGTGTATCGAAAGTGAAGGAAATTTCTCCTCCAGACTGATTTAACGCCATGACCCCATTTGGGAAGAGTGCGTTCCGGTAAAGTTGTAGGGATTCTAGTGGCTGAGTTCATATCTTGTTAATCCTTTAGGTCATAGCCTGCCAGTCTTAAAAAAACGTCGTTGAGACTGGCGGGTCTGAAAACAATTTCTTGGCTGGGAATGATGTTCATGATTTTTTCAGGCTTATTGGTATCTTTTAAAAATAACATTATTTTATTTTCAAGAGGTAGAAACTCATATTGATCTTGGGTGAGTTTGCGAGAAAAGTAGGGGATGTCTTCTGGTTTCAGACCTATTTCAAGGACTTGTTTTCCAGCGTGGCGGAGAATCAATTCCGCGGGAGTACCGAGGGCGATAATGCTTCCTCGATCCATGATTCCGATGCGATCACAGAGTTGTTCGGCTTCTTCCATGTAGTGAGTTGTCAGTACAAGAGTTTTTTCATCGGCTTTGAATTTTCGCAGGAGATCCCAAATAAAGGCACGAGCTTGTGGATCTAGCCCCGTTGTGGGTTCATCAAGAAAAAGAAGATCTGGTTGATTAATCATACTGCGAGCGATGGTGAGGCGTCTTTTCATGCCTCCACTTAACTGTTCTACGGGGCTCTGCCATACGTCATCGAGTTTCATAATGCGCAGGAGATGACGAGCGCGCTCAAGAGCCGTGCCAAAATTAATTTGAAAGTAGCTGGCATAAACCAGGAGATTATCGAGTACGGAAAAATCCACATCGAGTCCATCGTTTTGCGGGACGACTCCAATTCGGGTTTTAACATCTCTAGCATGAGTTTTGGCATTCATGCCCAATACGAAAAGCTCTCCCTGTTGAATATGGCTAATTCCATACATCATTCGAAGAGTCGTGGATTTTCCGGCTCCATTGGGACCCAAGAGGCCAAAACATTCTCCTTTATAAATTTCAAGGTCGATTTTATTAACGACGGTCTTGTCCCCGAATTTTTTAGTCAAGCCTTTCGCTTCAATGGTAATATGATTCATAGTTAACCTTGCTAATGGATGAAACCCTCTTCAAGCTTGTCTTAAAGACACTAAGCTGGAAACCTTTTTTGATTTTCAAATAGTATTTATTTAAAGTCATTCACTAATCAATGATGCTTGCTTTTAATTGGAGGTGCCGGAAATGATTTCTTGGCAGCAATTGACTAGACGAGAGTCGTGGAGAGAGAGTAAGTTATTGGTGGTATTGAATTCAAAAACCAGTATTTTATATCCAGTATCAATGTCAATTTTCAATATATTTTGTTTGATAAGGTTGATTGCGGACAACTTTAGATGCTTTGGAGCATGGTTTAAAGTTTTCTGCGTTTGCAAAGTGATTTGTTCCCATCGTAAGTAATTTTGAAAGGTAAGGCCTTCATCAAAAGAAATTTGATCCCCTACGATGAGGGTATTTTTAGGGCCTATCGCTACGGGATAATTTTTTTCTCCAAATCGGCCGAGGAATTTCCAGGAGGATTCATCTTGAGAGATAAAAATTCCATTGGCCGAAGCGATGGACAGAGATTTTGGACGAGACGGATTTTGAGAGGTTCGAGATGGGTTTGTAGAAATCTTTGAAAAAACAGTGCGGTTTTTCAATTCATCAGTAGAAATAATGATAGGAGTTTCTTTATTGCTGGAGGGCTCTTGCCACCAAATATAGCCATGTTGCTTAACGTGGCTTTGATTCCATTTTCTGATTTCTTTTTGCTTAATCCGGACTTTTGTATAATTGAGATTAAAATCGTGGTTTACGAATTTGACGGATGTGTCGGCATTGAAAGGACGTCGAAAAGCAATTTGACCGTCGAGCACCCACTCTGAGGTTTTTGCAATGGGAATGAATGTGTTTTGGGTTGTTTGAAAGAGGTGTTTTTTTCGTGCTTTGATATCGTGCCATCGCCCACTCAGGGTTTTGACTCGTGAAACAGTGTCGATAGGTAGCAGGACTTTATCGCTAGCAACACAAATTGGTTTTTGATTTTCATCTTTTCCACAGGACCAATCGGATCTGATGGAGTTAATCAGGATTCGAGATCCTTCTTTGATTTCATCACCAGCTCTCCATCCGTCTTTTAACTGTAAAGTGGCAGCTGTTTCTTTAATAAATCCTTTTTGATTATAATTCCTTTGTTGATGGAGGGCCGTCTTGGATAAATTAGGAAATGTAAAATGAGATTTCTCTGATTGTAAAAAAAAGAGATCTGATTCTTTCACCCATGTCGAAGGCGCGCTTTCTTCTTCAATAAGATACCAGGTTTCTGTAGTGATTTTATTTTTTGTGGTCTTAAGTTGGCTAACATCAGCTAAACCAGAAGGAAAAGCGCTGTAAGGGGATCGATAGAAAGGCGTGGATCGCTGCTGGAAAGTCTCTTGTATTGGAACAAGAGCTACGGCTTGTGAGTTCCATAGGTAAGATAAAAGTGATACAAGAAGAGAGGTTAATTGAATTATAAGCATTAAGCCTATTCTCATGGTTTTTTATTTTTCTTTCAAGGAACTGCTGCTAGAGCAGCTTTAAGCAGGGCCAAAGCCAGAAGAGAATCAGTTATCGTCAAACACGCTTGAGTGGTTGGAGCACTAGACTAGACTTTAATAAAACATTCAATTTAATTTTATTTATAGATTATATTGAAGAACATGAGAACTTTTTTGATTTCGAGTTTAATAGGAACTTTAATGCTCGCGATGGCCGGGGTTTTAATTAAAGAGCGATCTCTCTTTAATATTGATAATGTGGCCATTGAAATTGAGATGAACGAGACGGATCGGCTTGCTTGGAGTGATGAGGTTTCTAAGGTGGAATCAGAGTTGAAGATTTTCAGAGGAATTCCTATTTGGAAAATTTCTCTGGAAAAAGTAAAACGGCAACTCGAGGGATTTTCCAATTTGGAAAAAGTTCAAGTTCATAAGGCATGGCCTCAGCAATTAAGGGTGAAATATTCTTTGCCCGCGCTAAAAGCTATTTATCCTGTAGAGAATAACAAGTTTAAAATTTTAACTGAAAATGCAAAATGGATTGGTCCGATGAGTTGGTCACGATTGCCCAATTTACCTTGGGTGCGAGGTCGTTGGATTGATCGAAAACCTGAATTACAAACAAAAGTCATTGAGTTTTTAAATCAATTACCGAGCAAGGGTTTGCTCACCTCTGAACAAATTTCAGAAATACAATTCAATGATGTGGATGGTTTTGGAGTTACATTAATTAAAACAGGTCAACAAATTAGGTTTGGTTTAGATCATTTCGAAATAAAATCATTAAGAGCCAATCAGGTTTTGGATTATCTACAATCAAAAGGTCTTGAAAGTCGCGTCATTGATTTAAATTTCTCAAAGAAAGTGCTTGTCAGGCTGCGTAACCAGCCCTAGCCTTATATACAGGGTATTGGATTGCATGGTGGCGATCGAATATCATTTTTATCAGCGACAAAGGACTTAAGGATGAGTAAACCAAAGCTTCAATCACCGCTTTTTGCGGGTTTAGATATTGGTTCAACGCGAGTTGTGGCCATTGCGGCAAGTTTTAACAAAGAAGGCGGACTTGATATCGCCGGAATCGGAACAGCTCCCAATACAGGGATTCGACAGGGAGTGGTTGTCAATATCGAAGCGACAACGGCAGCGATCATAAAAGCAAAAGAAGAAGCAGAGTTAATGTCGGGTTACCCAATAAAAGATGTTTGGGTCGGCGTTTCTGGAACTCATATCAAGAGTTTCAACTCAAGAGGCATGGTTGCCATTAAAAATAAAGAAGTCACAAACCAGGATGTGGAACGTGTGCTTGAGGCGGCAAGAGCCGTGGCAGTTCCGACAGACCGCACGCTTTTACATGTTTTACCTCGTGATTTCAAAGTGGATGGTACCGAAGGAATTTGGGACCCCATTGGAATGAGCGGCATTCGTTTAGAAGCTTCCATTCATTTGATAACAGGCGGGCATACCACTTTACAAAATGTAATGAAGTGTACAGAGAAATCAAATTTAAAAGTGGCAGGGATGGTTCTTGATCCCTTGGCAGCATCAATGGCTGTTTTAAGTGATGATGAGAAAAATCTCGGAGTTTGTGTGATTGATATCGGTGGTGGCACAACAAATCTTCTTTACTTTATCAATGGCCATGTCGCTCATACATCGGTACTTCCCATCGGTGGTCAGCATTTTACTCAAGATGTCGCCATTGGGTTAAGAACTCCTCAGATATCTGCAGAGGAAATCAAGAGAAAGCATGGTTGTGCTTTGATGAGTTTGGTTTCTGAAGATGAAATGATTGAAGTCGAGGGCGTTGGCGGCCGAAAAGTGAGAACGATTCGTCGTCGAGACCTTGCTGAAGTGATAGAACCAAGAGCTGAAGAGATTTTGCAAATGATCGCTAAAGACATTCAAAAGAGTGGGTTTTTGCCATTCTTAGGCGCTGGAATTGTTCTTACAGGAGGAGCCAGCGAATTGGAAGGATTAGTAGAAATGGGGGAATTCATTTTTGATGTTCCAGTTCGTCGAGGAATACCATCAAAGATCGGCGGCTTGACAGAAGTTGTGCGGTCTCCGGGGTATGCTACGGCTGTAGGACTTGTGCTTTATGGATGTGATCAGTACAGGCAAAAGAATGTTAGTTCTAAAAACGAGGACTTGGGTGATGCATTGGCCCAGGCAGCTCGCCAAATAAAAGGATTTTTTGGAAAAATATTTTAGGATTCGGGAGGAATCATGTTTGAGCTTGAAGAAAATATAAATATAGGCGCGAATATCAAAGTTGTAGGTGTTGGAGGCGGTGGTAGCAATGCCGTTTCCACGATGATTGAATCAGGAATGAATGGTGTTGAGTTTGTTGTGGCAAATACGGATCGTCAGGCTTTGGCGGCTCATAAAGCCAAAGGGCGAATTCAATTGGGGGCTGAGTTAACAAAGGGCTTGGGAGCAGGAGCCAATCCTGATGTTGGAAGAAGAGCTGCGATTGAATCTTATAATGATATTGTGGAAAAAATTGAAGGCGCAGACATGGTTTTTGTTACCGCGGGCATGGGCGGTGGAACAGGAACGGGAGGCGCACCTGTTGTCGCAAAAATTGCTCGCGAATTAGGGGCTCTGACGATTGGAGTGGTCACTCGTCCTTTCGTGTTTGAGGGAAAAAAGAGACAAAAGCATGCTGATTTAGGGTTACAAGAGTTAAAGGAAAACGTAGACACTCTCATCGTTATTCCTAATCAAAAATTATTGAGTATTTCATCGGAGCGGACGCCTCTTCTTGAAACTTTTAAGAAAGCGGACGAAGTATTGTTACAAGCTGTAAAAGGTATTTCTGATTTAATTAATATTCGTGGTTTGATCAATTTGGATTTTGCAGACATTAGAACCGTTATGTCCAGTCGAGGAATTGCTTTGATGGGCACGGGCGTGGCACGGGGAGAAAATCGGGCCGTGGAGGCAGCGACAGCAGCTATTTCATCGCCTTTATTGGAGAATATTTCCATTGATGGGGCGACTGGAATCATTATTAACGTTACAGGCGGAGCGGATCTCAGCTTGTATGAGGTTAATGAGGCTTCGACTCTTATCACTGAAGCCGCCCATGAAGATGCAGAGATTATTTTTGGTGCGGTGATTGATGAAACTTTAGGAGATGAGATTCGAGTGACAGTCATTGCGACTGGCTTTGAGTACCAACAGCCGAAAGAAGTTGCGCATGTGTCTCAGCAAATGCAAGATTTTCTTCATCGACAGCCTTCAGGGACAATCCAGCAGTCCTCACCAATGGTGAGTGCTTCAAATCCAATGATAGCAGCACAGCCAGCTATGCCACAGTCGCCGGTTCAAACACCTTTTCACCAACCCGTTATGCCACCGTCAATGGCTCATGGTAATCTTCCTCCAAGCGCTCCTGCTGTGCCACCGACAATGGCGGCTCCCATGGTTGAAGACCATCAAAGAAAGATGAGTGAAGCGGTACAACCGACTGAATCAGGTCAGTTGCCACGGGATTTATTGATTGCGAAGGCAAGAGCATTTAGAGATAATCATGACACTCCTCCTCGAGGAGGACCGACGCCTTCAACAGTTAATATGGACGAAGCGGCATTGGAAGAAGCTCGTCGCTTGGCTCGAGAGGCATTGAGAAATCCTTTTTCTCAGGACTTTGAAGTTCCCGCCTTTTTACGGCGCAAGCAACAGAGTCTCGAAGTCGATCCGGGTAAAAATTAATGGGCCTCTTGCTCCATCTAAGGAGATCGTGTGCAGGCTTACTTTATTTCTGATTTACATTTGAAGACGATGGAAGAACGCAACAGCCAAAGGTTGTTGCGTTTTTTGCTTTCGCTTTGGCAACTACCGCAAGGATCGATAACTCAACTTTGTTTGTTAGGGGATATTTTTGATCTTTGGGTTGGCGGTCATGAAATATTTGTAAAGCGATGGAATCCGATTATTAAGGCGATTGAGTCATTGGTTAAAAAGCACCATACGCAGATTTTTTATTTTGAAGGTAATCATGATGTGCACATTGCTGATTTTTGGGAGAAAAAAATGGGTGCTACGGTACTCACAGAACCTCTCACGATGCCTTTAGGTCCTTGGGTGATTCATATGGCTCATGGAGATCTCATAAATAAAAAAGATAAAGCCTATTTGAGCTATCGAAAAAAAATAAGATCTGATTTCGCCCATTATTTAGCTCATAAACTACCGGGAGGCTGGTGGGATTGGTTTGGTACAAAGATGAGCGAGGCCTCTTCTAAAAAAAGCAGAGCCTTTCGCGAAGGTGAGAAAGAAAACTTAAGAGCCATGATTAGGCATTATGCTAAAGAAGTGGCTCAAAGAGACCGTTGCCAATTTGTGATTACCGGTCATGTTCATGTGCAGGATGAGTTTGAATTCGAAGTTGAAACAGATATTGTTAAGTCTGTGAATTTAGGAACATGGATTGATAACTCTAAGCCCCTTGTTTATCGTATTGATGAACAAGGCGGATCTTTTATTGAAGCTTAAAAGAGCCTTTAATAAGTCTTTGCTTCTTTATTGTTGTCTTTAAATCTCAAATTGGTTAATTAAATAATAAATAAATTCAAATATTTAATGCATTGCTTCATATTTTTATATTCAATAAAATAAACTTCTATTAGACTTTGAGTTGACTGCTGGACGAGAGTTTTTCTGTGGGCGACCCTCACTATTTTCTGTTGGGCAACAGAGTGAGAAGGGGGTTTTATGGGCCTTCGTATAGGCACTAACATCGCTGCTCTTTCGGTGATGAAACATATCACGCAAAGTCAACGAGATGCGAATCGAGCTTTAGTTCAATTGGCTTCTGGTTCACGCTTTGCTCATTCAGGAGAAGATCCTGCGGGTTATACTATTTCCGAACATTTGAGAGGACAATCACAAGGATTGAAAGCAGCACATAGGAATGCGGAGAATGCTCTTTCTTTTATTCAAGTAGCCGAAGGCGGATTGAACGAACAAAATAATATTATGATTCGTATGCGAGAGTTGGCTATTCAATCCGCCAGCGATACTGTTTCCGATGTGGAAAGAGAGTTTTTAGATCAAGAGTTTCAGCAGTTGCGCGAAGAGGTTGATCGTATTGCTAAGACGACCCAATATGGATCCAATAAACTGCTGATGGGAAATGGCCAGAGTTTTAGTTTTCAAGTCGGAGCTTATGGTGGGTCTGAAAATCGAATCTCTTATACATTAACATCAAAAACTTCGAGCGATGCTTTGGGGTTGGATGATCTCAGTGTCGCGGATGAAGATGATGCTTTAGCGGCTCTCAAAGATATTGATGGTGCGCTCTCTATTGTGGGAGGAGCAAGGGCTTCCTTTGGTGCCATTCAATCTCGGCTGGAGCATGCCTCAAGCCATCTTTCTAGCCATCAAATTTCCATTGAAGAAGCTAGGTCTAAAATGTCAGATGTGGATGTTGCAGAAGCTGTAACACGAATGACGACAGCTCAACTTAAAAATCAATACCAAGTCGCAGTTTTATCGCAAGCCAATAGCAGCGCTCAAGCTGCGTTAAGATTACTTCAAACTTGATATTTATTTATTGGTCTAGCTAGACCTAGACTATCGTCTAAATATTTTTTATTTTTAATGGTCAATCAATTCAAAGACTAGATGCTTTGCGTCCAAAATAACCTAGACTTTTCGCTAAAGTTTGCTGGACCTTCGCCGAGAAGTTTCCTGTGCATGATGAAGAGACCCTGAAGAAAGACATCTCGTTCAGCAGTCAAAAACGAGCGGAAATTCTGAAGAACTCTTCCTTATACATCAATAAGAAATAATTTGTGTTCGAGTGAGCACGCCTGAGTCTGAGGTCTGTGGAAAGCCTCTATTCTCATGGCATTTTTATCTCTGAAGGAGGAGACATGGGCTTAAGAATTAACACTAACATGGCGTCACTGAGTGCCCAGCGAGTGCTTGGTGTTCAGCAAAAGAGAGCAGAGCACGCGGCGGCGGCGTTGTCTTCTGGAAGTCGGATTGTGAATGCGGCAGATGATGCGGCAGGGCTTTCGATTTCTGAAAGTTTAAAGGGACAAATTCGCGGGATCGCTCAAGCGCGTAACAACGCTTTTAATGCCGGATCCGCCATTCAAATTTCAGAGGGGGGTTTGAATGAGATCAATAATATCTTGATTCGACTTCGGGAGCTAGGCATCCAAGCGGCCAGTGATAATATTGGAGAAACAGAACGAAAATTTTTAAATGATGAGGCAAAGCAATTGATAGAAGAATCTGACAGGATTGCCAGAACCACAAGGTTTGGGGCAAAGAGCTTATTGGATGGCTCTGGCGGAAAAATGGAATTTCATGTAGGGGCTTTCGGAGGAGAAGAGAATAAGATTGGATACGATCTTTCTGCAGATGCTACAGCAAAAGCGATAGGGATCAATGACATTGATATTTCAGAAAAAGAAGGCGCTCGAGATACCTTGCAAACCGTCGATGATGCCCTTGTTAAAGTGGGTTCGTTAAGAGCGAATTTCGGCGCGATTCAAAATAGGTTGCTGGCAACTGTGAGTAATTTGGACGTTCAATATGAAAACTTGAGTGCTGCCAATTCGCGAATACGAGACACCGATGTGGCACGAGAAGCCGCAGAACTGACTTCTGCAAATATTTTGCAACAGACGGCAGTTTCCGTATTAGCTCAAGCCAATCAACTGCCGGGAGTGGCTTTGAAGTTACTGGCTTAATGGTTTGAAGAGCTATGAACGCTGAAATCCAAGAGCCTGTTTCGTAAAGCTTTGGAGTTTTGTTAAACTTAAATAGTTAAATTATTTAAGTTTTATTTCCAACTAGAGTGTTTTGAACCTATGAAGGGTTTAAAACACTCATTGATGGACATAAAATAAGAGTTTTGAGTCGTCGCCCACAGACATCGACTCTTAAGCCCGCCCTGGAGGTACGCCACCTCCAGGGCTATTTTTTAACTCATTCCCAATTTTATCAAATCAAGTTTTTCAAGCTGTCGTAGTCCATTGGATTTTCAACTTTGTTTTGTGGCATGGAATCTTAAGCTCATGAAAGCACCTCTCGAAGTGAGGATGAAAAAAAGTGAATGAATTTTTTTTCACGAGATTCTTTTTGAACTCTTTGTTAATAATGCCCATTAATGAACCCATTTTTCTTTATCCCGCATTATAAATTGAGAAGCATTCAAAAGCTGATGTTTGGATTGATCATTTTAATTGGATTTTTGAGGCCAATTTCAGTGAAAGCATTGAATTCTTTAATGCCTGCCGACCCTTCTTCGCCTTCTTCGTATCAGGCAATTAAGGATTATTATCAGATTAGTGGAGGGTTGCCTGCGTATCAGCAGATTTCGAATGATGAAATTATTTACGATCATTATAAAATCAGGATCATCAAATTAGCGGTAAAAAGTTTGCCTGAAGTGACGTTTGTTTTAAAGCTTCCGTTGAAATGGAATAAGCCGCTCCCTGCCATTGTTTTGTTTTCAGGGTATCAAACAGGGGCTCAGGCGATTCAGCTTGTCGATGTACCTGATTCTGTTGCGTATGTGGGGTTTGAATATCCATGGCCACTGGATATTTCGGATCAATCGGCTCATTGGGATTGGAAACGCATTGAGATGATCCCTGTGCTTATGGCGATGACATTGGTTTGGTTGCACCATCAGGACTTTATCGATCACCAAAAAATAAGCGTGGTCAACGTGAGCTTTGGTAACTTATTTTTTCCTTTGGCTCAGAGGATCTTGGGCGATCAAGGTTTTTACCCAAAAGCAACCGTGTTTGGTTATGGAGGGGTGGGAATCTCTGAAATCATAGGGAATCATTTTATAAATAAAATAAATTCATTTGAGCTGGAAATGTTAAAAATAATGATCAAAAACCAAACCTGGATGATCGAACCTCAATATCATTTACCTCACTTGCGAGGACCGTTTTTAGTGGTGAACGGAGAGGATGACAATGTGTTTCCTCGAAAATCTCGTCAACAGTTGGTAAATGCGCTTTCTGTCGCTCCTAAGGTGGTGTCATTGCCTGGAGGGCACATACAGCCGGACCGTCCTGATCTTATTCAAAATTTTATGAAAGAGGTCTTTCTTTTTTTAAAAAAAGAAAACGCACTTTAAATACCAGTAAAAGAAGGGATTATTAATATTTTTTTAATAATCCCTAAAGTCCAGCCAGACTAATGCCGAGTTCAATATAGCAGGAGGGATTATGTCTTATTCTGGTACAATTGAACTAGGAATGTCTGATGCAGAAGTGAAGGCTAAAAATAAAAAGTATTTAATATTTCGATTACATGAAAATCAGTACGGAGTTTTGTTGTCTGATGTGAAAGAAGTGATCGGGTTACCAACCTGCACATATGTTCCGGGAGCCCCAGCCTACTTCTTGGGATTGATCAACCTGCGGGGAAAAGTGGTCTCGGCGATTGATTTGAGAATGAAAATGGGCATTAGCACGGATTCGCGTGAAACCAAGCGGCCGGCTGTTATTATTATCGAGATTGGTGAAATCACTCTAGGTTGCGTTGTCGATTCCATTAATGAAGTCATCTCGATTTCAAAAGAACAAATCAATGAACAGTTGGAAGTCTCTGTGAATGGTGATAACCGATTTATCAATGGGATTGCCCACTTCAAAGATCGATCCATGATTTTACTTTTGGATTTAAAGCGGGCGGTGGATGTTTCTGATCTGATCAGTTACAATACCAAAGGGAAAGAGCTTGCTGCTGCAAAAGTGGCGGCAGCTGCAAGTGCCGATGATGTTGATTTGCAGCAAGAGGCAGCTTGAATTTAAGACATCACTTCAACGAATTCTCCCTAAGGCCAATGAAAGGGATCTTTGCTGGGGTCTTATGGGAGAATTCAAAATAATATTTATTTATTATGGCGTGGACGTTTCGCGCCAAGGTTGGAAGTGATCAGGCCATGAGACAGGTTTTCCAGCTGTAATAGCCATCATTCTTTCAAGAGAAATTGCAGCTTGTTGGGCAAGGTTAGGTTGAAGTTTGATTTCCGGAGCCTCATTTTCCAGAGCATACAGTAAATTCTCAAGAGTATTGAGTTTCATAAAGGGACAGTTGTTGCAGCCACAACTTCCCTCGGTAGGAGCTTGAATCAATTCAACGTCGGGGCGTGATTTTTTCATTTGATGTAAAATCCCAGTCTCTGTTGCAATAATAAATTTTTTGGCAGGATTTTTTTGAACTTCTTCTAGAAGGCGAGATGTGGATCCGATGACGTGTGCATATTGTAAAACAGAGGGATCACACTCTGGGTGAGCAATAACGACGGCTTCAGGATGTTCTTGTGTGAGCTCAAAGAGTTTCTTGCTGGAAAAAAGAACGTGAACTTCGCAAGCTCCTGGCCAGAGAATCATGGGGCGATTGAGTTTTTGACTTAGATATCGGCCCAAGTTTTGATCTGGCCCAAAGAGAATAGGTCGATCTTTTGGAATGGATTCAATGATTTTAGCAGCGTTACTGGATGTGACAATGACATCGGATATCGCCTTAACTTCCGCACTGGAATTAATGTAAGTTACAGCGATCCCCTGAGGGTGTTCCAATCTCCATTTTAAATACGCCTCGTAAGGCGACTCCTTAACAAGAGAGCATCCTGCTTCAAGCGTGGGAACCACCACTTTTTTGTTTGGATTTAAAATTTTCACAGATTCTGCCATAAAGACAACACCAGCGAGTAGAATAAGCGGCGATTCTGATTTTTGGCCTACCTGAGCCAAATAAAGGCTGTCACCCACATGATCTGCGATATCTTGGATCTCTCCCTCTTCATAGTAATGAGCAAGGATGCAGGCGTTTTTCTTAGCTTTAATGTCTTTGATTTTTTCTATGATTTGACTCGACATATCTTGGTCTTCGCATATCTGTTTTAAAAGGGCAAGAGTAAGTCTTTCAATGAGACATCTCTCGATTATAAAAGAGCGAAACCAAGGCTCAAGAGGCTCCCAAAGAGGAGATGCAAGAGCGCGGACTGACCCAAAAATTTATTATAGAGTGATGAAGGGTCATTCGATAAAATATTTTTAACAATAACAACCCCCAAGGGAAGGCACAGGAAACTCAACATTACAGGGAGCTTATAGCCTTGTCGCCACCAATATATGTTTAAAAGAAAAGACAGAATAATCAAAATTGCGATTTCACCACGGACAAAGGGGAGGCCGAACCGCACGGCTAATGTTTTTTTATTTACCAATTTATCACCAGTGATGTCGCGTGCATTGTTGATAGCAATAAGAATGGTGGCTAAGGCTCCAATTTGCAAACCAGCCACTAAAGACTCCCAGTGCCACTCTTGAGTATGAAGGAACGTGACTCCGCTGACTGCAATAACTCCAAAGAATAAAATAACAAAAAGATCTCCCAGGCCATGATAGGCCAATGGAAAAGGGCCACCAGTGTAGGCATAGCCACAGAGAAGTGAAAAAAGACCAATAATAAGAATGGGTAGGCCGCCATGAAGGACTAAAGGAATCCCAAAGACAAGAGCGAGTAAGAAACAGAACAATCCGCCCAATAAAACCGATTTAAAATTGGCTTTGCCACTTTGAGTGATGCGCAGGGGGCCTGTGCGATGTTCAGTATCAGCCCCTTTTTTGAAATCCATGGCATCATTGATAAGGTTAGTTCCAATTTGAATGAAAAGAGAAGCAAAAAGACAACACAGTGTAATCCAATTTTGAATAGGGTAGCCGAGAGCTGACACCAAAGTTGTCCCTATAAGAATAGGAACAACCGCAGCGGTTAATGTTTTTAGTCGAAAAGCCAAAAACCAGTGCTTGATCTTATTTTGTGGTGAAGCGCTCGTTGAGGACGTCATCCTAGAAACCGAATTATGGAAGGCGTGGAAATTTTGAAAAATCAGGTTTTCGTTTTTCCACATAGGCTGTTTTGCCTTCTTGGGCTTCTTCGCTCATGTAATAAAGCAAGGTTGCGTTCCCAGCCAAGTCTAACAGGCCCATTTGTCCATCGCAATCAGCATTGAGGCAGGCTTTTAAACAGCGAAGAGACATCGGAGAATGTTGGAGCATTTCTCGACACCACTTCAAAGTCTCAGCTTCTAGGTCTTTTAATGGGACAACTGTGTTCACTAATCCCATATCCAGAGCTTGTTGAGCGTCATACTGGCGACAGAGATACCAAATTTCTCTCGCTTTTTTCTGACCGACGATACGAGCTAGATAGCTGCTGCCAAGCCCACCGTCAAAGGAGCCTACTTTAGGTCCTGTTTGTCCAAATTTTGCGTTGTCCGCAGCAATTGTGAGATCACACACCACATGAAGAACGTGTCCTCCCCCGATAGCGTAACCAGCGACCATCGCAACGACTGGTTTGGGCAGTTGTCGAATTTGTTTTTGCACATCGAGAATATTAAGTCGTGGAACTCCGTCTTGGCCAACGTACCCCTGATCACCTCGCACTTTTTGATCACCACCCGAGCAGAAGGCTTCAGATCCTTCTCCTGTTAGAACAAGCACTCCGATATTCGGATTTTCACGAGCGATCTCTAAAGCATCTTTCATTTCTATTACAGTTTGCGGTCTAAAGGCATTTCGGACTTGGGGACGGTTAATAGTGATTTTTCCGATGCCATCTTCGGTTGTTTCAAATTTAATATCTTCGTAGGTTTTGAGTGAGATCCATTTTTCGCTGGAAGTGGTTGTCGGATGGATTGATGCTGACATAGGTCCTCCAAATTGTTATGGCATAGTAGATAAGGTTTTTTAAGACCTCAACTCATACCAGATTTTTTCAGACTCACAAGGAGTTTTCAGTGCAGTATTATGATTTTGTGATTGGTTTTTTCGCAGGTGTCTTATTCACAGGCTTTAGTGTTTACTTTGTGTTTCGACGCCATCAATCCGTTGCCAAAACTGAAATGGAAAACTTTCAGCAAATGGCTAATGATAATATTCGTTTAGAGGTGGAAAAGAAATCAATTGAAAAACAAAGCGAAGAAGTGCGTTTCACTTTAGAGACTCTGCGTAGTGAGCTGGTGGAATCTCAAAGAAAATTGGGCTCTTTAGAGGCGGACAAAATTCATTTACTGGCTCAATTACAGAATCAACTCAAAGAGGGTGAAAAGGCTCAGCAGCAGTTGAAGGAGCAATTTGAAAATTTAGCACAGCGTATTTTTGAGGAGAAGAGTCAGAAGTTCGCGCATCAAAACCTTCAATCTCTACAGCAACTCATCGATCCCTTTAAGGCTCAAATAAAGGAGTTTGAGCAAAAAGTGGACGCCACTTATACCAATGAACGCGTTGAACGAGGTACCTTAAAAGGGGAAATCAATCGCTTGATTGAACTCAATTTGCGGATGAGCTCTGAAACAGAAAATTTGACTCGTGCTTTAAAGGGGGATGTCAAAGTTCAAGGAACTTGGGGTGAATTTGTTTTGGAGAGTATTTTAGAACGATCTGGGCTCAGAGAAGGGGAAGAGTATATTCTTCAAGGACAGGGATTAGGGCTCAAGTCCGATGAACAAGGCACTCATTTGCGTCCGGATGTTTTAGTCAAGTTGCCTGATGATAAATTTCTCGTTGTGGATTCTAAAGTTTCATTGAAAGCTTTTGAAGCGTATATCAATGAGGATAATCCTGTGGAGCAAGAGCGTTTAGCAAAAGATCATGTGGATTCACTCAAAAAACATATCGAAGGTCTTGCGGAAAAGAAATATCATGACCTGAAAGAATTGGGCTCTCCAGATCTTACATTGTTGTTTATGCCCTTGGAACCAGCGTTTGCCTTAGCCTTTCGCATGAAGCCGGAGTTATTGCAAATGGCTTGGGACAGACAAATCGCCATTGTGAGTCCAACCACGTTGCTCACAACTTTGCGAACCGCCGCTATTTTATGGAAGCAGCAAAAACAAAATAAGAATACTTTAGAGATAGCGAGGGCGGGCGGTGCTTTGTACGATAAATTCATTGGATTGTTGGATGGAATTGAGCAAATGGGTTCAAGGATTCGTCAAACTCAGGAATCCTATGATGAAGTGATTAATCGTATGAGTCATGGTCGAGGTAATTTATTAAAGCAAGTAGAACGATTGAAAGAGTTGGGCGCGAAGACCGAAAAGAGTTTAGAAAGTAAAGCTTTGGGAAAGCAAATTTTACTTGAAAACGAACCTCTCTGAGAGGCTCTCAAAAATGGTGTAGGTGTTGTTTCGTAGGTTCTTCCCATGAAGCCATTAAGGCAAAGTGAATTGATTGAATGTATCACTCATTAAGGATTAAACTAAAATTGACAAAGCCTCGATGATTTCGTTTTAATAATAAGAATGTTTTAGTTCACAAACATGTTTTTATTCATCAGGGGTGGATCATGAATCAGGAGTTTCTTCTTTACACGTACTTCAGGAGTTCAACCTCTTATCGAGTGCGCATCGCTTTGCATTTAAAAGGATTGAAGTTCACTTCAAAACCCGTTCATCTTCTTGAGGGAGGCGGGCAGCAACACACTCCGGAGTATCGTTCCCTTAATCCCGCAGGTGAGGTTCCGACACTGGTTCATAATGGAAATATTTTAAGCCAGTCTTTTGCGATCATTGAATACCTTGATGAATTATTCCCTGAACCAAAGTTGTTTCCGGCAGCCCCTTATGACAAAGCTCGCGTACGGCAAATCTGTGAGCACATCAATTGCGGTATTCATCCTATTGCGAATCTAAAAGTGCAGCAATATTTAACGACTCAATTGAGTGTTTCAGAAGAAGTTAAAAATCAGTGGTTGAAGCATTGGATCCAAGAAGGAATGATCACGCTTGAAAATTTATTAACTAAAACAGCGGGTGAATTTGCCTTTGGAGATACGCTCACTGTTGCAGATCTTTTTGTGGTTCCTCAGGTTTTTTCATCGAAGCGGTTTGGGGTCACACTTGAAAATTTTAAAACCATTCAAAAGGTTTATGAAAGAGCTATGAAGCTTGATGCTTTCAATAAAGCCCATCCTCACGTTCAGCAAGACACTCCTCCAGAGCTTTTTGGAAAGGTTTGATCACTAATATTATCTTGATGTTTATTTATTATTTGTGATGGCGAGGAGCACTCATGGTGAAGCTTTATCGGCAAAGGGTATGTTTCAATGGGTTTAGAAATTGATTCATGAGACGGGATGTCCTTTGGTTTTCAGAGCGTGGGAGATGACGCGCCAAGTGATTATAAAAACCTCTGGAGCCTGGATTAAAGTCTCCTTATAGTGGGCGCTATGAAATTAGGAACATTAAAATCAACAAAATCTTTAGATGGTGAATTAATTCTTGTGAATCGTGACCTGACTCGAGCTGTGAAGGTTACTGATATTGCCGCTAACTTTCGTGAGGCTATGGAAAATTGGGAGCGTGTGAAGCCTCAGCTTGAAGACGTTTATCAAAGACTCAATGTCGGTCAGTGTGAAGGAACCTTTGCTTTTCAATCCAGTGAGGTGGAAGCTTGCATCCCGAGGACTTATCTTTTTGCTGATGGGTCAGCTTTTATCCAACATATCAAGTTGGTGCGTATGGCTCGAAAGGCTCCATTACCAGAAACATTAGAAACCGTTCCTCTTGTTTACCAAGGAGAGTGTTCTCGATTTTTAGCACCGAGTGAATCTATTCCTCAGATTGATTTTAATCATGGTACTGATTTTGAGGGAGAGGTGGGAGTTGTTACAGGCTTTGTACCTATGGGGGCTAGCCCTGAAGAGTGTTTGAAAAGCATTCGGTTGATCATGTTAATTAATGACGTTTCTTTGCGTGGTTTGATCCCTGGGGAATTAGCTCAAGGTTTTGGTTTTTTTCAAAGTAAGCCAGCTTCAGCGCTGTCACCAGTTTGCTTAACCCCGGATGAGCTGGGAGAAGCCTGGCAGAATGGTCGAGTGCATCTTCCGTTGGTTGTGAAATACAACGGAGAGATCTTTGGTCAAGCCAATGCTAAGGAAATGCATTTTCACTTTGGGCAAATTATCGCGCATGTGGCTCGAACAAGAGATCTTCAACCAGGATCGATCATCGGAAGCGGAACTATTTCAAATGAAGACCCGGCAAAAGGCTCTAGTTGTCTTGTTGAAAAAAGGATGCTGGAGCAACTGAATGAAGGTGAGATCAAAACGCCTTTCATGAAGGTGGGCGATACAATCTCGATAGAGATGTTTAATTTTGATGGCAAGAGTCTTTTTGGGCTTATCGATCAAACTGTTATAAAGAAAAATTAAAAATAAATTTTATTTATAAAAGCGCAATATTTTCAAGCACCACCCTGAAGAGATCGTCGGTGGTGTTGATTCAAAAACCTCGCAGTTTATTATCAGAATACAAAACAAATATTCTATTCATTTTGAGTGGTGGGTGAGGGCTTTCGGCTTTGTATCCAGCCAATAATAATAGGAAGAAGGCTGAGGCCGATCACTGCAAAAATAATGATATGGAAGTTTCTCTTCACAGAGGGAAGGTTTCCAAAGAAATATCCGGCATAGATGAAAATAGTAACCCATAAAAAAGCACCCACGGCATTGTAAACAACAAATTTTGAATAATTCATTTTACCGATCCCCGCGACAAAGGGAGCAAAGGTTCTAATGATCGGCGCGAAGCGGGCAATGATGATGGTTTTTGCCCCGTGTTTGTGATAGAAGTCTTGAGTTTTAACAAGATGATTTTTATTGAGAAAGAACGAATCCTCTCTTCTGAAAATCTTAGGACCTAAAGATTTGCCAATACTGTAATTGACAAAATCACCAAGAATACCCGCGATGATGAGGAGGATGGCGAGGATGTGCACATTGATGGGAACATTAGGAAGGGTTGCGATGGCCCCAGCAGCAAAGAGAAGGGAGTCGCCTGGAAGAAAAGGCGTTATGATAAGCCCTGTTTCTGCAAAGATGATTAAAAATAAAATAAGATAGATCCATGGGCCAAACATTTGAGTCCAAATGGCTAAGTGAAGATCTAGATGTAAAATGATTTCTACGAATCTTTGAAAAAGATGAATCAAATTTTGAATGAGTTCTGTCATGAAAAATAACTTTCTTTAAAGGGTAAAACTTTCTTCGTGAAGGCGAAAATTGTCAACATCCATTCTCTCTTTGAGGCGACAAAAGTCAAATAAGATGATTTATAAAAAAGAATTGTGACAGCTTGTAAATAATTTCATTTTGTTTCGAAAGCAGAAATTGACGAAGTTGGAGATTCATTATATTCTGTGTTTGTCTCAGATGGCGTAAGTCTCTTGAGCAATGAACCCTACAAGTATAAGAACGGGGACTGTCCCTGACAATGGTGTGCAAGCTTAGCAAGTACTGAGAAGCCTAAAGTTGTTATTATGGTCGCCCACTTTAACAAACTTGGGTTTAGTTGTCGGAGTCGCTCTCTGAGACTTTTTTTTGTTCTTTCAGGGAGCTTTCGATCAAGTTAAGAAATCAATAAGAGATTTAAGAAATAAGAAAACAATAAAAGTCATAACATAAAAAATATAAACATAAATAGTAAAGAAGAAAGTGGTTCTACTCCATCAGAGGGAATGTAGACTTAAGTTAATGCAGTTTTCTCAATCGATTCAGTTTTTTTCCAGTTAAAATTTAAAATGAGAATCCATCATGGAATAATTTTTCATATTAAAATTACATGAAAGTGTTTTGTTTTGAGACAAAAACATTTTCTATTTCAATAATATTTTTGAATTAGGAGGTTCAATTAAAATCAATTTTTCATAATGAGGAGACTTAATTTGCGTGTAACCTTAAATAAGCACTGAGTTTTTTTGTTCAGACATTGAGAGAGATTAAAGTTTGGCACTTAAAAACTGGTCTCTGATTTGCACAGGATAAATGGTATAATTGGAGGAATGATGCCATATCTATCGAGACTGTTTATAGTTTATTTATTTGTTTTTCATTTCTTTGACACTCAAGCCATGGGTGAATCCTCAAACACAGACACAAGCTCTAATGGAGGCGTGGGATTTAGTGGTTACCCTCCTGCAAACGCTTGTACAAATATTATGAGTAGCATTACGAGTACTGCGAAGAGTTTATCGGACAAATGTGGTGGAGTGGTTTTAGACGATTGTATAAAGATGGCTGGGGAATGTGTTGCGAAAGATGAAGAATCTCCCGATGGAGTGGCTTCTTTAATGAATGCTATTCAGGGTCCATTGATGGCGGGTTTGGCTGGTGGATTTCCTGTTGCTAGTTCCAGTTCACCGAATGCATTTAAATGTATGCCATCAACTCGCATAGATAAAATTACTTCGAACATAAAAGAGATGCAAAAAGAAGCTTCGGAGACCGAGAAGCGAACCAAAGAATATAAAAGAAAAATTGAAGAGAAGAAAGAAGAACTGAACGATAAAATAACAGAGATGAAAAAGGATTTTACTAGAACGATTAAAGATACAAAAGCCAGAGAGGCCGAGCTTAAGGTTAAAGAAAAAGAACTTCGAGAAGCTGCCGCGGCTAAGACAGAAGAGTTGCTTGAGCAAATTAGAAAACAAGAGCTAGGCGTAGCGTCGGCCATGGCTGAAATTGAAATGAAGGAAACCGAGCGGGGCGATTTATATATCAATACCATAGGGACTTGTGCAAAAGAGTTAGAAGCAGAAAAGGATAAGACCTTAGCGGATTATGATAAGGCGATCCAAGAGCTTCAAGCAGAGTTAGGAAAAATCAACGATTTGAATGCGAAATACAAGGTAAAATCAGAGTTTAAAACGCAAATGAAAAACAGGCAAAAATTATTGCAAACTCAGTATGCTAAAAGATACAATCAATGTCTTGAGACGCAAACGAAGGCTTATAAGTTTAATTACCAAAAAATATCAAATGAAATTAAGAGCTATTCGAGTGGAGTTGTTGCTCTTAAAGAACAAATCGAGAACAACCTAAAAAAAGTCCAGCAAGTCCCGACAGATTTAAATACGGATTTGCAATCCCTTAAAGATGTGAGCAATGCGGAGAGAGAAAGTAATATCAATGATATGATGGCGGCTCAGGCTTCGATCAATCAGTCGATAGAGAATTACCGGGTACAGGAGTCAACCGCAAATGCAGAGTATCAGCAGGCCTACCTTAAGTTAAATATGGCTCAAATGCAGCAATCCTCTAATCAGGCGGCATTTCATATGAATACTTTTGGTGATGCGGCACCCATTGTGGGTACATGGAAAGAGCTGAGAGAGATGGCTTGTGAATCTTGCAAGGGTAAAGAAAGTCCTGGTTGGTGTAAAACAAGTTCGGGGAGCCGTAACAACAAATCATCTAATAAAAGCGGTGAACGGTAAGTGCGAGAGTTTTTAAGTCATTTTTTATAGTTGAAGTCTCTCCCTAAATTCTCTACCATGATCTAATGAAAAAAATACTTTTAGCCTTTGCGATTTTTGTAGTGATGATGGTTGCGGGCGTAGTGGCTTTCGTCACCTCTGTCAGTAATAGCCTCCCAGAAGTGTTAACCTTAGAAGATTACAAACCCTTACTTGTGACGAATGTCTACGCTAGAGATGGGCGAAAAATTGGTGAATTTTTTCGAGAGCGGAGAGTGTTGGTCCCCTTTGAAAAAATCCCCAAGGTGGTGGTGAACGCTTTCATGGCGGCAGAAGATGCTGAGTTCTACCAGCATAAGGGAATTAATTATCAAGCTATTTTCAGGGCGATGCTCGTCAACATTAGAGCTGGGCATACGGTACAAGGTGGATCCACCATCACCCAGCAGGTGGCTAAAACGCTGATGCTTTCTTCTGAGAGAACAATCACTCGAAAGATAAAGGACGCTTTGTTGGCTCTCAAGATGGAGAAAAGCCTGTCAAAAGAGGACATTCTTTATTTATATTTAAATCAAATTTATTTTGGACAAAGCTCTTATGGTATTGGTGTGGCGACAGAGACTTATTTTCGTAAACCTGTAGAGAAAATCACTTTAGCGGAAGCCGCGATGCTGGCGGGCTTGCCTCAGGCTCCCAGCCGGTACTCTCCTGTCTTGAATCCCAAGCGTGCTAAGGAACGCCAACGCTATGTTTTAAAACAAATGGTGGATAAGAATTTCATTACTCCTGCTGAAGCAGAGGAGGCGATGACCTCCCCCATTAAGGTTTTCATCAAAGAAAAGTATGAAGAAATTGCTCCCTTTTATTTAGAGACGGTTCGACAAATGCTTGTCAAAAAACTCACGGAAGCCGTGGTGCTTGATCAAGGTTTGAAAGTTTATACGGGACTTGATTTTGACAAGCAGATAGAAGCCCAAAAAAGCGTGGAAAAAGGCTTGAGGGATTTGGATAAACGGCAAGGGTTTCGAGGGGCTTCAAAAAATCTCCCAGAAGGGGAAGTTGCAAAATTTTTGGAAGATGAAGCTAAAAAAATGAAAGAACAAATGTCAACGGCCCGGGTTATTAATGAAAAGGGCGAGATGACAGTGATTCCCGAAGAGGAAGAGGTTTCTGCAAAGTCGAAATCAAGATCGAGTGCTTCAGAGGCTTCGGCAAAAATGGAGTTATTGGATTGGATTAAGATCGGTTCTATTATTCGAGGCGTTGTTTCGAAAGTCGATGATTCCCTTGGATTGGTTTACGTGCATGTTTCTGGAGGTTCGGCGGGGGTTATTGATATAAACTCTATGAAGTGGGCTCGGGCTCTCAATCCTGATGTGTCTCCAGAAAGAGAAACCATTTCTAAACCCTCCCAGGCTCTCAAAGCAGGGGATGTGATCGATGTCAAACTTGTGGATTTTCAATTTAAGTCCGAGAGATTGGAATCTTTAGCCAAAGCGCAAACGCCAGCAAAAGGAAAGGCCAAACCAGCCCCACCAACAAAGATTGTTTTGCCTAATTTTAAAAATCAATGGTGGTTGGAGTTGGAGCAAGAGCCTCTTGCCGAAGGGGCTTTATTGAGTCTGGATTTGGAATCCGAAGAAGTTATTGCCATGGTCGGTGGAGTCGATTTTGAAAAATCAGAATTTAACCGAACGATCCAGGCGGCTCGCCAAACGGGGTCTTCTTTCAAATCCATTATCTATGCAGCGGCTTTGGATAAAGGTTACACGCCGGCCACACCTATTTTAGATGCTCCTGTGGTTTTTGAAGAAGAAGTGGATATAGAAGACTCAGAAGGCCAAGATGTTCCCCGAAATAAGAAAAAGGCTGCGAAAAATGAAGAGGTGAAGCAAACCAAGACGTGGAAGCCGACGAATCATTCCAAAACATTTGAGGGAGATATTTTATTTCGAAATGCTTTGGTGAAATCTTTGAATGTTCCCACCGTGCGGATCATAGAAGATATTGGAGTGAATTGGTCTTTGGATTATTCCCAAAGATTGGGTGTTTTTAGTCCCTTGAACAAAGATTTTACTTTGGCTTTAGGTTCAAGCAGTGTGACTTTGTATGAGATGACGAAGGTTTTTGGCCACTTTGGTCGTCTTGGCAAACGCATGTATCCGATGATGATTCGCAGAGTTTTGGATCGCAGCGATAAGGTGTTGGTTCAAGATATTTCTATCGATGAAAGATTCAGTGAAGCTCAGCAAGCGATTGATGAGGCTTTTGAAAAGAGAAGAAAAGAGTATTTGGAACTCAAGGCGCAGCTGCGTGAAGCAGAGAGTTCCAACCCGGAAAAGGTGGAAGAAATTCAACTGAAACTAGCCAAGTGGCCAGCGCTCTTTTTTGATGATCCCAATCAATTAATCGATCCCACAACGGCTTACTTAATTACCAGCCTGCTTAAGGCCACGATTGATGATCCTGGTGGGACAGGAGGGCGGGCTCGTGCGTTGGGACGAGATGTCGCTGGAAAAACAGGAACGACCAACGGCTACTACGATGCTTGGTTCATTGGTTACACACCGCAAATTTCCACGGGAGTATGGGTGGGATTTGACCAAGAGAAAACATTGGGAGTGGGAGAAGTGGGGGGACGCGTTGCCCTTCCCATTTGGGTTGAGTACATGAAGGAAGCGCATAAAAATATTCCGGAAACCAGTTTTGCGATCCCTGCGGGAATTGTTTTTGTCAGCATCGATAATACGAGTGGAAAACTCCCTTCTGCTTCGACTAAAAATGTGATACGACAGGCTTTTAGAGAAGGAACCGAGCCGACGGTTGAGAGCAGCCGTAAGGACGAGGAGATTGATTTCTACAAGCAGGATTTTTCGGAATGAAGGATATTCACCTCTGGGGTGTAAAGCAAAATAATTTAAAAAATATTGAAGTAAAAATACCGATGGGCCAAATGACTGTGGTGTGTGGGCCCAGTGGTTCTGGTAAAAGCTCTTTGGCTTTTGAAACTTTGTATGCGGAGGGACAGCGGCGCTTTATTGAAAGTCTTTCCAATTATGCTCGACAATTTCTAAATACAGCACCAAAGCCTGATATTGAGGGTGTGGCGAATATTCCCCCCGCCATTTGCATTCAACAAAAAAACTCTGTTAAAAACAGTCGTTCGACAGTTGGGACGACCACGGAGATCGTGGATTATCTTCGTCTTTTATATGAAAAATTGGGGCAAGCCTATTGTCCTGAACATCAAATTCCAACAGCAAGAGAAAGCGTGACCGATGCTACGAGCAAGGTTCTTAGCCAATTCCAAGGGGAAAGAGGCTATCTTTTGGTGGAAATTCCTAAAAAAGGAAGAGTTGCAGAGGGCAAAGAACTTCATGCTTTGCTTTTAAAAGAGGGGTTTTTACGGATTTTGGTTCCTTTCAAAAAAGAAGAATCAGGCAAGGGACGGATTTTATCTTCTTTAATTAAAGGCAAAAATCCTGTTGAAGGTCAGAGTGAAAATAAAAAGAAAAAAAATTCTGATGTTAAAAAACTTTCAAACTCTTCAGCGAAGAAAAATCAAATGGAAGCGAATGGGTTTTGGGGAGAAATACTCGAACTCTCAGGAGCCGAAGCCATCAAAAAAGGTTTGCCGAAGGAAAATTTTTATTTAGTGATTGATCGTCTTTCTTTTGAAGAGGAAGAACGCTCGCGCATTGCTGACTCTATGGCTCAGGCTTACGAGGCGAGTTTAAAGTTCAATACAGAATTACTTTCCGCTCGAGCCCTGGTCACCACTGTGGATGGAAAAATATTAAGAGTCAGCGAGGATAATTGTTGTTCTGTTTGTGGTTATCAGCCGCCTCATATTTCTTCCAAACTATTCAGTTTTAACAGCCCTTACGGAGCTTGTCCTACGTGCAAGGGATTTGGCAATATTTTAGTGTTGGATGAAAAAAAAGTAGTTCCTAATCCGAAGTTGAGTGTTGCTCAGGGGGCGCTTCATCCTTTTACCATGCCCAGCGCCTCTCGGGATCGAAAGGAATTGTTTGCATTTTGCCGAAAGCAAAAAATTGATATTGATATGCCGTGGGAGTCTTTGTCTTTGGCCCACAGAAAAATGCTGTGGGATGGAAGCGATAGTTTCATGGGCGTGCGCGGGCTATTCGAGATGCTCGAAGAAATGAAATATAAAATGCACGTCCGTGTTTTTATATCAAGGTACCGCAGCCCTTCTCTTTGTACGGAGTGTGGTGGAAGCCGTCTGCGGAAAGAAACAAAATATATTTATTTTCGAGGAAAATCACTGCCTGAGCTTTGTGATATGACAGTGAAAACATTGTTTGATTTTTTCTCTGGTTTGAATTTTTCACCAACAGAGGCTGAGATTGGTCATGAGGTTTTTTTACAATTGAAATCAAGATTGGGGTTTTTGTTAAAAGTGGGTGTTCATTATCTCACTTTAATTCGGGAAACGCGAACTCTCTCCGGTGGAGAATACCAGAGATTGATTTTGGCCCACCAATTGGGAATGGCCCTTTCGCAAACGCTGTATGTCTTGGATGAGCCAACGGTGGGATTGCATCCTCGTGACAATGACCGGTTGATTTCTATATTAAAAGAGCTGAGGAATCTGGGGAACACTTTGGTGATCGTGGAACACGATCATGACCTTATAAAAAATAGTGAGTATATTATTGAAATGGGGCCGGGTTCAGGAATCCATGGTGGCCAGGTGGTTTACTCTGGGCCCATCAAAGCCTTTTGGACGCAGCCGGAATCAAAGACAGTCCCCTATTTGCAATCTAATTTGGCTAAAACTAAATTTCACCCTGCCGAAGGAGAAGCAAGAACTAAAATTGATTTAGAAAATTATAAATACACGCTGACATTGAGGGGAGCCGTTGGCCACAATCTTAAAGATTTAGATGTGGTGATCCCTTTGAAATGCTTGGTCGCGGTGACAGGCGTGAGTGGGTCAGGTAAATCCACACTGATTAGCAAAACGTTATATCCGACACTTTGTCGTGCTTTGGATCTGGATTATTTGGCGTCACAACCTTGTACAGGTATCGAAGGAGCGGAGCATATTCAAAATGTGGTTCTTCTGGATCAGCTTCCGGTGGGACGATCCCTTCGTAGCAATGTGCTAACATTTATGAAGATCTATGACGCCATACGAGTGTTGATGGCTTCAACTCCGGAGGCGAAATACAGGGGTTTATTACCGGGCCATTTTAGTTTGAATGTGGATGGGGGGCGATGCCCGGCTTGCAAAGGGCTTGGTTTTGAAGAGATTGACATGGTCTTTATGGACAATGTGATTTTAAAATGTGAAGTGTGTGACGGTAAAAAATTTCAAGAGGAAGTTCTGGATGTTAAATTTCAAGATAAAAACATTACGGAAATATTGAATTTAACCATTGAAGAGGCTTTGAGTTTTTTCATCAACTATCCTCATATTCGCAAGGCCTTTTCTTTTTTGAAACAAGTGGGCTTAGAGCATATCAAGTTGGGACAATCCGCCAGCAGTTTCAGTGGTGGGGAATCTCAACGCCTCAAAATTGCGAGAGAACTGAGTCATGTCCGTCAAAAATCCACCCTTTATATTTTAGATGAACCCACGACGGGTCTACATTTTCGAGAAATCGAACTGCTGATGGACGTGTTGCAAAAATTGGTGAGTGAGGGTGGCAGTGTTATTGTGATTGAACATAATTTAGACGTGATCGCTGGTTCTGATTATGTGATTGATTTGGGTCCAGAAGGCGGTCCAGAGGGCGGGCATATTGTGTATGCGGGCAGTCCGGATGCTTTAACGCGAGAAACCTCCAGTTTGACAGGACGTTATTTAAAGAAATACCTGGAATATTAAATACTTGTTATTTATTCGACAATTATTTTATCAGTCTCCTAAAGTTTGTTGAGTTTTTTGACGATAAAAGCTTTGACAGTATCTTTGATGGAGGATTGTTAAGATGATTAATTGGGATGATTTTGAGCATATACATGTTATCGATAAATTGAGATTAATCCTCAATAGCTGGTGGAATATTGATCTGCTTTTCACAGATGATCGAGGGCAGGTGAAAGGCTTTACAGGCAAAGCTCAATGTAAAAATCCAGCCACCGCTTTTTTGATGGAAAAAGACGCTTGTAGAGCGAATCTTTCTGAAATGGTGACGAAAGCTGTCGAAGATTTAAGAAATTCAGATAATCGTTTCAGTATTCGCAAATGGGACATGGTTGGATATGACGTGGGCGTGTTTCCATTGATGATTGAAAATGATTTTATGGGAACAGTATTGGCGGTCGGGTTTTTCAGAGATGAAAATTTCACTCAAAAATTGACTGAGGTCAGGGATCGCTTAGCCGCTTTTGGCTGTAGTAGTGAGATGATTGAAAAAGCTTTTACCATGTTTAAAAGTGTCGATGAGGCGGAACGCCAGCATTTTGCGGATCTTTGTGATCTTGTAGCGCAAGAGGTGAAAACGCTTCATTTAGAAATCACTTCAAGAGAAGACCGTATCAAAGAGCTTAATAAAGAACTGGGCAGCCGATTCAAATACGATAATATGATCGGAAAGTCCAAATCCATGCAAGGTCTGTACGCTTTAATGGATAAAATTAAAGGAGCTGACAGCACCGTACTTATTCAAGGGGATAACGGGACAGGAAAAGAGTTAATCGCTAAATCCATTCACTATAATTCTCATCGTCGAGATAAAGCTTTTGTGATTCAAAACTGCTCGGCCTTTGTGGATAATTTATTAGAGTCGGAGTTATTTGGTCACGTGAAGGGATCGTTTACAGGGGCCCTCAAAGATAAAAAAGGGCTTTTTGAAATTGCGGATAAAGGAACTTTCTTTTTAGACGAAATCGGAGATACCTCTCCACAAATGCAAGTGAAGTTACTGCGCGTTCTTCAAGAAGGTACTTTCATGCCTGTGGGTGCGACGGAAGGCAGAAAAGTGGATGTGCGAATCATCGCCGCTACTAACAGAAACTTAAGGGAGATGGTGGAGCAAGGGACGTTCCGCGAAGATTTGTATTATCGTTTGAATGTCATTAATATCCGGGTTCCGTCTTTGAAAGAACGCAAAGAAGATATTCCATTGTTAGCGGAGTATTTTTTGCAAAAAGCCTGTGAGCAAAAAGGCGGACTCAAGAAAACACTGACCCGACGGGCGTTGGAAAAACTGTATGACTATTCTTGGCCTGGAAACGTTCGGGAGCTCCAGAATGAAATGGAAAGATGTGTGGTCTTAGCTGGTGAAGAGATTAAAATAAGTGAAGAATTGCTTTCAGGTAAGATTATTGAATCTGCTGAAAAAGGTAAAATCCAGGGAGCCCGTCTTCAAGGAAAATTGAAAGATGCCCTTGAAGCTTTGGAAAGAGACATGATTCATGAAGGTCTTCGCAGAACAGGTTGGAATAAATCCAAATTGGCGAAGGAGTTAGGGATCAGCCGCGCTGGTTTGATTATGAAAGTTGAAAAATACGGACTTGATAAACGCAAAATGATGCGTTCATAAAAAATACAATCTTAAGGGGCTCCTTTCTTCTTGATGAGACATCGTGTAGGGAGCCCTTCTCTTTTTTTGAGTATCATGAATCCTAAAACATCGTCATCGTGATGAACGATTCTTGTCGGGGAGTTTTCATTGTAACATTCAACAGCACATGAGTGCCGCTTGCATTAAGAGATGATGAGTTGTGAACTTCTCAAGGGACAGTATTCAAATGGCTTCTAATTCCCCAGAGGAAATAACAAGAGTGAGCTTGGTTCTCAATTTTTGCACAGCTTGAGCATGCAATTGTGACACACGACTTTCTGTCACTCGGAGAACTTGGCCGATTTCTTTTAAGCTGAGTTCTTCATAATAATAAAGGGATAGGACCATTTTCTGGCGTTCCGGAAGTTCTTCAATGGATTTTGAAACAACTTCTTTGACCAACTTCATATTAAGTTGATTGAACGGGCTTGCTAACTTACATCCTTCAAGGATGTTCAAGATGGATTTTTTATCATAGTCACTGAAAGAGGGTGATTCATCAATGGAGAGCAGGCTGACGGGTTTTGTTTGATTGATGAGATCATGGTATTGATCCAAAGTGATGTTTAAGGCTGATGCCATTTCTTCATCAGTGACTTCACGCCCAAATTCCGCTGACAATTGAATGTGTTTACGGTCGATGAGCTTGGCTTTGTCGCGTACAGAGCGCGGAATCCAATCCTGTGAGCGCAACTCATCCAGGATAGCTCCTCGGATTCTGAATTCCGCGTAGGTTTTGAATTTATTGTCCCGGGAAGGATCGTATTTTTCAATAGCGTCCATAAGGCCAATAACACCTGCTGAAATCAAATCATCTAATTCAATGTTGGAGGGCAATCGCACTGCGATTTTTTGAGCGATGAAGCGAATGAGGGGAGAATACTCCATGATGAGACGATCTTTTTGCTGGGACGTTAATCGCGAAGGATCCTCTTTGTATTTCTTCAAAAGAGCTGAGTGCTTCGACATGTTCTTTTTTCTCCCCCTAGGACCTCACCATCAGTGAGTGCAAGTACGTACAATGTTTTTCTCTTTGTTTTAAACTCTATTGAGATGGAATCGCCCTACACCTTTCAAGATACCATTATGAGATGGTGCGGAAAAGTCCAATTAAAATCATGCCAAACCAACAACTTGTGACCACAGCATTTGCAGACCTTTAGAGTGTTTGATTTCAGTACGTTCGTCTAAAATGCGGACACTGATATCCTGGATGCTCTCAATCACGGAGCTGGACAAGCGCTCTTTCATGATGAGACGGCGGTGGAGGCCATTTTTTCTGAGAGCGTTTTCAAAAGGGACTGATCCTAAGTAATCAATGCCAACATTTAAAAATCGATGCACAACCTCGGAAAATCGCTTGAATAGCAACAATCCCTCTGAACTGTCTTTGGTGAAGTTGCAAACAATGGAAAACTTTTTTACTTTGTGATAAAGACTTAAAATTTTTATCAACGCGTAGGCATCGGCAAAACTTGAAGGGTCGGATGTGATGACGATGACGGTGTGATCGACGGCCGCATTCAAATAAAGAACGTGTTCCGCGATCCCAGGAGCCGTGTCCACGAGCAAGTAATCATATTTTTGTGCCAAGTGGTCGATGGCATCGATCAGATTTCTTCTTTCATATGGGTTGAGGGTGTTGATATCCACTAAACCGCTGCCTCCTGGGATGAGGTCGACCCCGGGCATGACGGGAGTCAGAATATCATTGATGGAATCATTTTCTTTAATGACATTCAAAATGCTTTTATCGGTGTTGACGCCAAAAAGAATGTGCAAATTTCCCATTCCAACATCGCCATCGAACAATAAAACGCGTTTACCTTGGAGTGAGAGGTATTGAGCAACATTTGAGATGAGGGTTGATTTACCAACTCCGCCTTTACCGGAGGAGATACTTATGCTTTTGGTGAACTGCATCTGGATTCCTTTCTCGCTGAATGAGTCTTTTTAGCTTTGAGCCATTTAGATAACAAAAAATAAGTGTTTAAAGTTAGGACTGAAATCATTTAAATTCCAAGCTCGGCATTGTGATCAAAAATCATAGGGGCGCCAATAAATAAATCAACCACTCGTTCAATGGTTGCGGGTTCAAAGTCTTCCGGAATTTTAGGCCCGATCCCAAAAGAGTGAAACGGCTTTCCTATGAAATTTTGAAAGTTCAGCAAAACACCATGCTGCAAAGATTCGTCAAGGGCGGTAAAGATGATGTCATCAAAACCAACGCTTGTGAATCGTTTCCCGATTTCAATGGCATCTTGATCTTTCGCTGTTGCGGAGAGAACCAAATGAGTGGTGCAGTTCAAGGAGCTGGAGGGCAATCGTTTTTTCAACTCTTGGATTTCATCCGGGGAACGGAATCGAACGCCGGGCGTGTCTATCAAAATATGATCAAAGTGCCGGATTTCGTTGGCGACAAAAGCCCAATCCGATGAAGAATGGATGGGCATGAAAGGGATATTTAAAATTTGAGAGTAAATTTTTAATTGCTCATCAGCACCTAATTTTTTCGTATCTGTGCTTAAGATGGCCACTCTTTTTTGCTCGCTGAGGCTCAAAGCTGAAGCTCTTTTAATGAGGGAGGACGTTTTCCCATGACCCCCGGCTCCGATAAACACTTCAAGTTTAAAATCGCTTCCGGGAGGTTTGATGATTATTTTTTGCGCTAGGGTTTTTGCAATCATTCCATGAATGAAGGGAGTGGTCAGCGTATTGGTCGAGAGCAAATCATCTTGGACTTGTTTTAAAAGAGTCACTAACAGATTTTTTTCTATGCCAGTTGCTAAAAGCTTTTCATAAAAGGAGGAGAGCTCATAACGTAGACCGAAATCATGCCCAGGATGAGCGGGAATTATATTTTGTGGAACATTACGGAGCGAAGTAAAGAATTGTTTCAAATCATGGATTTCATCTTTAAGAGAATGAAGAGTGAGAGATGAAGCATTGTTGGGAGTCGCTGATTGCTTCAAGGTTTTCCATGCTTTTTGGGCTTCGATTTTGAGGCGCTCGCTCGCTCCATTCGGTGCGGCTTCAGGCTCAACTTCATCCAGCATATCAATGTAGCGTTGAGAGCGCCGGGCCGGAGTTTTAGCTGCTGTCGCAACAAGTGGTTTCGATGGAGAGTTGTTTTTTTGATCTTCTTTTTGGCGGTTTTGGATGACCTTTTCAATCAATTCTTTGTGGTTTTTCGCTGATCCTTTATGAATTCGATCACGAAGTTCCGCTGTCATTCGGGATTCTGCCAATTTCTTTTTTTGCAAGCGGTCTTCTTGTATCGCTGCGGTAATTTCAACGCTTTCGTCTCCCACGAGACCATAATTTTTAATGTTGTCTCTTGCGGCAATGATAATGGCTTCAGGCCCAAGTTCTGATTTTATCATCTCAAGCGCTTCTTTCATGCTTCTAGCTTCAAACTTCTTGATAATCATTTCATAACTCCACAATAGCTATTGATTTAACATTGACGTCACTGGTTAATTCACTGTGCGACAGAATGACCAACTGAGGAATAAAGCGATGGGTGAGTTTAAAGAGGTGACGCCGGGTCGAAGGGCTCGTCAATAAAATCGGTTGGCTTGCGATTTCAGGATGTGAATCCACAGCTCGGGCAATGGATGAAATCATGCGCGAAGCAGTTTGTGGGTCCATGACCAGTTGAATACCTTGCTCAGTTTGCAAGAGAGAATTTGAAATCAATTCTTCCAGCGCTGGATGAAGAGATAAAACGGGAATGGAATTCTCTTCATTCTTGTATTTCGCCGTGATGGCACGAGCGAGGTTTTTGCGTACGGATTCCGTGAGAACATCAATGTCTTTGCTGCGGGGAGCTTCATCTGCCAGCGTTTCAAAGATGGTTAAAAGATCGCGAATGGAAATCTGTTCTTTCAATAAATTCTGGAGTACCCGCACGACAGAGCCGAGAGGAAGAATATCTGGAATGAGCTCTTCCACCACTTTTGAATGGCTTTTCTTGAAATTATCGATGAGTTGAGAGGATTCTTGACGTCCCAGCAGTTCGTGGGCGTGAGTGCGAATCACTTCAGTGATGTGTGTTGCCATCACCGTTGGAAGATCCACGACGGTGTATCCGGAGTTTTCGGCATCTTCTTTTAATTGGGGAGAAATCCACAAAGCATCCAATCCAAAGGCGGGTTCTTTAGTTTTAATTCCAGCAATGGGGGCCATGACCGTTCCAGGATCCATGGCGAGAAGCGCATCGGATCTGAGTTCTCCACCAGCCACTTTGTTTCCTTTGATTAAGAGGCGGTATTCTCCAGCTCCGAGTTGCAAATTATCTCGAATATGAATGCTGGGAACAACGATTCCTAAATCCAAGGCGAATTGTTTTCGGATGGATACGATTCGTTCTAGAAGATCACCGGATTGATCAGAGTCCACAATGCTGATAAGGCCATAGCCAACTTCGAGTTCTACCAGATCCAAAGGCAATAGATTTTCAATGTTTTCTTTGACAGGTGCTTTTGCTGATTCTAATTCTGCTTTTCTTTTAACTTCTTTTTCTTCCATTTGATAACGATTGATGATCCAGGCAACTCCTCCCATGAATCCTCCCATCATGAGAAAAGGAAGAGTCGGCAGTCCGGGAATAAGGGCCAGAAGGCTCAGAACAAGGCCGGTGATTCCAAGGGCCCGCGGGTTAATTAAAAGTTGTTTGGTCATCTCCGCGCCCATGTTTTCTCCGGAACGGGCACTGCGAGTGACGACCGTACCGGCCGCAGTTGAAATGATCAGGGCGGGGATTTGAGCGAGTAAACCTTCTCCAATGGTGAGCATGGTGTAGTTCTTAGCAGCGACAGCCACATCGAGGTTTTTTTGTAGAACCCCAATGAGGAGGCCGCCGAGAATATTGATCACGGTGATGATAATCCCAGCGATGGCATCTCCGCGTACGAATTTGCTGGCACCATCCATGGCTCCATAAAAATCGGCCTCAGATTCAATTTCTTTTCGTCTTCTCCGCGCTTCTGTTTCATTGATCATTCCGGCATTTAAATCAGCATCGATAGACATTTGTTTTCCAGGCATGGCATCTAAAGTGAAACGCGCAGCAACCTCGGCGACACGCCCCGCACCTTTGGTGATAACCACGAAGTTAATGACGACCAAAATGACAAACACGATGAACCCAATGACGTAGTTGTTGCCGATCACGAAATTACCAAAAGCATGGATCACAGAACCTGCGGCGCTCGGACCTTCATGACCCTTTGAAAGAATCACACGAGTGGTGGCTACGTTTAAGGCCAGTCGAAAAAGGGTGGTGATTAAAAGCAAGGTCGGGAACACGCTAAAGTCGAGAGCTTTAGTCACATAAATGGAGATCAGTAAAATCAAAATGCTCAAACCCAGTGAAAACGTGAGGGCGACGTCCAATAAGATGGGAGGCATGGGAACAATCATCACTGCCATGATGGCGAGCAATCCAAAAGCAATCAATAGATCGGTATTTTTGGAGTACTTCTCAAATCGTTTCAAAAACTGAAATAATCCCTCCATTATTGAATGACCTTTCGTTTAAGTTTGTAGACGTACGAAAGCACTTCTGCGACAGCCACATACAGTTCTCGCGGAATCACCTGACCTATCTTCATGGTTTTATAAATCGTGCGGGCGAGAGGTTTGTTTTCTACGATCGGTATGTCGTGCTCACGCGCCAGATTCCGAATTTTTTCAGCAATCAGGTCTACTCCCATGGCAATGACCTTAGGAGCGGGAGTTGTCTTATCGTACTTGAGCGCTACGGCGATGTGCGTAGGGTTGGTGACGATCACATCGGCTTTCGGAATTTCTTGCATCATTCTTCGTTGAGCGATGTCTCTTTGAATGCGCCGGATTCTTGACTTGATTAAGGGATCACCTTCACGGGATTTCGTCTCTTCTTTGACCTCTTGTTTGGTCATCATCATTTGTTTTTCCAGATCCCATCGTTGAAAAAAATAATCTCCCCCAGCGAGAGCTAAAAAGAGTGCGGCAATGGAGGCCAAAAGGAGACCGACCTTGTCGCCGAGATAAGATAAAATAGTTTCAGCGGACTGATCCATCAAATTAGGTAATTTGATGATTTCTGATTTGTAAGTGAAATAAATGATCATTCCGATGATCAAGAGTTTAAAGACGGCTTTAATGGCTTCGACCACGCTTTTTAAGCTGAAGATCCGTTTCATTCCGTTAAAAGGATCGATCTTGTCCATTTTGAAACTCAGGGCATCTTCAACTTGCAGAAAACCAATTTGAATTACAATTGAAAACAGAGCAATGACAGAAATTGTGATTCCTATGGGAAAAAATAATTTAGCCATAGAGATACCTGCGAGTTGGATCATTTTGTTTATCTCATCGTGATCCGTCGCTTGAAAAACCCCATCCACAAAAAAAGTATTAAAGAGCGAATAGGACTGATTTACAAAATAACGTCCGGCAAAATAAATGATGAAGAAAGCAAATAACAAAACCATGGCTGAAGCCAATTCACGCGTTTGGGCAACTTGACCCCGCTTGCGGAATTCCTCTCGCCGCGCTTGTGTTGCTTCTTCGGTTTTTTCACCCGCTTCATCCGCAGCCACGAATCACATTCCTTTCATGATACCAAAAAGATATTCTCCCATCTGCCTTTCCATTTCGTGGACACCCTCTAAGAAAAAAGGAAGCGTCATAAAAATGACAAAAAGACCGATAATAATTGTTAGATGCAAACTCGTGACCAACACATTGATTTGCGGAACAACTCGACCTATGATTCCCATGCAAACTTGGGTCAAAAATAATGCTACGACCACAGGAGCGCTGAGCCTCAGACCAAGAGAGAGGATATCGCTACCCATGACAGCCGCTGTTTTGACACCGTCCCATTTGATCATGTCAAAAGACATTGGGATGACATGAAAACTTTCGTTCATGGCCGCTAACAACACATGATGACCGTTGAAGCCTAAAAATAAAAGCATGGCAAAGGAGACTTGGAATTGCTCTAAAGTGTTGGAGTGAGTTCCAAGCATGGGGTTGAACACTTGGGCTGACGAAAGTCCGAGTGAGTTACTCATGATTTGTCCTGCGACGTTGATAGACATAAAATAAAGTCGGGCGATGGAACCCAAGAAGATGCCAATGAGTGTTTCTTTTAAGGCGAGCCACAAAAAACCTGTATCTATCCCATAACTAAAACCGATGTTAATGGATTTCACGGAGGGAAAAAGAACGATCCCGATGATCAAAGACAACAAGACTTTAGTTGAGTTGGGAACGCCTTGAAGTCCAAAAATAGGAAATGAGGCCATGAGCGCTGTAATGCGTATAAATGTCAGAATAAAAAGTAAAAGTTCTGTTTCGGACCATTGATAAATGGCGGGCATCATGAACCTCGTTTATTCTCGAACAATTTCAGAAATATTTTGAAAAAGCTGTGTGGTGTAGTGACTGAGCAAGTCCAACATCCACGGGCCTGCCAGAACTAAAACAATTCCCACGATGATCATTTTAGGGATAAAACTTAAACTCGCTTCATTGATTTGAGTGAGTGCTTGAAAAATACTGACCACGAGACCAATAACCAGGGTGCTGATCAATATCGGTGCGGCTACGAAAGCCGTTGTTTTCATGGCTTCTTGCGCTAGTTGCAGAACTAAATCTTCTGTCATCATTCACCTCACCGTGAGAGTCTTTAAATTTTATTTTGTTTACCCAAAGCTTTTAACCATGGATCCGATGAGCAAACCCCATCCATCGACGACAATGAAAAGCATGATTTTCAAAGGGAGAGAAATAACAGTGGGAGGGAGCATCATCATTCCCATGGCCATGAGGCTGCTCGCCGCCACCATATCAATGACTAAAAAAGGCAGAAAGATGATAAAACCAATTAAAAAGGCGGTTTTGAGCTCACTCACAATGAACGAGGGAATCAATACCATGGTGGGAACTTCAGCTCTGGTTTTAGGTGTGTTGAGGTTGGCAAATTTGATGAATAAACTGAGGTCAGCGTCGCGTGTTTGATTGAACATAAAACGCCGCAAGGGAGAAAGAGCAATGTCAAAGGCGGCCTCTTGAGAGATGCTGCCTTTGAGGTAAGGCTGTAAACTTTTTTCATTTATTTCTGTAAAGGCCGGTCCCATCACGAAAAAGGTTAAAAAGAGGGCTAAGCCAATCATGAGTTGGTTGGGCGGCATTTGTTGAAGTCCGAGGGCTTGCCTTAAAAAAGAAAGAACAATGATAATTCGCGTGAATCCCGTCATCATGATTAAAATCGCGGGTGCCAGTGTGAGAACTGTTAATATCATTAAAATGCGAATGGCGTTGACCATTTCGTTAGGGTTGTCGACGCTCTTGAAACCAAGATTCACCGTGGGCAACGTAACCTGAGCAAAAAGATTTTGGCTGAGCAACAGGAAAGAACCAAAAATCGTCAAAAGAAAAACAAATTTACGATTCATATTATTTTCCTTAAGAGGGGTATTTTTTGAGTGAGGGTGGTTTTCGTCGCGGGTCCAAAGGAAAACTCTTCTTCCGTTGAAGTTGTTTCATTGGCAAAATAGGATTCTTTTGCCCGGTGGCTGGAACTTTTATTTTCATCATCCAGAGATTCTGCGAAATCAGAAGGTGTGACTTCGGGCAAGTCTTCGTCCAGGAGAGCGAGTGATTTGATCAAAGTGATTTGAGTTTCTGTGATGGACAGGAGCAAGGATTCACCTGCCACGCGAATGACCGCGAGGGATTTTTTTGGTCCTATGTGAAATTGCGTAATCATTTTAATCTTCATGAGAGACTCTGGTCCGTTGACCATTTTACTTTTATTTTTCAAGAAGAAAATGCAACCTCCACCGAGCACTATTAATCCAATGACCATTAAACCAATTTTAGTCACTTCACTTTGACCACTGCGGCTCGGTTCTGTTTTATTTTCAAAGAGAGGAATTTTAGATTCTTCTTGGTTTACAGAAGAGGAAGCTGTGGTGGTGGTAGTGGTTTTTGAGGAGGCTAAGGCTTCCGTGTGGGCCTGATTCATTTTTTTATCCGGTAGGCCTAGAGACGAAGATGCCGTTGGAGCTGCCGTCACGGAAGAGAGAGAGTCCAAGTTTGATGTCGATTCTTTTTGATTTTGAGCGTGCTGCATGGTGGGTGGGAGAATTTCAATGACGAGGGCTTTTCCTATGCTTTCCAAAGCTAAGTTTTCTTTCATCTGCATAGCAGTGACATCACTGAATTCTATCTCCAGAGAAATATTTTTGGAACCGGAGTTTTTCAATTTTAAATCTTTAATGTAAGGAGATTTGGCATCCAAAGCGGGTAAATTTTTATTTAAACTGGCTTCTGGCACAGTGAGGATCAAGGATTTTTTTTGAAATGCCAAAGTCACGGCATTAGAGTCGATGATTTGATCGAAACCTAACTCGAGTCGAAGGATGTCTTGTTCATTGGACGTGCTGGCGGTCAGCAGTTTGCTCCCGGCCAAACCATTGATGGAGAAGAAAACAACGAACAACAAAGATGTTTTAATCATAAATCATATCCTTATATAGTCATGATTGGAGTGAGTGCTCGAATCACTGGTTGATAAAACCCAAAATCCACAATCAAATTGAAGAAAACAGTTAACTGAGTTGTTCCACTCTTTCGGATTGTGAAATAATATCTGTTAAACGCACGCCGAATTTCTCGTTAACGACGACAGCTTCCCCGCGGGCGATTAATTTATCGTTAACGTAAACTTCCAGAGGCTCACCGGCGAGTTTGTTCAATTCAACAACGCTTCCCTGAGCCAAGTTGATAAGTTCCTTCACGGGCATTTTTGTTCTTCCCAATTCGACGGAAACTTTTAAGGGAATGTCCAAGATCATTTGCAAATTACGATCTTTTTTCTCATCTCCAAAATGCATGATAGATTCAGAATTGTTAGATTTTTCCGATTCACTGGCGCTTTCTGCGGATAATTTCTCGGCTAGATTGTCAAAACTATCGCCCATTGTTCCCCCTCATTTTAATTAAATAAATTTTGTTAATTGTACAGCGATGGATCCGTGGTGTATGCCGTAAAGACCTTTGAATTTGGGAACACCTTCGACGTGAATGTTAAATTCGCCGTTGGCGTCTTGGTCTAATGGAATGACATCACCTTCTTTTAAGTCCATCAATTCTGATAAGCTGATTTCTGATTCGCCGAGATTAACCCTGAGCTCCATATTCGTGTTCATCAGCTGTTCTTTGATGATTTCGTACCATAATTTTCTATCCGTTTGATCGGATTCCACTTGGAAGCCAGTTGATAATTTTTGTTTAATAGGCTCTATGGTGGCGTAGGGAATCACCAACGTGATTGTTCCATTGGCGTTTTCAAGTTCAACGTCAAATGTGGTGGCGATGACCACATCTGTGGGAGGAACAATACCCACGAATTGCGGATTCACTTCTGTACGTTGAAAGCTACAGTCGATTTTTTCAATGGGAGCCCATGCCATTTCTAGATCATCAATGGCGAGATCAACGATTTTTCTGACAATGGCGAGTTCAATTTGAGTGAAGTCTTTTCCTTCGATTTTTGTATAGGGTCTGTCGGCACCGCCAAAAAAACTATCGACCAAGGCATAGGCTAATTTGCTTTCGATCACGAACAAGCTTGAGCCGCGAAGAGCGTTGAAACGAAGAACACTCATGCACGTGGGCATGGGAAGTGTGTTAACAAACTCTCCAAACTTGAGAAAGTCAGTGCTGGCGAGATTGAGCGTAGCAATTTTTCTAAGAGCCGAAGAGAGACTAATGCGAAAGGATCGCATGAATTTCTCGTAAATCACTTCAAGTTGGGGAAGTCGTCCCCGAATAATCCTATCCTGGCTGGTTAAGTCATAAACAACGACAACTTTTTCTTCACCCGATAAAGCATCCTTTGTTCCAGAGGCTTTGTTACTTCCGGAGCCTGAAGATGAGTTAGAAGAAGAGCCTCCTCCACTGACATCTCCTTCCGAGACGGCAGCCAATAAAGCATCAACTTCACTTTGACTGAGCACCTGATTCATGAAGATCTCCTTTTAGTTGTACATAAACTCAGTGAAGAATACTTTTCGGATTTTTCCTTTGGTGAGAAAGCCGCTGACGGTGTCTCTGATTTCGTCTCGCAAGGCATCCTTTCCTTCTTTGTTGGACACGCTTTCGTAATTTTTTGCGGACAAGATGATGATAATGATGTCTCGAATTTGCGCGGACCGGGTTTCAATTTCATCCTTAACTTTGTCGTTATCGACTTCAAGCTCCAGAGTGACACGAGCCAACCTGCGCCCACGAGATCCTGCTAAATTGACAACAAAAGGTTCCAAACGGACCATTTCTTTGACAAAGTTATTAGCTTCTTTGGCATCACTGATTTGCGCTTCGTATTCGCCTTTGATGACATTTTCAATTTTGGGTTCAGCAGCCTCTTTTTTCTTGTTGAGATAAAGCATGAACCCCACGGCACCAACGACAGCCATATTGATGATACAAAGTGCAATGAGTAAAGTTTGCTTTGGCCCACTTTGAGGTGGCACACTCTTGGGTGCTTCTGCTTTTTCCTCAGCCACACGACCCCCTATTAAAATTTATTTCTGTTGAATTTTGTATACAGCAACATATATGCCAACAGGACTGAGGTGAGAAAAAGAGTCAGAAAAGACGAATTTCCAGTAAAAAACTATTTTTATTTATTAATGAAACTAGGCTAAGTTTGGGTTTTAGACCAAAGGGGGGCGATGTCCCGTCACACTTTTGACTGTGAATCTGTCAATTTATAAAAAAGTAGAAATCCAAAAGGGGCAGTGAGGGTGCTCTTTGGCAATTTTTTGAAAGAGCAACTTTGCATCATAAATCTTAGATTTGGATTTCAGAACGTCATGCAAACTCATCGGGATTAAGCTATGGGCAAGCAATAACAATTGGTCATTGTCTTCAAGACCAACGCTTTGGATGTTGAAGGCCCCTTGATTGTGAACACCTAATAATCTATGAGGTAAAAATTCACCATTATTTGGTTGCGAAGTGGTGATGTCTCCTACTCCAAAAAGAGGTGTGAGGGTCTGGTTGCGGATCAGATAAACTTGAGGTTGTCCCACCTGAATCATGGCTAATTCTTTGCCTTTTTTGATCATCCACAAGCCTTCTAACCCGCTCGTCAATGTGATGTTGTTGATCAAACGATAAATCACATCATTGGCTTGGGAGCAGCCCGAGTAAAGAGCGTTTTCCAAACTGGAAAGGCTTTCGTTGAAACCAAAAGGGTTCGTAACCTCGGATTGATTAAGAGTGGCTTCTACAAAAATTCTTATGTTTTCAAAGGCCTTTTGAGAGACATCCATTTCTCCCCACGAAAAACTCACGCCGGTGAATTGAAGGGAGTCTTCCGTTAGGAGCGTGGGTTGAGGTCGCCAAGACTGATGAGTTCTATAACTGAATTGTTCTTGAAGCTTCATCATCCACCATATTTTTTCAATTTGATTTTGGCTTTATTGTGATATTCTCCATTGGGAATGTCTTGTTCAATAATTTTTTTCCACCGGTCTTTGGCGGTATCGACATTGCCAATGTTTTCTTCTAGGATGGCCTCTTGATAAAGAGCTTGCATCTTTTTTCGAAGATCTTCTGTGATTTTTTCGATTTCTTCATCGAGTTCATGATTGGGAGGGGACATTTCAACAGCTTTTTCAAGCGCAATAATGGCCTGTCTGTGCTTTCCTTCTTCGACTAAAGTCTTAACGGAGTTAATAGCTGAAGAGATGCTTTGTTTTATTTTACGCTCCAGTCTCTTGATATCACGTTTTGCTTTATCTTGGAGTTTTTTAGGGTCATCCATGGTCAACTTTAAAAAATCTTCAAAGGCTTGCTTGCCCTTGTAAGGATCTTTTTGGCTGATTTCCAGAGCTAACTTGTATTGTTTTTCTAATTCCGCGGCTTGTGCGGCTTTGAAGGCGCGCTCGGCCTCGAGGGTTTTCCTTTGCTCTTCCACGCGAGCGATTTCTCCTCGAAAAGTTACAAGTAATTCATGTTCAGGATTGAGTTGAATGGCAGGGGACAGGCAATCATCAGATTCCGCGATGCTCGCATCGGGTTTTAATTGCTGACGGCAGAAGGCCACGATATTCACTATTTTTTCTTCAATTTCAGCCGCTTCTCTTTTTAGACGTTCTTGTTGTTCTCTTTCTTGGGCCGATTGAATGCCCACTTCGATAAAACGAGCTAACTCCAGGGAATCAAGATAAGAAGGGATTTTAGCATGAACTTTGGTGAGTTCTTCTTTAGCCATTTGGTAATTCCCTTTGGTGTACAAATCTTTAGCCAGCTCGTATTGAACTTTCACTTGTTTTTGTTCTTCGGGTGTTAACTTGGCAAGAGGATTGGCTGGTTGATTGGCGACATTGGCATTGGGATCCATGCTGCTGTTGTCCGATGAAATGACAATGGCGACGATCAATAGCAGACCAACGAGTCCCATGCGGATCTTATTTTTTTTGGTGAGAGCTATTTTGATCCCCCAAAAATTTAAAATTTTTGCAGGGTCAGAGTCCGTAGTTTCATTGGATTGATTTGCAGTGGACCCTTCTCCTAAAGAAGGGTCGTTGAGATCAGGGTTATTAGAGAAGTCAGCAGGATCGATCAGCGCCAAATGTTTCACTTTTTGCCACTGGCTTTCGAATTGAGAGTCTCGGATCTCGAATTTTAATTTGTGAGATAGAATTTTAATCTCGTCGTTGCTGCTGAGTAATTGGGGTTCATTGGAAGTCACTTTAATTTTATTGATTTTTGTGGCGTTAATGCCCAAGTTGTCCATTAAATAAAAACTTCCATTTTTATTGATCAATTTGAATTGACGTCGGCTCACGCGAGCATCATTGAGCACAATATCACACCCAGGATCACGACCAATGACGTATTCATTTTTAGTCAGGATAAAAACTTTGCTCTCGTTGGTATCTTTATTGAAGTAGGCGAGAGTGTATTGTTTGCTTGTTTCGAAAACTCGAGTCACGGTTTTTTCGAATTCTTGGTGGGGAGATCCCGCAGCAGAAGAGGAGGATCTTGCCCGAGCTTCTCCTGAAGCCAGAGCTAAATCAGAAGAGTGACTTTGAGTGTGGATGCTTTCCACATGGAATTCGTAAGGTGTAAGGCTGAAGCTGGTGCCTTCTTGCAGCACAAGTTCTCGCACGGTCGTTTCACCGGTTTTAATATCGCCATAGGTTGACGTGACTTCTAGATTCCAAAGGCCCTCTTTGAGGTTGATTTTGAAATGCTGACGGGAAATTCCTTTCTCGTGATTTAAAACCACTTGGCAATTTTCACTTCTTCCGGCCCAGTAGGTGGTGGCGGGATCAGAGAGTTCCAGTGTTTGAATGACTTTTCCATGAAGGCGCACAACCAGTTTAACCATGGCTAAAACCGTCCCTTAGAGAGCATGTCACAATCATCAAACAGGCTTTTTCCTTCTTTATAGTGAGGATCGCTTTGATCTTTTCGGAGAGCCATAATAATGACTTGTTTGGCCGAAGATCGGCAAAGGCGATAGTTGCTTTTTTCCTTGTACCTCTTCGCCTGATCAAGATTGAATTGAACGACTTCAGAGTGTTTTTTTACACTTTGAAGAAGATATTTTTTCGCCAGCACATGATTCGGGTCAAAAGAGAGGGCGGCTTGAAAAGCGATGATGGCGCGCGAGAATTGTCCTTGTCGATAATCGCGAAAGCCCCTGATATAGTAGGATTGAGCTGATTCATGCACGCGATCCATCCGTCCGTCGTCCTGCAGTTTTTTTTCTTTCATGTAATTTTCAACAAGTTGATTTGATTTTTGCAGTTCCGCATTGAGTTGATGTGGGTCTTTCAACGCCGTTTGTTTTTTGGGTTTTTTATCTCCCGATTGCATGATCACAATAATGATCAACAGAACCACTCCAGCTCCTATGAGTAGAAAGCGAGGCGGGATTTTACTCTTGTGAATGATGGCATTCGGGGCGGGGCGAGGAGGAGGAGCCGCATTTATCTTTGGAGGCTCATCATTTTTCACGATTCTATTTTCATTTTTGATGGAAGGCGCAAGTGGTATTTTGGGTGCTGTAGGGTGAAAAAGCACTTTATTACGAAGAGCCTTATCCGAGGCGGAAGTGGCGGTGGTGGCTGGGGGTGCAGTTGCCGCCGCTGTCGCTGCCGCAGGTAGAGGGATGATGGCTGGAATTTTATTTTTTTCTGTGAGAACTGGCAATGGAAGCTCTTGTTCGGGGATGTCTTCCACCTTGGTGGCTATCGTTCGTTGAACAGAAAGCTGGGTTGGATCTTCGGTGGCCATTAATGTTTTTTCAAAAAGCGTCGCATTCCAAGAGAGTTCCATTTCAGTATCCCCAATACGGATGCGATCCATGGGTTTGATTTCCACTTGCTGCTCTAATTTTTTCTTGAAAAGAATCGGATTGCGAGTACTTAAATTTTCAACGAAAAGATGAGATTCTTTCATTGAAATTTTAATGTGATTGCGACTCAGTTTAGGATCATTGATCAGGATGATGTCATTTTCAGCGCCTCTACCGACATTGAAGATGTCTTTTGTGATGACAAAGGTTTCCCCTTCGTGAGGCCCTGAGGTGATTTTCACGTCAATTTTAATTAAATCAGAGGGGAATGCCTTTGCTGTATTCACGGTTAGCCGCCTTCAAGGGGAATGATGGTGACGATGTAGTATTGAATTTGGCTTTTATTGGTGATGGCTTGACAATTAATTTCAGTGTTGACGCCTCCGAATTCCAATTCATTGCGACTCGGAATGGCGGGGTCCCTTTGAGCGTGTTCCATAAGGTCATACAGACTTTTTTGCAAAGCCTGGTCAGGAATAAGAGTGATGGGTTGGTTTCTTATTTGAAATTCGCTGAGATTTAAAAGCTGTTCTGCCGCGCTGTTAAGACCAAGCACCGTGTGATCTGAATTAATAACAAGACCCGCATAACCAATGAGTTTCACAACGTTGATCATTTCAAAGTCTTTGTTGGCTCCAGAAAAACTCTCAGAATCGCCGTCTGAGGTAGAAACCCTCGTGATGAGGCTGTTGATGTTTGAAACGAGACTTTGAAAGACAGGAAAATCAATATCAACAGTCGCGATGGAGGAGGACTTTGTTTTCAGAGCGTGATCAATCTGCGTGTTAAGTTTTGCAACAGGGTGTTCTACGAATCGGTAGAATAGCAGATAAAGAAAGAAACCTAAGATGATGGCGATGATCAGGGTTTGAAAGAACAAACTGAGAGTTCTTCCATCGTCAATGGCGAGAGAACCCATGTCGTAAATAACAATGGCAAAAGCTTTGATCGCATAAGTGGACGTATCCGGGTTGAAGGCCGACAACGGAACGGCAACAGCAATATGGGAGGAATCAATTTGTTTGATGAGTTCTTTTTGTTCGCGGCGTGCAGTTTCAATGAAAGGAATGGATGGAATGGTCCCGGAGCGAGACGCCGGCGCGATCACGGATCCATCGGCTTGACGAATGATGTACGCTTGGCTTACGCCTTCTTCGAGTTCCGCTGTTTGAGTTGAAACGGCGGATTCCATATCTTTGAGAAGAGCTTGTTGATTGAGGTTCGCTAAATTACGGGCGATGGTCAGAGCCCTTCTGCGACTCTCTATTTGAATGCTATCCGAGGTGATTGCGAGCATGGGGATAGTTGAAAGAGCCGTTACCAAAACGGCGTAAATCAGCATGAAGAGGCCAATGACGAGTTTGAACTCCATGACTTTACCGAGTTGATACACGCCGGGCATTAAAACTTCTTCAAAATAGCGTTTGAAAAAATCAGAGGATGGCGGTGAGGTTCTCTCCACGGAAATGTTATTTTCAAAAGCAGGCATTGAAGATGAAGTGGGATTGACGTGACCAGGAACTCCATGAGGATTGTAGTGCGCAGGTGATCCCATGGGAATCGTTTGCGGAGTGAGTGCCGCTCCGTTTGCATTGGGCACGAGCGATAGCATCTTGTTGGCGTTTGCATTTGGCAGGTAAATAACGTCACAGAGTGTTTGATTGAATGAAACTTTATCGCCTCGTTTTAAATTGGTTTTATTGATCATGACACCATTGACAAAAGTTCCGTTTCTGGATTGGTTGTCCATGAGGATCAATTTTTTTTCTTCAGAAATGATAAAGGCATGTTCTTTGGAGACGTCCAAATCATTGAATCGAATTTGGCAATTCACGCCTCGACCGATGAGGTTTCTTCCCTCTTGGAGAGGAAACACTTGCCCCGCGTGATTTCCAGAAAGCATCCTAATGGCCCACATGCAGTTGATCCCCAATTTGAATGTTGAATTGTAGGGCTTTTCCCGCTTCCATTTCAATGACCGACGTGGCCTTGAAAATAGGGAGAACCAGCCGCCAGGGTTTGACATGGGACTGAATCGAACAAACTGACATTTGTTTATTTAGAAAAACACAATCGATCGGAAACTTCATGAAAAAGGTATGGATACTGTTGCACCTTAAAATCCACAGCATTTCCCCTTCTTTTAAATGAGATTTTCCTAGTAACCCTTTCATTCTCTGAAAGAGGTTGTCCGCAACGACAAGATTTTGGGTGAGGGTGCGACTTTGCGTTGAATTCGTCAATTGCGCCATTAGTTTCCTCCCTGCTCGAATTGAAGAGCAATGGGACCAAAAACCATAATGAACACAGCGGGTAGAATAAAAAGAACAATGGGGAGCAGAATCAATTGCGAAGCTCGCGCCCCCGCTTTTTCAGCTCGAACAAATCGTTCCAAACGCATTTGAATAGATTGATCTTTCAACACCTGTGAAATACTGGCACCGGTAGCATCGGCATCAGCGAGAACAGCCACGAAGCTAGTAATTTCACTCATATCCAATCTTTGTGCCAGACGTTTCATGGAATCAATCCGTGAAGAGCCTAATTTTATGTCTTGAAGTACAAGAGCCAACTCTTCCGCAAGGACGCTGTTTTGGGCTTTGTCGGCAATACGTTGGATCGCTCCGATAAAATCCAGACCTGCTTCTGTCGAGAGTGCCAAAAGATCAATAAAGAAGGGCAAGTCGCTTCGCACGGAAAGAACGCGTTGATTTTTAATTCCCTTCGCATGGATGTCCGGCAAGTTGTATCCAAGAGGAATGAGAACAAGAATAAAGGTGAGAGGCATTTCTGCTTCTGCGGCCAAATTCAAAAGATACAGCAGAATGGGAAACATGACTCCGAATAAAATGCGCATTCCGATGAATTCATCGACCGTCATTTCACGGGACATTCCTGCTGTGAGTAAAAGATGATCCACTTTTTTTCGATAGGCCGTATCTTTGATTTTCAGTGCGTATTTGAGAGTGAACTGACGTGTTAAAATTAAGGCAATTTCGATAACTTTGCTTTTAGGTTTGGGTTTATCTTCGCCGCTGGCCCATGCAAGGAGATCTTTGTCGTTGTTATTGCCAAGAATGACAGAAACAAAAAGGTACACGGATACGCCGATTAACAACAAAGAACTAAAAAGCAGTAAATCAGATCTTCCCATTTCACAACCTTTGTGATGAAAATAGATGAGTGATACATTATAAACTGATTCTCGCTTCTCAATCTCCAAGACGAAGAGACTTGCTTATAAAAGCAGGTATCAAGTTTACAATTCTCCCCGCTAACATATCGGAAACTCCGGATAAAAACCTAAGTTTAGACGGGCAAATTTTGAAGATTGCTCAAGATAAGGCCTGGGCCTGCTTGGAACAAAATAAACAATTGAAATCTCAGGATAATTTAATTCTATCGGCCGATACGATGGTGATTGTTGATGGAGTTTCGTTTGGTAAACCAAAAAATACCGCTGAAGCAGAATCGTATTTAAAACTTTTGTCGGGTCGAGCTCATCAAGTCAAGACCGCGTTGTGTGTGGTAAACTGTAAAACTTTTGAACAAGCCAGTGAGATCACCACGACTGATGTTTTTTTTCGTCCTCTTTCCAGTGAAGAAATTAAAAATTACGTTGCTTCTGGAGAACCGATGGATAAAGCAGGAGCCTATGGCATTCAGGGGTTGGGTGGAACTTTTATTGAAAACCATCAAGGGTCTTTTGACAATGTGGTGGGCTTATCCATTGATAGTTTTTATCGATTGCTTGAGTTAAAAGGGTGGAGTCTTGAATCACAGTGATGAGTTTTTTTAGAGAGAGAGAATAAAAAATGAATTTAGTGCAGCATTTGAAAATTGGTTTTATTGGCGCGGGAAACATGACGTCCGTGATGATTCGTCGGTTGTTGGAATCCTCCGAAGTCAAAGCAGAAAATATTTGGGTGAGCAATCGCACTCCGGGAAAACTAATGAAGCTGAAGGATCAATGGAATATCAATGCGGCCAGCGATAACGAAGAGGTCGTGGATCACACGCAGATTCTTTTTCTTTCCGTGAAACCACAGGATTTTTCGAGCGCTATAGAACCGATCGCGTCTCTTTTGCAACCGGATCAAATTGTGGCGAGTCTCTTGGCGGGAATCGACTTTGGGACTTTAGAAAAAACATTGCCCCACTCCCGGTTAGTGCGTGTGATGCCTAACACTCCATCGGCTCTTGGCAAAGGTGTGATTGGTTATTGCTTGAACGATGAGGGCGATGAAGGAGCAAATGTGATTATGGAAGAATTACTGGCTCCTTTAGGCTATGTGGTTGCAATGGAAGAGGGAGATATGTTCGATGCTCTTACCATCTCTTGTTCATCGGGGACGGGCTTTGTTTTGGAGCTCATGTCTTATTGGCAAGATTGGATTGAGGAACGAGGGTTTTCTCCTGAGGTTGCTAAAAAGATGACGTTAGAAACATTTTTAGGTGCTACATTGATGGCTCAAACAGAATCAAAAGTTTCTTTAGAAGAGCTTCAGCAAAGAGTTACATCTAAAAAAGGCGTTACCGCTGCGGGGTTGGATTCCATGAGAGAATTAGAACTGGAGCGTGTGTTGCGTTTGAGTTTTGAAAAAGCCTGGATGAGAAACCAAGAGCTCTCGCGGCTTACAAACAATGCCAATCCAAAGTAAATTTAGGTAAACCTTTTGATCTCAGATCCCTGTTAAGAGTTTATTTCTTAGTCCTTGGTCTAGTTTTTCTTCGATTGAGGGCTTGCTGGACTTAAGTCATTTGATTCTCATCCCTCTCTTTGTCTAGAATTAATCAAGAATCCAGCAGTGATTTGAAAAGCATTGTACCAAAGAATTGAGTTTATTGATTCTAGCCTCGCAAAACTGAGAGTTAATTATGGTTTTTCATTGAGTTGGTTTTGCAGGGATAAACTGTTGGTGATTCCGGGAGCGCGTTATTTCACTATTGTGGAATGAACGGGTTGTTTCGGCAAGAGTCAGTTGAATAATGGTGAAGAAAAATATTTCTTGAGGAGGTGAAGATGAAGATCACTCCAGTGGATGTCGCTCATAAGACGTTTAACAGGTCTTTTTATGGTTTGAATCAAACAGAGGTTGTGGCTTACCTTCAAGCCATTAGTGATCAATTGGAAGCCCTCTTTAAAGAGAGAAATGAGCTTCGTGAACGGTTGCGTGAAAAAGAAATCCAGATCGCAGAATTTAAAGAGAGAGATCAATTGTTGAAGACTACGCTGACAACGGCCTCTCAAATGTCTGAAAAAATCCGAGAGGATGCAGAGAAAAAAGCAGAGCTCATTGTGCAAGAAGCTCAATTGAAGACGAATGATTTGCAACGGTCAACGCATGAATCCTTACAAAAGGCTTACACGGAAATCAATGATTTAAAAGCACTGAGAATCCAGTTTGAAAGCAACATGAAAGCGTTGGCGCATGCTCATTTGTCGTTGCTGGAAGAGGGGAAAAAATACATGGGAATGCCGCTGACAGAGTCAGCGCCGCATTCTTCCCTTTCTGACGAGAGTTCTCCAAAATTAACATCTGAAATTTCGCCCTTAGCGGTGGATATTTTATAAGTTTTATAAGAAAGAGGAGTGTTTCATGAATAGAGTTTGTTTAAGGAAGGTTTTGTTTGCGATCACTGTTTTGTTTGCGGTGGCTTCTCAGGGGCGAAGTTTTGGCGGGACCCACAGTATTGGTGGAGCCATGATTTTCACTTCTCCCAGTCAAGACGACTTTGACACCTTGATTTCTACGGCGAACTCCGTTGCTGGCGGAATCAGTACAAAACCTTTGGGGCAAGGCTATGAACTCACGTTTCAATATATGTATGAATTCGGTGGGACTATGTTTGCTCTTCTTTTTAGACCATCAGTTTTTGCTCAAAGCTCTAAGGGAAGCGATCCTTCTGGGGCTAAGTACAATTATGAATTAAGTGGATGGACGTTCTTTCCGATGTTTCGCATGACCCCTTTGGAAAACTCGTTCATGAAATTTTATATGCAAATCGGTGTTGGCTACGGTCGCTTGACTGGAAAAATTCGGGAAAACGACAGCACGATGGAATTTTCGGGCGGTAACTTTGGCGGTATCACCGGCTTGGGCGCGGAGTTTTGTTTCTTTGATGATCATTGCTTTAATTTAGAAGGTAACTTCCGTTATCTGCCGTTTGAACGCAATAAAGCCACTGCAGTTTCTTCCGCCGGAGGATGGAGTTCGGGGATCACCGGGCCGACGCAATCAGGCGAAGAAGTGGAAATGAACAATCGTGATTTAGGCACAACTCTCTCAGGGATTTTGGCCACATTGGGTTATACCTACTATTTTTAATTTATTAAATGATTGAAGGCTCCCTCGACCACCTATAGGGCTGTTGTCACACGCAACAGCCCTAGCTTTTTTATTTATGCCTTTTTTCGCCGGCATCATTGAGGAGTTTTGAGATGGCATGGATTCGATCTGATTCACAGGGAAGCATTTTGGAGCTTCATGTCCTTCCTCAGGGAAAGAAAAATGAAATCATTGGTTTATACAATGACCGTTTAAAGATAAAAATTGAAGCCCCGCCCGTGGATGGAAAAGCTAACGCGTGTTTGCTTCGATTTTTATCTGAAGTTTTGAATGTTAAAATTTCTTCTTTAGAATTAATCAAGGGAGAAAGCTCCCGTCAAAAGCAAATCAGGGTTTATCATTTAAGCCTTGAAGCTGTGGAAATCCTTATTTTTAAACGCACCACTTCATAAATTAGATTAAACTTGTAATATCATTCTTTATTTTAAAAACTGAAGCCTCTCGAGGTTTACAAGATGGGTATTTCAATTGAAAATAAAGATCTCGTTTCTTCTCCTCCTGTGGAGTGCAAAGAACCACAATTAGGGGACTATTTGAATTATAGGGATTTTCTCCGGGCTTTTTACCTTTATAAGAGAGAGATGACGAAAGGCAACCGCCGGCAATACAACTATTCTTTTTTTTCTGCGGCGGCGGACATCCGATCTCCCAATTATTTGAAAATGATTATTGAAGGGCAGCGGAACTTATCTGAAGAGATGGCTTTTAAATTTGCAAGAGCCATGCAGATGAATAAAGAAAACACGGATGAGTTTGTCTTGATGGTTTTGTACAGCCAAGAAACAGATCCTGTGTTGCGTAATCAGTATCTCAAGTCTTTGTCTGATTTTCGTCTTCAAAAAGCTTTAAGACAAGGTGTTATAGACCGAAAGTATTTAGATAAAGTTCCTAATTGGATTGGGTGGATTTTATATTCTTTATTAGACCAAGAAGGCGCGCAGTTTACCGCATCTGCCCTACGACAGCTTTTGAGAAACAAAGCCAGTGAAACGGAAATTCAAAACGCGCTTAATAAGCTCATTGATTCGGGTGAGTTTGTTTTGGACGCGGAGACGGGCGAAATCAAAAAGGGACGCAAGCAAGGCGATGGTACGGATGACATTCCGGTGGATTTGATTCGGCGGTTGCAAACGCAGCTTATGAGTTTGGGGCTTGAATCTTTATTCCAAGACAGTCCCATGGAGCGGGAGTTTGGAACTTTGACTCTTTCTCTGACCAAGAAAGAGTTCGAGGAACTGCGGTTTCAATTAAGAAAATTTAGAAAACAAATTCACAAAGATAATTCCATCCAGAGAATGAACGAAAAGGGGGAGAGAGTGTATCAAATGAATCTGCAACTTTACCCTGTAACTGATCAATCGAAACGGATTGCTGAGTTAGAAAATCCTTAAAATCCATTTTGAAGTGAAACTTTTATGATTGGAAAAGGCACTCGTTCGTCCATTTTCTCGTGAGTTCTTTTGCGGGAAGGGCTTGGCCCAGCATTGCCATTTGACCTGACATGATGGGTAGTTCAATTCCCAGGGTTTTTAAAAATGGTTTGTTAGCCAAGTCGTTGATTTTATCTTCATGAAAGATCTCTGCTATAGTCTATTCTATCGAGTGTCTTATTTTCATTTCAATGACTCTGCCTTCAGTATAACATCAAATGTTTTGTTGAGTTCATTTTTAGACTGGGCCTTAAGCAAAGTGATTGTTGTAGAGGTGTAGAAAATAAAGTTTGTTTTTATAGAAGACAAAATGGTGTGGATAACTCTGTGGAAACCCACAAGGCTAGTTGTCTAAATACCTATTATTATTTGTGATTTCAATGAAAATGGATTGTTGATAACTCCAATTTACAGTGCCTATTAGGTTGTCCAGTAAACTTTATTTGATGTTCTTTCGTCAATTGAAAATTATATTTATCATAAATAAAATTTACAGGAAGAAGAAAAGACAAAAAACACTAGATCTAGTTGCTGACTTCCCCTCTGAGTTCAATAGATAGCCTCAGGAGCTTGATATGAGGCATCATTGAGAGCAAAGGTGATCAAATGAGAGTAATCAATTTCATTCATATCCATTGTTGTCTTTCCTATGGTTGAATGAGTTGTTTTGTGTTAGAGTCGTATTCGATTTGTTTTGCATTATCGATCGTCATTGGGGGCGTCACGGCTTCGACGTGGGTGCAGAAGCATAAGGAGCATTCCGGGGCGCATGAGGACCCCGTTAACAATGTGCACTTTGTAATTGGCAACGATTACGCACTTGCAGCTTAGTTGACTGCACGATCTGCCTCGATGTGGTTGCGGTCGAGGACAGATCGTCATTTAGCAACCTCGGTGAGTTGGGTTTTCTCCAGCAGACTCGCTTAAATTTACTGGGGGAGTGTTCATACTGATTTTGTCAGCGGAAGCGGTAGGAACAAACTAAATCACTGACTAAGAATGTAGCGCCTTATCGTGGATCACTTGCGGACGGGGGTTCAATTCCCCCCGCCTCCACCATACGGGAACCGTTGGCAAGTCTAAAAGGACATCCAACGGTTTTTCGTATTCATATCCAATACTTCGGTCTTTCAACTTCGGGTTGGATAGGACCGCTTTAATCAATTTTACTTTCTCTAACTCGTTTCCATTTAAGTTTATGTAATCATAGGCTTTTTGGAAGAGTTGGATGACCTGCACACCTTTTTGAAAAGTTGCAAGATCGGCGTTCTGATACGCTTGAATCTCGGCAGTATTGTCCTCTAAGAGCTTCATTGGAACGGCAACAGCCGCGTCGTATTCGGCTTGTGAGAGCTTCCCATCGTTCTTGAACACGTTGAGTGCTTCAATACGTTTCTTTAGCTCAATACGGGCCTCGGCAAGCTCACCCGTCATCTTCTGAGTGTACAGTTCGAGGTCGCCAAGCGATTCGTGGATCATGTCGATAAACGCCTTCGTCGCTTTCGGTGTCCATTTTCTGAAAGGCAGAAAGGCTTCTTTGATCTGAGCGAACAAGTCGCTCTGCTCAACGCGCTTTCTATGCTGAGGGCACTTTTGATTCGCGCAGCGATAATAGACGTAAATTTTGCCACTGTTCTTTTTGACGGATTCGCCCGTGATTGCGTGGTCACACTCGCCGCAAGTAAACACACCCATGAGTGGCTTAGGAATAAATCCTTTGCGTGTACTAAGGGCATTTGCTGCTCGAATACCGCGAATCTTCTGACAGGCGTCGAATAATTCCTTAGAGATCATTGCTTGATGAGTGCCTTTCCGTATCGTCCCTTTAACTTTCATCATGCCGTAATAAAAAGGGTTAGAAATCATCTCTTCAACGAGTCTTTTGGTGAACTCCACTTCCACTATCTGAGACTCTTGCGCGTCTCCCTTTTTCGACCTTTTCTTTCTTTTTCTCTTCGGTACTTTTTCGGAAACGATTTTTGTCAGTTCTTCAAATCCGTAGTTACCAGTCGCATACAGGTTGAATAATTCAATCCCAACTGGAAACTCCAATTCGTGAACCCCAATGGTGGACTTGCCGTCAACGATGACATTTTTGTAGCCAAATGGAGCCTTTCCGTTCCAAATGCCAGCATCCAACTTTGCGTTGATGCCCTTGCGAATTTCAGTTTTCAAATTGTCGATGTAATACTTCGCTAAAATGATCCCAAGATAAAATCTTAGCTTTTCTTGAGGCGGCGACTCTTTGTCGATTACAAGATGTTCTCGCGTGAAATGAAATTTGACTCCGTGATAATCCATCAACTCTTCGATCATGACTGCCGACTTCAAACCCCTACAGGCACGATCAACCTTGTCGAAAATAACGGCTTCAATTTTATTCTGTTTTACGAAGTCAATCATCTCGAAGAACTCGGTGCGGTCTTCTTCTTTGCTGGCGCTTTCGCTGACCGACCAAACCTTCACGACGTTCAAAGAAGCCTTTTGCGCGTATGACGTTCCGTTATCTCTTTGTGCTTCCAGGGAGTAGCCATCGCGTTGGTCGGCTGAAGATACTCGGTCGAATCTCACCGCTTTGATTTTTGCAGACATAAAATTACCTCATCTAACTTTTCGATCTCAGAGCGGATTCGCTTGCCAAGTCCCTGAGTGGTTATCCCAAGAACCGCTTTCAGTCCAGCAACGGCATCTTGATTCTTGTTGGCTACATACTTAGCTCTCTTCTTTTTTGTCTGACAGCCCTTGCACGCGCTGTCGGTGCGATTGCCTTTTGAATAGAACTCGCTAACGGGCTTGGAAACGCCGCAGGCCGAGCAGGTTTTCCCGCTCGTCGGTCCTTCTGAATTTTTGCCTGCGATCTTGTTCATGAATCCATTTAGCCAGAAAACTAAAGGATTCAGTCGGCGTGGGGAGAAGTCGGAAATTTGCTGACTGCGCTAGGGAGCGTCTCATTATGAGACTGCTTTTTTTAATACAACTTTTGGAATATCATGGAGTTATGAGCCGCCATTATAGATCACAACCAATTCATCTTCGAGTGTTCGACTGGGTCGAGCCTGATGCCTTCAAAAAACAGCTACAAGAGCAATGGATGCTCACTGACGAGGACTATGGTGTTTTAGAATGTTTGGCACGTCAGGCGCTTATGCGCTGGACAGGAAATCAATTTCTGCATGAGCCGATCAACGAGGATTTGGCGATCAATAAGTTCAAAACTTGCGATGCGTACCTAAGCGCCATCCAGACTTTTATAAAAAAAGTAGAAGCAGATAAAACGAAAGAATTTGAACGCGCATTGGATTTAACGGAAGCACGCAACGACCGCGAAAAAGATGGGTTGGATTTTTACAAAAAATTCGGACGAATTGAAAACGACCCATTGGTTTTAGTTAATCGAAAAAATGAAGACGGCTCCTATTCTAGGCCCACTGTGTTTCTTGAATATGGGCTGGAGAAGGCCGTTTTTGATTCTATATTGAGTGATCTGGAGGACGCTCCAAAACTTGAGGATGACATCGCTAAAGAGGCTGAAGAAGAAATCGGGAGCGGAGGCAAAGGCAAGATTAAACATCGACATATCAAAGGATACAAAAAATACTTTGGTGAGGATGGAACGAAAAGAGGTCGCTATCTTGCTAAGCCAGTTGTCGAAGGACAAAAAATTCTCTTTTCACTTCGTCCAGATGAGCACCAATTCTTTAGAGAGTTCATAGCGGCGTATCACTCAGTCTTTCATTCCTACTTTGAACTTGATAGCCAAAATGAGCGCTACTTCCGAGATAACTTCGACAACTTTTTAGCCACTAAACTAAAGTATATGTTCGGTGACGACTCCGCGAGACTGAAGGAGAAGACGGGTTATGACATTGATCCCTTGTTTGACCGCACAGGAATTAAGAACAGGATAAAAGGTAATCCGAAAAACGACACCCGTAAGTTCCAAGTTTTTGGCTCAAATGGCAGTGATAACCTCAACCTACTCAGCCCAGAATTTCTGGAGTTCCTTGAAAAGCGCAATCCAAGCAGACGGAATAAGCGCACAGATTATCAGTGGTGAAACCACAAATTTACGACTTCTCCCCACGGAACCAACCACAGACCCATTTAATTTATCGTTAGGGATATGGGCGGCAAATCGCTCAATCCTTAGCAGGTAAGGACACTTTTTATTCTTACGCCTCCTGACAGCGTAACGGAGGCACATATATGGAAGCCATAAAGGTTCCAGGTACGACAATTACAGAGTCCACGATGCTATCGCTGGACCAAATCAAACAAGACTCAGCTTTGCAAGTTAGAGTCAAACTCAACGATGAAACAATATCTGAATACGCCAGAGAGATGCAAGACGGCGCGGAGTTCCCGCCTGTTGACGTTTTCTATGATGGCTCAAGTTACTTGCTGGCAAACGGGTTTCATCGTTACAGTGCCGCTCGCAGTATCGGACGTAACGAGATTTCCGTTCGAGTTCACCAAGGGAATCGAAGAGACGCTGTTTTGTTCGCCATCGGTGTGGACACCAACGTCGGCCTTAGAAGGTCAAACGAAGACAAAAATAAAGTCGTTGAACTTCTGCTCAACGATGACGAATGGAAAACCTGGAGCGATGGCAAACTCGCAAAGCTGGCTGGGGTATCAGATCGCTTTGTTTCCAAGCTGAGAAAAGAACTAACCCCGAACGGTTCGGAGAGAACCACAACTAAATTCACTAAAAACGGCAAAGATCAAGTTATGAACCTCTCCAAAAAAACTCGCGTAGAGGCGCAACAAACCAAACCCGAAGCTGAATTGAACGAGACAGGGTCAACAGTCCATGAAGTATCAGCGTCCTCTATTGACAGTCATCAGGTCGTCGAACCAGTTACAACGTCAGAAGTGCGTGCGGAGAGTGAAACGGCAAAAACGATGTGCCGCCGCAAAATGTCCAGCCTTGAAGCTCTAGCAATAGATTTTTCTGATGAGTTAGATGCGATGCTCACAAAAGAGCAGGTCCCAGACGACAAAGCAATAGCCGCAGTTGGCGATGTTGCGGCTCTGGCCAAACGCTTCCTTGAGAAATTCAGCAAGGACGAGGTGTAAGATGAATATCGTTGAAATTTTATCTAACCCTCGTGCGTTCGTTCCGTATTGGTTCAAGCTGAAAAAGTTAAGAATCCAAGGCAGTCTGATTCTCAACGAAGCAAACAAGTCTTTTGATCTTTCGTTGGTTCTAAACGGCATGTGGCTGGACTATACGGGTCAGTTACGCGATTTTAACAGCGAGTCCGACCGAGAAGACCGCATAAAGGGATTTCCAGAAAAAGATCTTGTAAAGGCGGTTGAGGAGTATCTCGAAGTAAAGAAACAAGAGGCGCTCGAAGAAATCAAAATCGCCATCAAATGCACAGGCGAAAACCTTGATGAGCTAAAGCGATTTCTAATCGGGGCGACTGGTAAGTGCGACGAAGTCGAGCTTGCTGTATTGGCTCACATGATCTGGCAGGTGAAGCGCAAAATCTTTCACAAAAGAGTGTACGAACATCAGATGGTCATTTTTCGTGGCGCTCAGGGAATCGGTAAAACCGAAGCAATACGAAAAATCTTTAAGCCACTCTTGGGTTGGTTCAAAAGCGCTTCGTTGTCCGAAATCACGGATGACAGATGGAAACTTTTTCTGCGCGACGGCTTCGTAGTGTTCTGCGATGAGCTTCAGTATGCGGAACGAACGAGTGTTGATGCTCTCAAGAACATCGTCTCTGCCGACACCTTCGAGACTAGGAAGCTAGGCACGAACATTTACGTCAACGTGGTCCAAAGTTGTACCTTTGTTGGTGCGACGAATAGGTCCGTCAGCGAAATGATTCGGGACTCAACAGGTATGCGCAGATTTTTTGAGATCGAATCGCTGCATAGAATGGATTGGGCCGCTTTGAATAGTCTTGATGCGCTCAAAATTTGGCAAGGCATCGACGAAAATCGAGAGCAGTTGTACATCACGCCCTATATGACTGAAATCAAGGTTCGTCAGGAAAGACTGGTTTTGTCTGACGCCGATGAAGATTTCTTGGGTTACTTCCAGTTTTTGGAAGGCGATCCAGAAGCTAGAGTTGAGTTCATTTCAAACTCTGAAATGTATGCGGTTTATTGCCTGTACGCTAAGAAAAATGGTGAGCGCCAAAAGCCAAGCAACACTTTTCATCGTCGCATCAAGAATATCGGCATGAAGGATTTGGCAGATCGTCAAGGGCACAATGGCGACAAGGGGTATCGAATAACCAGAACAACTCTCGATCTCATTCAAAAATACAAAAAAGAAAACTCATTTCCTTTTTGAAGATTTGCTGACGGCTGACGGTATCGACGGTTGTTTGGCCTCCGAACGATTGAAGTAAGAAACTGCTATTGAGTTAGTGTTTCATCCGTCGGAACCGTCAGCAATTTCACCAACACTCATATAGCTCATGCAAAGGAAGAATTTTATGTCCGACGAAGTAAACGAACTCTTAAAGACGCTGACGATGTTAATGAACCGTCAGCATGAAAGCGTAGATCTATCAGCGTTCATTAAGTTGCTTTTTGATGCTGGCGAAAGCATCCAGGTTAAAAGGCGATCTCACGAACACCCTGCTGATGCTCAGTATATTGAAATTGGAAGCGACAATGTAATCAATGTATGGTTGAATGAGCATAGCGACACTGGCGTTCAGTTTTGCACAAACGCTGTGCCGTCATCATTCTTAGAAAAGCTAGATTACTTGGAAAGGATTGTCTCGTTAGGCCAGACGCAGTGGGACCGCTTGATTCCTGATCTCAGAGCGGAATTGTCTCTGTCAGCTTCGTTATTTGAGTGCGGTCGAACTTTTTTTATTGAAGCCGATTCGCTTTCTGATGGCAGGGAGATCAAGACTCCCGACGACAAGATCACGGTGCTCAAAGAGATTTTGGAAACCAACCTCCCCATTTCCTATATCTTGGATACGGGCGGACGAGGCCCACACATTGGAATCGCACTTGATAAGAGCATTGGGCGTGGTGAGTTCGACCGAACTGTCAGAAAAGTCTTCGAGCGCCTGCCGTCTTGGATTGATTGCGGCGTTGGTCGAATTAACCAAATGGAGCGTCTTCCTGGAACTCTAAGGACAAATAAGCGCGGTGAGACTGTTGAGGTCCGTGTTCTTTATATCGGACGACGAGTAGACAATACGACTTTGGAAAAATGGATCGACTCCAAGCCCGTTGTGAACTCCCACGTTCCATTAAGGCAGGAATTTGAAGCGGATTATTTTCCGCAGTTACTTGATTTGAGTGAGGCGGAGGCCGCTGCCTGGCAATTCATACAAGATCACGGTCTAAAAAGCGCGAAGTCCATTCGACACGGCAAACTTTCAGTGAGTTGTCCCAATCAGGCCGACCACAAAAGCGGAAAAGACCGCAACATGTCTGCGTTTATCAACGTGAGCAAAAGGATAGTGTGGTGCTCCGCTTGCCATAAACTGGTTGGAAGAACTTTTGAGACGAGATTCAGGGCAAAGAGAAGACCTTCTCCCTTAATTCCTTCGTCCTCAGACCCCGTGGATATTTCTTCGATCAAGCCAGTCAAACTTTTCTAGCTGCAACAATCTTAAATGAGTAACGAACTCAAATGAGAGGTATAAATGAAAAAGCTGGCCCACTATGGACAACAATATCCAACTGACGATTCTGAATCAGAACTCAACTACGCAATGATTGAAATCGCTTCGCCGAGCGGGGAATTTATTAGAGTTCGGGCGCTCATCGACACTGGCTCCAGCACGTCGGTTATCACGGCGGCATTGATGGAACGACTCGGCCTAGACGACGTAATGCCTTATCTTGGCGATCAGATCAGTGAAACAGCAAACGGTGTGGTTAAGGAACCAACCACAGCCGTTGCAATCCGAGTGACTGGCTCCGATGGCAGGGTGACTCTCTTTGATGAGTGGCCGATGGTCATATCAAAGTCTCTCAGTGAACCGATCTTCGGTATGGACCTAATTCAGTATTTCGCCGTTCAAATGCGTCATGGCGTTGTCGTCAATCTGACTTTCGACGAAGGCAGTCCATCGGGAATCCAAAAGCGCAGGCAGGACCAAAGTTAAGTAGTCGCGGCGCATTGCCTCCGAGCACTTCAGAGATCACCTTTAAGAAAAGTGTCGAAATATCCGACACGATGAGCGTAAAGGGGGATCAACTGCGTGGGTGATGGTGCGAGTAAATTTGACCTTGATTCTGAAGCCTCTGATAGATTCAGTTCCATCTTGAACAGTGAATTTGTGACGGAACTTAATGCCCACGGTGATTTTGAAAGTTCTGATAGGCTGATATTTTCGTTAGACAATGCCTCATTTACTATTGTCGATGAAGAGATGTTGCCCAAGTTGATCGACATCTTCCGCTCATTTATGAAAGTTAAGTTGGAAATACGGATCTGTGTGGGCGGTTATCAGTACTCTCACGGGCAGTTTTCACAAGAAATTAGCTTTATGATTAAAATGCCAAGCCAAAAGGAATTTAATAGCGAAGCCGACTTCAATGCCGCCATCTATGAGTTTAATCAAAAATTGTACAATTACCTGGTTCACTACACCCGACAAGTGGAGTTCCCCAAATTTAGTGGACAGTCTCGTTTAAGCGGTTTAACCCAAAGTGGAGGAGTAAATCGTGGAAGAGAGAGACAGAGGGGTAAAGAGAAAATTTACAGAAGAGTTTAAAGAAGAGGCCATAGCCTTGGGCAAA
>CAUJGP010000013.1 GCA_963170155.1 Bdellovibrionota bacterium | reverse complement strand
AATGGGTAATAAATCACGTGCCTCAAATTGCATAAAAATATCTTATGCAAAGTTTACCTATACTTTTTACATACATTGATTACTTGATCGCCACTATGATAAACAGTCTTTGTTGAACTGTTCTCGCTAAAACTGAAATGCCAACAGAAATTTAGGGGATGCAATTATGATGAGGCACAATATACTTCTTATTGATGATGATCCAGCGATCTTGAAATCGCTATCCGGATTTTTAAACGATGAGGGATTTTATGTCAAAGCAGTTCAAAGTGGATCTGAGGGTGCGGCACTAATACGACAAAAAACAATACCATTTTCTTTAGCACTTATTGATTACCATATGCCACTAATGAATGGCGTTAAAACAATAAAAGAAATTCGAAAACATAACAAAGAAATTGTGATTCTTGCATTTTCAGGTGATGACTCGATCCAAGTCCACAACGAGTCACTTGATTCTGGAGCGATCTTTTTTGTTTCAAAGGATACTGCTGACGCAAAACTACTAGGTATCATTCACCGAGTGTGTCGTGAGGTTGAGCGTAAAATTAAGCCCTTGGTAGTCTCGACCAAATCCGAAAATTTCAGATTTTTAGCGACGCTAGGGATTGTGGGCGTTTCTGATAAAATGTTTGATGTTGGCAAACTAATCATAAAATATGCCGCAACTGACGAGACGGTTTTAATAAGAGGAGAAAATGGAACTGGCAAGGAGCTGATTGCTAAAGCCATCCACCAAAACTCACAACGGAAGACTCAAAAATTCATTGCGATCAATGCAGGTGCAATTCCTGAAAACCTAGTTGAGAGTGAACTCTTCGGACATGAGAAAGGCGCATTTACAGGTGCAACTCATGATAAAATTGGAAAATTTCAAGCGGCTCAAGGTGGAACTATTTTTCTCGATGAGATCGGCGATATGCCTTTTCATTTACAAGTTAAACTTCTTCGGGTCATTCAAGAGCGAATCATTACACCCGTTGGTTCTAATGCCACTAAGAAAATTGATGTCAGAATCATTGCAGCAACCAATGCTCCTTTGGAAGATCTTATAAAAGAAAAACAATTTCGTGAAGATCTTTATTATCGATTGAACGTCCTCCCTTTAAATGTACCATCTCTTAGAGAGCGCCCAGAAGACATACCCTATTTGGTGAATCATTTTTTGGATGAGGCCAATAAAAGAAATGGTACTCATTTTCAAATTCTTGAATCTGCAATGGAGAATTTGAGTAAATTGCATTGGGCAGGCAATGTTCGCGAACTTCAAAGTGAGATTTCTCGACTAGCAAGTCTATCCGATGGTCCCTATTTAAACATTGAACTTTTATCAAGTGAGTGCAACCACAAACATCGAGATTTAAAAAAATCAGATAATTTAGACGTATTAAAATCTAAGGTTACATTAACAGAAAAGCAAATCATCGAGTCGGCCATCAAAAAGTATTTTACCGTGGCCGCCGCAGCTAGAGCTTTGAATATGAAGAGAACTACATTGAGGGATAAAATAAAAAAATATGGAATTATTCTTTTGAGAGATAATTCTGCAATCGAGGAGGAGGTAATCTATGGGTAAGTATATTTTAATGACGTGTTTTGTGTTTATGACGGGCTTGAGTCATGTTAATGCAGATGAAGGCAGCGAGCTGCCATTGACTGAATATGAAAAGCTTCAAATTGCAAAAGCAATCAAACTTCTTCTGCGCTATAAAGTTGTGAGCGCACATCCAAGTGGTCAGTGTTTAGAGGTTAAAACAGATTTGATACAAGATTTATTGAACCAAGGCTTACTTAAAAAAGACCAAGTAATTATGATGTCCATTTGCGCCGACGGGTCAAATTGAAATGCAAAATAAATACCTTTTATTTTGTTTCGGTCTTGCTATCATAGTTGTAACAACAATTGGCGGTGTTCTTATGTTTAAATCAAACCACTTAGAAAGTTCCGTGCAAAAGCATTTGCGCGTGGCCTTTCCATTAACTAAAAAGGTTACTGAGTATGAACCTACGAATATTACAATTGCGGCAGAATACATTTTTCTTGAAAATGTATTCTCGCCCTTAGTTCAAATGAATGAAAGTGGCGCAATTGTTCCAGGGGTCGCTAAAACGATAAAATGGGATGGAGATAAACTCATACTAAGCATCAGAGAAGATTTAAAAACAAAATCAGGTCAGCCAATTACTGTGGATGATGTTTTGTTTTCGTTAAAACGACTATTAGTTTTGACTGGAAACACTCATGGCAATTTTAAAGATTTAGTATGTGAGGGCATAGACCTAGAATCTGCTGAACAAGATTGTCCTGGGTTAAATATAAACTTGAAGGATAATGCCATTATTCTAAATGCTGGAGCAAAGAAAACGTTTTTACTTCCGATGCTTGCTGCAATTGATTTTGCGATTATCCCAAGAAAAAGTGTAAATTCTAAAACACTTGCCATTGAAGATTACTCAGAAACAAGTGGTGTTTATTTTGTTGAAAAGGATTATGGGAATGGAAATATCCAACTAAAAATAAATCCATATCATTTTCAGCACTCTCAAAATATCGCTCAAACCATAGATCTTGTCCCTTACACTGCCAAATCAGGTCTGAGCAGCTTAGAGGCACTCGCTCAAGACAAAGTAGATTTTGTAACAACGGTAGACGTGAAAAAGGCAGATGAGCAAATTCCGTTCGTGCAAAAACACTCTGAATTTGAAAATCATCTCACTCAGAAAATTAGGTTACACCTTTTAGTTTTTACTGAAAAAGGAATTAAGAATCTTAATAAGGACGAACGAATCTACATTTCTCAGAAGGTGAGATCAGCTTTTCAAGAAATTTATGGAAACAGTCCGGGCTTTGAATCTCGTTCTGAGTTTTTTCCAAGTCTTGGCGAAGGTGGATTGACCAAAAATCAAAAAGATAACGTCGATATTTTTAATAAACAACCAGGAGTAAAACCACTCAAATCCTTTAAGCTGGGTCTTATGAAAAGAGGAGGGATCGAGCAATGGTCTGGGCCACTATCAAAAGTTCTACCCGACGCTCAAACCTATTTTGAGGACAATGTCCCCGATCTCAAAAAAAATCTCAAATATGATGATTATCCTGAGGCATTTATTGTTTCCACTGATACAGGCTTCATGGAAGATATCAGTTTAATTTCATATTCACTCAATGCAGGTTTTTTGGGTCTTACAAAAGCCGACAGAGACGTTTGGATTTCTAAATACATGGCCACTCTCAACAAATCTACTCGCCTTGATAAGCTGAAGGAGCTTCATTACAACGCTTTAACGACACCTTGGATTGTACCATTGGTGGCATCGCCATACTCGGCAACAGTAAGAAAACCTTGGAAGATAAAATTATCTGATCTTTATGCAAATAATCCTCTATGGCAAATACAAACCCCATAACCAAATGGTTAATCAGTCGAAAAGAACTTTTTAATCTATCCTTTACACAATATGGATGGCCGGAAAGATATTTACCTGCGCTTTATGATTATACAGCGCAAATTTCTGTAAATGGGATTTCTAGCCAAGGCAGAGGAACAGATTTGTTTGCAGAGGTCGCCATAGAAAAAGCTTCTGCTGAAGCAATTGAAAGATATCTATGCAAAGTTTTAAAAATGGATTCGGTTGGTTTTTCTGTTTCGGGATTTGTTTCAGCAATTGAACACGCAAAGTTCGAAGCACTTGAGAGATACTATTTAAATCGTCATTTGTGTCATAAACTTCCTTTTTATCGAATTGATGAAAGCGCAATTGAATCTTCCATAGTGCAAATGATAGGTCAGTTAGAAGACAATTCTCAGTCAACATTTGTTAGTTTCCATCAAATGCAAACACCGATTCACGAATATGGAATTGTTTGTTTTATTGAAGATACGAAGCTTAATGTTTTTTCATTAGGCTTTGCGTTTAGTAAAAACCTGGAGCACTCTTTAAAAAAATCCTTTGTCGAAGCTATTCCAAATTTTGCAGCACTAAAAGAAAAGGAATTGTCTTCTACAATTTCAAATTCATTACCGAATATTTTACTAGAAAATAAACCGTGGCATTTGAGCCAAAGTTTCTATTCCCAAATATTACCCCTTATTTTCGTTGATAGTGAATTATCAAATTCTAAATCAGAAAATAAAATTGTCGAAGAGCCTGAACTAGAAACCCTACAAATTAACTTCTACACTCTACCCGAACTTAAAGATTGTCCCATTGATCCCGTGAAAGTTTGTATTAGGAAAAATGAGGTTTGCAAATGAGATTTATAAACCTCCTTTTCAATTTCAACAAAAGCTCTGAAAATGATCTTCCAAAGTCCGAACTCAACAAGACAATTAAAGAGTTTGAAAAAAGGCAGGCTATTTATTCTTTTCTTGGATTACTAATACTCATTGGAATTTCTATTGTTATGAACAATTTGCACCTACAGTCGGTCGCCGAGCAGAGCACTCGATACGTTACCCGAATGATGCAAATGGGGATGATTCGGGATGCGACTTATGTCCTTCAGGAATCCCTAAAAGGCAATTTTGAAACTATTGCGTTTAAGTCATCTGCCACTGAGCGATCATTTATTTTACCTGCGTCTCAGTATCTTCAATCCAATACAAAAAATGCCTTTGGAGTGATTTTAAGAGACAAAATTATTATTCCTTTTGAGGATTCAATTTCTGGCTATACAATCGAGTATTTTATTTTTGAGTATAGCAGATTTGCCTTAGTACCCTATGCCGTATTTCTATGGCTCCTCATTTTGTTGGTGACAATACCGCAAACGCGACTAATGAAGAAAAAGCTAACTGAGCAATTTGATAAAGATCTAATCTTGGCAAAAGCAAAAGAGAGCAATAGAATTTCTGATGAGGTCAGGCACAATCTAAGGACTCCACTGGCTAGTTTGTTACGAATCCCTTCACGGCTTCCGGAGAGCCTCAAACAAGACCGTGAACTTCTTAAAACGTCTATTGAACAAATAAAAAAAATAACCTCAGCACTAGATCAAAGAAAACTAAAAGTGTCAGGCGATGATAAAAACCGCTCAGAAGAGATTTTTGATAGCCTTATTAAATCTGTGAATCAAATTTCAACAACTATTCCGTCAAATGTGAATTTTAATTTTCAGATTGATGATTCGCTTTGTTCGGCGAAAGTAGATCATATTCCCGTTGAACTTCAAATTATCATTGGCAATGTCGTTAATAATTCATTAGATGCCTTTAATGGATCAGAAGGAACTATTGAACTTTACGCGAAAGACGTTGATCCTTATTTGCAGATTGAGATTATTGATAACGGTCCAGGTATTGATTCAGCATTGCGAGAACAAATTTTTGAGCATGGGTTCACTAAAGGCAAAATAAATGGAACAGGCTTGGGTTTATATCACGCAAAGACTCATGTAACCAATTGGGGTGGGCAAATTAAAGTAGATTCCGAAATTGGCAAAGGAACTAGAATTACTTTAATGCTACCGATATTTGAAAGGGCTTCTTGGTTTGTACCGAGGCTTAAATTTAAACAATCAGATAAAATCTACGTACTAGATGATCAACTTACAGGAAGGCAGCTTTGGAAGCTAAAGCTGACCGAATGTGGTATAAATGCAAATGTTCGCTTTTTAGCAAATAGTGGTGAAACTAAGGTTACATTTGAAGAACCAGGCTTTGACCCATTCAATTCTGTGTTTATTTTCGATTATGATCTCAATGAAAATATCACGGGCATAGATCTCCTATCATTACTACCGCAAGGCTCTCATAGAATTCTAGCCACAGGGCACTTTGATAAACAAGAAATTCGAGACCTTTGTGAAAAGCACAAAGTTTTTTTAATTCCCAAGACTGAAATCCCACAGCTCCCTGTCGTAGTCATTTAACCACTTTTTTCTTTTTACTTTCTATTCTCCTGAATTTATCGGGGCGGAAATCCGCCAGAAGTGGCGGGAGTCCGCCACCCGAATCAATTTTCTATAAGTTTATGTTTTCAATAGAAAAATAAAAAAATGCCCTGGCGGATCTCCGCCACTTAGTTTTTCTTGTCTGAAATTTGTAAAAATCCAATCTCTGAAAGTTATCAACAACTTAAATTCAAAATCAACGTCATTCCGGAATCTGGAACGATTCTTGTTTTATATAGGAGCGTGTTGCTCAGATTTGAGCTTCATAAAACTAAACGTAAAACAATGAGGAGATTCTAATGTCAAAATTAATTTATGTCAAACAGACTCAATGTCCACGATGTCATTCAAAGAATATTCTGACATTTGGACTTGATCAAATGTGCACTGACTGTGATTGGGACAATCTAAAAATGTTGGTGGATCTTGGTCAGCTCGATGATCCAGAACAAGCAGCTTTCGAGCACTTTCACATTAATTACAAAGCATCAAAGGATGATCAGGAGTCAATGGTCAATTTTGAAAATTCATTAACCGCATAAGTACAATTCTAAAACAAAGGAGGAATAGCAATGCAAACAAAAAATATGAACAACAACTCAAACAAGGAGCCCAATAATATGAAAACTATTTTAAACAAATTTAAATCTATCATCGCCAATATCAAATCCAAATTCAAAGAAGCAATTAGGGAAGAAGATCTCGATCTTTATGAGTTTGAGCAACTTGATGTCAAGCGCTCTTACCGTCCTATCCGTAACCCTTGGGAGCAATTATAAATGTCTAGAACTTTTAAGGACAAAAGGACGATCTATGGTGGTCCCGCTAAATCAAGACTCAATTCAAGAGAAATGATTCTCTCTCGAAGATTTGAAAACTTTAAACGCTTTGGTCCCATTGAACCTAGAACCTATCACTGCCACTACTGCGGTCGTTTGACTGAATTTGAAGGAGGTTATCTTGTTTGTCATGACTGTGGAGAAGTTGAAATGGCTTTTGGTGATCTGATTCTAGTTCCGGTGGCGGCATAAACACTATTACAAAAGGAGGTTACAGTTATGAATGAAAATATTATTCCGTTTAGAAAATACGATCGCTTCAAACTTACGCGAGGTCTTGTTTCACCTCGGGGTGAAGTCATTGAAGAGGATCACGTTGGATTTGCATTTTTGAAGCCTGGTTCAAAAATGTTTCGCATAAAACTATGGGTTCATCCATTGAACACTTATTTTCTAGTTCAGGATGAAAAATCGCTACCGGATGAGTATCAAGTGCTGTCAATTGAGGAATACAAAACCCAAAACGGCGAAGTAAAAACGAATTGGAATAAAGTAGGCCGAGGACATCTCGTCGGTAGCTTTATCAAATTCAATATTCAATTTTTTGCAGAGGACATTTTTCTCTGTTTATTTCCAGAAAAAACAAATTACGAGGAGGAATCTGTTGCCATTTAATTTTAACAAAGGAGGTCAGCTAATGATCAAAAACAAATATTTTATTTTTTCACTTATGTTCATTTCAATCATTCTACCAGAGCTAGCCAGTGCCAGTGTGGAGTCATCACTTATGGGTGTACAAATGAAACTCACACGAGTGATTTTGCCTACACTTTCTGTGATTGGTATAGCATGGGCGGCATTTTCACTTATGACTGGTAATGAACGCGCTAAGGCCCATATCTGGTATGCAATAATCGGCAGTGCCATTGGTTTTGGAGCACAGGCAATTGTAGATTTTATTTCTCAGGCGGTCAGATAATGAACGATGATTCATTACTGACGACCGTAGTCCCAAGGACACTAGAAACAAAGAGCAAGATATTGGGACTGGAACTTTCAGATGTTTTACTGCTTTTGCTAAACTTATCTATTCAAAACTTAATTTTTGGCTCCACCAGCATGAAAGTACCTATGGTGTTTGGAACCAGTATTATAATGGCAGGGCTTTTATTTTTTGTTAAACGCGGAAAACCTGATCTTTATTTGCAACACCTATTACAATTTATGATTTCACCCACCATTCGCTCTGCCAATTCAAATGACAATCAATATCAACCATTTTCAAAAGGGAGGTTAACTTGAACAATGCCATGAACGACTATCCTCTTTGCGAAGAACTTCCTTACTGGGAGTTTGAATCAGAACCATTTTCACATGCCATATTATGGGATGGCTCTTTGAGTGCAGGAATTGAACTCTTACCGCTTGATATTGAGTGCTTTGATAGCGCCAGAATCAATAGTGTAACTCAGGGTTTGCGATCCTTTGTAAACTCCCTTCCTGAAGGGTTTACCTGCCAATACTATGTAAAAGTTGATTCGAACTATGAACAGAAAGTTCAAGCTCATGAACAGCTTCTTACAACAAATGATGAGTTTTTAAAATTCTTAGATAAATCACGCAGAGAGAAAATTCAATCAGCTGTTGATAACAATCAGATTTTTGGTCCTAGGCTATTTCTATTTTTAAAAACAGAAGCTCCAATCAAGCAAAGTCAGTTCAAAAGCACCAAGAAATTTGCGGCGGAATTCTGTCAGGGTTACGATGACCGCTTACAAGCACTTGATCAAGCCATCACCAGTGTACAATCCTCTCTTTCATCAATGGGATTTTTTGCCGAGAGGTTAAATAAAAATGCATTGATTGATTTACTGTACAGCTACTTCAATCCCGTTCGGTCAAAAGATATCATTGCTCCCACTATTGGAGTGCGAACAACACAAATTGGAGGTGATTCCCCAAGAGCACAGTTGGTGTTTGGTGATTTGATATTGGATCATAACGATTTCGTATTAGAAAAAATGCGAACCCGAGTGATTACGCTTAAAACATTACCGGAAAGTACATTTGCCGGAATGATGAGTGGATTTTTAGCTCTTCCATTTAAATATGAACTAATATTTTCATTCAATGTGAGTGATCAAGCCAAAGAAATTAGATCTCTTGAAAGAGACCGGCGAATGGCACACTCGCTTGCAAATTCACAAAGTAATCGAGTCAGCGATTTAGAAAGTGAATCCAAACTCAATCAAACAACAATCCTTTTGCGAGACATTATTGAAACTGGTCAAAAAATATTTCAAGGCGAACTGGTCCTAATCCTCAGAGAAGAAAATACTAGAGATGGACAACGACTTCTAAATCTAAAAACTAAAGAGGTTCTATCACAGTTTAAAACCCTGAGTGGTTCTGAAGCCTGTGATGAAACCGTTGGGTCTTGGAAAATATTTAAATCAGATTTACCACTAGCACCGATGTCTTTAGTAAGGGGAAAGAGACTTAAAACCTATAACCTTGTTGATTTCTTACCAATGTTTGGTCCAGCTCGGGGTGATGATATCCCAACAGTATTATTTAATACTCGACTGGGTGGACTTTATTCCTTTAATCCAATAGATCCCAAACTCACCAATTACAATATGCTGGTGACTGGTTCGAGCGGGAGTGGAAAATCGTTTGCCAACAATTTTTTGATGCTCCAACAAATTGCCAGAGGCACAAGAGTTTATATTATTGATGTCGGAGGATCTTACGAGAAGATGACCAAGGTTTTAGGTGGTCAGTATTTTGAAATTAATCTTTCAGAAAATTATGCCATCAATCCATTTGCAACTTCAAACCCAAGCACGATGCCATCTGGTGATAGACTCAAGGGTATGCTTGCCATTGTTGAACAAATGATTGTTGATGAAGGAGAAAAACTCAATCGACTTGAAAGAGTGCAGCTTGAAGAAGCACTCATACACATTTTTGAAAATGCTCGCAGTGAAAAAGTACCACGATCCCCATTGATTTCTGATTTAGCACGGTATTGTGAAAAATCTAATGAAGCGTGTTTAAAGAAAATTGGAAAACTTTTGTTTCCATGGGTTGGCCAAACCCCATTTGGCAAAATGCTTGATCGACAAGGTCATATTCGCGCGGACAGCCCCATTGTAGCTTTTGATTTAAAGGGACTGTCACAATACCCAGATCTGCAAGCGGTCATGATTCTAATCCTAACCAATTTTATTTTGGATCAAGTGGAATCTGATCGAACAGTATCCAAAAGAGTACTCCTTGATGAAGCTTGGCAGTTTTTAAAGAGTCCTGCTGCGGCCAATTTTATGGAATATGCTGCTAGAACATTTCGAAAAACTGGAAGTGGAATAAGTTTTATCACCCAAGGTGTCGAAGAAATTATTGGAAGTGGCATCGGACCAGCAATTCTAAATAACACTGCTACTAAGCTTGTGATGCTTCAAAAAGGCGATACGAAGATCTTATCTGAAACTTTAAAGCTAAATACGACAGAGTTAAAATTAATCCAATCCCTTGAACAAAGAAAGGGGCTCTACAGTGAAGGATTTTTTATTGCGGGTGAAGCAAGGCAGATCATTCGCATTCAACCTTCACCACTTGAATATTGGATTTCAACCAGCGATTCAAGAGACAATCAGTTTATTAAAAAAATAATGGATGAAGGTAAAACTCTTCAAGAAGCATTAATTCGCGCGACTGAGTTGGCCCCTTTTGGAGTGGCGCAAAAGAAAGGGGTTGCATGAATAAAATAAAAACCATAATAAAAACGTATTCTGAAAAAATGAGCCGATTTTTATTGGCAATCATATTTACTGTCACTGTGATGGTCACACCACGCTCCGCGCGAGCAGATCTTTGGGGCGGAGACGTGGTCGTCTTAACCCAAATTCTCGCGCAAGCCATTGAAACTGTATTGCAGCTAAAAAGCATTTTAGAAAACGGAGCAGATACTTTGAATCTACTTCGTGATGTGAATTCAGGAGTAAGATCGGGACTCGATTTAATCAGGGTTATAAACCCTCAGTTTGCTGCTGGCGTGTATGGTGATCTACGAGATCCCCAGGCCGTTCTTAGAGCCTTACAGGCAGTTTATGGTCCTGTACCTGATGGAATGGATAAAGATCTTATTTCAGCTCAAGATCAAAGCGTGGCTGAAGTAATTTCGATGAACCGTAATTTATATGACTATGCCGATGGAGTGGATCGAGAGCGTGAAAGGATTTTATTTCACTCCCAAGTCGTAAGTCCTCAAGGTGCTGGAAAGCTTCAAAACCAAGCACTTGGGGTTTTGATTGGAGTTACAACTCAACTTCTGCGCACCCAAAGTCAAATGCTCAAGATCATGGCTCAGAATCTCGCTTATGATAATCGAAAAGAGAAATTATCCACACGTAATTTTCAAGAAAATTATCAGGGTTTATCAGAAGGTTTCAAGAGTATTCCTAAAACTACAACCTTACCACGCCTTAATGGTGGTTTTGGAGGTAGTCAATGATTCCGAATCTTGATGTCCTAGGGAGTTTAGCAAAGGACCTTCATCATTCTCTATCAAATCTCTTTTACTTGATGTTGCCAGTTGCGATTCTATTATCGGTAGTAATTTCTTATTTGAAATCCGGAGACCCAGATTTTCCAGAAATTATAAAGCGTGCCTTTGTGGCAAGTCTATTACTGATTTCATTCCCAGAAGTTTCAAATGCTATTTTAGATATCTGTGATGGCATTGCCCTACGGATTGATAATCTTTCAGGCCTTGAAACTTTCATGAGAATGGCGGAGGAAAAATCACGAAGTTATGCAGGAGCAAAAAATGTATTGATGCTAAAGTTTGATGATCTTTTCATGGCAATCTTAAGTTTTGGAAGTTTCATACTGCTTTATATTTCAAGATACATTTCTATTGCACTCTATTATTTCTACTGGTGTTTACTCTCAATCTGCTCACCAATAATGATTCTTTGCTATATCTTTCCACGAACGGCTGGAATTACAGCTAATCTCTACCGAGGCTTATTTGAAGTGGCATCTTGGAAATGTTTATGGGCAATTTTATCAGCAATGCTCACGGCACTTTCATTTGGAAACATTTATAAAACGGAAGGATCATATGTCACACTCATTGTGATGAATTTTGTGATTGCCTTAGCTCTTTTATTTACGCCCTTACTAATGAAATCTCTGATTTCAGAGGGTGCGCAAGCTACTGCAAACACACTTGGAGCTGCCGCGGTGGGTGCAGCAGTTGGCATTCCCGCACGTATTGTCCGGGTTCAAGAAGTATCGCGCAATGTGATCTCAACGACTCGGTCTTACGCATCAGAAAGAATCCAATCATTTAACAAGAATAATTTCTTTAACAAAGGAGGTCCTAAATGACAGAGGTAAAACATATTGAAATTAAAAAATATCCAAAGATGGTTGAGGAGTTTGCAAAGGCAAACTTTAACCTTAAGGTTTTGTCAGCAGCACTAATCATGATTGTGATAGTGGTGCTAGCAATGCTTCTTTACTTGGTAAAAAGTGGTCCAAAAGTAATTGCCCTAGCTGAAAATGGACAAATTGCCAAAGTCGAAACAAAAATAACTGATCTACAAATAGATTCTGCCATCCGAGAGTATCTAAGCTATCGTTACAACTGGAGCGAGCAGAATATCACAAGCCAATTGCAGAAGGCTCAGTTTTTTGTTATTCCATCAATGTCTTCAGCTTTTCAAAAAGCGATGTTAGACGTTCAAAAGTTTGTAAAAGAAAAAAAGGTCACTCAGCGCGTTTATCCAAAAAATATTCAGATTGATCTCAAAGGGAAAAAAGCAACTATCCTTGCTGATCGAATTACAGAGTTTGATAATTTAAAAGCGGCAACGGAATTAAAACTCGTCTTAGATTTCTCAGTTGATGACCGAAGCGTGGCTAACCCCTGGGGGATATTCATCACCAAAGAGACTGAAGGAGTTTCTCAGTGAGGATTATCCAAAGTATTTTTATTTCATTGATGAGTAAAATTGTTTTTGCTGGGCCCATAAAAACAGTTCCCTATTTTACCGACGGTATATTAAGTGTAAATACCGCTCTAGGAATTGCAACCATCATTCAGTTACCTGAAACTATTCAGTCCATTATTATTGGAGATCAATCAGGATTTAAGGTCGAATATCTTGACAAAGCAGTCACCATTAAACCTTTACGGTGGGGTGCTAAAACCAATTTGTACCTCATCACAGAAAAGCAGCGCTACAACTTAAGACTTCAAACCGAACGCCAAGAGCAAGCCGATTTTATTATCTATGTAGATACCAAGAAGCCGGAGGAGCAGATCACTTGGAAGGTTTGGAATAAAAAGGTGCAAGTTGATGTGTGGACTTTCGAAGTTATAAAAATAGGAAAATCCAGAGGTGGATTTATTTTGATCAGCGGCAGACTTTGGTGCAAAGAATGCCGTCCCATTAAACCCGAAAACATTTGGGTATTTCAGGATGCAAAATCCAAGGTAGTTAATGGGCTTTATTTATCAAGTCTTAAGCCATCAGCAAAATATCCACTAGAGTATGGTGTCTCACTCGCGAGTTCTGATTTTGAAGATAAAAAGCCAATTCAATTGCAAATCAAGTCTGAAGTGAACCTAGTCATTGATATTCCTTTGGAGGTGTTATGGAAGTAAAAAATAAAAGCGTAAGTCTCTTTATTGAAGCAATCAAATCTTCCATTCTTAAAATAAAAACCCATTTTGTTAAAAAGTCGGATGTTAGTGAAAAAAGAGAAGTTAATTTTAAATCCTTTAAAATCCTATTATTTGGCGGAGTATTGATTTTTATTCTGGTGACGTTTCTTTTACCGACAGAACAAGATATCGAGTTTTCGCAAAAAATGGTTCCAGCCACCGAAAAAGCGCATACTGATGAAGTTGAAAATTCAAAAACTGATCCAAATCAAGACCTAGCCACCCAGATGTGGAATTCATCGCCATCAAATGGTTTAAGAAATGTTTATGGCAATTCTAGTGGTGGCAGCAGCGGAAATCAAATCAACTATAACACCTCAATGATTGTGGGTGCAAAAAATGGAAATGCGAAAACACAACTTCGATCTGGAATCAGAATCCCATTGAGAATTATTGATAAGTTTGTGGTGTCTCAAGAATCCGTTCCAATCCTTGCAGAAAGCATCTTGGATTCAACAACTGACTCAGGGTTGCGTTTGCCCGCAGGTTCAAGATTCTACGGTGAAGCCAGTTTTCAAAAAGGGTCCGAGAGGGCAGTCATTCAATTTAGACAAATTTCACTACCCAGTGGTGAAATTAAATCTATTAGCGGAATTGCTGTTGGAAAGGACGGACAACCAGGGGTTGCAGGCGATGTTCATAGTGATGGTGCAAAGAATACGATGGGCTCAATCATTACAACATTTATTGCTGGCTATGCCACTGGAAGCATGGAAACTGATGTATTAGGTCGTTCAAAAGGTGGTGTTGAGAATGGGCTTAAAGCCGCTGTAGCTGCCACAGCAAAAGACCGAGCTAATTCTTATGGTGAAAAACTCAAGACCCAACGTGAATGGATCGAAGTCAACATGGGCGCTGAGTGTGATGTGCTCTTGAGTGAATCCATGAATCTTCAACAATTGGGAGGTGATTATGAGTAAGGACATGAAATCAAGTAATAACCAGGATTCATTTTTTATATTTGCCGCCATTTGTTTCTTGCTCATCGTGTTTTCCTATAAATACCGAGTCTACCTTCTTAAGGCTTACCTTGAATACCGAGTATTGATTGCATTTGGTATTACGATTTTAATCTTAGCAGTTTATTTAAAAATTAAAACAGTTCTTAGATCAAAATTTAGATATTCTGATCTTGAGAATGAAGTTTTAGGAGAGTCACTTGTCGAATCTTCGGTGTTTGCAGGCTTTAGTGACAGGGGCAAAAGAGTTCATATCAAACCCTCATTTAGACGAATGCACACGCAAGTGGTCGGCACTACCAATGCTGGAAAAACGGAGTCAGTAATTTTACCATGGGCTATTGACGATATAAAAAGAAAACGAGGGCTCATCATTATTGATGGAAAATCCGATAAATCAATGCTCAATAAACTTTACTCCTATGCTAAAGTTCACAATCGTGAACAAGAGGTAAAGATTTTATCACTTTGTGACGTAGGCATCAGTAACACATTCAACCCACTATCGTATGGTACAGCACTTGAGGTTACAGAAAGAGTTTTTAAAGCTTTCAACTTTGAAAATGAATATTACAAAAGTCTTCAATACGAATCACTTCTGCATACTCTTTTGATTTTTGAAAAATCACAAATTGTTCCTACTCCAATTAAGATTATCGAAGGGATGAGATCCCCTGCAATGCTCTTTCATCTTGCAAAAAAGACTGAGGATCAAAAACTCATTTCCTGGTCCAGTGATTTTTTGAAAAAAACAAATGAAGAACGAAATCAAGAAACCAGCGGTTTAATTTCGCAACTGCAAGCTCTGGCCGTCGGTGATACTGCACCTATTTTTAATTCTGAGGCTTCAGATATTGATTTGGAGAAAGCGCTGAATGAGGGCTCAATTATCTATTGCCAGCTTCCAGTGCTAAAAATCCCTACTCTAGGAAAGACCGTCGGTAAGCTCATTCTGCAATGTCTTCAAAGTGCTGTGGCTTCAAGGCATCTCGGAACATCAAAAAATAAAGAGTTCTTTAGCATCTACTTGGATGACTTTACAGAATACTTAACTGAGAGTTTTGTGAGTCTACTAAACAAATCGCGGAGTGCAAATGTGGGAGTGGTTTTTGCACACCAAGCCTTGGGTGACTTGGCGGGCCTTGGCGATGGTATTAAAAACACCATCCTATCAAATTCAAATTTGAAAGTATTTATGAGGACCAATGAACCAGAGTCCGCCGAATATTTTTCGCAAACCATAGGTACGATTCAAGGTTTAAAAAGAACGGAACGTGAAACCTCTGGAACTTTTGGATCTGAGAAAACAGGAGAAGCTTCTGTCAGAGATGTTGAAGAATTTAAATTCCATCCAAATGTCTTTAAACAAGATCTGGGTGTTGGTGAGGCGGTTATTATTATTCCGCATTCAACTGGGAGCTTGCCAGTCAGACTCAAATTTAGAAAAACGCCAGATATATTAGAAGACGTGAGATTTCCTCATCCCGCCAAAGTCTTGCCGTTAAGTTTGCCAGCCATCCAAAATCAAACGCCCGAAGAAACAGATCAAAACTCAACTGAAAACGAAAATACCGAATTGATGAAGATTTTAAATGTCGAAAATAACACTCAAAGAAAGGGGGCTTAATGAAATTAATTTTATATTTCTCAATGATGGTCATTTATGTTGGCTGCGCTCATTCACCCAAATGCGGAAATCTCGAGGGAGCTAAGATAATCTTAGATGGTAAGACTTCTTGTTTAGTCCGCATCCGACAAGTTGAAATTGGAAGTAATTTAAAAATTCCAGAATCACTCAAGAACCCAGAGTTAGCGGTCATGGAACTCACTTGGGTTGATCCAGTTTTTATTGATGGTCAGATCACTATGGGTCATTTCAAATTGAAGCCTAAACTTACAAAGAACCAAAAGAATGAGTAAGCTGTGAATAGAAGCTCTTTTGATATTTTGCAAAACGCAATCAATTTTGCAGGACGGTTTGGATTTTTGACGAAAGAGATTTTCTTCGAGCATCTTTGCTTCAATCAAACAACTCAACAGTACTATCATTGGAATAGACTAGTGACTGGCGGGTATTTTTTCAAGTCACAGAAGCAACATGGCTTAATTTATCTTTCAGCCAAGGGTAAAAAAATGGCCACAGTTTCAGTTGCACCAAATAAGAGCCTTTATATTTTGAATCACGATATTCTAGTTGCAAACATATTTTTGCAACTAGAACGGACCGGAAAGTTACTTAGTGCATGGACTGAATTTGAACTTTCAAAAGATCAATACCAAACCTGTATTTTATTGGGAGTGAATAGAATTGATAAGTTTCCAGATTTATTGGTTGACCTACAAGGAGCAAATAAAACCATTCGAATTGCCATAGAGATTGAAAATACCCTTAAAGCAAGGGACAGGTATTTAAGGATCAGTCATGGTTATTTATCAATGAGGAATGTAAATTTATTGATTTATGGCTGCTCCAGTTCAGTCATTCAAGCTACAGTGGCTAGAGCTTTTTCAGGTGCAGAATTTGTGAGAAGTCAGAAAGCTCCAATTACTTTTTTAAATTCAGAATTTAGTAAAGATGATTTTGGTGCTGAAGGTTCGCTTCTAAATCGACGGATGCCACTTAAAAAAATGCTATCTGCTGCTTTTGAAACTCCAGAAGATACTTGGGAGAAAAATCCGAAAAAAAACCGAAAACCATTTCGGGAAAATATTTTAGAAAACAATTTTGAAAAACAAAGTTTTTCAAAAGCAGATCAGGAACTTACACCGCCCGCCCAAGCACCGGCCCCCTGGCAGAGCCTTCGTGACCACCCCCACCCAACGATGTTGATTGAGGGTGGTCACGAACCGGGGGCCGGAGTTGGGCGGGGTCCTAATCGAACCGGAGAGGAGGAAAGAGAAGAATGAATAAGAAGACAGAGGAAATACAGATACAGAAAACCAGGAAGAAAAATAAGAACCATTTAAACCTAAAAATTAAGGAGGTGGAACTGATATGAATGAGACAGAAATAATTGAAAATAATGACGTAAAAGTAGTAAGAGCAATGGTTTCCAAAGAGGCGGATAATATAGTCAATGAAATTACCAATGCCGTAAATACTGGCTTTGAAGCAGGTCGAGCAACAAAACTCGATGTCACAAGCTTCATCATTCATTGGTTTAAAGATAACTGTACCGATGACATATTGCACATGATTCGACTGCAAGTGGCTAATGACCTGACCATGCTTGACAGCATCGTTAAAAAGGCCAAGGCTTCTGGCAACTTACCGCCTGAATTAAAAGAAGTGCTGGCACAGTATTTCTTTGGGGGTGGATCAAATTCCGCAAAAAAGGGAAAAAAGACCTTGAAACCAGAAGGTATCATAGATAGACATAGAAATGAGGAAGCAGCATGAGTCCTGACAAATTTAAATCAATTCGAGAAAAGTTAGGACTCACGCAAGAGGAGCTTTCGGAATTACTTGGGCTTTCAGGAAGAAAACCAATAAGTCATTTTGAAACCGGATTTAGAAAACCAAGTCCATTAATACAGGCTATAATGAGCCTGCTTGGTAGCCTTCCAGAGCGAAAAGCAGTGGAGCTTATTGAATTGTTGTCTGAGCATTTGAAAAAAGTTAAACGTCAGGAAAAGGCTAAATCTGATGAGTAAAGGCTTTAAAAAAAGGCCAACAAAGTTTTTAGAAGATGACGTGCAAGTTGAGTTTATAGGGATCTTAGATGAATCAGGTGATGCCGAAGCAAATGAAGAACGGGTTCGATCTAAAATTGCAGGTATGATTGCCCTGGGACTAAAAAGAGGACGCCCTCGTAAGGAGGAAAACGACAATGAAAAAATCGCAGCCTAACACTCCACAAGCAAATTCTGCGACACTACTATTGGGACTTTATCAAAGGGTCTCGACTGACGAGCAGGCCCAAGTTGTCGAAGGTTCTATGGATAATCAACGTCATCGACTCCAATCATTCATTGATATCAAGAACATGCAAGAGCCTGGCTGGGGACGCATTGTTGAAAATTACATTGACGATGGTTATTCAGCTAAAGACACCAATCGTCCAGGTTATCAAAGGATGATGAAAGACTTAAAGAGTGGCCGTATTAATGCGATTATGGTGACAGAACTCTCTCGATTATCACGCAATATTCCTGATTTCTGCGATTTTCACAAAATTTTGGATAGTCTTGGCGCAAAGTTTTTGGCGATCAAAGAAAATTTTGATTCAAGTACTCCGTCTGGAAAAATGATGCTCTTTAATATGATAAATTTGAGTCAGTTCGAAAGGGAGCAAATTTCAGAGCGTGTTGCGATCAATTGTCATTCAAGATCCATGCGTGGATTACTCAGTGGTGGTCCCGTGATCCTTGGATATGATCGACCGGAATTCAACAAAACAACTTTTATTGTCAATGAATCTGAGGCCGAACAAGTTCAAAAAATATTTTCTACATTTTTAGAGCAAAGAACTATTGGCCGAACCATTATTGCTTTAGAGACTCTTGGAATTAAACCCAAAGGTAAAAAATCAAAAAAGAATCGTCTTATGAATGAAGGCAGATGGACTGTAGACTCGCTCAGCTTTGTCCTTCAAAACAAGTCTTATATTGGAATTAAAGAGGTTAACAAGATCAACAAAAATAAAGATCCGCATAAGCTGAAAGCTTGGCAGAAATTCACCGAAGTGAAAGCTTCATGGCCAGCCATTGTTGATGAAGCGACATTTAGTGAAGTTCAAAAAATTATCCAAGAAAATCGTGAAAAAGAGCGAGCCAGACTTGAAACGTCTGAAGAAAGAGTCTTTCTTGCCGCTCAAGTCTGTAAGTGTGGTCAATGTGGGCGTGCCCTTGTTGGACAATCTGCCCATGGTAGAAATAAAGTTCATCGCTACTATGTGCATTCAAGCAAAAAAGGCGATGTCATCAATTGCAGCTTTAAAAGAATTCGTGCTGAAAAGATTGAATCAAAGATTGTGGATTATTTGTCAGAGATTTTGGTTTTGGCGGGATATTTTAATAAGGTGAGTGATAATATTAGAAAGGCCATAACGGTTAAGCCAGAAGTGATTAAGGCAGAAAAGAACCGTTTAACCCTGGAATTACAAAGGTTGAATACGGCCATAAAAAACACATTCCGTATCCAAGCTGAATTAGACCCGCAGTCAGAAGCCATTCGGGTTACTGCCGCTGAACTGAATGATCTTAGCCGTAAAAAAGCACTGATTGAGGCCGCGATTGAAAAGGTTAAACTCCAAGAAACCCAAGAGTCAGATGTTGAAACAGCCATTGATGATCTAAAATCAAGACTTGAGGCTTTCCGTCGAGGATGGAAAAAATCAACAGCTACTGCTCGAAAGGCATTAATAAAGGATTTAATCTATGGGATCATCGTTAACCCTAGCAGCGGCCTAAGTATCCAGTTTAGATTGTCAGGTAGTTTAAATTCTGACGCCACTACTCCAACCGTAGCTATTCCAGAGGAAAGTCAAAAGAACGTCATTGATTTGGACAATAGAAGACCACAGCAACAGCCACCGGCTGCCGCTGGGACCGCCGAGGGCGGTCAGTCTCATAATTTGGGTATTTTTGGTTCGCAAGTTGTAGAATTTGGTAGTGAGGGAGGGACTTGAACCCCCGACCCACGGATTATGATTCCGTTGCTCTAACCAGCTGAGCTACCCCACCATAATAGTAAGTAAAGGGAGGATTTAATTCTATTCATCCTTTTTAGTCAATATAAGACCGCACAATGCATAAATATTTATAATAACTTTTGACTCTAGGCTTAAATAAAACTGATTCTCAACAAGGTTTAGGAGTGCTCACCTTTTGAGGAAACCTAAAAATAGTTATTTTATCTTTAAAAGCTCTATTTACTATCACTCCCCTTTTATAAAGGTAAAAAGAACAATCCGTTGGTTCATGATTGTATTAATAAAAAAGACTTATTAAAATTCAACTGAGGAGGATACTATGAATAAACAACTCATCGCAGTTCTATGCTTAATTGCAGTGGTATTTCAATCATCCTGTCAAATGGCTCCCCCCAATGCTCATGAAGCAACCACCCCTGAAACAAAAAGATCTTTAGCTAAAGCCACGCAAGAAAGTCTTACGGCATCAGAAGCTCCCCATACTTTTACTGTAACAACTTTAGATGGTAAACCCTTAGAGCGTGCTAAGATCCTCATTGGCAATAAAAGAGGACAGCCCTTTGCAAATAACTGGTTGGAAACCGACGGCAAGGGACAAGCAATTGCTCCTTCGAAATGGATCACACCTCAATCTGTAACTGTTCAATATCCTGGTTTTATGAGAATTACTTATCATCAAGTCCAACCTCAAAATCTGAGGTTTAAGCTTCGTCCCTTGGCTCAAACGGCACAAATTCTTCTCTCAGGAAAAACCACTCACTTTGGAAATCTTAAAAGAGACAACATTGCTGATTTTGGCTTAGTAATCCAAGCTCTCACGAGAGGTGATTTGTTTTCCTTTAATATCGACAAACTTATCAGTCCTGAATTTGATAAATTCAGGGTGGGTGGAATTGTTGAAGCCTCTATTCCCAGCAATCTGACATTCCCTCGCCAACAAGAAACCTACGGTTTGCCGATTGTTTTAGAAAAAGAAAAGTATCGTTTATTTTTCCGAGAACCAGGTCTTAAAAGATCCTATGCTCTCCACGGTCAATTTCCTTTTAAAGAAACCGTTGATAAGTTTCGAAATGATGTGCCTTTTACTTCTATTATCAACTCATTCAAATTTGTTGGTGGGGGTTTAAAAGAATTTCAACTGGATGGCCCATTGGAGTTGAATCTTCCAGTGAATGAAATGAGTTTCACAGCCAAGGAAAGTCTTCAACCACCAGCCATCCCGCCTCAACTGTTAATGCTTTCTATTTCTCTATTCGAACTCAACGGAATGCTTTTTCCAACAGATATGCGTAAAGTTGAGAATGAAAAACCTTTCTTCCTCAAAGGAATAGAAAAAGCTCAGAAACACTTTCTTTCTGTTTTAACTTATGATCCCAATGCCCCTAAAAGAGAAGCACAGTTTCAAGAGGCTTCCAGTGTAGAATTTGTGGCGCAAACTCCCAACCACACTCCCCAATTCCTAAATCTGATTCCAACACCTACGCCAATTGGTAACTATGGTTGGTCCAGCCAAACACCTGAGCCCACAGAAGGCGTTACTCCTTTAACAACATTCTCCGTGCTCTCTAAAATTATTATAGAAGGAAACCGAAAAAAGATTCAAAGAGAATGGGAAGTCTACGCATCCGCATGGGTTTCTTCTCTCGAATTACCAGAGTGGCCAGAGGATAATACAACGACGACCGTAGCATCGCAGAAAGAAGAAATCAGACCTTTTGCCGATAACCACCGTTGGGAAATCGTGTATGTTGGATCCAATCAAAAACTACCAATTCCCATGCAGACAGCACTAGGCCCAGACTCTGCTGAATTGGCATCGCATATCAGTTTTAACAGTGTTGAATTTTAGTTTTTATGGGTCGTGTCCACTTTTTTCTTAAAGCATTTAATCTTCTTTGCTGCTGTTTTCTAGGGATGTTCTCCATAGGATGCGCAACAATGAATTCGGGAACAAAACTGACCAATGAAACTGTCTTTAAGGGCTCAATGGATGATGTTTGGATGGCCACAGAAAGAGCCCTTGCTCAATACCCTATTTCAGAAAGCAATAAAGACGCTGGTATTCTCAAAACGGACTACCTTCGTGGGACTCAATGTTGGCATAGTCCCTCGAAGGCAGAAAAGTTTTCTGCGGGAGTTCGTTGCAGCCTCTCTTTACAATTAGTGAGGATTTCATCTCGTGGAATCCGAGTGCGCATTCATAAATCTCTGCAAGTGATGCGGGATTTTATATCTGAACCAGAAAGCCTTCCCAATGATGGAATGGAAGAAGTTCATATCCTGTACAGAATTGATCGGGAGTTAACAATAGCCAAAGAAATTGCAGCTAATCATGCTCATTAACAATTAAAAGAACAGATCTTGTAACGGAAGTAATAAACCAAAGACGAAGAAAGTAAAGATAATGAGGGCTATTTAAACCCGTCCTAGAAAGATTTTGTCTTTCCAGAAAGCTCCCACCAACTCATCCATCTCTTACGATGGTTTTCAATGCTATCCTGACTACTCCCGAATTGAAAGGCAGATGCTTTTTCAAGAGCGTTGATAGAAATGGCTTGAAGTTCTAAATCATTTTCCTTAAGCAGAGAAATAAAACCCGAAATTTCCTTTTTTTGCGGAGTGCGCGCCAAAAGTTGCAAAGCTTGGGAGCGAATCCATAGGCTTTGCCCCTTTCTTTTATTAATGGGGTCGCGAATAATATTCCAAAGTAATGTGCGATCTGAAAGCTCCCCGGTTTGCCCCAGAATATCAACGGCAGCTGATCTTACAACCAACGCCTTATCATTTACCATCCGACGCGCCAGAGTCGCACCTTCTGCTAACGAAATTTCGTTAGCAGCCATCATAGAGGCAGACCGCATAAACCACTCACTGCTTTTTGAAGCACTGGCAATGTCTTCCTTCATTTCAGAGCCTAAGAGACGAGCCGCCAAAACCAAAGCTCTCCAGCGTACTTGGAGATCTGAGTCAGATCGAAAAGCTATTTTTCTAAGGGCTAATTTTTGATTTGCCGTTAATTTATTTGTGATTTTTTCCAACTCCGACTTCGGCAAACGAAGAGTCGTTTCAGTCTCTTTAATAATTTTCTCACTTAAGGAATTGTTGCTAAAGGCTGGGACCGAAGGACTGGAAAACACAAAAGTTGGGTGTCCAATCATTAATAAATAGGTTGCTCCTGCTAACCCTAAGGTCTTCATCCCCATCCTAGGCTCCTTCTTTTTTAAGAAATTCCTCAAGTCCCTGAATGGACTCGGGCTCCTCCACTCTATCCATGACAGTTGCTTCTTTGAGAAGTTTTTCTGTATCCAAGGTTTGCTCTAAAACATTTGCCACCTCGACATCAGAACCTTCAGGCAAACCACTCACTTCATTCAACATTTTATCTAAATTAATCCCGTTCTCAACAACTTCTTCAAGGGTTCCTGTAGAATCAACCTGGCTCTGCGGCTCCTGAGAATTCTCCACCAATTTTGCCGATTCATTTTTTATTGATTCTGCTTTTGGAACTTCTTCAGTGAAAGCTGCGGGAGAAAGTTCAGTGGCCACTTTTTGTGTTGAATTCATTGCCTTTTGCTCTGCAACGGCTCGCTCAAACTCGGCCATAATATCATCATCAAGGGATAATACGGATGGTGCTGATGTCGTATTCGAAGAAGCCGCAACATCAGGCTCCGAGGGAACATTCACAGGTGTTTCTTGAACCACAGAAGCTGCTGGAGCTGAAGGAGGAGAGGCAGGGGCCGTAACAGAGACTGGAGAAGATGGAGCTACGATGGGAGAAACATGACTCTCTTCTGCTGTCAAAGGAGAAGACGACGAGGCCGCTGAAGTTTGCGATAATGAAGGAGCTCCCTTTGCCTCATACTCAGCCAACTTTGCTTTTAATCTATCAATTTCAGCCTGTAAACGAACCGTTTCTTCTTTGTAAAATGAAAGATCAGCAATATCGTCTTCTATGATTGAGTATTCACTAAGACGAGCTTCTAGCTCTCGTACTTTCTCTTCTAACTCCTCATTAGCACCTGAGGGGGAAGAGACCGAGGGCTTTACTGGAACAGCTTCAATAGGTGCTGCATTTGATGCAACAGTATTTGAACTGACAACTGCTGTTCCTGTTTTTAACTGCTCTATTTCTTCTGTTTTTTCTATCAACTGAAGCTTAAGCCTCTCGATTTGAGTGGCCATCTCTTCCATAATCGCATCACCTTCAAGTGATGCTTCAGTTTGTACCGAAGCAGATTCATTTCCGGAGTAATTTTCTATTAATTTTTTTAGACTGTTTTCAATTCCACCTAGATTTAATTCAGAATCGTGCCCTTCAGGCCGCATAAAAGATCGGATCGCCAAAAAGACGATTCCCAGAAGCACCACTCCAAAGAGGGCTTCAATAATAAAAACATTCCAATGAAAAAATAAATTCAAAAGCTTATCAATATTCACATCATCTAGTTTAAAGAAGTCTTATTTGAGGTCAAGTAAGCAAAATAACGATGATTTAGTCCTAGCGCTTCGTCTGTCATTTCTTTTTACGCTATAAAGAAAGAGTTTCAGAACTTTCTCAACCTTAGCCTAGCTCTCTCCGCAAACTCAAGTAGGTAGTACTCAATTATACATTATTGTGCAGTGGCTTAACCACCTCACTCCACTAGACCTTTTTAAAATACACTGCTAAGCTGCGGAAATGCAAAATACACAAAATGAAAAACCTTTGGATTATTCTTTGATTGGGGGCCATGTTGCTGTTACTTCCTCCAATGGCGATATTAAAATTATTAAAGCAGACGTCGGAATTTCAGACGGTAAAATTTCACATATTGGTTACTTGCGTACACACCCATCTCATTCCACACTGAATGTTGAAGGACTCCATATTCTTCCTGGTATTGTCGATTCTCAAGTTCATTTTAGAGAACCGGGTCTTACCCATAAAGAGGATCTCGAGTCAGGAACTAAAGCGGCTCTCCTCGGAGGGGTTACTGCTGTTTTTGAAATGCCGAATACCCAACCCTCTACAACGGATCACTCCAGTTTTTCGGCCAAAGTGAAGGCTTTAGACAATAGGGCTTGGTGCAATGTGGGTTTTTATGTGGGAGGATCTTACGAAAACATTCTACAACTGCCTGAACTTGAAAAACTTGAAGGATGTTGTGGTATTAAGGTTTTTATGGGGAGCTCAACAGGAACGCTTCTTGTTGAAGATGACGATAATCTTTTTAAAATCCTGTCCAATGGTCACTGTCGCGTTGCGGTCCACTGCGAGGATGAGCAACGCCTCAAAGAACGCAAAAAGATCGCAATCGAAGGCAAATCCCCTCATCTTCATCCTCTCTGGCGGGATGAAGAAACTGCGCTTCTTGCTGTACAAAGATTAATTCGACTGGCTTTAAAAGCAAAAAGACCTGTTCACGTTCTCCATGTTTCATCAAAACAAGAAGTTGAATTTTTAGCTGCTCATAAAAATATAGCGACCATCGAAGTGCTTCCTCAGCACCTTACACTTTTTGCTCCGGATTGCTACGAAAGACTCGGTAGCTTTGCTCAACAAAATCCACCTCTACGCGATAAATCTCACCAAGCGGCTCTCTGGAAGGCCCTTCAAAAAGGGATTATCGACGTTATTGGATCTGATCATGCCCCACACACGATTGAGGAGAAAAAGCGAGAGTATCCCGCTTCTCCCTCGGGAATGCCGGGAGTTCAAACATTACTGCCCATCATGCTCAATCATGTTAATAATGGCAATCTCTCACTCCCTCATCTTATTCAATTGATCTCAAGTAACCCTGCTAAGATTTTTAATATTGAAGGACATGGTAAACTTGAAATTGGGGCCTCTGCGAATCTTACTCTTGTCGATTTAAAATTAGAGCGAAAAATTGAAAATCAGTGGATTGTAAGTAAGTGCGGCTGGACTCCTTATGATGGGATGAAGGTCAAGGGTTGGATGAAAGCCTGTTTTATCAATGGACAATTGGCCATGATGGAGGATCAAGTGATTGACCGTCCTAAAGGCCGTCTACTACATTTTAACAACTCATCTGCATCACCAAAAATCTAATCATAACAACAACTCTTGAGCCTAGAATGCATCCTTTGCCTTCAAAAGGCAGGCTGAGAAAAATTGATTTTTTTCGCTCAAGCGAGGCTTAAGAAGAGACTTTTAAAAAAAGTCCATTCTCATGTTTTCGGATAGAATAAAAAAAAGTAGCCTATCATTAAATGTTTTATCGACGAAAACCCTCTCATACTCATTATTTTAGGCGACGTTTTCCTAAATGGGAAAAAAATCGCAGATCTGTTTACACGTTCCTCGCTTCTACTCTGACTATGACCAGCCTCTTATTGGGTCCTTTTATTTATTTGGCCAATGAAAACTTCCTCTTTTTTCAAAAAATGGCTGTAGCATCAAGTCCGACTCTATTAACTCACCTTGAAAGGGAACAATTTTTATTTAATATCGCAGCCTTCTTTCTTGTTCTCACCTTTGCCCTAAGCCATTGGTGGTTTTCCAGCAAGTTTGTTTCTAACTTTCAAGGCCAAGTCCACTCCTTTGATCGCCATCTCAAACATTTAATTCGAGGGGAATGGTTTACTCCTTCTCTGCGAGTGAGGGAAAAAGATGATTTTAAAGATCTAGTGGAACAATATGGCTATTTTTATAAGTCCCTTCAGGCTATGACAAAAGCTGAAATCCAACTCTTAGAAAAAATGAAAATTGACCCTTCTCAAAGAGAAAACTTTACCCTCTGGAAAATGCTTCTCCAGCAGAAAAAATCTCGACTAGGGCACGAAGAGATTATTACCGAAAATACTCATGCCGCTCATTCATCAATCTATTGGAATAGGGCTTCTTAATACCTCTTGAATTTTTTCTCAGTATCATTAAAAATAAAAATGATGAAACCATTTACTTTTTTTTTCATTCCAGTTCCTCTTAAAAAAACCTTCGTTTTCTTAGTCTTGTTGCTCGTCCTCTATGGAGGAACAACAGCTTTTGGTACAGAACCTGCGTTTTCAGATCTTTATTTTTTAACCACAGAAGCTCAAGTTAAATTGCTCAATCAGAAGTTAGAATACAGCGTTTTAAATAAAGACTCTCTAAGGATAGGAAACCTTGTTATCTCAACGGAGAATTTTAAGCTTTTGATTGATGAAAAAGAAAAACTTGTGGTCAACGGCCCACTCCAATTGATGGTTGGAGGCACTCTCATCATCAAAGACCCTTTAGGAAGAGCGCTCTGGAGCCATACCATCAAAAAAATAACAGAACTTGCGCCTGGCTCTACTCATAATGACACACCTTCTGACATTAAAAAAAACAATACGGGTCAATATGTGATTGATTCCGTTAAAAGTTTTCAAAATCGTTTAGAAACTAACTCTGTCTTTACTTTTTGTATCTTTAATGAAACTCAAACCAATAGAATCCAAATTTGCACGCCTATTTACTCCCTCGAAAAAGAGAACGATCAATGGGCTTTAAAAAATCCAGAACCTTCTAAAACAGAAAATACGGTGATTGTGAACGGTGTTGAGGTCAACGAACACGGTATCATTCAATTCGATAAACAAGTTCAGTCTGTCGCTATCGCCATTAACTTAACCAGCGGCTTATTTACAGAAATTAGAGCTGTTCCTATTGAACTTGAGTTTTTAGACTTAATCTACAATGAAGAAAAAGATGAGGTCCAACTAAAACTCAGAGAAAAAAACGCAGAAACAAAAGAAAACAACACCTGGATCACCACCGTTTCTGTCAATAATCCCTTTGTTTACATCGAATCTTATGGACAAATTCCTCTTAAACAAGAACTCAAAATCGATAAAGCCCTACTTCCTAAAGATAAGGATCGCCCTATCTTAGACAGCGGAATTTCCAAAACCTATTCATCAAAAGTAACACTGAAGTTTAAAGCTCAACCCACCTTAAGGTTAAGACCGGCCACCAAGGGCGATACAGTCAAAAAAACCTCCTCTCACATTTTTTGGAATCTTAATAACTTAAAAACAGGTCCTATAAAGCCACATTTGGTTAATATTGAATTTAAAAAAGTAAAATTTGTCGGCGCCTATGAAGTAGAAAGAGCACCCTCTTGGGAAGTGCACTTAGAAGGGGGCCCAGGAAACATTCAAGCAACATCTTCAAATGAAATGGCATCCCAACTTTCGGAATCCTACAGCAGCACATCCGCTCAACTCCACCTTAGTAAATATTTTGATAGTTTTTTAGGTTCCTATAACCCTTGGATGTATTTACGCTGGGGCTTACATTTAGACGGTCGTCAGAGAGCCTTTCAAAAGCCAGATTTACAAACCACCGATATGACAATGGATCTTTCTTATCGATTCAACTCGAACTTTCATCACTCACATCCCAGTTCTGGTCTCAGATTGAGTGCTTTATCTCGGACACAAACCTCACCCTTTTCAGCAAATTCAGAAACGTCCCAATGGATTGGATTTAAATGGACTCATGATGGTCCCCATCATTTTAAGAATTCTTTTTGGACATCACTCCTCGGAGATAATCATGATTTCCAGATCACTTATTACGCTCTTTGTTTGAGTACGGAAACCTGTAAGAATTCAAATTCTTTCTTAAAGAGTTCGTGGCAAAGCCGTTACAATTTTAAAGAAAACTATTTTTGGTCTTGGAAGGTCCTCTGGGAAAATCTTCATGCTGAAGCAGAAAAACAAACTCAAACCACTCGTCTCTATGAATTAAATCTTGGGTTGGGTTATCAATTTTAGCTATTAATAAATCCACCTCATTAATAGCTCATCAAAAGGGTCTTATTATTTTTTAATATTCATCGTCTTCAACTAAGCCGTCAGCTGAAGCTCCCCGAACCTCATCAATAAAATTTGAAGACTCATCTTCAAAATCATTATCTGAACTCGACTCATCAATTTCCATTTCTTGAATTGCGGATAAAAAGTCTTTTTCAGTTCGTAAATCGCGTCGAATGACTTCGAGAAACTTGTCTGGATATCTTGAAGTCAACTCCTCCACATAGCGCTCAAGCTTGCCATCAGAGAGAATTTTTTTGCGAATTTGAATTCGTTTCCATAGTAATAAATAATGATAACGACAATAAGCATCTACAGTTTCAACTTGATCACAATCCTTTACGCGACAATAACGCCGACCTTCAGCATCTGTTAATACAATATCATCGCTTTTATCTTTGTTATGAGCCAATGAAGATGGTGTAACAGCAACAATCAGTGTAGAAGAAGACTCCTCAACAACAACCTCTTTTTCATCCTCATCGTCCTCTGCATTTTCTAACTCTGATTGATATTCCGATAATTCATCACTAATAAAATCATCGCTTTCACCTACCAAATCATCTTCAACAGCAAATTCTTCCTTTTTTTCACCACTCTTTTTCTTGGCTGGAGTTGAAGACTTAGCTCCCCATTTTTCTGTAGTCTCTTTTTCAGAAGTATTTTTTTTATTGAGATGTGGTTTATCACTCTCTTTATGAGCTTCTGCTGCTTTTTTAGACTCAGCTCCTTTTTTCTCAGCAACCTTATGAACACCAAGTGACTTTATAGAATCTTTAGAGCTAGCAGAGCCCTTTTTTTCGGCAGATTTAATTGGGCTCTGAGATTTCGTTGAGGCTTTGGAAGAGGATTCTTTCCCCTTTTTATCTCCCTTTGTTAGGGGCTTCTTTGCGATTGAACCTTTTGAGGATATCGCCTTTCCTTCAGACTTCTTATCATTTTTCGAATGAGTAGATTTTTTAAGCACAACCTTAGCATTTTTTTTTGCTGAATGAGTAGACAAGGTTTTCCCTGGCTTGGCATTTTTTTTAGACTTCACTTCTGACTTCGATGATTTTAATGTGGTTTTTCCCATAGATTTTGATGCTTGTTGTATTTTACCCCCTCTGTCAATAGACCTCTTGAGTAACTTGTTGCGGCTAAAAAAGAAAGCGATGAAAACTGATACGAAGACTTTATCCCTTGTCGCTTTATTATTTAGAATTGACCTGTAAAAGACTTTGAATTCGGCGAAAAAATTTTATTGAGTTACTGTTGTACTGTTAGGATCACATTCAGAAAGTTTTAATAATCGAGCGCCAAAATAAGTCCCAGACTTATCAAAATTCCAAGGCGGATAAGGAAAGTATTTTGCTTCAACACAATGACCAGCCTTAACTACCGCCCACTGACGATCCTCTGACGAAGAGGTTATAATTTCATTGGATTTGTCTTTAATAGCAATCGCAAAGGAATGCATGTAAGGTAAATCCCCTTTATTAGGGGTTGTTCGAGTAGGACGACTTAATATCGTTTCTTCCATTTCAATTTTTTGCACATCAACGACGACACCAATGACTGTTCTTGCAAAAATAAAGGGATAATATCGGATCATTCCAAACAACAATCCAATTAAAATTATAAAACTAAATACCCACTTAATAGCCTTCATGATAGACAACCTTTTCTTACCACAATAATAGCGCCTTTTTAATTTTTTCAATCAAATACCGACGCTTATTGATCTCTTGTACATAAAATCTTAAATATCAAAAATAATAAGTGGTAAATTCTAACGACAGGTTTTTTGGAAAGCAATCACTAATCAATCTTTACAAGATAATTCATCGCTCGCTTTTAATTGTTAGATCAATGTCAAATTCCTATTTTAAGGATTGATTTTTAAATTGTGCCCAATCATGATTAAACCATGTTAGATCGTTGGGCCGATTTTTTTGAGGATTTACAAACTGTGCGAGGACGCAGTCTCAATACTGTTATGGCTTATCGAAGAGATCTTGAACTTTATTCTGATTTCGTAGCCGAAAAACGTCCAACCTCTTATATTTATGAGTTTTTCAAAAAGAAAAACCTTTCTCCTCGTTCCCAGGCTCGTGTTATTAGCAGCATCCGTACCTACTTAAAATTCTGCGAATCTCAAGGTGAAAAATGTCCTGAGCTTCGAGAATTGCGACAACCTAAAACCAATAAAACTTTACCTAAAGTCCTCACCACAGACCAATTTTATGAGTTGCAAAAAGCAGCTATCACGGATGAAGCTTCTCAAACCTTGCGCAATCAACTCACTCTTTCTTTACTTTTTGGCTCTGGCTGTCGAGTTTCGGAGCTTATCACTCTGAATACAGCTGATTATAATGCCATTGAACGCTGGATTAAATTGACAGGAAAAGCTGGAAAACAAAGATTGGTGCCATTAACGGAAGTTCTAGTCCAAGCGGTTAACCAATATTTGGAAACAGTTCGGCCTATCTTAGTTCGTGAAAAAAGCGACACCTTGTTGGTCAATGATCGTGGGCATCGTCCTAGTCGTATTGATATTTGGCGCTGGCTTTCTGCTTGGTCGAAAAAAGCAGGTTTTGAAGAGACAATTTCTCCTCACCAGCTGCGGCATGGGTGCGCCACAGCCCTTTTAGATTCTGGTGCTGATCTACGAAGCATTCAAATTCTTCTTGGCCATACCAGTATTCAAACAACTCAAATTTATACATCCGTCAGCAATCAACATTTACGTGAAGCCATAGACACTTATCACCCTCTCTCTCAACAGAGCATCAATGTGAATGCTAACACCAATATTAAAGAACCCTCATTGACAACTTCGTCGCCTCCCCTTCGACCGACATCTCCTCTGCTTAATGAAAAAGAGCAAGATTAAATCCTCCTGAAATTCAGGTTCTTAATATTAAAAAATAAAATCCGAAAAAGTCTCTAGGGCGGACCTCAAACCTCACTCCACTTTGTATTCAATAAGGTTTGCTTTTTGCTATCTGTGTTTTCTATGAAAATACAATCCTTAGTTTCTCACGGCTGGTCTCTTATTCCTATCGAAGTAGAAGTTTTACTGACACGAGGGCTCCCAGATCTTAAGTTTGTGGGACTTCCAGATCAAACCATCAAAGAAAGTGCCCTTAGAATCAAAACGGCGATTAAACAAAGTGGATTCCGCTGGCCAGAAGTGGAACAAATCATTGTGAATCTTAAACCCAATCATCTCAAAAAATCCAGCCGTGGCTTAGAGTTGGCTGTTGCCGCTGGAATTCTATGGGAAACGCAACAACTTCTGCCTCCTCCCGATGTTCAAAATTGGATTCTCTACGGTGAACTCAATTTGGATGGAAGTGTTCATCAACCCGAAGACCTGGTTTACGTCGATGATAACGAAATGCCTTCGATCTCAGTCATCACAGGAGAAAAAGAACCTCATATTCAAAGGCCTTGGTTAAATAAACCACTCGGATTGATCTCTCACCTTCAATGTTTGTTGAATCCTCGGTGGGAGCTTTTTACAACTCCTCCTCCACTGACACCTCCAGCGATGGATTCAATTTTTATTACCTCTGAACAAGCAGAGCTAGCCCTCATTGCGGCTTGGGGACGACACCCAGTACTGATGGCCGGACCTGCTGGCAGCGGAAAATCCCTCATGTGTGAAGTTATCCATGGATTGAGTAGTGATCCGAGTTTAAATGTTCAAAAAGAACTCTGGCGCCGACAATTCCATACTCATAAAAACATCCCCTCCTCTTATTTTTGGCGACCGTTGATTCGCCCGCATCATTCCATTACTGTTCAAGGTTTAATCGGAGGTGGAAATCCTATTCTTTTAGGAGAGCTGGCTCGTGCCCATCATGGGACACTGATTCTAGATGAACTCTTGGAGTTCAAGCAACCTGTTATTGAATCCCTAAGGGAGCCTCTGGAAACTGCTAAACTTCGTTTAGTTAGAGTCTCTGGCTTTGAAAACTATGATTGCCGTTTTCAACTTCTTGCGACCACCAATCTCTGTCCCTGTGGCGACTACATTCCTAAGCGACCTACGCGCTGTCGTTTTTCGCTAACGAAATGTCGAAGCTACTCCCAAAAACTCACAGGACCTTTAGTTGATCGCTTTCAATTGCTTGCTTTTTCTCATCGCTGGAAGGGAGAGCGTACCCTCTCTTTCAACCAATTAAAAACTAAGCTCCATCACTTACGAAATCTATTTTCTGTGAATCAGACTGATAATGCTGTGCTTGCTGAGGCCTCTTTTAATATTTCAAGTTGGCCACTTCTTGAGCGCAAACTTCTCGAACAACTGCAAGGATCTCACCGCCGACTTCTTTCTACCTTACGAGTGAGTCAAACAATTGCTAATCTGAAAGGCAAAAGTAAGCCCAACATCGATGATATAGAAAAGGCAATTCAATACACTGTAACGCCCTTTGTGGAGTTACAACGATGGGATTGACTCACCATCTCTTTATGGCTAGAGTCAATCTTCGTTGCCGCAAAGGTAACAAGTAACATAAGTATCAACTTCTGTTTTTTAATTGATAGATCAAGGGTGGTGTGGCCGAGGAGTTAGGCAGCGCTCTGCAAAAGCGTGTACGGGGGTGCGAATCCCTCCACCACCTCCAAATTTCTGCGGAATATAGTCACAAAGCAAATCTAAATAACGAAAATCAAATAACAATGGATTCAATGACTTATTAGGTTCGGATCGCTTTAAACAACACCCTAAATAACCAAATATAACCACTCATCCTGGCAACAGACTGGCAATCAACTGGCAACATTATGCTCACACCTAGTCACTGATTTTACCTATTCAATCTGTAATGCACCCATGATTTCAACACTTATTTTAACAAATATTTTGGAGATTTTGTCTTTCAAAAAACTCATCTGGGCTTAAATATCCTAAACTCTGATGCGGTCGGTCCATTCCGGAGACATGGGTAACAGTTTATTCCGGAGACATAGGTAACACTTTTATTTTAAATGGATCGTCCACCGGTTCGACCCTTTTTGCTACCTGATCAAAGTACCCCAGATCATAATCAAGGAACGATACGAT
>CAUJGP010000012.1 GCA_963170155.1 Bdellovibrionota bacterium | reverse complement strand
CAAAAGAGACCCTTCCTAGTGGCTATGCCACTGAAGACTGGGATGGCCTGGTCTGACATATTCAAGGACTGGGGCTTTCTTTGTCTCTGGCAGAAGAATTAGGTCTTATTCGACAGCGGGATTCTGGAGGGTACTTTGATTTATTTCGGGGTCGGCTTATGTTCACTATTACAAACCAAGTGGGAGATGTCATCGGATTCGGAGGGCGGATTCTAGGTGAAGGACTTCCGAAATATATTAATAGTCCTGAGTCGCCTTTATTTCACAAGGGTCAGTCTCTTTATGGTTTAGAACATGCGAGTCGATATATTCGTAGCCAAGACCAAGTAATCCTTGTGGAAGGCTACATGGATTTAATTGCGTTGCATCAGGCTGGGTTTAAAAATGTGGTGGCTCCCTTGGGGACAGCCTTGACGCTGGATCAGTGTCGAATTTTGTCAAAACTGACCCAAAATGTGATCGTTTTATTTGATGGTGATTCGGCAGGGCAGGTAGCCACAGAGAAAAGTTTACCCCTTTTATTTGAGGCGGGCCTTTATCCGAAGGGTCTTACTTTGCCTGAAAATCGTGACCCAGATGAGTTTTTAATGACTCATGGGCAGGAAAAAATGGCAGAGGCTTTAATTGCAGCTCCGGATCTCTTTAGTCATATCTTGCGCCGCTGGATGGAGGGCTTTCAAGGAAGTCCCACTGACAAGATTAAAATGGTTCAGCGGGTTCAGGAGCTACTCTTTACTTTAAAAAATAACTCTCTTAAAGCTCTGTATTGGAAGGAGCTTTCGCATCGTTTGGGCGTTGATCAGAATTGGATGCGACGAGCTATCCAAGAGAAAAGTGGCCTTAGAAAGCCGGGAAAGTTCGCAGCGACCCTTTCTCCTCATGGAGGATCTCTGGAAAATGAAAGACAAGATGATATTCTTGGTAGGATTAATGAGGATGGATTAACAAGAGAGAAAAGTGAGCGAAAGGGTGCTGCTGAGAGTGAAAAAGTGGATTTAGCAGGAGCCCCCAAGTGGGAATTGATCCCCTTAGCTTTAGCTCTCGATCCTCAATCAACAAATCGGGATCAAATTTTGCATGCCGAAGAAGTAAAACTTCTCAGTCATCAGGGTGTTAAATTGGTTTTTGAAAAAGTGATGAGTCTCGCTGGACAAAGTGACTTGCTCTTTGATAACTTGTTCGTTTTAATAGCTAATGAGCTTCAAAATCCTGATCTTCTGACGGCCTTGATTAAGGAGTTACCATCAAAGGATCCAGAGAGAGAGAGACAACTTTTGACCGATTGTTTTAAAAAAATACGCATTCACGATCTCGATAGGCGAATCAATCAATTGGCTCAAGAGTTGAAGCAAAATGTAAGTCAGCAGAAATGGGAACAGTTAGCCACCCTTAAAAAAGAAAGATTGCACTGGATCGATTCAAATCTGTAGAAAAAGGAACTTTTCTTTAAAAATCTGAGTCACTATAAGATCTGAATAATCATGAGTTTTGAATCGATGGAGCCCTAAAGAAGAAGAGTTTATCTTGATAAAATGAAGTTACGAGTTTTAAACAGAATTAACAGCTTTTCAAAAGCGGAGAAGGCATGAAAAGTACAAAAAAAATGGAATCAATCACAAAGTTATCAGTAGCCGAACAAGAGGTGTTGATCAAAGAAGAGATCTCACGGTTTGTGAAGTTTGCTAAAGAAAAAGGATCTCTCACCATTGAAGAGATTAATGAGCAACTGCCTCTGGAAATTCAAGCTCCTGCTGTTTTAGATTCTTTTATGCATGCTCTAGAAATCAATGGTGTTGTTATTGCGGATCACACTGATAAGGGTGCGGACGAAGAAGCTTCAGGCTTTTTGGCTGATCCTGACTCTGATGAAGATGGCGCCGAAGCTGATGAAGAAGCGGCTGAGGCTGAAGACGTTAAGGGTAATGATCCTGTGCGTTTGTATTTAAGAAAAATGGGAAGCGTTTCTCTTTTGACTCGAGAGGGTGAAGTGGAAATTGCTAGGCGTATTGAGGATGGAGAGAGAGAGATTGTTCGAGCCATTCTTTTATCGCCACTCGGCACTTATGAAATTATTAATCTGGGAAGACGTTTGGATGAAGGACGTATCAAGGTGAAGTCTATTTTTCGTGGACTTGAAGATGAGGATACTCAGTACGATGAACAAGAGTATATCCAGAAAATTCATGAACTCATCGGTCGAGTCACTGAATACCAGACGGCAGCTCTCCCATGGTTTGAAACTCTCAGAAAAGAGGATAATCCTCAATCTAAGAAGCAAGAAGCGCAAAAACAGCTTGTACAAATGAACGCTCAACTCATGACGAGTTTTGAGAGCATTAATTTCAATCGTAAAACCATTAATCGTATTGTGATCAAGTTTAAAAACTTAGTGTCACGAATGACCAGTCTTCGCCGCCGAATCAAAGAAGGGGTGGAGCGTACATTTTCTAAAGACACTCAGACTTTAGTTGAACGGTTTAAGGTGGTTGAATCCAATGAGAAAGAGTTAACCCGTATGATTCGAGAGACTGGGTTAAGCTTTCATAAATTTAGAGGTTATGTGATCTCAGCTCAAGAAGCTGAAACTCGTTTAATTCGAATTGAAAAAGAAACTGAAATGAATTTCACTTGGATTAAAGAGACCTACACCGCCATTTGGAAGGGGGAGCGTGCTGCTGACGCCGCCAAAGCTGAATTGGTGGAAGCTAACCTTCGTTTAGTGGTGTCTATTGCTAAAAAGTATACAAATCGTGGACTTCAGTTCTTAGATTTAATTCAAGAGGGCAATATTGGATTGATGAAGGCTGTGGATAAGTTCGAGTATCGTCGTGGATATAAGTTTTCTACTTATGCTACGTGGTGGATTCGGCAAGCGATTACACGAGCCATTGCAGATCAGGCGAGAACAATTCGTATTCCTGTGCACATGATCGAAACTATTAATAAGCTGGTGCGGACATCACGTAATTTAGTGCAGTCTTTGGGACGAGAGCCTATTCCTGAAGAGATTGCAGAAAAAATGGATATGCCTGTCGATAAGGTTCGAAAGGTTCTAAAGATAGCTAAAGAGCCCATTAGTTTGGAAACTCCAGTGGGTGAAGAAGAAGATTCACATTTAGGTGATTTTATTGAAGATAAAAAGGTGATCAATCCAGCCGAGGCCATTGTGAACTTGAATTTGGCAGAACAATGTCGAAGAGTGCTTGCCACTCTCACTCCAAGAGAAGAAAAGGTTCTGCGGATGCGTTTTGGAATAGGCGAAGAAAGTGATCACACTCTTGAAGAGGTTGGTCAGGATTTTAATGTGACGAGAGAACGTATTCGTCAAATTGAAGCTAAGGCTCTTCGAAAATTGCGCCATCCGAGCCGCTCTAGTAAACTAAAAACCTTTGTAGACACTTAAAATCTTATAGCAGGAGGGGAAATTATCTTCCTGCTTTGGAGTGCGGTGAGATTAATGTACAGTTCTTCGATCCAGTGTGAAGTTAGTTAGGTACCTTTGAAAAATCAGTTATACTGATTGAGGTAGGAGCTAAAAAATACTGGCATTACAATCTATGTGATAGAGGGGAAGATTTTTCGGGAATGTCTTCCACATTATTGTAGTTCTGCGATTTTTCTAATTCTATTGATAACAATTTGTGCACGACTATGAGTGTTTAGTCTGTCAGAGATATGACGTGAACTAATCACGAAAAGTGTTTACAGGCTTCGTGTCCTGAATGTTTTGCGATAGTTAGAAATTGAGGTGATAGTTGCGGTTCATCTCTGTTGATGGTGGAATGCTAGAAACACAAAAACCGCCTTTACAGCGGTTTAAAATGGTAGGCCGTGCAGGACTTGAACCTGCGATTTCCCGGTTCACGTTTGTGTCGCTTTCGCGGACTCCGTAGACTATCTCATCACCCTCGTTTTCACGGTGGGGTGGGCGGCGCTGGTGGAGTTTTATTGGTTGGATCTCCTCAACTCCTAGTCGTTGCACCTTTCCAGTTACCTTTACTTGGATCTTTCACTGGACTTGGCTCAGGATTACCTTGGCTTAAGAGCTTTAGATTTCCCTGAATTCACCGCCTTCATTCTAACTTTTACAAATTAGACGCACCATTTTGATGAGCCGGGTGCTTTGACCAACTAAGCTAACGGCCCACTCGCCACAAGATCATGTACATCAGGCGTGATCAATAGTTGGCTCGCTGCGCAGAAGATTTAAGTTAAGCTCAATCTAATCTGGGAGTTTCTAAGGCAGTTAGTTTTTGTTTTCCATAAGCTGAGAAGTCAAGGAGAGTGAGGTGGGCGCAATATTAGCTTAACTTAAAAGCAGCCTTATAAGAGGAGGCTTCGCTTTTATTAATACCAGCAAAAGAAATCAGTTTTAGACTTTCTATTTAAAAGAGTTTTTGTGGGATTTTCAGTATGATAGAGTCACTGATATTTTTGAGATTCAGTGATAAAATAGGTGCTTTTTAAACTTTTAATCGTCTTTTAATATTCTATTATAAAAAACTATTTGGGTTCTTTATGGAAAAACAACGATTTTTAAATTCTACAGTTATTATTTTTTCAGATGAAGCACTCGATGGAGAATTGCAGAACGATATTGGATTGTTGGGATTCCAGAGAGAAAAGACTCCAGGGGTAGCCGAAAATTTTTTAGAATTAAGAGACAATGTCTTAACACTTTATTTAAAATCTGGACTTCAAATACAAATTGATTTTTCTCAGCAGAAATATCACCGTGTTTTTTCTCCCAGGACGGATCTTTTATGCCGAGCTTGCGGCTGGCACCTGGGATACCGAAGTGTGTGGGATCTCACATCAGGCTTGGCCGTGGATTCTTTTTTGTTGGCCCGAGCAGGCTTTAACGTTTTAGGTTTTGAGCGGAATAAAAATTTGGCTTTATTACTTCGTCATGCTTTGCGTACGTACAAGCTCTCTCTCCAGGACTCCATTTCTTCGATCCGAAAAGATAAAATACAACATCTGGAATTTATTTGGGCCGATTCCGAAGAGTTTCTCGCTCAATCCCACAGCTATGAATCCTTTTCACAACCTGATGTTCTTTATTATGACCCTATGTATCCGGCTAAAAATAAAACAGCGTTGCCAAGCAAAGAAGTACAAGCTTTACGTGAAATGAATGGCAGCCATGAAGAGAGCTTATCTTTATTGATGAAGGCGTTGAGTCTCAAGGTTAAGCGAGTGGTGGTGAAAAGGCCTGTTAAAGCTCCACCGCTATTGGAAAAACCAAAATTTCAAATCAAAGGTAAACTGGTTCGCTTTGATGTTTATTAAAAAACAGAGATAACGAGTGAGGAGCTGAACCTTTTTTTAATAAAACTGAGAGCGTCTCGCAGTTGGTTCAGTGTCTTCTTCAATTGGAAGCTGGATACTGTCCAATAATGCAGGCGAATTCAAAAGAATTTCGCCCCCCTTTGCAATGGTTGTAAGAGGGTCATTCGTTCGATGCACTGATATTTTAATTTGATCTTGAATATAGCGATCAATATTTTTTAACAGGCTTCCTCCACCCGTCAGAACAATACCACTATCAATAATATCGGAGAGGAGTTCTGGGGGCGTATTTTCAAGAGCTTTTTTAATCCCAAAAACTAAATCTTCAACACAGTCCTGAATAGCCATGGAAATTTCAGTGGAGTTGACTTCGAGTTCCATCGGTAAACCTGAAGTGGCATTACGGGCTTGTACGCGGCGGACTTGGACTTCAGAAATAGGGGAGGTCGAGCCAATATCCACTTTGAGAAGTTCAGCAGAAGCCTCTGAAATAATAGCATTTTTGTATTTTTTCAACCATTGTACAATGCCTTCATTAAGCTGCTGACCCCCTGTTCTGAGCGTTTGACAGTAGACAATGTCAGAAAGGGCAATGATGGCAATTTCAGAAGTGCCGCCGCCAAAATCAATGATCATTCTCCCTTTAGGTTCTTGAATAGGAAGTTGGGCTCCAATTGCAGCAACCATTGGTTCTTCAGCTAAAATGACATCTCTGGCCCCTGCAGCTCGCCCCGCATAGACGACGGCTTCTTTTTCAATTTTTTTAATCCCATGAGGGATAGACATAATAATTCGAGGTCGAGTGAGCCAATGAGAGATTCCTGGCCGCGATAAAAAACTGCGAATCATTGTTTCAGTGGTATCGACGTCTGTGATAACGCCTTCTTTGAGTGGGCGTCCTAAAAACAAATTACCAGGTGTTTTATTTACTTGCTCTATGGCTTCGTTCCCTACAGCAATGATATTTTTTTTTCCGTGTCGACCGGTTGTGAAAGCGATGACAGAAGGTTCATTGACGACGAGGCCTCGGTTTTTGATCACCAGCCTTGTGTTCATGGTCCCAAGATCAAGATAAATATCGGGGGCACCAGAAGACTTAAAAAGTGAAAGGACCATAGTGAGTTTTCTCCATTAATTCATCCGTGAGTTAATTTGTTTCTGTTTCCGAAGGTTCAAAATAGAAGCTAACAAAAGCCGAAATATACGAAAAACTATCTCTGAGGTTGGCACCCACTTCGGCTCCAAATTGCATATCTGGTGCCGTTGGCATACTGACCTCAACTCCAAGTACGAAATGGCTAGGTGTTTTAGAAGTACTTTTTTGAACACTAACACCAAGAGGGAGTCCTAGATAAGGAGTAAAATAATTTTGATCAATCATGTATCTCTTGCTGACTAAGGGAGTGAATCTTACCCCCAAAGAGCTGACGTTGTCTTTTTCATTGGCGAATAAAAGGCCCAGTTTGTATCCAATGGCGGGCTGGTTATCAATGTCAGGGTAAGGGATGTATTTAACAGAAAAATCAAAGTGGGTGGCACTTTCACCAGCTCCTAAAGAAACCCTTAACTGAGAGGAATCTGAAATTCCAGCATCAAAGTGAGCCGCTAAATTATAAGGAGAGATCTGAGGCTCTAAGATTAAACGATATTGATTTACAGGAACAAGCTCTCCTGAATCAATAGTGCTCAAAAACGAGAGAGCAGGAAGAGGTGATAAGAGCAAGATAACAAAATGGCAGATTGATCTTCGAAATTTTGTAAAAGAGAATTTTCTATTCATAGTGATTTGCATAAAGAGGGGATCCTTCGCTGAAGTTCAAATTCAATTTTGCAAAGATCTTTCTTTTTTGACAAGAAATGAAAATAAACAAATTTTCTGACACACTAAGTATAGTCACGACTGCATATTGAGTTTTTACCATATATCACGCTTGCATCATGCCATTGATGGATCTCAGATTGGATTTTCTTGTGATGAGTTGAGCGAGAAGAGCTGCTCCTTCCGTGAGAAAGAGAGGTTCTCAATGCCTTTATTAAAGCTTTACCTGGTAAGGGACACGACTTATGATGGTTTCAGTTATGGATGAAGTGGTATTAAAGAAAGCTCCTCTCTCTTTGTGCATTATAACTTTGAATGAGGAGAAGAATATTGAAAAGTGCATTCGTTCTGTGCCCTTTGCTTCTGATGTTGTTGTTTTAGACAGTGGCAGTTCTGATCAAACAAAATCTTTGGCCTTAAGTCTAGGAGCAAGAGTCTTTGATGAAGCCTGGAGGGGTTATGGATTGCAAAAACGAAGAGCTGTTGAATTAGCCCTCCACGATTGGGTGCTTTGTTTAGATGCTGATGAGGAACTCAGCACCGAGCTTTGCCAGGAAATGTATCATTTGGCTCAATCCGAAATTCCATCTCATCGTTTAAATGGTTATAAAATGCCTCGTCGGTCATTTTCTCTGGGAAAATGGTTGTACTTTGGTGGTTGGTATCCGGATTTTCAAGTTCGTCTTTTTAATCGCACAAAGCTCAATTGGTCTGAGGATGCCTTGCATGAGTCAGTTCGAGGGGAGGGAATTGGGGCACTCAAAAGCCCCTTGAACCATTATCCCTTTGAGAACCTTTCAGATCAAATTCAAACAAATAATAAATATTCTAGCTTAGGCGCTGAGATCTTGATTCAAAAAGGTCACCGAATTTCTTTGTGGCAACTGGTAGTGAAGCCATGGATTAAATTCCTTGAGCTTTACCTTGTTAAACGGGGATTCCGTGATGGAATCCCAGGCTATATTACAGCTTTGGGGGGCGCTTATTCTTATTTTTTAAAGTATGCTAAAGCGTGGGAGCAGCAAAAGAATCCTCTGAAAAAAGCTTAGAGGCTATTTTATCAGCAATACTCTTAAATGCGGTGGCTTCAATACCATGATTGTTGGACTCTACAATAGGAACCCCTGCTTCACAGGCGAGACTGACTGATGGATGAAAAGGAATTTCTCCCAGTTTAACGATATTTTTAGATTGAATAAAGAGATCCAGTTCACCTTTAGGATACATTTGTATTCGTTGTTGAGTCTCTGGATTGAGCATGTAGGACATATTTTCAACAAGACCTAAAATTGGAACTTGAACACGTTCAAACATATCAATCGATTTTTTTGCATCCATGAAAGCAATATTTTGAGGAGTCGAAACAATCACAGCTCCTGTCAGTGGAATCTTTTGGGCGAGGCTGAGAGGGATGTCTCCTGTGCCAGGAGGAAGATCAATGACTAATACGTCTAATGGAGCCCAGAGCACATCGCGAAGAAATTGGTCAATGGCTTTGAAAAGCATAGGTCCTCTCCATACAACGGCAGAGGCTTCATTAACAAGATAACCAATACTCATCAGTTTAAGATTGTATCGGGAAATAGGTTCTATTTTTCCTTCAGGGCTGATGGCAGGCTTTTGATGTAAAGTTCCTGTCAGGCGAGGAAGACTAGGGCCATAGATATCCGCATCAAGTAATCCTACTTTATATTTTTGACCAAGGGCCAAAGCTAAGTTTGTGGCTACGGTACTTTTGCCAACGCCCCCCTTTCCTGAACTGATAACAATGACTTTTTTGATTCCTGGGATAGGGGCTTGTTGATTAAAAGGGTTATTCATAAACCTTAAGGCTCCTTGTGAGAAGATTGTGTTCAGTTTATTTCGATGAATCTTTAATGGGCCGACATTGAAAATCGCAATTCGCGACAGCGACTCATTGGAATCGTTAGCATTGAAATAAGAGTCTGGGTAGCAGAAAGAGGGACTCCTGAGGAAATATCAAAAAAAGACGTTTCGTTTCTCAGAAAGCATAAGAGGATCCAATGGTGAAGAGGTTAAGGCTTGGTAAAACTGGGTCGAGTTTGCTCACTTGATTTTTTTTGTTGGAGGGAGTGTAATAAATCGGTGTCCCCAATGAGATTTTTGCGACAGCGAAGCTACTGTTTAGTCATTGTTGCAAAAGAGACTTTCTGTACTGCTACATTAAGAGAGGTTGAGTGAAGACAGAGTGACGCCAGAACAGTTTCTAATCCTTAATTTTTTGCTTGTTGTCGGTTTTGTTGGTTTGTTTTTTTGGGGACGAAGCGGAGGGAAGTCTTCGACTCTTTTGAAGTTAACGATGTCTAAAAAAGCTCAGGACTTTGAGGCATTGTCATCAAAGCCCCATCGGCCCTCGTTAGGAAGAGGTGAAACATTGGGAGAGCTTCAATCTCAACATCTCAAAGAGGTGAATCCCATATTTGTATACAATGGGCATACTTGGGATGCTTATGAAGTGCTAGGACTGATTCCTGGAAGTTCGCTGGAGGCAATTCGTGAAGCCTTTGATCGTGCCATTCAAAAATCCGACCGTAATTCCCATGATTTTTATAAAGCAGCCTTAACCACCATTTTAAATGAAATTAAAAAATATCAAAGGGGCTGATGAAAAAAACCATGATTACTTTTATTGGAATCATGAAATAAGCCTCATTATTGACTCGTTATTTTTAATCCGATGATGGATACAAGTAAAAGTCCCAGAAAAAAAAGACGAGAAGGTGTTGCTGGTTCCTTGAATAAAATGATTCCAAGCAAGGCGGCGCCCAAAGCTCCAATTCCAACCCAAACACCATAAGCTGTTCCAATGGGCAAGGTTTGGCTTGCACGAGCTAATAAGAACATACTCATGGCTAAAGTGATGAGAGTGAAAACGCTGGGGACGAGTTTAGTAAAACCCTCTGTGTATTTAAGACCAATGGCCCAACAAATTTCGAAGAGGCCAGCAATAATGAGAACAATCCAAGATGAAGTGACAGACATAGGAACTCCTTTGTTAAAGAGCCGTCTTTTCTCACCTGGTACGGTTCACCTCGTCAGGGGCAATGTCATTGCCTATTTTTAAGTTAGATGAAGTTTGAAAATAGGTCAAGAAGGGCAGATTAAAGCGTGGTGACCTAATTTTGTATTGATTTGAGAAAAAGTACTTTTGGTCACGCCCACCTATTTATATTTTTAGAGCCGAATATTGAGGTTTAAGTAATTGTAAAAAATTCCGATAAAAATCAAGAGGTACTTGGTCGTGGTAAAAAAAGATATTCCATCGTCTGTCTATAAAATGGCAAGGGCTCTCTTACAATCTTTAAAGGTTGTTGACCCTTTGACTTTTTATCATTGTTGTCGTGTGGGAGAGTATTCCCGTCGCTTGTCACGAGATGCCGGTTTAAGTGAGTATGAGCAAAAAGTAGCTGAGTTTTCTGGATTGTTTCACGATGTAGGAAAAATCGCGGTCCCTCAGGTTGTTCTTCATAAACCAGCAAAGTTAGATCCAGAAGAGTTTAAAATTGTCAAAAAACACCCTGAGTACAGTGAACAGATCGTTCAGGCTTTAGCCGACGAGCCTTTTTTTAAGGATTTACTGTCTCCAGTGAGAAGTCACCATGAATGGGTGGATGGAACAGGTTACCCTGACAGATTATCTGGAGATCAAATTCCACTCGTGGCTCGAGTTATTTTAGTGGTGGATACTTACGATGCCATGACTCAATCTCGAAGTTATCGTCAGGGTTTAAGCAAAGAAGTGGCCTATGCTGAATTAAATAAATACGCAGGATCTCAATTTGATTCACAATTGGTAAAAATTTTCTTAGAAGCCCACCCTCTTTGGCAAAGAGAATCTGATCCTGAAACAAATGATAAAATCATCAAACATATAGCCTGACACTTGTTTTAATTTTTGTTATTTTTTTCTCGTGATCTCAACAACGATAAAAAGACCTATCTTTAGACATTTTCATTTTGTTGATCTTCTGGTGATGGGGATCATCGGATTCTTAATTTATGGTTCTGTTCTCACCGCTCAAAGATGGACGGGGGAGCTTCAACCTCGAATTGATATTGAATTGAGCTATTGGGCTCTCCCTAAATACGGTATTTTATCTTTAACTCGGGCGAGCTTGGCCTATTTGCTTTCATTGTTCTCTAGTCTTGTTTTGGGCTATTTAGCGGCTCGTTATCGAAGAGCGGAGCAAATTATTTTGCCATTTCTGGATATCGGACAATCAATTCCAGTGATTGGCTTTTTACCTGGACTCGTGCTTGGTTTATTGAGTGTTTTTTCCAAGAGCAATTTAGGTCTTGAATTGGCTTGTATCCTGATGATTTTCACGAGTCAGGTTTGGAATTTAGCCTTTAGTTTTTACTCATCTATGAAATTCTTGCCCAAGCATTTTCATGAGATGAGCGCCAATGTGAATTTGTCTTGGTGGCAAAAATTTTTATTGATTGAATTGCCTTTTTCCGCCAGCGGTCTTGCGTGGAACAGTTTGATGTCAATGGCGGGAGGATGGTTTTTTCTCACGGTTTGCGAAGCTTTTACTCTAGGAGGAAAAGAATTTCGTTTGCCAGGCTTGGGATCGTACATGGCTGTGGCGATTGAACAAGGGAATACTCAGGCCATGGTGGGTGGTTTTGTGGCAATGATTATTTTGATCCTGGGGATGGATTTTATTATCTGGAGACCGATCATTGCTTGGACGCGACGATTTCGAGTGGATGAAGCTCCCGAGGTGTATCAAGAAATTCCTTTCATGCAACTTTTATTGCAAGAGTCGAAAATTGTAAGAGTCGTGGATCGACTGTTGAAGTTTATTTGGTCTCCGCAGTTTCATGGGCCTCAAAAAAAGAAGAAACGGGGCACTCTTCAACAGTGGTTTCATCGGCAATGGGCTTATTTAGATGACATTGAGTGGTTGAGCCACTTTAGAGTTTTTAATCGACTGTTTGTTTTAATCAGCCTTATTTTTGCTCTCTGGGTTTCGAGCCAAATATTTCAATTTTTGGAGGGAGTGACTATTGATGAGGGATTTCTGATCTTAAAATCCACAGGCTTAACTCTTTTAAGAGTGTTAGGCTGTCTCTTGATTTCAATTCTTTGGACTGTTCCTTTTGGGTTGTGGGTAGGTTTGTCCACGGAGCGAACTCGTCTTTTTCAGCCTTTAATTCAGTTAGCAGCATCGTTTCCAGCACCCATTTTATATCCTCTTGTTTTAGTGGCATTCCAATATTTTAACATTGGTTTGGGAGTAGGAAGTGGCATTTTGATGCTGCTGGGTGTGCAATGGTATGTGCTCTTTAATGTTTTAGCGGGAGCTACAATGATTTCTCGGGAGTTGCGAGAAACTTTTATGTTGGTGGGATTGTCGAAAGTCGACACCTGGAAGAACCTCTATATTCCATCGATTCTTCCTAATTTAGTGACAGGACTCGTCACTGCGGCGGGTGGTGCTTGGAATGCCAGTATTGTGGCGGAATACATCACGTATAAACATCAGGTTTATTCCACGATGGGGTTGGGAGCCTTGATCAGTGAAGCCACGGCTCAAGGGAACTTTTCGCTTTTGGTTGGATCTCTTGTGGCCATGGTGGCGATTGTTGTGGGGTTCAATCGTTTGGTTTGGCATCAAGTTTATGATTGGGTTGATCGTCGTTTTCGATTTGAAAGATAGGGAGGTAAAGCGTGTCCACATCATTGGTTCCTATGTTGGAATTGAAAACTGTTTATCAAAGCTTCCTTTTGGAATCAGGGCGTAACCTTAAGGTGCTCGATAATATTAATTTATCTCTGTATGAAAATGAGGTTTTGGTTTTACTCGGACCCTCGGGGTCTGGAAAGTCCACCTGTCTTCGTCTTATGGCCGGATTGATTGAACCCACTCATGGCAAAGTGCTTTCTCATAATGAACCTTTGGAAGATGTGAATGACGAAGTGTCTTTGGTGTTTCAGAGCTTTGCTCTTTTGCCATGGTTGAATGTGGTGGATAACGTGGCTCTGGGATTGAAACCTCTAGGGCTCCCTCAAGAAGAAATGGAACAAAACGTAAAGAAAGCGATTGATCTTGTCGGGCTTGAAGGGTTTGAAGAGGCTTATCCCAAAGAGCTTTCAGGTGGCATGAAACAACGAGTGGGTTTTGCAAGGGCGTTGGTGATGCAAAGACCCATTCTTTGTCTGGACGAGCCTTTTAGTGCACTTGATATTTTAACTGCGGAAACGCTTCGGAAAGAAATTTTAAATCTTTGGTTGACCAGAAAAACAGCTATTAAATCTATTGTATTGATCACTCACAATATTGCTGAAGCTGTATCGATGGGGAGTCGCATTTTAGTAATGGGCGCCAATCCTGGTCAAATTCGTTATACGATACGCAATGAACTCCCTTATCCAAGAGATGAGAAGACAGCGTCTGTGAAAGCTTTAGTGGGAATCATTCGTGATGTGTTAACCGAATCCATTATTCCTGATGCTCCGGAGTGGGTGCCACCAGCTTTGCAAGGAACTGGTTTTGAAGCTCCTCCGAACGTGAATATGACAGAGGTGGTAGGGTTTCTTGAAGTTGTGTTAGAGGATGGTGGACGGGCGGATGCCTTTACTCTCGCGCAGAAGCTCACCAAAGACTCTCTCAATATTCTTTTAATGGCAAAAGCGGCAGAGCTGATGGACTTTGTAGATACCCCAAAAAATCAAATTGTTTTGACGGATTTAGGAAAAGCATTTGTAAAGGCCGATGTGAATCAACGTAAGAGGATGATTCACGAAGGTCTCATGCAATTGAAATTAACACAGCAATTTTACCAACGGATCTTGAATAGCGAAGGGGGAGCCATGGGACGAGACGAAGCGATTCAGACAATTCACGAATGGTTGCCAAATGAAAACCCTGAGGACGTTTTTGATACTTTGGTGCAATGGGGACGTTACGGAGAACTGTTTGGGTACAATGATGACAATAAAGAAGTTTATATTGATAGCGGGGAAGTCTAAAATACTATTAATCGAGAAATTGTTTTTTTAATTCTTCAGAGGGCATGGGGCAAAAGGCGGGCGCAGTTAAAAAATGATGACGGTGCCGAGCGACCCAATCGTATAATCGCTGTCGCAGAGATTTAGGAATCAGCTGAGCTAAAAAGAGGAGATCCGGTGAGTAACGAATCTCCTTAAAAGCGGCTAAAATCGCTTCTGATTTGAGAAGGATTTTTCCTTCGTTGTAATAAACAACACTTGAGAGTTCTTTTGTAAGTTCTTGAGGAAGAAGCTGATGAGCCGTTGGCCCTTGAAGAGGAGCGTAATAAATTCTTTTTTTTCGATCTCGCTCTGAAAAAAATCGAACCCAAAAGCTGCAAAAGCCACATTCACCATCGTAAAATAAAATTCTTTGGTTCGTTGTCTTTGGGTCAATCATAAAAAGAACCCCATCTGAGGAGATTAAACCGCGGTCGTGGTTCGTGCTCCCCAACGTTTTGCTTTAGAGGCTTCAAATCGAGCAATAGGATCCAGGTTTTTATCAATGATTTCTAAAAGAGCTTCGTAGTGAAAAGGTTTTTCCATGATGGCCATTGCGCCAAGGCTTTTGGCCTTGGCTTCTTTCGTAGGGTCCACGTCGCCGCTCACAATCACAAATGGAATTTCAAGGAGATTGTTTTTTAATTCCTCGATGAGTTGGAAACCGTTCTCTTTACCAAGATTGACGTCGCAAACCACCACATCCACAAACTCTTTTTTAACTGTTTCTAGAGCTTCCGTCAGATTCAAGGCCGTCAATACTTTGATTTTTTGGTTTTGGTGGAGCAGAGTCGAAATTAACTCCAGAGTATCAGCATCATCATCTATGACTAAAATTCTTCGACTCATAAACACTCCACGTTTGCTGTGTTCAATCAATCCTCCGACGAATCATTATTCATTCTCTAATTTTTTTATGATATTTTCAACGACTCATTGGCTCAATTCTTGGTTTGGGCCGGTTAATTTTCTCTTTATTGTCTAACAATTTAACAGTTGTATTTTTTTGACTCACATAAGATCCTGACCCAAAGTAAAGATGTGTGTGAAGGGACCCGTGGCACAAATTATCCATTGCAAAGATTTAGAGCGCGTGTTTGTGACCTACAAAAAAGAAGAGGGTATTCTTAATTCTTTTAAAGGTTTTTTTCAACGTCAGCATATAGAAAAGAAAGCTCTTCAGAGTCTTGATTTACAAGTAGACTCGGGTGTTATTGTGGGGCTTGTAGGAGCTAATGGTGCGGGTAAAACCACATTACTGAAATTACTGTCCGGTTTGATTCATCCCACCTCAGGTCTTGTCGAGGTTCTGGGGTTCAAGCCTTTTGAGCGGAAACCTGAGTTTTTGCGGCAAATGAGCATTTTACTGGGACAGAAGAATCAACTTTGGTGGGATATTTCTCCTCTCGATAGTTTTAGTTTATTAGCTTCAATCTATGGGCTGGATGCTTTATCCAGCCGCCAGCGAGTCTATCAGCTGGCGGAGATGTTGGCTTGTACGGATCAGTTACAAATTCAGCTCCGTCGGCTTTCTTTGGGTGAACGAATGAAAATGGAGATTATAGGGGCTCTGTTGCATAAGCCAAAAATTTTGTTTTTGGATGAACCAACCATTGGATTAGATGTTGTGGCCCAAAATACCATTCGTCATTTTTTAGAGCAGTATGTAAAAGAGGAGCGGCCCACGATTTTGCTCACGAGTCATTATATGGATGACATTTCTAAACTTTCTCATCGGTTGCTTTTAATGAAAGAGGGTCAAATAAAATACGATGGAACTGTCGATCAGTTTATGGAGTTGTCCGTACAAAAGCAAAAAGTGATTTGTACCTTCCGGCATCCCATCACTCAATCAAAAGAACTGCAATGGGGAGGCCTTTTACAAGCAGGTCAAGATGTGGTGGAGGCTGATTTGCCTCCGGAGCAGGTCTCTGAGTTCTTGAGTGAATTGAGGTCATTGGGAACTATCGAACAAATTAGAGTTGAGGAAACCGATTTTGAAGAAGTCATTCGTGGATTTTTGGAAAAGGATGTGGGTCTACGCTAAGCTGGCGGCAGAAACCCACTTGGAGTATCGATTTAATTCTTTTGTTGATTGGTGTTTAAGCCCTTTGATTTCCACCGCCGTGGAAATGGCGATGTGGTGGACAATGTTCCAGGCCATGGGGGTTTCCACTCTGGGAGGATTTTCACGGGAATCCTATCTTTCCTACGTGACCTGGGCTGTTTTTTTCGCTCGAATTTCTGCTAATTGGATGTATGAGTTTCGTATGCTTCAGGAAGTCGAATCGGGATCCATTAATTCTATTTTAGTCAGGCCATTACGTTTCTACGAATATTATTTAGGCCAATTTTTAGGGTATAAACTGATGACGATGGTTTTCTCTCTTCTGCTTCCGGCTGGCTTGGCGCTTTTGATGGGAGGAACCACGGACTTTTGGCGTCTTCCAGGAGCCATTTTTTTATTGATGATTTATTTGGTTTTTACCTACACCTTGACTTTTTGCATTGTCACTTTAGCCTTTCGGTTGACCAAGGTGGGTTCTTTCACAGTCACTAAAAATTTCTTTGTTTGGTTGGCTTCCGGAGAGCTTTTTCCTCTGGATTTGTTGTCCCCTTCCATGAAGATGCTTTCAAGTTATCTTCCTTTCGCTTCTGCTTGCTATATTCCTGTGGGTTATCTCACTCACCGTTTAGAATTTGCTGATTTGCTGAAAGCATGCTGGGTCACAGTGGCGTGGACAGGAGTGCTGGGACTTTTCGGGCTCTTCTTTTGGAGACGAGGATTGAGAATTTATTCAGGAACAGGAGCTTAGAATTCCATGGTGACTCATTATTGGCGGATCCTTGTGACTTTAATGAAAACGAGTTTTATTGCGGAGCTTGAGTTTCGAGCTAATATTGCTTTAAAAATCTTTAACGATTTTATTTGGTATTTTGTTCAAATCGCGGTGTTTGAAGTTCTTTATTCACACACGTCTCAAATTTCTGGATGGAATATCGGAAAAATTAAAGTCTTTCTCGGTTGTTTATTTTTGGCGGACACGATCAATATGATTTTTTACCATGAGAATCTGGAGCAGTTGTCCGAGCGGGTTCGTAAAGGGGATTTGGATTTAATGCTGGCCAAACCCGTTAGTTCTCAATTTATGCTGAGTTTTTACCGGCTTCATCCGTCTTATATTTTGAATTTTATTATTTGTTTTACTTGGCTTTTGTACTCTCTATATCAAGAGCTGGGTTCTCTTGAACTCTTCACGATCTTCAAAGTTCTTTTGTTTGTTTTTTGCTCGAATGCCATTATGTATTCTTTACGTTTCATGGTAGCGAGCACGGCCATTGTTATGGGGCGTGCTGAAAATTTGGCTCAGCTTTGGTATTCCCTTTTTAGGATGTCTTTGCGGCCTGATTTTGTTTACCCACCGTGGTTGCGTTACACACTTCTCTTTGTTTTGCCTTTGGGTTTCATCGCGAGTGTTCCCGCTCATGTGGTTCTAGGGGTCCGATCCGATTATTGGTTGCTTGGGGCCCTTGGTTTAGCTTTTGTTTTTCTGGCGTTTTCATCTCTTTTTTGGCAGTGGATCGTAAAGCGTTACTCTTCTGTAAGTAGTTAATTGACCGTGTAAAATTAAAAATAAAATTTGTTTTTATTAAAAATCATTTTGAAGAAAAAAGTTAATTGTTATTCAGTCTGTGAGCGTGAGTGGTCGGGTTTTAAGATTGTGGCAATAGGGACTCGGCTTTCAGTGCTTTGAGTAAAAGAGAAGTTGGATTAATCTTAGTGATTTGATGAACAGGATACCACTGAAGATTTTTATGAGTGGGTCGTGTCGCTATTTTTTTTGTTGTCACAAAAATTTTATAATGGGTGATGGAGTGTGCAAACTGGTATTGTTTTGGCTTTTTTTGGAGTTGAGTTATTTTTAAAGGAGGCATGAGTGTTTTTTTTAAAAAAGGCAAATTGTGATTTTCTACAAGAGCAATTTGATTTTTTTTGAAATGCAAGTGCATTTCAATGGCAATATACCGAAGATTTTTTTTCGGTTTTTTAAGAGGGAGAGTTGTTGTTAAGCCTTGTTGACGGGCTTTACAGAATGCCGACCATGGACAAAGAGTGCAAGCGGGCGACTGAGGCGTACAAATCGTTGCGCCCAATTCCATCAGAGCTTGATTGACTGTTGCAGCATCAGCGTTTTGGCAAAGCTCGTCTGAACGCTGCTGCAGCATTTTTTTATCGTCTTGTTTCCAAAATTGAAACCCTTGTCCATAGAGTCGTGATAAAACGCGGATGACGTTTCCATCAACCACTCCGACAGGCTCTCCAAATGCAATCGAGGCGACGGCACGAGACGTATAGTCTCCAAAGCCCGGAAGAGGTAAAAGATCTTGATAGCGATGGGGAAAGGCTTTTAAACGCACGATTTCTTGAGCGGCTTTATGCAGATTTCGAGCTCTGGAATAGTAGCCAAGGCCAGCCCACATTTCTAGAACATCGGCGAGAGGAGCTTGGGCCAGTGATCCTATTGTTGGGAATCGTTGTTTGAATCGTAGAAAAAAAGGAATGACAGCCTGAACCGTGGTTTGCTGAAGCATGACTTCTGAGATCCAAATGAAGTAAGGATCGCGGGATTCACGCCAAGGCAGTGGTCGTTTATTTTCCAAATACCATTGAACCAGGTTTTTTTGCAGCTTTTTAATCGTCATGGAAATCCTTTAACAATGAATGGAAAGCTGTTCAATAGGATTGATTTGCGTCAAGCATCAGGCATACAATGAACCGGATCATTCACCGGGAGTGTGAGCATGGATTATCAACCTTTAAGTGGTCGCGAGTTTCCGCGTTTTTCAGCTATTAAAACTTTTTTTCGTCTTCCTGTGGCAACACCTCAAGATGATTTTGACGTGGCTTTTCTGGGGATTCCCTTTGACGGAGGGGTTTCTTATCGTCCAGGAGCTCGTTTTGCACCAAGCCGTATTCGAGAGAGTTCTTCATTGGGACGGGGGTTTCATTGGGGGAGAGGGGAGCAACTATTCTCTAAGCTAAAATGTGCTGATATTGGAGATTGTCCAACTGTTCCGATCGACCTGGCTCAGACGTACTCTAAAATTGAGAGCTTTATCTATCAATTGGTTTCAAAACAAAAAAAATTTATTGCTGCGGGTGGGGACCATTCCATCACTTTGCCTATCTTGAGAGCCTTGAAAAAGAAATATGGTGTCCCTTTAAATTTAATTCACTTTGATGCGCATTTGGATACTTATCCCGCGGCGTGGAATTGCGAGTATCATCACGGTTCTTTTTTAAGACATGCTATCGAAGAGGGATTGGTGAACCCCTTACAAACTCTTCAAATAGGAATTCGAGGACCGCTTGCCAGCAAAGAAGATCTTGATTTTATTCAGAAGCATAAAATCACTTGTTGGACGATGGACGATGTGCGCGCGGATTCTATAAAATCGATTGTTCGTCAGCTCCCCCATTTTACCTCAGGCCCTACGTATTTAAGTTTTGATATTGATGGACTCGATCCTGCCTATGCTCCAGGAACGGGAACGCCAGTCCCAGGGGGTTTAACGACGTATGAAGTTCAACAAATTTTGAGATCTTTGAAAGTGTCTCATTTAGTGGGCGCGGATGTTGTTGAAGTGTGTCCTGCTTATGATCACTCTGACATCACCAGTTTGGTCGCGGTGGATGTCATGTTTGAAATTTTAGGAATTTTGAGTCAATAAAGCTTACATCGCAGTTCATGGGTGATGGATTTGACTCTGTCTGTATTTAGATTTTTTTTGGATCATTTCTTATAAATGCATCAAGCGGCTCTTTGTTGAGCCGCTTGATCAAAATTCAAATTTCACTAGTGCGAGTTCTAGAATTACCCTAATAGCTTCAAAGCCATTTGGTTGACTTGGTTGGCTTGAGCTAGAGTGGATGTAGAGGCCTGTAACAAAATCGAGTTACGAGTCATTTCAGCTGAAGCTTGTGCAACGTCCGTATCACGAATTCGTGAATTTGCTGCATTTAAATTTTCTTCGCTAATAGATAAGTTATCGATAGTCGATGTCAATCGGTTTTGAAGAGCTCCTAGATCTGCGCGAATTCCATTGACAGTCGTTTGAGCTGTATCAAGAGATGCCAAGGCGACTTGCGCTCCCTCTTTGGTTTGATAGGACACATCCGATAAACCAAGAGCGTCCAACGTTGCTACGTTGTTGCTGGAGTCAAAAGTAATGCGATCTTCTGTTTCGCTATTGTAAATACCAACTTGAAAATCAAAAGCAGGTGTTGATCCATCAAGGAGTTTTGTTTTACCCCAAGTGGTAACGTTAGCGATCCTTTGCATTTCATCTTTAAGTTGTTGAACTTCTTTATCCAAGAATCCTCTTTCTGTTTCTCCAACAGTATCTGAAGCTGCTTGGATGCCAAGCTCACGAAGACGAACGATGATATTCGAAATTTCATTGAGACCACCCTCTGCGGTTTGAACCATTGAAATCCCATCATTCGCGTTACGATTGGCTTGTCGAACAGAGCGGATTTGCGCTTTCATATTTTCAGAAATCGCGAGTCCGGCAGCGTCATCAGCTGCGATATTGATTCGGCTACCACTGGCAAGTTGAGCCATACTTTTGTTGATAGCTCTTTGAGAGCCGACTAAATTTCTTTGGGCGTTGATCGCCGCTAAGTTTGTTGTAACTCTAAATCCCATATTAATCCCCTTTTACTTTTGTGTTTAAGTTATAAATAATTTCAAAATCGCCTCCTTGTGATATGTTGCTGTGGAAGAGCATCCAAGCTCGACCTTACGAATAAAGAACTAAACATCCGTTATGTTTATTCAGTTAACGTCTTCCGTGATGTGCCCCCTTTCTTTCCTCTGTACTGAGTATTGAGGAACTGAGTGATTGTCGTGCGCATTCTATCGGGGGACTTAGAACGTCTCTTTACGAGACTTTAGATTCGTTTTTAAATTTTTTTGTCAGAATTTTGGCGGTTGTTTTTATGGGTTCAAAGAACACAAATAAAAAGCCTATGGAACTGGTATCATCTGTCTAAAGATCTTCTAAACTCAAGGATCCCATGATTATTTATTCGTATGTAGGATCAAGTGTGAGGGGTCCATTATCAGCTCTGTACTAGCCTCTGGTTATATGATCGAAAGCCTGGTGAATGTTTTGAGGTAGGACTTGGGTACAATAAGATTTTTTAATAGGTTTGGTCTCAATGAATTAAGACCACTCACTGATCGAAACAAGTTTGTCATCAACACTCGGGGAATCATAGAGTCAGTTATTTCTACGATGAGAAAATGCGGGCTATAAAAACTCATTGCTATTATAGGCAAAAGCTTTTTAACTTTAGATTTTTCAAAAATACCCTGAAAATTTGATTCAGAGCATTATAATGATAGATATTTAAAATTATTAGTATTTATCCGTTATCCAACAATTTGGTTACGTGATTTGTAACCACTTGCGTGCATTAATCCTGTACATGCCAAAAAAGCTATATTAATCCGCCAATAAACCAAGCAGAGAGCTTTTTTTAAAATGAGTTCTCTTATGCAAAACCTCTCAGCCAACTTAAAAGAAAGGTTTTATTGTATGAAATCACAATTTATTTTTATAAGCTTGATTATTTTAAGCTTAAACGGATGGGGGTTGTCACCCATTCAAGCCAATCTCCCTTCTGGAGCCATAGAGTTAAAAAACTCAATCCAAGACGATTTTCTATCATACTCCGCAGAAAGAGATAGTTTAAAAGATCAAAGTCTCCTCAATGCCTCCTCTTCTTCCATAGATCAATTCCTTGCTTTGAAGGCTGCCTACGATAAAGGGACACCTGTTTCCTTCCGCCAAGCCTATGGAGTCTACGCTGGAGAATGCTATCAAAAATATTTTTTTTCTAATACGATAAGAGAAGACTACTACCGTTATAATTCCGCAAGCAGAGCTCTCGTTGTTAAAGAGTTTGATCTTGAAGCAAATAATGATCTATTCTTTCCCCCAGCAAAAGAAAAAAAGGTCTTATCTGGATTCTATCATTCTGAAGAAGATTCTCTTTTTCAACAAACAGCAGAGCAAATTGTGAAGGACTTACTCGATCTTGAAAACGATTTGAAGAGGAGGCGTGATTCTCGCAATGAGATCCTCTCATTATCACCACTAAAAGTGAAGCTTTCTTATATTCCATCTGGTTCTTATATTTCATCACCTTGGAGATTCAGTGATATCCTAAGCTTTGTTCTCTACCAAAATGATATCTTTATGAAAATATCCGCTGGGGAAAAGTACATTATCAACTGGAAACACAAAGATCAACCTCGAGAAAGAACAGTACAAAAAGATGAAGACGTTATGTACTGTCGTTTTTTTGACAAAAAGTAGTTCTGCTATAGATAAATAACTTTCATCTATCAAATAAAATAAAGTATTGTTCTTACTCTCCAGCCTATGGTTCATCCCTTTTGTGGGATGAGCCGTTAGTAAAGGATCAGTACCATCAAAGTGAAGCGTTTCGGAATAACATTACTTATAGGCTCCTCAATGGGCAGTAAATCCACGTCATATTTTGATGTGTAATCTCGATCTGTCAAAAGGCCTGTAGTATAATGGTTAGGAACCAGACTTATTATTTTATGTGAAGCTGCCGAAAGGAATTTAGCAAGTATTCGATTTAAGAAACACCAGGAAGGTGAATAAAATACTAAGGATGGTAAGCTCCAGGGAAAGGGAGACCATGAAAAGGATTTTATCATTTTCTATTTTATCAGCGGCTTTTTTATCATTTCTATCATTGAATGGTTTTGCACAAATTCAAGTAATTCAGGTAAAGAGAAACATCCCTCTGTCAGACGAAGAGCTTGTTTATAAAGATTATTATCTTTCTGGAGGAGCTAAAGAAGGCCTTCGACTTCATTTGGTTGTTCCTGTCACGAGATGGGTGAATCTTAGGGACAATAATCAAGCCGCGGAACAATCAACGAAAATGTTGGAACCTGTAGGATGGTTGCAAATTATTTTCATTCAGGATCGATTTTCTGTGGCTCGTCTTTATGAGAGTGTGAATTACGCCAGCTCTCCTGTCTTAGATCAGCCGGGAGTTCTGATCGGAGATGCCGTGTCTTTGGAGCGCTCTTACATACCGAAGAGCGTTGGTAAGCCACCACCTAAAGACAGTGCCCAGGTCATCGCAGTACCCAAAGGGAGCGATCAACCCGCAGCCGAAGTTCAAAGTCAGCAGCCGTAACTGTGTCTCTCATATTTATAGGTATGATTGATGCCTTGGGATGAGTGGCATTCTGTAAACGTAAATTTTACACTCTTGTTGAATATTTTTGTTGCCGCCTGGAAAGATTGAGTATACCTGTCCCTTTTATGATGAATCAACAAACCTACTTTCGTGTTAGGGTTAAAAAAATACCGTCCAATTTGGAAGCGGAAATGACAGAGCTTGGTTTTGAGTATGGTTGTACAGGCTTGTCTGAAGCCCTTAACTATATTCAAAAAGATCTTGTTTATGATCCGGAAATTCGACATCAAAGATTTCATGACGTGGATGTTTTTTTCTCAGAAAAACCACCCCTATCTTTTTTTGAAGCCATTCAAGAGCTCCATGGAAACATTGAGTACCAATTGGTTGAGGAAGAGCATAAGGACTGGTTGGAAGAATGGAAAAAAGACTTCAAACCCTTTCCTTTGGTGGGACCTGTTTGGGTGGTTCCTTCTTGGCTACAAGCTCCTATTGAGGCAGAAACAACGTTATCCTTGGATCCTGGAATGGCATTTGGGACAGGCACCCATGCAACAACTCAAATGGCGGCCGCTTTAGTTTACAAAGCACTTCAAAAAAAATCTTCTGATTCCAATTGGCAAGTTTTGGATGTGGGAACAGGAACTGCTATCTTAGCGATGTTGTCTCAAAAAGCAGGAGCCAGCAAAGTTGTTGCCATTGATGTTGATCCTGAGGCGCGGCGTGTGGCGCGTGAGAATATTTTAAGAAACGAAATTCAGGGGATCGAGGTTTCTGATCTTTTGTTGGAAGAAGTCAAAGGCACTTTTGACTTGGTTATTGCTAATATTATTGATGGTGTTTTGTTAAATCTTAAAGATGATTTAGAAAGAGTGACGAAAACTCCTGGATTTTTGATCCTCACGGGAATTTTGGAAGAGAGAGAGAGTTCTTTTCTGGATCAGTTTTTAAGTCAGACTTCTTTGAAAATTGAAATGAGATTGGCAAAAGAAGAGTGGGTTGGTTTTTTACTCTCCAAGAGTCCGTAAATGCGACGCTATTTTTATTCAGAAACATTAAATACGGGGGAGTCTCTCTCTTTAACAGGGGATCTATTTCATCACATTTTTGATGTTTGCCGTGTGCAGATGGGCCAACACTTTGAATTGCTGAATTCAACAGGTCAGGCGTATCTAGTTTCTGTAGAATCAATTGGTAAAAAATCAGCTCAGGTAATGGTTCGTGAAGAGAGAATCATTCCAAAAATTAAAGAGCCTCATCTTCATCTTTGTTTGAGTTTTCCAAAAGTTTCTACGTTTGAATTTATAATTGAAAAATCAGTGGAATTGGGAGTGAAATCTATCACTCCTTTTTTATCTGATTTTAGTTCTATTCGAACCAAAGCACAGTTTCCCTCAGCCAAAGAAGCTCGTTGGCAAAGAATCATACTTCAAGCTACTCAGCAAAGTGGACGCGGGGATTTGATGATATTGAATGAAGTTCAGGCCTTTGACGAAATTCTCGCTCCTCAGATTCAAAAAAAAGAAGAAGCTCTCACTCTTGTCGCGTATGAGGGAGAGGCTTCTTGGACCCTCAAGAATTACTTGCATGCAAGAAAGTCTCCTTTTTTAAGGGATGTTTACATCTTTGTAGGGAGCGAAGGTGGATTTTCTGATCGCGAAATTAAACGCTTTCAGTCCCTAGACCTTTCTCCAGTCACGTTGGGAGATCAGGTCCTTCGCGTGGAAACGGCTTGCCTGACCTTGGTCTCAAGCCTAAAATATGAATTTGATATATGATTCATATTCACGAGTCTATGGCTGATTTGCTTGTTAAGGATGCAAAAGCGGCAAAAGATGCCATAGAAAAGATGCCATAGATAAGGTATGAATCTTGTTTGATCGGTTAATTATTAAAGTTTACCGTGAAAAACGGCATGAGTGGACTTGTTATTGAGGAGGAGATAGGGGATGGATCCAACTAATGAATTTACTTTTAAACCCCTGACAGAGGGGTTGGGGTTTCACAAAAAGAAAAAGGATTTCTCGAAAGGTGAAGAGAAAGCCTTTAAAAAGGATATTGTCCCTGTTCTTAACAAATCTAAAGAGATGTCTTCTAAGAATAAAAGTGAAATAGGAGCTCTGAGAAGCCCTCTCCCTAAAAAAGAGATGATGTCAGCATCAGCTTCTGCCTCTTCCTCTCTGACGATGGAATCGCCTTCAAAAGAAGTGATTGATGAATTGGTCAGAAACTTTAAAAAAAGCAAAGAAGTGGAAGATCTTGCGGCTCCCAAAACACCTCAGGTGATCATTAACCCTGTTCAACCTCAAATTGATGAGGAGGCGTTTCCTTTACCTTGGATGATGAGTCCTTTTTTAATTGATACGATGTTGGTGATGGCTCTTATTTTATCTGCACTGATGGCCGTGCTTTTAGTCACTAAAATTGATTTATTAATGGTGTTGGTCCAAAACTCCTCTGATATTGGACTATGGCTGACTCTTCCGGCTATAGGAGCCGTTATGACATTTGCTTATATGTCATTATCTCGAATTTTTCTAGGAAACTCATTGGGAGAATTAATTTTCGATATTCAGTTGGGAACAACAGAACAACAAGGCCGTCTTTCTTATTCCTTTTTAGTGATAGCGCGAGTTTTTTTAGTCATGGTTACAGGATTTATTTTAATCCCTCTTTTGTCCCTTGCTTTCAGAAAAGACTATTTAGGTCAGTGGTGCGGGTTACAATTATACCGTCGGAAAAAATGAATGAAGCAGAGGCCACCGAACAAACCCTTCCTGGGTATCATCCGTGAAAGAGTAAGGTGATTATGGGGCAATTTGTTGATCGGCGTGAACTAAAGAAAATTTGCGAGTCTTTGAAGCAAAAGAAAAAAATTGTTTTCACTAATGGATGTTTTGACCTGCTTCATGTGGGTCATGTTCGTTATTTACAAGAGGCAAAAAAACAAGGTGATATTTTAATTGTAGGTATTAATACAGATGCTAGTGTTAAGCGTCTTAAAGGGCCTCAACGTCCTTTGCAAACAGAACAGGATAGGGCTGAGATTTTATCGGCACTAGAGTGCGTGGATTACGTGGCCTTATTTGAAGAAGATACTCCTCTGCGTTTAATTCAAGAATTACAACCACAGGTTTTAGTGAAGGGCGGCGATTGGAAGCCTGATCAAATCATTGGAAGTGATGTTGTATTAGCCGCTGGGGGGAAAGTTCTATCTTTAAATTTTATTGAGGGTCGATCCACGACGAATATTATTGGGCGGATGGATAGAGTGGATAAAAAATGATGGCCTTTTCAAATTCACTAGTAAAAGCTGCTGGAAATTAAAAATAAACTTTCGCCATTGTTGTAGTGGTGAACTCCAATCCGTGGGGCGGATAGGAATTTTCCACGTCTGCTGAGAGTCATTGAAACGCCCACTCCGTCTTTAGGTTTTGAGAAAATATCATGAGTGTGTGAATAACCTAAGCCATAATGAAATTGGTTTCCAGGGCTATGAAGAAAATCAATGAAAAGATCGTTTCCAACATTGAGCTCTTTCGGGTCAGTTTTTTCAAAATCAACTTTAAAAGTAGAGAATTTATAAGCGTAATTGAATCCCATTTGATTTTTCAAATTCATTCGCCAAATAAAATTAATTTGTGGAACCTGGAACGTTGCATTTATTCTGTAACTTTTATCAGCCGTGGATGTCGCCGTCGAGATGAGTGAATTTGATCCTCTTTCTAAAGAGAGGGGAGCGGCACCAGAGGTTTCTAGAAATTGTGAAGAAAAATCATACTTTATGTAAGTTAATGTGAACCCAAAATCAAAGTCTTTACTTTCATGGAGGCTGACTTTAAGGGTTAAAGGGTAAATTTTAACTCCAGAAGGAGGAGAAATCAGTAAAAGGGGAACGGTGCCAATTTCGTATCGATGGTTAATACCGTAACTGAGGTTGTTTAAGAAGAGAGAACCTGTCGAGGTCACCGCATAGCCCGCCGTGGGCTGAAAAGTCCATTTTCCTGGGCCGACAGTACGGCTTGGAGTTGAAAGATGAGGAGAAAAATTATTCAATCCCCCACTCGATTTTTTTTCAAAAGCGAATAATAAATTATGAGTTATAATAAATAAAAGAAATGACGGTATTATTTTATAGACTAGTTTCATTTATTAACCCGTTTATTTCATTCAGATTCAAGATCTTTTAAAAGGCTCTAAGAAATCACTTTTTTACAATCAAGTTTCAAAAAAAGGAGCTCTTAATAGGCCTATGATTCGTTCTTTTAAGGAAGGGATTTTACTCTTCTCCTCAAAGTCTATTTTAGCAAAAAAGATGCCATTATAAAGACTCCATAGGTTTATTTTTTTTGGGCTCGCAAGGCTTTACGGAGGGATGTGAGTTTGGCTTTTGTTTTTGGTGAGAGTTTCTCCGTCGCGGCTGTCCAGCCCGCGGGAGGGACGCGATGAGCGTTGAGTTGAAGGTACATTTCGGTCTCTTGTGGATAAACATTCCAACATTCACGTAAAGCCCAACCCACTCCCTTTTGCACATAAAAGTGTTTGTCGTTCATTTGGCGGTCAATTGATTTTTTTAGGGTAGAGAAGGGAAGAGTTTTTTTTCTCATTCTTGAGTAAAATAAAAGGCCAACTAAAGATTGGCGACGTAACCAGGGATTTTTCGAACGAGACCATTTTTCAAAGGTGGGAAAAAATTGTTTATGATTGGATTCAAGAATTTTTGAATAATGTCCGCTCATTTCATCCGAATGAGCCCAATTATCCACTCTATTTGCCCAACGAAAAATCATCGGAGCGTATGAGATAAGTTCTTGCAGAGGACGCTGTGAGACCCAATAAGAAGATAGAAGCATGGTTTCAAAGGTGTTGGACTGCATCCAAATATAATTCCAAATGACCCATTGATCGTGTGGAGAGTTCTGAGAAAATGAAAATCCTTGAGTAAAGCGCTTACGCACATGTGGAATTTTGACGTCTAAAAAATCCCGTTGAGAAAGTCCTCCGCCGACATAATTTCTTGCCAGCCATTTTTCAGGCTTGTGAACGGAGGACAGTTCTCGCATGGCTTTTTCTACTTCACTAAGGTTAAGGTCGAGTTTGGTATTGCTCATGATGAATTAGATCTTGAATTGAAGTTCTCATCGAAATTTTTTTGCGAGCTTCAATTCAAAAAAATTATTTTTTAGCTGAGGAAACCAAAGTTTTAAAACCACCGGAGGAGAATTGTTTCATATCAAACGGCATTTTAGATTCATCCATCTGCATGCGAGGGTCTTTCATGATTTTTTTATTGATTTTATTGCGATCTGCTTTTGATTTATAAACAATGAATGCGAAGATGATTGTTTCACTGGGTTTTAGTTTGTATCTTTTAGGAAAGGAGACTCCCCAAGGGACGTTGATATCATCTCCAACGCACTCATAATAATTGAGAGCCCCATATTCTTTCCAAATCTTGCAAGCCAGTTGAGCCATCTTTTTATAGGCTTTTAAATTTTTTTTTGGGATCGCGATTACAAATCCATCGACATAGTGACTCATAAGTTTCCTTTCGGTTATTATTTCAATATTTCTTTTTTCAGATCTTTCATTTAAAAAATGGTTATGGTTGATTTTAGTTTCATTTTAAAATATACGGTTGGTTACAACTATTTCCAAAGTGAGATCAAAATCTCATTTATTTTATAATGAAGGAGAAGCCTATGGCAAAGTTAAATTTAATCTTAAGTTGTTTACTCGTGTTTGTTGGTATGCAGGCGCAAGCACTCTTGAAGTGTGACAAAGACGATCGTCAAGTTGTAGGTCTTGCCCAAGAAATGTATGATGCGGTAGCGAAGTTTTATCAGGACGGTATTGTTGTGCAGGCTGATTTGCATCATGCGCAAATTTTTTTGAATGAAGCGAAATATTGCTCTCAGGTGATTTCAAAAAAGGAATTTTGCGACTCCACTCTTCCTATTATTCAAAAACTTAATTCACGTTCAATTTCAGTGGAAGGAAGGGGTTCTTCGTTTATCGAACGTCGAGAACGCATCACACGGTTGGCTGAAATTAAGAGCCTCTGCCGTGGCAATTAAAAGGCCTATTTCAGTGGTGGGAGTTTAGTTGTTAAGGGCTCCTTCATTGATCCAGGTTTTAACAACTTCAGATAATCCTGCAGGCGCATAGCGGGACATTTCACCATTCAGAGCGCGGTATAACCCGCTCTTACTGACATCTTTGGCCCAAACAGTCGAGCGTACACCTTGGTAGCTATAAAATTCGGTATGACATCGGGTGCAATGGTTGGCAAGAACAGGGGCAATATCTCGACTAAAGGAAACCGTCGCGGTATTACCTTGTGAAGAGTCATCGTCGTTATTTGTTTCAGAGAGAGGACTCACTCCATCACAAGGATTGATATTGCTTTGGTGAGGAATTGCTCCAACAGCGATAATTTGATTCATGGCGATTTTATTTTGAAATTCAATAAAAACAGAATGACCGCTGAGCATCTCTACGTTTAATGCTAAAATAGAACATAAATGAGGACCCAAAGGGAGAATCACATTCGGTAAGATTTGTGCAGATTGGGATTCTCCTCCAGGTACGAAAATTCCATGAAAGGGTTTTACGTTAAGTTTGTTGTAGGTTTTCAATGTTCCTTGGATAGTCGCGAGTTCTAATGATGTGTAAGCTGGGTAGGAGTTCAAGGAGGGATTCGTGGTGGTAATAATAATATCGTATGTTCCCTCTGTGCCATTGAAGTGGTAATTCGCTCCCATCGTATCGGTTGATTGTAGTTGAAGGTTCATTCCAAGTTTACTGAGGCTTGAGGCATCGGAGCTGCTGTATCGGCCGTTATTGCAAGCGGCTATGGTGATGAGGATTAAACCTATTCCTATGCATTTTATGAAACGAACCATCTTGCACCCCATCCTATCAGGCTACTGCAAAAAGAAATCCTCTTTTATTCAGTAGACTCGCCTTCTTATTAGAGATGCAATATCAGAGCCGGACCTAACTGCTTGAAATAAAACAATAAAAATATACAAACAAAGTTTATTAAATCAACAAAAATGAAAACTGTCTTATAACACTTTAATTTTAAAAAGGTTTTTCAGTGTTAAACTTTTTAACAACTGAAAAAAATATTTTGAATAAAATCAAAATTTTTTGTCTCAAAATTGATTCAATAATGGGATTACTGATTGATTCTCTTTAAGACTTTCTCAAATTCAACTTGGGTTTGCTGAAGAACACTTTGTCTCCATACAGGATCACTGGGATAAAACATTTCTATAAATAGATTTCGAGTCTTTTTTTCAGAGCTTTCATCTGCAAATCCGAATTGAAAGCCTTGGTTTTCGATGATCAAGCGATAAAGCGAGTCGAGGGATCCCATGAGGTTTTGAGAGTTCAATGTTCCATATTCAAAGGCCACTCCATTGGCATTTTTAGCACGAAATTTTTTGACGAAAGCAGCCACACCATCGCCTGTTGTTTGGTAGAAATCTTTGTGGTCGCCAAAATCAACGGAGGTGGGAGTAAATAATTTTTGTAGTCGTTCAGCGTCTTCGGCATGGGAAGAATGAGACATTAGGTGCAGGCGTCCCCGTTCTCCATACCCCGTGTGTAGATCAATCAGTAGAAGCTTTTCATGTAAAGAGCCAAAGCGCGTCCATAATTGCAGGAGAACTTGGTTTTGTGGCTCCAATTGTGTTCCTCCAAAGGAAATTCCTTTGGGGTATTGGTATTGTCCTTTAAGAAGAGCCCGTTTTATTGCATCTTTAGAGGATTGAATGAGTTGGATGAGAGTGCTTCCTAAAAATTGAGGCTTTGACAACCAATGAATTTTTGTAGGCTCTTTAGGGTTTAAAAAGTGTTCCAGCTTTGAATAACCCTCATTGGTGGTTTGATAACCACTCGCATCTTCAAAAAAATTTCGATTGAGATCCACATTATTGTGATTGACGCGTCGGTTATGTTCAAAACCATGGGCATTAATGCCATGGATGAAGATAAAATTAACATCATGAACTGGAGAGCGTTTCAGCGAGCGCAAGAGAAAGCATTGGACGGCACTCCCAACATGGCCTTCTACACCGTGCATTCCGGATTGAATTAAGATGAGTGGGGCCTCAGATTTATTCATTAAGTACAGGTAATCAATGGTGGCTCCGGCAATTGTTTCTGCGCCGACTTTATATTGAGGGTTCATGGTGGCGAACTCATTGGATAATGTCTTAAAGTTATTTTGTGCTTCTGCATATGTATTTTTAAAACAATCTTCATCCCAACTAAAAGTAATTTGAGAAAAGAAAAGGACTGCAAATAAGATAAAATAGGGTGAAGAGAGTTTCATGGTGGTGATCCCTTTTAGAGTATTGTTAATAAATAATTTGAATTTAAGAATGAACTCACCCTTTAAGGGTATTCCTCGGGTTTTGTATTGTCAAATTGAGACACGACTTCATTAATGACTTGCAAGTGCCGCGAATAAAATTTTTAATTTTGCGACACCCATTCATCAACAAATACTACATAAAGTGATAGAGTCTAAAAATAGCTCCTTGGGATTGTGGTGGACGCTGACAAAGGCCCATTTCCATAGGAGTTTGAAAAACTTCAACCCAGTTGGGAGGAATTTGAGGGTTATTGCGAGGTGAAATGCGGTAGCCGTCAGGAGCTGTAAGGATGAGATCATTGGGTTGATAGCGATTCAAGTTTCTAGTTAGATTAATAGGGTCAAAGGGAGTCATGACCCGCAACCCCGCCGTTGTTTGAACGATCAACCCCCCGACATTAACAACATCAATGATATGTTGAGGGAAACTGTTGGTATTTGGATAAACGTTGAAGCATCGGCGATCAGGGGAGGAAAACCCCAACCACTGTAGTGATAAGCCTCGTTCGTTATGATGCCATCCTGAAAGGGTGGAGTTTTGCATGATTTTTTTAAAGTTGGTATTAGGGGCTCTAGACTTGGCAAGGCCTAAAGCTCCCGCAACAAATGCGGCGGCATTGGAGCTTCCACGGAACTCCCCTTGATCTCCTGTTTTCACTGAAGACATCGTGAGAACATTGGGCTTGTTCATTGCCGTGTTGTAGGAGGAACGATCGGAGTCTAAAGCGCCGACAGTAATAACTCGAGGATTATCCGCAGGATTTAACACAGATTGTCCACGGCTATGACTGGGCATAGAGAGACCTTCTCCATCAATTGAAATCATTAATTCGTCTCTGCTGGGATGAAAATTATGAGATCGATTTTTAACCCTTAAGTAATAGATACCGGAAGATACTTCTAAGGCGATTGTCTCTCTTGGATAGAGAGAGTAACCGGGTTGATTATTGTTGGAATCTTGAGTTTGTTTTTGACTACTGGTTGCTAGAATATTCATAAAATCATCAACAAGAGCTAAATCTAAATCTTTATCTGTGCCTTGGGTGGGATCATTCTTAAAGTCATTCCAACTCAAAACGACTCTGATGGGACATTTTTGATTTCTTTGTGAAGTCTTACACTCGATTTGAAGGGCGTTGTTTTGATTGGGAAGCTGAACCCAGTCTTCTGAAAGAGTTTTGATCTTAGTGATATAGGAAGTCTGTTCAAAGTTTCCCGCGGCATTGACCCAAGTGATTCCTTGATCTAAAGCCTTATCGACAAGTGCATTGATGAAGCCTTGTCCATCTCGATTGCCACCAAACTCCCAAACTTCAGAGTAGAGAACCAAGTCGATATCTTTTTGAATGAGATCTTCAATTGCGAATTTAAGATTTGAGTATCCGTAAGTATTATAAAGATATAATTCAGGGTCGCCGGTAATGGCTGTTACAAGCTGAGCCATGACGAGTCCATGCTGACTTTTTAATTCTGGTGGTACATTGACGGGCCCTGTAAAATATTGAGTATCAGAGGGAAGGCTTCGGCCAAATTCAGATTGATAACCGTAAAAGGCTTTATCAAGAACGGCAATCTTAACTCGTTGTTTGAGTGGGCGAACATTCCAAGAGTGAACGTTGAGGGCGTTTTCGATTTCGTCTAAGTTTTCAATGGAAAGACTGAAAGACCAATGAGGGGTAAAGATAAGGCCTAATACAAACAAAATACTTTGAAAATTTTTCATCAAGACGACTCCTCATTTCAATTTTTATGAGCTTACTAGAATCATGGCTTACAAAACAACCCATTCAAGATGGAATTTTGATTTTAGAGCGTATAAAAAGGTAGTTATTTTCTTTATTCTTCATAATGAATCATGAAAAAAAAGAATAAAAAAAGGAGCTTCCTTTTTTAAGAAGCTCCTTTGATCCTGTGTGATCAGAAGTAAGGACTGTATCTATTATAGTAGTAGTAGGAGTAATTGCCATAGTAGTAAGAGTACCAAGGAGAATAACAGTTTCCGTAGTTATAGTAGTAGCGGTTGTATCCGTATCCACTGTTATAGCCAGGGTAGTACCAGTACCAACTTGAAGCTCCTGATTCACGATCCAATTCAGATTTGATTTTATCTTGGGGAACATTTTCAAAGTGGTTATGAATCAAGGATTGAGCTTCTGCTTCTGTATCAGTCAGAGCCTCTGTTTGTAACATGGCCATTTCACCCGTTCTTTGATCAACTCTTAAGACCACAGTTCCTTGAATAGTTTGGTTCACTGGATCCTGATCGAGCTCATCAATTCCAGCTTGAGCTGATGAAACAAAGGCCATTGTCATAGAAGCTAACAGGACACTTTTTAGAAGATTCAACATAAATCCCTCCTCTGTATTGGGTTGTTTTTAAGTTTAATGACTTTTTCGAATTGTGAGTGTTGTTTGCACTTTTTCTTAGCATGAGGCAATTAAAATTTTAGATATGAGTAGGATTAGCGCAGTTTGGCTTATCCCATTGGAGATGCTGTAGCGATAGATCTGTGGAGCTCGATGGTTTGATAGAATTAATCTAAAGTCTAGAAAATACGAGCCCTTAGTCGAGTTCAGAGCCTGATAAACGTCCCGAAGTTGTCATCACTAGGACTTTCGATAGAATGACTGATAGATGGATCACATTGAAAAATTAAAAAAAATCAAATTACTGATTCTGGATGTTGACGGCGTGTTAACAGACACGCGGATTTTTTTAGATTCTGATGGTGAATGGAAGCGATTTTTTTCAATTCGTGATGGCGTGGGAATTAAAGAACTTCATAAACGGGGTTATAAAACAGCTGTGATTACAGGATCGCAATCAAAAGATATTCGAGAAAGAGTCAAAACCCTTGGAATCCATTATTTTTATGAGGGATTTTTAGATAAGATTCCGGCCTTTCGAAAACTTCAAGAACAATCCCAGATTTCAACACATGAAATGGCTTATGTTGGAGACGATATTTATGATGTACCGCTTTTGCAGAGTGTTGGGTTTTCGGCCACGGTTCCAGAGGCTGTGAAAGAGGTTAAAGCCATTGTTGATTATGTAACAACCCAATCCGGTGGCTTGGGTGCCGCTCGAGAAATTTGTGATCAAATCATCAAGTATGGTTATTTGAGTCAAGAGACGAGGAGTGAGGTGCAGTGATGCGAAAAATCTATGGATGGCCTCTGATATGTTTCATGAGTGTGGTTGGGATGACAACATCCCTTCGAGCCGAAAAAATGGCTTTTCCAGAAGAGGAATTGGCACGAGAAAGTGTTTTACCTAAATTTGATGTTCCTAACAGTGTTCGAAATAGAAACGTTGTGGTTGAAGGAAGATTCGAGTTGGGTGGGTTTTTGGGAAAGGTCACCGATGAAGCTGTGCACAGCCAAGATCAAATGGGTTTTTTGGGTACGTATCACATCAATGAGGTTCACGGGGTGAACTTGAGTTATGGCTTGATGGGAACGGGAGTCGGGGATTACGCGAAAACCCTCAATAGCGAGGTCAATTTGGATTTATCCAAGACCTTTGGGCCCAAGAGTGTGGCTTTAGTGAGTTATCAATTAACTGCTTTTTATGGAAAACTAAGCATCCTCAAAAACTTAGTGGTCAATACTCACATTTATGGGCTCGCAGGCGTTGGGTCTGTGATGTACGATGGCCTAACAGCATTAGCTTTTGATTTTGGGTTAGGTCAACGATTTTACCTTTCTAAAAACTTCGCACTTCGCTTTGATTTGAAATTTGTTAGGTATTCCGGACCGAACCCTATTTATCGTCCTTCAGGACGCTCTCAAAATCAGAGTAAAGACGATCTTCGTAATGGTGTTTTAAAAATCCGAGACTTTGAATCCACAACCTACATGCTAACGCATCTCACGGGAGGGTTGGTTTTTTTATTCTAAATTGAGGGAGCTTTCGTCATTAATACGAATTGAGGCGAAGCAAGAACTCTTAAAGTTGTTAAGGGGAAAAATATGTTTCAGGGATTGAAACGAAAAAGTAAGCAATGGAAGAGTACGGGCTTGAAAGTGAAAGGGATTTTCTTTTACGCGTTAAGCTTGATCTTGATTCTTTTTGGGGATCGATTTGCTTTGGCAAATGATGATTTTGATCTAGATGCGATTGAGAGAGAGATGAGCCGTCGAGGAGAAGAGCAAGCGGAGAGCTCACAACCTTCAGCTCAAGATAGAAGTTTAAGGGAGGATGCTAAGCAGCTCACTTTTCAGGACCTACCGAAGCTCTCGGCTTTTTCTGATGTGACAGTGATACAAAAAAGGTTTATGCCGAAAACGAACCGCTTTCAAATTTATGGTGGAGTGGATTTTTTAACCAATAACCCTTTTTTTGACAGCTATGGTTTCAATGGGCGATTTTCTTTTTTCTTCACGGAATCCCTTGGTGTTGAAATCGGTATGTGGAGTCACTCGGTCTCTCCTAGAACCATCACCGCGGATCTACAATCCAAATACAGAATTACCACCAAAACCATGTTGAGCAGTTTAAGCTACTTAGGAGCTTCTCTTATCTATATCCCCTTCTACGGTAAGATGACTTTTTTAGATAAGGTTATCATTCCCTACGATTTTTATTTTTCGATAGGGGGAGGTACCACTGAAACATCTTATTTGGATAAGACAGCTCCCAGTATTCATTTAGGAACGGGCGAGATTTTTTCAATCACCAAGTCTTTCGCTTGGCGATGGGATTTGAGTTACGTTAGTTACACGGCTCGAATTCCAGATGTCAAAGATGATGGTAGTTTAGTGGATTCCGGAAAAAAGCAATCGCTGGGTGATTTATATCTGGGGATTGGTTTAACTCTTTTATTTCCAGGAGCAAGTTATCGATGAAAAAAATAAGAGTTTTAGGATTATTGAGTGAAAGTGTGCGCTATTTCAGTCTTGTGATTTTGATCATAACCTTCATTGGCGTCTCTAAGGCGCAAGCGCAAAATGAGTATGGTGTTCGAGATCAACGGTTGCGGAATGCTCTGAGTTTATATGAAAAAAAACAACTTTTGCCAGCCGCTTCGGCTCTTTTTTCTATTCGTACCAGACCAGAACTGAGGCCTTATCGAGGGCTGATTTACCTCACTTTGGGAAAAATCTTTTTAGATCTGAATTTTCCCCAAATTGCTGCTTGGCAGTTCGCTAATGTCATTATGGTTAATGACCAAAATTACAATAAAAAAGCTTTGGAGTATTTATCGATTGCGGCGGATAAGCTCGGTGATGAAACCATTTTGAATTACGCCGTTTCTAAGATGAAGGTCTCTGAGTTTCCTGCTCAAGAGAAAGACATGCTCTTTTTTCGAATGGGAGAGATTAAGTTCCGTAATAAAGATTACAAAGGTGCAATTGAAGCTTTTGATCGCGTGACCTCCGATAGCTCTTATTCAGAGATGGCTCAATATATGTCTGGTTCTAGCTTTGCGATGCTCAATGATACTGGAGCCGCCATTAGTAAGTTTGAAGCCCTGCTCGCCAATAAAAAAAGAGCGATCACAGACAGCACAAGAGTTTCAACTCTCATGGCTCTGGCTCGTGCGCATTACCAAAGAAAAGATTGGAGACGAAGCTTAGAGTACTATCGCAGAGTTCCGAGGGATCACACTCTTTGGCATAATGCTCTCTTTGAATCGGCATGGGCTAATTTACGGAGCGCCCGTTTTCGATCTGCATTAGGCACTTTTCACTCTCTTCATTCAAGTTACTATGATGATTTTTATGTTCCTGAATCATTAGTCTTAAGAGCCATTGTGTACTTGTACATTTGTAAATATGATGAAGTGAACAAGGTTGTGGGGCTCTTTGAAAGATCCTATGGCGATGTTCAAACGCGTTTGACTAATTTCTTGCGTTCGACCAACGACCCTAAAGCTTATTACGATGAGGTTGAACATGGTCTTTTAATGAAAAAGATGATTCAAAGCGGGGGTAAACCAGCGGAAGGGCGAATCCCCTACCGAGTGATAAGAAATATTATTGGAAAGCCCGATATCGAACGAGGATTGGATTATCTTCGTAAACTCTTTATTGAGAGACAACAACTAGAGAAAATGTCTGTTGGTTTTTTGGAATCTCCTTTAGGGCGATACACGGTGAAGCTATTGATTGGTCGAATCAAGACCGCCCAAAAGTTGGTGGGAATCAAAGCTAAGATTCACATGATTTACATGAGAGGAGAGCTGAAGGACCTTGATGAGCAGGTTTCTTACCTAAGGTACGAAATGATTGGCTTACAAAAGGATGCGCTCAAGAAGAAAATCGCAGGGCAGCCTGTAGAGTCTCCAAAAATCGACGATGATTCTGATCGTAGTTATTACGTGAAAAATGGATATGATTATTGGCCCTTTCAAGGGGAATTTTGGCTTGATGAAATAGGAAACTACTTTTATGTCGGAAAACAAAGCTGTGCAAACTAAATTGTCGTTTATACTCATTGTGGCTCTGGGAGTCTTCAGTGCGTCTGTGAATGTTTATTCAGAAGAGACCATTGGAGACATGTTGAAAAAATTGCGGAAATCGGGAGCGTCGCAAGGGCAAACAGTGATGTCGAAGCAAAACTTCGCTGTCCCAACGGCAAATCTCTTTCAAGAACCTAAGCGAGATCGCATTGATTTTCAATCCATCCGGCCGACACTTTCTCGTGAAGAGATCAATGTAGAAAAAGTAGGGAAAGACCGTGTGGAGCTCGAGCGCATTACGGAAAGGCAAATTCAAGAGCTGTATCGATTAACAGAGAAAATGAAAGGCAGCCCCAACCGGGGGGAATTGTGGCTAAGATTAGCTGAGCTTTATGTTGAAAAGTCGGATTATATTAAAAGTCGTAAACAAAATGAGTATGAAGAAAAACTAAAAGCGTTTCATGAGAAGAAAACAGCTTTAAAGCCAGATATCGATCTTTCCGAGTCCATGTCTTACAATAAAAAAGCTATTCAACTTTATGAATACTTTGTGAGAGATTTTCGCAACCACCCTAAAATGGATCAGGCCCTTTATTTTTTAGGGTTTAATTATATTGAGCTGGGAGAGTTCAAAAAAGGGGCCGGTTACTACTCGCGTCTCACCACTGAATATCCGCGAAGTCCTTATGTGGGAGAGGCTCATTTTTCCATCGGTGAATATTATTTTGATGAAGAAAAGTGGGATCTGGCCCTCGAGTCTTATAAAAAAGTGATCAAGAACCAGAATGCGAGCACCTTTGGGATTGCTCTTTATAAAGCGGCTTGGTGTTTACACCGTAAAGGACAGTCGGCGGAAGGAATGAAGTTTCTAGAGGTGCTCATAAGGATGAGCGGAGATTCTTCTAAGAAAGTCAACGTTGCTAAGTTAGATATTGAGGCACGACGGGATTTGGTGATCTTTTTTGCGGATGGAGGTGATGTTGAAAAAGCCTTCCCTTACTTTGCAAAGCATTTGGGTGAAGAGCGTGCCCCTCGGGAAGTGGAAAAACTTGCGTATTATTATAGTGATAAAGGAGAGCGGGAAAAAGCGGCTATTTTATTTAAAAAGTTGATTGCCAGAAGTAAAATGTCTCCGAAAGCCTATGAATACCAATTTCAGATCGTGAAAAATTATTTAAATGATTCTAAAAATCAAAGATTCAAAGAAGAAATGTATTCATTCATCAAAAATTATGGGCCGAAGTCCGAGTGGTATAAAGAAAATAAATCCAATAAAACAGTCGTTGAAACCAGCAATAAAACCACAGAGAATTTTTTGCGAACCTACACGCTCCAACAACATCAATCTGCTCAAAATTCGAGAGGAAAATTTTCTCAGGAGCAGGCCGCAGAAGGCTATAAACTTTATTTATCAGAATTCCAAGATGCCGCTCAATATCCGGACATGATGTTTTTTTACGGTGAATTGCTTTATGATATGGAAAAATTTGGAGAAGCGGCTCAGCAATATGCTTGGGTGGCAAAGAACGCTCCACAAAGTAAATATGGACCCAAGGCCGGGATGAACATGATTCTAGGTTTGGAAAAGAATTTGCCGACAGAAGAGCAAATGCAAGCGCGAGTGGGGCAATCGACAGAACCTTTGCCTCTCGATCCCCGAGTGAAGCAATTCATTGAAAATGGGGAGTGGTACCTTAAAAACTTTCAGAAGGGAGACAAGAACGTCGAACTTCGCTTTAAAATTGGACGGCTCTATTATCTTTCCAATCATTTTACGGAAGCGGAGCGAGTTTTCAAGGAAGTGATTCAAAGTAGCCCTAAATCCAAACAAGCCGAATACGCTGCTAATCTTTTGTTGGATATGTATAATTTGAAAAAAGATTTCGTAGGTCTTGAAAGAGTGGGGAACGAGCTACTCACTCAAAGTGGAGTTTCTGAAAGTTCATCAGCCAATCAAATTCGAAATATTTTAGAGCGTGCGAGTTTTAAAGCTGGCGAAGACTTGGAATCTAAGAAGGATTATTTGGGAAGCGCGAAAAGATTTGAGGATTTCACAAAAAAATACCCTCGTTCTACTTTTTTATTGAAGGCACAGTTCAATTCGGGAGTGAATTACCAAAGAGCCAATCGTCTTTGGCCCTCTATTAATGCCTTTGAAATGGTTTTAAAAAGCAAAGATAAAGCGGCCATTCCTTTACAAGAAAAAGCCTATAAGCTTTTACCCAGTATGTATCAAAACTTGGGGATGTTTCAGAAGGCGGCTGGGGCCTATGCTGTCGTTGGTGAAAAAAATCCTAATGATAAAGATGCAATGGGATTTTTTTACAATGCGGCTATTTTATATGATGCTTTAAACTCGGTGGAGCGAGCCAATAAGTACTATGGCTTGTATTTGAAGAAAGCCAATAACACAGAAAAGGCCGCGGTCTTTTATAGGATGGCTAACCTGACCTATCGGAATCAGCAATATTATAAAGCAATTGATCACTTCAAAGAGTATTTGAGATTGGGGCGAGACCCAGAGCTTATCGTTGAATCCCATTATAAAATTATGGATTGCTACGGTAAAATCCGGAATCGCCGAGAGTGGAATGATTGGCGATCGAAGGTGGTTTCTGTGCAAAAAAATCTTGTTCCGAGGTTGAGAGGACCAGGAGCTCAGTATGCCGCTCAAATTCGCTTACAAAACACAGAACAAGTGTATCAACAACTCGTTTCATTGAAGTTTCCAGCGAATTCAGCTCGATTAAAAAAAGTAGCCGATGATAAGCTCGCACTCATCAATAAATTAAATCAAGAGTTAGCGGAAGTTATTAAATATGACAGCGCTGAAGAAATTGTGGGAGCCCTTGAGTTATTAGGCAGAACAAATGCTCACATGAATGAAGCTCTACTCTCAGCTCCTTTACCTCCAGAGGTGGCTAATGATGAGGCGGCAAGAAACCAATACACGGCGGCCGTTGCAGAGATGGCAAAACCATTTTTGGCGAAAGCAATTGAAAGTTTTCGCGGAACCGTTGCTAAAGGTAAAGAATTGGAAACTTATAATAATTCTTATTTCAATGCCATGGAAGGACTTAGAGTTTTGGATCCAAATGCTAAATTGGATTTAGGATCAGAAGCCTTTGCTAAAACGTACCAGGATTGGATGGGGTTAAAATGAGAAAGCGAAATTTATTTTTATGTCTTTTTACGGCTTACTTACTCACAGCTTGCTCGACCTCTGGTGTGAAATCAGGAGAGGAAGGCTCTGATTCCGCAGGTGAATCCAAATCTTCAAGTGTAGCGACGGGTAAAAGCTCTGCGGGAGGTAGCCAAAGTAAGAGTGCGAGTAGCGATCCGGAGGAAGGACTTCCTAAAAAGAAAGATCTCTACGACAGTTTGCAAATCACAATCGGTAGCGGAGACGATGAGGCAGTAGAGAAAACAGTGGCTAACCTTCTTTCTCAGGATCCCGGTGACTCAAAGGCCCTGAACTCCTTAGCTCTTTATCACTTTTCAAAAGGGAGAGAGGCATTGGCCCGTATGATATTTAAGAATATCTTGGATAAGGACCCAAAAAATCCGGTCGCTCACAATAATATGGGCGTGATGTATTCTCAAAGCGGAGAAAATCGTTTGGCAATAGAGTCTTTTCGAAAGGCTCTTTCTTTAAATCCGAATTACCCCGCTGCGAATGCGAATCTTGGTTCTGTTTTTGCTGTCGGAAAGGACTACGGCAAGGCTCGGAATTTTCTGGAGGCCGCCTATAAGGGAGGTATTAAGGATTTACCAGTGTTGAACAATTTTGCGGTTTCTTTGATGGAAGATGGAAACTCTCGAGCTGATAGTATTTTCAAGGAAGCGCTCCAAATTGGGTCATCTGATGCCGTAGTGTCATTTAATTATGCACTTTATCTCACTTACGTTAAGAAAGATTTTAAAGGGGCAAGTGCGCTAATAGACAAAATAAGATTTATGGGAGTGCCGCCAAAGAAAAAACAAGCCCTCGTGAGGATGGAAGAGACAATTAGCGGCAAGAGTTCTGAATAAAATAAGCAGTAAATTAAATAAAGGATATTTATGATTAATTTATGTTTTAAAACGGTATCAATTTTGCTAATTACTTTTATGTGCGTTTTTCCTGAATTTGTAAAAGCGCAAAATAAAACAAATGAGGAGTCCGTTAAAAAACATACCCTGAGTTTCGAAGACGAATTGATTGAAGGTGGAGTGCAAAAGCCAGAGCTTATGTATCTTCTGCAAAGAAAGAATTTTAACTTCAAAAAATTAATTCGTTTGAGAGAAAACTTCTTACCAGAAATGGTGGAGACAGGGGAACGGTTAAGGGGCTCTGGGAGAAGTGATTGAATTTACCAATAATACTCAGAATTTTTAAGGGAGATCATCTTGTTGAAGTAAAGCAATTTCAGCTTGATCAAATCGTTATTGGTAATCAGGCGGAAGTTAACTTGAATCTCAATGACCCATCCGTTTCACCCATCCATGCGCTTATTGAAAAACGAAACGAAACTTATTATATTTGTGATCTCGGATCTGCCCATGGCACTTATAAAGGTCCCAATCAAATCTTAGATGATGTGTTGGAGTCCGGGGATGAATTAAAGATTGGAAGCTTTAGGCTTCAGTTTTATGTGGGAGCTCCAAAACCCCGAGTGGTAGCACCCGATGCCGTCGTTTTAGCAACGGCTCTTCCAACGCCTCCAGCCTATCCGGAGCAGAGTGTTTCCATGAATCAATCTCCAGCGGGTTCAGGGTTGTCCTCTGCGACCGTCAGTACGACAGAAATGGTGTCGGCAGCAACAGTGGCTCCGCCATCCCCTTCTTCGCCTCAGACAGCTTATGCCAGCGAACCACAACAACATGCAGAAGTAGGATTACGGCCCAATCTTGAAAATGGGATGAGTGTCAATAAACCTCAGATGACAGCAGAGGCTCTGCCTGTTGAGCCTCCGGCCCCACCGACGGTTTCCCGTCCTGATTTATCAAAAACCTTTGCTCCTCCCAGTGCTGTTTCGGAATTGAATCAGGTGGTGAAGGCAAGTCGTGGTTCCGTATTGGAAGTTTCTATTGCTTGGAAAGAGCGTATTATTGAAACTTATCATTTTAAAGGAAACAAAGCCATCACCATTGGTTCCGGTGAAAAAACGGATATCTTGATCCCTGGAAAAGTATTTCCGGGCACCTTTACTTTGGCCGATTTTCAAGGTGGCGTTGCCACCGTCAATATTTCTTCTTCCATGACGGGTGATTTGATTTTAGAGAAAAAAAGTTATAGTTATGAAGACCTCAGAGAAATTAAACGAATTACGACGGGGCCTCGCGGACAAAATATCATTCGTTTAGAGCAAGGCGAAGCTTTTCGATTGGCTCTTGTTCCAGATTTAATCAATGTTTATATCCGCTATGTTCCATCAACGCAAAAGCCAACACTTGTACCCTTCTTGCCATTTACAACCGGAGAAATCGCGAGTGTTCTTTTGGCAACAGCGTTGGTTGGTTTGATTGCTTTATACAATATTATTCATGCTCCGATTGAAGTTCCTAAAGAAGAGATTGAGCCAGAAATTATTTCTGTAACAAAATTTGTTTATCCTACGGTAAAACCAGCACCTGAGAGAAGCGTGCCACCGCCTCAAACTCCTCCTCCTGTGAAAGTGGAAACACCGCCTAAAGAAAAGCAAAAATTAGTGTTAGGTGATAAAAATCAAGTCGCTACAACCAAATCGGAAAAGCCGGTTCAAAAGCCCGGTAAAGCGGTCACGTCGGGTGGAGCGGCTGGTAGTCGGGCTGCTGAGGCGGCCCCTAATAAAAATACTTCAGCGAAAAAGACATTCACCTCGGTTCAACAAGGTGGTGCGGTGAAGCTGGGAGCTCAAGCGGGTGCTAATGCGAGCCAAACTAAAAAACCCGTGGATTTAAGTAACGTAGGACTTACCAGCACCTTTGGTGGTGGTGGCGTGAATAGTAAATTAAGACAAGCCGTTCAAGGGGCTGGAGGAATCATTGGAGACGCCAATCAGGCAACGGGTGCCGTTGGTTTTTCTAAAGGACGCCCTGGTGATGATTTAGGTTCCGCTTTTAAAGATACGGGTGCTGGCGGTAAAGGTGTTGCTATCGAGGGAATCAGTGGTGGTATCACCAATGGTCGTGGCAGTGGAAACTCTGGTTATGGTGGCGTCGGCAGCGGATTGGGAGACAAGTCAGGAGTGATGGTGGATGTTGGAGGCTATGGGGCTACATTTGCAGGAACCATCGATCGCAATGCGGTTCTCCGTGTGATTCAAACACATAAGCCTGTGATACGCCGTTGTTATGAAAAAGAATTGAGATTTAAAACAACATTGAGTGGAAGACTCGTTGTGAAGTTTGTCATCGGAGAAAAAGGGAAAGTTCTCTCGGCAGAGGTGAATGAATCATCTATTAATAACAAAGGCGTTGAAACGTGTTTAACTAATGAGTTAGCAACTTGGCTTTTTCCGGAGCCACCGGCAAATAGTGTGGCCGAAGTGCTTTTCCCATTTAGTTTCCAAAATGAAGAATAGTTTAGAGTTAATTTAAGGAGGTTTTTGTGAACCAAGTAGATAATTTACCTTTTATCCAAAAGGCTTTTAATGACGGCGGACCCGTCATGTATGTGATTGCTCTGATCGGCATTCTCTCTATCATGCTCATTGTTGAGCGATGGTTGGCTTTGAGTGCTGCTCGAATCAATCGCCGAGAATTCAATGAAAATATTTTCGGTATGATTTTAAAAGGTGATTTGAAACAAGCACTGGCTTTTTGTGATGCTCGTCCTGCACCAATGACTAATACAATCAAGGCTGGCTTGGTTGCCGTTTTGAATAAACGACCTGATGAAGAAGTGCAAGTCGCTATGGATGCTGCTGTTTTGAGAGAAACTCCTAAGCTTGAAGGTTGGACTCCTTTTCTCGCGGTGTTTGGTAACGTAGCCGTTTTAGCGGGTCTTTTAGGTACCATCGCAGGTATGATTCGGTCTTTCGGAGCTGTGGCGAATGCGGATAATGCCACAAAAGCTGCAGAGCTTTCTAACGGTATTTCACACGCGTTGAATTGTACGGCTTTTGGACTTATTGTTTCCATCATTTGTATCATTGCTTATGCCTATTACCAAATGCAGATTCAAAGATCTGAAAATGAATTAATGGAAAGCTCTATGCAAATGTTGAATCTTGTTGCTGCAAATAGAGAAAAAATCAGAGATTAAAAAAGTAGAAACTCTCAGAGTCAATTGAAAGCTATCTTTGTGGATTTTGACTCTAAGATAACGAGCAATGAAACGAATTTAAAAATAGCGCCTGAATTTGTTTCATATAACAAACAAAACAAGGGCGCGATTGTAAGACTGAGAAAGGGATAGTGAGGTTTTTATGGCCCACATACAAAGCGGAGGATCAGGAAGGCGAGCGAGCAGCGTTGAATTAAATCTGGTTCCAGTTATTGATTTAATGAGTGTTTTGATCACTTTCTTGTTGATCACAGCTGTCTGGACTCAAGTCTCCATGATTCAGATTGGAAGTTCCTTGTACTCTAAAAAATCGGGAGATAAAACAACGCCTTTAACTCCTGATATGGATAAGATTGTTCGAGTGGATATTCGTCAAGATGGGTATTTCGTAACTATTGGCCGTGAGTCTCATCTGATTGCTCGTCAAGGCGAGATCTTTGACACTCCCACCTTAGTGGAAATGTTGAAAAAAGCGAAAACCCTGTTTCCAGAAAAAATAGATGCCATGGTCGCAATGGACGATTCACTTGCCTTTGACCATTTGATTACAGGAATGGATGCTGTCTTAAAATCAGGGTTTCCTAAAATCAGCGTTGCATCAGGAGGTATCTGATGCCTATTCATGTTCCGGGAAAAAAGTTTAGAAACCATCGTTTGTTAAGCAAACAAAAAGGTAAACGAGAAGTGACAGCTCTTCTTTCTTTGACAGCCATGGTGGATATGTTCACTGTGCTCGTGATCTTTTTATTGCAGAATTATAATACGGAAGGGTTGATTGTTAATATTCCTAAAGATCTTCTTTTGCCACGGGCTGAAGTGATCAAAGAATTGAAACCATCCATTATTGTCACTATTTCATCTTCAGGGATTTTATTAGATGATTTTCCTATTGCTAATTTCGAAGAAGTGAAGAATCAGAAGGATTGGATGGTACAACCTTTATTTGTTGAGGCTCAAAAAGCCATTGAAAAAGCAAAATTAAAGGCGGAGACGTCTCCTGTTATGAAAGAAGTCAGAGCTGCGTTGAAGCCGGAAGAGATGGCGGAGCTTGAAAATTTAGAACCTTGGAAGAAAATCACGGTGCAGGCTCATAAAGAGATCGATTTCCTCACTATTAAAAAGATTTTGTTTACTTTAACAGAGGCCGGAGCCGGTGAAATTAATTTCGCTGTTCTTCAGCAGCCTGATATGCCACAGCAGTAAAGAGTAAAGCGCGAACAAGCGAATTATCCCTTCTTTTTTAATTTCAGATCACATTGAGAGTTGAAAAAAGAGCCCTCTTTACTGTTGGTGGGCTTTTTACGCGAACTCCAGATTTTCAAAGAGAGGGAAGGCAGTACCTGGCAAAGGTTTTCAGGTATTTTTCAGGAAACTGTGCTTTTTGTTTGGTCTTTGGATCCACAAATACATGAACCATTTGAACCCGAGCGCAAAGCTTGTTTAGGTGATCTTTGAATTCATAGTGCATATTAAATGTGCTTTGGCTTATTTTTACTACTTTGGCTTCCACCAAGTAGTCATGACCCGGTTTTAAAGGCGCTTGATAATCCACCTCTGTATGTCGAATGGGGCAAACTAAATCCTGATTTTGAAACCAATCTTCCCAAAGAATACCATTAGCTTTAATAAAGTCTTCAAAGACGTCATGAGCAAGACCGAGAATTTGTCCAAAAAACATCACTCCAGCGGGGTCGGCATTTCTAAATCGAAGTTTGATTTTAGATTGAAAAACGAGAGGAGCAGGTGGGTTTTCTTGAGTCATAAAAAGTCCTTTAATGAGATCAGAATTTTGAATTTAACTTCATTATGGATACAATCTCAATTTCCCACTATGGGCGAGGAGTTTATGAGTTAATGACACTCATTGGCAATCAATCAAGAGAATGAACAAGAGCTTGAAAACGATAGCCTTCCAGCTCATTATCCCGATGCTTACGAGTGCATTTTTTTGAATTCAATGAAATTAGAATTATTGACGTTTTAGAGGTGGTTTTTCAGGTATGGAAATAAAAATATATAGCCCGAAAGACTTTCCCAGTTATTTGCCAAAGTTAAATGCTTTATATGATGATCTTTTCAGTGGAGGCAAAGGGTTCCGGTCTCGATTAATTCATCCGTTTGTTGTCAGTTTAGGCATTCCTTATGAAACAGAAAAATTGTTAGGACAAACGATCGAGTTTATACACAATGCCTCACTTCTTCACGATGATCTTATTGATCGCTCTTCTTTACGTCGAGGCAAGACCACAGCTTGGTTAAAGTACACCCCTGAGTACGCTGTGCTGGCGGGTGATTATTTGTTAGCGCGAGTCATGGTCAACTTGTCCAGCTTTGGGAATATTCATTTAGTTCAATACACTGCCGAAGTGATTTCTGATCTTTTAGAGGGGGAGTGGATTCAAGATTCATTGGTCAAAGACTTCCAGATCACCCTTGATCAATTAGATCGTGTTCATAATCTTAAAACAGCGTCCTTATTTAAGTGGTGCTTACGGGCCCCTTTCATTGCCATTCAGAGGTTAGATCCAAAGTTGCATACAACGCTGGAAGAAATGGGCACCCTCTTGGGAGTTTTATTTCAGCGTAGCGATGATTTATTGGACTTCAATATTCGGAATTACGAGGGAAAGGCCCTTCTTGGAGACCTTAAATCGGGGTACTTGAATTCTTTCGCTGTATTTTTAATGAAAGACTTAGATAGCGCTAAAAAAGAGTTATTTGTAAAAGTGGACACTTTAGAGCAATTGAAGTCAGTGGTGGATGAAGAGTATTTTTCTTTGAAAGTTGAAGAGTTTGATGGATTGAATCACCAGCTCATTTCAAGATATGAGAGCTTATTGACAGTGCTTGATTCCTATTTAGAGGGGAACGAGAAGAATTTGGTCTCTCAAATATCTTCTCTCCATGAATTGCTTTATTGGCGAAAAAAAGGGTGAACTCATGGATCAACAAAAAGAAGTAATGAGTTCTTATAAAAGTTTGACCCCGAAGGATTCAGAATACAAAGAATACATGATGGGTCGTTTTTCTGATACCGAACGAGCCATTCCTCAGATCAGTTTGAATCCCCAGTGTGTGAATGAAATTGTCACTTTTGAAATAAGAAAAATTGAGCATTTAGAGCCCGCTTCTTGGGGGCGAAAAGTGTGGCTTTTATTAAAACCACACACATGGTTGACGGTGATAGTTCCTTTTATTGTCATTAGTCGCGTGGATCTTTCTCATTCTATATCAACAAATATTATTTTGCTTTTGAGTTTGATCAGCTTGATGGTTTATGCCAATTGGCAGGCGGACCTTGCTGATCATTTAGAAGGATGGGATCGTCTCAGTGGAGGAGATGATAAAAGCGTTTTACAAAAAGGTTGGTTTACGGGTCAACAATTGAAGCAATGGTCTCAAGGGATTTTACTCGCCAATGTTGTGATTGGAATTCCTCTGATTATGAATAACCCTTGGGTTTTAGTCCCCTACGCTCTGGGTGTCCTAGCCCTTTTGTTTCTTTTGCCACGCTGGTGGAGACAATCTGTGGGTTTAGGGGTCTCTTCACTTTGTATTTTTTTATTATCAGGTCCACTTTTAGCCATTGGCATTGATTTAGCTCATGATGCTCAATTAAATAAAAACTCTTTGTTTTTAGGTATTGCATGGGGTTTGTGGATGAGTTTTGTGCGGCAACAAAATGTGTATTCAAAACAGTGGAGACCTTTTCAAAAGAAATCGAGTTATGCTTTTTTGAATCTAGGATTTGATCGAGCAAAAGCTTTAATGCGCTTAATGATTGTTGTTGTTCCTGGAATGATGTTGTTTAATTTTATTTTTGTTAGTGGTGGAGCCGCGTGGTTCTTCCCCTTACTTGTTACGCACTCTTTTTTTATTTTTTGGGAATTGAATTACAATGAAAAAGTTCAATCGAGCATTGGGTCTTCGCTCAAGAACTTGCATTCTTTGTTCCGTTGGCATTTTTATGCTGTTTCCATCATGATGGTGATCGGAGCCATGATATGGAAAACGACTCTTTAGTTGCTCATAACTAGCTAAAAGTCAGGGCAAGATTATTTTCGTTGTCGTTGGCCATTTTTAATTTTGAAGTCTTTCAAAAGAAGAGTTCTGTTGTTTTTTTTTCACTGTGAGATTTAATAATTTCTGTTTATGTTAAAATTTGTCCCATTGTCATTCCATTATCAAGAAATCTTGAAGTGAGTTGAGCGCGATCTTGAAAAAAGAAAAACACTACAATACACTAAGTACCATTGAGTACGTTAAACGCAAAAGATATGAGTGAAGATCAAAAGATTTTGCGTTTTTTATTATCAGCATCTCATGCTGAAAAGGAGCTATTGTATGAAGTTAGTTATGGTTTTGGGTTTATTCGTGTCAACTGCGTCACTGTCGTTGGCCGCAGTTGAGCCAGGTGAGAAGTTATTTGTTACAAACTGTGCGAGCTGTCATGGGAATGATGGAAAGTCTCAGACGGATGTTGGTAAGGCTGTTAAGGCCCGAAATCTTATTACTGAGGAGTTTAAGCAAGTGAAGGACAAAAAGGCAGGTGTGACGGAGTCAGATATTTTAGGCACTTTAAAAACAGGAGTTCCTGGCACAGGAATGACGTCTTTCGCTCATTTACCCGAGGCGGATCGCAAAGCCATTGCGAAATATGTTTTAACTTTAAGAAAGAAAAAGTAGAGCCCTCTCTTTTTATAAGTAGAGAAATCTTATTTTTAATAAATGAGTGCTGTTATAACTCTATCAGCACTCATTTTGTTTGGCGTTTTTTATTGAATATACGTTCATTCATTGGTGAAAAATCTTGTTAGAGAAATATTTGAATTATCTAACACTCAATTTAATCTTATTAATCTTAATGGATCGGCGGGCTCGTAATAACGAACGGTGACTTATTCATCATGAAGAGTCTATAGAGATGTTGGTCTAAGTATAAAAAGAGGCTAAAACCCACTTCGGATATTGAATTCGTATCTTTGAGCCTAGTTTTTCCATATTGTGTGAGCCCAAGTTTCAAGCGAGGATTGGGCTTTTTGTATTTGAGCCTTTTTCTTTTCAACTTTGTCTGTGAAGGTTTCGTCAGGGCGAGGAAAAAGACCCATATTAATATTGGTAGGTTGAAAGTGTTTGATTTTAGTTTCATCAGTGATGGCGTTAAGAAGAGAACCAAAGGCTGATTCGCGCGGTGGTGGATTCCACAAGCGATTTTTTAAATGGGCAATCAGTCTTTGAGCCACGAGCAAGCCGATACAGGTTGATTCAAAATAACCCTCAACTCCTGTGATTTGACCAGCAAAATAAATTTGTGGGTCTTTTTTAGAAGATAAATCCGGATTCAGCAACGCGGGTGTATTGATAAAAAGATTTCGATGAATGCTGCCGAGCTTGAGGAACTCTGCATTTAGAAGGCCAGGGATCATTTTAAAAACTGTTTTTTGATCTCCATAAGCCATTCGTGTTTGAAAGCCCACAATATTATAGGCAGTGCCTTCTTTGTTTTCTTGACGTAATTGAACGACAGCATAAGGAATTTTACCTGTTTTTGGATCTTTAAGGCCGACGGGCTTCATGGGGCCAAATCTGAGTGTTTGGTCTCCGCGACTCACCATCGTTTCGATAGGCATGCAGGATTCAAAAAAGGGAGTTTGTTCAAAATGTTTAGGCTCAATTTTACGTGCGTCCTTAATGGCTTGAATGAACGCCATGTATTCGTCTTTATTAAGAGGGCAATTGTAGTAGTCAGGCGTGCCTTTATCATAACGATCTGCTTTCCAAGCGATTGAGCTATCAATGGAATCAGCATCGATGACGGGGGCAATTGCATCGAAGAAATAGAGAAAATCTCCATCAAAATGATGACGCAAAGATTGAGCAAGATCATCATGAGTGAGAGGGCCAGTGGCAATGACACACGGTCGTGGAAGGGACTCTAAGGAATGAATAAGCTCTCTCTTCACTTCAATGAGAGGGTGTGACTCAATCCAATGAGTGATTGTTTGAGAAAAAATTTCACGATCAATTCCTAGAGCTTGGCCGGCTGGAACCTGAGACTGTTCTGCCGCTTGTAGAACGTATGAGTTGAGCTTTCGGGCTTCCCATTTGAGTTGGCCGGGAGCTGAGACCTCAGCTAAAGAGCCAAAGGAGTTTGAACAAACGATTTCTGCGAATTGAGATGTTTTATGAGCCGGAGTCATCGTCGTACCACGCATTTCGTAGAAAAGCACTGGAATACCTTGATGGGCTAACTGGAGGGCGCATTCGCTGCCCGCTAAGCCGCCTCCAACAATAGTAATACGCTTAGGATGAGCTTCTAGATTCATGAAAGACCTCTTTGGATTGAATGACGCGAGATAAGACAACATAATATGCAAGAGATCAAGGTTTGACATGAATAAATGAGGGGCAGATGCTTTCCTTAAAAGCAAAAAGCATCTATTTTTCACAAATGAATAAATTATTTTATTTAAGTGGGCGTTGTGTCTGGCTTGATGGTGGTTTTCACGTTAGTTTTCTTGGGTTTTCGAGAAGGGTTCAAGAAGACTCTGAAGTCGATAAGGGAGTTTTCAGGACTTCCGCGAAAAGGCATGGGAGAGCGTTACGATGGAATACAAACCTAAGAAAAGAATCGGAGGAAAGCTCAATAGCGGGTCAGCGATTATTCAATCCCTTTTTGAAGGAAAAAACAGCCCACTTTCTGAACCCTTCGTGCGTTGGAAGATTTGGTATTCATGGACTCATTATGTTGGAGTCGCTGTGGCGCGATGCTGTCTGCCTGTCGGTTATGATAAGGGAACTTTGTTTATATGGGTGAAGAATTCAGCATGGATGCATCATTTGCAATTCATGAAAGATTCCATCCAAGAAAAGGTGAATGAGCATCTTGGAAAACCCTTTGTAAAGCGCATTCGCTTAACATTGGATCGCCAAGAGGTTCCTAGTGCTTCTGATCCCGAGTGGCAAAAGTTTATTGATAACATTCTCAAAGGGGAGAATGAAGCTTCACCATGAGTTTTTTAAAGTAAAGGTTTGAAGCCCTTACTTTTTGGAGAAAATTTTCCAAGTTTTAAGGTAGTTAAAGGCTTGGTAGACTTGATAATCAGATTGTAAAAGTTTGTCTTTGGGAGAAAGAGAATCCTCTGTTTTTTTCGAAGATTTGTTCCACCAAGAAGAAGAAGCGCTTGGAGACCGTGTTTCTTTTCCATTTTTATCCGAGGCAGTGAGTGGAGAGGCGGGTTTTTCATTCTCGCCGATGAGATGCCCTTCCATGTCTTTTTCTCGGATATTTTCGCTTGTGATGATCGCTTTGTTGAGAGCTTGAATATCAATATTTTTAATTTCAACATCGGGAGTGATTCCTTCGGCTTGAATGGAGCGGCCATTTGGAGTGTAGTAGCGAGCCACCGTTAATTTTAATCCCGAACCATCGCCGAGTTTGATCACGGATTGTACGGAACCTTTACCAAAACTTTTTTCACCGACGACAATGGCACGGCGGTTATCTTGAAGGGCTCCCGCTAGAATTTCACTGGCACTGGCCGAGAACTCATTGATTAATACAACAAGAGGGAGCGTGGGATATCCCCCATCTTTTTTTGCAACAACGATTTCTTGATCTTTTTTATTTCGACCGATGGTGGAAACAATGGTCCCTTCATCCAGAAACAGGTCACTGATTTTGATGGCTTGTTGAAAGAGGCCACCGGGGTTTCTTCTTAAGTCGATTAAAAGTCCTTTGATGTCCTTATTCTTTTTAACATGATCATCAAGAATTTTTTCAAGATCACGAGAGGTGTTTTCTATGAAGCTCGTGATGCGGACGTAAGCGTAGCCATCCTCGAGATTAGTGTACTTAACAGACTTGAGTTTGACTTGGCCTCTTTTGATTGTGTAGTTTTGAGGAGAGTCGCTTGTGCCTCTGATAATGCCAAGAACAACAGAGGAACCTCGTTTGCCTCTCATGAGCTGAGAAGCTTCAACTAAACTGAGTCCTTTGGTGCTTTGTCCATTGATGGAGATGATTTTATCACCGGCTTTGATGCCAGCAACCCATGCGGGAGCATCTTCGATGGGCGAGATGATAGTTAGAATGTTGTTTTGGATAGAAATTTCGATACCAAGTCCGCCAAATTCACCTGTGGTTTCAGACTCAAATTCTTTAAAAATTTCAACAGGCATGTAGTTCGTGTGTGGGTCAAGTTCCCGTAACATTCCTTTGACCGCGCCGTAGATTAGTTTTTTTGTGTCGACGGGTTCCACATAAAATTGTTGGGCGAGATTAAGGATTTTTGTAAAAGACTGCAGCTCTGAATAGCGATCTTCAGCAAAAGCCGCTATGGGCGAACGAAGAGAAAGAAAAAGCAGAGATGTTGTGAATACGATAGTGATGAATGAAGCTACTTTCATTGTATATACTCCAATGGAGAAGAGTCTTTTTGCAAAAACTCGGGTTTAGATAAAATCCATCGCAGAGGGTTCGTGGGATGCCCATGTTCCCGCAACTCAAAATACAATCCATTACTTATAAATTGAGGTGCTGTTGCAACTCTGCCAAAAATAGTTCCTTCTTCAATCATGTCTCCAAGATGGAGTTTTGCCAACGTAACTCTTGCATAAAGAGAGTGAAGATCTCGGCCATGGTCTAGAATAACGGTGTCACCAAGACCATCAATATGCCCAAGCCAGACGATGGAACCATCTGCAATCGCTCGAACCGGGGCCCCAGCAGGACTATCAAAGAGAATACCATGGAATGGAAGAGTGGGAGATGTAGGAGAAAATTTGATCGCGCCAAATCCATATTTTATAGAGTGGTGGCTTGGAGCTGTGAGTTGCCCCTTGCGATCGAGCCAGTTTTTATTGAGTAGAGATTGATAAAGATGAATTTTACTGTTGTTTTTATTTTTGATAGCGAGTTGCAACTCCTTTTTCCAAAGAGTGGAATTGAGCTTCATACGAGATTTTATTTGAGAGAGAATTTCATTTTTTCTTTTGAGCTCTTGCTTATGTATTTCAGCTTGCTTTTGAAGGTCATATTTTAATATTTTTAATTTAGAGATTCTATGAGCGTAATTTCTTTGCTCGGATTTCAGTTTGGAGATGTCTTTGTTGTATTGTTGAATGAGCCCTAAATCAGACTGCGTGGCCGCTGAATATAATTTCATGTTTCGATCAAGCTCGCCAGGATTGGAAGATTCTATTAAATTTTTTAAAAAATCCGAACCTGATCCTTGGTTCAAGTAGCGAATCCTGCGAAGAATAAGATCTCTTTTTTCGCTGATAAATTCTGTGAGTTGTTTTATATTTTCACTGGTTTGGTCCAAGGCAAGTTCAAGTTGTAATTTTTGGTTGGTTAATTTTGTTTCTTTTAGTGAGATTTTATATAATTGATTGTCTGACTTTTTCCATTCGTTGATTAAACGAGCATTGGAAGGAGAGGCGGCCTGGAGGTTCATCGTGTAGAGGTGAACAAGCAAGGTCCATGAGAAGAAAAAAATTTTATTCATGTTGACCTGATTCTGAGGCTGCCCATCCCGTATTAATTTCGATGAGGCAGAAATAACTGCCGAGAAGACCGACGAGAACAGCTCCGAAAAGGCCACTGATCCATTCAGGAAAAGAGAGTTGGTAAAGCCCGCTTTCTAAAGAAAGAAAGGGCAGAAAGCTTGAGACGTTTGTTTTAAAAAAGAAGATGGTGATTGAAACCAACGTTAAAGCAAAAAACATGGCGCTTGCAGAGAGAAGCGCTCCTTTTAACAAAAAAGGTTTGCGGATCATGCGGGGAGTGGCTCCTACCAATTCCAAAATTTCAATTTCATCGCGGCAAGAGTTGATGTAAGAGCGAATGGTATTTCCGATGGCGAGGACAACTGTTAAGGATAAAATCGCGAGAAAGCCTAGCGCTCCTTTTTTAAAAGAACCCAACGCTAAAGAGTATTTATCCAACCAAGATTTTCCGTAACTTGCTGATTCAACGTAAGGGAGGTTGTTTATTTTTGTTTTGATATCCTCAAATAAACTGAATAAGGAAGATCCAAAAAGTGAAGAGGTCGTGGTCGTGATGATGATATGGGGAGGGATGATGGATGCCAGTTCATCATTTTGAGAAAAATCGAATTCACTTTGAGGCATGATTTTTTGGATGTGATTTCGAATTTCGTCTGGAGATTGAAATTGCAACTTAATTTGATTGAGATAAGGGGAAAGTTGCTGCTTCAGTTGGTTGATTTCGGAGTTTTTAACTTCAGGCCTGAGATAAACCGTCATTTCAGACTCATGACTCCAACGCTGGAGAAGATGAGAGAGTGCTTGTAACGAAACCCATGAAAAAAGTGAAAAAGTATAAATCGTGCTGATGATCAAAAAAGAGCTGGTGACTAAGATGGGACGCTTCATGGTGACGTCTCCAAAATCTCGCCTTTATGGATCTCAATTCTTCTTTTTTTATACTTATCGATCAAGAATGTATCGTGAGTAGCGACAAAAACAGTGGTCCCTTGGGCACAGATTTGTTCGAGAATTTGCATGATTTCTTGAGCAAGAGTGGGATCTAAATTTCCCGTGGGTTCATCCGCAATAAGAATAAATGGTTGGTGAATAATGGCACGGGCAATGGCAACTCTTTGTTGCTCCCCTCCGGAGATAAACTCTGGATACTGATTGTGTTTGTGCTGAATGCCCAGGAGTTCCAGTGTGTCCATAACTTTGGTTTTAATAAAATCAGTGGTGTCTCCTCGAATGATCAGGGGAAGCGCTACGTTTTCAAAAAGGGTTTTATTTTTGAGTAATTTGAAATCTTGAAAGACCACTCCAACTTTTCTTCTATAAAAAGGAATTTCAGAGAGGCGAAGTTGCTCTACCGAAAAATCCCCTACGGTTACTTTTCCAGAGGTAGGCTTATCGTAGGCGGAGATCATTTTAAATAGTGTTGTTTTTCCTGCTCCGCTGGGTCCTGTTAAAAAAACAAATTCTCCCTTTTCAATTTCAAAATTGATATTTCGAAGGGCATGAGTGGGGCCATGATATGTTTTGTAAATATGCGAGAGTTTTATCACCCTTTTATCTTAACTTTTTAGTATAAGATTTGGCCACTCTGCAAAAGGTCTAGAATTTTTTTATGTTGATGACGAAGAGCTTCGCGAAGTTTGGGACGATGGTAAAGGGGGTCCGAAGAGACTTCTGCAAGAAAGCTTTGATAGGGAGTTTTAAAGCTCTTAATAACAGCGCCATTCTTAAAAACACGAGTGATCAATATTTTAAGGTCAGGTCCCCAATCTTCTGTTTGAACATGATAGAGATCCCCGTAAATTTTTATGTCTGAATTATAGCCTTTTTCCATCTTCCTTGAAGTTTAAGGGAAGGCTTTAATCAAGACAAGAGACCGGCTTTAGAGATTCTAATAATTTGACCTTTGTCTGGAAGCGTTTGAAGACAAATCCAGTACTTTCATTTTTGATGAATGAACGCTTCACTTTCGTCAAACTAAGACCACAACCTATGAACCAAAAGGGACTGACTTTTCACCAGTCCAGCGTAGGGGTTTCGAGAGTGAAAAACTGGAATCAACAAGTGGTATTAATAATTAGGCTCTTCTTGTTGACGCCCTTTTTCTTGTTGCTGTTTTAGAAGTGGTAGTGGCTTTAGCTGTTCTGCTTTTTGCTGCTGGTTTGGCTTTTTTAGATTGTTTTTTCTGCTTCAAAGCCACGGACTTGTATTGTTTAATGGTTTTTTCAAGTTCAAGAGCTGATTTCTTGATGGTCTTAAATGTTTTTTGTACCTCTTGATCCACTTGAGATTGTGCGGAAGAAAGAGTTTTAATGATTTTATTGTAATTTTTTTCAGCATTTTGCCAAGTGCTGTTGCCCACAGATTGTTTTAGCTTTGTTAGCTCAGCATTTAATTTTCTTTTCGCTTCAGATTTGAAGTGATTCCAACGTGGATTTTTCGAGAGCTCTTCAAGAAAGTTATTAATTGTCTTTTGCATACGGTTCTCCTCGTTTCTGGTCCTCTAGTAGCATAGCGATAATCCTATTGCAACCCTATAGAAGCTGAAGCGTGTTATCTTTTCAAATTTATTTTGGTTAATCTCAACACCAAAATCTGAAGAAGAAGAGAATTCGAGCTGTCATTCGGTACCAAATGGGCTTTTTCTTGATCCATTGGGGGGTTATCTCTAAGCATTCTTTGAGGTCATCAAGAAAACTCAACTCCACTTGTTCTTTTGTATTGGAGTGAGAGAGTAACACCTCCACTTCTAAGTCATGTAAAAAGCTTCTGTGATTAAAATTCGTTGATCCTAACGTGTAAATATCATCGACGATGAGTACTTTTTTGTGAGCAAAGCGGGGTTGGTACTCATACACCTGGATTTTATGATGAATGAGTTGATTTAAAAGCGCATAAGTCAAAAATTTTACGATGGGTTGATCGTTTTTTTCAGGGATAATGATTTTGATGTCGATATTTTTTCTAGCGGCACGGTAAAGGGCTCGAAGTAGGGTTCTTTCAGGTATGAAATACGGAGTTTGAATCCAAATGCGTTTCTGAGCTCTTTTCAGCCGGCGTTTTTGAATGAAGGTGGTTTTACGGCGTCGAAAAAAAGAATTGTTTAAGAGAATAAGAGGCGATTTTGGCTGTGAAGAAAACTTCACCCATTGGCCTCTTAAAAAAATCTTATCAAAAGCGTAGATAAACGTAGCAATACCAGGGCCTGTAAATCGAACGCCGACATCAGACCATGCATTCTTGCCATAAACTTCCTTGAGATGCACATCGGTGACATTGAGGCTTGTGACCCAGGCGCTTTTTTTATCAATGACGGTGATTTTTCGATGGAAGCCGCGATTGATACGTCTGAGTCGGACGATGAATTTGGCAATTCGAGAACGAGGCTCATCAAGGTTATGCCGATGATGGCGCCATGGCAAAGAACGGTGAATTCGAATGCCGACACCAATTTTTTCTAGTTCAGGACCGATGGTCTCCCAGAAAGTAGGAGAACCCCAGCCATCAGCAACAAGTCGGACTTGTACACCTCTTTCAATCGCTTTTTTGAAAGCCTCCAAAAGGCGCCTTGCAAACACCCCATCTTCGAAAGTAAAGACTTCCATATCGATGGAGATTTTAGCGGTTTCTATCTCTTGAATGAAATCACTGACAAGGTCGTCGTTGTCGAGATACAGTTTTTCTGAAGCCCATTGGGATAAACTCATACAGGGGTGCAACAGTATCCTATGCTTTTGATCATGTCAAAGAGAGGGGTGGTGGATGGATGTGAATTTTACAAATTTGAATTTAGATCGTTTTGAAAGACAACAGTTTTTAAAAATTTGGAATCAGGAATACCCCTTGTCTTCAGGGGTTGGTTTTTCTGGGATGATCGTTTTTTTGAAGGATCAGGTATGGTTGGAGCGTGGGGGTGAAAAAGTAAAAAATTTAGTGATGGATACGGCCGCTTTCTTTGAAAGCTCTGCCAAGGGTCATCTGCAAAATATTTCACCCTTGTCTGTTCTTTGCTCTGGAGACTGGGTGGAGTGTGTGGGGCGCGAGACATCATCTGCCGTGCAGGTAGAATGGATTCGCCTTTTGAGCCCTAACTTGACAAGCAAAGAGCATCGCTCTGAAGTCAAAACTGTCATTCGAGATTGGCGGGATTTTATAAAATCCATCAATGCTTTCTTTGACCAGCGTGGGTTTGATTTCATTAACACTCCGACCTTAGTGCTTTGTCCTGGGACAGAGCCATTTTTAGAGCCCTTTAGCACAGAATTTATTTATGGTTCTAAAACAATGAAAATGTTTTTGCCCACGAGCCCGGAGCTGCATCTTAAGAAGTGTTTAGCCAAAGGATGGGATAAGATTTATGAAATAAGGCCTTGTTTTCGTAACGGAGAGATTTCTTCCCTGCATCAACCTGAATTTCATTTATTGGAATGGTATCGGGCTTTTGCATCAACATTGGATATTCAAGAAGATCTTAAGGAGTTAGTTTCTTTTTTAGCGCCCCCTTTTAAATCCAAGGTTTGGGCCCGCGTGAGCATGGCGGAGTTGTTTCAGAAATATTTGGATTTTGAGTTAACCCCTTCGACAAGCCAAAATGAATTGGTGGAATTGGCTCGCCACCATGAAATCGATGTAACCGCTGCGGTTGATTTCGATGAGGTCTTTTATTATTTATTTTTAGAAAAGATAGAGCCACGTTTAAAGGAGTGGGAATGCCTCTTTCTTCATAGCTATCCTCCAAGTCAGGCGGCCTTGGCTCGCTTGACTCCTGAAGGGTGGGGGGATCGTTTTGAACTGTATATACAAGGCATTGAAATTGCGAACGCTTTTTGTGAACTCAATAATCCTGTAGAACAAAGAGCGCGTTCGTTGGAGGATCTTGACAAAAAAGAAACGTATGGAAAAACGCCTGTCATGCTTGATGAGGATTTCTTTTTGCACTTGGATCGAGGCATGCCTCCATCCAGCGGTATCGCTCTCGGAGTTGATCGATTATTCATGGTGCTGATGGGGTATTCTTGTTTAACGGATTTTCGCTTGTTTCCTCTTTTAAGCGATTCTAAAACTTAAGACGAGACTATGTTTTTTATCTTAAATTTACGATTTTAAAAAGAGACTGTTTATGAGATAAAATCTCTAAAATCGAAACCGCAAGTTCACTTGAGTCAACACTTCATGATTGCTGTAGTTGGAAAACCCTGAGGTATCTGGGGCTTCTGTCACGCTGAGAAGAGGCAATACGGAAAGCCGAGGGTGGATTTGAATACGACCGTAGGCACCGAAGAAATTTTTGTAGTAAGAATTGCCAAGCATATTACCAAGTTGATTTGAAATAATCAATTCTTCTGCTTCAATCCATGTTCGTCCAAAGAAAACACCAAGACGAAAAGATGTAGCGAGTTCAGCAACGGCGCGTAAGCTTTTTTCTGCGCCACCCTCATAGCGAATTTGTTTAGGGGCAGTGGATTCTCCGGTAAAGAGAGGGATATCCGATTCATTTACGATCCTTGTGTCTTTGTAGAGGTAAGAGGCTTCTCCGCCTAGGATCATGGGGCCCACTCGTGCAAAATAACCGGCTATGACTTCACCAGAGGCACCGCCCTTGAGCGTGTTTCCTTCTTCTCTGCTAAGACCTTTGCGGAGAATTTCGCGAGGACCGATATCAGCAGTGTAAACGCCTGTAAGCAAGAAAACCGAGTAAGCATTTCGGAAGGCATAGGAGGCTGAGAATTGAGGCTCTGAGGTTCCCTCAAAACTCGTATTACCCACCTTCTCCGTGGTGCGCATGATTTTTCCAGCAACTGAGATATTAAAATTATCTGTGAATGCATAGGCCACTTGGAAGGGGAAAAAATCTGTTTGAGGGTTTTTCTTCACGTTTTGTGACTGTCCGTTGTTGACGGGTTGATTTTCATCAATATGCCCTAGTCCGCCAGAGACTTCGAACATTTTCTTTTTTAATGCGATTTTATAAGCAGGAACGATGGATGCTACATTATATGAAGGCGCTGCATTCTCTTCAGGCTCTATTTGGACTGTATTGGAAGGAGGATTTAACGGAGAAGGAGAGGTTTGGCCAAAACTCCAATAGGAATAACTGACAACTGTAGCCATCAAAAAAAGGGATGTTTTAATGTTTCTCATAAATTCCTCCGAAGAACCTTTCTTAGAGTTTTTCTTTCTAAAAAACTTTTTTATGCTTTCTTTTCATTAGTCATAAAAAGAATTTCCAATTTCGCGCCGATAACCAGTAACAACTTCTGATTGAAAGCAAATAAACCTAACACTTAAAAGTAGATGCAATATTGAGGCCTATTTAGGAGTAAAAAGTTAAAAAGGGGTTGGAGTTGGAGTGAAGGTTTTGCATAAATCTCGCATTTAATTAAATATTATTTAGTTTTTGGATTTAACAAAAGTCATCAAATGAGATTCTTTTTAGCCGTTTTCTTTGCAGAGCGGTGTCGATCTTTTAGTCAAGTGTGGTAACTCTTTTTTCGTCATCCCTTCATCAAGATGCATGTTTCTCGAATGGGATTGAGGATTTACTGGATGAAGAGAACGCAATGGGGTTTTAATGGGCGCTGTCGATGATTTTCCCTGGGTTCATAATGTTCAAAGGGTCAAACACAGTTTTTATTTGTTTTAAAATTTGAATTTCCTCTTGGGAGCGGGAGAAATGCAAAAAAGGTTTTTTGGTGAGTCCGACACCGTGTTCTGCTGAAATGCTGCCGGAAAACTTTTGAGTCGTTTCAAAAACCAATTGATCTACTTTTTGACATTCTCGGACAAATTCTTCTTTTCCCATTCCTGGAGGTCTTAGAATATTAATATGTAAATTTCCGTCACCGATATGGCCGAACCAAACAACTGTCCATAAAGGGTAGGATTGTTTTAATACACGATCCAATTCAGAAACAAAATTGGGGACCGCTGAAATTTTAACGCTTAAATCATTTTTATAAGGTGAGAACCGAGAAAGGCTTTCACTGATTTGTTCTCTGAAACACCAGAAAGTATGAGATTGTTCTTCCGATTGAGCTAAGAGTCCATCTGTGATCAGCTGAAGTTCCATTCCTTTTTCAAAGCATTCTAAAATGATGTCTTCTGTAGATTCATGAGGGCATTCAACTTCCAAAACAGCATAAAAAGGGCTGTGCGTTCCAAAGGGTGGAGCCATTTGAGTGGACTCTAAGACGTAAGAGAGAGCTTTATCCGAAAACATTTCAAAGGCTGTGAGCACGCACTTTTCTTTAAACAAATTATAAAGGCTCATGATTCGATCCAGAGAAGGACAGGCCAGTAAAAGTGTTTTAAGTGGAGGAGGTTGCATAGAAAGCTTTATGGTTGCTTCAACAATAAGGCCTAAAGTTCCTTCACTGCCAATAAAAAGATGGCGAAGATCATAGCCAGTCGCATTTTTTACAAGGCCTTTATTTAAATCCAAAAGAGCTCCCGTTCCGGTGATAACCTTGAGGCCAACAATCCAGTCTCGGGTCATTCCATACCGTAAAACCTTAATGCCTCCAGCATTGGTGGCAATGGTTCCTCCAATTTGACTGGATCCTTGTGCGGCAAATTCTATAGGATAAAAGAGATTTTTTTGCAGGGCAAAGTTTTGTAGCTCTTCAACAACCACTCCCGGTTCGCAGGTGACTTGACGATCGATGCTGTTGAACTCTTTAATTTTATTCATTTTATCAAAAGAAATAACAACTTCCCCTTGCGTTGCGACAGCGGCGCCACTGAGACCTGTTCGTCCTCCTGAGGGAATAAGAGCCATTTTATTTTTGACAGCCCAAAAGACGATTTGTTGAACCTCATGAATGGATTCAGGAAACAGAATCGCTTGCGCCTTAACATCAAAATAGGTGGTCCAATCTTTACCATAGTGAAGAAGGCTTTCATTATCAGTTTTGATCTGATCAGGTTTTAAGAAAGAATAAAGTTCTGTTAAAAGAGTCATGATTCTCCTTCTTTTTTCATCAGTGATTTCATTGATGATTCCAGTTGTTGAAACTCCGGATACTGATTCAGAGAAATCGAGGGGGGAGTATTAAGAGTTGGATGTATTTTTTGGAGAAGAGAGAGGCCGACTTGGGCCCACTGAAAGAAGTCAGGAGATTGTGATTTGTAATGTTCATGAACTAAGGCTGCAATATCAGAAATAGGCTTAAAACCATAAGTTTGACCACTTCCCTTTAATTTATGAAAATAGTCCGCCAGAGTTGTCAGATCTTGTTTTTGAACACACTCTTCTATTTTTTTGAATTTATCTTTGAGGTTGATTCGATAGCGTTCTTGTAATTTTAAGAAATCATCAGAAACATTACGATTGTTCATGATCAGGTACGCTCATAATATGACTTTGAGATTTTAATTCTTTAATCGTATTAATTTTCAAAATTCCATAGAATAGGCAAAACCCCCAACCTGACGTAAAGAGTAAATAGACTCCAGCGTAAGTCCAGATTGGACCTCCAGCAAAGCCCCAGGCTGAAAGAGTAACACCAAAAAGAAAGCGGATAAATCGATCAAAGAATGAAACATTGCACTTCATAGATAGGGAAAGAATAGTAGATTCAATGGTTTTGGGCAAGAATTAAACATTTTTGCTGTTGATCATTCAAAAGCTATTTTATAACCCATGAAACCACCATTTTTCCCATACTTTTGTCATTGTTGAGTTGGAGAGAAATCAGAGTTATCGACAGAGAATAATTGTCAAAAATGGGGGCAGGCCTCAGGAGATGAGTGTTCTATATAGCCAGCGGGGCAGCCTGCAGGACTTACGGGCATAAGAGCATAGGAGTTATCGATCTGGCGGTAGCAAAGAAGAACAGTTCCAACGCTACTGGGAGCTAGACTTAAGACTGTTGTTTCATCTCTGAGGTCCTTGGTTTTGCAAACGCCAAAGGCATCGGATTTACTGACCGTTTGTTCTCGTGTTCCTAGATTAACAAAGCCAGAAGTTGTGGGTTGAACGTGAACTCGACTCTCGCCAAATCCTCCCTTGCAAACCTGAAAATAAAAATTAGCTCTTGTATGATTATGGATGTAGGCAACATCTTGGACTTTTTGCGTGCATTCTCGCTCGCCACAACCAATCAGGAATGCAGCGGGAAAGAGGAATACTAAAAAACCCTTCAATGAAATCCTGTTTTTTTGTTCCATAATACTCCTTAAAATACCGTTGAAATCTTCTTGACCAACCTTTTTCTATTCAAAAATGAGGCCAAATTATAAGAGGGAAAATGGATGGGAGAAAATCATGTAATAACATCAAGTTGATTCGTTACAGAAATTCGCTCAATCCCATTTTCAGGAGGGTAAATAAAAATTGATTTCAAAAATTTTGACATGATGCTTGAATATAAAAAAATATTTCAACATGATTTCACTTATTTAAGTAAAAGTTGTCAAACACCATAGATAGAGACAAATGTTGTCATATTTTATCAGGGTAAGAGAATAACTTTTGTTTGTTTTTACATGTTATCAAAAGGCTACTGACAAGATACTTGTGTTCCTTGTTGATTCAATAAAGTATATCCTCTGCAATCGGCTCCATTGCAATATACAGTCGTATAACCAGAGTTGTTGTAATAATAATAGTAGCCTACGCATTGTTGCGAAGAACCAGTAGAATTTGAACAATATGAATTGTTCACGGTTTGGCCCGTACTGGTTGAATAGCAATACCCATTGTTCCATGTGTATCCTGTAGTGGTTGAATTGCAATAACTGGTACTAACGGCTTGGCCAGAACTTGAATAGCAGTATCCATTGCTCATGTAGTATCCATTTGTGGATGAGCAATAGCTATTGTTCACTGTTTGTCCTGTGGTGCTTGAGTAACAGTAGCCATTTGATAAATAGTACCCATTGTTTGTTGATGAGCAATAGCTTGTGGCAACCTGTTGACCTGTATTCGAATAGCAATACCCATTATTCATAGTGTATGAGACTGCTGCTACATTTGCTGTTGAGCTGCTATTTGAATCTTTGCTGCAACTAGTTTGCAAAATGGCAAGTAAACTTAGAAAGACTAATTTGATAAATTTATTTTTTGTTTTCATACCTTTATGTATGAGCAACTTGCGCGCCATTTTGTTTGTAAACCCGTAAGCTTATAGAGATAGATGATTTTTTTAGATGGTGTAATAATTGTGGAAATAGTTTTTAGTGTCAATTTTCAGTAAAAGAGTCAACAATTGTCTTTTCACAGAGCGAGATAGTAAACAATGTGGAAAAATTAATGGATGCCGATTAGGATTTTGTTTCATAGAGAAGACTGTCTCTGACATCTTTATTCTTGAGCTTCCAAACGACAGAATCGATAAAGAAGTGATGAATATTTAAGAATACAGCAAATGCGGAAGTAAAGAACCAAGCCGATTGATAAACATCCGTTTCAAGTTTTTTATCGAGAATGGATGGGATAAGTTCAAAAGCCCAGAGTCCCGCGGCTAAAAGAAGTAGAATACGCAACGAAGCCTGAGCATTGTACCAGCGATTCCGTTTGATTTTTGTGCTTTCCATGCGAAGAGCAAAGGGAAGATATTGAAGTGAATGAAAGAATGGTACCATTGCAAGGTAATATTCAGGAAGGTGAGAGATGGGCACCCACCAGACATAAAATGCAATCCATGGAATGAGAAAGTTCCAAGATGGCAACTGTTTGGATTTTTGATAATTCAGAATCAGTATTATAACCCCACCGGCTGCAAGAATAGCCATAATTAAGGTAGACCATCCTAGCATCCATTCAGGAAGTCCAATCGGCGTCAGAGAAAAACCTTGAAACCTTAAATCTTGAATGTTGCCGTCCAGGGAGTGTTGTTCCATGAGATGAGTCATATATATAAATTGATAGATTGCGACGCTGACCACACTCCATTTAAACAGCCCTCTTTGCCATGGCTTCAGGGTATATCCATCGTAAAAGGCATAGACCATCATGCATCCGTAAACTTGTTTACAGTAGTGCCAACCGACGGTAAAATACATGAACCAAATTGAGAGGCTCATAATTTCTGCTCCGAGTTTATCGGATGCCCCAAATCTGAAGCTCAATCCTATATGAGTCATCAGAGAGTTTAAACTCAATATGTAGGGTGATTGGGATATCTCCGTATCAAATTTAAAATAAGCCACGGCATAAGTCGCCATTAACACCAGTGGGACAACAATCAGTGCGAACCAATTTTTGAAAATAAACTTAAATCCACGCCCGTATCCAAAGCGATATGAAACTAAGAAATGGGGGTGATTGCATACGATAGAGAGGATAGAAAAAACAGCAAAGAGCTGCATAAATCTCATTTGAAGGACAGGAAGATCGTCTCTGAAAAAATTGGCAATGTGCAAGACTATACAGAGTAGGATGCTGAGACCTCCTAAAGCCCAAAAATCCGAAAGAGGATTCCAGATTGAAGATCGTTTCTGCAGTGAAGTTGAAGGAACAGCAGCCAGTTGTAACCTCTGATTAACTCCTGACGACTGTTTTAGATCTAAATTTTGTTCAGATAACATTCCACAACAGTAAATGGAGAATAATGATGAACTATGGAAAGAGCTTGGAAGCTCTTCAATTTAAGACAATGGTCTAGGTTCAATTTTTTCTCGCTCTGAGATTCAATGAGACATTAAAACTTTAATAAACGTATTTTTCCATAATTATTCATAGATTATAGTTCATCCTAAATTGGTCCTCGGATGTTAAAAGTTACGAGATGTAAATAAAAAATAAGGAGGAAATATGAAGAGAATTTTTTTTGCAACATTTTTGGGAATAATCTTCGTGAGTGGTTATGGTCATGCACAGCGTGGACCTCGATTGACGGATGAACAACGCGGATGTCTTGAAGGAAAAATTGGCAGCCCTGAAGCTGGGGTTCGTCCTAACCCTGAGCAGATGAAATCTGCTTTTGAAGCTTGTGGAATTCAAGCACCAAAACACGGCGGTCCTGGAGGAAGGCATGGCGATGGTTTTAGCCCCAATTTCACAGAAGAGCAGCGCCATTGCCTTAAAGAAAAAATAGGTCAGCCTGGCCGTGGTGATCGTCCTTCGCGTGAGCAAATGGATGCAGCATTAAGCGCCTGTGGTATTGAGCGTCCTCATCAAGGCTCTAATAATGATTTATCAGCTTTAAGAGCCAAGTATGCTGCAGCAACCACAGATGAAGAGAAAGATACAGTGAGAGAGTCGATTCAGAAATTATTTTATACAACAAAAGACACGCCAGTAAAGAATCAAGTTCGGCAGTTTTTGCGCGATAATCCTCAGTCTGTCATGAGGTCGACTCAAGAGGTTGAGCGTATGGCAAGTTCGACGAAATAAATACAAATTAAAGGTGAGTTTACGACTGCCCCTTGTCTTATGATGCCATTCATCCTTTTAAGCATGGGGGGCCATATCTACTTTAGTGGAGGCAAATAATTTTATATTCCATTTGGAGTGACAACCAGAACTTCTGTCCAAGGAAAAGCCTTTCATCAGTATGGGTCTTATATTTATAATGAACATGAGAGATAAGTGAGCCCTCGGACTAAAATTTTTATTATATTTGACGATGAATTCGTTGAGATAGGAATTTAACAATGAATATACTTCTTGTAGAGGATGATCCTGTATTAGCTCGAGGACTTCAGCTGACTCTTCAGGCTGAAGGGTATGCTATTGTATGGGCAGACAACCTAAAGTCAGCATTCGATAAAAATCAGAAAGAAAAACTAGGGCTTGTTATTCTTGATTTAGGTTTAACTGACGGGAGTGGATTTGATTTTCTGAATGAAGTTCGTAACAGTGGATCTCGTTTGCCGATCATAATTTTAACAGCGCAAAGTGATGAGGATTCACTTATTGAAGGCTTGCAGCAGGGCGCTAATGACTATATGAAAAAACCATTCAGTAATCGGGAGCTTGTCGCCAGGATCAAAGCCGTCCTCAGAGAGCCACAAGTGAGAGAAGCTCAAACGCGATATAGCGACTTATTGCTTCTTCATGACCAAAGAATAGTAAAATTCAAAGAATCGAATATTGAAATGAACCGAAGAGAGTTTGATGTTTTGCACTTTCTTATTCAAAGGGCTGAAATGATTGTTACACGGGAAGCCTTAATGGAGCATATTGATAAGGACGGAGATATCTTTGATCGCACTATTGATTCACATGTGAGCCATTTGAGATCTCGATTTAAAGCTGCTGGGGTCACTAACATCAAAATTTCTTCAGTTTATGGGTTAGGGTATAGATTGGAGAAGACTTGATTTTTCATCGAATTTACCGAAAATATTTTTTACTCGCTTCAACATTATTGTTTTTTTTCCTCATTCTCGGTTTTGTTCTTAGTTCTTTCGTTATGAAAGCCATAACTTCAAACAAAGAGTTTTCACCACCGTTGTTTTTCGCTCGAGTGATCGATAGAGTGAATTTGCAGAATAAAGTTGAAGCACTGAAAGAAATTTCTTCATGGCGCGATGATTTTCCCATCCCGACGCTTATTTTACTCAATGAAAATGGGCAAGTGATTTACCCTGAGAATAGAACGGAAACCCTTGATTGGAGCCATATTGAAAAACCAAATCACCCGTATGATTTTGTCTATATTCCTTCGGCACGTGAAAATAAACGACAACTACTCCCATTGGGGCCTCCTCGTCCTCGAATGCAGGATGTGCTAGTAAAGTTAAAAGGAACCCCAGATCAATTTCTTCTTATTAAACCACCAGAAAAACACCCTCCTGGCAAAGAGGGGGGATTCATGTTGTTTCCTGTTATTGTTCTGGGAAGCTTGGTGCTTTCACTGTTGCTTGGAGTTGGAACCACAATGGCGATTATTTACAACGGTGTTAAAAAGGGAGTTATCCAGGCTGATCATGTGATTTCTGAACTTCATAGAGGAAATTTAAAAGCGAGATTCAAAATAGATAGAAAAGATGAATTTGGCAAAGCTATGATGCGTTTTAATACAATGGCCGATGAAATCGAAACTCTTATTCTCAATTTAAAAGCTGTTGATCAAGCTCGCACTCGCCTTCTTCAGGAGCTTGCACACGACTTAAGAACCCCGATTGCATCACTTAAGAGTTTGATGGAGTCCCTAAATACAAAACGACAAAGCTTCACGCAAGAAGTTCAAAATGAGATGACCGAACTTGCGCTTAAAGAAATTGATTATTTTGAACGGCTTGTTGAGGATTTATTATTTTTAGCACAAATAAAAGAACTGTCACTTCAAGTTCAATATCCTCTGGTGAATGTCTCTGAAGTTCTTTCTGAGACAGCGGATGATGTGTTTATTCGCTACCAACATCAGAATAAACAAATTAGATTAAAACAAAATTATGAAGGCATTCCTTTGGAAATTCATGGTGACCTTCATTTAATAACTCGCTTGTTCCGCAATGCTCTTGAGAATTCATTTTCATTTGCAAATTCAACCGTTTCTATTTCAACCAAAGTTAATAACGAGAAAAAAATTGAAATTTGCATCGAGGATGATGGATCGGGCTTTAGTGACGAAGCTTTGGCTACCTTCGGTACAAGAAAAGTAACAAGAAAGCTTGAAACTAAATCGGGCGGGCGTTTATCGGTTGGGCTTGGCTCCGTAGTCATGAAGACTGTTGCAGAGACTTTGGCGGGTGAAATTAAAGTTTCAAACAGAAGACTTAACGGTGAGATTTTAGGAGCGAGGGTTGAGATTTTTTTGCCCTCCAATACCAAACTTTAATGAGTTTGAATCATAAAATTGAGAATAGATTTTGTTATGAAGTGCATTCGAAGATCATGTCAGCGCGTGAGTTGTCTTTATTTGATTAGAGTTTCATAGCTCTCGTCTTTTTGACTTGGTAATATCAAAAAGACATTTTACGACAGTAACTTATGATTACTGTCCGTGAATGGAATTAAAAGTCATAATCGGCCGCCACGGTAATTACGTGATCAAGATGAGTCTAAGTTGTTTTGCCAAGTTGAAAACGAGTACTATTAAAATGTTATGGCGGCCGAAGTTCCAAATCCAAAAACAGTATCAGAAATTTTATGATCGAGAGATCCTTTTTTGAAGGCAGCTCCAGGCTTTAAAAGACCAAGATCAAATTTCCATTCCATGTTGTCGTTGGCTTTATAATGAAAGCCAAGGTCCCATTCAATACCAACATCGCTAGAGATTGTTTCAATACCACTTCCAATATTCATTTTTGCGTTGTTAAGTCGAGCAAAGATCAATGTATTCTTCATTTTCCAGCGGTCGGCAAGCTGTCGTGTCCATTGGGGAGCAATGAAAAGCACGTTACTCATATATTCATCGTCTAGGCTATTTTTAATTGCAATGGTAGGATCATGCCCTAGAGAAGTTTTAAAGACATCGACATTTTGTCCAAGAGAATGATTAAAAAGTAAGAATGCGACGTCATAATTTCTATCGACGAGAAAGCCTTCAAAGTCTTCAGTGTCAGGATTATCCCCACTCACGGTTCCTGCTTTAATATTCCAGGTATTTTTACTCTCATTAGAAAAGAGATTAAACTCAGAAACAACGGCATAGCTGTTTAGAAGGATATTGCGTCCCGTGGCATTCACGATTCCTGTAGAACCTGATTGAAAACCGCCCTCCACTCGAAAGTTAAAATGAGTAAAATCTTTTCCTAAAATAATATTATAGGAGTTCATATTGAGAGCTTTGTCGACGGCTGTGCCTCCAATGGGTGCAAGTGGAATATCATTGGCAGAGGCACTTCCTTTGCTTGTTTCATAAAATAAACCGAGCCAATCGCCTGTATCATGATTTTTATATTCAAAGTGGAGTGTCTGGTTTGTAATTTCATTTCCCAGAGAGAAATCTCCAGCATATTGTTTACTCACAGAAGGCATAATGAATAGATTACCAATATGGATCTTATAAGCTAATAAATCGCGTGTATCGTACCAGTGGCTAAAGGGATCATTACCTGCATTGTGTGTGATCCCAAGGCCAAAATGAACGGGAGCGCGGCCCACAACCAAAGAACCCCATTCTTGTTCTACCTTAAGATAGAGTTGACTGATCGCAAGTTGTGTTTTTGGACGGCTACCGGAAAGTGCATTTGAATTGTCAGTGTAAGACACTGGGCCCGCCGCTGGGTTGACAGAGCCTCCCCAAATCAAACCAGCCTGAGAGGAATTATTATAGGGCGAAGCGGGATCATTTGTGAGGTGGATTTTACTCACCACCTCAAAGCCATCACTGGGAATAATGTGTGGCATGAGGATCAAATTGTTGAGGAGGTAACTTTTATGAGATCCTGTTGTGAGCTCTGATTTATCAACACTAATGAAGTCAAAGCGATAATGACCACTCCAGTCGATGGCAACAGCGTAAGCAGAGGTTTGAAAGAAAAACACAACTAACAGAAGATATGTAAGATGAACTTTCATGTTTTTTATAATCATAGAGAACCCCTCTAAAAATCTGACAAATGCTATAAAAGCGATTACTGCGTTGATCTTAATACTCATTCCCGGAATAAAACAAGAATATAAATGGGATTGTGATGAGTATTACGATTGTTTGTGGGCGGCAAAACCAAGGACTTCTGTTTCTCGTAAAATAACAAATTTGATGCCGTCGTGAGTGACCTTGTCACCTGCATACTTAGAGAAAATGACTCGATCTCCTGCTTTGGCTTCAATAGGGCGAACACGCCCTTTTTTATTTTGGTGACCTCTTCCTACTTTGATAACGAAGCCCTGAAGGTTTTCATTTTGTTCTGTAGTGTCAACTAAAATGAGACCTCCAGAAGTTTGTTTGGGCTCATCAATAATTTCAATTAAAAGTCTGTCATCTAAGGGCTGTAGCCATGCTGTTCCCTTCGGCTTAGCACTGAAATTTGTGGATTTTTTGGCTAAAGAGTTGCTTTTTGAATTGGTTCTCAGGGGGGCTTTGGATACTTTTGTATTGGTCGCAGAGCGAGTTCTTTTTTGCAGAGACTTTTTTGGTTTGGTTGCTGCTTTTTTAGCTTTCTGTAAACTCGTTTGATTTTTTTTCGATGGGCTCAAAGCCGCTTTTTTTTGCGAAGATTGAGTTTTAGCTGCTTTTTTGACGGGACTCTTTTTGGTTTTGCTGGAAGCCTTCTTGCTTGCAGACTTTACCTTGATCGATGGTTTCGATTTTTTATTTTTGATTTCTTTTTTTGCTTTCTTGGAAGTGGATTTTTTAGTTTTAGTTGTTGCCACGGCGATTTCTCTCCTCTTCATAATATTTTTTATACAGAATTTCCCATTCAGGGCTTCCTTCGATGACATTTCTTTTCAAACTAGCGACTTTTTCTTTTGCTTTCAAATCAATATCAAGGTCTTCTTTAACAAACTCTGCAAGTGCTTGTCTAGCGACTCTTAGTGCAATTTCATCATCAGAGTAATCAACAAGGTCGTCATTCCAAAGTTCATCAGTAAGGAGACGAGCAAAATGGAGTTGTCGTTCTTCGGAGAGAATCATAAAATGACCTTTCTGTCTTTAGCTAATTTTATTTTCATTAATTGAAACATTTTATGTCGTTGGAACTCACCAGGATTTGTTTTTTCAAGCTCATCGAGTTTTTTGATGACCTCTTTATCAAGATCTAACTCCTTTTGGAGTTCCATTTTTAAGAGCTCAATTCCACGGCTTAAGACTTTTTTTTCATCTTCTTTAAATGTGGCAATATTTTTTTGCTTCCATAACTTAAATACGCGCTCAACAATAGCTTGTAAGTGAAGGGGCGTTAATTTCATAGGTTACCTACCTGATTAAATGACATTCTTACTGGTTCAATAAACGAGGGTCTTCGTTGATTGTCAAGGTCTCAGAGTGAACCCTTTTTTGATAAGGGCCAATCATTCACGGGTGGCATTGGTGGGGAGAGTAAATTTTCAGAGATCTTGATTCAAAAAAACTCCGAGAAAAGCTTGTGATTTGAAAGAAGCCATCTTTATCATAGGTATTAGAAAGGAACCGTCAACTCAAGTCATGCACTTGAACACTTGTCTCTACTTATGAGTTGCTTTTCAAAAGTGACGCTTGAGATCAAAATAACCAATCAACTTATTGAAGATAGAAGATTTAAAAATCAGTGACAAGAGTAGTAAAATATCACAGGATCCCTGAATAAACAGATGATGGCTATTAAAAATATGAGATTTAGGTTCTTTCAAAATAAAAAACGATTAAAAATTATTGGACTGAGTTCTTTGGTTATTTTGCTTCTGCTGGCTTTGGGAGCGGGCGCTTTCGTATACAAATTGGATCAGCAGATGCTTGTGAAAATGCAGCAAAAGAAAATGCTTCAGCCAACTGTTTTTTATTCAAGAGCGGCTCGCTGGCGAATCAATGACTTGTTTCCCTTGGAAGAAGTAAAAAAAAACTTGGCTCAACAGTTGCGGATGCGACAAATGGGGCAACGCTTATTTCCAGGTGATTTTGTTATTTCCCAGGGAGCCTCTTGTCGAGAATTTTTAATTCCTTCAGAAATTCAAAGTGATGATTTCGAGAATAATCAAGATAGTGCAGGCGAGCGAGACACTTGGAGTTTGAAGGCGGAGGCAGCAAAGCCGCAGCTTTTTGAAGAAGATCAGTGCTTAAGGATTTATTGGGATCGTGGTGTTCACCGTCTTTTTCAAGAACCCTGGATTGAAACTCTATGGCTTAGCTCCGACTTGAAAATAAAAGGTATTTATCGAGGAGACCCGTCTCAGACCCTTGACGCCTTTGTGATGATGCCTCAAGTAGTTGCCCAATATTTGGGTGAGGAGCCTATTTTAAGAGAAGAGACGGCATTAAGGGAATTTCCTGTAACTTGTCTGAATGCCATCATGGCAATTGAAGATTCAAAATTTTTAGAACACAAAGGTGTTAGCTGGTTGGGGATTGTCAGAGCGGGAATTGTCAATTTTGCTAAAGGCAGAAAAGCCCAGGGAGGAAGCACTCTCACTCAACAGCTCATTAAAAATTATTTTTTAACGCCTGAAAAAACATTAAAAAGAAAAGCTCTTGAGTTTATCATGGCCCTTTTAATGGAAAGCCGTTTTGATAAAGATTTGATTTTAGAGACCTATCTTAACATCATTTACATGGGACAACAGGGGCCGTATCAGGTGAGGGGCTACGGTGCGGCGTCTCGATACTACTTTCAAAAGTCCGTTTCGGATCTTTCTCTCGCACAATGCAGTTTGCTTGCTGCGATTGTTAATAGTCCTGGATACTATAATCCTTTTACGAATCCAGACCATGCCAGTACACGACGTGCGTTGGTATTGGAAAAAATGGAAGAGCAGAAGTTAATTACTCATGACGAACGCTTAAAGGCCGAGGCAGAGCCTTTACCTAAAAATGAAAATCCGAATTTATATACGACTCTGCCTTATTTTCTTCAGGCCTCCTTAAATCAAGCTCGAAAACTGGGATTGATAGAGCATGAGGGGCATCGTCTTTATACTACCATGGATGTTCATGACCAAGAGGCGGCGCAAAGAGCTGTTGTTCAAAACGTCAAGCGAATTGAGAGTGAAAACTCTTTGGTTAAAAAGGTGAAGGCTCAGAAAAAAATTGATTTAGAAAGTGCTTTGGTATCGGTGGATATTGCAACGGGTGGTGTCCGGGCCGTAGTGGGGGGACAATCTTTTAATAAGACTCAGTTTAACAGAGTTCTCTTGGCAAAAAGACAGGTCGGTTCAACTTTTAAGCCTATCGTATATTTGACAGCTTTTGATAAAAATGAACTCAACCCCGATGATCAAATTTTGGATGAAACTTTCACGCATAAATATGGAAAGCAACGTTGGACTCCAGAGAATTACGATAAAAAAAGTTATGGTTCCGTTCCCCTTTACTTTGCATTAAAGGAAAGTCTGAACCTGTCGGCAGCTAAGCTTGCTCTCGACGTAGGTTTAAATCCTGTGATTGAGATGGCACGACTTTTAGGGATTACTTCTGAGCTGAAGCCCGTACCGTCTCTCAGTCTTGGTGCTTTCGAGCTCAATCCTTTAGAGCTGTTACAAGCTTATTTAACAGTGGCTCGTTTTGGTCATTTTGTTGAATACACTTTTTTAGATTACATAGAAGATGCGGATGGAAAAATGGTGTGGGATTCTAGTCAAAGAAAAGATGACGCTCGTATTTCTTCAGTGGCTACTCAGATTTTAATCGGGATTCTCAAACAGACAGCTCAAACTGGTACAGCAAGAAGAATTCAGCAGGCTGGTTATGATAAAATTGTGGCGGGAAAGACGGGGACTACCAATGATTATCGAGACTCTTGGTTTGTGGGCTTTACACCCGATTTATTAACCATTGTTTGGACAGGTTATGATGATAATACTTCCAGTAGTTTAACAGGAGCATCAGGCTCTCTTCCGGCTTGGATCGCTTATATGAAAGAGGCCACTCGCTATGATGCTGTGAAGGATTTTCCTTGGACGGAAGAGGTTGAAAAAAAAGCTCTTCCTGCTTTTCATAGCCCCTTTGAAAAGGCAAAGCCAAGCTCAGAGGATTTAATGGTAGAGGGTCAAGATTCTGTTGAGTTGATTTTTAAGAAATAATAAGTTGCGTTGATATAAGGCACAAGAAAAGCAGTTTCATTTAAGTCTAAGTTGGAGTAGGGCATAGAAATTAAATTTAATAGAAAACTTCAATGCTGCTTTGTTTTTAATTTGTAAAAACGACAGAGTTTGTCTAGTTCTGTCCTCCTAACTAGTATTTATAAGGAGGGAATAAATAATGGTTTATCTTCGTCGTTTAAAGTGTCTTACGTTATTGGCCGCAGGCAGTTTGATTTTATTAAGTGCTTGTACCCCGAATCATCAATTCAATAAAACTCAGACTTTACAAGTTGAGGGAAATGTTAACCACGAGAAGGCTCAATCTCAAATCGTTAATGGTGAACCTGTTTCTGGGCAGGACCCGATCGCCCTATCAACGGTTGCATTTTATGTCACAAATAAAAATCAATCAGGACCTATACAAAATTTTTGCACAGGTACTTTGATCGCTCATGATATTGTTTTGACAGCGGCACATTGCTTTAAAGATTTAGCAGAAGAATTGATGGAGATTCCTTTAGAGGAGCTTTTAGATCGAACTCGTGTGGGGTTTGGAACTGCTGTCGTTAAGAATGAATCGGATGGGCGTGTCGTTTTCGTAAAGGCCAAACAAGTCATTATTCATCCTAAGTATATAGGAGGAAACCCTCAGAGAAACAGAAGAATGCCGATGCCAGATATCGCGTTGGTTCAGTTAGAAACAAGTGCCCCTGAAGGAGCTGTTCCTGTTCCATTGGGTATTGATTCTGCTTTTATTCAAAAAGGGATATCATTGACTCTTGCTGGATATGGCCTCACATCGGGTGTGGGTCAAACATTAGCGACACAATTGATGAAAGTTGATGTTACTATTAGTGAGCCATTTTTCACGTCAGCACAGTTTTCTTACAAGGTCATTGATAAAAAGAGCGCTTGCATGGGAGATTCTGGTGGACCAGCCTATGTAACAACACAGGCAGGAGAGTTAGTCGTAGTGGGTGTGACAAGTTGGGGCGATCGAACGTGTTCTCAGTTTGGAGTCTATACTTCTGTTCCTGCGTTTGCTGAATTCATTGCAAGTGCAGTAGAGTTTATGCATCCACCGCAGGAGATCTCACCAGTGGAGCCACAGAAAGAATTGCCTCAAGTGGAGGAGTCGCAGCCTGAGGAATTATTGCCAGAGGAGCTCCAGGAAGAATTACCACAGGAGTCACCACAAGAAGAGCTTTTGCAAGGCGAAGAATTGATTTTTAATTCTATGAATTAGTTTTGTTTTGCTGTCGCAAATAAAATTTCTAATTTTGCGACAGCGGTGAGTTTAAGAAGATTTTTTTGATTTTATTGATGACCCGAACTTCCATTTGCCGGACGGCTTCGCGAGTGATTTTGTACTTTTCACCAATTTCTTGCAGAGTGAGGGGTTCATCCGCAAGAAGTCGTTCATCTAAAATAATGAGTTCCCGAGGCGATAGATCCGGGCGAATCTCATCGATCTTTTCTCTTAAGAGAGACAATTGCTCATGGAGTGCTAATTCCTCATCGAGAGGAAGTGCTTCTTTATTATTTTGCAGATCACCTAAAGTCGTTTTTGTATCATCATCTAAAGGGCGATCAAGACTAATATCACGGCCCGAAAGACGATTTTGCATATCTTGGATTTCTCCTTCAGGAATACCCAGCTTTTCTGAAAGTTGTTTGTAGTCTGGGTTTTCACCGAGAGCATCAAGAGCTTCTTTTTCTCTCTTGAGTTGATAAAAAAGTTTCCGTTGATTTTGAGTAGTTCCAATACGCACTAGTGAATATTGTCGCATCAAGTATTCTTGGATGTAGCCACGAATCCACCAGACAGCGTAAGTGATGAGCCGTACTCCTTTATACGGATTGAATTCCCGAATGGCATGCATAAGCCCCACGTTTCCTTCTTGGACTAAATCAATGAGTTTAGCTCCAAATTTGGAGTATTCAGCTGCGACTTTAACCACAAATCTAAGATTAGCGGTGACTAATGCTTGAGCGGCAGAGGGATCTTTAGTGTCATAGTATTGGAGAGCTAACTTTTGCTCTTCTTCTCGACTTAGGAGAGGGTATTTTTGGATAGAAGCCAAGTAAAGAGACATTGGATCTGCGGTGGTTAATGATTTGGAAGCTTTAGTGGTGTTAGTAGCTAAAGAGGACGCTGTGGTTTCTACAAGTGCGTTAGAATCATCATGAGAGGGATCCGCATCGGCGTCCAGATTGTCGTCTAAGTCAGGATTAAAGTCTTCTGTAACGACTTCCGCGGTGACCGAGCGAACGTTTTCTGATTCGTCGGGCTGAACTCGTTTTTTGGATTTTTTAGTGGTTTTGTTTGTTGAGTTGGATCTACTTTTCATTTTATTTAGCAACTTTCATTTACGCTCATTCCAAAATCAATTTTACGACCATAATCCATTGGTAATGGCAACAAATTCAATGTGTGAGTGTAGACGCTTCGTTTTATCGCTTAAAATTTGTTAAGCCAATGCCTTTTTAATTTTTCTTTCTAAGCTTTCTTGGATTTTTCCTTTAAGCGGGGACAGTAAAAATGGAATTTCCACCTCCACCATCACGGTGCAGTGAGGGCTTGTCTCTTGCACGGAAATTTCAGCTTTGAATTGTTTTCCTTTTGCGGACCCTTTGAGTGTGGAGTCTTCAAATTGGCAAACGATGTTGGAGTCAATTTTTTTCAAATCATCGGCATTCTCTAAAAAATTTTTAATTTTTTTAAAAGTTTCCTTTGGGTCATGGGATGAAGGGGTTTCCACTTTGAATTTGGGCATGAATCCTCCTAAGGTTTTAAAGACTTACTTTGTAATAGTCTTAGTTTAGCAATCTTGGTTTTCTTATATTAAAGGCATAGCATTAAATTGGCAAAAAGAACTCTTTGATGACGAGAAGACTTTTGACTAGAAAATAGTGCTATGCAAATCTACTAGTGGAAAGAAGATCTAAGACCATACCTGTTGTATTAATGACAAGGTAGATTGTTTTGGCCTCAAGTGAGGTTATTTTTCAAAAATTGAATAAGTGACAGAACCAATAAGATTTTTGAAGAGACTTAAATAAAACATAAGGTTAAAAATCCAGTCTTTATTGCATGGTGTTTGATATTTATCATTAAGTAAGGGAGCGGTGTTGTGAAGTTTATAACTGAGTTAAAGAGAACTCATTATTGCGGTGAATTAACTAAACAAATGTCTGGTCAAAAAGTCATTCTGGCTGGATGGGTCGATTCTCGTCGAGACCATGGAAGTTTAGTGTTTATTGATCTTCGTGACCGCGAAGGTATTGTTCAAGTTGTATTAGATCCCAATAAAACGGAGACAGCCTGTGCAAAAGATTTCCGAGGAGAGTACATTATTGCTCTCGAAGGCGTTGTTCGCGAGCGTCCGAATGGAATGACCAATAAAAAAATAAAGACAGGAGAAGTTGAGGTCGAAGCTTTTCGTTGTGAAATTTTGAATGAATCAGCAACGCCACCTTTTCAAATCAGTGACTCTAATGTGAGCGAAACATTAAGATTAAAATACCGTTATTTAGATTTAAGAAGCACTCGATTGCAACAACACCTCATGGTGAGGCATAAGGCATTGCAGAAAGTTCGAGATTATTTTTCGCAAAATGGGTTCATTGAAGTGGAAACGCCGATCCTATACAAAAGCACTCCCGAAGGGGCGCGGGATTACTTGGTTCCCTCAAGAGTTAACTTAGGGGAGTTTTACGCGCTTCCACAGTCTCCACAGACTTTGAAACAGCTCTTAATGATAGCTGGTTATGACCGTTATTTTCAAATTGCACGATGTTTCCGGGATGAAGATTTGCGAGCGGATCGGCAACCAGAGTTTACTCAGATCGATATCGAGATGTCCTTTATTGATCGCGAGGATATCGTAAAAATGAATGAAGGGCTCCTTCGTCAGTTGTGGAAAGAGTTCAAGGGCGTTGAGCTTGGTGATATTCCGCGTATCAGCTATCAAGAGGCTATGGACCGTTATGGAAGTGACAAGCCCGATATTCGTTTTGGAATGGAGATCAAAAACTTAGGATCTTTGGTTCAAGGCTCTGGATTCAAAGTTTTTGATGAAGTGCTGGTGAGGGGAGGAGTCATTCGTGGCCTGGTGGTTCCTGGGGCTTCTTCTTTTTCCCGTGGACAGCTTGATAAGCTGACGGATTTAGTGAAAAAAGCCGGAGCTAAGGGTTTAGTCTGGGCTAAATGGGAGGCGGAAGATCAGTTCAATTCTTCTGTGAGTAAATTTTTTACGCAGGACCAATTAAAAACTTGGTTTGTAAGTCATGATGGAAAGGTGGGAGATCTCCTCTTAGTGGTCGCGGATGATTTTGATCCAGCTTGCGCGGCCTTATCCACTTTGCGTTTACACTTAGGTCGAGAGTTAAATCTTATTGATCAGACAAAAGATGCTTTTTTATGGGTGCTTGATTTTCCGTTGTTGGAATATTCTCCCGATGAAAAGCGTTGGGTGGCACGACATCATCCCTTTACCGCTCCTAAGGATGAAGGGATTCATGATTTGCTTTCAATGAATGAAACTAAATTTGGAAATTTATTAGCAAAAGCCTATGATTTAGTTTGCAACGGTTATGAATTAGCAGGTGGTAGCATTCGTATTTATCGAAACGAAGTTCAACAGGCCATGTTTAAAGTTCTTGGTATGACGCCTGAAGAAACGCAACTTAAGTTCGGATTCTTTCTTGAAGCTTTGAAGTATGGAACTCCTCCTCATGGAGGTATTGCGTGGGGCATGGATCGTTTAGTGATGTTATTATGTGGAACTGATGCGATTCGTGAAGTTATTGCTTTTCCTAAGACGGCAAAAGCATCTTGTTTGATGTCTGATGCCCCGAGTGAAGTGAGCCGCGAGCAACTCATTGAATTGGGTATTCGCTTGGCTCCTTCGGCAGAAAAAGCACTGGACGACAAACTCAAGGGCTAGGATTTTCTTTGTTCTTGCGCCTTACCTTAGTTTGTTGGCGCCGTGAGATTGAAAACTAATTTAATTGCTTTGATTTTAAGCAAAAATTAAACTAAAGTAATTTAGCTCCCATAGAGCATAAGCAAAGATTGTTTATGCTTGCGATTTTCAAGGATGACAGTCGTAGGGCAGAGTTAGAAATAACAACTGAAAGGAGTCAGTATGAAGTTCAACTTTAAATCCCTATTTATTTTAACGGGATTAGCTTTAATGTGGCATGGTTCTTTGACGTATGCCAGCTATGAAGCAGCCATGTGTACAGAGGTTGTACCGTTTTGTGAAATCTCCCCTGAAGAAAGAATGCGTTTACCTGAATCATTGCTTCATGATCCTGTTCCTTTAGACATGTTAAGTCCTCAGACAGATATCTTCTTGATGGAGCCATTCAGTGTTTCAAAGGAGATACGTCAAAAATACGAATATGTTGATCCAAAGAGTGAAATTGCAGATCGTCCATTAGAGTTAGCGCTTAGTTATTATGACAACTTGAAAGATCGATTAAAGCGCCCTGAATACCTTGGTATTATTAATTTTAAACAGCATAGCAGTGAACCCCGTTTTTATATTATTGATATGCGTTCGGGAGCGGTGAGAAAAATGCTAACAACTCACGGAGAAGGTTCTGATCGTAAAAATACAGGTTATGCTACCGTTTTTTCAAATATCGTGAATAGTCATATGAGTTCTGTGGGGGCTTTTATCACCGCCGAGACATACAATGGAAAGAATGGTTATAGCCTGAGACTGGATGGAATTGAAAAAAGCAATTCCAAATTGAGGGAACGCGCTGTGGTCATTCATGGATCTGATTATGTAAAACCCACAATGAGCCCCATTGGACGCAGTTGGGGATGCCCCGCTATTGATCGAAAGATATCCAAAGCGGCTATTGATACAATCAAGAAGGGTGTTCTTTTTTTAGCTTGGTATGATCAATAGTATTCAAAGAGAGGAATGAGTTAATATGAAAATGCGGAGAGGGCTGGACTTTTATCAAGGGTTTTTAACTGTAAAATATTTTGTCAATTCCTCTCAAGTTTCACCTGTAAAGATCCGACTATTTGGTGATACCGATTAACTCTAGCACAGGAGGTGCATATGGAAAAAATAAGTGGGATACTACCAGAGAAGCCAAGACTGAAAAGCGATGTGGAGTCAATGGCGCCGGTGAGGCCCGGAGCTCCAGCTTTTGGTCGAGCAGAGGGTTCGGCAGAAATTAGAGATCGTGTGAGCTTGAGCACAATGAAAAATATCGGGACTCAAGAAGTTCAAAACTATAGAAATCCGAAAGAAGCCAAAAATGTTCAAATCGTTGAGGAGCTAAGTCGAAACTTTTTTATGAATGGTCCGGCTAAAAAAACGACGTCATCTCCTCCCGAGGAACTCTCTTCAGTTGAAAATAGGAATCGTATGAGTTCTCCCTCAGGAGCCTCACCCCATGATCGAGGTTCTGAGAGATTGAGTGATGACTCTCTCGATTATTATGCCTGAGTCTTCAAGGGAGATAAGTTTATAAATTCCAGCTAATTTTCTTTCTCCACTTTGTGTGCGAGAACAGAGAATCATATAGTTAAGGCTTAATAAAATGAGTTTACGAATAGTTCCGAGGCTCCAGTAGGGAGCCCCCATTTGAATGAGCATTTCAAGGCGAAAAAGAGCTTGTCGGGGATCGGAGGCATGAAGAGTGCCAAAGCTTCCCTGATGACCTGTGGAAAGCGCTAATAGAAGATCAGTGGCTTCTTCTCCACGAACTTCTCCGATAATCAAGCGATCGGGCCTCATCCGCAAACTTTGCCGAACCAAATCAGCAAGAGTGATAGAAGGTAAGGTTTTTCTTGTATCGAATCTGGCAAGAAGAGAGGTGCTTACTTTCGAAGAAGGAAAAATTTCTTGGCTATCTTCAATAATAATGACCCTTTCATTTTCTTCACAAATATTCAGAAGAGCCGTGAGCACACTGGTTTTTCCTGAACTTGCAGGTCCAATGATCAAAATATTATGACGTTCTTTTACAAGCATTTGAAGAAATTCAATCTCATGAGGATGAGTCGTCCAACCTCTCTGTTCCAAGTCTGCGAGAGTCCAAGGTTGTAATTTGTGTTTTCGGATGGTGAGTCGTACTTCAGGAGTTAATGAATGATAGTGTCCGACGACATGAAGTCGATGATTTCTCCATGTTCCATCCAAAAAGGGTTCTAGGAGGGTGGGCTCTTGTCCGAGTTCAAGATAAAGTCTTTGTAGGAAGCCTTCGTAGGTTTGTTTGGAAAAAAAGATTTCGTTGGATTTCTGAAGTCGGCCTTCTCTTTCAATCCAAATGACATCGTAGTTGTTAATGATAATTTCCGTAATTTGATGGTCTGATAAAAGAAATTTTAGAGGTCCCACTCCAAAAAACTCTTCCCTGAGGCGCTCTTGATAGTGGGACTCTAAGTTTTGAATATGCTTTTTAATAAAGAGATGAACGTCGTTTTGAACTGAGGTGAACTCTGAGTCTTTTGAAAGAAAATGGACATTAAGGGGAGATTGGGTGATAAGATTTTGAATTTCATGGCATTTTTGTTTATAAAATGAATTTAAGTTGTCCATAGTGTCCATTGATTTTTCTTTATCTGGGTTATTTTTTACGGAGTAGTGACGATATAAGGAGTAACAAAGACTGTAAGTTCGGTTTTATCTTCTTGATACTCCCGACTTGAAAACAGATTTCCAAAAATAGGGATGTCCCCCCAACCTGGCCATTGTTTCACCGCCTCTCCGTCAATTTTTTTTATTAATCCCGAAAGTGCGATCGTTTGGCGTTGATGCAGATCAAATTGGCTTGAGAGGGTATTCGTAAAGAGAGAAGGAATACCTTCATTTTTTTCGCCAGGATCAATGGACGAGATTTCACTTTTTAAATCCAAATGAATTCTACCAGCAGAATCTGTTTTGGGTTTGATTTTTAAAGTGATACCATATTTTTTCCAGTGAACAGTTTGCGTTTGTTTAGTTTTTGTCTTCACAGGAAGTTCGCCTCCAGCAAAAAATTCCGCTTCACTTCCGCTTTTAGCCAGCAGCACGGGTTGAGCGAGAACACGGCCTTGCCCTTTCGTGGCAATAAAGCGGGCCAGAATCGTGGAATCGTTTCCTGTAGGTAAAAACCCTTCAGGAACAAGCTGAGCTGACATTTCATAGGGCCACTCAATACCCATATTTTGCGCAAAAGACTTTCTCATTTCCACGATGATAACCTGAACTCGAATTAATGGTTCAGTTAAAAGCTGATGCTCGTCCTCTTGTATGGTGAGGCCTAAATTATTTAATAGTAACCGGAGAGGATGGTTTGTCGTGATCTTGAAAGGAATTCGAGCGACGGGCCAAGGTTCTTGAGTCAGGCCAATGGGATGACCTCCTTTTTTCTCTAATTGTGAATTAATGTGATATTCTATTGTTTTTATTTGTTTTTGAGATGCAGATATTTTCATTTTGAAATGCTTCAGAGAGAGTTGGCTTAGACTCAACCAAGTCGAAGTATCATCGAGAGTGCCTTCGATTTGGAAGAAATCATTTTCGTAGCTTAGTCGAAGCCCAGGAGCGTGTTTCAGAAATAATTTTAATCTTTGATAAGATTCATATTGTTCTTGGTTTACAATGATAACTTTATAAAGTGTTGTTCCCGCACGGAGTAGAGAAACCCCTTCTTGCAATCCTTGGAGAATAAGCTGTGTTCCCTGATCCGTGAGAGCTAGAACCTTGGGTTTTTGCAATACAACATGCTCTTTTATTTTGATAGGGAGAGAATAGGATTGATTTTTTTGAATGACAATCAATGGAGATTGCGGGTCCTTAAGGGAGAGCGGTGAATAGGCCCAACCTTTGGAATCGTTCAAAAGAAGAGTGAGGAAAAAATATAATAAAAACAAGAAATCAATGAAATATTTTGCCATGTTTTTATATGCAATTGAATGTGAATTTAAAAACTTTTTAATTAAGAGATGGTAAACGAAGTTCGGATGACGTTGCTGGAAAACGGATTTTCTGGAGCGGGAATATTTTCAATGCTCCATGGGATACGATGCTGTTGAAAAATAGCATTGACCACACTGAGGCCCAAACCAAGTCCTTTACTGTGGTTCATGATTTCTTCTTGGAGTTTGAAAGGAGAATGAAGCCTCTCCAAGACGATTGAAGGAATCGGGGAGCCAAGATTTTCCAGGACAATGAGTTGCCCTTGAGATTGCAGGGTGGTTTTTATGAGAAGCTCACTGCCATTTGGTGCGTTATGAAGGGCATTGGCGATTAAATGTCTTAGTGCTCTTTGCAGGAGGAGGGAATCAAAAGAAGATGACGGCCGTGGTTCTGCAGAGAGTTGCCATTGAACTTTTAAATTTTTTTTATGGAATTCATTTTCGAAAGAAGGAATGATCTTTTGCAGAAGTTCATGGATAGAGCCGGGTTGAGGATTCCATTTGAGAAGGCCAGCAATATGGTGTGTGAGGATTAGGGTGTCTTCTATGATTTCCTTAAGGCGTTGAGTGCTTTTTTTGATTCGATCCAGATAATTTTTTTGTTCTTCATTGGGGTGAGCTTCCAATAAAAGTTCGAGGAAGCTACTAATGACAGTCAAGGGTGTTTTAAGTTCATGGTTGATAAGAATCATGAACTTATTTTTTGTTTCATCGAGCGTTTTAAGTTCTTTGAAAGCTTTTTCCAGTTCTTGGTTTTTAATTTCGAGTTGTTCGCCTCGAGCATAATAATCCATGGCTTGCTCTACGCTGTTTGAAAGGTCCGTCGTATCCCAAGGTTTAGTGATGTAACGGAAGATATGTCCTTGATTGACGGCAGCGATGATCGAATCAATATCTGTGTATCCGGTCAGAAGGATCCGCACAGTTTTAGAGTGAGTTGGGAGGGTTTTTTCTAAAAATTCAACTCCAGTCATCTGGGGCATTCTTTGATCTGAGATAATGACGTCTATGCGAGGGTTCTGAGCAAGAAGAGATAACGCTTCGGCGCCTGAATTGGCTCGCAAAAAACGATAGCGCTTGCGAAAAACTCTTTCTAGAGCATCGAGGTTATCGGATTCGTCATCGACCACCAAGAGAGTGGGTTGATTCATGTTCGTTCTCCCAAAATTTTCAGCTTTAAGACCTTTGTGATTGGGTGAGAGTCTAGACTTAAGCTAATCTGAGAACACTAGGGAGAGCAACAAAATCATCTTTTCGGTCGACAATAGTCCAGGATATTAGCGAAAGTTGTTTAGTTTGTGAAAGTTATAGCCGAGAATGAAACAAACGTGGAGTACTTATGAGATCAAAATCTCTTTTGGTTTGTTTATCATTGGTTCTATTTTTGATAAGCCCATCAGCCTTTTCTTTTGGAGGGTATGGAGCCTATGGCTTGATGCCTCAGTGTAACCTTGAAGTTGCCGGTGGTTCTGTGGATATTTCCGATGAGTTAGATGAGATTGATAAGGACATGAGAGAGGCAAAAAAGGAACAGAATAAAAAAGAAAGTGAAAAGAGAAAACTAACGAGAGAATTGGAAGAATCTAAAAGAAAACTAGAAAGAGCTTTTGGTCAATCGGGTAAAGGAATTTTCTTATTTGAACACATGAACAATGACAACTCTTGTTTCCGTTACGAAGGTTGTTATTTTTATTCTGGCGCGGATGCCTATGGCGCTTGTGGTGCTAAGAGGAGATTGATCGATGGGCGGGGCCAAGAGGATCTGGATCGGGGAGATTTATCAACAGAGCCTTATGGACAAAGTGAGTGGCACAACCTTTGTAATATTTCTAACAAAGGGCTTGTTCATGCCGATAGGGCCTGTCAAGGAGCAAACGACCGAAGTCAATGTACGAGTCTCATTAATGGGATGAGAAATAAAATAACAAAACTGAGAATTTTGGATGTAGAGATCGAGAGTGCTAAAGAAAGATATGCCGCTCAGAAAGAACGAAGACGAGATCTGACGGATGAGGCTAAGGCTGAGCAAGAAGAAGCCTATGAAGAAGCGCTAGAGGGAGGTTGTCCCGGGTGTATTATTTCTGGTAATCGAGCCTATCAACCTCGGAGACCTGGAAAGTGGGAAATGCTCGGGGGAGTTCTCTCCGCAGGAGCTGGGGCTCTTGCGGGTTATTTTGGAGCTAAGAATGCTGTTCAGGTTAATGCTCAATTAGGTTTTCCGACCAATCCTTCGGCTGGTTTTGGTTGGCCTATGGGAATGATGATGGGAGCTATGGGCCTTTATGGTGCTGTTACTGGAGGAATGACCGGAGGGTTTGGCTGTAATTCGGGCTTTGGTGGTGGCTCTTTTGGGCCTGGCGGATTGATGGGGTATCCCTCCGGAATGTATCCAGGAATGCCTGGGGGTGGGATGTATTTAGGAATGGGTGGTCCCTTTGGGATGAACCCGATGATGTCTGGAATGGGCATGGGTGGAATGTTTGGGATGCCCGGAATGGGTATGGGTGGAATGCCCGGAATGGGCATGGGTGGAATGTTTGGAATGCCCGGAATGGGCATGGGTGGAATGTTTGGAATGCCCGGAATGGGCATGGGTGGAATGTTTGGGATGCCCGGAATGGGTATGGGTGGA
>CAUJGP010000011.1 GCA_963170155.1 Bdellovibrionota bacterium | reverse complement strand
CTGCGAGATCCACAGCCTGAGCCTTGAACTCATTCGTGAATGACCTTCTGCTTCTTCTTTCCATTTCATGTGCTCCTTCCCCAGTCTTCTGAGGGCTTATAGCACGCTAACTCTGTGTCCGGCAAACTGGGGGAAGCTCAGATAGCAAGAAATGAAATGTAAGTGTTTGGATCCCTCACGGTCTCAATCAAGGTACTTATTGCTTGAAACTGAGAAATTATATAAATATCTAAATAAGGGTCATTATTTAAAGAAATTTGAATTTCATTTTCTTGCAATACCAATGGTAATTCATCTTTAGAAAAAAAATGTACACTTGAAATTGGAAATGATTTTTTAAGAATAGAAATTTCTTGCTCAATAGCCTCATTGAGGCCTAAGAAGTGCCAGGCTCTTAAGTTCTCAGATTTTCTTTCAATTGCTAAAGTAATCTCATTTTTTAATTTTGCAATTTCTACTTTATGCTCCAACTTTCGCATATATAAAAGAGATGTAAAAGCAAAAAATAAACCAAAAATAAGGAGTAAGGCTTGCTGTTTTGCAAAACTCCTCATTAAAGATTCTCTTTTCGAAAACATTAAAAGCGTTAATAACTTCCTCATAATTGCTTTAGTCCTGACTTTGTCAGATGCATAAAAATAATGGGCTTACTTGCATGCCCTCCCTTTTCCGGAAAACAAACTTTTCCGACCGTTGTTTTTTCAAAACAACGGTTAGAATGAAAAGCTTTTACTAATGATTCTTTTGAATATTTACCGTTAGCTCTTTGAATTACAGTTCCAGTAACAATACCCAGATCGTACCCGCCAGCTGATTCAGAATTAGGTTTAGTCCCATATTTTTTCTTAAAAAGAGTTTCAAAATATTTTGAAACATCCATGCCAGGTGGAGTTAACCCCTCAATACCGGCCCACTCAGCCAGCAGTTTGATTTAGTTCTCGATACTGTCTCGGCGCCATCATTTTCAAGCCTCTATGCGGAGCGACTTCGTTATAATCGCTGAACCACTTCGGCAACTTTTCCATTACTGTGACTGCATCCTTCAGGTTGTTGACGTAGACGTAATCACGCTTAAACGTCTTCACAAAGGCCTCTGCCATGCCATTTGACTCTGGGCTGTAGGCTGGCGTCGTGCACACGGTGAGCCCTAGGCTGCGGATAAAGTTAATGGTCTCGTTAGCCGTGTATTGGGGGCCATTATCTGATAGCCACTCCAAGCGATGAGGAGCCTGTTTCATTAAAGGGAAGCGTTGTTCAAAGGTTTCAGCAACAAGATCCCTGACGAGCTCGCCGTTTATCCCTATCGAGCTTGCAGCCCATCGGATCACTTCACGGTCATGGCAATCCATGGAAAAGATGACCCAAACGAAGTCGCCATTCCAGCAGCGTATCCCAAAAATATCAGAACACCAACGGAGATCACTCTTCATTGTAATCACTTGCCCGTCATGGGTCGTCCGATATGATCGGCCCGTGTGTCGCGATAAACAAAGGTTATTCTCTCTCATAATTCGATATACGCGTTTGTGGTTCACAGGAGCTTCACCAGCCTCCCGGCGATTACGGTTCAATACTGCCGTTACTCGGGGGTACCCGTAGGTAGGACGCTTATCTGTAATGTCTTTTATCGAAGGTAATAAATCTTCATCGGCATGATGAGATGTCGTTTTCATATTGGCGTTTTCCTTTAATCGGTCTCTGATGTTAGATCTTGCTACTTGGATGGCTTCACATATGGCGCGAACGGTATGTCGTCGACACCTGGCAAGGGTTGTCGCGAGATCAGTTTTTTTTCGCGTGCAAGCTCAATAGCCTCTCGGAGAATCTCAACTTGTTCAGTCTTTTTCCCAAGAAGGCGCTCCAGATTACGAATACGTTCCTTTAATGCCTTTACTTCAGATTCAGGGATAACTTTTTCTTCAGAACCCACAGCCACCAATGCTCCTTCTTCAAGTCTTCTACGCCAATAGAACAACTGACTTGGTGGTATACCATATTTTCGGGCAACCTGCGATACAGTAAATCCAGGCTGATAAGTCTCAGAAACAACAGACTGTTTCTCGGAGGGTGACCATCGACGGCGACGTTCCCTGCCCAGAATCTCGGTTTTAAAATCTTTGTTACTAGTATTATTACTAGTCATATTCATAGTCTCACCTCATTTTTAGAGGCTGACTAGGTGGGCCGGTTTCCTAGGGGGTAAGTCCACCAGGTACCCATACTGCACTTGTTATTATAGGAGCTTTTTTTTCACTTATAATGCGTCTAATAAGCTCTATATCTCCTGTTGTCCAAGATGAATTTGATATTATGGGAATGTCTATTTTCTCTGTATCTAGTTGATTAAGAATACCTGCGGACTCATCGGCGTAAGAAGAAAGAAACATATACTGGTACTTGCCTTTTTTTAATTGAACTACATGTGCAGGATCTAATTTTAAATCTGCATTAAGAGAAACGAAATCAACTGATATTTTATTTTCTTTCGATTCTAAAAAATATTTTTCGAATTCATTCTTTTGATTCATCGAAAATAATGATTGTAGATTATATATGAAAATACCATTTTGATCTTTAAATCTATTTTGAATCAAGTTAGAGGTATCAGCGACATAGGCTTTCATAGATTCACCTGTGGTAAATACTGTAGGTCCAAACTCTGACAACGATGAGTGACCAGCACTAGCAAAGATAGTAAGAAATCCATCCTGAAATGTAGTTTTTGCTACTTGTACTGCTTCGTGACTAGTTGGAAATCCAACAATCATTTTAACATTTCGGTCTTTAAGAGTCTTAAGGGATTTTAGAGAACTCGTAGGAGAACCATTGACAATTTGTTCGACGGTTAAAACTTCTTTTGTCTTTTTTTCACCAAGAATTTCTTTCACCCCTAATTCAAATCCAGAAAAAAAAGCTTCTTGATTTTTTGCAGGCAAACAGAATCTGCCGAACCATATCCAATAACTTGCCCAAAAGTAACATTAACAATTAATACTGTTACTATTAAAATTTTAAATGAAATCTTTTTAATTAAATTCATATTAATTAACCTCATAAATGGGATCAAAATATTTTGATGACTGTAAAATTATATCTTCAATAATCCCTTCATTTGATTGATGAATTTCAGCAGGTATCTCATATATTACATAACCAGGAAGACCACTATAATCGGGATAGCCCGTAAGAATATCTCCAGATTTTACAAATAATTTATATTCCTTAATAAAAGAAGATAACTCTGATGGTAGTTTATCAATATTAAAAGCCAAAACTTTACCACCATTGCGAATTTGAGATAAATAAAGCAATGCAATCGAAGATTTAACCATATTTAATTGATTATTAAAGGTAGATTGTTTTATCGATCTAAACCAAGCGCCGAAAAGGTCACGTCCTGATGATATTTCAATAAGTTTATGAGTAAGCCCACCTCCGCCTGCTCTTAAACCAATATCCAAAAAACAAATATCGTGCCCATTCCACTTGAATTCTAAATGAGCACAAGTATTATTTATTTTCATTTTTTGAACTATTTTTTTTGTGGCCTCTGATAAACAACTTCTTAAGCTCAGTTCACATTTAGCAGGTGTCCTATATGTGATTTCTTCAAAATAGGGGCTTTTCATTTCTGTTTTACTACATACCTCAAGGGGGTATACCTGATTATTTAAAATTAAAACTTCTACGCTAAACTCACTTCCCTCAAAGTAGGACTCTAATAAATAAGTATTTTTGAAGCTGTTTTTAAGTTCAATATTCAGTCCATATATTTCATCTAACATTGTTTGATTTGCAGAATGAATAGCAGGTAATACTTTTTCCAATTCTTGAAGGCTATTTACCTTTACAACACCAATACTAGCATGTCCAAAAATTGGCTTTACAATCCATGAACGGCTAAATGAAATATTGCAAATCTGGCTTAAGTAATTATTATTTCCATGATCATATTTTAAAACATGATATTCTGGATTTAAACCCTCACCATCAAGTAACTTTCTCATTGCTAACTTATTTTTAGATTCAATTGCTTGATCAAAACTATAAGGGCATGTCAAGTTCAAAGAAGAATTTAATAATCCAGCAATCGGGACCATTGCATCTATAAATGCAATGCAACCAAGAATTTCATCTATTTCTAATAAATTTCTTATAGATTTTATTATATCCGATGGATTTTGATTTGAACAAATCAAATGTTTATCACCTAAACTATGAAATTGTCTTCCAAACCAAATTGTTAATACCTTTAAATCATTATATTTAGCTGAGGTATAAGCCGGCAAACAGTCATTTGGTCCATTAACAAAAACTAACCACATTATTACCTCTAAATCTGAGAATTTTCTTAATAGAACTTTAATAAATTATTTATATTTATATATGTATTTCTCTCAATTCTTTTATCCATAAGTAAATTTTAGGCCAAATTTCTCGAGCCGCATCTTTGCTATAAATTACAGAAAAGTGATCTCCATTAAAATTAAAACCTTCATTTTTTGAAATTGTCCAAATTGTCCTATTTGTTGCTAAATTTTCCGTAACCCAATCAAAATTGGACTTAGAGCACATTTGAAAATCGTTAGACCCACGAATAAATAATGTAGGTATTTTAGATTCAGTAATTTTTGTTTTATAGTTAATAGAAGACGATTGGAATGCACGATTTTTTACCCAAAATATATATTCTCTAATATATCCCATTGGGGCGCTCCTATCGCCAATTCTTAGTAATTTTGAAGGTACTTCTCCGAATATTAAAGATAATGTTTTAAGAATAACTAATTGCATAAACTGTTTGATCATTAAAAATTTATTCTTGGGTTGTGTAAAGGTCCAAATAGCAGGAGCAATGGAGACAACGGCATCTACATTAGAAAGACTACCTCCAACCATAGCTGCCAATCCACCTACACTATGAGCAAGTAAATAAATAGGCAACTCAGGATATTCCGTTTTTATTTCTTTGATAGCCAATTCAATATCATTCACATAGGTTTCAAAATTAATATTTGGATCAGGCCTATTCTCTTTTTCCGATTCCGTATACCCTGATAAATCAAGCCTTTTAACTATAAAACCTTCCTTTATGAAGTAATCAACCAAAGATTTTCCGGTCGGCTTTTCAAAATAATTACCATTAGTATACATAGCATGAACTAAAACTAACACACCATTAACATTGGGCAGGTTATCATAACTTATGATACTATATGAACTATTCATTGTTTTTTAAATCTCCAAATAAAAAACTCCAAAGCTGTTTAGTTTTTTCAGTTAAATTAGTTGGTAATGGTAATCTATTTATCTCTGACCCACTCAATGATTTAGCATAAACAGCTTCAGAAACCCGTTGAGACTGCCCCTCAATGAGGTCACGGTCCCATGACGGAAATATCCCAACAATTTTATATCCTAGAGCCTCTGCTACTTTTTGTTGTGCAATTGTTTCTAATGTTACAAAATAATAAACTAAACTATACTGAAGTTCTTTCCCTATAGCCTCTAATAAGTTTGGTCCAAAATAAGCTATTCCTTTGCCTCTATAACTTGGATTTACAATACCTAGAGGGCTCGTTAAATTTCTGGCAGCAGCGTCCGCTTGAAAAGAAATAAATCCAATAGTCACGCCTTCTTTAGATTGTACAAGTAAGGGAAGACTCAGTTTTCCCTCACCTTTATCAACAAGGACACAGTTGTGATTATAATACTCTAAGCTTAGATGTCTTGATTCCATACCTACTTGAATTGCTGAATACCATTCTTTGATTTTTAAAATAAGTTCTGAAACTTGATCAGTAGCAATACCAGCTACTTTAATTTCAGAATTAATGTTTTGAGCAATTAAATTTAATTTTTCAAATGAAGGCCAGTTAACAAATGTAATTTTATTTTCCACTTCATCCCTCCAATGTTATAATAAATCATTCTTTACAAGGGTCTCTATCAAGCCGTTGAGATTTTCCAGATGAAGCATATGGCCCGTTTCTCTCATTTTTATATGTCGAGCTTGAGGTAGTAATTTTACAATATCGTTTAAATGCGAATGATCAAAGAGTTGATCTTCTTCTCCACTTAAAACTGAAACACTAATGTTCGTAGATGCCAATTGAGAGTAAATTTCTATACCGTTAAAGTTTCTGATTGAAATTAATTGTTGAATAAACTCTTTTGCTTTTTGCTGATTTTTTCCAGTTATTCGATATTGAAAGTAATCTTCATAAATTTGTGGTCTGACTTCTAATGTTTTTTTACCAAACGCAATTCGAGTTGTAGCTCGAATGTCATCTTCATGCTTAGCACCGGACCATTTAATAAAAAGATCATCCGAAATCGCTGGATTATGCGGTGTATTAGAAGAGGTGGCCGCCAATACAAGCTGCTGAACCCTCTCAGGAAAATGATAAGCCATCGTGGATGCAATCATCCCTCCCATACTTATGCCATACACAGAAATTTTTGTTTTTGAACCAAAATTTTCAGAAACTTGATTCCACTGATATAGTGCTTGATCTTGAATAGTTAAATTTTTGTCCGTGCCTAACCGTGGTCCAGTTCCCACATTCAGATTATCAAAATAAACAACGGGTCGATTAAGTTTTTCTTTCAACCCCTTGGCCAGCAATAAATGTTCATCTGCCTTCATTGCTAATCCGCCCAAAAGTAAAATAGGCATTTGTTGGTTAGCATTACTCATACTCACTCACCCTTTTCAAATAATAAATTATTAATTTCGTTCGTTATTGGAGTCATCCATCCTGTCTTGACATCTACAATTGAAAACTCGATTCGACCTTCCGAGTAAATTTTTCCTTTTTGTTTTTCATAAATTTTGAATGGAACTCTTAAATCAGAGAAACGTGTAGGGATTGAATACTTATACAATATCGGATTTTTCATTAATCAGCATCCTCCATCTACTTTTGAAGTTCTTACGAGTGATTGCTCTATTTAGTAATTTTTACTGTATCTAGTTTAGATTTCTTTACCAGCGCCATGAATTTATTTGCGTATTTCATATCCTCTGTGATAATAATTTGACTGTATGATTTTAACACGGAACTGATCATTATCACTCCGATCTTTCAATTTCTCTAGTTACTAAATAAAAAAATAAACATCTTATAGTTATAAAGATAAAAGCGCAATTTATCAATATGTAGAAAATACAAAAAGAAAAAATGTCAATCTAAAAGTAGAGTCATCACTTTTCTGAAATATAACTAAATTTTAATTTTATAAACATAGAAAACTTTAAAACACTTTTTTTCAAAGTTGTTCTTGAACAAGCTCATGACGCCTTTCACCTTAAATAAAATTTGATTTTTTGTCATTCGGACCAATCTCAAAGAATGAAGAAAATCATAAGATTTAAAAAATTTAAATTAGATTAATCTATGGAATATGGCTTAAAGATTGCAAACTATCTTAAGTTAAAAACTTTTTCTTTAAACGATAAGGAATTTAACTTGAGACGCTTTATACTGTTTATAGTTTTGACACTTGGTTGCTCTATTTCGGCATGGGGTAAGATAGAGATTGATATCCCCATCCAAGGAACTGAGAATTCTTTACATTATATCTTTGCAGATTCAGAAAATGAAAAAGATCAGATTTACTTTACAAAAGATAACGGTAAAACTCAGAAGTTATTAATTGAAGGACGGATTGAAGTGGTACCTGTCTTTTCTAAAAGCCCTCTACAAAATCTCCCCTCCAGAATAAAGACTATACAGATTAGTACAACAGATAAGCCTAAAATAAAAATTGATGGACAGGTTGCTCTACTGGTTGAAGGCGTCTATGTTAATGATCAATCAGGAAAGTTATTCTATCTTCTTCCTACTGGCGATATACATAATACTATTATAAATTCATCTGGTGGATTAAAGTTTAATGAAAACTTTTATCGTGTAATTTCTTATAAAAACAATGAAGAAGAAAAAACCATTGCTGTAGAGCGTGGTGCTAAAAACCATGCCACTTTATCTAATGCTTATATGGAAAATTTAAATAATAGTAGTATTAGTTCAGTAGATGGAATTTTAACTGTCGAGGGCCTGACCCGAAAAATTGATTTAAATTCATTTGCAATGGAAACTTTATTTATTCCTCAAGGAAAAGATTCTCTAATGACATTGAATTCTAGTGAAAAAAATTCATTAGAAATAATAGATTCCCTTTTTGAAGAACTCAGAAATCAAGGTGAAAAGCCAATACCGCTATCACAAAGTGATCTAACTTTAATTAGCAATATAAAGAAAAATCTCAATCGACCCCAACGCTCCAGCATTGTTGTACTTGGAGATCCAGGAACAGGAAAAACAACATTAATCAAAGAAGCTTTACGAGAACTTCCACGCACGTGGAGAGTCTTGAATCTTGATGCCACCACTCTCAACTCAGGAACTGGTTTGGCTGGCGTCTTTGAGAAGCGTATTGAATCTATGATTAACGCCAGCAAAATGGTCCCCATTATCTGGTTTGCTGATGAGTTTCATAGCTTAAAAGGGTCAGGAGCTCACTCTAATAATACAAATGATGTTTTTGAATACCTCAAAAAACCTTTGGCAGATGGTACCATAAAAATAATTGCAACGGATACACCTGCAGAATACTATGAGAAAATCAATGACCCCGCAATACTTCGAAGATTTGCAACCATTGAAGTTAAACCTCCTACAACCTCCGAAGAACTTGAGTTTAAAATTCAATCTTGGCTAAAGTATCAAAAACGATCACCCTTACAGGCTGAACTATTGAAACACCTTATTGAGACAGCCAGCGATTTCAATGCTTCAGAAAATGAACCTAGCCGATCCATTGGGTTGCTTGAAGCAACTTTAGCAAACTTAAACTATGGTGAAGAAGTTAATAAATCCAAAATTGATAAGACGGCAGAGATTATATACAAAGTTGATCCTGCCATTCGTGATCTTTTTACAATGAGAGAAAAAATACGAGCTTTACCCATGAAACTCAATGAAAGAATTATAGGATTGGATTTGATTAAAGAGTCACTGATATCTCAATCAAAGAATGCCCTTGCTAATTTACACGATGGCAAGGGACCGAGGCTTTCTAGTTTTATTACTGGAGTGCCTGGCACCGGAAAAACTGAAATCGCGATAGCCTACGCTCAAGCCATGAATTTACCATACCGAATTATTGAAATGGCTCGCTATGGAGGAGGAGGTAAAACGGGTGATGAACTGATGGCTGAAATTGCAGAACAAATTCGTACCAATGCTTTTTCAGTACTTATTCTTGATGAAGTTGAAAAAGCTCATCCCAAAATATTGGAATCACTTTTAACATTTTTATCGAAAGAACACTTTACATCCTATGAAAAAATAGGAAGTTCCAAAAGAACAGTCCAAATTTCATCAAAAAATTGTTCTGTTATAATGACTTCAAATGCGGGTTCAGAAAACATGAAATCCTACTTCAATAGATTGAGTGAATCTGAAAGGGAGCGACCTCGATATGAGTTCTCTAAAATTTTCGATCGGGAAACACTAAAGAATTATGCGGTTACCGCAGGTATTCCTGAGCCTTTGATTGACCGTATAAAGAGTGTCCAAGCCGCTCTGCCCCCCACAACTATTGAGCTTCAAAAAATTCTCGAATTACATACAAATATAAAAATAAATTACATTCGAAAAAAAATGAATATTGATATTGATTACCTGCATATTCATGATTACATCGATCGATTAATGATACGCGCTCGTCAAGAAAATATGACCAATCGAGATGTTCTATATGAACTTAAAGAACATTTGGATAATCGTTCTTCGGATATCCTTTTCCAAGAGAACTACGGACAAAAAACAAAATACAGCGTTGATCTTACTTCAGGAATCGTGGAATCTGCGTCAGGAGCAAGCTGTACAAAGCTATTTTACTAAATCCTATAAAAGTGAAAGATAGATTTACGACTTGCAAGTGTGGAATTACAAAATTTAAATTCTATCACTCCACTCGCAATAGAGCGAATTTTAAGTACCGAAGCTCATCCATGGCTAAAGGATATGGGTGGTCAAAAGGCTGATGACCCATTTGCAGCAATGTTCCGCGAAGACGCGCTTTGGAAAAAGATTCTTTGAGAATATCCATAAACATCGGTGTATTGATGTGACTGGAGCATGAGCTTGCCGCAAAGAGACCATGAGAGGAAACTAAGCGTAGAGAGTCAGAAAAAATTTTAGTATAAGCCGCGGTAGCTTGTGGAACAGATTTAGCATTAGGAGCAAAACTAGGAGGATCATTAATAACAAGATCAAATTTTTTCTTCTTTTCTACCGCTTGTCCAAGATACAAAAAAGCATCGGCCGCTATGTTTTCTGTGGGAGTTTTCAATTGATTGATTTCAAAATTATTTTGAAGGACTTCTATGGCTGGCTTCGCGATATCGACACTTGTTACGCTTTTAGCGCCACCAGCGGCAGCGTAAACAGAAAAGCCTCCCGTATAACTAAAGAGATTTAAAACTGATTTATCGTGAGCAAATTGTTTGATGAGATTTCGATTATCCCTCTGATCAAGAAAAAATCCCGTTTTCGAACCTTCACGAATATTGGCAGAAAACAAGAGCCCATTTTCTTTAAACTGAACCTCTGTGTTAAGAGTTCCAAAAAGAACCTCTCCTTTTTCTGATTCCTCTTTCTTACGTTTTAAATAAATGCAATCGAGTAAAGGAAAAGCCTCACACAAGAGGATTACTAGAGCTTGCGTATCCCAAATGCATTCTTCAAACAAAGAATTCTCAAATTTAACAACCGCCGTATTAGCATATATATCAATAACCAATCCAGGAAAGCCATCTCCTTCTCCATTGATTAGCCGATAAGAATTCGTGAGAGAGGAATCAAAAAGACTTCGGATCGAGAGCGCTTTTTTCCATTGGTGCAGAGACCACGATTCCAATGTTTTTACTGGTTCAGTTTTTTTAAAAAAAGGCTCATCAGAAAGACAAAGCATTCTAAATCTTAATGGAGAATCAAATTGATAAACTCCAAGACCTAAAAGATCTTTTTTGATTTGCAAAAATGCAAGACCAGAGTAATTTTTCACAGATTCGTGTTGTGGACCAAAAGAATCAGAATAAATCCACCGATGTCCACGCTTCAGGTGTTTACTGATATCCCGATGAAGAGTGAGAATGGGTATTTTTTGAGATGGAATCCGAACGGCAGAAAGTTTTTTCATAAAGAAATCTCTTTCTTTCGACTCCTATATTCATGACCTTTAGTTAGAGCTCCCTCATTGACACCGTAGGATTCCACTGAATCCAATTGTTGCAAAAGCTCTTGATGGTTCAGTTTTTTATCTAAAAAATGTAGATGAGAAATAATTTTAGAAATAAGCTCATCCCCTTGCTCTTTGAGGGCCTCAAAACGCACATACCCCAATCCCAGTGGCATCCACGAATCTATGTGACGTGTAGCGGACTGAGCCCGCGCATTATACATCGTATTACGACACTCTGGATCGGCCTTAATTTGATGCCAATTTTGAAATTGATCTTTTAACTTTACTTCGTGTTTCTCACAGGGCTTTCCACAATCCCGATAACTACTTCCTTTACTTAAAAAAGCGGCAAACACACAATGTTCCATATGAAAGCTAGGCATATGTTGATAAATAGTGATTTCCATCTTTTGCGTTTCTGTTTTTTCTAAAAGAGTTGTGATTTGTTGATAATTTAAATCATAGCTTAAACATAAACGATTTAAACCCTTGGATAGAAGGTACTGGGCAGTAAGATGATTAGTGACATTTAAACTAAAATCGCCATGTAATTCAATGCCATTTATATTATTCTGATTGAGATAATGAAGGGCTCCCAAATTACGAACGAGGATTGAATCCGGTTTGAGATCTAAAAGCATTTTGAGATTACGATATTCATTCGGTTTTAAAATACGAGTGGTTGCAAGAGCCACTTTAAATTGTTTTTCCCTAAGATCTGAGAGACTTGATTGATAATCCCTACCAAATTCGAAATCCAAAATAACCGTATTGATTTGTCGCGGAGAAAAAAGTCCAGCTTGGGTCGCTGCAATCAAATCTATGACTTGTTGGCGTTCCCTTAGCAAAATATTGAACTGAGGAGCAGAATACAATGGAGTCTTTAATGATTCCGTTACTGAAGAAGATAGGGACATTTTTAATAAATCACCAGGATTAGAAGCTGAAAACGCTGGAAGAGAATGAGCAATGGAAAAGCTGGACTGTCGCTGAGCCGTGAGCTTAGTAATAAGTGTTTGTCGCAGCTTTTTTATTTCACGATGAGAAATAAAAAGATCCATTGATGGGCGCGATCGTTCGATTATAATACTCTCCAATTTAAACAAAGACCCCGATAATGAATTGAACTCTTCTCTCAATTGTTCATCCGAGATACCCTTAGTTTTAGCAGGCTCAAGAATAGCCTCACTCTCTCCCTGAACAGTAAAATGATGATCTGTAATAGAAGCTTTTATGGGCTGATTATCTTCAATAAAAAGTGTGACAACGATTGGAAGTCTTTTCTTTAGGTTTTTATCATCCACAGTTTGAGCCACTGATTTTTTCAATTCTTTATCATGATTTTGATAAACTGTTGCTCCGACTAAAGAAGGATCCAACACCAAATCTCTTGCTAGTTCTAATTCCACTTTAAAAGAAGAAATGGGTTTTACAGAATAAATAAAACCACCCTGCTCGCGATCTTTTAAAGCCCACAAGATTCCATCACCAGGAACTAATTTTAAAGAAGTGGAGAATTCCTCTCTAAGAACAAGAGTGATCGAATGATCCTTAATCGCTGAAATCACCCCTAATTCATATCCCCGATGGGAACTGTATTTTCCTGATACTAATTGTTGATGATCAACGCCCTGAAGCCACCCACTGAAAAAACCTCGAGAATAACTGACCGCTAAGTCTTTTTTAAGCTTCTTCAAAGAATCAGAAGAAGAATACCCCTCTTGATTCTTTTCATAAACATGGTCAATAACAGAACGATAAGCTTTTGCGGATGTTGAGACATACTCTGGTGTTTTTAAACGACCTTCAATTTTAAAACAATCAACTCCGGCCTGAATTAACTCAGGAAGATCATCAATACCACAAAGATCCTGAGGTGAAACAAGATAGCTTCGGTCCCCTAAATCCATCTTTTGACCATCAACGTATAAGTCATAAGAAAAACGGCAACTTTGTGCGCATTGACCACGATTGGCCGAACGCCCTCCCAAACTTTCCGAAGTAAAGCATTGTCCAGAATAACTCACACACAAAGCCCCATGAACGAACACTTCTAGTTCTTGAGTCGTATTCTCACGAATTTTTTTAATTTCTTTTATGGAGTTTTCCCGCCCCAAAACAAAACGTTGAATGTTCAAATCCGAAAGTAAATCAATGGCCTCAAAATTTGTAACCGTCATTTGAGTAGAAGCATGGACCCTTTGATGTGGAGCCATTGTACGAATAATTTGCACTAAACCCAAGTCTTGAACAATAAAGGCATCCGGATTCAATGGAATGATTTTCTCTAAAAGCTCAATCACTGTTTTGAGCTCTTCTTGGAAAATCAAAATATTAAAAGCGAGGTTAACTTTAACGTGATACTGATGACAAAGATCAATGATCTCCTTCAAAGATGCAATATCAAAGTCGACAGAACGCCCCCGTGCATTGAATCCAGGGACTCCCATAAAAATAGCATCAGCTCCATTATGGATGGCCGCCATGGCCATTTCTTTAGTCCCAACAGGTAAAAGTAACTCAACTTTTTTTTGCATCACTGGTGAATACTGGTAAGTCTTTCTGAAGGCAATCTTTAATTAATCAGTAACGTGGAAAATCCAATGTACAATGGCAATGAGTCTTTACCGTGAAACTCTTTTTAAATACCAACTCATTAATGATGATACTTCAGAAAAACGATATCTTCAATTCAACCCAAGAGCGGCAATTTCAATAGGTTTTAAAACTACTGTAACAGCCTTCCCTCGAGTAAAGTTTACAATAACAAATACTAGGAATGATAAGAATCCACTAAGGCTGAAGACAACCAATAAAATCCGTTTGAATAGAGGACACTCCCATTGAAACTCCCGCCGTTGGATTGTGCATATTGAGCTTCCCCCAGTTTGCCGGACACAGAGTTAGCGTGCTATAAGCCCTCAGAAGACTGGGGAAGGAGCACATGAAATGGAAAGAAGAAGCAGAAGGT
>CAUJGP010000010.1 GCA_963170155.1 Bdellovibrionota bacterium | reverse complement strand
CAATTTTTGAATTTATCGAAGTTTGGTACAACAGAGAAAGAATCCATTCTTCACTTGATTATCAAACTCCGGTGGAGTACGAAATAAAATCAATTAACCAAGCCGCTTAACCCCGTGTCCATTTTTTCGGGGGAACTTCACTTATCATAACGCTTCCTTGCTATTCATTGACTTAGGGTTTTCTTGCATCCATTTTAAGGATCCTTATTTTTAAACCTCTTGAACAAAGGATGCTGGCATGATTAAAGTAATTATTTTTCTTTTTAGTATTCTTGTCCTATCAACCCAAGCTCTCACTCAAGAGAAATCACCGTGGTCTCATGAGTCAGAAGCATCCGTAGTTAAGGTCAGTGGGAATACGACTTCTGACAGCTACAGTGCCAAACAAAAAACATCGTACACCTTTGATATGAACGTCCTGACCGCAGCAGCAAGATATCTTCAAACCAAAGCGGGAGGCATCGAAACAGCACGCCAATGGGAAGGTAGTCTTCGCTACGAGCGTGAGTTGAGTGATAAATGGGCTATCTTTGTTCAGCACGGAGCAGAGAGTGACACTTATGCTGGTTACACACAAAGAGATAGCACCGACTTAGGTGGTAAATACTTTTTCACTAAAACAGAACCGGAAACATTTTTTTCAGAAGCTGGTTTAAGGTATCAAAAAATGCTTTTATCTTCAACGGGTGATACGACCTACTCAACAATAGGCCGTCTTTATCTAGAATACTCTAAGGAAATAAACGAAGCCGTTTCGGGGAAATTATGGGTAGAGTATCTGCCGAATTTTAAAGAATCCGAGGCCTATCTCATCAATTACGAACCTTCATTAAGCGTAATGATGAGCCAAGTCTTTTCTTTAAAGGTTGCTTATCTAGTGAAGTATCACAATAAAGTGATCATTCCCACAGAGAAAAAAGAGGACACTACTTTCACGACGGCTCTAGTTGCAAAGTTTTAATAGATTTTAGAGAGTTTAGCTCCTCCAAATTCAATCTATTTTTTAATTAATTTTGAAGGGTTTTCATTCAAAAAACGTACCTAGAATCCAAATCGCTCATGTCCTTCCTGACACATAGGTAACACTTCATACCGGAGACATGGGTTACACTTTCGAGTTTAGGAGGAACTTCTATACCATGCAAGAAAAGTGGTAAGATGGATGAGAAGGTGAAATTTATAGCGAGAAAACCAGATAGAGTAATAATGGCGGAGATGATTTTAATAATTATTAAAACTCAAAATCTTAAGTATTTTCATTGGCTTAAGTCATTATAAAAATATCTGGGTGACAGGTGGGTGAAAATCCAGTCATTCACATGGATTGACCTTGTTGGTCATTAACCCATCAATGTAGGAAGATCCTGTTTCTCTCTCAAACTTCATTAACCTCATCGCAGGCAGGAGATACATTTTTTCAAATGTTTGATCACCTGATACGCTGAAGGCACTAAAGTAATCCATGACCCCTAATGTATTTCCCCAAGTTAACAAGGAGTATGCTCGAGCTTCAGCAAGAAATGCAGAACCTTCTTGAATTTTCACAGAGCAATTCGCTGGATATTTTGAGTAGATGTGGCCCCAATTTTTTTGATCAAAAGCATGCATATGTTCATGAAATGTTAAAGAGGCTAACCAGTGTTCTCCGATCATTGCGACCGCAAGAGGACTTGCTGAGAATTCTCTGAATTTTCTCAAAACACAGTCTCGACAGAGTGTGACTACAAGACGAGTCCTTCCAAAGCTTTCTTGAGAATATAGAGAATTTTCATCCAAAACCTTTTTTGAATGTGTGAACTCCTCTGTGCTCATAGTACGAATTGAAAATGGTCCCCCACCTCGCGTTTCTGCAACAAATCCTCTTTCGGTGACAGGATTGAAAAATAAAATTTCATTCTGACCGAATGTAGAGCCCTTCAACAGCAGCTCTTTATGAGAAAGAAGCTTACTCAAGGAAATACCTATTTTTTCGCTATCGAAACCCAAGTTTTGGTCAGCATAAGCATAAGATTGAGCCAAATTAATTATGAAAAGCATTAATATAGAAAATTTATTCATATCAATTCAGAACAGCAATTGTGATGCCAAAAGATTCGGACGAAATTCCCACAAAAGAGCTATCTAAATCAAAAAACCATTGTCTCTTCTGTAAGTCACCTGTCAAAGTTTTTGACAGTTTAAATTGATTCACTATCGAAATTTTCTAAAGCCATTGTGCTGAATGTCTAGCCACCTCTTCAATCGATTCTCTTTCAAGGCTTTTGTATAAGCATGAGAAAAATCTAAAAGTCCCAACAGCAAATAAGACGCTCCGCCGATTAAATACTGATGAAGCCGCATTTCATACCCAAAATGAACAAGTAAGAACGGCACAAAGACAAAAAATAAAAGTGAAAGCCAAGCTCTCACCGCAAAGGCGAACATAAAATAGAATCGATCTTCTTTATCTGCTAAAAAATTATCGAAAAGCATTGATGACCTCGCCCATCAGCCAAATTGTTCCCACTGCCATCAATGTGTAAGGACTTGGACAAACGACAAAGAGAGCGACCGAGGTAGTGAGACCGATGAAAAGAAAATCCAGAAAGGAAGTGATTTTCTTTTTTGGTCGCCCTACTTTTGCCATGAAAATTAAATGGAAAATGTCTTTGGATAAGATCTTGTTTTAACTTTTAAAGAATTCTTTATTTCCGATATTGTCCAACTTTATAGCCTGTCTGATTTTTTCCAGAAGGATTCTGTTCCCGCTAGGGCTGTGACATGATTAAAATATATTATATAAGTACATAGGTTGAGCCCACATACTTTCCTCTCGCAAGCCAGCAGATTATCGCCTGTCTTATGGCTCGGTCTCATTCAGATTTAGCCTTTTCCCACCTTATCTAGCATGCCCAAATTATTGGGTGTTGTGGTTTATCTGCGGTCAGTATTTTTGCCCCTGACTGGGACAGCTCCCAATTTTTCCATCGGAAACTGCCATGGCTTATCTACACTTGCTTGAACAAGCTTTGCTCCTGTAGACAGGCTTAACCATCTGCCCTCATCTTGCTCGAAAACTTAAATGGAATTCAATCAACCCAATTTTCCCAAGCTCAATTCCATTTATCAATTCATGGAAAAATTAAAGTTTTATGGGTGGTTTTTAAATCGTCGTGTTGTGCCAGATACATCTTTGCGGTTGCTTCTACTTTTCAGATATCGACTTGAAGTCAATCCACATCTCCAAGAAAAAATGTTGCTTGGTTTTTCAAGACGCGAGCTTTGTTTCAGCACAGGGTTATCTTACAACTCGGTTCAAACAGGCTTGAGAACCTTGGCAAGACTTAACATTATTCAGCTTGACCCCTTCAATAAAGGCTCAAAACATTTACTCAAGCTCAACAAACCCTCTGAATACAACTGGCCAGTTATACAAGAAAAATTGGGCTTCAGGTTTTCACCAAAAAAAACCTAATCAATTTTTGATGGTCATCAATTTTTAATGTTTTGCTTTTAAAAATAATTATCATTAGGAAATTTTAGATATTTCCTAATGATAGAGCGGCGAGGCTCATCAAATTTTTATGTGGCTAATCTTTCTATTTATTCTCAAGGAGGGATTATGGAAATTGGCTACATTTGGACAGAAGAACAATTCACAGAAGACAATCATATTGTGTATAGGGTGAGGTCATTGAATTACCCCTCATCAATTGCCCTCATTAAGGTGAATGCCACTGAGTACAAAATCTATAAGGGCGAACATCAACTCAAGCTTGGTGAGGAACTGATGCTCTTCAAAATTGCCGAGGCTTTGCTCGAGGAATATCGCTTCAAATCCAGAATGTCATAAATCGAGAAACCAGCGGACGGTGTCACCCACCCGCGGTAAAATGGTATTTATGGAGCAACCATTCAATATCATATTCATGATTTTATTTTTCCTTCCGACCCTTGTTGTCATGGCTTTTATGCTGATGGAACTTATGGCCCTTTGGGAGTCCATACAGGCTTTTGCTTACCGAATGAGGGGTAAGGCTAACATCAGTCAAAAAATCGAAAGCGACGAGGTTTTAGAGGCTCATCGTTCAGGGTTCTCGCCAAACCTTGGATTAAAGCCTGATGAGATTTTGCCTGACCCTATCGACAAAGAAAAAATCGAAAGAATTGTCAGCATTAGAAATGCTCTTTTCCCCGCCAAAATTCTTGGCTCATTTTATCAAGTAAATACCTTACCAGACCTAAAGCCTGAAGAGTTCAAGGCTTTGGCCTTGAGGCTATACCTTGAAATGGCTTTCGCACGCCATTTTCTCATCGAAAAAGATCCGCAAAAGTGGCCTCCTCGCAGAGAGGAGCTTTGGATTTATCACACTCCAAGACTACTTAGAAAATTGAATCCTGATTTTTACAAACAACTTTTGATGAAGTGGCACAATTCTGCCACCCAGACCCAAGCTGCTTAATTCAATCTTTTCATGGCTTTGCCGAAAAGGGAGAGGGAAAGAATATGGAAAATAACGAGGGTAAAAAGCCAAAGAAAACTTTAAGTCGTCACGACATAGTAAAAGAAAAAAAATTTGAGTGCATCTACGAGATGGCAAATGGCCGCTACATGGTTGTGGTGCAAAAGCGAATCAATGGAAAAGTCAGAACAAAAAAAGAAACGAAACATCAAGCTCATGCAAGAAGCCAAGCAGTGCCGGAAAAAATTCACTTATGAGCTGAACCAAGAAGAGATGAAGCATCGAGATGGTCAGCTTAAGTGGAAAGCAGCTTATGAAAAATACCTTAACCATATTCAACAGAAAATTGCGGACAGCCAAAACAGTTATAAACCTTTGGGCCAAGGCTCGCTAGAAACAGCAAAGGCCGCTTACTATTACACAAAAGATTGGGCCAACATGTTTCTCTCACAAATCTCAACTCATCATATTGAGAGGATGATAAGAGGAGCCGAATTCAGTGGTCTTTCTTATGGGATGAAAAAACACTACATGCGGCACATCCGCTCGGCTTTTAAATACATTCTTGGGCCTGCCGCGAGCATTTACCTGAACCCCGCCCATGGTGTCCTTCCTGACACATAGGTAACACTTTATACCGGAGACATGGGTTACACTTTCAGGCATAGGAGGAACTGCTATGCCATGGAAGGAAAGTGACAAGATGGATAAGAAGGTGAAATTTATAGCGAGGATGTTAGATGGAGAAAAGATGGCTCCATTATGCAGGGAGTTTAATATTTCCCGAAAGACGGGGTACCAGATCCGGGATAAATATCTCAAGTTTGGGCAGGAAGCCTTCCTTGAACAGAAGAGAACGCCGTACCGATATGCTAATAAGTTGCCGGTACAAATTGAGATTATGATTTTAGATTTAAAAAAAGAATATCCTCATTGGGGAGCTCCGAAAATCCGAGAGAAAATTATCAGAAAGTTTCCAGATGTGAAAGTACCTGCTATCAGCACGATCCACGCAGTCCTGGATCGTCATGGGCTGGTTAAAAGTGCTTTACGAAGAAAGCGTTACAAAGCAGAGGGAACACCCCTTGTGCATGTACAAAACCCCAATGATCTT
>CAUJGP010000009.1 GCA_963170155.1 Bdellovibrionota bacterium | reverse complement strand
CATAGAACTCAGAGGCCGCTTACCCGCCTCTACAAGATTAGCTTTTCCTTGGATGAGGCCATAAAGATTAGGCTCTTTAGGACGAGTCGTAAAATCATCCATTTCATTGTTCAACGCGATCCCAAATTGTTCTGAAACCACTCCGGAGCCATAATTGCCATTCAACGTAATAGTCATGCTCACTGAATTTCCCGCTTGATCCATCACGGCTAAATGAGTGGTTTCTTCGGATTCCTTGATCACCGGACCCACGCCTTCGGTGTCCGTGGTGCGCTTGAGTGTGATGGATTTAGCCAGAGCCTCTAAATAAGATTTACTCAGAAGCTGCTCTATTGGATTTTTAGTGAAATCAGGATCTCCTAACAAAGCGCGCCCCTTAAATGAACGCGAAAGGATTTCTCCTAAGAGGTGAAATTCATTGATGCTCAAGGGATCGTATTTTTCCAACTCCAGCTGCTTCACCAAATGGAGCGCCGATTGAATCACCACACCTCCGCTGCTCGGTGGTGGCATTAAATAAATTTTATATTCCTTAAAGGCTTCAACCAACGGCGTAAGCCATCTGACCTTATAGCGTGATAAATCCTCTAGCTCCATAACACCATTGTTTTTCTTGATAGAATTCACAATGTCTTTAGCGACAGAGCCCGAATAAAAACCTTTTATATTTTGATCTCGATAGAAAGTTAACGCCTTTGCCAGGGCTTTTTGAATCATGATTTCTCCTGGCTTATAAACGGATTTTTCAGGCTTGAGAAAATGCTTAACACCACCCGCATCAAAATGATTTTTCATGGATTCCGTGTACTCCACCCACTCTCCTGAAACTCTAAACCCAGATTGAGCCATTTTTATGGGTTCGGAAAAAAGACTCTTCCACGGCAATTTTCCGTATTTTTGGTGAAGCGCCCAAAGCCCAGCGGGAATGCCAGGAACACCAACAGCCTTGCCTCCTCGAAGAGAGGCGTCCTTAGAAAGAGCCTCGTAAAAATCAGCATGAGTTTTTTGAGGAGCTGTTTCTCTGAAATCCAAAGCTTCAACTTGTGAGTTATTTTTAACAAGAGCAAAACCACCGCCACCCAAAGAAGCAAAGTAAGGACCTGTCACAGAAAGAGCTAAAGCCACAGAAACTGCCACGTCGATATAGTTTCCACCCTGCTGTGCTATTTTGACTCCCACATCAGTGGCATAGCGAGAGGGTGAGGTCACTATTATCTGTGAACCCTTGAAGGGAATCGCCAACGCTGTACCACGCGTAAATCCAAAAACCATCATAAAAAAGGGAAGCAACAGATACGATTTGGCTTTAGTGAAATTCGAAGACGGTTTCGCTGAAGACGATTTCGCTTGAGTAAAGAATGTTTTTTTTAAATCAGCAAAAGAACATAAAATCCCGTTCATCGCAGTCACCCTTCTCAATTTTTTCTTTCCAGTTGCGCCATATAAAATCCATCAGAATCATAATCCTGAGGCATCAATATTTTTTGTTTAACCAATGAAAAGTCTTTGTTTCCCTCTAAAAATCTCATCACTTGACCTTCGTTTTCAGAAGGCAAAAGGCTGCAAGTAGAGTAAACAAGTTTACCTCCCCTTTTAACCATTCGAGAGTAAGAATCTAGAATTTCTTGTTGCAGTTGTGATAATCGTTGCAACTCAGTTAAAGACAGTTTCCATTTTGAATCAGGGTTCCGCCGCAAAACCCCCAATCCGGAACACGGGACGTCCAAGAGAACTCGATCCGCGGACTCCTCTAAGCGCTTGATTGTTTTTTGTCCCTCCAAAAGCTTCACTTCAATAACGTCCACACCGGCACGGCTCGCTCGTGTCCTGAGCTCTTTCAGCTTCCATTCATGAATATCCAGAGCGATGATTTTACCTTTGTTTTTCATGAGAGCAGCAATATGAAGGGTTTTTCCTCCCGCTCCCGCGCACGCATCAATCACTCTCATCCCGGGAGCCACGTCCAACATCGGAGCCACTTGTTGAGAAGACCAATCTTGAACTTCAAAAAAACCCCCTTTAAAAGAAGGGCTTGCAAAGACATTTTTTCTTTCTGTCAGCACGATAGCGTTGGAGCTTCCTTCCTCAGAGATTTGAAGAGGAGAAGGATTCTTTCTCCGCCGAGTTTCACCGGAGGGCAAAGTCGCCGAAATACCTTCAGCTTGCAGTCGGAGGATCAAATCCTGGGCTGAGCCTTTCAAAGAGTTAGCCCTCAAATAAATAAGAGCTGGTTTATTCAAGAACTTCAAAGCCTGGAACCATCGATCTTCTCCTAATTCCTTCTTACCCAATTCCAACAACCAATCAGGAATAGAAAACAAAAATGCTGGAGGTGGACGTTCCGACAATCGCGCTGTTAGTTTTTGAAATTCATGCATCGTTAAAAAAGGTTCGATGGGCTCGCCTTTTTTCCAAGCCCAGCAATGAGCCCAAACAGATTTTAAGGATGTAAGATCAAGGGAGCCCACTTCAGCATCTCCCTTGAGCCACCACAGAAAGCGCCACCAGCGCACAACTTCATAAACAGACTCTGCAAAGAACTTGCGATCCCGCGCTCCCCATTTTCTATTTTTCTTTAAATAAAACTCAATGACTTTATCGGCATAGCGACCGGAAGCAAAAATATCACTGAGCGCCTGAGCAATAGCCTCAACCAAAAGACTATGAATTTTAGTTTTTTCTTTCAAAGCTTAAAAACCGCCCCAGCTGTCAAGAACTGGCTTGAAAATTGACCATCCGATAAGAGATGAAAATGATCTTTGATCCCACTTTCAATAAAAATACCACCGCGATTCCAAAGATCAGTCCAACGAAAACCAAAAATCAATTGATAATCAAGGCTCAAGCTGGATTCCCTTTCAAGTTGATTGAGAAACAACCCTACTCCCGCCCCCATTCCAAAATAAAGAGGAAAGTTAGTAGCCGCATCCGGAAAGGTCAGCAAAGGCAAGAAACTCACTTTAATTGGTTTTTCTTGATCCACTTGATATTGAAAGTAATCAACCCTTAAGTTTAAGTCCATTGTCCGCGTCCACTCACCAATTTTATAGGTGACGCCCATTGTTTCCAGCCCGACATGTTGACTCTTCGGCTGAGAACCCCACTGATGAGCTCTGGACTTTAAATACCCACCAATATGCAGGCTTAAGAGACGAGTATTAATACCGCTCTCATATTGAGGCTCTTTTACGAAGTATTTCTGAGCAGCAGTTCTCCCGACTCGAGGCTGGTTTGAATTGGAAGATGAACTTTCATTCCACGACGAAGGTCGAGATTCCAACATTGAATCCGAAAGGGGGATATTATCTTCAACAAGAGTTCTTTCGGCAAAAGCCCAAGGTTGCAATAATGTTAATCCCATCAATAAGAAAAACAACACTCGGCCTGGTTTATGCTTTAAACTAAAGAAAATATATTTTGAATAATTTTGCTTCATAGGATTCTTCATAGGTCTAGCGTAGGAGAAAGGGAAGGGATTTGTCAGTAGATCTTCATCTTTATCAAAGAAAATCTCCCTTTTTACCAACTTTAGCCCAGTTCATCATGACTCTAAAATTCATTATTAATGATCCGTTCTTTGCTCTCACCTCAATCATAGAGGCCGAAGATAAAGAAGCACACATATTGAGTCGCTCATGGAAAGTGCATAACATCACTTGGCAAATTAAAAAAATAATCCTTTTTTGATGTTCTTATTGACCTGTCATGAACAGCTCTTTAGAAAGAGAATGGCTGAGCGCATTAGAGTTACCATCCAAGAGGAGAGATCTTAATGAAGTGTCCCTACTGTGGTAAGGATGAAGATCGAGTTTTAGATACTCGCATTCAACGAGAAGGCGAAATTATAAAGAGACGCCGAGAGTGCCTTCATTGTAAAGGCCGCTTCAGCACAACCGAAACACTAACGGTTCAATTTCCTTTTATCATTAAAAAAGACGGCAGAAGAGAGCCTTATAGCCGAGAAAAGTTACTCAAAGGAATCCAAGCGGCTTGCCAAAAACGTCCCATTAGCTTGGCACAAATGGAAGCGATTGTTGAACTTGTCACCCAGTGGGTTCTCGGACGAATGGAAAAAGAAGTTTCATCACATTCGCTCGGCCACAAAGTCATGCTCGAATTACGAAGACTGGACAATGTCGCCTATGTTCGATTTGCCAGTGTTTATAGAACTTTTAAAGATGTTCAAGAGTTTCTGGAAACTCTTGAAGATGATACGCACCCCGAAAAGAAGGACCCCCCCCATGCGCCGCCAGTCCCGTGAACTCGCACTCAAATTGCTTTTTCAATCTGAATTTTCAGAACCACTCTCATGGAATGATTTGCTGAACACTCAAGATTCTCGAGAAGCGATCCCTGAAGAAATTCAACTTTACGCTAAAGAAATTATTCGCGGCGTGCAAACTCATCAATCTGAAATTGATCAACTCATCCAGCAAAATAGTTCTAATTGGAAAATCAATCGTATGGCCACAATTGATCGAAATCTTTTACGGGTTGCCATTTATGAATTGAAATTTGCTCCAAATCCCTTGAGCCCTTCTATTGTGATCAATGAAGCGATTGAAATTGCAAAAGTGTATGGAGGCACGGACTCTTCTGGTTTTATTAACGGAATCCTCGATCACATCGCCAGGAAACTCTAAATGCCTGTGATTTTAAATGCGGCCCATGCCTTTGATTCTGGAGATGATCTTTGGATACTGCCCTTAGATCTCGAATCCCCATGGTATCAACGACTCAATTGGTTAACTAATTTTAGTTTAACCACGAATGAGTTGCATTCCCGTCCCAAATTGCATCCTTGGCTCGTAAAAATTCTAGAAACTTGTGACATTCCAGCCCCCGAGATTCCCGTGACGGAGCCACTGCTTGTTCCTATCTCGCCATGGCTTCCATCTGAATGGCTGGTCTTGGTTCCTTACTCCGTACATCATGAAATTTTATTTATCCAAAGCATCGGAAAAATTTGGAAGCAACTCCAAGAACCCTCACTTCGACTTTTTCTCCCTCCTTCTATTACGCTACAAGAATGGGAATCCTTATGGGTTCAACACAATCTCCCTTTAGAGGTCTCATTGGTTTTTGAACCCAAAGAAGAATTGAGTTTTCAATGATGAAAAAAGGAATTGTTTATATCATTTCTGACAGCACCGGCGAAACAGCCGCAACGATGACTCGTGCCGTACTGGTGCAGTTTCCGGAAAATGATATTACCTTGTTTCGTTATAAAAATATCCGAACTGAACAGCAAATTGAAAGCCTTGTCGAAGAAGCCTTTCAATCCCATGCCATGCTCATCTACACCATGGTTTCCCCTCAACTAAGACTCAAGATCAGAACATTAGCGACGGAAAAAGGCCTCTTCTCTTTTGATCTGCTGGGGCCTCTTCTTGGAGAACTGGGCTCTTATTTAGGAGTCACAGATGAAAAGCACAAAGTGGGTATTTTACGTGCCGTGGATGAGCGATACTTCAGGCGCATAGAAGCGATCGAATACACCGTTAAACACGATGATGGAAAGTGTCTCACCGATTTAGACAAAGCGGATATTATACTTGTAGGCATCAGCAGAACCAGCAAAACCCCCCTTTCGATTTTTTTGAGCCATAAGGGATGGAAGGTCGCCAATATTCCTCTAGTCTTGAACCAACCTATTCCTGAAGAAGTTTTCAAAATCGATCAAAGAAAGGTTGTTGGTCTTCTCATTGATATTTCCATCCTCCAAAGAATTCGCCGTAATCGCCTGGAAAAATTCGGTACGGATCCTGGCGGTGAGTATGCTTCCATGTCTTATATTGAAAATGAATTAGCTTATGCTGAAGAGCTTTTCCGAAAAAACAAACGCTGGCCCATTTTCAACGTCACCGAGCGCGCTCTTGAGGAGACTGCAAGTGAAATCACTCGCATTGTGGCCTCCAGAATGGGTTGGCCAGACTCCGCTCTTTTTTAAAAATAAGAACCTCTTCCAGTCACTCTCTAACCTTGATTTGATAAAAATGAAGGCCTTTGGGTTTAATATGAATAACTTAAAAACGTCTCAAAATAAGATTTATTTGTTTCCGGTGTCATAAATTCCGACTTGTATTACAACACCCGCTTATCTTTAGTTTTAGATCTATCTATCCGAAGAAGTAAAAGAAAACTCAGAAAGAGTTGAATCGCTTATCTCCATTCAGAAATGGCTCTTTCATTTACTATTGAGGCGTTATATGAGTATGTTAGATCGTTACAAAAAGCCAGGTGGATTTATTCAGCTTCTCACGCTGCTGGAAACCTGTGGTGCGGCAAAAAGAGAAAAATTTTTACACATTATTTCTGAAGAAAATACTCATTGGTTTGAAGCTTTAAAACCTAGAATTTTAACGATAGAACTCATCCTGGACTGGCCCCAGGAAGTGGTTACGGAGCTCACCAGTCGAACACAACCTATTACTCTCGCGGCTCTCTCTAAAGGTCCATTTACAAGTGATCAGATCACCAAACTTCAACATGGTTTATCTCACGCTCAACTTTCAAAAATGCGTGAGTTACTAGAGAATAAACATTTTTCACCTAATGAAATCAACTCCAGCATCGAAAAATTTTTGGGAGAGGTTCGCGCCCATATTCACCAAGGTGTCATTAAACTCGACAAATTTGCTCCCGAAATGGTCGTTCCCAACGAAATTGAAGACATGCTTTCGCGAAAAGGGCAGCATAAAAATGCCTCCAAAGTCACGGATGAAGCTATTCCGCAGGAGTACCTCTCTCCCTCCCTGTTTCAAAATCCATCCTCAATGGAGCAATCCAACCAATCAACAATTCCTTCTTCTGAAGCGAAAGGCCCATCCAAACCAGGACCTCTTGGAAATGAAGAAGTGGTACAACTCAAAAAAGTGAATCATCAACTTCAACAAGAGCTGCAAATCATGCGTCAAGAAAATCGTATTTTGAAGGATAAATTAGAAAAAATTCGTCAAATTGCCTGACGACATTGGTGAATGGCACCGTTAAATTTCAAGAGTTGAAAAGGAAATATCTTTGATGAAAAAAAATAATCTATTAATACTCATGTTAGTCGGTGCCTTTTTTGTTTCCTTTCTTTTTTCTATGAAAAATCATCATTTACCTTCGAAAAACCAAGCAGCATCCTCTCAAAATTCAAATGATGGGGATTCTGCTATCCAATCTCAAAAAAGACGACAAGAATTAGGTGAAATCAAGGTGATTGAACGAACCCCACAAAAAGAATCCAGCGTGATTTTCAGCGACCCCGCCATCAGTGCGAAATGGGACCTGAAAAAAACAGATGCCGAAAAAGCCTGGCAAGTTTCTCAAGGAAGCCGTGATATTGTCGTTGCTATCATCGACACGGGTTGTGATATTAAACATGAAGATTTAGCGAATAACATCTGGGTCAACCCCGGAGAAACAGGCCTTGATGCTCAAGGTAGAAATAAAGCCACCAATGGGATTGATGACGATGGAAATGGTTTTATTGATGATGTTAACGGATGGAATTTTGTTGGTAACAACAATAACCTCGTCGATCACCATGGCCACGGCACTCATGTGGCTGGAATCATTGGAGCTGAAGGTGGCAATAATAAGGGAATTATCGGTATTGCTCCTAAAGTGAGTATGATGATTCTAAAATATTATGATGTTAAAACTCCGGCCGATAATCTCAAAAATACGATTCTCGCTATAAACTACGCAGTTAAAATGAAAGTCAATATTATCAACTACAGTGGTGGTGGCCTGGAATACAGCGCTGACGAAAAAAAAGCGATTCAAGAAGCATTGAATGAAGGAATTTTATTTGTTGGAGCAGCCGGCAACGAACACTCCAACTCCGACAAGAAAAAATACTTTCCTGCTGATTATGGACTTCCTAATATTATTTCTGTCACCGCGATCGATTCGAAAACCCGTGTGCTACCTTCCAGCAACTACGGAGTGGAAACTGTTCACCTCGCGGCTCCGGGCCAAGCGATTTACTCCACCCTTCCGAATAACACTTATGGCCCTCTCACTGGAACATCCCAAGCCACCGCCTTTGTCGCAGGGGCCGCAGCCGTCGTTATGGCACATAAAAAAAACTTTACCTATGAAGAAACAAAAAAATATTTGTTAGCCACGGGCGATGGCTCGGAGACGCTTGTTGATAAAACAAGAACTTCTCGTAAACTCAATTTATACAAAGCGCTGACCATGCTCGACAGCGGTATTGGAGTCACTGGAATTCAAGCCGCTAACATTACCAATGACACTCCGATTTTTTCTCCTGAAACCAACCTCTATAAAGGTGACGATCCTCGCAGTCGCACGCCTTCTTCTGGTATGGAATCAGGTTTCAGTTCGAACCAATTTTCAACCTTTGGAAAGTCTCTTCTCGATGCTGTTGAAAAACAACCCAGCCCTAACCAAAATTCAAAAAAATAAAACCGGATCGATAAACTTAAAAACTCTCAAAAAGACAGAATAAGACGGAATAAAATTAAGTTAAAATAAGAATGATAACGCAAAGTGATCTCAACCATTATGAAGATCACTTTGCAATTTCATCAATGCTCTTTCGGAGCAAAAATCATCTTCATCATCTTTCCGGACCAAATACGAAATCGATCAATATAGGTAAAAGCCGCAGGCACCACCACCAGAGTCAGCAATGTCGAACTCACCAACCCGCCAATAATCCCATAACCCATAGAAGTTCTTTGTGCAGAAGCTTCATTTAAACCTATCGCAACAGGAATAATCCCCGCAATAAGAGCAATTGAAGTCATCAGGATTGGACGGAGTCGGATCTTTCCCGCCTCAACCAGTGCTTCCGCTCGCTCCATACCTTGCTCCATCAACTGCCGAGTCGCATCCACAAGCAAGATCGAGTTTTTACAAGCCACTCCCAAGAGCATAATAATTCCGAGAAGCGCAAAAAGACTTAAAACTTCATTAGCCAAAAAGATGGCCACAAAGGCGCCACAGATCGCTAAAGGCAACGCTAACATGATGGCAAAAGGTGTAATAAAAGATTCATAAAGTGATGCCAGAACAAGAAAAATAAACAAAATACCAAGACCTATGGCGATGGCAAATGATCTTATCATATCTTGAAAGCTTTCCGTCGATCCAGCATACACTGCTCGGATCTCTGGTGGTAATTTGATTTCTTCCTCCAAATATTTATTAATTTTTGCAATCGCTTCGTTGGTCCCCAAACCAGCCCCCACATCCCCCGTAATTTGAATATAACGAGAACGGTTTAGACGATCAATCGAAGCTGCTGTTGTGGCTGATTTTCCTTCCGCAATATCAGAGAGGCGAATAAGACGGTTATTGATATTAGGAATTAATATTTTATCAAAATTTTCTTTTAAACTTCTTTGATCGGGCTCCAAGCGCACACGAATATTATACTCTTTACCATCTTCACGAAATTTAGCAGGAAGCGCCCCTTCCACTTGCGCGCGAATTTCATCTCCCATCACTCGAGTGTTAATTCCATAGATGGGCGCTGCCGTAGACTTCACATGCAATTGAACTTCTGGTTTGCCTGGCCGATAACTAGTGTCCACATTGCGAAAAGCAGGATCTGCTTTCATCATTTCCACCAGCTTTAAAGAATACTCTTCCAACTTTTGTTGATTGGCCCCGACAAGATTCAACATTAAGGCAGAGCCACCTCCGCCCCCAGAAGCATTTTTAATACGAGGGTTCGCTACTTTGATCACCTCATGGTTCTCAAACTCCTGACGAAGTTGTTCACGAAAAAGAGGTGTTGAAATCGTTCGCTCCTTTCGCGGTTTCAGACGAACATACATCGTAGCCACGTTGGATTCGTTATTTCTTCCCCCCACGGTTACAGTGGTCATACCGACCTCAGGGTGTTTTCGCACGATTTCATCCGCTGCAAGCGCAATTCGGCTCATGGCCTCAAGATTAATTCCTGGTGGCATATCAAAATCCGCGACAAGCTCGCCACTGTCTTGATCGGGGATAAAAACAAACGGAATTTTGGTCGCTGTCGCCATACAAATTACAAAGACAATCAGACTGATGAACAAGGTCATGAGGGGGTGTTTTAAAATAAATCGGAGTCCTTTCTCATAACTCTTTTCTAAGCGATTTTGAAAATTATTAAAAACCGTTAGCGCAACCCCCACGGTCCGACTCCAAATTGTTTTTCGCCCCTGAGAAGTGTGGGGAGCTTCGGCCAAATAAGTAGAAAGCATCGGAGCAATGGTCAAAGCATCAAAAAGCGAAATCAACATGGCAAAACAAATGGTCAAACCAAATTGTTTAAAAAACTGACCGATAATTCCACTCATAAAACCAACGGGCGCAAAAACCGCAATGACGACTGCCGTCGTTGCTATCACCGCCAAAGTCACTTCTTTTGTGCCTACACGAGCCGCCTCTTCAGGAGTTTTCCCCATCTCCAAATGTCGAAAAATATTTTCCCGAACAACAATGGCATCATCGATAAGAAGTCCCACAGCGAGTGTTAATGCTAAAAGCGAAATAACATTGATGGTAAAACCCGCCAAGGACATAAGAATAAAAGCCCCCAGCAAGGAATTAGGCAAAGCAAGGCTCGTGATAATCGTTGAACGTCCACTTCCCAGAAAGAAAAAGACAACTATGATCGTTAAAAAAATACCAATGATAATGGTCTCTTGCACATCCCACACATTATCGCGAATAGCTTTACTTCCATCTTGGACAATTTCAACAAGGGGAGCACCTTTTGCATCCTTGAGCTCCACACTCAGAGAGGTAATCATGTTTTTTATATTTTCCGTCACCGCCAAGGTATTAGAGCCAGATTGTTTATAGACATTGAGAAAAAGTGATTTTTTTCCATTCACGTAGGAGCGAGTCACTTCATCTTCTAAAGTATCAGAAATCACACCCAAGTCTGATAGTTTTGTTGAAACCTCATTACTTTGAAAAGATACAATGGTTTGGGCGATTTCAGAAAGAGACCGGAATTCTCCTACGCTTCTGTAGAGTGTTTCAAGATCTCCTTCATTGACTTTACCCCCCGGAATATTCTCACCGGCCGCTCGGAGTTGATTGCTCACTTGAGCCACGGACAATTGCCGTTTTTTTAATTTTTCACGATCAAGGTGAACTTGAACTTCTCTTTTTCTTCCTCCAGAAATTTGCACCTGGCCAACACTATCAATTTGCTCCAGCCTTAATTTAATATTTTGATCTGCGAGATCATAAAGTTCTTGCTCTGTTAAATCTCCCTGGAGCGATAACGTCATAATAGGCCGGTCCGCAGGATCAAATCGTCGAATGGAAGGCTCTCGAATAGCGTTGTCATTAGGGAATAAGGATTTTGCCAATGTCACTTTATCTCTGATCTGTTGTTCCGCATACAGAACATCCACTTCGAGCTGAAACTCCGCAGTCACTTGGCTAAAACCTTCAAGACTTTTCGAAGTCACCCGTTTGATTCCTGAGATCGTTCCAATCTGATCTTCCAGAGGTTTAGTGATAAGATTCTCTATTTCTTGTGGTCCTGCCCCCGGATACACGACTGTCACATTCAATGTTGGAAGATTAACATCCGGCATTTGATCCACAGGAAGACCGATCATGGAAATAAATCCAAGAACCAGGGACACAATAATGATACACGTCATAAAAATAGGACGTTTAATGGATAAATCAGCTAAATTCATTTTGAACCACCCTCTTCAATTTCATCATAGAGTCGAACTTGGGAAAGCAAAGAAATAAGCTCACTGGCATTTTGAACGCGATTCATACGAGCATTGATGTAATCTTGTTCAAAGAGCAAAACTTGGTAAGTAGAAGTCCGACCTTCTCGCAGCCTGCGTCTTTCATACTCCAATTTTTCAAGCTGTGCTTTGACTATGGACTCCGAAAGCTCCACTCGCCTTTGTGTTGCAACCACCCGCTCATGGATATCCCGCCACTGGGCTTCTTGGTCTAATAACTTTTGTTGATAAACAATTTCTGCTGCATTGGCTTGGACACGAGCCCCAGATTCTATTTTTTTCAGAGAATCAAAGTTGAGAGGCATTGATAAATTAAGGCCGATGACCGTCGTGGGACGATTGGCAGAAGAAGTATCCGAGAAAGCGTCACCATATGAGGAGGCCCTTCCATTCAAAGAGTAACTGCCGAAAAGGTTTAAAAGCGGCCGAGCATTCTCAGCGATGATCCTATGATTAGCGGAGTTCATCTGCGCTTGAGCTTTGGATGCTTTGACATCCGCTCGATCCCCCGGTCTTTCTGAAAGTTTAATTTTGGAAATATAAGTCCAATCCAAAGGCATTAGTGATCCGACTTGGGCATCAAAAGGCTTGTTACGATAAAGATTAAATTCCCTCAGTCGCACCCCCTCATTGTCCAAGGCAATTTGCAAATCGAGTTTTTTAGACTCCAATGTCGCTTTCGATTGAAGCGAGTCCGCTCGATCGGCAAGATTCATCCTCGATCTTCTCGAGTTATAATCAAAAAGGGCCTGCGATTGCTTTAAGGCAGCCTTTTGAATCTCAACAATTTCTCTTTGAAAAACGAGATTCCAATAAGCGGTAATTGCTTTTTGGATGAGTGAATCCAAAAGTGCTTCTGAATTTTGTTGCTCATACTCGGCTTGAGAGGTTGCGGCCTCAACTTGTGCTTGTGTCAAACGCCCGAAGCCATTTCGCCACAGAGATTGAGTCAAAGAAAGGGTCGGCGTAGACAGACTCGTGGGGTTACCACTTGGCATTGCTGGATCAGGGTTTACATATTCTAATTTATTGATGTCATAGGAGAGCTTCATATCAAGGCCAAAAGTTGTTGTTTTTGCCAGCCCAAGAGAATAACTCTCTGAATCGAGACGTTCATAGGTCAGGGCCGGATTCTGTGAAAGCTTCTGATCCCCTTGCAGTTGATAACGCCCCTCTAATCGGAAGGAGGTTAAAAGATCGGATTGCACAGCGCTCTCTTTAGATCCCTGACGGTTTTGCATGGCTCCATTGTATCCATAATTTTCAGAGCGAACTTGTTCCAAATATTGGTTCATGGTGAGGAGATCCTCTGAATGAGCTACGCTTAAGAATAAAAAGAGAAATGATAAGGTCGTTTTCATTTTTTGAGCCTCCGGCCTTTTTTATTAGTACTAACCTTGCTTTTTGATGGTATGAGCATTGTTTTTTCTTTCAATAAAATTCCATGAAAGAGGATTCTTAAAAGATTTCCAATCCATTTTTTACGGTAGTCGGTATGAGATAAGCTTCCTTTTGTCACCCATGTCTTTAATTGTTCCATCTTAATAGTGATGCCAATTTCTTTGATGAACATAAAAGAAACCATCAAGGCATCGATATCTTTTGCGATGAACCCATTCTTCTGTGCTCCTTCGATAAACTTTACCAAATGGAGAGCATGGTTTTTTGAAGGATCTTGGATCATTGCGATAAGAACAGGATTTCGACGCTCAAATTCATCGGTCACTAACAAAAAAAGAGGAAGATCTTTGAATAAAGATAAAATATAAGTTTCTACAAAAATTTCCATTCGAAGTACAAACTCTTCAGTGCTCTGGACTTGGATATCCGCGATGGAGGCAAAGGAAGCCTTCTTTTGCTCTGAATGAAATTGATTCACCAAATAAGTGAGTACATTCTCTTTTGACTTAAAATAATAAGTGATGGCGCTTAAGGCAACTCCCGCCTCTCCCGCAATGTCACGTGTTGTGACCTTGTCATAACCATATTTGGAAAAAAGCTTCTTAGCGGCTTCAATGATTTTACCTTTGGTGCTTATCATTTTTGATCCTTGCTTCGGGCTCCCCATTCATCAGATTCAATACCAAAAAACCAATCTGTTGTTTAATCTGCCATTCATACAATAGTACTATATTATAGGTCAATTGTACTAAAAATAAAATCAAATGACCAAAATTGAGAATTTGACGCAGACAATTTCAAATCAGGGCTTGCCAGCCTTAAGGACACCCTAGAGTTTTCAACGGAAATGAAAAATAAGCGGCCTTTGAACTGCTATCGATGGTCTAGTGCTTCAAATTTTCTTAATTGCCAGACTCATTAAAAGCCATTACTCTATCCTAAGTTAGGGAGTAGTCGTTCAGGATAGTCCTGAAATTTGTGTCGACATACTGGGCTCAATCCCCGGCACATTTGCAAGATCTAGTAATCTTTGTTGACGAGACTGACATTGGTGAATTTTTTCGCCGTGTTGTCTCGTTTCTCAAGCTTGAGGATTCGACTTCGCGGCAGTAAAGGCGAGGTTATCATGGAAATACTTATAAACTCATTTCTTCTTGTTTTCGCTGGTGAAATGGGAGACAAAACTCAATTGCTCTCACTCATACTCACTGCACGTTACAAAAAACCTTGGACAATTCTGGCTGGGGTCACCGTTGCCACATTACTCAACCATGCCTTAGCCTCTTGGCTCGGAGGTCTTGTCGCAACACAAGTGAGCCACACAACATTAAAATGGTCCTTGGCCATCATTTTCTTCGCCTTTGCGATTTGGATACTGATCCCTGACAAAGAAGGAGAGGTTAAAATGAATGGACGCTTTGGTGTTTTTATTACCACGGCCATCGCCTTCTTTATCGCTGAGATGGGAGACAAAACTCAATTAGCGACCGTTGCCTTGGGAGCAAGATATAGCAACAGTGCTCTTGTGACTCTTGGAACAACAGCTGGAATGATCGCTTCGAACGCTCTTGCTGTGTTTTTAGGAGAAAATCTCTTACAGCGAATTCCCATGAAATGGATCCGAGTATTTGCTTGTGCCCTATTTATAGGTTTTGGGATCGTCATCTTAGTTAAAATGTAATAGAAAATAAAAGTAACCAGTGGCTGTGAAAAAAATATTTCGAACTCAGTTTATGCTGCTTTCGACAATACTCCTTTTTTTTGATAAAGCATGGCTCCAGCAATAAGAGACTGTTCATAATCACAAGATAGGCCCATTAAACTTTCTCCTGCGCCTAAGATCAAAAAACCCCCTGGCATTAAATTTGTGGTGATTCTATTCAAAATTTCCTTTTTTCCCTCGACGCTTTGATAGATGAGCATATTTCGACAAAGGATGATATGAAATTTTTCAGTCAACGGAATGGAGGATTTTAAATTAAATTTTTTGAATTCAATATGCTGGGTCAAATTGAATGAAGCTTGCCATTGGTTTTGATCCGTATTCTGAAAATATTTTGTGATCTGTAACTCAGATAATCCCCGTCCCATTTCTATCTGATTGTAAATTCCGGATTGGGCACGTTCCAAAACGCGATCAGAAATATCCGTTCCCAAAATCCGTAAATCAATCGCCGAATGGTTTTTTTCATTGTATTCTTTAACCAAGATAGCAATTGAAAGTGCCTCCTGACCCGTTGAAGAAGCCGCTGACCAAATACGAAGTTTTTCTCCTTGCCCAACAAAATTTTGGTGTTTTTTCAAAACAGCCTCTTCAATAGCGGTAAAGACCTTGGGATCACGAAAGAAGGATGTTTCGTTGTTCGTCGCAGAATCAAGTAAGAGTTGCTTAACTTGTCCCGATATACCGTTCTTCAATCTCTCATAAAGATCCTCAATGGACTTGGAACCTGTCACCTTAGCGATCTCTTCAAGTCTGTGTTCGAGTTGATAGTGATTGTGTTCAGCGTAAACAATTCCTAACTCTGCTTCAATGTAGTTGGAAAAGAATTTCAAAACTTCATCACGCAGCATGTTTCACACCTATTTTTTCTCTCATTAAAGATACAATTCCTTGTGGATCTGCAATCTTATCATAGGCACCAGCAGAGAAAACAGCTCCTGGCATCCCAAAGACAGCGCATGATTCTTTATTTTGTATGATCACAGCACCTCCAGCGCGCTTGATAGCAATGGCCCCATCTCTACCGTCATTTCCCATCCCTGTAAGGACAAGCGCTAAACAGCGTTCCTTAAAAATCGATGCAGCCGTTGAAAATAAAGGATCTACGGAGGGTCTGACGGAGTGGATTTTTTTGCCTTGATCTAAAGATACTGTGGCTCGAGTACGATCCCCTTGCAATCGCAGATGATAATCTCCTGGAGCCACATAAATACAGCCTTTCTCAAGAACCGTTCCTTGGGTGGCTTCTATAGCTGGAGACCCACTCGCTTTCCCAAGTCTTTCTGCAAAGCTAGTGGTAAATACTGGAGGCATATGTTGAGTGATTACGATAGGACAATTTATTGAAGAACGAAGGTCGGAAAAAATTTTTTCAAGAACCGTTGGACCTCCTGTTGATGAGCCAATAACCATGATTTCTGGATGAAATAAATCCCAAATTATTTTAGGAAATTTCATCTCCTCACTCAATGGTTGTAAAGTAGTAGTAGCGATTGCATCGGCAGTAGCCGTGACGAAAGAATGGGTTGCAGCATCACGGTCAGGAAAAAGAGCATGAATCTTTGGAAAAAGTAAATCCTTTATTCGCTCTGTAGGATTGCCTGAGGTCAGAAGCTCAACATCATCAGAGGCTCCTGGCTTTGCAACAAAATCACTGGCACCCAGACGAAGCGCCTCAAGAGTAATATCTGCCCCTCTTTTGGAAGTGGATGAAAATACGATAACCTTACAAGAAATCTTGCGTGAACGCATTTCATTGAGCGTGCTCAGTCCATCCATTTCCGGCATTTCTAGATCTAAAATTAAAAGATCAGGAGTGACGTTGGCAATGTGCTCTAAAGCAGCCCGACCATTCACAGCCGCCCCAGTGACCTCTATCCAAGGCAAATCTTGAAGAGCCGCTCGGATCTTTGATCTGTAAACAATGGAGTCATCAACGATGAGAACTTTTAACTTCTTCAATGCAAGTCTCATCTTTTTAAGGATTCTGTTTTTTTCTGTAGCAACATTGAAAGCTTATCTGCCATGCCAGTCAGTTGTTGTGCCGATTTGAGAGTTCGCTCCGTATTCATATACTGCTGGTTTGAGCTGACTGCGAAACAACTTTGGCAGTTGAAGCCACACTTTCAACTCCTTTTCTCGATTCGCTCACCACTCGCGAAATTTCATTCGTCGTAGCGCTTTGCTCTTCAACAGCCGTCGCGACAACTGCTGAAAGTCCATTGAGTTTTTCAATCGCTTGACAGATTCCACTAATGGCAGAAACAGCGCCTTGAGTATCCGTCTGAATGGAGCCAATTTTTGCCGTGATTTCATCCGTTGCTTTCGCTGTTTGTTTTGCAAGTTCTTTAACCTCATTTGCAACAACGGCAAAGCCTTTACCCGCTTCACCCGCTCGAGCCGCTTCAATGGTCGCATTGAGCGCCAACAGATTGGTTTGTTGAGCAATCGAACTAATAACTTTAACAACATCGCCGATTTCTTTACTGCTTATTCCCAGCTTGGTCATGATGATGTTTGATGCCTGCGCGCTTTCCAAAGTGTTTTTTGCCATTTGAGCGGACTCTCCTGTGGAGCGACCGATTTCTTTAATAGAGGCAACCATTTCTTCCATATTCGTAGCAACGGCTTGAACCCCTGCAGCGATTTGTCCAGCAGCAATGGCCGCAGATTCCGATTCATTGTGAGTTTGATTCGCGGTATCAGCCATTTGTGTCGCAGTTGTAGTGAGTTCTGCCGATGACTTTGTCAGGGCTTCAGCGACATATTGAATCTCACTCATATCATTTGCAATTTTAATCACCTTACTAACCTCGCCCACTTCGTTTTTGATTGGAACATAGACAGCTTGAAAATATGCAAAATCACCACTCTTTGTCCGTCTTTTAAAAATTCCGTCTTTCATGGTTCCTGCTTTCAAATCAGGCCAAAATTTAGAGTAATCCGTACCCTCGATGTCTTGAGAATCGCAAAGCATTCGATGATGTTTTCCTTTCACTTCATCCTCTGAATACCCTGTCGCCATTTGAAAGTTTTTATTACACGAAAGAATATTGCCCGTGTTATCGAACTCGGCATAAATAAATGCGGTATCGACGGCTTGAGCAAGACCTTTCATCTGATGGCGTTCAATTTCTGCCTCGGTAATATCATATCGAACACCGATATATTTTTTAGGTTTTCCATTTTCTCCCATGATTGGAGCAATTACCGCGTCTACGTAGTAAGGTGTTCCATCTTTGGCTCGGTTTTTAATGACTCCACGAAATATTTTACCACGTCCAATAGTTCCCCACATTGTTTTAAAAACTTCTTTCGGCATATCGGGATGTCGCGTGATGTTGTGAGGCTGCCCGATTAACTCTTCACGGCTGTATTTTGACACATCGATATACTTTTCATTAATGGATAAGATGTCACCCCGCAAATTCGATTCGGAAACAATGCTTGTCATATTCATGATATCGGCGCGAACCTTAAACTCTACTCTTGACTCTGTAACATCAATAGCGAATTTAAGAACTGACTTTACCTTTCCCTCATCATCTGAAATTGGATTGTAGGAACCCATAATCCAAACTTCTTTTCCATTTTTTCCAACTCGTTTGAATTCCCCAGCGTGAGATTCTCCTTTTCCCAGTTGCTCCCAAAGCGTTTGATAATCCGTGCTTTCTGTGTAGGAAGACTCACAAAGGGTTCGATGGTGTTTTCCCTTTATATCACTTAAACTGTATCCAAAGACTCTAAGAAAATTTTCATTTGCATCCAAAATCGTGCCATTGATATCAAACTCAATGACCGCTTGCGAACGATAAATAGCCGCGACGAGCGCCTCGTTATTCTTTTCTCCCTTAGGCTTTATTGTCGTAATTTCGTATATTTTTCCTTCTGAATTTTCATTAGCTGCCTTCATTTATTTCTCCTTATTATGTTAATTATTTCTACCTGAGTCAGCTTCCGTGCTGGGGGAGAGCTCGCTTGCTAAAGCTTCAAGATCCAAGACACTTAAAAAAGCACCATTCATTTTATAAACGCCTTTGATGAATCTTCTGACTTGTTGAGGAATGGTGTCAGGTACAGTTTCAAATCGGGATTCTTCCACTTCCACAACTTCGCCGATTGAGTCGACGATGAGCGAAACAAGATTTCCGTCAATTTTGCAAATAACCGACATCCGAGACTCAATATCCTTACTGGATTTATCGAATAATTCACGCAAACCAATCGCTGTGGCGATTTGACCTCGAAGATTCACCAATCCACGAACAAACGATGGTGCAAGTGGAACAGAAAATACAAGAGGACTCCCTGCTACTTCCTGAACATTTAAAACTTCAATTCCAAACATATTACCGTCAACGTAAAAGGTAGTGAGCTGTTCGTAGGTATTGCTCATACGGCACTCTTCTCTTTTGATAAAAGATCATTCACGGCATTTTCCAACATATTTGGTCTCAATTTCTCCATATAAATGTTGAAACCAGCTTTTTTGCATTCCTTCATGAAACTCAAGCCCGCCTTTGAACTCACGGCCATCATAGGCATAGAAGAATACTTCGGATGATTTCTCACCGCATTTGCAAGCTGAAACCCATTGACTCTTGGCATCTCAATATCCGAAACAATCAAATCAAATGGTTTTTCCGCTTGATTGAGAAGATCAATGGCTTCTTGCCCATCACTAGCGGCAACAACTTCGTGACCCATGTTCTGCAAGACATCCTTAATTGCTTTTCTAAAAAAAATGGTGTCTTCAGCAAGAAGGATGCGAGCGGATATGTCTGGTTTTTTTTGATCTATCGCCGCATTCATAACAAATTCATTTCTGTCCATTGAATTTCCTGAATGCAATGACTCTTGAGAACCCAATCTTTGAGGAAATACGGATTCAATCAATTCAAATGGATCAATGACAACAATCAACTCATCCGTAGTATTCAAATTCCCAAAAATGGCAGGATTATTGATGTGTGAATAGTTAAGGTCTGCTTCTGATGAAAGTGTATCCAAAATCGCATCGACTTCGAGACCATACAGATGATCTGCACGTCTGATCACTACGGTAGGGACAATTTCTTGATTTTGCTGTGTTGAACTGTAACCAAGACCTTTATTCACAGAAATGAGCGGTAAGATGGTATTACCATAGCGAACAACTCTTTGAGAACCGGAGTATTCAATATCTTTGACTTTGAATTCTTCCAACCGATGAACATAACCGAGCACAAGAGCATGCCGTGTAGGAGACGCCACCTTGATTAATAAGTAATCTTGAGCTTCATTGGTATGATAGGCATGAGGAGTCAGTTTGGCCACCGTTTTTATTTTTTCATGTTTCAAATGCGCGAGTTTAGAAATCCCTATGACATCTAGAATAAAAGCAACAGAGCCATCTCCTAGAATAGTGGCCCCTGAATAGGCCAATAATGATTTAAGTAAGCGATTCAGTGGCTTGACGACAATATCCACAGTATCTTGAATTTGATCGATAATCAAACCAAACGAACTTTGCTCGGCATTGAGGACTGCTATATTTACAATCCCATCTTTATAATTAACCTCATGCTCAATATCTAACACTACATTCAAATCCACCAATGGGAGAATGCTTCCTCGCAATCTGAACACAGGGGTGCCATGCATGAATTCAATTTTATTTTGAGTCATTGACTGATCAACTCGTACAAGTTCTTCTAAATTCACTTGTGGAATGGCAAATGTTCCACCGCGACACTTCACCGTCAAAGCAGGAACAATTGCCAGTGTCAGTGGAATTTTAATTTTGATCAAAGTCCCTTGGCCAGCAACACTTGAAAGATCAACAGTTCCACCAATTCTTTCAATATTCGTTCGAACCACATCCATCCCAACTCCGCGTCCAGAAACATTCGTGATTTTCGCAGCGGTTGAAAAACCAGGGGCAAAAATAAGATTAAAAATCTGTTTCTCCGATAACTTCGTGGCATCAACCTTGTTAATAACCCCTTTTTCAATGGCCTTATTCAAAATTACTTCACGATGTAAACCTTTTCCATCGTCTTGAATATCAATAACAACCTGCCCGCCTTCATGATAAGCTTTAATACTTACTGTTCCTATCTCTGATTTTCCAGCCGCTTTGCGAACATTGGGGCTTTCAATTCCATGATCACATGAATTTCTTACAAGATGAGTGAGTGGATCTTTAATAGCCTCGAGCAATGATTTATCGAGTTCCGTTTCCGTGCCAGTAAGGCTGAGATTGATTTTCTTTCCAAGATCCTGTGAAAGATCGCGAATGACACGAGTAAATTTTCCAAGAACGTTACCAATGGGTTGCATTCGTGTCTTCATCATCCCAGCTTGGATTTCACTCGTAACAACATTGAGGCGCTTGCTCATACTGATAAATTCAGCATCCTCGGATTTATTTGAAAATTGGAGGACTTGATTTCTAACTAAAACCATTTCTCCCATAAGAGCCATCAAGCTGTCTAAAAGGGCGACTGGAACACGAATGGAGCTTGTAGAATCATCATTCTTTATTTCATTCGCAGCATGAGGCTTGGCCGGATCATTTTTTTGAATCGTCTCTTCAAACTTTGGAACCAATTGATTCACTTGTTTGCTTTTTTGTTCTTGTTCTTGTTCTTGTTCTAACTTTTGTGTATTTTCTTGCTCAACATCTAAAACCGACACTTCTTCTGAAGATGAGGGTTGATCTAATGATGGCAATTGATTTTCAATTTTAGTCATGGCTTTGGAAATCCTTGGAATAGCGTTTTCAATAGTTTCATTTGTAGTTCCATTTTTTTCTGCCAAAAGAAGCTTTTCAATCATTTCAAGGCATTTAAAGAGTCCATTCAATAATGATGGTGACGTCGAATGGGTTCCCGATCGAACTCTTTCTAAACTTGATTCCATTATGTGAGCCAGATCTCCAAGATTCTTATAAGAAAATAGGTACGCGGCTCCTTTTAAAGAGTGAACATCTCGATAAAGACCATCTAAATGGTCTTTGGTAGACTCACCGGATTCGATGCTTTGTAAATGCTTTGAAACTCTTTCGATAATCTCTTCGCATTCAACAAAAAAATCCCCCATCGTCTCAGGTGAGACATCTTTTTGTTCCAGTATCTTTTCATCTTTAACTTCTAGAGGGTCATCAACTGTCGTTGAGTCTAAAATAACATTATTGTCTTTTGACGTATTAGGGGTATTTAATATCACTGGCTGAGGCATAGAATAATCAAACTGAACCTCTCCACCATCAAGAAGCACTTTTGCGGCATCAATACCTTGAAGGAATAAATTGATGTATTTTTTGGAAATTGAAGTATCACCTTTGAAGCCCATCAAAATATTTTCCAATTCATGCGTATGAGCCTGCAGTTGCTCCATATCCATAATGCCAGCGGCACCTTTTAAATTATGAAATCCTCGAAAAATGGAATCAAATGCTGTTTTAAATTCAGCGCCACTATCAAGGGCTAAAAGACTTTTTTCCGCAATCTCAAGAAGATCCAAAGCTTCTGCTTTAAATTCATCTAAATCTTCTTTTGAAAAAGACATCTACAGTTCCTCCACCCATTAGCTACGGAGCGATAGACATCGTTTGTGACAATTGATCAAGTAAGCTAAAGGCTCTTTCAAGAAGCCTCTTCAGCTTCATGATTTGAAATTTCCTTACTCATTAAAATCCGTCGATCCGCAGTCTTATTTCGCATCTTTGCATTGGATAACAATTGATCGGCACGTTTTCTGCAAAGCTATACACTTCGTATGTCTGTTATAGATATTTTAACCGGACGATTTCTTTTCCGTCCATCACACCTCAGCAAAAAGTCGAGGTCTTTAGATGTGCAAAAAAAAATGACTTTCAAAAGACAAGTCTAAGACGAAAATCGATGCGTTTACTTTGAAAGCTTCTGAAAAACCTCAATGGGTCAAAAGCTCATCCTGTATTTTCGTAGTGAGAAAAGCATTTCACTCTACATTGATAATTTGACAGATTAGAATAATTTTTGCGAGCACAGCTCTCTATTAAATCAATTTTTATTGCTAAATTAAATTTATCTTTACCGTGTCGATTTTATGGTTCCATCCTTCCCTACCAATTAAAAAATGTTCCCAGAAAATCAACCTAAGACTCAAGCTCGACCTAAGCAAGAGAGTCACGTCTCGTGACTCGAATAGTTCAGACTCTAGAAAAACTAATCTTCACAATTATAATAACGAAGTTAAATAAAACTTAACTCACTTAACAGAAATTCTCCCTGCCATCGAGATAAGGAACAAACTATCTTTGTGAAAGGGCCTGAATACATTTTTCACGTAATTCCCATAATTGATCAAAATTGAAATCCAGATGTAACTCCTGTGCCCAACGCCTCATCCACTTCTGATGAAGATGGACTTTATAATTACCAATTTGGTTTGGAGATATAATTTCTTCGTAAAGAAAATCAAGTTTTGGATGAGGATCTGTGGAGTTTTCATAAACAGTAAAATCATAATGTTTATCTTTATACTTTAAGTAACAATGAGCTTCTGGCAATGCCGTTAAGTTGTAATCCTCCAAAATAGAACCAATCCCAGGAGTGTTCTCACAGTTCATCATGAAAATACCTATGCACAACTGGAGCGGTATCATTTGCTCCGAGGCCACTTGAGATAAAAAGGCATGCTTTGCTGAACAAGAGCCTTTTTGTTCAATGGGCACTAACAAACAATTGGATCGATTAGAAATACGACCATAAGGTAGCTTCCACACCCATAAAATAGCTTCATGAAAAATTTTAATAGAATGATCTTTCAAAAGATCAGTAGCATTACCAGGTTTTAAATGAGTATTTGGAAATGAAAACATACTTTATAGATAGCTTGATTTTGAGTATTGAGTCCATCAAAAGAAGAAGTTTTGGCATGTTGCTTGCTCTCCATTTAGGTATTGGAGGTTATATCTGTTTAAATATTTGCTTTCCCTAATTTTGTCTTATTCCATTTCGTCAAATGCATTTGCAGGGAGACAAAAATTGGCTCCTACTCAAGAGGAGTGTAGTGTTGGCCCGAGTCAACATTTGAATGAAAACTTTGATACATCTGCACTTATAATATCATCCCAAAACTATGATAATGAGTCGTTAGCAAAAATTTTAATTCCTGTTTTATCTGATGAAAAAACACCCCAAATTATTCAGTAGGGCTATGTACAGAGTCTCTCATTTTTAAGAGACTCTGTCACCAATGTAGAGCCAAAGTGACCTCAACTATCCTGTAATATTTTCAGACTTTTTAATCTTTTAACTCAAATAAAAACAAATAAATCCTTGGAAAAATTAAGCTTATTGCTTTGCTTGTCATTTAGTCAGGTCTGACTTAAATAACCCCTGTTGTTTTGGCACAACGCTCGCAATCAAGAGAGCAGAACTTGATTTGCTAATAAGAGGTGTAAATGTTTTTAGGGAGACAGTTTCTTTCTTCAATTTTCGTTATGGGATTTATGATCCTACCTACAGTTTATGCTCAAAGCTCTAGTCCTTCTTACGTTAAGGCTCTTTATTCTCTGCCTCTTTCATTTGATCCAATTAAAATGAATGATACAGCATCTCTCGCTGTAGGAAACTTGATCTATAATGGTCTTTTAAAGTTTTCTCCTTCTCTGAAAATTGAAGGAGCATTGGCAGAATCATGGGCCACAAGCAAAGATGGCAAGACTCTTACTTTTAAACTCCGAAAGAATATTTTTTTTCATAATGGTAATCCCATAACGGCAACTGATGCTGAATTCTCAATTAAGAGAGCTATCTCAACCGAAAGCACAGTTCGTAAGTTTTATGATTCAATTAAAAAAATTCATGCTACTGATGAGAACACTCTTATTGTTGAATTAAACTATCCATTTCCTCCGTTTCTTTCTGTGTTGGCAGGAGCAACGGCCAAAATACTTCCAAAAGCTAATGTTTCTGATCCTAAATTCTTTAATTCTCCCATAGGCTCTGGAGCGTTTAAGTTTTCACAAATTGATCTTCAGAAAAAAGAAATCATCTTACATGCCTTTGAAAAATACTACTCAGGCATTCCTAAAATTACTCGTATGATTTTAAAAGAAACTACTGAAGAGGAAGCACTGAAGCTCGCACGTAATGGAGAGATTCATGATCTTGCTAATTGGCCCTTAACTGAGAACGACTCAATCTTTGAAAAGGGGCAAAAAATATCAAGCCCTGTGGCTTCGACATGGATTATTGGTCTTAATACTTTGAAATCACCGTTTAATAATTTGAAGATAAGGCAGCTTTTCAAAATAAGTGTTCCTGTAGATGAATTTCGCCAAACGTTTTATCCATATTCGATCAAAGCAAATGGATATGTTCCTAACGGTCTTACGGGCTCACAAGTAAAAGTGGATTTAAAAATAAACGGTATTCATCCACCAAAAGATAAAATCATAATTGCAATTCCAAGTGAACTCGCTCGTGGTAAAGAAATGAAAGAGATGATCGAAAAGTCTATGAATGCCAAAGGCTGGAAAGTTGAAGTCAGGCTACTCCCATGGAATCAACTTATGGATGGATATAGCAAAAAATCCCATCAAGCCTTTTTGGTTGCGATGAATATGGATTACCCTGATGCCGACTTTCTTTTGAAAAATTTTGAGTCTGATAATACAGATAATTTCAGTGGTCTTAAAAGTTCTAAACTGGACCTTCTCTTGAAAAAATCTCGCTCCACTCAAGATCGAAAACTTAGAGAGATCTACTATAAAGACGCTTTAAAACTGGTTGAAGAGTCTGCGGTTACAGTAAATCTCTTTCACCCAAGGGCCAATTATTGGGTTTCTAAGTGTGTTCAAGGTTTTAAACCGAACATTCTTTCTGATGTTTACATTGATTATTCAAATGTTGGCTTTGCACCTAGTTGCTCTGAAAATGAGGCCGTACAGTAATGAAGAATATTACATTGTTTAAACACGTCAACTCTTCTCTTAATCCTTACCGATGGGCGATTTCAGTTATAGCGGCCATATTGATTTCAGGCTTATTTGCGGCCATTACTCTTGAATCAAGACTCGATACAGATAAGAAGATGGCTGAAGCCTTGTCTCCGTATTTAGTGACGCTGATTGAGTCTTCAGATCGCCCTGAACTTCTAAGAGTTCTTCAGTCAATATCAGAGGCTACAAGCTCAGATGTGATTGTTGTTGTTGATGGGATCATCTTTGCTTCTAGTCGTAACCTTGAGGAATTAGATCGAACATTTGTTAAGCCTAAAACTTATTTTCGAATTTTTGACTTTGAATTTGGAAATAGCGAGATCGTTACCACAACTAATATAAAAAAATATGGACACTCTTTAAGTGAAGCACAGATTCACATTATATCACCGTTATTAACTTCAATGCAAAATACCATTGGAGTTTTCATTGGCGCTTTTATAACAAGTATTTTGATCTCACTATTTTCAGCAAGGCAAATGAGAAAAGCTATTAAAAAAGCTCTTCGTCCGATGAATCAACTTCATGCTGAAATTGAAGATATGATTATTGAAAATGGAATTGATTCTGAGCCAATACAGATTCGAGAACTTGAAGAGATAAGAAATACGGTTCGGTCGACAAAAATAGCGTTAGATAATGTCAAAGATCAGCTTGCTGAAACTAAGGCCAAAAAACTCTCATCTGATGCTTATAAAAGACTTATTCATGATCTTCATAATCCTGTTTCTGCATTAAGACAAATGGCCAGTCTCGCCCATGACCATTCTCAGGATATGGAAACCAGAGGTGAAGCCTCTGATAGTATCCCTCGATTAGCAGATCAGATTTTAAATCAGGTTATGGCTGCAAAGAAAAATTTAGAAGAAGAGCCCGTTGCAATCAGGGATTTAAACATTATTCAATGTATTGAGGATGGCATTCGGCAAGTTCAGACATTAAAACCTAAAAAATCTATCTCTGCAAAATTTCAAGATGCATGGGTAAATGTTCCCCATGATCCCATGCTTTTAAGGCGTGCGATTGTAAATCTTTTGGAGAATGGACTTGATGCTGCAAAGACTCAAGTTCGAGTGTCAGTAGTAAAAAATAAAAACCACACCATAATTCAAGTTTGTGATGATGGCCTTGGAATGGATGAAGAAAAAATTCCAGTTTATCTTCAAGGAAGAGGCCAATCAAGTAAGGCTAATCGCCAAGCATTTGGTCTTTCATCAACAAATCACATTATCCGTTCTCATGGTGGAAAACTCATTTATAGAAAAAGCGATCTTGGTGGATCATGCTTTGAGATTCGCTTGGGGGTTATATGATTGCAAAGCCAAGAATTTTAATTTGTGATGATAACGCAGAGATACTACAAACTCTTAAGTTAAGTCTTCGTTCTAGTTTTGAAATCACGACTGCAAACAATGTTGAAAAAGCAAAGAAACTTGTTATAGAAAATGATTTCGATGCTGCTGTCATTGACCTGAACTTTGAAGGTCAAGAGCATGATGGTATTCATCTTTTAGACTTCATGAATAAGCAAGCGGCTGGAACATTTCTTATTATTCTCAGTGGAGATACGAGCACTCGTCGAATCGTTGAAGCTATGAGAAGAAAACATTTTCATTTTATAGTTAAAGATGATGGATATTTTGCGACACTATTAAAATCTCTTATGAGCGCAACTCAATTAAGTATCGCAAATAAAGCTAATGCTCAAATCAAATACCTTACCCAATCAGAAGCTGTGAAAACTGTTCTAAGACAAGCAGACACTATTATTAAGAGTAACTCTGAAGCTCCAATCTTGATTTTGGGAGAAACAGGAACTGGTAAAGAGTTTCTTGCTCAACATATTGCTTTGAACTTAAAAATGAAAGCGGTTGCAGCTAATATGGGCTGCATTCCCAAGGAAATGGCTGAAAGTATCTTGTTTGGGCATGAGCGCGGAGCTTTTACAGGTGCCGTTGCGAACAAAGCAGGCCTTATTGAAACTGCTCATAATGGTCTTTTCTTCCTTGATGAAATTGGGGAATGCTCAGCACCAGTGCAAGCTAAACTTCTGCGTGTGATTCAAGAAAAAGAAGTCCAGGCCCTAGGTTCAAATAAAACAAAGAAAATAAATGTTCGCTTTATTGCCGCTACTCACAGAGACTTAAATAAGCAAGTGTCTGATGGCACTTTTAGAATCGACTTACTTCAGCGGCTGAATACTTTTGTATTGAAGCTCCCAGCTCTTAAGGAGCGTCCGGAAGATATTATCTTCTATGCAAATCTATTTATAAATGATCTATCACGCGATGGTGACAGATTCCACTTAACACCTGATGGAGAAAATGAACTCCTTGCTTATCAATGGCAAGGAAACATTCGAGAGCTTAGAAATGTTATAGAAAGAATCGTTGTCCTATCGTCAAAAACTTCTATCGATAAAGCTGTCGTAGCTGAGGCCATCGGATATGGGCGACCTCATGAAGTCACTGTTACAAGGGCCGATGTTGTTGAGTCTAATGCTCGTAAAGAAGAAGTTATAAAGACATTAAAAGAATTTAACGGTAATAAAAGAAAATCTGCCCTTAGCCTCGGTATAAGTGAAGCAACTCTTTATCGTTGGCTAAAAGAATTTAATCTCAATAAAACTTTGAGCGCACAAGTATTCAAAGAAAGAATTGAGGTGCTCCCATGATTCAATTAACTAAACTGAAGTCAGAAGTTGAGAGTGCGCCTAAGCTTATTATTATCTCGGGTGGGCCAGGTTTAAGCACACTCACATTAAGAGATCTTGATCTTTTAAAGAGAAGTTTTGAACTTGTGTATGTCGATATTCAAGGAACCAATGGTTCTTCATATACAGGAAAAAAATCTTTTAACGAGATAGCTTCTGCTCTAGCTGAGATCATCTCAAAAGAATCAGGTACAAAGTTCGCACTTGGGCATTCATTCGGTGGTTTTTTAGCTGCGGAGTTACTAATTCAAGAATCAGTTTCTGGGCTTGTTTGTATTTCAACTCCTTTTACAAAAGCTACTCTCAATTGTGCAAATGAAAATTACAATTTTCATAAAACTGCTGCTTTGATTGAAGCTGAATTAGACTGGGTCAAGAAGCAAGATGATTCTTCTTTTGCAAAATGGCTGTCAGAGTATGGGGATTTGTATTTCAAATCCCCAAGAAGAAAAAAAATCATTTTGAATGATAAGGTTTCAGCAAATTTTTTCAAAGATAATCGTTCCGATGTACTTGGCAAACAATCAATGCTTGAGGCTTTAAAGCAAATTGAGCGAAAAAAGATTTTTATAGCTGGTAAAGACGATAAGTTGTTGCCAGTGGCGGTTTTAAGAAATGACGCTCTCTTAGGAAAATTCGATTTCTCTGAGATTGAGGATACAAGTCACTTTGCAACTATAGATCAGCCTGAGAAGATCGCAAGGCTTATCGAATTAAAATTATTACGATCATAAAGGGGATTATATGAAAAAGACAATACAGGTGCTAGCTTTAGTATTGGCTATTGGAGCTGCTATTCAATCGTTAAGAGCTTATGCTTCTGATTCTAGCGCCTTCTCGATTGAAGAGGAAGAATACAAAATGTTTAAATTAATTAATCTACGGAAAGAATTCACTGCCAATGGAGAGACTGCCTCGCTAAATTCTACAGTATTGAGTGAAGAGTTTCCTGAGATTACAAATCATGAACAGTTAAATGAAGCTATTTCTCGCCAAGCACTTCGTTATATTCAAGCAATTGGTGCTGGAGATGCTTTAATAAACGTTATAAAAAAGCCTGAATTTCAACCTCTTCGTAATAGCGAGCCTGGAATCTAAATTGAAAAAAGATTACGGCAAATATTTTGGATCGTTGATGATGGTTGGTTTTGGTGTCCTGGCATTTTATCGCTGGTATCAAACTCAACTTATTTTTTTCTTACTATTGGTTCTGAGGGATTTTGCTGCTGGATATTTCTTTCTTAAAAGAAGGCCTGCGCAGGTAAATGGATCAAGTTTCTTAAAAAGCCTTGCTTATATTTCTTCAGCAATACCACTCTTATATTTCAGTCCAACGATTTCTTCAAAGGCCTTGTTTTTAATTTCTGATCTCTCTGCTATTATTGGATTTTTGATCGTCATTTTTGCAACAATTGAACTTGGAACTTCAATTGGTATTTCTCCAGCCAGCCGTGGACTTGTCCGCACTGGTATTTATCGCTTTATCAAACACCCAATGTACTTGGGTTATGTAATTTCAGAGATAGGTTTGATAGCTTTGAATCCATTAAATATTGCATTGTTTTTAATCTCATTTTCGCTCTATTTATTCAGAGCCAAATCTGAAAATAAAATACTTCAAACCCTTCTAGCGCCTGATATAGGTTAGACAACATTTACGCGTCGACTTGATCTGTAAATTAATCTATATAGGGGTTATGAAAATGAACTCTGCAAAACTAAAAGAACAAGTGGTTAAAGAAATCGAAGTCCAAAGATGTTCATTGAAGGCATAAATAATGGGTATATTACATCCAGAGTCGTCGCGGTTTAATCGTCCTTAATTAAGGGGTTGACGGGGCAGCTTATCCGCGCCGTTGGGATATTAATGTATTCATTTGCAAGTACTGACTGGGCAAAAATAAAGATGGCTACAAAGAATAGTGATTTCATAATCGACCTCTTTCGCTGTTCCGGTGACATTAAAAAATTGGAGCGGGAGACGGGGCTCAAACCCGCGACCTTCGCCTTGGCAAGGAAACGGTCTATCACTTTCCTTTTCTAACTATCGAAAATCTCAAGGATTTAAAAAACAACTCAGCGAACTTTTTGGTTTGGGTTTGTTGGGGCTGGCCGAATGGCCGTAAGAACGCCGCAACCCAAACCAATCGAAGTCAGGGTCGCTTCGCTGCGGGGGCTGAAACTGGGGCTGGGTTTGGGGCGCACGACAACGGCGGCGCACAGGCGCCTGTGTGCAGCGGGCTAAGGAATTGGGGAAAGGGGTCGCTTTAAACGAAAAAAGCCCATCGTCGGGCCTTGTGGCCGTTTGGTGGGCTTTCTATTGCGAGATGAGGACGGCTATATGTGATCCGACTTATTCTGCTACAAAAAATAGGGGTATTTTGTAGCATTTTGTGGACTTTGCTACAAAAAATAGGTATATTTTGTAGCAAGGAGGCTGAGTTATGCTCCAAAGCGTTTCTAAAGTCGTTAAAGATCGGATTTCCACTCACGGCCCGGGCTGGTGTTTCACCTCAAAAGATTTTCTCGACCTCGCCAGCGACTCTGGCGTGAGGACGGCCCTCTCTCGCCTTGAAAGGGATAAGTTCATTCGCAGACTTGCGCAGGGTTTGTACGACTATCCCATCCAGCACGATGTTCTGGGAAAGGTCCCACCCGACATTCAAGCCGTGGCGAAAACTCTGGCCGAAAAAAATGGATTAAAAATCCAACCCTCCGGTGCGCACGCCGCTAACTTGATTGGAATCTCAAATCAGGTTCCTGGGCGTGTGGTTTTCTTGACCGATGGGCCAACGAAGAAAATTAAAATTGGGAAGAGCGAGATTTTATTTAAGAATACGACCACCAAGGCTTTGTATGCCGCGGGAACCAAAGAAGGCTTGGTCATTCAAGCATTCAAATTTATGAAAAAAGAAAACATTGATCAGGCAGCACGTGGACGAACTCGCAAGTTTCTTGATGGTCAAAGCCATGAAGATTTAACTAAGAATTTGAAGTACGCCCCTGCGTGGATCAGAAGCCTGATTTTTGAAATCATGGAGAGAGCCATCAAATGAAGCCACTGCACCTTGTATCGAACGAAGAACGGAATCTATTTTTTCGATCTGCCTATGAGGAGTCACAAATCCCCGTTGAAATTCTTGAAAAGGATTTTTGGGTGGTGTGGACCTTGGGGCATTTGTTTTCGATGGATGAGCTACAATCCCATCTGACCTTCAAGGGTGGGACATCACTCTCAAAGGTTTATGGTTTAATTCGTAGATTTTCGGAAGACATCGATGTGTCGATTGAAAAAGAATTTCTAGGTTTTGGAGAATCCAACGATCCAGAGAAAGCAGTTTCAAAAAAGAAGCAACGAGCTGCCATCGAAGAACTGGGCAAGGCTTGTGCTGAATATGTCCAGGGTAAAATGCTGAAAAGCCTCGAAGAGAAAATCGCCACCGACCTTGGATATCGAAATGGATGGAATCTTACCGTTGACCCACAAGACCCTGATCAGCAAACGCTTTTGTTTGAATATCCCACGACCGCACCCAAGGACGAGTACATCCGCCCATTCGTGAAAATTGAAATGGGCGCGCGCTCAGAGCATTGGCCCGTGAGCGAACACAAGATTCAGAGCTATGTGAAGGACACCCTCAAGGAAAAAACAAACGAGGCTCCGGTGTCGATTCGCGTCCTCAATGTCGAGAGAACTTTTTGGGAAAAAGCGACGATCTTGCACCAATATGCGCACCTCCCCGAAGACAAGAAACTTCCACCCCGCATCTCACGCCATCTTTATGATTTCTTCTGCTTGTTAAGTTCATCCGCTAAAGAAAAGGCTTTAGGCGATCTGCCGTTACTGGAGCGAGTTGCTACTCACAAAAGCATTTATTTCGCGTCCGGATGGGCAAATTATCAAACAGCTCGAAAAGGAACATTGAAGTTGTCGCCTCTGGCTCGGATCGTCCCAGACTTGGAAGCGGACTTTGCTTTGATGAAAACAATGTTCTTTGGCGATATTCCTGATTGGAAGCTAATTTTAAAAGCCATTGAAGAGTTTGAGTGTGAGTTCAATCAGAACTGACTGAAAAAAGAATTTCTACATGAAAAGTATGAATGAGAGCAAAAACAAGAAAAAAAATACTTTAATTAAACCAAGTCCATCTGAGATGTGTCCACCTGGGTATCATGTTGTTCGTGGACACAAGCGCGTATGTGCATCTGGTACAGTGACTTGGGTCGATGCTCACGTCAGAAAAAATCGTGGCAAGATTAGACCAGGCCTTTTGAAAGAAAATATTTACTTCCTCTTCTGGAGATCCAAAAAGAAATATTCTTCATTAAAAGAAATCAAAGGCTTTGAGGGTAAAGGAGCGGAGTACGATCAACTCATTCAATTTTGGTTAGACTATTGGGTGTCTGAAGGAATTGAATTTCCGAAAGATTTAGATCCCCTTATTGTCAAGGCAATGATCGCTATTGAATCCACCTTCAATCCATCTGCAGCCACGAAAGCAAAAAATAGCACCGCTGCAGGGCTGATGCAGGTCACAGATCAATCTTTACGTGTTTTAGGTGGCTTTCCGGACAAAAAGGATTGGATCGAGATGCGCAAACATCTCCTTCATGTCGAGAAGGTTGATAAGCTTGATCCTGTTATCAATGTCGCGTTGGGAACTCGCCTGTTGGGGCATAAGTGGTCGCAAATTAGAGATTCAAAAAAGAGGAATATTCGTCAACTTATTAGAGACTATCATTCGAGAGATCAGGAGGGAGATACCTATGCCGACAAAGTTTTATCACTTTATGAAAATTCTCGTAAAAAAAGGTGAACGGCTAATTCTTCTTCTTGGGCTGGTCATTTGTTCAACAGCTTATGGGGACCCTCCCATTGAAGATCCAAGTCGTACATTCTTGCAGTTGAATAATGGGACATGGCTCCACCTGAAAAAAGGAGATATGGATAAGAACTATGATAGGGTTGAGTTTATTTTTGGTCGTGGCCGTGGAAACGAAAAAAAGAAAGATATCATTTGGTCTAAAATTTATGAGACGGATGACAACCGAGCTTGGGTATATGCCTATTTTCTTCGACTAAAACCCGGACGATTTGTCTATGATCTCGATGGTGACGGATATAAGGAAATTGGTGTTGCGACCTATGACATGGGTAACAACATGTTTCGTAGAATTCTGATTTTTTCGATCCGTAAGAACGAAGTCGTTTTTTTGCGTGAACATGGGCCGTATAATGTCGCGGCGGATGAGCCTGTCTTCAAATGATTTTTTTCACATCAGTTAAGTTGGTTCAATTTGTCTTAAGCCAATAGTGGCTAGACCTTTACAACCTAACGGCGCGGATAAGATCGCGATTTGCAAATTTGGATTTACTTTAAACATTTCCTCGGCGATGGTGATACCATCCTTGGGCATGTGGTAATCCAAAAGAATACACGCAAAGCCGTGCGGTTTCTTACGAACCAGCTCAATAGCTTTCGTCGGATCGGATTCGGTTTGAATTTCTAAATCGGTGTCGGTTGAAAGGACAAGATTTGTGACTTCTAAATCTTCAAGCTCGTTTTCGAATTTGTTGAATTTTGGAGTTTACGAGACCATTCACATTTGGAGATTACTAAGTGAAAACAATTTTTCTTTCGCTTCTGATGTTGGGAATCTGTACTATCGCCAGTGCCGATAATAATTCATTCAGAACTAAAGTTTCTTATGTGCGCGACAAAACACTTACAGAATGGAGTCAATCTTTTCCGGAATTGACGTATGAACAAGCCATCGAAACCTGCAAGGCTCTAGGCGCATCGCTTCCCTCACACGAGAATGCAATTGAGCTAATTCTAGAGGCTGGAGGTTATTTATCGACCGGCACTAGAAAGGAGCACGATTCGCCGGACGGAGTTACTTGGTACCCTTTTCGTGATGCCCATGCGGATCAAGGCACTTTTGAGAAAAATGAAAAATTTGATCTTCTGCTGGGTTTTGACGATATAGATTTCATCACAAAGTCTTGGACTGCATACTACTATTGGCTTGAGCGTGACCCTAAAACATACTCGTTTCTCATGATAGGAACTGCCGACCAGTCCTCTTCGTGGAGTAGAGCTAGCGTAGGAGTAAGCCAATCCCTACGTGGGTATTTCGATTGGTCAATGAGGCAGGCTAATCCAGATCCATTCGTCCGACCTGTCCGATGCGTTCGCCTGACTACTCTATGAATATTCTGGCTCCATGGAATGCCACCCGATTTAAACCCCTTCTTTTTGAGGTCTTAAAATAAAAAAAGGCTCTACCTTGATTGGCAGAGCCTTTTTCATTTTCCGTTTTAAATTTCCAACCCTAAAAAGGCGATCTTTTTGTTCAGACAGTCTTAGTCATAGGTTTCATAGTATTGCCCTTGGATATTGGCGACCTTTTCCTTTGCAGCGAATTCTAGTTGCTGTTCAACTTTACGAACGGTTTCCTCCGGTAAGTTCATTTTTTGAAGCTCATCTATCGGCTGATCTTTTTTATCTGATTTCAGCGAATCCTGAAACTCCGTTAATTTCAATTTTTCAGCGACTTCTTTCTCTTTTTTATAGGCTACTAATTCAGCGTGAACAGATCCACGCGAACATTTAGCAATCCTTGCAATTTCTCTGTATGATAATTTGGCTTCGAGCAATGAGCGGATCAAGACCGAGTTACGCTTTTTCACTCGACCAATCCGTTTTCCTTTCGCCTTAGCATTCGCCATTCTTGCACGAACACGCTCAATAATCATCTCGCGTTCTAGCTGAGCAAGTGCCCCTAAAATTGTATACCTAACTGCGCGGATAAAGATTTATTAAAGTTCCTATCAGCCTTGCTGTTGGCCCCTTTTGAGTCGAAGAGGTCTCTTTTTACCTCCACCAATGTGGAGGCCATTCAAATAAGTCTTAATGTTGTTTTTTCTTTTATTTTCCTTTCATTATTTCTGTAGTAAAGAAGGCCCCTTCACCCTTGAGGAGTCTCCATGATCAGAGCCGAGCGTCGTCGAATAGAGAAGAAGCTGCGAACTTACAAAGCCCTCCCCCCGGATGAGCGTCTGACAGCCTCAAGCGGTATTGGTATATTAGTTGAAATTTTCTACAAATCCTCTTTATTTACTGAGATGCTCAAATCTTTACCCGAGAGAGTCTCCCACCGTTCCGTGGGAAGTGGCCCCTTAGCGTTGACGGTGATCGCGGGTCATTTAATGGGTGCCGAGAGTGTGGAGGATTTAGAGGAGATTCGTGATGATGAATTTCTAAGGGGTTTATTTGACGGTGAAGTTCCTGCTCCTCGTACTATTTCTTGATTATTTAAATGATTTTGAAGAGTCTCACATTGCTGGTCTTAATCAGTTTTTAAATCTGATGGCCCGTACTCTCCATGGCATTTTATTGTCGACTCATGGAGAAATCATTTCTGCTGACCGCATCATTGATATTGATTCCACCTATCATAAACACTATGGGGAAGAGATTGAAGGTGTATGGTGGAACTACAAGAATGAGTGGTCTTTGGAGTCCCAGGTGGCCTTTAGCTCTCTGGGGTTATGTCACCATGTATGGGTAAGACCTGGGAACACCAAATCAGGAACTGATGCAGATATCATGATTAATAATATTTATTCTTCGCGTGTTCCACAAATGGAGCGTAAGCGTCGGGGGTTGGATTTTACTCGAATGGATTCAGCATTTTGCAATCAATCCACTCTTAAAAGTTGTTTAAATCGGGGCCTACTTTTTACGATTACGGCCAATAAGGCCACCACCTTGTGGCATGATGAGATGAAAGCCCAAGGCATTGATTGGAAAGACTGGGAGTATAGTGCAAAAGAGCAAGAGCGTTTTGCTCGAACAGGAGTAACCCCTCCTAGGATTCAATTGGGACGCATTTGGTGGAAGCCAGCGTGGAGTGAGGGCACCCTTCTTTTTCCCATCCTCATTAAGCGTACGTGGAAAACATTTTGTAAGATCAAGGATAAGCACAATCAATCGAGTCTTCTCGAGTTAGCTGGGATCGAGGATGCGGGAGGTTGGGATTACTATGCTGTACTGACTAACTTAGATCTCACCCAGTGGAGTTATCAAGAGGTGATGGTTCATCATCAAAAGCAAGCCTCTAGTGAGAACATGAATAGTGAGAACATGAATAAGGAAGCAAAGTACAGCTATTCGCTCAATAATCTTCCCTGCCGCAGACTTCTGGCAAATCGCGCTTGGTACGTCCTTGCAATGATTGCCCATAACCTGATGCGCTTTACCGCGTTGATGGAGGATCCAGAGCAGCCCTCTATGGCGAAAAAAACCAGACGTAAATTTATTCATTTTCCAGCAAAAGTAATAAAGCGCTCGAAGCAATTGTGGCTGCGAGTTCCAATAAAGTTCTACAAGGGGGTGATCGAAAAAATAGCGGGTTGGTGCTTCCCAGACAAAGTGCGCATTCATATACACTCTACGGCTTAGCCAAAGAGTCGTTTTGAGCTCTTTGACAACCGAATAGCTCGGTCCTCGAGAAGAAGGGGGCACAGGGTTAAAAGGATGTGAAAGGGTTTGAACCACGACATCTGTACTCGAAAAGTGCAGATCTACCAACAATTTAGTCTACTCCGAATGATAAGTCTTAATCTCGGGCTTAAAAAGGGATCGGTACGCCCAGACGGTGAGCTCGCGTATCGTAAGTCCACTCACCACGAAGGATGTGAGAGAAAAAAGTCGTCAAATGTTAGGCGCAGCTATACCTCCGACCGCAAAAGTGCGGCATCGGAACGGGAAAAATATTTTTTCAACGAAGGTAAATAAAAATTGATTGGATTAACGCAGCTTATCCGCGCCGTTGGGCTATAATCAAGGTAAAGCTTTAACGCCATCTACTTCAACCGCATCGCTTAAACCTAGTGCAGATCGCGAAATAGATGTTATCCAGTTCCCACTTAGGTCAAGTATTTCTAAAGAAGTTAAACCATGAAAAGAACCAGGCGCAATCGATGTAATCTCGCTACCTCTTAGATAAAGTACTCTTAAAGAAGTTAAACCATGAAAAGAACCAGGCGCAATCGATGTGATCTGGTTGTAACTTAGATCAAGTAGTTCTAAAGAAGTTAAACCATGAAAAGAACCAGGTGCAATCGATGTAATCTGGTTCCATCTTAGACCAAGTATTTCTAAAGAAGTTAAACCATGAAAAGAACCAGGCGCAATCGATGCAATCTGGTTGCGATCTAGATCAAGTAGTTCTAAAGAAGTTAAACCATGAAAAGAACCAGGCGCAATCGATGCAATCTGGTTGCGACCTAGATAAAGTGTTTCTAAAGAAGCTAAATCCTGAAAAGCGCCAGGCGCAATCGATGTAATCTGGTTGCTACCTAGATAAAGTATTTCTAAAGAAGTTAAACCCTGAAAAACGCCAGGCGCAATCGATGTAATCCGGTTGCGACCTAGATCAAGTTCTCTTAAAGAAGTTAAACCCTCAAAATCGCCAGGCGCAATCGATGTAATCTGGTTCGAAGAGAGATCAAGGTTAACTATTTCGCTCATCTCTTTTTTAGAAACAGATTCACATTCAGAACCTAATCTGTCTGCAATTCTAAATCCTATTTGGCCACGGTCACAGATATTAATGTATTCATTTGCAAGTACTGACTGTGCAAAAACAAAGACGGCAACAAAGAATAGTGATTTCATAATCGACCTCTTTCGCTGTTCAGGCAACATTAAAAAATTGGAGCGGGAGACGGGGCTCAAACCCGCGACCTTCGCCTTGGCAAGGCGACGCTCTATCAACTGAGCTACTCCCGCAATCAGAACTGATGTGTTGCTACACATTGAAGGAATTGTTTAGACAGAGTTGTGATTTCTGTCAATAATTCATTTTTCACAATAGCTAAAATTTATTTCAAGGACGTGATTGTCCGTAAGCATATTGGTATTCATACCATAAAATGGCTTCATTGAGTGAGACTCAAGGCTCAGAGGGCTCCCTCGAAAGTACGCACAAAAACTAATCAAAATAAAGTTCGAGATTAACAATTGAAGCCTTTGCTAGAATATTGAGCTTTAAAATCAATCTCGAATGGTTAAAAAATCCCTTTAACAAATGCAACGAGCATGACACAGTGGAAGAACTTTTCATGATGAGTTCGGATAAAGTGTTTCAACTTTTTAAAAAGTGGAGCCCATAAATGACTGACAACCATTCCCATTCCAAGGATGAATCCTTCATCTCTTCTCATGCCCATCCGCAAGCTAAAAAAACTCTTACAATTTTAACGATCATGAACTACCTCAATTACATTGATCGCTTTATTTTAAGTGCCGTGCTTCTTTCTATTAAAGTGGATATGGGACTTTCTGATTTCCAAGCGGGTCTCCTTGCAACAGCATTTATGGTTGCTTACATGTTCACATCTCCTCTCTTTGGCTGGCTGGGAGATACTCACAAACGAACGTGGCTTCTCGCTGGAGGCGCTTTTCTGTGGAGCATTGCAAGCTTAATGACTGGCTGGGCAGGGACCTTTGCACTGCTCGCCTTCTCTCGATTTTTACTTGGCTTTGGAGAATCGGCCTTCACTACCATTGCAACTCCCTATATTTCCAATTTTTATCCCAGTACACACCGAGGAAGAGCTCTTGCCATCTTCTCCTCGGGATTGCCTGTAGGAGCTGCTCTTGGCTTTGTTATGGGAGGAATTCTCGGCCAATGGGTAGGATGGCGAAATGCTTTTTTTATCGTCGGATTTCCAGGAATCCTGATGGCTCTTTTAATCCTCACCCTTCCCGATCCGAAAAGCGGAACTCCATTGGTTGATTTTAACTACAAAAAAATCCTCAAAGAAATTGCTAGAATTCGTCCCTATGTTTGGACCACATTAGGTTATTGTGCTTACACTTTTGTTGTAGGAGGCGTGGCGCATTGGGTTCCTTCCTATTTGCAGCGGACCTATCATTTAGACCAATTAAAAGCCAACACGCTCTTTGGTGGCATTGCCGTGATCAGTGGGCTGGTGGGTACACTTCTAGGAGGCTATCTTGGTGATCGATGGTCTGCTAAAATAGGAAAAGGAGGCCACCTTAAACTCTCCTCCATCTCGATGGCTCTTTCACTGCCCTTTTTTATAGGAACTTTATACGCACCCACCATCAGCACATTGATTTTCTTTCTGACGTTCACCCAGCTTTTCTTTTTTCTATCAACAAGTCCAGTGAACGTTTCCATCATTGAGTCTGTTCCAGCGAAAGCACAGACTTCAGCCATGGCCATCAGTATTTTTCTTTGCCATATTTTAGGAGATGCGATTTCGTCTCCACTCATTGGACTCATTTCTGATCAGACAGGCTCTCTGCAACTTGGAATGTCGATTTGCATTCCTTTTATTTTCATCAGCTCTCTTTGCTGGTTCTTAGGTATGAGAAGTCACTCTCCCAAGGGATGAAATGCTGGCGACTTTTGTCATGAAAATTTGCGATTATTGACTTTAAAATCAGAGATAATACGATAAACAAGGCAATCAACTTAAGCAACACATGGAGGTGTTATTATGCTTAAAATCGCTAAAATTGGATTCTCAATCATCATCGGTGGAACAATGAGTGTCGCCACAGCTGATACCGCTTTGACTTCTAGCCAAAGCACGCCAATGCAAACTTCTGGATTTTTCAAAAAAAAACCCAAGCTACCCCTTCCTATTGACGAAAATAACCCTGATACAAGAGCCCCACAAAACCCTGATGCTGCTGCACCCATTGGAACCCTTCCAACCACAGTTAAAAAAGCGTTAGAGCAATTAAAATTAGATGCTTATGGAACAGCCCTTAATAGAGACTATGCTAAAGGACTGCCACCCTTACAACAAAGCTCTACAGATCCTGAGGACATTTATTTTGATGATGCCAAACTTCTCGCTAAAACCTATCAATGTCGTAGTTTTGGAATTGCATCTAAAAACAATGCCACTCCTCCTGTCGTAAATTTAACTTATAGTTTTTCGAACCGAGGCACAGGATCTCTCTTCAGAACAAATACCTCTCAAGAGGCTCAAGTAAGATTATTTACATATCTTGCTGATTCCAAAGAGCCGGCCAACCTTAAAAAGTACGATGTGATTGGGCAAAACGACGCTCAGACTTACTATGAAAAAATCAGAGTCACAAAAAGAGGCGATATTGTCATTGAAGGTTCAACCCCTGAGAAATTCTGGGCTGAAACGCTTCTCTCCATGATTGGACTTCTCATCCCTGATTTTGATAAATACAAGGATGCCATCGACAAAGAGTTGGATCATTTAAAACTCAAAGTCACATTGGCGGGTTTGTCGGGAATGGTTTTAAGATACACCTATTGTCCTAATAATCCAGCAGCTTTTCATGAACTGGACATGCAAGCTCAAACCATTATGATGGATAAAATTCAAAATGACCCTCAGTACAAGGATCTGCAAGGTTATCAAGACCTGATCAATGCTCAACAAGAAGAACAGCATTGAGAATAGCTCCATAGTACTGCGTTGAGTTTCCATTAAATAAACGCAGTGATTTTGTGTGGGATGTTCATAAAAGAACATCCCACACACATCTTTAAAGCTCTCTCAGCCTGTTAAAGATCTTTCATTAGATTTCGATCTCCCACGACCCAAATCACATCACCGGGCTCAATGACAAACTCAGAACCAGGATTTAATTTTCGCTGACCTTTTTTCTCAACACCTACGACTAAACCATGAGTCTTCTCGCGCACTCCACACTCTCGGATTGTTTTATTAGCGTATGATGATGCTGGTTTTATATAAAGCGATCGCAATTCATACATAAAATCAAGGGGGAGATCGCCTTGATTGACTGATACAGCTTCACACTCGTGCCGAAAACGGTTGATTTGCTCATCGGTCCCAATCACCTGTAAAATATCGGATGGATAAAGAACATCATTGCGACCAGGAGCTGGAATCAATTTGCTTCCTCTGGCGATAAGCGCAATGCTGATCCCAAAGCGCTCACGTATTGTTAACTCCGACAATTTTTTCCCAACCAGTGATGAATCGGGTGATACATTCAATTCAACAAGATGAGAGTCCCAGGGAGCCAACGGAGGAAAGCCATTCCTCTTCACTTCATGAGTCTCTTTTTCATTAAGATTAATAACAAACTGCCCTTCAAACCAAAGGTAAACCTGTTTAAAACATCGAGGCACCCATAACGCCGTAAATAAAATAGCAAGAACCGATACCAGAAAAGCCATCCCAGGAGCCAATATTCGGCTAGCCAAAGCTGAAGTCAGTATGACCGCAAAAATCCAACGAAAAACTTGTAAAAGCAACAATGGGCCTGAAGTTTTTCTTGCCGTCCAAAGTTCATTAGCCTCTTTATCTCGGAATTTTCCTCCTACAATAGCCCATAAAAAAGGAATTGATAATGCAAAGACTAAAACTAAACAAAGGCCATTCACGAAAGAAGAATCCATTCCCTGATTTGCTGCCCAAGGTTGAAAAAACTCGGAAACAATCAGGAACAACGCAATCACAACAACCGCATTCGTGACGATCTTCAACGAATAATTTTTTAAAAACTCTCGCCAATCATCTGGCCGCGACAAGGTAACGGGATTCGTCCGGAATCGCTCTAGGGTTAAAAGCCAAGTCGATGGAAGACGACGTTCTAAGAAATGGACAAGAGAATCCGCAGAGCGAATGAAGTAAGGTGTTGTAAAAGTCGTGACCGCCGAAACGCTGATAGCGATAGGATATAAAAAATCGCTCGTCACCTCCAAACTTAATCCCAAGCCTGCAATGATAAAAGAAAATTCACCAATTTGAGCTAAGCTCATTCCTGCTTGAACCGAATGCCTTAAACTCTGACCCGCCAATAAAGCTCCAGCCATTGTCGTGATCAACTTTCCACCAATTGTAACCAGTGTAATGATAAGAATGGGAATGAAATATTCTGTTAAAATATGCAGACTGATCATCATCCCCACGGAAACAAAAAAGACAGCTCCAAAAAGATCTTTCACGGGATGGATTAGATGTTCGATTCTTTCACCTTCAATAGTTTCTGCTAAAATAGAGCCCATAATAAAAGCTCCAAGCGCCGGCGAAAAACCGACCTTCGTGGCTAAAACAACCATGAGAAAACAAAGTCCCAAAGAAACAATCAACAAAGTTTCCGGGCGCAAAAACTTTCGAATTCTTTTCAATAAACTAGGGATTAGAAAAATTCCCAGAATGAACCAGAGACTCAAAAAGAAGCTGAGCTTTAAACTGGCCTCCACCATCTCCATACCAGAAAAAGTGCGTCCTACAGCTATGGTAGAAAGGAGCACCATCAATAAAATAGCAACCAGGTCTTCAACAATCAGGACGCCAAACACCAAGCGCACAAAACCTCGTGTTTTCATTTCCAGCTCTTCAAAAGCTCTAATAATGATTGTTGTAGATGAAACCGCTAAAATCCCTCCTAAAAACACACTATCGATGGTCCCCCATCCCAAAGCTTTACCAACTAAAAAACCAAGGCCAATCATTCCTGCCACTTCCACCACAGCCGTTAAAGAAGCGGCCGTGCCCACTCTGGCTAATTTTTTAAAGCTAAACTCCAATCCTAGAGCAAACAGAAGAAAGATGACACCAATCTCCGCCCAAACCTTAATGCTTTCAGTGTCTATCACGGTGGGAATCCATTCAAAGTTAGGGCCAACGAGAAAACCTGCAACAATGTAACCCAAAACGACAGGCTGACGAATTGCTCTAAAGAGAAGGGTCATCGCCGCGGCAACGATCAAAATGATCGCCAAGTCCTGTATTATTATCGGCAAATGCATACCACCCTCCTTCTGTCCTAGAGACTGTTTACAAAATCTCTGTGGTTTTTGGTGCCCAGCTTAACCTCCTGCAGAGTCAATGAATAACACCTCCAATAGATTTCGCTTCAGCTTCCTCGTTTTTTTAATTGGGCCACACCAAAAAAGTTTCGCAAAAATAAAAGGTCATTTTCTAAAATGACCTTTATTCAAACGAATTGTGGTACGAGGTCAATCAACTTCTGCACTATGAGCCCCTAAGTGACGAATTCTTCAAGATAAATTTTACTGATTCAAGAACCCAATTTGTCACATTTTCAAGGTCATCTGCATTTTAAGATGCTTAAACATTGGCATTAAAGTTGAATGACAAAATTTTACTTTAATGACGGATGATTTATAAAATAGAGCGGATTCAAAAAAATAAGCAAGGTTAAGATAAATATTTATTATTTAATAATTAAATATAATTAATTTTATTGGAGAGAGTTTATGAACGTAAAAATGAGCAGCAAAAGACTCAAGAACAAAATCTTTTTCCATATCCTGTTCATTTTTGCGCTCCTAATGACTTCACTCATGAATCCTTCAGCCTCTTTCGCTCAATCCAAACACTCTCAACTGCAATGTCGTAAAAAGGCCAAAGAAGCCTCTAAAATAGCCTTTGATCAATGTATGGTTGCTGCTAAAGAAAATGAAGTGGAAGAAATTCGCCAAGAGTTCAAAGTAAAAGTAGCCAAACTCAAAGAACAATATGAAAAAAAATTAAAAAGAGCTGTTGCAAAAATCAAAAAAGATTCAAAAAATGGAAATACCCCTGCTTCAGGGTTGATGGACCAAACCAACAAGCAAAATAAAGGAAACTCCACTAGCTTGCCTCCCAAGGTCAAGACAAACGCCTCATCAAACAATGACAGCCAAGAAAGAAGCTACACACCACCCGCACCCGTTAACACACAACTTTCAACAAACCCTGATAATGACAACACCATTCATTCCATTAATAGTTATCAATCCTACGATTCAAGGTCGTCTTTTTCCGAAACCTCCAACGACGAGCCCACGATTCAATTAAAAGAGGCATTCCCTTCTTCTATCCCATCATCACCGCCACCCTCGAGTCCCTTTGAGAATCCGTCTTCCACAACAAGCACGAATCCATCATATCCTGTAGAATCATTGGAAGGAGACCCTCTACCCGTTTACTAACACACATGAATCACTGAAATGAAAGATTTGATGAAAAGAGGGTGAGGGAAACTAAATGATTTTTAATGAGCCCACTGGGGGGTTTTTCGTGTCCCTAACAGTTGATAAGTTTGGATCTTGTTACGATCTCCTCGAATTTGAAGTTTTCCTTGAATTTGTTCTTTAATGTCAGCGGTAGCGTCAAAAAGAAACCGAGTTTTAAAATCCACCATATACCCTTGCAAATCTTTAACCGAAATTCCTATTGAGTTTTGTGAAAAATTCCCCACCATGTTTTTCACTTTTAAACTCTCATATTCTCCGGGCAACGGGTGAGGCCAATACTCCAGGTGAGCGCGTGGCGCTACAAGGTCTTGAACATAAACCTTTCCATTGATTTGACCCTTATTTCCATCAAAATCCACTCTGACTTTATCCAGACTAAAATTATTGATGTTCACTTGATCCGATTTTAAATATCCCTTGAGGTTCACCATCTGGCCATCGACGAAATCAACATCCAATCTTCCGTCGATAGGTTTTAAATTTCCATTCACCGTCATCATTTTTTCAACATCGGCACTGAGTTTTAATTGAGAAAATTGACTATCCAGATGCACGGTTTTAGTGGTTTGGTTCACGATCATTGCGACACCACCATTCCAATGCCCACCATCTAAATTAATATCATTTAAAGATCCTGACCATTCCTTTTCATTACCCTTCATTTCCAGTTTCAAACTATTGATGTTCTGTAGCTGACTTCGACCTTTTCCCGCAAAAATAACTTTAAGATCTTTCAACTCTCCACGCAGTTCCAGTGACTGGGGTTCTCGGTATTGCAGCTCTCCATTGAAAATCCCAAAACTATGAAAGGTTGAGTACCGTCTCTCCCACCCCAAAATCTTAGCAAGAACATCTATATTGATATCTTTCATGGACGCCCGAAAAGGACTCATCGTCCAATCTTCTTTTTTATCACTCGGTTGTTGATCCAAAACCACTTTCCCCAATAAAAAATCACCAAACTCCCCTTCAATGCGAGTATCACTGAAGGCAATATGTTCTGCAGCTTCTAAGGAACGAGTCCATTCTAAACGAGTAGAAACCCACGCCTGAGAAGAAACCGGAAGCGCTCCGGACTTTCCAAATGCCTGAGCTAAAACAACCAACTGAGCCCAAGGAATTTGTTTAAAAGTCCCACTTAAATTCAGATTTTGAGTTTGGGTTTCAAAGAAACCTTGGAGATCAATCCGTCCTTCTCTCCAGGCCCCATGAACTTTTGCTTCAATCGATTGAGAATTAACCTGAGCTTCGACCTTAGCGTTAAGCCCCTGAAAAGATAGTCTTGTTGGATCAGTCGATAACAGCGGTGAAGCCAAAGAGATTACACCCTTCACCAGTGCTTTCTCCTGATCATTGGATGGCAAACTCACATTGATCTCTTTCAGATTCCATTGGAATTGCGGCCACTCCACAAGTCGCAGCCGAATTTCACGAAAAAAGAGATGCTTCAAAAGTTTTGATTCCATCGACATGGTTTGCACTAAAGGAGGAGATTCTAAGGGACGCTTGAGCTTATCAAATCCTGGAGGCGCTGCCACCATGGTTGTTTCTTGGCTTGATCTACTATCCACCACCTCAGAAGGTTTAGATACTTCTTGAGATAACGTCGCTGGGGTTGAAGGAATCGCAGAACCTGCTGCACATTCCACGACCGTCGCTTTCATTTCTAAATCAAGCACACCAACTTTAATGCTCTTGAAGATGAGATTGCGATCCAACAAAGATAAAAAAGCGATGGGCATTTCCAAATTCTCGATTTGGGCTTTTATTTGGCGGATGCAAGGATCTTTTGTGTGAATCCCTAATTTATTAATCACAATCGCCAACCGAGGCCAAATTCCATCGGACAAGCTTAAATGAGCTCCTTCCGCATTGACAGCGATCCGCGGATCCGTGGCACTGAGCACCCTCTCTATTTCATATTGGATGCGACGAGGAGAAAAAACAGCTTTAAAGGTCAAACCAAAAATCAGAGAAAGGGATAAACCCAAGATAACGACTCTCCAACCTTTTTGTTCAACCACTAAATACTTATCGGCTTCCAACCTCTTATACATGAACTCAATCCACCCCATATCATAGAGAGAAACTTAATAGCTCAATACTGTCCGCTTTTGCCAACTCTCCATCCTCACCCTATTCGCTAAAACGGCAACAAAACTTACAGAAAACCACACGCCTTCTCCCATCCCACGGCGACAAGCCTTAATCTGACAAAAGAGAAGAACATGACCTATGGAGAATAAGCATAAGAAATATTAAATAAAATCAAATGAAATGACTTCATACTCCTTCTCAGACTTAGCACCCTTAACATGAACAATATCACCCGCCTTCTTACCAATAAGAGATCGAGCAATAGGCGACATAATCGAAATACGACCCAGCTTAACGTCAGCTTCATCAATTCCAACGATTTGGTAAGTCATTTCTTCTTCACTCTCAAGTTCCATCAACTTTACCGTTGCACCAAAGACAATACGATCTGATTTAATCAAACTGGGTTCAATGACCTCAGCTCCAGCTAATTTACCTTGAACTTCTGCAATTCGGCCTTCTACCAAAGATTGCCTTTCTTTAGCAGCATCATATTCCGCATTTTCACTGATGTCCCCTTGAGCTCTTGCTTCTTCAATAGCCTTAATAATAGCAGGACGTTCCTCTTGAAGTAATCTTTTGAGCTCCACTTCGAGTAACGATTTCCCTCTTACAGTCATTGGCAGTTTATCTTCAGCCATGGGCTCATCTCCTTTTTATTAGGTCTAAAAGTTAAAAATGGGGTGATGAGCCAAGCTCTCCACCCCTCTCTCCTTCATAAACAAGGTTCTTATTATACTTAAAATCTTTGACCTTCTCAAGGTTAAAGCTCAAGCTAAAGCGATGGGACCACTATTTTGGTAAAAATGCCTTATGAAGCACCACAAAAATCGCTCCGAAATTATCTGTCGTTGCAATAATATCTCTCGAGCCACCATTGAAGAAGCCATTAAAAATGGATGCCACACACTCAATGAAATTTATGATGCAACCTCAGCGGGAGTTGGTCCTTGTGGAGGAAGCTGCCGGCGCATCATAGCGCCTATTCTGCAAACCTTTCTGGAAACAGGAACATTTCCACCATCTACAACCACGTTAGCATCAGAAAAAAAGCCTAAATAAAGTGCGCGCATAGCTTACTTTAAAAAGCGGTACTGAATCAGCTCCACAATTTTATCTTTACATGTCGTGCACGAAGTTGAGGCTGTTGTCCATTGAGAGACTTCTTCCACAGAACTGGCTTTTGCAGTGATCGCATGACAAATTTCTTCACTGCTTACACCCCGACAGTTGCACACGGTCTCACCAGCATAGGGTGGCTTCCATTCCCCTCGTGCTCGTAAAATAATCTCCTGGATCAATAGAGCGGCTCTTCGCTCATCATTATTACTCGAATGATGATTATCACTGTGACCGAATTTATCCAACCCTTGAGAATAACTGAATAAATTCGATTTTGGCCATTGACTGGGCTTTTTTCCGTATTTTTCCAAGCAGCTTTTAAAAAGTATTGTTGTCTGCTGCGAACAACAAAGCTGATAATGTTGAATGACTCCGGAGTCATCAAGATGAAGGCTAATATTTTCATAGCCAGGTAAATTAATGATGAGTTCCACTTTTAATGTTCCTTAAGGCTTCAAATAATTTAATCTTTAAATCCACATGTTGGGGTTTTAACCTCTTGGTTGCTTCATCCATATAAAGGGCTCGATTCAACTCTATCTGAATAACATGATGCTTTTTTTCAGGATGACCATAGTACTCTGTCAAGCGACCGCCAAAATAAGGCCAATTATAAGCAATTGTAAAACCTTGAGCTTGAAAGCTCTCAATCACTAAATCTTTAAACGCCGAGGAACAACTTTGACCTTTAGAATCACTGATCACCAGATCTTTACGAAACTCGCCTGGATCTCGATGCTGATGAGTCCCTTGAGAAGGCATGCTATGAAGATCCAAATGGTATAACTGATGAGTCTCCACTTTATTTAATAATGATTGTGCTAAAGCATGAACCTCTTGATGAAAAGGAAGATAAACGCGCTTCACCAAACGCTCATGGATCTCTTGAGTTAAAGGTTCTTGCAGGATTTTTTCACCGTGGGTCGAGTAAACCCAATGAAAGCCGCGTGGGAAGGTTCCGGGAGGATAAGGACTTCCAATCACCGCTTCTTCATCGTAATCTGTATCTAGCCGATTTAAATCTGCGGCATAACGATGCCATTGAGTTTTAACAAAAGGAATTTCTAACTGTGCCAAACTCTCTTCATAAAGCCGGTCCACATATCGATCCACATCCCCCATCAAAGTGATCTCATCAAGTCCTCGCAACCATGCCGCCTCGGGAGGGATTTCCTCTCCCGAATGAGGAATCGTTGCCATCAAAAAACCTGCTGTACTATCTTCTTTCATCCTATCCCCTCAAAGAGTTCTCTTCTCAGGGTTACAAATAAAATTTATTTTGTCCATAATATAACTTGTCGCCATCACGAAACGTTTTTCAGTTTTGCAATAGCGACTCAACTTTTGCCTCGAATCAAGAGGCACTGATACGACCTTTCCGAATAATGTATGCAACAAGCACATAAACTAAATGAGCAAAAATAAAGGCAGAAACATACTCAACGCCCCCAGCCCCAAAACCATAGGAATGAAGACCTGCGCCCAAAACATAATTCACTCCATACCAAGCCATAATCACTAAAGAGAATGTGACAACACCACTGACAATCATACCAAAATCACGAATAATCCCGTTAATTCGGCCATGAAGCACCGCTAGGTATCCCAATAAAGCAATTAAAGCCCAGGTTTCCTTAGGATCCCATCCCCAAAAACGTCCCCAAGAATAATCAGCCCAAACGCCTCCCAAAATAATTCCTGCCGCTAACAGCACAATACCAATTTGAAAAGATCGGTAAATTCCAGCAACAATGGCTTTGATCCTGTCTTGCCATTGCGATTCTCCTTTGATCACATAATACAGACCTAAATCACCCAGAACAAACGCGATGAAAAATGCAGAGTAACTGATTGTAATGGTGAGAACATGCACCGTGAGCCAGAAATTACTGCGTAAAACAGGCTCTAGAGGTTGAAGCGTGGGATCTAAAATAGAAGGTGCCATATCTGTGAGAATTAAACAAAAAACAGCGACCAGAGGGCCCGCCAAAAGGGTCACCCCAAACTTATAAATTTTCTCTAACAAGAGTGCGAATAAAACAGCTCCCCAACTGACCCAAACGACTGTTTCAAACATATTAGAGACCGGTGGCCGTTCAGTGAGATACATTCGAAGCCCAAAGCCATAACTATGCATGATTAAACCCAAGAGTGTGAAAACCCACACCGCTTTAAAGTACTGGGGCTTTCCCGACAACCAAGACACAACGAAAATAAGAACAGCAATCAAATAAATAATCCATGCCCATCGGAAAGGATTTAACTCATTATAGTGAACCTCGAGGTCCATCAACTGTTGCGTCGGGTAAAGAGATGGATTCTCATTTTTTGCTGAAGCGACAAGATCATCGACCTTTGTCTGAAGATCTTTTTTAAGAAGGGAACCATCGGCATCTGAAGGTGCCGTCAAAGCCGTTAAAAAGGATTTCGTCAAAGCTACAAATATTTCTTGTTTATCTTTGTCAGCCACGTCCAAAGAAAGCCATTTAGAACCTTCTTTTGGTGGCCAAAGAGCCATCCACTGGCCCGCGGTGATAGCCTTAAAAGTCCAAATTTGGTTCTCCAACCGCTGCAACGCTTGAAAGTAAGGATCCAGTTTTTCTTTTGACTCTCGACGTGCACTCAAATCTTGCATCAAAAGAGGCAGTCGGTCGGTCTTCATAATTTCATTAATGGAAAAATATTTTTTTTCCTTAGGAAAACGCAGAGCCTCTTTCACACCCACATGCTGAATTTCAAAAATTTCACGCTCTCCCCAAGTCTCTGGAGCTAACATCATCGTAAACATGATTTCGTAGGCTGGTTTTTTTTCAAAAGTCGACTTTCCATAGATCATTGCCAATGCTTCTCGCGCCAAAGTATCATAGGGCTTCACTCGTCCCTCGGCTTGAACAGCAATCGATTTCAAGGGAGATGTATTGGTTCCCGCCAATACTATATTAATAGGCATGAATAAATTCGCCCCTAAAATAAGAATGGACCAACAAAACATATTTATTTTTCTCACAAGCACTCCTTTTCAACACTTGGCGAAACCGAAAATTTACTTTGCGACAACAACCCGATAACCTTCCATGAGTCAGTTACCAGTATCCTTTACAGTCATACTAAATCTAATAACTCTCTCGTTCTAGATCTATTTCTTTTTTTGTTTCTGTTTAAACCAAAACAAATGAATGATGCCAAGAACAATAAACAAAGATCCCAAATACTTGATCGCCCTCCCTGGGTCTTTATTGACAGATAAAATCGATGCCGTTGGAGTTCCTGTTCGAGGGCTTTCCTGAAAACTCGCCTGATAAAAAGTGTACCCATTAAACTTAAGCGGCTCATTCATGGAGATCAATTGCTCGCCCAACCCAGGCACCTCCACCACACTTTCATAAGCCATTGCTCTTTGAGTTCCTTGGTAGCGGCCCACTGAAAAATTTTTCAAAAAGATCTCTTCACCAATATCCACGCGCCGTTGACCATATTTAACGATATAAGCTCCTGCGGGAGTGAAAAATCGAACGATATCATTGAGCTGAGCCCACTGTTTTTGATCCTTATATTGAATTAAAGCCGCCGATGTGGACATTGGCGATGGTCGTTCCACCTTTTTGACATCCCATTCACGATGAGCGCTGGCTAAATACCTCAAGACCTTGAACTTCAATCCCATCCAGGGGAGATCAATCTCCTCCCCATCTCTAAGAACGCCTGCTTGGACCGGCTTAGGCTCTTCTTTTTTATAAACAGCGTACCTTAGATCACTGTTGTTGATGGGCTCAAGAAAAAGATGGTTCATCTCAGACGTAATCGCCGATGAATCCCCAAACACTAAGCGCAAAGGGCCGAACTCAGAAACAGCTGTTTTGCCTTTTCGGGATTGAACCATCCATTGAAGTTCATTGAGTTGATTATTATACAATTGAAATCTCACGCCACTTCCATCCAAAGGATCTTGAGAGGCTACAATCCTTTCAGAAAATTGCGCAAAATCCATGGAATCGATCACGTCAATGGTTCCATCCATCACAGGGATGGAGATCTTATTATCTTTCGCGGGGGATTTCAAAAAATTCACATCCCTATGAAATAAACTCGTAAAACTGTTCCCATCGAATGTAGAATAAACACTCAGTTCCCGTTCACTCACCGTGACCCAACGAGAGCTGGTTCCTATTTCAAAATACATGGATCCATCAATACCCCATTTTTGAGTAATGATTCCTCCCACTAAAAGTATAATAATACCAATATGAGCTAAAACAAAACCAACATGCTTTGTCTTCCAAGGCCAACGATCAATCATCACAGCGGTCAAATTAATTGTCAGCAAACCTAAAACGATATACATCCAAACACTTCGGTAAACAATTTGTGAAGCCACCTCAGCATCAAAACGAGCCTCATAAATGGTTCCAACCGCTGAAATAACCGCAAGAGAAAGAATGATGAACACAGCCAAATTGAGTGAGGCTAATCGTTTCAATATTGATTTTTTATTCATTGAAGATACCTTTGTTGTAAAATTTGCTCTGAAGGCACAAGATAGCAGGGTTTGTTTCCAGAGAGAATAATAAAAATTGCATTTTGACAGGCGTTTATTTTAGACATCATAATCCAACGCTAATAAATAGAGGAAGTAAATCATGCTCAGACTCCATCCTTTAATAAAACAAAAAAAGCATATCATTTTTGATTATAATGGAACTATTCTTTACGATACTAACATCTGCGTTGAAATTCTGAACCAACTCTTGCAATCGCATGGTCGCCCTGTTGTCAATGAAGCGACTTACCGTGAATGTTTTCATTTCCCGATCTCCAGTTTTTATACTCAAATGGGCTTTGATTTTGAAAGAGAAAGCTTCGAACAGCTGAGCCGTCGCTACATGAATCTCTACCTCAGCCATGTGCATCGCTGCAAAGTCTATCATGGATTTAGAGATCTCGTTCAACAACTTCGAAAAGAGTCCATTAAAGTCTCAATTTTAACGGCCCTGAACCATGACGCCTTACATGATCAATTAGTAGACTTTAATCTAGGGGCTTACTTTGATGCTGCCTTTGGTCTCTACAATCATCATGCCATTAGTAAAGTGCAAAGAGGCCATGAACTCATGCAGCATGTCGGGGTTTCCGCGCAAGACACTCTCATTATTGGTGATACAGATCACGATCTTGAGGTTGCTGAATCCCTAGGAATAGATGTTATCCTTTTGGCTGATGGCCATCAAAATGAAGAGAAACTGCGAAAAACAAAAGCTACAGTCATCAATCTTGATCGAAAAACAGAGTGAAGACTAAAAAGTAAAATAAGGCTTATATTATAAGTTGTCGATTCTCTGATCACTCATTAGACTAAAGTTAAACCTGAAAATATTGAAAGCGAGCATGAATAGACAAATCACTCCTTCAAAACCAATAAAGTCGTTCTTTCTTTTTTCTGCAAAGAAGAAGATTCTCTCACTTCTTCTTTTAAAACGCTCTCGTTTTATCCATTGTTGTTTTTTTGGATTCAGCCTATTCACTCCTCTATTCCTTTCAGCTCAACAAAGCCCCTCAGATCAATATTGCGCCCACCTTCATTTTTTGCAATCACAAGCGCTGCTGGACAAACAAGACCTTGGCCCTGTTGCCTCTATTATCAATTTTGTGAATGATCTCACTCAAAAAATCACTTTAGAAACACTAGAAAAAGAGGCTTTTGAAAAGAAAATGACCTTCGAGGCTTTTCAAAAATGGGCGAATGAAACCCACTCTCTTAAAGTTAATAATCATTATAAAGCTAAATATCTTGCGACCTATCTCAAAAAAGTCTGTGGCGAAATTACTTATAGCGCTACATTTGGCGCGACTCCTCATGCTGAACAATCATCTTCAGCAGAAAAACAATTTGATCCAAAAGGACACCCCTACGCTGAGGAAGTGAGTTCTCCCACAGCTCCCTCTCTCAAAGATAACAGCTCTTCTAACCGATAAATAACCCTTTAATATCTCTTAAAACTGAATGCGCGGCGGAGAAGGAGACCCAGGAGAACCAGCTGGTGCACCAAGATTTTTTCGTAAAGATTGAATTTTAGAGCTTTGCGAAAAAGCCTTCTGCGTAATCCCCTCTACGGTTTGAGCTTCGTGAGTGGAAATAAGAATTGTCATCGCTGAATCTTTTTTCATGACAGGCTTTAATCTTAAAAATAAATTTTGATTTTGATTTCCATCAAGCCCTGAAACTTCGAGCTCAAAGACTTGAACTTTTTGAAATCGTAATGATTCAAAGTGAGCAGAAAGATCGGATTGAGTCATGACATTTGAAGGTAAAATCCACTGGTAGGTCCAGGTTTGCTCTATAAAAGACTTTGCCGACAATTCCACCCTAACTTTTCCAACGCCCGCGCTCTCATCGATCCACTGAAAAGAAGTCTGCGCTTTGAAAGGAGACATCGATTTACCATGCCATGGCTTATCAGTCCATTGAGAGGGCTGAGAAGAGCCAAGATTTTGTTTTGAAAACAATTTTGATTTTGATGAAAAAAACTGTTCCGATTTTTCCTTTGTAAACTGCGTTGGCTCTTGAGCCACGCTCACCAACATCCAACTCGAAACAACAGCGCCTAATCCCAAAAAAACAATTAAAACTCCTAAAGTCCTAAGGCGTGTTCTTTTCATTACAGTGAAGGGCATAAAAACTTTCCTCCCGACGTCAAGCTGTAGGTTAAGCTGCTTGAAAAAGAAACGCTCGTATCAACGTTAATAAAAATCATATAAATTCCAGCAGGAAGATTCACTGAAATAGACTCTGTATTGCCGGCCGTTGCATTGGCAGCTTCTGACAAAGCCACCAGATCATTGGGCTCCGTCACAGCATGAACCTCTTTAAAGACATAAAGATCTAAATCTCCTGTACCAGTGTAAGACAATTGAAGATCCATTACACCGCCAGTATGGTCTATTCTAAAGAAATCACTAGAAAGAAAATAATCATGATAATCACCACCACTAGAGGTTCGCGTTCCTACTGGAGTCATAATCCGACCGCAAGAAGAATCGCTCTTAACCACTTTTGCAGCGTATGCCGATGTATCACGAGTTTGAAATTCACCAATGCGAGCGGTATCCAACTTGGCTTTCTCCGCATTAATATCTGAAAAACTTGAAGCTTCTAGCGAGGAATAAAGGGATTTATTAAACTGCCCCATAGAAATAAAGCGTTGATCCGGAGCATTCAATCCAAAGCTCGCATTCGTCAACGCCTGCCAAAGATAAGCGAAAGAAAACTCTGCGGTCTCATTCACTTGATCCTGAACCCCATTAATATCATAAGTTTTATCTGCAGCAGAATAAGAATCAATATAATCATAAAAAGCCCGAGAAACACTCACTTCGCGGTAAATACCCTCTCCTAAAGTTGTTTTAGTGATAATGCGATCACGGCTGTGGATTCCAGTTTCTTCTTCTAAATTGAGAAAAACTCCCACATCAGGACTTCCATTGGGAGACCCAATAGTATCAATGTAAGTGGCTCGTGATAAAACGGCAGAAGGAAGAAAATTAGCAAAGCCTTCACTAAACGCCAACCGCGGATCAATGATCATATTGCCATTATGATAACCCCCAGGTGAATCACTTCTCCAAAAGGTATTCTCCAAAAAGTGGCCATACTCATGAATAATCACAGATTCATCAAAATGATCCGTATCGGCATAATCGACATCGTCACCAGCACCCCCTAAAAGATAAAGGGCTGGAGCTGAATCAATGGAAGCGGAAACATCATAAAAACTGAGGGGAGATTCTTCTCCAAAATAAGAGGCTGGATTAAATCCTGGCTTCCAAAACACAGTGACTTTAGGAGCCACGGTGAACCCTTGGCAGGCCGGACACTTTACATCTGTTGTGTTATTCCTCAAAAAATGATTCACATCCAAAATACGATCCAAGATATGAAAAGCACCACCCTCCAATGTTCCCGTTGCTGAGGCTACAATCGCCGGAAGAGTGATATTGCTCGCACCAGGTGATACATCAAAAGAAACCTTCACAGAATAATAGGCTTTCGTATCCACCTTATCAAGAATGCTCGCTTTCATATAAGTATTGTCAGCCCTGGATGTGACTTCTAAAAAATAGGTCGTAGCTGTCGCCGGTTTTTCCACGGCTAATGAGATGTTACCAGTAGCGCCAGTCTCTCCGCAATGAATCAAAGTGCCTTGAGCATTCGTCACCCTGATTTCAGCTCTCCGAATGGGTTTAGCAAAAGGTTCTCCTCCCATGTCTGTTGTCAAACCCAAATCCTGATCAGCCTTGTAATATTGATAAACAGCTGTGCCACTCAAAGTCACAGGGTTTGTAGCTGCTGCAGAAACTGAACAGTAGGCGACTTCAGAAGCGTTATTTGGAGCTCCAGGAGAATTTTTGGATTTGGGAGCGCATCCCAAAGCCGCAATAAAAATGGGAATCAAAATAAATTCTTTATTTCTCACTCTTTTTTATCGGATTTTAAACTTTGTGACTTTAGATGAATCAACATAATAAGTGCATAAATAGACTCACTCATTTTGTTCCTCGAAATGAAACAAGAACATTTTGTATTTTTCTGAAACGTTTTTTACACAATCTGTTTTATTTTGAGATGATACTTTTATATTTGATTCCAGGGTGCTCCTGATCAAAACTAAGCCTTTAATTTAAAGCTCTTCGCTAAACCACATAAATATGTCAATCAATTCTACTAAACAAAAAATATAGTATTAAAAGTGACATTCTTCGCACTGACTATGAAAAAAACAGAACTCAAAAACTCTCTTATGGACCTTGCTAAAGGGATTTGCGATAACCTTATTGATGAAAATGCTTGCAGTAGCCATGGGGCTCATCATTCTAGCATCCTTTGGTTGCAACAGAGCAAACACCAAGGGCTCCAATGAACCACAAGTCGAAGTGGCTTATCAGCTCATCGATGATGGACAGTACTCTGAAGCCATCGATTTATTTTGGACCTTACTACAACACGAGGACACTCCCACCATCCGCATTGGTTTAGCTTCGGCCTACGCTGCGAGGGCCGGGATATTGGTACAAAGCTATTGGGATCTTATTCTGCCCTTGATTAAACCACAGCCGATCCTACGAAATGCAAAGGTAGACGCTCTCAAAAAAGATTGGAAACTTTTGATTTTAAAATTTCCATCCCATGTCCAAAACATCTTAATTCAAAATGAAGAAAAGATTTTCAAATCCTATGAAGATTTAGAGAATTTTAAAACACGATTTGAAACAATCCCTCTTTTGACCCGAATTGATCAAGTGGGAGATGTGAATATGGCCAGGTCCATTATTAAGGATGTTGCCTATCGAGGCACGCATCTCTATCGAGCTCTCCTGAGCTTGGTTCTCATTCGCTACGAAGCTGATCAGTCGTTAACTCAATTTCATCAAATAATGAGTGCCTTAGATCGAAATAAATCCTGCTCCACGCAAATCAAATATTGGATCACAAATTTGGAGAATTTAAGCTTTCTTATCTCTGATTTGATTTTTGATTTAAAAATTTCGTATCCGAGCAAGGTGGCTGAAATTGAACCCTTTGAAAAAGAGTTTAAAAATTATTCCAACACTACGAATGGTCTTTCCAATCTTCTCCACTCCAACTTATGCAATTAAATAAATTCGTACTTTCAAAAAGGAATTATTTCATGAAGAAAGGCGGCCTAAAAATTTTTTTTCATTATCATCGATTTACTCTAGGGTTTCTTGTGGGCTTGAGCCTTCTTTCTTTCGAAGTCAGCGCTACACCCAAAGCGCTCACCCTCTTTTTAGATCAAGTTCACATGGATCACAAACGAAGTAAACAACTCTGCTATGCCTATGAAGAGGAATCACCAGGGCTTCCCTGTAACCCCGCTTTTTTAGGACTACGGCGAAAACCCCAATTCTGGATCTCTAGTTTTGGCAATAATAACCTCAAATACTTTCAGAACGTGGCCAACATTGTTGAAACTCCCGTCAAAGCCGATCTTTTACTGGATTTGATCAAAAAAAATTCCAATGAGCATTTTGCATCCAGTTTATCGATCGGTTATCTCAGAGATAACTGGGGCTTCAATATCATTCCTTCAAAATTAATTTTATTTACAAATATACGTAATCCCTCTTTACCGCGCATCACGCTCCTTGCTTCGAGGGAATCTGAGTTCCAATTCCAAATGGGCAGCTTCATGAACTCAGAATGGTCTTGGGGCTTGCAAGCGCGCTATGTTCAAAGAGATTTTTCTTATAATGATGGTTATTTTAGTGACCATTTTGTCGATGGATCAAAAGATATTTATAGCAACCACCGACAGCAAATGTACTTTCTTGAACCCAGTATTCTTTTTGCTCCCGGAGATCTCGCAGGGAGCCCTACCTTCTCCGCCACCATAGACAATCTTGGTACAGAAAGTGATAAGCATGAGCCTTTTGATACGAGACCTAATCTACGGATAGGATCTTCTCTGACTGCTCAATTAGAGCCTGATCAACAACTTCAATTTGGAGTTACGACTCACTGGCTGAATGATCCAGACAACAGCAAGTTTTATTCAAGCATTGGAATCAATTACAGCTATTCCCCTTTTCAAATCTTTGCCAACCTGGGTGAAATCGAACAACAAGTGGGTCTTGCCTTGAATCATCAACATCTTTCGGCCAGTTTGACTTACTCCAGACAAGACTGGGCCAATAATCAAATTTCTGATTATTATACACTTTGGCGCTGGGAACTAGGTTGGAAGTTTTAACGCTTTCTTGAAGAAGGCCCTGACTCATCATCGTCATAACGAATGACTCGTTGGCTCTGAGCACTGCTACTCGGACGTCCAAAGCGCTTTCCGCGAGAGGTATTTTCGTCATTTTTTTTATCAAAGCGACGAGGAGGCCGCCCTTGACCGCTCTCAGATCGATCCTCTGTTCTAGAGCGTTTTGGACTGCGAACCTGATCATAATCGCGCCCCTCAGAAAAACGTCTCTCACGCCCCCCCTCACCTCGGCTGCTACCACTCCTGCTTCTAGAAGGTCCTGATCCTGATGAACGGCTTCTCGATCCAATGGAGCGGCCGCCACCTTGCCGTGACGATCGTTCTGTCGAGTCAAACTCTCGAGGCACTTTGCCTTCAAGGAAATCAAGGTTTTTCTCCGATTGATTGAACCACTCCCCTTTTAACAATAAAAATAGTTTGGGAAGAAAATCTTGAAGGTGAGCATCTGACAATTCCTCTTTTTCTTTCAGGATTTCCTGAACGGCTTGAGTTGCCGATCGAAAAGCAGCACCGCTGAAATCCTGAGTCATTAAATCCAAAACTTTCTTCATTTCAGAAACGGCATATTCAATAGCTTTGGGGAAAGCTCCCTTATGAAGTTCAATTCCTGTTTGTTTTTGCAATCGAACCAATGAACGGATTTCATGAGGACCAACAAGAGTGAAAGCATGACCCTCACTGCCATTTCTCCCTGTTCGGCCCACGCGATGAATATAGGTCTCCACATTCCATGGAAGAGAGTAATTGATAACATGTGTGAGGTTTTGGATATCCAACCCTCGAGCCGCAACGTCGGTAGCCACCACGATTCGAGTTTCGCCCGATCGAAAACGCTTCAAAATAAACTCTCGATCTCTTTGAACCTTGTCTCCATGCAAAGATTCTACAGGTAAATTATTTTTAAGGAGTGCTTGTTCCAATTCTGATACTTCTAATTTCGTCTGGCAAAAAATGAACCCATAAAACTGAGGGAAAGATCGCAATAATCTCAACAGCCCTTCTGTCTTCAATTCTGAGCGCACTGTAAAATAAGAATGCCGAATTGTGGGAGAAAGACCTTTCCCCGTGCTCACTTCTATAAAAAATGGTTTTTCTAAATACCGCTTAGTGATCTGTCGGACCGAGGCATTCATCGTGGCACTGAAAAGCCAAGTTTGACAAGATGCTCTTACAACCTTGTCATCAATATCCTCAGGGTGAGTGGCTGATAAAATGAAATTAAGGCTCTCTTGAAAACCCATGGACAGCATTTCATCGGCTTCATCTAAAATCATCATTTTCACTTTTGTTAAACTCAATAAATCTTGTTCAAGCAAGTCGACCAAACGCCCCGGAGTGGCCACAACAATTTGAGCGCCTTTTTTTAATTGCATGATTTGAGTTCTGTAACTGGATCCACCGTAAATCACCGCCACTTGAATGTTTTTGGCAGCCCCAATTTTTTTCAATTGCTCAGCAACCTGAGAAGCTAATTCTCGTGTCGGAGAAAGAACAAGCGCTTGAGGATGAAGAGATCGAGCATCGATTTTTTCAATCAGGGGAATTCCAAAAGCAGCGGTTTTACCCGTTCCCGTGGATGCCAAAGCCACTAAGTCTTGAGCTTTATCATCCAAGAGCACTGGTAAGGTTTTTTGTTGAATTTCAGTCGGAGCCGTAAAGCCCATTTTGTTTAAAGTTGAGATCACTTCAGGGGAAATATTAAAATCACTAAATGAAGACACAATTAATCCTTTTTGTTTGAGGAAGCGCCGTACCATGCATCCATTGCAATGAAAGGTCAAGGAGAATCCCGCGAGGTAATCTTTACAAAACAAGACCCTAAATGATTTAAGTTGGTTTGAGGTCTAACAAAACAGACCGAGAAGCTTTAAAAACAATCCCGCAGCAATGCTTGCTTTTTCCATAAATTAAATAATTCTTCTGGAGTTATCTCGACTCCCTGCTCTTTTAAACTTGTCAGCGGCCGCCCCTTCCAACCGCAAGCACTGATCCCATCAAAGAAATTCAAATCATTACAGACATTCAAGGAAAGCCCATGGTAAACCCGTCCTTGACTCACTCTCAATCCAATAAAACAAAGTTTTTTTTCTCCGATAAAGAGCCCTGAAGATAAATCGTCGATTTGGGTTCGGAGACCTAACTCTAATAAAGATGTTTGCGTGACTTTAAGCAATTGACACACATAATGCCTTGGCCCCCAGCCTCGCTTAGCAATAGAAATCAAAGGATAAATAACCAATTGCCCTGGCGAATGCAAAGTCGCCAAGCCCCCACGATCTGATTGCACAACTGGCCATGGATGTGAAAATTTTTCGCGTTCGCCATTGGATCGTTTTCCCAAAGAAACCACAAGGGAATGCTCCAACCCCCATATTTCTTCCTTCTCCGGAGGCCAAGAAAGAGATTCTTTTTGATGATCTAAGATAGACTGATAGTCCTGAAGGCCTTGCCAATAATATTCCACTGAGATCAAGTATCATAAGATACTTCCAAGAACAAATGAATCATCATTGTTGCAACACGGACTCACTTTTATTCCAACTTGGCTATTTCATAACCAGGACCTTGACGAGTATTGTGCACTTCGATTTTTTTCTTTACTTCCACTTTAAAGTCAAAATCAAAATACAACGGATTGGCTTTGCAGTCCGAGATTTGGGAGATGGCATAGCGAATTTGATGGGCTTGAGATCCTGGCTTGTCAACTTTTCTTAAAACCTGCCAATGGGAGTTCTCATTGAAGAGAGGAACCCCTCTATAAATTTGCTCACCAATCATGGTCAACGCGCATTGAATACTTCTGCGGCCATTTTTCGAAATCCCTTTATCACAATGAAAATCAGGGTCCCATTTCGCATAAATATCTTCTTTGCCTCCATGAAGTTGCAGCAATCCAGTGGCAATTCCATAAGGCCCTTGGTTCGTCACGCTTTCTCGACAACTGCTTTCATAGTGGGACATGGACATCATAATAAAAACCCATAGGTTCTTTCTTTGTTCAAGATTCATACTCCTATAGCCCGGGCACGCTCCCCCAAAAGAAGTATTGTGTTTCAAAATGCTTCCCGTAGATCCCCGACTGAGAGTTTCTTTAACCGCTTTTCCTAAAGGACCAAATCCTTGCAACCCCATAAATTTTTTCTCACAGCGACTGGCAAAATTCATTCTCTCGGAGATATCAAGGAATTCACGCGCAATTTGATCTTCAGGTTTTTCTTTAATGCGTCCCCTGAAGTTTGTTTTTTTAATCTCTTTTTTATTTTTATTTGCAACAGAACTCACCCTTCTTTGCGCAAGAACCGGAGCTATTTTAATCGCTGGAATCACAGAAACAATGCGTTCCTCCAACTGTTTTTTGTCACTGACCCACGTAAATAACAGATTTTCCAAAATAAGTGTCTTATAATCCAAGACTAGCCCACAAGATTTGCTGTACATGAAATCCAAACTTCCTAACTTCCACGCTTTAACCACCTTGGGAGAAATAGCTGAGCGTTTTTTTCCTGTGATAGACTCTATTTTTTCATTGGTAAAACAGCTTTTCATGACTGTTTGGCTCAATAAATTCATTTTTGAAACGCTTTTTTGAAATTGTACTTTGATAGGCGAAAAAACAATCACGAAACCTGTTAAAAACAACGTAATAATCTTTTTATCCATCTTGAAGGAAACTCTCTTTTCCATTTGTCCTCCTTACCCTTGTCTCAAAACGTACTTTTATGATCTTTGGGAAGTTAATCTGGATCCGATTCATCTCCGTTTCTTCATTCAATTTTATTACGAATCAAACACTCTTCATAGAAAACTTTAAAAAAGCGTCTAATTATAAATCATTTTTATTTATTTTATTCAGATGTCTAAATCCCTCTCACTTTTATTCTCAAGATGAAACATCTCAGAGCAATTAAAAAGAAGAGTTCAAAAAATTGCTTCAAAAAGATGAGACACTGGTTCCATCATAGGTATCCGGCTCCGCAAAAGCCGTGAGGACAAAAATAGTATGAGCCGTCGCTAAAAGATCAATTTTAAATGGATAAAAATATTTTTATGCAATCGATGCACTGATTAACCAAAAACCTTAAAATATGAGTCTCACTAATGGTATCGATGTAAGGTAAAAAGCAAACCAATCAAAAACAAGATTCCGATAAAAGATAACCAATACAAAGAAGGCAAAAGAGTCCCCGAAAGAATAATGACAACAGTGATCACGCAGAGAATGATGAGATTGCGCCAACGAGGAATTTTATTGGATTCAAGCAAAAGACGATCACTAATGACCTCCGACTGAGAATTCCTCATGGTAATCTGCCGAATTCGCTTATCCACCTCCGGATCGTCCCCCAAAGCCTTTTTTAAATACTGGTATCGCTCTTCTGCAAACTGAGTTCGATCCAACTTTTGGCATAATTGAATAAATTCCGTATGGACTTCTGAATGAGTGAAGTTTTCTAAAACGTCCTGCCATTTTTGCTTTAATCGAAAAGTCACAGGATCTGAGGACTCCGATTTGTTTTTATGAAAATGCGGCTGAAACTCAGGCTCAGGGACAAAGTCAGTGTCCTGATCCACCACCGGAATTAATAAACGACGGTGGTTATCAAACTGCATTCGGAATTGAAACTGACAGATCGTGCACACAAACTCGCTCACGGGAAGCGCTGGGGATTGAGAATCAACATAAAAACCTTTTCCACAACGCGGGCAATGCAATAGGTGAACATCCATTGAGACTCCTTCTTCATGTCTGTCATTTTTGATATTCCTTCTATTTTATGAAGCTCTTCCGCCCTAAGACAATCAAGAACTCCTTATTTACCCTTCATAAAAATCGTTGTTATGCGCAACATCAAACCTCTTCAATTGCGTGTTTTCACAGAAAAATTATGCAGAAATAAACTTATATGATGAATCGCTTCCAATACTTTTTATTTAAAAACAAACTCCCTCTCACAGCGGGACTCCTCTCAGGGGTCATGACTGGAACGTCCTATATCCCCTTTCCTCCCTGGGCTATTCTGTTTAATTTCGTTCCTCTATGGTGGTTTTGGCTTTATCGCGCAACCTCAAGAAAACAAATTTTAATGAGCGGCCTCTTAGCTCAATTTGTATTCAACTTGATTGGGTTTCATTGGGTGTTCCACACAGCTCATGAATTTGGTCGTCTTCCTTTACCGATTTCTTTAGCCGTTTTACTTCTCTTTGCTCTCTTGGCGCATGTGTATGTTCCTCTTGTGGGTCTGGCGATCTTTGAGCTCAAGAAAAGGTTAAAACTAAATGATAAGAATTTATCTCCTTTAGTGACTTATAGCTTCTTAGTGATTCTCTGTGGCCTCTGGTGTCTTGCCGAGATCTACTGGCCCTATATTTTTCAGTGGAATATGGGTTATACGCTGCTCTGGGCTCGATTCCCCCTCTTTCATGGGGCCGACATCATTGGTTTTCAGGGTCTCTCTCTCATCCTGCTTCTGTTCAATGCTCTCGTTCTTACATTCATCCCTTCCCACTTTTCTCTCCGCCATTGCCTCCGAGGACTCTCCTTTGCGCTATTGGGATTCCTTACTCTCAATGCAGGAAGTTGGTTCTACGGCAAAGCATGGACAGAAAACTATAAACCCACTCAAACTATTCGCTTTCTCCCCGTTCAAGCCAACATCGGCAATACTGAAAAAATCATGGCAGAACGTGGTCTCGGTTTTCAAGATTTTATTCTCGATCGATTTATCAGCCTCAGCGAAAAAGCCCTGAGTGAGCATCCCGAAGCCGATGTTTTGGTTTGGCCAGAATCCGCCATTCCCGATTATTTAGACCAAGAGTATTCCAATCGTCGGCGTCCTAAAAAAATTAAAACTTTTCTCTCTCAAACACAAAAAGGCCTCATCACCGGCGCTTATTCCAGGGAATCACTCTTCTCAAAAGGGTTCCCGAGCTCCTCTCTTGAAAAGTCTTACAACGCTCTTTTTGCCTTTGACGCCGATGGGACGCTGTCTAGCCCCCCTTATCGTAAGCATCAGCTTCTTGCTTTTGGAGAGTACACCCCTTTCGCCCAATGGTTTCCTTATTTAAATGAGATTTCTCCTTCAGGTGTTGGTTTTAGTCCTGGTCCCGGACCGAGTGTAATAGATTATTCTTTTTTCAAATTTGCTCCCCAAATTTGCTATGAATCTCTGTATCCTGATCTTAACCGTCACAGCGTACTGCTAGGTGCTCAAATTTTGATAAACATCACCAATGATTCTTGGTTTGGAACAGGCTTTGAACCTCAGCAACATTTATCCATGACTTTTGCTCGTGCTATTGAAAATCGCAGACCCCTTCTACGGGTGACGAACACGGGCATTACTTCGGCTATTGATGCCAGTGGCATCATCTTGACCCAATCACCCATTTATCAAGAGTGGTCCGACATCATAACACTGAGCTATGAAGAAACACCAAAGTTGACTCTCTTCACTCGCTATGGTGGTTATCTTCCTGTATTTGTAGTACTGATGACTTTGGGAGGTTTAGCCAGTGTCCTACTCCGACGACGATACTAAAAATCAACTGAATAAAAGAATAGCATCACCCTCTGATTCCTCTTCTATTAAAGAGCTAAATAATCTTGATTGGAAAGAGCTTCTAGGACATTTAGAAACCTTCGCCACAGGAAGCCCCACCAAAGAAGCCCTCTTAAATCTCCGTCCACAAACAAGCCCAGAAGGGGCTCAAGAAAGTTTTGAAAAAATCGAAGAATCTCGCATCCTCCTAAAAACAGGAATACGGCCTCATACACAAAGTCTTGATTTTTTTGATTCTTGGTCCATGAAACTCAAAAAGCAATCAGTGCTTGCTCTTCTTGAAATCAGAGACATTCGCCATTTTTGTACAGAAACCATTGCGCTCCGAGAAGTGTTGAAGGCGTTTCAATCACCCTGGTTGAAAGACCTTCACCATCGCCTTATGAAAGCGGATGAGCCTCTTTCCGCCATCGATAATTTAATCACTCTCGGAGGAGAGATTCGAAGCGATGCCAGTGAAACCCTGTACAATTTATTCCGAGAAAAAGAAGGTTTAACAAAACAAATTCAACAAACCTTGGATCGTTTGGTGCGTGATTTTGACATGGAAACTTACCTTCAGGATAAATACGTTACATCACGAGAGGGACGATGGGTGATTCCGATTAAAGGAGGCTTTCAGCACCATGTTCCTGGCATTATCCAGTCTCAATCGCAAAGTAAACAAACAGTATTTATTGAACCGCAAGAAGTGATTCCTCTTAATAGCCGTCTTAAACAAGTGGAATGGGGTATTGAACAAGAGATTGAACGCCTGCTCACGGAGTTATCCCATTATCTATCCTCAAAAAATAATGAATTTATTCTCTCCCGCGAAATTCTCCAAGAAGTTGATTTTTATTTAGCTCATGCCAATTTAGCAGAACATCTGAACGCAACCCCTCCTCGCTTCTCTCAACATAACATCCAGTTAAAAGATTTACGACATCCGCTTCTCAGTCTTCGCTCCAACACTGTCGTTCCAAACACCTTGACCTTGGATCAAGGAAAACGAATCTTGCTGCTGACCGGTCCCAATGCCGGTGGTAAAACTGTCTTATTGAAATCCTTAGGATTAGCAGCTCAAATGGCCCGTTGCGGAATGCCCATTGCTGCAGGATCACAGTCTGAAATTCCATTCTTCGAAAATATCATAACAGCCATTGGAGATGCCCAAAGCGTCGATGAACATCTCTCTACCTTTGCAGCCCACCTTAAAATTTTAGATCAAGCCACGCATCTGCACGGTGAATCCCAGCTCCTTCTTGTGGACGAAATTTGCGGTTCTACTGACCCAGAAGAAGGCAGTGCTCTGGCTCGAAGCTTTATTGAATCCTATGCTCAACAAAATATTTTTGGCGTTTTCACTTCTCATCTTGGTCCTCTCAAAACAGGATGGGGCGCGGAAAGCACCATCCTTCAAGGAAGCCTTCAATATGATGAAAGATCAGGTCGTCCCACTTACTTGTTCATCCCGGGCATTGCTGGCCACTCCCTTGCCATACAAACAGCAAAGCGCGTGGGCGTTGCACAGAAAATCATAGATCGAGCCTACACTCTTCTGACTCCTGAGCAAAGAGCTCAACGCCAAGCCTTTGATGAATTAGAAAAATTGAAACAAGACCTCATCAGCACGCAAAAAGACTTCAACCAAAGAGCTCATCAAGCTGAAAAAGAAAAGAAAAAATACGAAAACCTGTTGGCTCAACTTGAAAAAGAAAAATCACACGTCTTAGACAGAATTGCAGTTGAAGCACGAAAAGACATCCAAGAAAAAATCAGCCACGCTAAAGTGGAAGACTCTTTTAAAAGATACCAACAGTTGGAAAATATTAAACAAGATCTACCGGAAATCATTAAATCTAAAAAAGGTGGACCAGCAAATGATGAAGCTCCTCTTCAGGATGCCAACGATTTTTTGCAACGCTACCCACCTGGTTCCAAAGTGTATATCCCCTCACTTTCGCAAGACGGGATTATTCAAGGAAAAGCCAATGCCAAAGGAGAAATCCCTGTTCTCACCAATTCACTACGCCTTAGTATTTCCTGGCGCGAATTGAAACCTCCTGAAGTCAGCGCCAATCCTACAGCGCGTCTTCTTCGGCAACATACAAGTTTCCATACCAGTTTGAATCCACTAGATCCTGCGATTGATATCCGGGGGCAAACCATTGATAAAGCTTTAACACTCATTGAACGTGAATTAGACCAATCCGTTCTAAGAGGTGAAGACCGGATTAAAATCATTCACGGCCATGGAACAGAAGCTCTCAAGCGATCACTTCGCTCCTATCTTTCACGAAGTCCTTACGTCAAAAAATGGAAAGCAGGCACTCCTGAAACCGGCGGCGATGGCATTACTTGGGTTGAAATTGATACAAACAATCACTAACTCAATTCATATTAAATACATGATTGAAAAAATCATGTCTGATATCTCAATCATCAAGAGCAAGATCTCTCATTTTGAAACGTTTTTTCATAAATTTATATTAATCATTTAAATTTATGTATAATAACTTTATATTTCTGTAAGATAAGAAAATATAAATTTTTAAACTTTTATAAATAAAAAGATATTGTTTTAGATTTCTTTAAAAATTGATATTACGATTCATTTTTCTTTAAACAACCTGGGGGGGATTGATGAAAGAAAAAAAAGGGAAGCTATTTGATAAAAAATTGATTTCAAGAAGAGCCATTTCTCTCTTACCTAAATATCTCCGATTCAAAGTTATCAGAAATCTTTTAAAGGTACCAAAGACACTTGATTTGTCTTTTAGTTTTAGAATTGCCCAAACAAAAGAGGACTTGGAGCAGGCCTATCGTATTCTTCATGACAGTTATGTTGATGCTCAATTCATGAAACCACACTCTAGCGGAATGCGTATTCTTAAATACTTCCTTCTTCCTTCAACCACAACAATCTTAGTGCTTCATCAAGAAAAGGTGATTGGAACCATGTCCATTATTAGGAGAACTCAACTTGGTCTTCCTATGGAAAAAGATTTTGATCTTTCAGAGTACCTGCAAAACGGAGCGCCTTGTGCTGAAATTTCCTCTCTTGCCATAGATAAAAATTTTGTGGGCAACAAAGGCGCCGTTTTTCTTCCTATCTGCAAATTTTTTAACGAGTTCATTACTCAATACATGGGGATCAATAAAGTTTTTATTGCTGTAAATCCCTCAATGGCTGATTTTTATGAATGCTTTCTTCTCTTTCAAAAAATTAAAAATAAAACCATTGGTCATTACCAATTTGCAAATGGAGCTCCCGCTGTCGGATTTTATTACGATCTCAGCTTAGCCCGTTCAGAATATCAAACTATCTATGGAAAAAGAGAACCCGAAAAAAATCTTCATAAATATTTTTTTGAAAATAAGCTTCCACACTTTGTTTTTCCAAATCGACTTTTTAACAAATCTATGGATCCAATCATGTCAGCGGACATGCTTCGCTATTTTTTCATACAAAAAAGCGATGTTATACAGTCTTTGACTCCTGAAGAAAGAGCCTACTTAACCAACCTTTACCCACCCAGCATCATACAGACCCTATCTTTTGAATCTTCAGAACAGCAAAAAGATCTTCGGGATCTTCGTTATTTTAGTGCGGGAAATTGCACTGTAAAAACCATAGGCCGTCTTTTTAATGATTGCCAAATCCTTGACGTTTCTTTGTATGGACTTAAGATTGCATCTCCATTATTGCATGATTTACAATCCAACACCAAGGTTCACGTTTTCTTTCCGATCTCTCCGAACCAACAAATAAAATTAGTAGGAACAATTCAATGGACCGAGAATCAACATGCTGAAGTAGGAATCAAACTACAGAGTTCCATTCCTGATCTTTGGAAGGATTACATTGGATATATCCAGAATGATTTCAGTGAGCTGGAGCCAACGACAGTCTTAAACCAAACAATTACGAGCAATTCCAGCCAGTAAAAATGACAATTTGAGTTGTCGAGAGAAGCGACTCTAATGAGCGAGTGAATATTTCTCGTCTATTCAATAAAACTGATGAAGATGAATGCTAGAAATCATCTTCATCTTCGTCAGAATCTGTACTTGTATCAGTATTCTCCGGATCGGCATCCACTGTGGAAGCCTCTTTGTCACTTCCTTCTGTATCGCTTTTAAGAGAAGACTCTGCAGAGGATTCCTCTGTTGTCGATTGATCAAATTCATCAGAAAAATCATCCCCCTCGTCTTCATCAAAATCAAAATCATCGCCTTCAGACGCCATAGAATCATTTTCTAATAATTTTTTCTTTCTTTTTTTACTAAAATCACTTTCAAAGGCATCACCAAATTGGGTGTTAGAATCTAAACGCTTAAATTTTTCTGTAATATCAGATGGGTGAAGTTCTCCCACGATATCACCTGGCATAATTCCTTCGGTGGCCATCATGACAACAGCTGTTGAATAGTTTTTTTCAACTTTTACAATTTTAACTTCTCCGATTTTCCAGGTATTAGAAAAAATGGTGCTCTCGGCATGCCGTAACCGATGAATCGCTGAAACAGGAGCCCGTTGATTCACCTTCACCCCATCTGAAGAACCTCTATTAATATAAATGATAGATTGCGGTCCAAACAAAGATCTAGTTGTGTCATTTTCCCCGCCAACAATCATGGCTTTGAGAGAAACTTGCTCTCCCGGTTCTGTGAGATTCATTTTGGGGCCGGGACCAGGTACAATATTAGCGCCCACCTTGATAGGGAATAATGATTTTACGACAACAGCTTTGTAATAGTTCTCCACCCGGCCCACAATTTTAATTTCACCTTGAACCTCGTAAGACAATGGAAAATCACCCACGGCTTCGGGATCACGAATGGTTCCTATACTTTCTATAACAGTGTAAATATCGCCTGTTTTCAATTCTTCTTCTGCATCTATAAATAAATAATCTCTCTCTGAGGCTGTTGTCGCATTCTTTTCAATTTCATAAACATCACCCTTTATGTTCTGAGGAAATTCAGAGATATAAAAGGGAACATTCAATACGTTCTCAATTTTAGGCAATTGAATGGGAACAATTTCAAGTGGTGCTTTTTCTATCTCAGAGTCCGTACCAAAATACCAATTAGGTAAAGAAGGAGGAAAATCATCAAGAGTGGCCGAGCGTTTTCCAGAGGGTGGAATTTTAACGCTTGAAGTTTCTTCTGGGACCAGAGGCAGACCTTCGCTGCTCCACCACTTAGTTTGAGAAAGAGATGTTTCAGGAGTTATTACCGGAACGTCAGTAGGTGGTGAGTGAACCTGTAAACCAGGGGCATCCAATCCCGCTCCTGGAAAAAAGCGAATGATTTGCCCCGCTTTGATTTGATGGGGGTTTTTGATGTAAGGGTTCAAAGACCAAATCTTCGACCAAAAAAAACCATCCATAAACAAGGTTCGACTGACATCCCAAAGGGTGTCTCCCTCAATCACCGTATATTCTTGGTTGGATCTTTTTGACAAAGCTCCTTCCCAGACAAATTGAGGAGTCGGTTGAGAATGATATTTTTTATAAATTTGGTGAAAATACTCCTCACTCTGGTTCTCTTTGGAATGCGCCAGATTCATGAAAAAAATCAGTGCTGTGAATGGAACTAAAACAATAAAACGCATTGATCTCCCATTTATCGTTGAGTGATGAGTTTGACTTCAATCTCGGCTCTCGCCGACTCAGGACTGCCAGGATAACGATTGATAACTTGTGACAACAGCTGCAACGCCTGTTTATTCAAATTCATCTTCTTAAAGACAACACCCTTAGCGAAAAGAGCGGAAACAGCTTTATTACTTTGAGGATATAAGTTGAGGATTTTTTGAAAGGCAGCGAGACTTTCTCCATATTTTTTTTGTGAAAAGAGCAACATCCCCTGAAGGTAAAGGGCATTATCGCAATAAATACTTCGAGGATATCTTTTAAGTAATAAATTCACATAAGAAAATAAAGCCACATCATCATTTTTTCGGTACTTATCCACCACTCTTTGATAAATAGTGACCTCATTCAAATTCTCTACCTTATCCCCAATAAGCTCAAAAAAAATCTTTTCCTTTTCCGTCAATTCAATAGGGCCTTGGATTTTTTGTGCCTCATGGGTCGGCCTGCCTTTTAATTCACTAGCACCTTTAAAAACAAAGCTTTTCACATCAGCTTCTTTGGTTCGCGGAAAAGATCGTCCTGTCGCAGGATTCCTCTTTTCATTGCCTTGATTTTTATTGGAAACCTGAACATTTTGTTTCCCAGGCAAAACCGTAGAGGATCTTCTTTTCTCAAACTGCTGGCAAGCAACTAAATTGAGAAGAACTGTAGCTAAAAATATAACAAACCAATTCATTGATCCCTCCTGGAAACATCATTTGATTCATGCCGCCTTGCCTTTTTAGTTTGGCACGCTCCACTCTACACGCCAAGTCCATGATGACCTGGACAAGCCTTACAGCTAGTTCAAAAAATCTTAAAATATCTTAAATTAACGCTGCCCATCCTCTATAGTTTTCTATCTTAAGTTATCCACAGAGATTGTGGACTAGACCTAAGTCAAAGGTCGTAAACCCTTATCAATAAAGCCTTTCAGCGAAATGCACGATTTTTTCGCTGACGGATAGTGAATAAAAAAAACTCAAAAGAAAGCTTAAAGATCTCTTTAAAAAACCCCATCTGCTTTTCTTTATTATGTCCTATTTCCGAACAGATCATCCAAGATTCGTCTTCTAAAAAGGCTCAGCTTCTCACTCAGAGTAATCATAGGTTTGCATATCTGGAAAGAAATGCCGTTATTTAGTATTTTATTTATTATATTTTCCTATTTACAGAGCTGTGGACTAGAAAGCACAATTGAGAGTATTTCTAAGCCAAGCCAAAATCTCTGTACCAACCTGTATCAATTTACCTCTAGTCACCTGCATCTTTATAAAGCAATTGCTTGTGGAGTTTCTGTCAAAGATTCTTCTTATGACATTCTAAAAGTGGTTTCTCTCTGGCATTTGATTATCGTTTCGGCAGGACACTTTAAGATTATTTTGTGGCTTCTGAAGCCCTTAGAAGCTAAGGCACGGTGGATTCCTCATGTCGGTTTAATTCTTTTCACACTGAGCTCCGGAGCACAACCTCCAGTTCTTCGAGCTTATGTTGATCATATCATGCGCCTTGTCTCTTTACGATGGAAGCTCTGGATCCCCTCTGAATATGGAACGCTTTACAGCTCTTGTTTGATTCTTTTATTGTTACCTTCTTGGAGCCACTCCTGGTCTTTTCTACTCAGTTGGTTATGTGGCATTTTAATTCTGATCCTTCAACGCTATTCTTTTTTTGTACAAGCTCTTGGCCTTTCCATCGGAGTTTTTCCTGTCGTTTGCTTGTTCTCAACCCCTCATCCTTTTAGCTTTCTCTTCAATATCATCTTTGCTCCTCCACTTTCTTTTTTACTTTTTCCTCTATGCCTGTTGATGATTATTTTTCCATTTCTCCATCCTTTAGCAGACTTTTTTGTAAACTCCCTTTTGTTTCTCTTAACACAATCCGCAGGATCTCATGAATACTCCCTCTCTTCGTTTAACCGCCTTTCACATCACTCTCTTTTTTATGCTTGGATCTATGTTTTGTGTTTACAAGCTCTCGCGCTGTTCATGAGGCAAAAAAACAAAAAGATCCACTGTCTCACCACGCCACCTTCCCAACTCAAGAAATAATTTTGTTAATGCGAGAAAAATACCTTTGTTTTATCATTCTCTTTTTTTATGCTCGTGGAATAGAACTCGAATTAACGACTCCCCAGTGGATTGTCTGGAACGTCGGACAAGGGCAATGGGTCACGTATGTCCAGGGTCATCGTTGCTGGCATTTTGATTTTGGTGGCGAAAAAAACCCAATTAAAGAGGTTTATCGATACTGCTCTTGGAGAGAAAATCGCCTGGTCCTTTCACATCCCGATCGTGACCACTATATATTCTTAAAATCCATTCATAAAACCTTTGCACAAACTTGCCTGGAAGGACCTTCATGGAATCAACTCCCACTCAAACGGCTTGGGGCTCACCAGATCCCTAAATGCCCTCAAGAAACTTTTCCTGAACCCTTATTGACGCGCAATTCTTTTTACCAAATTCAAAAGAAACAAATTCTTTTTCAAAAACGTCGCCCAAGAATCCCCAAAAAAGATAAAAATCTTCTGAGCCAAATTTTTCACTCCACTCATTGGCTTATTCCGGGTGATGCTCCTCAAATCGTTGAAAAAGATTGGTTGAAACACGTTTCTCACCACTCTAAGAGCACTATTCAAAAACTCCTCTTGGGACATCATGGGAGTAAAACCAGCACCTCGTTGGAACTTCTTCAAAACCTCCCACGCCTTCGCCAGTGCATTTCTTCCAGCAGAGAAAAAAAATACGGACATCCCCACCGAGATGTCCGTAATCGTGTTAAGCCATTTTGTAGTTTAATTCGCACTGAAGATTGGAATCACCTTCACTATCTAGAGGGATGATAAGGCTTGTACTCAAGTCCTAAATCTTTAGCCACGGGCTCATAACAAACAGAACCATTATAAACATTTAATCCTTTTAAAAGAGCTTTATCTCGAGCTACAGAGTCTTCCACACCATACGCGGCCAACATTGAAGCATACTTCAAGGTCATATTTGTCAGCGCATAAGTGGATGTTCGAGAGACCACTCCTGGCATATTAGGCACACAATAGTGAATAACTCCTTCGATTTCATAAGTGGGTTGCGCATGTGACGTTGGCTTACAGGTTTCAATGCAACCGCCTTGATCCACTGCCACGTCCACAACCACCGACCCCTTTCCCATTGAAACAATCAAATCTTTAGAAACTAAAGTAGGAGCCTTCTGCCCAATGAGAAGAACCGCACCAATCAAAAGATCACTTTCCTTGACTGCCATTTCAATATTTTGTGGATTCGAATACAAGGTGCGACAACGCCCATGGAAAATATCATCAAGATATTCAAGACGAGCATGGTTCACATCCAAAATCGTCACCTCCGCACCCAAACCCACAGCCATCTTAGCGGCATTGGTTCCTACAACTCCACCACCAATAATACTGACACGAGCAGGGCGTACCCCGGTCACTCCCCCAAGGAGGATTCCTTTTCCTCCATGATCCTTTTGCAAATAAAAGGCACCAATCTGAGTGGCCATACGACCCGCCACTTCACTCATTGGCGTTAAAAGAGGGAGGCTGCCATTGTCGAGCTGAATGGTTTCATAGGCGATCGCTTTTACTTTTTTCTCGCATAAAACCCGAGTTAATTTTGATTCTGCAGCTAAGTGCAAATAAGTATATAAAATTTGTTGTGGTCGTAATAATTCATATTCATCAGGAAGAGGCTCTTTCACTTTAATAATCATTTCAGCGGAGTCATAAACCTCCTTTTTGCTGCCAATAATTCTAGCCCCTGCTTTTTCATACTGCGCATTGGTGATCCCACTTCCCATCCCAGCTTCAGTTTCAACTAAAACGGTATGGCCTTCGTTCACCAGCTGTTTAACTCCGGCTTCTGTCAAACCCACTCGATTCTCGCTAATTTTAATTTCCTTCGGAACACCTATTATCATTTTCATTCTCCTGTAAAGCTCTAAAATCCTGTTTGATCTGGACTCTTTTCAAACACGTTCTAGAATCTATCTAAAATATTTTTACTAAATCATCTGCCAGGGAAGTCGATCTTCGTCTTCTCTGTAAGAAGGTTCTGCCATTTCAAAGGGAATTGTCGCTTCTGGCAACTGCAAAATTTTTCTGACCAGTCGATTCAATAAATCATGTCCGGCTTTATAAAGCACCAAGTGTCCCATCAAAGGAGCTCCAAGAGTTACAATATCACCCAATGCATCAAGAATCTTATGTCGAACAAACTCATCATGAAATCGCAGCCCCTCTTTGTTTAAAACTTTTTCATGATCCAAGACTACGGCATTATCAAAGCTTCCACCCAAAGCCAAACCCATGGAATGGAGTTTTTCCACGTCTTTCAAAAAACCAAAAGTTCGAGCTCCCACAATCTCACGAGCAAAGGAAACCTCATTAATATCCACATCCAGACTTTGACACCCAATGCTCTTGTGCTGAAAATCAATGGTGCACTGAATGCGGAGACCGTTATAAGGATACACCGCCGCAGACTTATCCCCCTCTTCAATTTTAATGGAATCCTTAATATAAATATATTTTCGCGGTTGATCCTGCTCAATCACTCCAGCTTCCTGGATCGCATGAAAAAAAGGAAGACTACTTCCATCCAAAATAGGCAACTCTGGTCCGTCAATTTCAATAAAGGCATTGTCAATACGAAGAGCTGCTAAAGTAGAAAGGCAATGTTCCACTGTAGAAACAGAAAACTCTGTATTTCCAATGGTGGTGGCATTTGTTGTAGCTTTGACATTATTAGCATAGACTTTTACCGAGTGCGTGGTTCCTGCTATTTTTTTTATAAGATGGACCCCAATGTCCGTTGGAGCTGGCCGAAAAGTAAGTTGACAAGGTTTTCCCGTGTGCAAACCGATCCCCGCCACCGTTGAAGAACGTTTCAAAGTTCTTTGAAGAAACATAAATCCCCTTCCGGCCATGAATTTGAGCCTGCTTCTATAATATTCCTGGATTCATTGACAAGCTCAATAGATAATTAACCAGTGTTACCAAAAAAGAGTTTTGCGATGGCGATTAATCACCTATAATTGGCATTTATAACATATGAAAAAGATAATCTTATTTGCCTTATTTTTGGACTTTAATCTTTGGCTCCTTGGATGCGCCTCCAGTGCAGACTCCCTTACGCCTCAAGGGTCTGCCAGAGCTCATCCTGCCGCCTACTCTCAAGACCACTTTACTTTTGGAAAAGAAAGAAAGAACCGAGAACTCAATGATTTTGAGTTTTATTACAAACATTGTAGCGTTGATGAACGAAAACCCTTTCCCACAGGAGCTATTTGGCAATGCACATCTCCCTAAAATACTTTTTAGCCCTTCTCTTTTTGAATCCTTTACTCATGAATACGAGCTGGGCACAGGAATGGAGAAAAAATAATGAGAAGAAAGCCGCCTCTCGATGGACACTTCAAGAATGGTTGAACCAAAAAGATCGCAATCGTCTGATGGACCAATGGCTGATGCTTCACACTCCCACTCCTTATGAGTTTTTTCTTGAATTAGAGTCTGTAGACTATGAAGCCTCATCCAATGAAAATGCGAATCGGCATAAAAGCCTTATCGGTTCTTTCACTGCTTATGCAACTGTTGTAGGATTGGAGTTCAAACACCACAATAACACTTCAGAACACTTCACTGATAATCTGAGCCTTTTTCATATAAGGATTTTAGGTTCTGCAGATCAAAGCTCTCACCTCACCCTCAGTCTTGGACAAAAAGCACGCCGACACCATAATCTTACGATACCTTTGCGCACCCAATACCTCGGGCAAGTCGACCTTACGCTCTACATGAACAAACATTTTGGTTTTAGCTATATCCACCAAAGCTATTACCCTCTCATCGCTCATGCAGATTGGGGTGATCTCAATACTTCTCAGCAAGCAATTCGTCTTTTTATTGATTTTGAAGCCCTTCGAATCTTTGGTGGTGTCTTTTCTGAAAAGGAAACCCAAACTTTAGCTCAAATAACCTCTCAGAAAAAAATGCAAGGGGCCTCACTGGGTCTTCGACTATACTTTTAAATACATAGTTTATTCATGTTTTCAAAATGCTTTCAAAAAACCTCATTGGCTTTGTGTACACTCAGGTATTTTTAAACATTTACGACCAGAAAGGTTAAAAAATGGAAATCTGGCAACAAGAACTCAGGGAAGGGTTTCAAAATATGGAGGCGCTACTCTCCTATCTTGAAATTCCCCATTCTCATATCCAAGAAAAATTCGATAGCCAGTCTGAATTCCCATTAAAAGTCCCTCGATCCTTTGCAGAGAGAATGGAAAAAGGCAATCCACATGATCCTCTTTTTCTCCAAGTCATCCCACAACTCCAAGAAAAACTTTCTCCTCAGAATTACCAGCACGATGCTGTGGGAGATTTGATCGCCCTCAAATCGAAGGGTCTTATCCAAAAATATCACGGACGTGTTTTATTGGTGATGACAGGAGCTTGTGCTGTTCACTGCCGCTACTGCTTCCGCCGTCACTTTCCCTACAATGAAAACAGCTTGAACCCCCAGGATACCCATCAACTCCTTTCTTATCTTCAAGATAATCCCTCCATCATCGAAGAAATTATTTTTAGTGGCGGAGACCCTCTGTTGCTTTCCAATAAAAAGTTAGAAGAATGGGTACAAATTCTTCACCAACTCCCTAATATTAAACGATGGAGAATTCACACGCGCCTTGCCTCGGTGTTACCTTCGCGGATTGACGATGGGCTCCTTCGTGTGCTCGCTTCTTTTCAAAAAGAAGATCGCAAAACCATTCTGGTCAACCACATCAACCATCCAAATGAAATTAAAAGGGAGGTACCCGCAGCCCTTCGTCAGCTTACAAGCATAGGCATCACGCTTTTGAACCAAAGCGTGCTTCTTCATAGAATCAACGATCAACTTGAAACACTCAAACTTTTAAGCGAAAAACTTTTTCACAATGGAGTTCTTCCTTATTACCTTCACCTTTTGGACCGAACCCAAGGAACTCATCATTTCGATATCCCGGAAACAAAAGCAAAAGAACTTTATGCTCAACTCCTTGCAAACCTGCCTGGCTACCTCGTTCCCAAATTGGTCCGTGAAATCCAAGGAGAACCTAACAAAACCCTTGTAACAAATTAAACAGACTCCTACCTAATTATGATTTTTGCTATCATCCTTACCGTGAATCATGCTGGACACCAAACCAGGAGCCTCTCGGTTCTCAGTAATAATAACTCCTAATAAATGACTCACAGAAAAGATCACAAAAAACCACATCATTAATTCATGAAATTCTTTGATAGAATCAATCCAGTTTTTAGCTAACCCCAGGTCCGATTTAAAATACAAAGCCAACCCTGTAATCATCATTATAAATACAATCAAATAAAAAATCCCATAACTTAACTTGGCGAAACCATAATGAATGGCCTTGAATCTATCTTTGGCCGGTGTTTTTGAAAATTGAGAAGCCAAGCGAAAAAATTCTAAACTCGGGCTTTGCGCAGCAGCGGTAAAGCCTATAATCACACGAAAAACCATTAAACCAATGAGACAAAAACCTAAAACATAATGCCAATCCCACATCGGATCCCGTAAATGCACGGCAATACTCTTCGCTAGATCAGCAGAAATATGAACACCGGTCTCTTGGAGTTCACTTTGAATTAAGGCGGAATTAGTTCTCCAACTTAAAAAAGTTTTGCGCAACAAGACTGTTCCCAACAAACCTAAAATCACAAGTGCATTCAACCAATGCCAAATCCTTAAACTCAATGAACGTTTTTTTTTAAAATGATACTGATTCACACTCATATTTATACCCATACTCATTATATTTTATTGTTTAATATCCAACCTAGAAAATAACCCCGATTGATATTCAGATTCTCGATATCCTTTTAATTAGAAAAAGACGAAGCGTCCGAGCCCCAAGCAGAAGAAAGACGTACATTCTGTACATCGAAGTGAGCATTGAGCGAGGTAGCGAAGTCTGTTTCGCAATACCAAAGAGCTAACATATTTATTGAAAAAGGTCCATGAAGTCTTCGTAGATGAAAATCAAACGAAAGCAACTGCGATCTGTAGAATTCAGAGAGGGGAACGTTCTTTAGGCGCTTGTTTTTTTTGACGAAGTTTTTCCATAAAATCAGAAACCATATTTTGTCGTTCCAAACCACTCACTGGACGAAATATAGAATCATATTGCAAATAAAGATCAGAAGGAATTTCTAATAAAAATCGCGAAGGAGCCACATTTTGATGTCTCCCATACCGTAAACGTTTCATACAGCGTGAGAGTAAAAGATGTTTTTTTGCCCTCGTCACCGCCACGTAAAACAACCGTCTTTCTTCTGTAATATCTGAGCCTAACACGCGATGAGGAATCAAATCTTCCTCAACCCCAATGATAATAACGACGGGGTATTCCAAACCCTTTGATGCATGCATGGTTAATAATTGTATTTCGTCTTCATTATCTTCGTTGTGATCAAAATCTCTTAACTCCATGGATTCTAAAAAATTCATCAGAGTTATAATATTACGATCACTCTTTTGTACGAAACTATCAAGAATGCGACCTAAGATGACGACTAAATTCCACCTTTGTTCTGCTGCATGAGGCTCCGCACTTCGCTCCATCAATTCATCGCGATAACCAATTTTTCTTAAGAACTCCTCCAGTTCCTGCCCTGGAGTCAATGAAGAGGAGCGAAGCACCAGTTTTTTCCCCAACTCTTCTAACTGTGCCCATCGTTCTTGAAGGCTTTCTTTAGCTTTAGTTTTAATTGATAAACTATCCACTTCTTTTTGAATCACGTTCAAAAGATCTAAACCTGTTTCATTGATGCGTTCATTCAATGCTTCCAGCACAGCATCGCCTAAACCTCTTGGAGGAATATTCAGAATTCTTTTCAAGGCGTAATCCGTAGGTGCAATAGCACTGCGGATAAAGGCAAGCCCATCCTTGACTTCCCGACGATCAAAGAGGGTGGAGCTCCCAGTAATTTTATATTTTATTTGATGGCGCCGTAAAGTTCCCTCCAGAAGGGCTCCTTGGCCGTTGGAACGAAAAAGAATGGCGATATCCGACGGCTTATAACCCAAACCAACGAAATGCTTGACCTGTTGTACGACGAACTCACACTCTTCTTCCTCTGTTTCACATTGAAAAATCTCTGGCAAAGGTGTTTCTTCGGAGTCTTGGGCCTTCAAAGTTTTTCCATGACGATGTTCGTTTTTCTCAATCACACTATTGGCAATGGCAACAATGGCAGGAGTGGAGCGATAGTTTTTCTCCAGCTTGACCACCTTGCAGTTCAAATCCTGGCGAGCGCCTCCTCGATTAAAGTGCTTAGGGAAATTCAGGATGTTCTGGATGACCGCCCCTCTCCAACCGTAAATGGATTGATCATCGTCGCCTACCACCGCCAAATTAGATTGAGGTCTCACTAACTTTTCAATCAACTGCATTTGTAAAGAATTGGTATCTTGAAATTCATCAACCATCATAAACCGTGTCTGTTGTTGAACTTCAATGAGGCTCGAAGGATGCTCTTGAAAAAGCTTCAGCGGCAAAAGTAAAAGTCCCTCAAAATCAACCGCTCCCAATAGCTGTAGTCTTTTTTCATAACGTGGTTGCAACCACTCGGCCACAGCATGGTATTCGTCTTCCACAACGGGAGGAGCGGCTAACGCCGCTCTCTTAATATTCACCAAATTCAATAACTTTTCTGTTGCAAATTTCTCTTTTCCAGCCACCGTGAGATCTCTCAAAAGATCTTTAATAATCCCTTGAGAATCACTTTGATCCAAAATCACGGGTGATGATGGCAACTCCAATTGCTGATGATATTTTTTAATCAGTTGCAAACCAAAAGAATGAAATGTCCCTGCTCCTATTTTTTTTGCCACTTTTCCGAGCCGATTCTGTACGCGATGCTTTAATTCTCGGGCCGCTTTATTGGTAAAAGTTAAGACCATCAACTCATCCGGCCGGCACACACCTTCTGCAATTAAACGACCAGCGCGAGCCACTAAAACAGTGGTTTTGCCGGAACCAGCTCCCGCTAAAATCAGAAGCGGCCCTTCGTTATGAAGGACCGCTTCTTTTTGTTCTGGATTGAGGCCTTGAACCCAAGGGCTTTCTTGTGATTGATTCATAGTAATGAACAAAAGTTTATCAACTTAAACTCGGCCATGAACTAAAAAACGCACTTCATCTTCAAAAAAAACTTCGATCTTGTCGCCTTGAACAGAACGTACCAAACCCAAACCAAACTTGGGGTGCTGCACAACTTGGGATTCTTTGAATGTGACTTTCATACTATAGGTCAAAGCACCATCTGCATTATTTGCATTTTTAAATACCTCAAACTCAGCAGCATGAGCTGCCGCTTTTGCCGAAATTGTTTTTTTAGATTCTTTAGGACCTTTTGATTTTGCGGTTGAAGTGGACTTTTTAACCTCTAAATTATGATTCCCTGTTTTTCCACAGACTTCACACTTTAAACGAACCGTCGTCTCATTGGTGTGAGTCACGACCTTGTGATACCGATCTAAGCCACATTTTGAACATCGACAATAATAACTTGAAGCCACAGCCGGTAATTGAACCATATTTTTATCCTTTACTCCGTTTAGGGGTATAAATCGATAGGGGTTCCGTCAGTCCCTGAGATGCTATTTGAGCCGCGCTTAAATAGTAGGGTCCTTCGCCTCTCTCTAATTGTGTTTGCAATTGTAATAAGCTACTTCGATCCTTGGGGTCAACAAACATCCCGGAGGGTCGATAGGTTTCTAAAAATTCCAAATCTGGTTCGCGTGTAAAAAAAAGCATCCAACTATTCACATTGACTTTAAGACGATAGGTTAAAGTTTCAGCATGAGAATGAACAGGCGTGTAACTCGTCAAGATTTCCATAGGGCCATAATGAGAGTGGAGCTTTCGAGCAGGAGAGGCCCACTGAGTCATTCCTACACAGGTCTCAACATTCGCATACCAAAGACCAAAAGCCTTCGAAAGAAAGCCCAAACCATAAAACTGATCAGCAGGAGCTAAAAGCGAATTCACAGAGCATAAATTGTGAGCGGCCCACTCACCTCGTGCCATCGTTGGGATAATGATAAATAAACTCAATGGCGTCCAATCCAAATCAGGCGAATGTCGTAAGATTTTTTTTAAAGCTGCTGGAAGTGTCGATGTTCGGTGAGCAAAGCCTGCCACAAATCCTGGCACTACAGCACAATCATAAAAAACCCAACGAGGCATTGCTAAATTAGCTGGCCCAAAAGCACTGCTTTCAATAAAGTAAATTTGTTCGGCAAACTCTAAATCATCCAAGCTCAAAGGATTTTTATAAATGGGCTCCACGCCCTGAAACCAACTTAAATTATGTTTTTGACCCGGTGTAGGAATATGATTTTCCGCTCTGACATACACATAAGGGCGAATATCTGACGATTTAAACCAAGGAGATTTTTGAATAAGTTCCTGCAAGAGCCCTCCCTCTTTCATCATATCGTTTCAAACCCCCTTTCTCAAGAAGGATTCTATTTAATCCATCGGTTCAAAACCAGGCCTAAGCCTTGTAAATCAATTGGTTTGGCAACAAAATCAACAATTCCTAACTTCATGCATTGATCCCTGTCTTGAGGCATGACGGCTGCAGTTAAAGCTACAATTGGCAAATTTTGGTATTTAGGATTGCTCTTGATCCTTTTCGTCGCTTCATAGCCGTCCATAATAGGCATGTGAAGATCCATGAGAACCAATCGAAACTCTTCTTTTTCTAATCGATCAATGGCTTCACCACCATGATTAGCAATAGCAACATCCACACCTAGTTTTTTTAACAATTGATTGGCGACTAATTGGTTTACCAAATTATCTTCCACCAATAAAATTCGCGCTCCCTGAAAGTTAAAATTAATTTGAGTTGATGGTTCCAAATGAATCCGCGTTTGACTTAGCTGATCTGAAAAGTGAGAAAAATTCTTAGGGACAGGTGAAAACGGGATATGAAAAGTAAAGTCAGAACCCTTCGCCAGCTCGCTATGAACATTAATGTCCCCATTCATCATTTTAATCAATTTTAAACAAATGGATAAACCAAGTCCTGTCCCCCCATATTTTCGTGTAATGGAGTTATCCGCTTGAGTAAACGCCGAGAAGAGGCCTGCTTTTTGTTCTGGGCTCAGTCCAATTCCAGTATCTGAAACCATAAAAGACACTTCATAATTTCCCGTTTCGAGCTGGTGAGACCAAACTTTCACAGCAATGGTCCCTTTCTCTGTGAATTTAATGGCATTCCCAACCAGGTTATTGAGCACTTGTGATAATCTCATGGGATCACCCATGACTTCTTCCGGTACATGAGGATCTACCTCAAGCTTCCACTCTAAACCTTTCTGACTTACCTGAGCAGAAAAAAGGTCCTGACTCTCTTCAACCAATCGACGAAGATTCAAAGGGATGCTTTCAATATTCATCTTTCCAAATTCAATTTTAGCGTAGTCTAAAATATCATTCAGCATCAAAAGAAGTGCTCTTGAGGATGAATAGACCTTCCGTAAAAAATCTTTTTGTTCTGAATTCAGTGGGGTGTTCAAAACCAGCTCAGTGAGACCCAAAATAGCGTTCATCGGAGTTCTAATTTCATGACTCATATTTGCCAAAAATTCACTCTTTGAACGACTTGCGGCCTCTGCTAGTTCTTTCGCCTGGGTCAAATGTTCATTCGCGGTTTGTAAATCCTTTGTTTTCTCTTCAACTCTGGCTTCCAATAAACTTTGTTGTTCTTCAATACTCCCAGCCATGAAATTAAAGCTTTGAGCCATACTGTCCAATTCAGCAATCTCCTGTTGAGGAACCCTCTCTGTAAGTTGACCTGTGGCAATCAACCGGGTGACTCGCATGAACTGTTCCAAAGGACCAACAAAACTCCGAGCCAATACATTGGCAAAAATGGTTCCTAAAATTAAGAGTAAAACCAACGATAAAAAAACAGTCTTTCTAAGGCGATAAATGGGTTGATAAGCCTCATCCTTATCCACTTTAGAAACAATCCCCAATCTTAAAGGTGAAATGTACCTCCAAACAGCCAAAACTTCTTTCTTGCTTTCATCAAGAGTGACTCCCGTGCTGCTTTCACCCGTTAGAGCGGCATGCATGGGCTCTGATAATCGACTGAGAGGAAGAGAAAACTTCAGCGGAGCATTTCGCTCATACTTTAACGGTCCCACATATAGAGCTTCGGTCGCGCCTCTCTGTGCTAAAAGTGTCTCACCGGTGGCTCCCAACCCTGTATTATCCGCGATAACAGATTCAATTTGATCCACGTCCAGTTGAACCGCGATTGCTCCAAGAAGCTCATCCCGATGAAATACAGGCTGAACAATGAAAATAGCCGGACGCCCCATGGACGCTTGATAAGATTTACTCAATAAAATTTGTGTATCTAAAAATCGCATGGTATCTCTGAAAACAACAGCCAGATCCGTCGTGTCTGTGGATTTATCCAAAAGATTCGTGCCAAGATCCGACTCATGGACCACTGAAAAAACGATATTGCCTTTTTTATCAATGAGAATGATGTCGTAATACCCTGCCGTCTCGTTAGCCATTTGAAAAAATGGTCTGTAGAAAAACAAACTTTTTTGATAAGAAGCATCCGTAATGGATTTGGGCCCTTTAAATTCCGACATCATTTTTTGAAGCGTCAAAAAAGTGTAATGCGCTTTGGATAATATTGTGACTTCCGTCATCTTTTCATTCAAATACGAGTTGATTTGATCCGTCTTTTTATCTGCAATAGAAACCAAATTATCCCCAATAGTTTCCATCATCTCTGGCTCAAACGTGATTAAATAAAACCAGGCTAAACAAGCTAACGGTAGAGGAGAAAGGACAAAAAAGCTAATCATCAATCTTGGAAAAATTTTTCTTGAAATCAATTGAAAATCCCCTGGCTTTTTTGCTTAGCTTTCATTATCTCTCGCCATTCTTCTCGAGTCCGATACACGGGCCAAGGAGATGGTTTGATTGGAAAAAGAGAGCGGTCTAAAATCTCGAAACTCCCTTTTTTATTCCACTGTAAAACCATAAAAAACTTCCAAGTATGGCGATTGACGGCATCCACTGCGACCACTCCAGAAGGCCCGGGATAAGATTGGCGCAGAAGAGTCTCTGTATTGACATAAAGAGGGTCCAATGTTTTCTTTTGTTTAACTGTTTCAGCCCAAAGATTAATAGCTGTATAAACTCTTTCCATGGGTGCACTGATAAAAGCCTCTGCGCCTAAAGTCTGCTTCAGATTCGCAACAAATCGGCGATTAGATTCAATGGGAACCCCAGAAAAGTAATCATTTAAACTATAAATATTTTTTATTTTATATTTATGGCTTAAAGCGTAAGCCACTTGTTCATCTAAATTCGAAAATAAAAGCGGATAATCATTCATGCCCTCTTCGGCCAAACTTTGTACAAAAAGCTCTAAAGCTTTCCCTTTTAGGGTATTGAATATGAATTGAGGTTTTAACTTTTTTATCTCAGAAATGGATTTTGAAAAAATTTTCTTTGTATCCTTAGCCTCTATAATTTCCTCAGAAATCAATTCCTCTCCTGAAATCTTGGCCGATGAAATTTTAGACAAGTCAAAAGCCATTTGATGAGCAACCCAAGACTCCCTGTTTTTAGCTCCCACTAAATAAAAATTCAAACCTAAATGATCCAAGGCCCATCGGAGCCCTGGAATAATTTGTTGATTAGGAACCGGGCCCAAATAAATAACATTTGATGATTGATCAAATCCTTCGTAGGCATTTAAAAAAAAGAGAAGTCCTTGCCTTTGTTCAATAATGGGTTTGACATGAGATAAACAACGAGTTGTTAAGCAACCAAAAAGAAAATGAATATTCTCAGCGGCCATCCAAGTTTCTAGGTCTTGTTCAAAGAACTTGCCGTCGCCATCAATAGAACGAACCTCCAAAAGACGCCCTAAAAGACCTCCCTTTTTATTGATCTCTTGAACTGCTAAACCAGCAGCAGCTAAAAAAGACTCTTTCGAGAAAGATGTAATCATGGATTCAGAATAAAGTATGCCAATCCGAATGGGGTTTTCTGCACGCTGTTTTTTTAGAAAGTAAAGAAACAGCGATCCCACTAATAATGCAAGAATCAAAAGGCCTAAAAGTTTTTTAGATACTTTTACATGGAACAATCAAGCCTCTCCCTCCCTAGACTCTAAGCCATTGCTTCAATACCAATGAACTCCCTTTGGTATTCTTATTTCGCGAAATTAATCCACTGGTTTGGCCGTGACTAAACACACCTCTTTTTATCTATTGGTTTTACCCAACTTAAAAAATGACTTCTCCTTGTGGAAATCATTTCTGCGCAAACCTGAGCAATAGATTTAACTAGGTACGGATCTATCCTCAAAAGAAACTCATCCGAACTGATTCTCCCAGCAAAGTACTCTTTTAAATCTACCAAGTATTGTAACATCTTTGTTTGACCAACACACTTGTAGACAAAAGCCGCCAAAGGCGTTTTTCGAAAATCAAGAACTGAAATAATATCGGCTTCAAATTCTAAAAGCTCTAAGACTTTATCATTAATGTCTGGAGCCATAGGAACTGCAATTTTATTAATTAAATCATTGAATTCATATTTAGGTTCAACGTTTCCTCTTGAATTATTTCCCATAAGCATCATCACCGGAGCATCTCCTCCCGTGGACATACATAATGCCTCCAATAATCCAGTCGCCAATAGCCTTCCTGATAAATAAAATTTAGCTAATTCAACATTAGTCCTAGCCTGATCTTGCATTCTTTGCAGCTCATTTGCACTTGGAGAATTCTTATAGCTATGGTAAATATCAAGCACGTTAATTTTATTGAAAAAAATTTCCATTTTCTCTAAAGCCATGCGGTAATTTTTAATTGTATAGACTTTATTCGTTAATAAATAAGGATTGTTTTCAGGAAGCAATTTCCATGTGTTATCCAAAAACTCAGCCGTGCTTTCATAGGAGAAATTTTGCACGTCCAAATTGGCAAAACGAACAGCTTTTTTGATTAAATTAATAATCTCATCTTCAGAAAATCCTAAGCCTCTTGTTCGGTTCATTTTTAAAAGTCGGGCCTCTAAGACTTCAAAACACGTACGCCCTTGCTCATCTTTTGCCCGAAAAGGTTGGCTACCTTCAATACAAGCAATAATTCCCAACCATTCTTTACGGCCTAAAATGGGATAAAAAATCTTAGCAAACACCAACGCACTCAAAAACTCATTGAGACCCGCCGAAGGAGATAATGCCTGTCCATAATCAAATCCAAAAACATTCAATAGAATCGGTAAAATAGGATCGTTGGATGTACTCCTTCTTACTATAAAAACCTGCTCGAATTCAATAACGATGTAAGGCGCGACAATCTCTTTCACACGATCAATAAATCCACCATCCACATTATAGTAAACCAAATCATGAAATAAAGCGGATAATACGAGTTCGGGATCAAGTTGAGGGTCAATCACTTGAAAAACATGCTCTGTTGTATGAAAACGACGATGAGGTCCCGACATCCCCTCGTGAACCAATATAGCAATAGACTCAATAAACTCTTGAGAAGAGTCTACTTTCAAATCCAGCAGAGATTTTTCAACCAAATTGACTAGTTTTTGTATCGTAGTTCCTGCCAATCTACTCACCTTTCTCTTATACAACAACAAATCTCTCTTCGGATTAATGCCCTCAAATCAATAGGTCCTGAGCTCGTAGGATTTTCTATTTTTTGTTTATCTATTGCTCTTTCAGGTTAACCTTGGACTGCACCAAAAAAGTCTATTCTTCCTTGGTAAATTCTTCATATATGATTCCATTCATCATCGGACAGCGGCTCTCAGCCCTGTTGACTCTGACTTATCTTTCGTCCTGACCTCTCTGCCGCGGGGAGTGATTAATAAAAATTAAGTTTTGTGCAGCAGAAACTACGCTTTTGGCCTAGGAACTAGAAAAATGAATCCTCTCGGCTCTAGCTTCCCCGTTCCAACGGCACCAAGGGAACTCTATTCTGACCTGAAGCAGAGCAGCTTCGTGAATTTAGCTCGTTCTTATTCCGAAAATCGACTACACTTAGGTCCTATTACAGACTGGTGGCGAGAGAGGATCGCTTCCCATGTGGCTAAAATAAAATGCTGATTTTAGTTTAGATCAATAGCATGCAAATTGAGTTATCTTTGAAGGAACTGAAAATATGTCAATACAATGGATTCTTGCCTTAATTTTTGGCGCTCTTTTGGGCGGCTGTATTGCTTGGTTTTTAATGAACTACCTCAAAAGCCTCGAAAAAAAGAGAGCTCTTGCTGAAGCTAAGGAAATTCTAGAAAGAGCTAAAGATGCTGCTGAGCTCATTGAAATGGATCAAAAAGAATTGGCTTTGGAAATTGAAGAAGAAATCTGGACTAAAACTGAGCCTGAACTTTTTAAATTAGAAGAAAATATTGAAGATCTCGAAATCAAGTATAATGAAATCAAAGAAAAAATCACCCGAGAAGAAAAAGAAGCCAAAAACTCAATCCGCCCAAAGCAAGAAGAATTAGCCTCTCAAGAAAAACAACTACGCCAAGTGGAAGATCGAATACAAAGCTTCAAAAAAAATCAGTCTTCACAACTCAATCATTTTGTTGATCAATTGGCTGCAAAATTAAATTCTTCTCGTAGCTTATTTATTCAAGAACTGGTTCAAGAATTCGTCAACGAAGCACAGGTTCGATGCTTAAAAGAGAGTTCAGAACGCCTTGCCGATCTTTCTAACTCTATTGAACAAAGGGCCAAGCGGATTCTTGCCATAGCGATTGATCGCTTTGCCCGCCCCTATTGCTCCGAGCGAGGTTTAGGCTCTGTTGAGTTTCCAGATCCACACGCAAGACGTCTTTTTCTTGATCAGCATAAAAAAAACATCCAACTCATTCAAGAAATCTGTGGCTGTGACCTGATGACGGAAGACGATTCTGAAACCATTCATATCGCAGGCTTTGATCCCGTCCGAAGAGAGTGGACACGAAGATCCTTGGAAAAAATATTAAAAGAAAAAAAGTCGATCACAGTAGAACTCATCAAAAGAAAAACTGCAGAGGCTAAAAAAGAGCTTTTTCGCCAAATTAAGCAAGATGGTGATAGCCTCGCTCGAGAACTAAACCTTAGAGATCTCCACCCTGAAATTCGGCAAATGATGGGAAGCCTTCGATATCGATATTCTTTTACTCAAAACCAGCACTTTCACTGCTCAGAGGTTGGGTGGCTTTGTGGGCTTCTTGCCAGTGAATTACATCTGCCTGTAACGACAGCTAGACGAGCTGGAATGCTCCACGATATTGGTAAATCCATGGACCATGCCATGGAAGGTGGTCATGCTGTTATCGGAGCTGATTTCATCCAACAACGAAATGAATCCCAAGAGATAGTCCATGCCGTTAGGGCTCACCATTTTGACGAACAACCAAACTCCGACCTCGCTTATTTAGTGATTGCTGCGGATGCTATTAGCGGAGCTCGTCCTGGAGCCCGTCGATCCGCCTTGGAATCTTATGCTCAAAAAGTGACGGAACTAGAGGCCATTGCTAAGAGTTACCCTGGCGTTGACGATTGTTACATTTTGAGTGGAGGCCGCGAGGTGCGCGTGATCGCTAATGAGAAACAATTAGATGATGTGAAAGCACTCGCTCTTTCAAAAGAGTTAGCCACCAGGATTGAAAATGAAGTCAATTATCCAGGACAAATAAAAGTTGTTGTTATACGCAACACCTTCGTTCAAGAAACCACCAAGTCCGGCTAATGATTTTTGTTTATAAATAGAAAAAATTTATCATTAGCTTGATAAGGTTCTGCCGCCTTCATGGCTTCACTTAACCCCCAATAAAAAATCTGCTCCTCTGTTTGATCGGAATTTCAAGCCTTTCGGATCTAGACCTTTTCAAACAGAATTTATTGATGCATTAGGTTAATTTTTCTAGCTGAAAATTTTACCTAGATGATGGCCTAAGCTTTCGTTAATATGAGAATGACTTGACCATAGTAAGTAAGACGAAAGGGATTTTGTCATGAATGATGAGTTTATTAAGAACTTGCAGGATGGCTTTTTAGTTGAGGCCGAAGAACTCATTGACCAGGCCGAATCACTTTGTCTTAATATTGAAAAAGCAAAAGGAGATAGTGGATCTTTTGATCAAATTAAAAGAGTCTTTCATAATTTCAAAGGATCATCAAAAGCGGTTGGCTTTGATGATCTTGCGAACTTTTCCCATCATCTAGAAAACCTTTTAGTAGCTCTCAAGAGCGGTGAAACCGCACTGACAACAAAAGTCACCAATACTCTTCTAGAGTGTATTGATCGCCTCCGAAATGACGTCAAACTCTTGAAAAAAGATAGAACTATCAAACTAGATCATGCCCAGCTCAAAGCTAAAATTATGGCCGTACAAACAGAAGCTGAGAACAAAGAAGCTCCTCCAATTAAGCCCAACTCGAAGCCTCAATCAGAAACAAAAAAAATATCTGACCCTCCTCCCTCTGATTCCCCTAAAAATCCCAGCACACTCAATCAAGCTCAAAACCATGCTAATAAAGATGCGGTTGATGAATTTATTAGGGTTCCTCTTAAAAAAATTGATGACCTTCTCAATGCTTTTGGAGAACAGGTTATTTATTTATCAGCGCTCGATTTTTACAAAGAAGATTTGAATAAATACAGGGATGATATCATTCGCTCGATTTTCAATCTTAAAAAAACGGCTTTTGACTTACAACAATCCACTCTTACATTGAGAATGATTAATTTGAAATCCACTTTTTCCAAACTCGAAAGAGCAATCAGGGATGCGGCTCAAGTGACCGGAAAACAAACTCAATGTGTCTTGATCGGTGCTGAAAATGAATTAGATAAAGTAATTGTGGATCAACTCTCAGACCCCCTTATTCATCTCGCCCGAAATGCTGTTGATCATGGTTTAGAATCTCCCAGCGAGAGACTAGCCAAAGGCAAGCCAGAAAGCGGTACGATTCACTTACGAGCACGACGAGAGGGGGTTTCCTTTATCATTGAAATTGAAGATGATGGAACCGGACTCAATCCTCAAAAGCTAGCTGACAAAGCAATTTCTCTTGGAATTATTCCTCCCAATCATAATAAAACTCGAGAAGAACTCCTTAATCTTATCTTTGAAGATGGTTTTTCAACTAAAGAGCAAGCTTCTGAGCTTTCAGGACGTGGCGTAGGAATGAATATCGTTAAAGAAACAACGTTGCATCTCAAAGGTTCTTATGAAATTTTTTCTGAAGTTAATAAAGGAACTTTATTTAGGATCAAGCTTCCACTCACCCTCTCTCTCTTCAATGGATTATTAGTTGTGATTAGTGGTCAAAAATTCATTATTCCATCCTCACAAATTCATGAAATTGTTAAGGCTCAAGATACCAAAGGATTAAATGTAGACTCTAATAGCCGCGTGATTCAAATTCGCGATGAAATCTTAGAACTTCTCGATATTAGCAGTATCCTTGGACGTAATGACGGAGTTGATCACCGAGACCCTAAAAAAGATATGATTTTAATTGCAACCATAGATCGAATAAAAGTGGGTTTTTTAGTGAATCAAGTCCTTGGTGTTCATAGAACTGTTCAAAAACCTATTAGCCCAGAAATGACCACTTGCCCTGGAGCCAGTGGCGTTACAATCCTAGGGGATGGAAATCCAGCGATCATCCTGGATCTTCGATATTTAAGAGACTACATTCAAGGAACAAAGTCATTTACAACGACAAGATACGCTTGATTGTAACTAAACGAATATCACAAAACTCTTTTTCAATTTTGCAGCAACAACCCACTACTCAATAAGATACTGGAAGTTAATATTAATAATTTGTCCTCCGGTCGCTCCTTCAAAGGGTTTACTATTGATGCGGTCCATTGTTACTTCGAGCCCCAGAGAATCCGTCAACTGGACATGCCCTCCCAAGCTCAGCAAGACATCAGTTCCTTTAACCTTATATTGACTCATACGACATTCTCCCGTTGTCGCCTTACAGGATTTGGAGGCATTGAGAGAAATAACGGGACCAAGAAATAATAAAAATCGCTCATTAAAACGAAAGCCTAAGGTTAATGGCACATGAACATAGCTAAGATTCATAGTGGTCTCATTACCCCCATTTGCAAAAATCAAATTTTGTTGTCCGAATAAAGCCCCTACCCGAGCCTCTAACATTTCAGTCATAGGTTGATAAAAAAGCCCACCCAATTGATAACTGCCATTGCTGCTAATATCAGTGCCGGAATCTCCTTCTATCTGAATCTGAGAAAAACCTAAAGTAATTCCTGCTTTTTGAGCAAAGGCAGGCCCAAAACAGCTCAGTGACAAAATAAAAAAACTTAAACCTAACTTCATAGAACCTCCTCAAAATTCATCGTATCTATCTTGATTGTCGTGACAAGCTCATCTATCTCAGAATGAAAGAAGCTCTACTCTCCAAGCAAAACTGCACTTCAACCGTGAGAGTCTCTCCATTTATTGAAGCTAAAGGAAAAATATTGGATTTTTTCCATTCAACGGCAACGATTAGCTCGCGCCCGTCAAACTAGAATAATCTTCCAATAAATCAAGAAGAATCAAACGAACGCGGCGCTGCTGGGTTTCAATATCCTGATCAGATGAGATATAGAGATCTTTAACCCCTCTGGATTCTAAGCGATCAATTTTAGTCTTCTCTAAAGTCTCGCCTTTTTTGAGAATTTTAATGTAACGATCATTTTTAGCAAAATAAAGATATATATCTTGCTCTGCAACCTCTCCTTCAGACATGGAATGAATGGTTCGATTTGTAAAACGCTCATCATCTTTTGTTTTTTCCAAGCGAAAATATCCCGTGAAAAAAGGCCCCTTTGAAGTCTCCTGCATAAAACAATAATCACTCATTTTGACAAAAAAATTCCATTCCAATTGTGCAGGATCTAACAACTGAAAAGATTCAATGAAGTAGATCTTTTCTTTTGCTGTCTTTATGATGTTTCCAATTTGCTTTGATAAATCACTCGCTAAATCTAAAAAAGAAACTTTTGAGTTATTGGAACCAATTAAAATAAGACTAGAGAAAAAGCGCGTTTCCACGGTAACCGCGACAACATTGAGGAGTTCATGAATGTTTTCAAAACGTTGTTTAGTATCAGGTTCCCAGCGAATAGGACAAGCTAATTGCAAAGCTAAAAGAGTGATATCATCGTGCTGAAGGAGCTTGAGGTTTGTGGGCAACCCCTCGTCTCCACCTTTCACGAAAATAAGTTCCGATGATGCTTTCTTTTTTACTTCTTCACTCATCCTCCATCAATCTAACAAAGTTCAAATAAATTCTCGACAAAACATTCATAAGTAAAAACCATTCATGACTTTAGTCTAGAATCAAACCATTTCTTTCCATGGACATTAATATTGATCAATATCACTCACTATAAAACCATACAGTTTGATCTTTTTAGGGATTGATGACTTTAATTTTCTTAGCCGCCTTAATAGCTAAATTTTTAGCATTTTTGATATTTGAACCTCGGGCCAAAACCACTCCCATGCGGCGATAGGGGCGAGCCGTGGGTTTTCCAAAAATGCGTACATCCACTTTCTTAAATTTCAAAGCCCTCTCAACTCCCTGGATTATGGGAAAGTGGTCAGAAGATCCTGGGGAGAGAATCACAGCAGACGCACTAGGCCCATAGTACTGAATTTCAGGAATCGGAAGCCCCAATATTGCTCGAGCATGCAAATCAAACTCAGAGAGATCTTGAGAAATCAATGTTACCATCCCCGTATCATGAGGGCGAGGTGAAAGCTCCGAAAAATAAACATCATCCTTGGTAATGAAAAACTCGACACCAAAAACCCCAGCTCCTCCCAAGCGATCCGTGATTTTCTTAGCCATCCTTTTTGCTTTAAGTAAAAGATCAGGCTTCATGCGAAGGGGCATCCAGGACTCCCTGTAATCTCCAAACTCTTGCCGATGCCCAATAGGATCAACAAACAGTGTTTTACCGTGCGTTTGCTTTACCGTTAACAATGTAATCTCATATTCAAAAGGAATAAAAGACTCAATAATCACCTTCTGTTTATCTCCTCGCATCCCTTCAAAGGCATAGTTCCATGCTTGAGTGAGAGCTTGCTCTGATTTTACAACGGATTGCCCTTTACCTGACGAAGACATGACTGGTTTTACAACACAAGGAAATCCTATTTCTTGAGCTCCTTCAATTAGTTCCTCAAGACTGGTAGCATAAGCATACCGAGCTGTTTTTAACTTTAGCTCTTTTGAGGCTACATCTCGAATAGCATCACGGTTCATTGTTAAATGAGCCGCCTCGGCAGTAGGAATCACTCGATACCCTTTACCTTCAAGCTCCAAAAGTTTTTCAGTTCGAATGGCTTCAATCTCAGGAACAATCAAATCAGGCTTGTGTTTTACAACAATGCGTTCAATTTCAGAACCATTGAGCATGTCAATCACTTCCATGGCATCTGCCATTTGCATCGCAGGTGCTCCCGCATAACGATCAACAGCAATCACATACTGTCCCAAGCGTTTTGCTGAAATCACTAATTCTTTACCTAGTTCCCCTGCTCCTAAAAGTAAAATTTTTTTCACCACTCACCTCTTTGTTTTTCTCTATAATTCAGCGAAGAATTGAAAGCGATTCATCCAATAAAACAGCTCGTACAGGAGACGCTTCCGCACCCTGAATTTTCAAAGGAAGCGCTATTAAAATATAAAAACCAGGGTGAATGTTATCCAACACTAAACCTTCTAAAATGGAAACTTTTGTTTGATGAAAAGCCTGATGGGCTTCCAATTCTTTGCTTTTAGAGAAATCCATAGAAGGGGTATCAATACCAATTAGCTTCACTCCCTTACCTGCCAAAAAATATACAAGTTCTGGAGACACATAGCTAAAGTCGTCCTGCCAAACACAAACATTTTGAATGGATTTTGTCTTAAACAAAACTCTTTCAGATGCGATCTCAAAAGGCTTTCCCATTTTCTCCAAATTGATCTCTCCAGAGATATGGCTGACGTCGATCACCTGACAATGCCCTAGGTATGTTGATAAAGAACTCTGATCAATGCTTTTGCCCTCTCTATGATAGTGCGAGGGGGCATCTGCATGAGAACCAATATGCAAGGTAGAAGTCACTGAGCTTAGACTCAAATGATCCCCTTGGCCAAATGCCATGGAAATGCTCCTAGAAAAAGAAACATCTCCAGGAAAAACCGCTAAGCTTTCACTGATGAGAGGTGAAATATCATAAATCAACGATTCAACTCCTCAATACGAGGCTTTACCTGCTCCATAAACACTTGCATACTTGCTTTGATAGCCTCATTGTCGTGGTTGTTAAAATCAAACCACAACATCAAACGATCCTCTGGGTGATATTTATTTTTAATGGCCTGAGCTACTTCTTCAGGATGCCCTGCAATGGAATTTTCAACAGCACTTTCAATCTTTTTGGGATCAAGAGTTTTTTCCATGGCTAACCAATAATGGTGCCACGCTTTTTTCGCTTGTTCGCGGGCTCGAGCTGACTGTTGCTCTGGAGATAAACCTTTTGTGGCATCGACAAAGATTAAAGCTGTTCGTGGCATGTGGGCTCGTGTCCAAGCTCCCCCACTGGCATGAAATACTTGATTCATACGCTGATGAGTTTCCTCAATGATGTGACCAGGGGTGATTGACAAATTAAAAACACCTGTTGGTAAAATCGTATTCGCCATTGATTGAGTCTCAGGGTCATGAGAGCCAATCGTGAGCCGCAACAACTCCAAAGGGGCCTCAAAAGGAATCACTCCCACTTTTTCAAAAACAAAATAAGGCAAGTGCAAAATTTTATCGCCATCCCATCGGCGACGATCTTCCTTGGCCAATTTGTAAACTTTTTCCCATGATTCAGAAGTTCTAAAATCCTCAGGGCGAAGGTACAGCGGTCCGATTTCATGGCTCGCAAAACGATCTCCACGAAGAGTTTTCAACATGACTAAAGTTGCTTCTTGAAAAACCTTATTTTTTACAACCTCCCAAGCCGCTTCCTCCACTAAATCACGAGGTTTAATTCCATAAGCATGGTATGAGAAAGGGAAGCGACCTGCTGCAAAACCAAGCTCAAGCAAACGAGATTCATTCTCCCTCATTCCATGCAGAGATAAAAAAGTCTTCACGGCTTCCGCATGAGCCAGAGGGCCCCCATTGCATAAAATATTTCGAATCGCTGAGCCCACATTGAGCTTTTTTGTTTGATTAAAAATAAGATGAGCCAACTGAAGAATATCTGTATTAAGCCCAATTTCACCTTTGAAGTTGGGAATCACTGCTCCCGGGTTTTCTTTTTGAGTTTGACATGACAAATGAGTTTCAGCCACCCATGCCGTCTCGTAACCCAACTGATCGGCCCATTGCACTTGATCAAAAAAATTCTTCCACATGGTTTTTTCACTAGGAAGATAACCATCCACTTCTGTTTGACAAATCGAAAAGAAAATATCGTATTTCATGGCGCTCATTAGAGCCAACTCTCAGATAAAAGTCAGTCTTTTCACACTGCGCTATTTAATTTTCATGAATCTCTTATTGGACATAATTCATCGAAAATGAATGAGTTTAACTATCTCCAAAATCATATCAAAATGCTTTTTTAAATAAATCCCATCCTGAAAAAGATCATTCTTTTTAGGCTTAATCCCTAACTTTATCAGGGGCTTTTCTTTACAGAGCCTTTAGCTTCAACATCAGCAGCAATGCCTCTTATTTTTGATCTTACTTCGGGAGGAAGGCTTTTATAAAACCCCTCGGGGTCTGTTTGAGCTTTTTGAAGCAATTCCATCGCTTTTGTAGGATCATTGCCTGCAGCATTCATCAATGCCGGCATGATATCTGCGGTTACTTCATAAATTTTTTGATGATTAGCAGCATCTCCACCCGTCACAGAATTCAATTTAGAATCTGCTTCACGCGCCTTTGGATCTTTTTTGAATAACACTTCTCTTTGAGATTTATCTTTCAAAAAATCCTGAGTTTCCTTAAGAGCTCCATGATCACTAACTCCAACTTGCGCCATGACCTCTCTAGATAAAAATGAGCAAACCAAACCCATCACCACAATCATTGATAAAAACCTTTTTAGAATCTTCATGGCAACCCCTTAACAACTGAATCATAAAACACAATACATTCATCAATAACTAAACAACAATACAAATGAATTTTAAATTCTAAAATGCATACAAAAACAAGAATAGTATATCTTGAATTCTTCTTGTAAAACTAATTCATTTATTAAAAATGTGCTGAATTGAGACTCTATTCATGAACTCTAATATAACCTAAATTTAAATCTTTCAATCTAAAGATGAATCCATCATTTCATTAGAAAATAATAAGGTTTTTTAGAATTTGTTTGTGATGCCCAAACCGATAGAAATAATGGAGTTATCAGGCGTCACAAAACGACCATCTATTTGCGTTCCTTCTCCAACATAAGCCGGTTTAAGATTGCTGTGAGAGAGCATCAAATCAAGCCAGTCATTGGTCTTCCAACGAACAATTTGAATCAGTTCCAAAATATCTCTGCTCGTTTGATTATAATATTCATTATAAATATGCCCAAATAAGACGGTTGCCGAAACGGACTTGGACAATTTGAAGTCAAATAAAAGAGCTTCTCTTCCCATCCAATTTCTTTGGATGGTGAGCGGAGCATCATGGACATCTTTTCTAAGACTTAAGGCCGCCGTAACGGTGATCATATCAGTATCAAAGAGCGCCGGAGTTGAGGACAAAGAAAATCCAGCACCATAACCATAACTCATTTTATCATCATTAATTTCTCCAGGAGTTGCAGGCAAAAAACCCCTTAGATCATAGCTGGGAGCAAGATATCCCCACCAAGGGGTTTGAGGAAAACGCACACCAAATTGCAAAAGGGCAAATTCATTTTTCCCCTCTTGATTCAAATCAAGGCCACCGATCATGCGAGCACTATAAACACATTCTAATGAAAAACAGGTCGAATTCAACATTGGCACCCATATAAAATCTACGCTTTTTGCTGGAAACTCTTCACCTTCATAACGAAAGGCAGAATTACTGTACCCAATGACCAATTGATTGGTAAAACCAAGCTCCTGCTTTTCCATCAAATTGATCTTCTTATTTTGGTTGTTTTGATTGGAGAGATTTGATGCCAATTCCTGCTTGCGCTGATACTTAATTTTTATGCTGGGTTTTAAATCATTATTGTCATTGTCATTCAAATAACTCTCTTGAGATTGAGATTCAGATTCATAACCAAAAGACTCAGAACTGATTAAAGATGTTTTTTTAGGTTCTGTAAAATTAATATATATTTTTTTTAATTTTTTATTCTTTTTTTTCTGATTCTTTTTACTTTTTAAATTTTTTCCTTGTTGACGAGGAGTATGAGCATTCAAAGGTTTTGAAAAATCGGAATTAATAGTGGCTTGGCTTTCACAAATAAACAAAAAAAATGCAACCATTGACATTTTGAAAACTAAAAAATAACTACCCATCTCCAACTCCTTTATCACTTAATTCATCCCTGCATAAAAAGTGCCGACCTAAGAAGGGTTTAAGTTCAATTCAGGACCTGTGAATTGTCGAACTTTTAGACAAAATGGATTTCATAACAACCAATATGCCATTCACTGTTTAGTTTTTTAATAAAGATTCCGAGAAAAGATTGAAGAAATTAATTTAATTTCTGATGGGAACTTTGTGGAGGAACAATGGGTAAGCCTTTAAAAATTCTACTTGTTGATGACTTTGAAATGATCAGATCTTTACTGAAGCAGGCTTTAAAGCAACTTGGCTACACCGACCTCACCGAAGCTGTTGACGGAGTCGATGCCATTGAAAAAATAGATAAAGCAAATGAAGATGGGCAACCTTTTGACCTGGTTTTTCTTGATTGGAATATGCCAAAAATGACTGGCATTGAAGTGGTGCAAAAGTGCAAGTCAGATGAAAAACACAAAAGTTTACCCTTCATCATGATTACCGCAGAACGAGAACAAAAAAGCGTTGTGATCGCTCTTAAAGCTGGAGTTTCCGATTATGTGATCAAACCATTCTCTCCTCGTCAATTATCCAGTAAAATTGAGAGAATTTTAAATGCTACAAGCGCGGCGTAGAGAGAGGGTGAACATGAGTGCCGCACCCAAACTCAACGATAGCCATTTAACTCTAGATGAAGATATCTCTCGCATTATCAACAAAGCGATAACTGAAACCTTTGGGGCATTCACAGGTATTATTCCCGTTCTTAAAAGCTCAGAAAGGCATAATAAAGCCATCGAAGAACGATATGAAATTTCAGGTATCATCGCTTTTATCCAAGAATCCATAGAAGGAACTCTTGCCATTCGGTTCAAACAAGACACCATTCTCAAACTATTGAGTCGCGTCTACGGAGAAGAACTAACGACTTTGGATAATAAAGTTATTGGCGGCGTGGCTGAAATATCAAATGTCATTCATGGTATTGCGAAAGAAGAATTAAACATGCAAGGTTATCATTATCAAATGTGCCTTCCTGTTGTCATTATTGGCGATAATCACACTGTCGTTAGTGCTCTCAGTGGACATAAACTGGTAATGAAATATGATTTAGAAGGTGAAGAAGCTATTATTGAGCTAGTACTTCACAAACAACAATAATAAGAAAGCAACGTGTGTTAAGCGCAGAAAGTCGATTCTCATGAAAAGTAATATTCTTCAAGAGCAATTCAAAAAGATATTCGACTCTGTTGGCGTCAACCAAGAAATCCATGATTTTTTAATTTTTGTTAAAAAAGAGTATTCCTTAACCAAGCATTCTAAAGCACTTGACCATATCTCCCATTTAGAATCTTTTTTTAACCTTGTTGATTCAACATACCTAGAGTTCGAAAAAAAAATAAATAGGGATGATTCCCACTTAAATCAAGCATTGCCTTCAAATCATAAAACTAACACTGACGACCTCATTGAACTTGACTCCTTGTTAAATACATTAGACGACGGCTACCTCATCATTAAGCGTGACAATGCCAAAGTGGAACTAGCCTCTTCCGTAGCAAAAAAATTTTTAGGAAAAGATCCAACGGGAGAATCACTGATTGATATAATTTCTATCCCCCAAGAAAAAAAAGAATCCTTTCAAGACTGGCTTAATCTTGTTTTTATGGAAGCAATCCCCTTTCAACAACTGGCTCGCTTGGCGCCCAAGGGTTTCCACTTTGGTATACAAAATAAAATTATTGATGTAAAATTCAGACCCATTCGTCATCCCAAAAACAACGCTCTGACAAAAATTGCAATGATCCTCCATGATCAATCTGATTTATTTGAAACAGAAAAACTCATCAACGAGCATCGGCTATTCACAGATATGGTGATGAAATACCTCAATGATAAACCCAATTTTATCAGACTGATCCAAGCAACACGTGAAACAGCGGACACTTTGAATTCCTGGACCTTTGGCAGCACAGGAGATGTCCAAGATCAATCTAAAATCCTCACGGATCGTCTTCATCATCTTAAATTAGAACTCAATAATTTAAGTATGTATTCACTCGGATATAAAATACATCAAATTGAAGATGAAATTCTTACTTTTTTTAAAATCAATCTGAACCCTCAAGAAGGCGAAAACTTAGTTCATTTACTGGGGCAAGAAATCTATGACTCTCTTGATGGGTTTTTAAACAAATATCGTCATATTTTTATTTTCGATAATAAAATAACTTATACCAAAGAAATTCCTGTTGAAAACATCTATAAGTTTTGCGCAGAGCTTTTAAGAATGGGCCTTACAGACTTGCTAGATTACTATGTGGATGAAATTGTAGCCGTACCTTTTGCAAGTCTTTTCGCTCCCCTTGAAGCAAAAATCTACGCGCAATCAATCAGCCAAAGTAATAATATCGAATATCACTTGTCAGACCCCAAGAAAATACGTGTGATTCCCGAATTTTATTCTTATTTTTTCGATCAACTAAATCCTATTTTTAATCACATTATCAATCACAAAAATGAAAACGAGAACAATAACTGTAAACTTGAAATTCACGTTGATCTTTCTGGAGAAGAAAAAAATAAAAAAATCCTAATATCCGCCTACTATTTTTTTGGATCAAAAATAAATAACCCCAATGATACTGCCGAAAAAGAATTACTTGAAACCCTTAATCAAGCCGTTAATCATATTGGGGGGTTGTTAGAAATAAAATCCGAAGATGAGTTTTCAGTTTCGTTAAACATTCACTTGCCTTTTGTAAGTGAAATTAATTCTGATTTAGTGAATTGGATTAGTGGTGGTGGTTCAGAGATAAAAGTCTCATTAAGACCCGTGAGTTAAATGTATTTTTAATGTGTATATATTAATTTTTGGAAAGCAAAAGGAGCATTTTTTGTGAAATTTGAAATTAAACCAGACATTTTTGATAACTTTGTTGATGCTATTTGCATTATCAGCGAAGATTTACGTCCGGTTTATTTTAATCCTAGCTTCGCCAATCTCATCGATGAATCTTCTCTCGCACTGATTCGTAAAAAACCTTTGCCCGAACTTTTACAAATCGATGATTTTGACTGGGAAAAAATGAAGCTTGGCTGTAAAACACTCCTTGAAGCCCCTGTTCGAGAGGCCCTCTTCAGGACAAAAAGTAAAGACGGTCGATTGCAAATAACTTGGAAAAGCATGAAAACCTCAGAAGAAGATTTTAAAGTCTTAATCTACCTCAAAGATGTTTCTTTAGAAGATGTTCTCAATCGCAAATACCATGATGAAATCTCTAGAAAAGAAGAAACTATCAAAGCCCTTGATCAGCATCTATTTCAAATTTCTTTAATTAGAGATGTATTGGAAAGAACCACAACCTTTGATGATCCTCTCGTCATGTTAAGAAATTTATTTGCTCATCTTTCAGGGATTCTAAATATCGATTTAGCTATGTACATCAAGCAGGAAACACGCAATGGAGCTCTTCAGCTCATCACTTATACGACCAATAACAAATTGGACTTAGAACAAAGAACAATCCGGGATCTTGCAGAAAATGTGAAGCCCCACCTAATTGCAGGAGACCTTCATTACCAAAAAATAGATGGTTATTCCTGGATCAGCTTTAAATACCTTGATGATTCTGAAAGACAAAAATACTTTATTTTTGCAAAAAAAATGGAGTTTTCTTACAATGATGAAAATCTTTTAGAGACCATTTGTGAGCCCCTCAGCTTTTCTCTTGATAATCGAGAACTGTTTAAAAAAGCAATGACCGATGAGTTAACCGATCTCTATAATCATCGGTATTTCAAAGTTCGCTTGGATAATGAGATCAGAGAGCATGGAGAACGCAAAAAAACTTTTGGTCTTTTGCTTCTTGATTTGGATCACTTTAAAAAAGTAAACGACACCTATGGGCACTTAGTCGGAGACATTGTTCTCAAAGTCGCGGCTCACTGCTTGAAAGATTTCTGCCGTTCAACAGACGTTGCCGCTCGTTACGGGGGTGAGGAATTTGCCGTCATTCTTCCTAATATCGAAGAGTCACATGTCTATCTTATTGGAGAAAGACTACGAGAATCGATTGAAAGCCTTATTATTCCTATTCCTAATCAAGAAAAACCTCTTAAAATCACCGCCAGTATTGGTTTAAGTGTTTTCCCCAGAAATGGAAAGACCACCATCGATCTTATTGCTGCGGCAGATGAAGCTCTTTACCAAGTTAAAAATTCAGGCCGAAACGGTGCTCTTCTTAGCAAGAAAATAGCTGCTTGAAAAATTAAAGCAGCGAAATAAAAAATACTTCGCTGCTTTCTCAAATTTTATTTATAAGCGGATTCATGGTCACAAAAAGCATTATTCGTACAATTTAGCAAGCTCTACAAAAGTTCTAATCATCACACCACTTGCGCCCTTTTTAGAGGTATAAGACAAACGACTACCCGTTGCCCACCCTGTTCCTGCAATGTCAAAATGAGCCCATGGAATTCCTTTAGCAACAAATTGCTCGAGAAAAGCAGCTGCTGTAGCACTGCCGGCCCCCTTACTAGAAGACATATTTGAAAGATCAGCGTAAGTTCCCTTCATATCTTTAGTGTGATAATCACAGAGTGGTAAATGCCATACCCACTCACCAGAAGCTTTCGCCGCTTTTTCAATCTGAGATTTTAATTCGGTATCCTTGGTAAAAAACCCGGTATAAATATTCCCTAAAGCCATCACCATCGCCCCTGTTAATGTTGCCGCGTCAACAATCAACCGCGGCTTTAATTCCGAAGCTAAGCATAGGGCATCAGATAAAATAAGACGACCTTCCGCGTCCGTATTATTAACTTCGTAGGATTTACCATTTCTAGCACGAACGACATCACCTGGTTTAATAGCGCTCGGCCCTGGCATATTTTCTGTCGTAGGAATCAAAGCAATAGCATTTACTTTTAATTTAAGCTTAGCGATCGCAAGTAAAGCGCCAATCACATTCGCGCCACCACACATATCATACTTCATCTCTTCCATGGATGCAGAGGGTTTTATGCTGATGCCGCCTGAATCAAAGGTCAGTCCCTTACCTACAAAGACCAAAGGTCTCTGAGAAGCCTTTCCACCTTTATATTCCATCTTAATGAGTTTAGGCTCTTCAGAACTCCCTTGAGCCACACATAGAATGCCACCCATCTTTTCTTTGCTCAACCTCGCCTTATCCCAAACAGAAACTATGACTTTGCTTCCTTTGCTTGCTCGTTTTGTTTCTTCAGCTAAAATTGTTGGAGTCATTAAATTTCCAGGTAGATCTCCTAGGCGCCTTGAAAAGCAAACCATCTCAGAAGTAATCACAGCTGTGTCCAAAGCTTCTTTATGCGCTTTGGTAAAATCATGGTAGGAAAGAACGAGCTTTAGCTCTTTTGGCGCGTCCTTCTTAGGAGACATCAACTCCTCAAAACGGTAAGCCGAAAGACTGAGGCCTTCAACAAGAGCCTGTATAAAAATAGGCGATATTTTGTTTCCCAGACTTTCTAAATGAATCGCGGCAGAGGAGATTTTATGAGAATTTAAAACACCCTCAAGACTTCCTCCTGCCGATCTTAAAGATTCGTGGTCTTCTCCACCCCACATCCCAAGAGAATAAAATAAAATATGTTTGAATCCTAGAACAGCATGATTTCTGAGAAAAACAAACTCCCCGGCGACTCCTGTCAGAGTTTTTTCATCAATAAGCTCAGAAAAAACCTTTTTTAACTCTGATGGTAAATTATGACTCAATGGGGCCTTGCGAATTTCTGGTCCCTCGCTCTTGGGCTGAGTGACAAATAAAACTAAAGTCGTTATGTTTGATTGAAGTGCAAGCCCTCGTTGAAGTTCAAATTTCATGTAAAGTTCCTTTCTAGCAAAATGTCGCAGATTGTTGTAAACTCTTAGATTAAAAAAACCAAGTTATTTTCTCTAAAGTGTTTGAGATTAAAACCGAAAAGTGTATTGTGAAACCATAATATCTGCAAGAGAATCAAGCAACAGGAGGAGATTGATTGGCGCTCATTCCGTATGTCATCGAACAAACAGCTCGTGGTGAAAGAAGCTACGATATTTATTCACGCCTTCTCAAAGATCGTATTGTTATTCTAGGAAGCGCCGTCACAGATGACGTTGCTAATAGCATTATGGCGCAACTTCTTTTTCTAGAAGTTGATAACCCTGAAAAAGATATTCATCTTTACATTAACTCTCCAGGAGGTAGTGTTAGTGCAGGGCTAGGAATCTATGATCTTATGCAATTCGTTAAATGTGACGTAGCGACCTACTGTATTGGGATGGCTGCCAGCATGGGATCTCTCCTTTTAGCCGCTGGCACTCAAGGCAAAAGATATATTATGCCCAATTCTAGAGTCATGATCCACCAACCTCTGATCCAAGGGGGCCTTAGTGGACAAGCGAGTGATATTGAAATACAAGCTCGCGAAATGATCAGAACGAAAGAAAAATTGACTCGAATCTATGAAACTCATACACAAAAACCATTTGATTTTTTAACGAAAGCCATGGATCGAGACAATTTTATGACAGCACAAGAAGCCAAAGATTTTGGATTGGTTGACCATGTTGTTGATTTCAGGAAGGCCAGTAAAAGAGGTAACCCATGAACCGCAGTGAAACTTTTGGAACCCTTCGATGTAGCTTTTGTGGCAAAACTCAGCGAGAAGTGAAAAAACTCATTGCTGGACCAGGGGTTTATATTTGTGATGAATGTATTGATCTTTGCAATGATATTATCGTCGAAGAAAAAGACAGAGAAGATCATTCCAAAGGAGGACTCCGCGTTCCTAAACCAGCAGAAATAAAAGGCTATCTTGATGAGTATGTCATTGGTCAAGACTACGCTAAAAAAGCACTTTGTGTCGCCGTCCATAATCACTACAAGAGAATCAACAGCGCCAACAAGAATAAAAAAGAAGATGTTGAACTTCAAAAAAGTAATATTCTTCTGATTGGCCCAACGGGCTCAGGTAAAACTCTTTTAGCTCAAACCATTGCCAAGGTCCTCAATGTTCCATTTGCCATGGCAGACGCAACGACGTTAACAGAGGCCGGTTATGTTGGAGAAGATGTTGAAAACGTTGTTCTGAACCTTCTCCAAGCTGCTGATTATGATGTCGAAAAGTGTAAAAAAGGCGTTATCTATATCGATGAAATTGATAAAATTTCTCGAAAATCAGAAAATCCTTCCATCACCCGAGATGTCAGCGGAGAAGGTGTTCAGCAAGCTCTCTTGAAAATTTTAGAAGGAACTGTTGCGAATCTTCCTCCCAAAGGAGGACGTAAACACCCTCAACAAGAGTTTATCCAAGTAGACACGTCTAATATTCTTTTTATTTGCGGAGGAGCTTTTGTCGGTCTTGATAAAGTGATTGAAAGCCGTATCTCCAATAAAGCTATGGGAATCGCTGCGGATATTCGAACTCAATCAGAAAAAGACAGTGCAAAAGACAATATTCTTAGAAAAATCGAGCCTGATGATCTTGCCAAGTTTGGACTTATCCCTGAGTTCATTGGACGACTTCCTGTCTTAGCTGTTCTAGACCCACTGGAAGAAAGCGCATTGATTGATATTCTTTCTCGCCCTAAAAATGCCATCACTAAGCAATATCAACGATTGTTTGGTTACGAAGGCGTAGATCTTCAGTTTACGGATGGCGCCCTCCGAGCCGTTGCTCAAATGGCGCTTAAGAGAAAAACAGGGGCCAGAGGTTTAAGAGGAGTCTTGGAATCAGCGATGCTGGATATTATGTATGACATTCCTTCCAAACCTCACGTCAAAGAGTGCATTATTGATGAAAATGTAGTCAATTCGGGAACGCCACCAAAATTAACTTTTCGCTCTCCCGAAGAGCAAGCTGCTATAGCTGTTAAAAAAGATGGAAGCGAAACGGCCTCTTAGTCTCGCTTTCATCGATTTCTTTCAAAAATGTTTTGAAAGAAATCTAGACCCAAGGCCCCTAAATTCAATACTCAACAGGGGCCTGACTCCTCACTCTTGATGTGATATTTAAACAAAGCAGCAAAAAATAAATGCATCTTTAAGCACTATCGACCTGCCTCTCATAATAATAAGCACTAAGAAACTGAATTTCGTCCCATAAGAACCCATATTAATCCTTATTTTTTAAATTATAAACTGTCCAAGATTAGAACAATACGTCCAGAATGAACGTATAAAGATAAATTCTAATCATTTTTAGAGCTAACAAGTTTGCGTTAAAAATATTTTGTTACTTTTTATTTATTTTTCTTAGACAATATCTAAAGGAGACGCACATTTCACTAAATGCAATAAGGAGTATTGTATGAGCGAAAATACTAAAAAAAACAACTCTCTCCCTCTTCTTCCCCTTCGGGACCTCATTATTTTTCCTCACATGATGATGCCTCTCTTTGTTGGGCGAGAAAAAAGCATCAGCGCCCTCGAAGAAGCAATGAGTAAGCAAACAGATATTGTTCTTGCCGCTCAAAGAGATGCAAAGACAAATAACCCAGACCCCAAAGATATCTACGATGTTGGAACCGTAGGCACCATCATCCAGCTTTTGCGCCTTCCCGATGGTACAGTTAAAGTCTTAGTTGAAGGTAAAAAAAGAGTTGTTATTAAATCTTATCAGTCTACCGAACCTTTTTTCCGCGTAGACGTGGATATCATCGAAGAAGCGATCGGCAGCAAACTAGAAGCTCAAGCCTTAATCCGCTCAGTGAAAGCCACTTTTGAAACCTATGTTAAGCTCAATAAACGCATTCCGCCAGAAATCCTTATGCGAGTTTCCACTATTGAAAGCGAAGGTGAGCTCGCGGACATTATTGTTGCTCAACTGAATCTTAAAATAGAAGAAAAACAAAAGGTTCTTGAAATTTTTGATCCGGCCAAACGCCTAGAACATCTTCTCAATCTAATGACTGGCGAAATCGAAATTCTTGAAGTCGAGCGTAAAATCCGTAGTCGTGTCAAAAAGCAAATGGAAAAATCCCAAAAAGAATATTATTTGAACGAGCAAATGCAAGCGATTCAAAAAGAGCTTGGCGAAAAAGACGACTACCAAGCGGAGCTTCAAGAGCTGGAAGAAAAAACTAAAGCAAAAAAGATGAGCAAAGAAGCGAAAGACAAAGTTCACAAAGAAATTAAAAAATTAAAAATGATGTCTCCGATGAGTGCGGAGGCCACCGTGGTTCGCAACTATATCGATTGGATTTTGTCTCTTCCTTGGCAAGAGTATTCCGAAGACCGTCATGACATCAATGAGGCTGAGAAAATCCTCGACCATGATCATTGGGGTCTCGAAAAAGTTAAGGAAAGAATTATCGAGTTTCTTTCAGTGCTTGCTCTTTCCAAAAATATGAAGGGGCCTATTTTATGTTTGGTGGGACCTCCCGGTGTCGGTAAAACCTCACTCGCCCGCTCAATTGCCCAGGCCCTCAATCGCCCTTTTGCCAGAATTTCCCTCGGAGGGGTGCGCGATGAAGCTGAAATCCGAGGACACCGAAAAACCTACGTAGGCGCTATGCCTGGTAAAATCCTACAAGCCCTACGAAAAGTAGATCAAGGAAATCCTCTGATACTTCTCGATGAAATTGATAAAATGGCTTCAGACTTCCGAGGTGACCCAGCCTCCGCCATGCTCGAGGTTTTGGATCCTGAGCAAAACCACACGTTTCAAGACCATTATTTAGAAGTAGATTATGATTTATCTAAAGTCATGTTCATTGCAACGGCGAATACGCTTCATACAGTGCCTCGTCCCCTCCTCGATCGGATGGAACTGATCACTCTTGAAGGTTACACTGAAACTGAAAAGTTTCATATTGCCAAAAATTATTTAGTCCCCAAACAAATTGAAGCTCATGGATTGAAGGACCGCAAGATTGAGATTCAGGATCAGACTATTAAGAATATCATTCGATATTACACACGTGAAGCTGGGGTCCGAAATCTTGAACGACAATTAGCCAATGTCAGCCGTAAAGTGGCTCGTGATATCGTCAAAGCAGATATGATGGCTGTGCCTGAGAAAAAAGGAAAAAAAATAACAACATCCTCTGCACCCACCATAGGAAAATATGTTGTCACGCCTAAAAAGCTTGTCGAACTCTTAGGCCCTCATAAGTATAAGTTTGGTATTATCGAAGAAAAAAACGAAATTGGCTTAACCAATGGTATGGCATGGACTGAAGTGGGTGGTGACCTTCTTGCTGTTGAAGTCAGTGTTGTTCCTGGAGCAAGTAAGTTTACAATCACAGGTCAACTCGGAGATGTCATGAAGGAATCTTGCACTGCGGCGATGAGCTACGTGCGATCCCGAGGACCTCTTTTTGGCCTTAGCAAAGAGTATTTTCAAAATATTGATGTTCATATTCACCTTCCAGAAGGTGCTGTTCCCAAAGATGGTCCTTCCGCAGGGATTGCTTTAACAACAAGTATTGTTTCAGCTATTACTAAAATTCCCGTGAAAAGAATGGTTGCAATGACCGGAGAAATTTCCCTTCGCGGGAAAGTTCTGGCCATCGGAGGTCTCAAAGAAAAAATCCTAGCTGCTCACCGTGGAGGCATAAAGATTATCATCTGTCCTAAAGAAAATGAAAAAGACTTAAAAGATATTCCAAAAGAAATTCTAAAAGATCTTAAAGTTATTCTTGTGGACCATGTAGATCAAGTTCTGGTCAATGCCTTGGATATCAAAAATGCTAAGGAACTCTTTAAAAGCAGAGGTGGAGCAGAAAGCGGCCTCAAGGCTCAATACACAGGTCAATCAGTTCATGCCACGCATTAGAATTTCTTTTTGATATACTTAAAAAGGCAGGTATTGATTGACCTGCTCTTAAGATAATGTAAGAAATATAAAACTCTTATTACTTTATATTTGCTAATTTTCTGTCGCCCTTGCGTGGAGAAATATGGTTCAAGCAAAACAAGCCCTAGAAATCGGAATGCTCTATTTTGAAAGAGGGGACTTTCATTTAGCGATTCCCAAACTCAAAGAAGCCGCGACTTCATTCTTTTTTCATCGAGAATTTGGTGAGTATTTAAAGTGTCAAAATATGATCTTGCGGATGTACGCTGAAAGAGAAGATTTTGATGAGATTAATGACACCAAAGAAGTACTCCAAGATCTTGTTCTGAAGGAAGGTTTTGAACTTAACGCTAAAACTTACTACACTTTAGCTCTCTGCGCGGCCTACAAACTTCAATATGATACCTCTCTGGAATATCTGCAAAAATCACTTTCCATTGCTTTAGCTACTGACAACAAGGTGGACATGTGTTACGCCATCTGTGGCTTGGCCATTTGTTACAATATTCTTGGAAGACACACAGACGCTCTCCGAGAAATTTATAATCTTCAAGTTTTCTTTCAAGTTCTTGATTTACCGGACCTTAAAATGTCCTCTCAACTTATCAATGGCAGAATACTGCGTGATTTGAAAAAAACAGAAGAAGCCCTTGTTATTTTTTGGTCTTGCTACGAGATTCTAAAAGAAACTAAAAGCCTTCGTTATTACATCTATGTGCTTTATGAACTAGGGCAAACATATCTTGATATGGGTGATAAAAATCTTGCTAAAACCTATTTGCAGCTTGTTTTAAAATCCGTAGATCCTGTCAACATGAAGTATATTCACCGGAAGTTAACAGAGCTCATGGGGCAAATGGGTCATGCTGAAACTAATAACTATGATATTATTTTTGATGGAGAAAATAATACTATAATTGAAAATAAAATCGGCAAAGTTGATTTTAAGAATCAATTTATTCTATTGGACCTACTGAAACTGTTTTTAATGAATCCAGGCAAAATTTTTTCCAAAGAAGATCTGGTTGAAGAGATATGGCGCCAACCTTATAACCCCGCTGTTCACGATAATAAAATCTATGTGACGATTAAACGATTGAGAAAAATGATCGAGCCTGATTTTGACAAACCAAAGTATATCTTTCGTTCTAAAAATGGCTACTTTCTAAATAGAACTGCAAGAATTTTAATGGATCAATAATTGAGGGGTTATTATGCAAAGAGTTTTATATCTACTAACTTTATTAGCTTTTTCTATTATTGTTCCACTTGGAGCTCAAAATATCTGTAGTGCTCAAATCCATCCATGGCCATGGGCAAGCCCCAAACCCTTTCCTTGGAAGAGCATTCAAGGGACATGGACTGAAAAAAGTGATGAATACACCCTCTCTTTTCAAGTGATTAAAAATACTGCTGGAGAAAACCTTATTAAAATTCACCAAATTGACTCTGAAACCGGCAAAGTAATAGCTCGTGGCCTAGGCAGTGAAAATTCTTCTCGGATTGTTGTTGCAGCCATGAGCGGTGGCCCTCTAGGACAATTCACTCTCACCATCCGCTCTATGCAAAATATCAACTGCATAAATGGGCATGACTTTATTGGAGTCACTATTGAATCTTTAGATAATGATTTACTCACCTACTTTGAAATTTTTAAAATCAGTGATTTACCATTGACTCCAGCAAATACTAAAATATATAAAGGTCCCCACTGCGACGATTTTATCTATCATTAAGATACAGTCTTTAGCTTTATTAAAATTTTATAGGGAGTTAGCTCAGTTGGTAGAGCGCCACCCTTACAAGGTGGATGTCGCAGGTTCGAATCCTGTACTCCCTACCAAATTCTACAACTTGCGAACCAAAAATACCCAAATTATAAGACTGACCGCCCTCGGCGGTCCCAGCGTCAGCCGGTGGCTGTTGCTGCGGTCTTCTATTGTCTAAATCAATGACGTTCTTTTGATTTTCTTCTGGAATAGCGACTACGGGAGTAGTGGCATCAGAATTCAGGCTCCCTGACAATCTGAACTGGATACTAAGGCCATTGCTGGGGTTAACGATGATCCCAAAGATCAAATCTTTGATCAAAGCCTTGCGTGCAGTTGGGGTCGATTTTTTCCATCCCCTGCGGAAAGCCTCAAGTCGTGATTTGAGGTTACCTATGGCTGACTCAACATCAGACTCTTGTGTTTCTTCTTCTGTAAGAAAGCAAGTTGATTTTGGATAGACCTCTCCATTGCCCCAGTTTTGGGGTAGTGGCCGATTCCAGCGACTTGCATCCCCGGTGTTCGCGCCAAGACTAGATATGTAAACAGCACTTCTTTTATTCGTTTG
>CAUJGP010000008.1 GCA_963170155.1 Bdellovibrionota bacterium | reverse complement strand
ATCGTATCGTTCCTTGATTATGATCTGGGGTACTTTGATCAGGTAGCAAAAAGGGTCGAACCGGTGGACGATCCATTTAAAATAAAAGTGTTACCTATGTCTCCGGAATAAACTGTTACCCATGTCTCCGGAATGGACCTTCGACTTCTAAATCTAATGGTGAATCTTTCAAATCTTTGACCGGGTTCAGTCGGTCAGGTGTTCGTACCGTATTCAAATTGGTCGGGGAGACAGGATTCGAACCTGCGACCCTCTGGTCCCAAACCAGATGCGCTACCAGACTGCGCTACTCCCCGAAAAAGCAAAATTAAACCAAGAAGCTATGAAAGCTTTTGATTCTTGTCAATTTTTATTCTTGGTTAAATGGATAAAAAATTTTTTATTAAAAATATTTTTTGCTTCCATAGCCCTATTGAATTTGTGCATGATTAGTAGATGTTGGCTCAAATTAACAAAATTCCAAAACCTATTTTAGTAACCGTAGTGTTGGTGGTGGGAGTTATTGCCATTCTTCTGGCAGATCCTCCTAATGATGTCTGTGATGCTCAGTTGAATCTTTTTTTTAAATCACAAGCCGGTAAAATTAGCTCCGTAAGAGGCAAGGTGGGAAGTCTTCTGGCTCGCACTGCAAAGTATTGTGGTGAGGCTAAATCTTATGGAGGTTGTGTTGAATTTCATAACACTCTTCGGGAAATTCTTAAAGATTTGAATAGTATTTCGTCTGAATGCACAGCTAAGGTAATTTCTAATGAAAACATCCAAATGATATTGAAAGAATCAATGACTCTTATGGTAAAATCAGCATGGGGAGAGGCTCCTCCAGAGCTTGGTCCTAATGTTTATGGATGGATGACGATGTCTGAGTTTGCGGTTTTTTGCGGACTTCAGAGAAGGGTTTATGAGTACACAGATGATGAGATATGGGAAGCTTGGGTACGATCCATCATTGCAAAGCTACCACAATCAAATACCCTCCTCTTTAATGAGAGCTTTCAGCGAAGTCTCTTCTCTCTTCGTTGTGAATCCATTTCCAATCTATGATTCATTTGTAAAATTATCAGTGAAGTAAGTATGGATAAAGCTTCAATCTATAACCCACTCCACTGAAATAATAGGGTGATTGTTTTTTAAGGAATCAATCATTACGAGTAATCGTAACTCTGGATCATCGATATTCATGAATTGAGCACTAAAATCATTTTCTTCAATGGAAAGCCAGTGGTAGGGATTCAGGCCAAAACTCATAAGTTCACTTGGTTCAATTTTGGATTGAAATCTTTTATTTTTCATAGGCCCCCCAATGATTATTGTTCATCCATGCCCACCTGTTATTGGTACGAGCTGAATTTTATTTTTAATGTGAAAACTAAAATAGAGTTCTTTGAGGAGAGTCTTAGCAAAATTGATACCATTGGTGCGATGGTTATAAATGGAGGCATAATCTAAAAAATCTCATTAATGAGATTTTTTAGATATCGTTTTGGAATTTATTGAAAAGAGCAAGTTAGCTATAAGGGCAGTGAAAAGGGCTTCTAATAGTGATAGAGCTTAAATTTAAGCGTCATTGAGTCAACTTGTGAGCTCTGAAATTCTCGTCACATTGAAACCTGAAAATAGCAAAATATCCGAATTTCAAGCTAGTAGAAAGTGTTTTTGACTGTATATCGGATCATAATACTGAAGAGAAGAAGCAATGCCTTCGCCGCTGAAGCTGAAACAAAGATACCGATTCTTCTTTAGTAAGAATCGGTATCACTCGCTTGATATAGATTCAAAGGTTCAGGCGATAAAATTAAATTTCAAAAGGAACTGGAGATAGTGGCTCGGCTCTTGAAAAAGTATCATAAGCATCAGTTCCAGAAGGGAGAAGAGCAAGATTTCTTGCTTTTTTTACTGCTGAAGCAACTTGTTTTTGTTGAGCAATAGAAAGCTTCGAAATGCGTGAAGGAACGAGCTTTCCACCATCACCGATAAATCTTGTTAGAGTGATTGGGTCTTTGTAATCGAAAGTATGATCACCAGTGTATTCTGAACGATATTTGTTTCTAGCCATTAATTAATTCCTCCACAAAAGTAATGTATTGGTTTCTATAACTATGAATAAAAAAAAGTTCAAGAAAATACGACTCAGTTCTATAAATTTGGTTGCCAAGGAGAGTGTTTTCGCCTTATAGACTATACTTTTCGTTCTAAAAAAAAATCCACAAATCTATGATTTGGTTAAAAAGGAGAGGACATGAGTCGCTGTGAACTAACAGGCAAGGGAGTTGTTGTTAAGAATTTAGTGAGTCATTCAAATGTTAAAACAAAATCTGTGGCTTTGCCTAATGTTCAGCAAAAACGAATGTTTAGTCGGGCTTTAAATCAGATGGTTTCATTAAAGATATCAACTCATGCTATCCGCTCCGTGGAGCATGTAGGTGGGTTTGATGTGTATCTATTGAATCAGCAAGATTCAGTTTTGTCACCAAAGGCATTGGAGATAAAGCGTCGAATTAAAAGAAAAATTACAAAGAAAAAGCCTACTGCGAATCAATAAAGGATATAATAATGGCAAAATTAAAGATAAAAAAAGGGGATTCAGTGAAGGTTATTACTGGTTCCGATAAAGGAAAAACTGGTAAAGTGCTCGCTGTGGACTCTAATAAAATGAAAATTGTCGTGGAAGGGTTAAAGATTATGACTCATTACGACAAAAAAGAAGGTTTATTAAAAAAAGAAGGTTTTTTTGATTACTCAAATGTCAAATTGCTTGAAGCTCAAAAGTCTTCTAAGACTGCTTCTGGTAAGACAACAAAGGCAAGAGCAAAAAAATAGAGGCCGTGAATTGTTATAGCGTACTTGTGAGGTCATTGATGAAAAGAACTCAGAGTGAGATTTTTAAGAATCTAAGCCTCTGGGTTTTTTTTGTTTTTATCTCTAGCCTTCTTCTTAATGAAGAGAGCTCGGCCGTACTCCTTTCAGAAACTTCCATATCTGGAGTTCAAAAAACAATATCCTCTGTGAAAGAAAGAGCAAGTTATAGCGAGCAGTGGCTTTGTCGGCGAGTTTCTGAAGTCAGAACTCTAAGAGTTGAAAAGCGCAGTGAGTTTTGTCGTGGGCTCTATACCAAACTAGGGGTTGAACAGGCAATTGTTTCATCAAAAAGTAAGGATAACTGTTTACCTATCGTGGAAAAGGTAAAGACTAATTTAGAAACTGCAGGCTGGAAATGCAAAGATATCTCTGGTAGCCTTATTACAGAATAGGCAAGAGTATGACCCAGAATTCTATAAATATAGCTATTGTCCAAATGACAGCGGTAGATTCACTAGCAGCGAATCTAGCTCAGTTTGAATTGATTTTTAATTCCATTAAAAATCAACAATCTTATCAGACAGAAATATTAGCTCCATCAGTTATATCTACTTCACCAGATTTAATTTGTTTTCCAGAAAATTGTTTATTTTTAAGAATAAAGTCTTCTGATCCTATTGAGGGATTTGATTTGTCACATTCCTCTTTTTTATGGATCAGTGAATGGGCTAAAAAGTTAGGCTCTTGCATTCACTTAGGGGCCGTCCCTTTAATAATTGAGGGAAAACTCTATAATTCATCAATGTGGTTTGGAAAAGATGGCTCAATTCAGGCTGGTTATCAGAAAATCCATTTATTTGATATTGCTTTAGAAGGGCAAGCTCCTATTCGTGAATCTGATGTTTTTGCCAGAGGTCAAGTGCCTGTGATTCGAGAGTTTAATGGATGGAGAATTGGTGAAAGCATTTGCTATGATGTAAGATTTAGTGAGCTTTATTCCTACTATGCTTATAATAATGTGGATTTAATTTTGATACCATCGTCTTTTTTGGTAGAGACGGGACAAGCTCATTGGGAGGTTTTATTGCGAGCCAGAGCTATTGAGAGTCAATGTTTTGTTGTCGCAAGCGCTCAGGTTGGAGTTCATCGAAGCCTTAAGCATATTGGGTCTGAACGTCGAACTTTTGGTAATAGTATGATTGTTGATCCGTGGGGAGCTATAAGCTTAAATTTGGGAAATGAAGAGGGCGTGCAAATCTATACCCTTCATAAAGAGGCCATCCAAAAGGTAAAAAATCAGATTCCTATGCCTGATCATCGTAGATTAAATGTAGATATTAAGAAATAATGCTCATAATATGAAAGATTGATTCATATTTTAGTATCCATGAGGGGGCTTATACAATGCGAATGAGTGCTTTGATAAAGTGGAGTTTAGTTATATCAATGTTTTTGATGGAAATCGCTGGAGCGATGGAATCAATGGGAATTGGCGCAGAGGACCTTCAGATGGCAAAGATTGCGAGAGAGAGGATATATCCTGGAGGTCGAGATGAAGAAGATCTTGAGGTTCAGGATCAGCTTACGAAGCCAACCCGGAAGGAAGATGCTAAAAGAGGACATCAAGAGACATCGTCCACTTATGATGATGAATTTTAATATAATTACTTGATGTTGTTATTTTGTGTAAGCATTAGAAGTAAATGGCATATATGTCCTGGGTGAGTTTCATTACTTGTACCCGGAGGCAAGCCTTGGTAATAAATCGGTGTCATCAAATTGAAAATAGATTTTGTTGCATTACTTAAATCTCTCTTTGATGTACGTAAAGCAACCCTTCTATTCGATTTGAGTTACGGACATCTCGTTTTTTTCAATTTGGCGATACAAAAAAAGAGTTTGGAGACAGTGCGAATGATTAAACTCAGAGAGGATGAGGTATCAAATGATGGTTTATGATGAGCTTCCAGAAGGCGTAACCCGAGATACGATGGATGTGGATGTTCTTATCGTTGGTGGTGGTGTTGCAGGCTTATCTGCAGCTCTTCACTTAAAAAACCAGATTGATCGATATAATGAAGATATCGAGGCTGGCCGAAAAGTGGGTAAGGCCATTATTGATCCTATGATCGTGGTGCTTGAGAAAGCATCAGAAGTTGGTGCTCATAGCTTGTCAGGTGCTGTTTTAAATCCTTCCGCGCTTAAAGAACTTCTTCCCAACTTTAAAGAGTTGGGTTGCCCCATTGAGACAGAAGTTAAAAAAGATGCTGTTTATTATTTGGGTGAAGACTTTAGCTTCAAGCTGCCCATTGTACCTCCTCCTTTTCATAATGAAGGCCATTATATTATTTCATTAAGTCAATTTAATCGTTGGCTTGGGCAACAATGTGAAGAGGCAGGGATTAATATTTTCCCTGGTTTTGCGGCAGTGGAAGCTATTTATGAAGGAGATCAAATCGTTGGTATTCGAACAGGGGATAAGGGTCGAGATAAATATGGTAAGCCAAAACCTAACTTTGAACCGGGATTGATTTTAAAATCGAAGTTAACAGTTTTTGCTGAGGGAACAAGAGGGTCTCTTTTTAAATCAGTTCAGAAAAAACTTAATTTACGATCAGGCAAGCATCCTGAAATTTTTGAAGAGGGTGTGAAAGAAATTATTCAAATGCCCCAAGGAACTGTCGAAGCAGGGCAGGTCATCCATACTTTAGGTTTTCCACTGTCTAAATCAATTGGTGGTACATTTATTTATACTTTGCCCGAAGACAAAATTATTTTAGGTTTAGTGGCTTATCTAGATACTGAAGACCCTTTATTAGATCCTCATCGAGAGTTGCAAAAACTTAAGACTCATCCCTTTATCTCTAACCTGATTCAGGGGGGGCAGGTTATTTCTTATGGTGGTAAAACTTTACCGGCGGGCGGGTGGTATTCTATGCCTAAGCTTTATGGCCATGGGTTTGTTGTCTGTGGAGATTCAGCCTCAATGGTTGATGTACAAAAATTAAAAGGGATTCATTTAGCCATGAAGTCTGGAATGCTTGCTGCGGAAAGCCTGCTAAAAGCATTGATTCAAGAGGACTACTCAGAACAGCAGCTAAAATCCTATGATGAAGCCATCCAAAATAGTTATGTTAAAACAGAGCTGTATCGAGTACGAAATTTTCATCAAGCACTTAGTCAAGGCATGTTGACGGGATTGCCTTTGATTGGTCTTCAAGAGCTTACGGGCGGGCGAGGGTTGATCGATCCTATGCCGCTGACGGAACAAGACTTTGAAACTACGAGCAGTGTGGTTGATGTATGGGGCGGCGATGGTGTTTTTCACCCCAAAAACCAATTACCAAAGCCAGATGGAAAACTCTTTTTTGACAAGCTGGGAAGTGTGTACCTTACTGGAACAACTCATGATGAAGATTCACCTAACCATTTATTGCTGCAAAACGGAGACATTTGCCGTACGGAGTGCGAAAAAAAATACAAATCACCGTGCACTCACTTTTGCCCCGCGAGTGTTTATGAAATGGTCCCTTCTCCCAAGTACCCAGGTCAGTTAGATTTACAAATTAATTATACAAACTGTATTCATTGTAAAACTTGTGATATAAAGTGCCCTTTTGAAAATATTGACTGGACTCCACCCGAAGGTGGAGGGGGTCCTAAATACCGAGATACTTGATCTTGATAAGGATTAAATAAGGAAAACATGCCTCAATTTTTTGTTTCTACAGCTAAAGGTTTAAGTGATGTTCTCGTTGAGGAGATGCTTCAGCTAGGAATTAAGCATCCTACAAAAACGCCAGCCGGAGCTTTTTTCGAGGGAAATTGGGAAGATGTCTATCGTCTTAATTTATGTTCTCGTGTGGCCAGTCGTATTTTAAAACCGCTCATAGAGTTTACCGCCTATAAAGATGATGAACTCTATCAGCAAATCATGGATCATCAGGATTTTTCTCGCTATTTGAGTCCAGAAACAACATTTATGATTGATGCTTCTGTTAAAGAAAGTGCACTTCATGATCAGCGGTTTTTGGCAATGAAAGTGAAAGATGCCATTGTGGATCAGATGAGGGAAACTTTTGGAGAGCGTCCTAGCATTGCAAAAGCCAATCCAGATGTAAAATTTTATATTAAAGGATATAAAAATCGGTTTTCTTTAGCAGTAGATACTTCAGGTGATAGCCTTTTTATGAGGGGATATCGGATGGAGGCTGGCGAAGCACCACTTAAAGAAAATTTGGCTGCGGCTTTGATTATGATGTCTGAGTGGAAGCGAGATATTCCTATTGTTGATTTAACCTGTGGCTCAGGGACTATTTTAATTGAAGCAGCTATGATGGCATTAAATATGTCTCCAGGAGTACACAGAAGGTCTTTTGGGTTTCAGAAGCTTAAAAGCTATAATGAAGAAACCTGGTCTCGAGTTTTAGATTCTGCTATTGGAGAAGAAAAAGAGGATATTCCTTTTAAATTTTATGGTTTTGATTTTGATAGAAAGATAATCCAAAAAGCAAAGGCCAATGCAAAGCGCGCAGGTGTGGATCATATCATTGATTTTCGTTCTGAAAATATTGCGATGGTGGCACCTCCTTGTGAGCGTGGAATTGTAGTTATAAATCCGCCTTATGGAGCTCGTTTAGGAGATGAAGATAGCCTTAGAGATGTTTATCGTGATCTGGGTTTTACCTTAAAGTCTCGTTTCTCTGGTTGGGATGTTTTTATTTTATCTGGAAATAAGGACTTAATGGGTGATTTAAAACTAAAAGCCTCTAGAAAGCATTTTGTCTATAATGGTTCGCTAGAATGTCGTTTCTTAAAGTACTCTATTAAATAATCGCTATTATGAAATTAAAATAAATTTTAGAATAGCGATTAAGTCGCTGATGTTGTGAAAAGATTCAATGGAAAGAATAAAGGCCAACCTCATTTTTTGTAATTTAGTTTTCTTTTAAGCAGGATTCTTTTTGTTTTGTGTGGAAGTAGATGATGAGGAATACATCTTTTCATGTTCTGTTTTAGTCGACGGAGAATCTTCTGCTATAGTACCTTCTCGTTTTTGTTCTATAGAAATAGAAGAGGAATCTTTACGAATAAACTCACCTTCAGTTGAAGAAGTCGAAACGCTTGGTTGTAAGGATCTTTTATTGTTGTCTTGAAGAGAGTGGTTCGGATTGAGTTCGTTGCTAGATGGTACTGTCTTTGAGAGGTGTTCTTTGAGTTTATCTGCAATTTCATTGAAATGTTGAAACTCATCACTACGTCGAACTCTGAAGTCTCTGAAATTTCCTTTTAAGAGATCATCGAGATATCTTTCAAAGGCAAAAACAGGGCCAGCAACTCGAAGAGAAATAATTTTTCCAATTAAAAATAGAGTCCAAATAAAAATACCACTGACAGCTAAAAAACTCACAGAAAATGGTACTAGATATTGTTTAAGAAGAGCATGATTGTCTCCAGTCACGGTAAGTAGAGTGACTCTGAGATAAGTATATGAAAGAGTCCAAGCCACAACCCCCATGCCTAACCCTACGGTCATGAGAATAAGGCAGTATTTGAGCTGAAATTTAAAGTTGATCCATTGGCTTTTTCTGGTGTTGGTTTCTGGCCAAAACAAGTCAGCATGAGAAAGCAAACTAAACATTACTAATCCATGGCCTACCCATTGTATGGCATCAGCGATATTGAAAATAGGGGATGACCATTGGCCAATACGGAAACTGATAAAATCCACAACATGGCCCCAAACAATGCGATCGGCAACGTTTCCTATGATTCCTCCAAGGAGTAAAGACATACCAATTCTTAAAGCTAATGCTCGAATAGGAATAATATATTGAAGGATTAAATAAGAAAAAATAAGAAATGCTCCGCCTGTTGAGAGAGTCACAACTCTTAAGACAGCAGGAAGTTGACTGAATAACCCAAGAATGGCGCCAGGATTGTAGTGCAGAGAAAGCTCAAGAAAACCAAAAGATTTGATTCCTTGAAGACTCAGGGCCTGTATTTTTGTGAATCTATCGATCCCCCAAGTAAGAAACAGGGAGAGTGCTACCCAGAGCCAATCTTTTTTTGTCATAACTAAAAACCCCTTATTGAGATCGATTTGCAGCAACAATAAATGTAAAATACAATTTCAATTTATAAATAAAATTAGATATGTTACCCTTTCTTGCCACAGACCCTTTACGGCCTATCGGTTGGATCAAAAATCTATTTAAGTCTTAAAGTGGTCTCTTTTGAAAATACTATTTTGCAGTTGGTCAATAAATCGCCTAAAGATCAATGTTGTATTCGTTTTTCAAGTTCTTTATTTTCGCTTCTCTTAGTCAGTGACTTCTAGGACTTATGTTCTGTAAGTAGATTTTGTTTGTATTTATTCAGTGGGCGTGGCGTGTATTTTTGTGATTATAGAAGAAAGCTGTGCGCCTCCTTGTTCTGAGCATTGTTCTGGTGTTTCACAGGCTTTAGATTGGCCTTGATTCGGCAAAGGTGCGTGCTGTTAATGATATAAAAAATGGATGTGTTATTGTTATTGCGAAAGTAAAACGACCCATCTTTGAGAGATGGGTCGTTTTACTTTTAAAGTTAATAATTCAATTATATCAGTCTTAATTAAGGAACTGTGCTTCTAATATCTTTGGATTGGTTAATTGCTAAGTTAACAACAACGTTTTCTGGGTTGATGGCTGCTGTTGCAGAAGCACAAGCCGTAAATTTTGCTGGAGAAACAGAGTTGTCAACAGTACAGTTTGCAGCTGCAAAGTCACCACCTGCTAGGTTTGCAGCGGCAGGTCTGGCTGGTGTGGCGGCAGATGTTCCCATATTTTTACAGCGAGTTGCGTCTGCGGTACAAAATGCTCTCACATGAAAGGATGCTTGTATCCCTGTGGGAGCAAGGTTTCCAGCTACTTGCCAATTAGTTGCAGCGGGAGTTGCTGTTGTAGCAGAAAATCCGATATTGAAAGAATAGTTTCCTTCAGGAGCATAACCGACAACCCCAAAACGAGCATCAAACTGTGACCACTCACCATAAAAAGCTTTTTGAGCTGTGTATAAAGAGGTTAAACCGGCTTTGGCTTCTGTCATTCTGGCCTTAAAAGTAAATTTTTGGAATTGAGGAACTGCCACGGAGGCTAGAATTCCGATGATGGCCACTACCACCATTAGCTCCACAAGCGAGAATCCGCCTGCATTATTTAGTTTAACGTGCATTTGCTTTTTCATTTAGAACCCCCTTTTAGGTGTTATTTTTTTAACATTTGTTTACATGTTTCTCAGTCTAACAATAATTTTTTGATAAATAAATAGACTCAGGGTCGGTAAATAAATAATATTTGAAAATATATATTGTAGCTGTATTAACTTTAATATAGTGCTAAATGGCTGGAAATTCGTTTAAAAGTTCTACATAAAAATAAAATTTTCTGATAAATAAAATTATCAATTTGAGAAATTTAAACAAAAAATAGAAACTATCTTAGTTTTAGCACATATAAACTCAATGAGTTTAAGATGAATGTCAGAGGTTTTGTTTTTACCTGAAATGTTAAGGCTGTTTCAAGCAAAACAGCCTACTGTGATTGCTCTTTGTTAGGCCTCAATCTTTTTTTCAATAATGCGATCAATAAGACCATACTCTTTCGCATGGCTGGCGGTCATCCAATAGTCTCTATCACAGTCGCGAGCGACTTGTTCTAGGCTTTTTCCAGTTTCTTTGGATAAAATGGAGAGTAACTTTTCTTTTGTCTTTGCAAGCTCTTTAGAGGCAATTTCAATATCGCTGATACGTCCCGTGATTCCCTGGCTAAGAGGCTGATGTATTAGAAATTCGCAATTCGGAGTACTCAGTCGATTTTTTTTAGGAACAGCCGTTAGAATTATGGTTGCAATACTCGCGCAAAGACCTGTGCAAATAATCTTAACTTCTGGTTGGATGAAGCGAATAGCATCGTAAATGGAAAAGCCAGCTGTGACTTCGCCTCCAGGGCTGTTTAAAAGCACTTTGATAGGGTCTTTGGCATTATCAGCTTCTAGGAGAAGAAGGTTTTGAATGAATTCTTTTGCAACTTTAGCATCAATAGCATCAAACAAAGAGAGGGTCCTTGTTTTGAGAATTTTTTCATTGAGAGAAGACTCTTTTTTATCAGATTCGGTGTCTTTATTATTTTTTGTTTTAGTCATAGTTTGATTCCCTTCGTACTTACCATTCATTTCAACCCTTTGGTGAATTGAAGTCAATTTTACGTTACGTTGTACACTGACTTTAATCCTGTTGTAGCTCGAGCGATGGGGCCGTGAGCAAGAGGGTTTTTGGAAAAGAGACTCTTTTTTCGTTGCTTTGCTTGAGTGTTACTTGAACGTAACAGTAAGCTTTTACAAAATAGGAGTTAAAAACTTGCATTTTTTGGGGGTTAGAGTAGGTTTCACATTTCTGTTTTAGGAGAGTAAGATGATCATTAATCTTTCTGATATAGGGCCTCAGGGTGAAAGTTTTGTATTAAATCGTCAGACCGGAGAACTTAATAGTCTTTTGGCAGATCTTATTGGAGAAAATCCTTATGAAATTCAATTGGATTTGCTTCCTAAAGATCAAGGATTTGAGTTGAAGGGACTCGTTCAATCACAGACACCAGAGTTGTGCTCGCGCTGTGGTATTGATATAAAGATTAAAATTTATAAAGAATTCAAAGAGTTATTGCTTCCAAAAATTCAATCACCAGGGTTGGGTGAACATTATTCTCGAGTCAATCATTACACTGATTTACACGAGGAAGAAGGTCCAGGGGTTATTGAGTGTGAAAACCTTATATTTAATGCAGGAGAGTACCTTCACGAACTGATCGCTTTGCAGATCCCTATTAAGCCTGTTGGAGAGATTAATAGCTCTGGTGACTGCCTTGTTTGTGGGCTCAATATAGAAACAACTCAATTTGGATACGATGAGCCATTTCCAGCAGAAAAGAAGAATCCTTTTTCAGCGTTAAAGAATATAAAGTTGAATTAAATGTTGATTTTGAACGAATATTAGTTATTTTACCAAGTTCGTCCCATAACTTTGGTGAGAATGTTTATAAGCAAGTATTGCTAAAGTTTGTGATTATTGTATGTAGATTCTAGTACCAATGAAAGATTTTCTTAAGTTGGTGTACAAAGTAATAAATAATAATGCTATAATAGAGGTGTTCTATGCCTACTCCCAAGAAGAAAACCAGTCGTTCACGTAGAGATATGCGACGATCTCATGATGGTCTATCCATCCCTGCTATGACTCTTGATACAAAATCGGGAGAGTGGGTTCGTCCTCACAGGGCTCATAAAGGAGCTGATGGAGCCTACTACTATAAAGGGAAACAAATTAGCCCATCAAAATCAAACGATTAGGTTTTTTTTCAATGAGAACACCTTTTCGATCTAAAATTGCAGGAATCGGTTCTTATCTGCCAAAGAAAATTTTAAGTAATAGCGATCTTGAGAAAATGGTTGAAACAAATGACCAGTGGATCAGAGAGCGTACTGGTATTGAGCGACGTCATTTAGCGGCGGAAGGTGAATACACAAGTGATCTGTGTCTTCATGCTACGGAGAGAGCTCTTCAAGATGCTAAAATGAATTCTTCAGATTTAGACCTGATTCTCATAGCAACATCAACGCCTGATCAGGTGATGCCTAATACGGCTACTGTTTTACAACATAAATTGGGAATTTCTGGAATTCCTTGCCTCGATGTTTCTGCAGCATGTTCGGGTTTTGTGTATGCTCTTTCTGTTGCTGATCAGTTTATTAGAACAGGGACTTACAAGAATATTTTAATCGTGGGAGCTGAGATTTTACACCGAATGGTGAATTATAAAGATCGCGAGACCTGTATTCTTTTTGGTGACGGTGCTGGTGCTTGGATCATGACTCAAACAGATTTTGATTCCCCAGATGGTTTATTTAGCACTCATTTACGAGCCAATGGTGAAGTTGGTGATTTATTTATTTTACCTGCAGGTGGTTCAAAAATTCCTTATTCGCAAGAGGTTTTGGATAAGGGACAGCATTACGTAATGATGAAAGGGCGTGAGATTTTTCGTCATGCTGTAAGAACAATGACGGAGTGCTGTCAATTAGCTCTTAAATCAAACAGTATTCAAAGTGAACAGGTTGATTGGGTTGTACCTCACCAGGCTAATGTTAGAATTTTGGATAGCGTTGCCGAGCACTTTGGAATCCCAAAAGAAAAGGTTATTGTAAGCTTGCGTGAGACCGGTAATACTTCAGCAGCTTCGATTCCTTTAGCTTTTGATATGGGAGTTAGAGAAGGTAAAATTAAAAGGGGTCAAATGATTTTAATTGCCGCTTTTGGGGCCGGTTTAACCAGCGGTAGTGCCTTAATGAGGTACTAGTTGAAATTAGCACTTTTTTTTCCAGGACAAGGCAGCCAAGGCCCGGGAATGGGACGGTGGCTTTTCGATGAATTTGAAGTTGCACGACGTACGTTTGAAGAAGCAAGCGATGCATTAAGCATAGACCTTAAGAAACTTTGTTTCGAGGGGCCTGAAGATGAGCTCCAAAAAACAGAGAATACACAACCGGCGATCTTAACAACATCTGTTGTCTATTTTCGGTGTCTCCATGAAATTATAGATTTAGTGCCGTTGGCTGCAGCAGGACATTCTATTGGCGAATATGCGGCTTTAGTTACAGCCAGTGTAATCTCTTTTGACTCAGCAGTTAGAGCTGTTCGAGAGAGAGGATTAGCAATGCAAAGAGCGGTTCCTCTAGGTCTTGGTGGTATGAGTGCGATTCTTAATTTAGATGAGCATGAAGTTCGAAGTTTTTGCTTGTGGGCGACTCAAGAGTCTCAGTTAGGCCTCATTGAGGCCGCAAATTTTAATACTCCAGGACAAACGGTTATCAGTGGAGTTCAAGCAACATTAGATTGGGCGCAAGCAAATTGGTCCATTTACAATGGACCAGGCTGTGATAAAAAAATGAGGTGGATTCCCTTAAAGGTATCAGCTCCTTTTCACTGTTCTTTAATGAAACCAGCTCAAGAAAGAATGAAAGTCGTTTTAGATGATATTCCTTTTCGACAGCCTCAATGGTCTATCATCCAGAACTTTACAGCTAAAGAAACAATAGATCCTGAAGAGCTCAGGCAAAACTTAGTACAGCAAGTTTCTGGTGCGGTTCAATGGACAGAAAGCGTCCGAAGGGCTACGCATTTGGGAGCTACAAAAGGTCTTGAGCTTGGGCATGGTCAGGTTCTTCGCGGGCTCAATAAAAAGATTGATCCTAATTTTGAAACTTTAAATGTTCAGACCATCGCTGATTTACAAGCATTGGAAAAGCAAATTCATAAACAGAAAGATTTATAATGAGTTTATTATCTTTTGCAGGGAAGTCGATTTTAGTTACAGGAGGAAGTCGAGGGATAGGTGCTGAGGTCGTTCGGCATCTAGCAAATCAAGGCGCTCGAGTCGCTTTTACGTATTCTTCAAGACCTGATTTAGCAGAGGCTTTACTTAAAACACTTCCGGGCGAAGGTCATTTGACTCATCTCATGAATTTATCAGACCCTCAATCCATCGAAAGTTCGATGAAAAGCATTATAAAATCATTAGGGTCTCTCAATGGTTTAGTAAACAATGCGGGTCTTACTCGAGACCAAATTCTTCTTTTAATGAAACAAGAAGATCTGGATTTAGTCTTGAATACAAATCTTCGGGGAACTATTCTGGTTACAAAAGCAGCACTTAAGGCAATGCTCAAGGCTCAATCAGGAGCTATTGTTACGATTACAAGCGTCATTGGGCAAACTGGTCATGCAGGACAATCTAACTATGCTGCTAGTAAGGCTGGACTAGAAGCTTTTTCAAAGTCAGTAGCCTTAGAAGTCGCTTCTCGCAATATTCGTCTTAATTGTATTGCTCCTGGTTTTATTGCAACAGAAATGACCGATGCATTGACCGAACAGCAAAAAATAGATATCCAAGAGAAAATTCCTTTAAAAAAAATAGGTTCGACTGTTGATGTTGCACAGGCAGTAGCGTATCTTTTGAGTGAAAACTCGAGTTATATTACAGGACAGACACTTAATGTAAATGGTGGATTGTTTATGTGATAGAAGCTAATCCTCTTTTAACTCAAAGGCTGAAGAGAGGGTTAGTGAAGACAGCAATTACTAAAATGAGTTTAGAGAATGCTGAAGAGAATGAAGTATATATACAAGTGTTAAAAAAGGCTTATAAAATAAAAAGGTGGTAGATCTATGGAAATAGAAACCGGAGGTAAGATGTCGATTCCAACAAAAGTTAAAGATATTATTGTAGAACAATTGGGTGTTGATCCTGAGAAGGTAAAAGCAGAAGCTTCTTTTATCGATGATCTTGGCGCTGACAGTCTTGATATTGTTGAACTTGTTATGGCTATGGAAGAAGAGTTTGATCTTGAAATTCCAGATGAAGATGCCGAGAAGTTACGAACAGTTCAGGATGTTGCATCTTATCTTGCCTCAAAGGGGAAATAGCATTTAATGACACCTAATTCTTCTCGACCTCTTCGTCCTCATCGGCGCGTTGTTGTTACAGGTCTTGGTGCTGTAACTCCGCTGGGTAATAATTTCGCTGATAGTTGGAGTCGAGTCCTTGCAGGAGAGTCAGGTATTAGAGCAATTTCTCGGTTTCCAGTGGATCAATTTGACGTTCGTATCGCAGGAGAGGTTAAAGACTTTAATCCAGAGCCTCTCATCAATAAAAAAGATCAAAGAAAATTAGATTTGTTTTGTCAGTATGCTGTGGTTAGTGCTCAAGAAGCTCTCTTAATGTCAAAACTTGAAATAACGCCTGAATTGAGTGAGCGAGCTGGTGTTATTATTGGTGTTGGAATGGGAGGGCTTCCAACAATTGAAGATCAAGTAAAGTTATTCTTAGAAAAAGGCCCTGGTCGGATTACTCCCTTTTTTGTTCCACTTTCGATTACTAATATGGCTTCAGGTCATGTTTCTATTCGTTGGAATTTCAAGGGACCTACATTTACCGTAACTTCTGCGTGTGCGTCAGGAGCTCACTCTATTGGAGAATCTGCTGAAATGATTCGTCGAGGATTGTGTGATGTGATGCTTGCAGGAGGAAGTGAGAGTACGGTGTGTCCCTTAGGACTCGGTGGGTTTGCTTCTATGAAGGCTCTTTCAAAACGTAATGAAGATCCAACAAAGGCCAGCCGTCCTTTTGACTTAGATCGAGATGGATTTGTTTTAGCGGAGGGGTCTGCTGTTTTAGTATTAGAAGAATTAGAGTTCGCCCTTAAGCGTCGAGCTCCAATTTTATGTGAGTTAACAGGATATGGAACTTCTTCGGATGCTTTTCATATAACTAATCCGTCCCCAGGGGGTGAAGGCGCTTCCCGCGCTATGAAAATGGCTTTACAAGATGCGGGACTTTCGCCAGATCGTATCGATTATATTAATGCTCATGGAACATCAACATCTCTGGGAGATGTTATGGAAACCCAGGCTATTAAGGCTACCTTTGGTGCTCATGCTCAAAAACTTCTTGTTAGCAGTACAAAAAGCATGACAGGGCATACGCTGGGAGCTGCCGGAGCCCTTGAGTCTGCTTTTTGTGTCGCTAGTCTTCGAGATCAAAGAGTGGCACCTACGATGAATTTAGAGAAACCAGACCCCGAGTGTGATCTAGACTATGTACCAAATCAATCTCGTCATGCCACATTAAATCATGTTTTAAATAATAGCTTTGGCTTTGGTGGAACAAACGCCTGCCTTATTTTTTCCCGTCTTCAGTAAGCAAAATTCAGGACTCGAATGTCAGGTCAGGTCACCGATAAGCATTGTGAAGTTTTTTTATAATGGTTAGTAAATAAATAATTACTATTGCAACATTTAGTTCTTAATTAAGAGATCATTTTTTTGGAGACGTTGATCTCACAGTTGTTGGGGAGGACCTTTGAGCTCGGTTGATTGGTTAATATGGATATTATCAGGATCCATTATTGTATTGCTGCTACTGGTTTTTCTAGTGAGGAGTCGTTTGATAATTCAAGCGCTTCAAAAGGAAAATGAACAGTACAGGAATAGGATACTTTCAAGTGAAAGAAGTATTAATCATACCCAAGATGGTCTTCGTAAAATAAAGTACAATATGGATCAATCTTTTAGCGAAGTTGAATCTCTGAATCAACAGGTGTCTAGTTTATTGGATAAGAATAGAGTCAATGATTTGAATCATTTTGAACAGCAGTATCAGGGGTTGTTAGAATTGGTGCAGTCGCAAAAAAACTTCATTTATAGAGCTATAACAACGGCAAGTAGTGAAGAAGCCAATAAGTTCGTTATGACAGATCTTATTAATTTTGTCGAAGAAGTGAGTTCAAAGTCAAAAATAATTCATGATATTGCTTTTAAAACTAAAGTTTTGAGTTTTAATGCTTCCGTTGAAGCGGAGAGAGCAGGAGCCCGAGGGAGAGGCTTTTCAATTGTAGCTCAAGAAATGAAACGGCTTGCCGAGATTAGTGGTCAATCTTCTGAAGAAATTGCGACATTGGTTGAGAGGACGCGTCGAGGGACACAAATGTTTTCTGCACAAATGAGCGGAGATAGCCTGGAAAATGTATCCGTGCAAAATACCTTAGTGGAAGTGAGTGGAAATTTGGAACAATTTCAAGCTAAGCTCAGTGATTTGAATTCATATTGGAGTTCATTGCTCAATCAAAAAAGCGACGACCAAAATCATATCGAGAGAGTTGTTGATTTGATCCATAAGATCTCATTGACTCAAAGTGAGACTAGAATGTTGAACGATAAAATTCTTGCATCACAAAAGCAGCTCGCTAGTTAGTCATTAATGCTCTAAATTCTTTTTTTGATTTCTCCAAATGAAAAGGATGTGGCGACCTCTAAAGTTGAAATTGAATGATAATATGTCTTTTTTCTTATTTTAATTCACTGTAAATATGGTTGATCCAACGAAGATGAATTACTTTGAATAAAAAATATATTTTATAGAGTATTTCAATTTGAAACATATAGAATCTCATTGTGAGATATTATCTCTGTCAATACTCTATTCAAGAGTGAAAATTTTTAAATATGTATAGCCAGATTTGTTACCCCCTTTCTCTTCCATCAATTTATTGAAGTTTGAGCGGCTTTAATCTTGCTAATTCATAAAGTATGATGAAAAAAATACTTTATTTAATTTTATTACGATCATTAAGAACATTTTTTATATTAAATATTTTTTATGGAATTTCTCAGGCAGCTATTTCAGCTCAAGAATTTGTTGAGATCAAAAGCCCTTTTGCAAAGGTTATTTGTGCATCTGGAACAGAGTTGAGCTTGCCATTAGGTCTGAAATTGGAAATTTCAGAGCATAAGTTTGGAGATAAACCCATTGTACGGATTCCTAAGAAGATTAATAAAAAATGTAATTATGGAATATTAACATATTCTAAAAATAGTAAAGCGGGATTGTCGCCAAAGGCATTGAAAAAAAATATAAAAAAATCTCAAAAGTATTCTGTAGTTGCTGATAAAATGAATTATGCAGATAAATGTAAAGATGAGTTCATTGGTTCTGATGGATTAGGAAGTTGGGGCCAGTATGTGAGAAAAGAGCTCTCTTCTAAAAATTTTAAAGGATTGCTTCGCAATTCTAAAGCTTTTGAAAATGTTTGCCCAGGGTACGTTTCTATGAAATTAGAGGAAAGAAAAAAACTTTGGGTTTTTGTATTGATGTCTATGAGTCACTATGAGAGCAGCTGTAGACCTCAAGTTGAAGCCCAAGGTCCGAATGGGATTGCAAAAGGTTTATTTCAATTACATGAGAACTCTGAAAACAAATATGTTCACTGGGATTTAAAGGGTCTTTGTAAAAAAGGTGGTTCTAATAATCCTAAGGAAAGCTTAAAGTGTACTCTTTCAATGTTAAATGGTCAGTTGGAGAAACATGATTCATTATTTTTTGAAAAATCGTATTGGGATGTATTAAGAAATGTGAATGTTTCAGCGACACATGCTTCTAAAATTAAAAACGCTATTAGTATGGTTCATGGTTGTGAGGCACGATATTTAGCTAGTGGAAAAAACTAGTTAAAAAAACTCTTCAATGTCTTTTTACTTTTTTCTTTGAGATGATGAGTGATAATTCTTTTGATTCTCTTTTAATAGTTTTTGAAAATGAGAAAGTTTTTGGGCAGAGACCTCTCCTTTTTGTACCGCTAATTTAACAGCGCAGTCTGGCTCTGTTTGATGTTTGCAATCAGAAAAGCGACAGGCTAGTGCAAGTTGCGAAATATCTGAAAACGCAGGCCCATCTAAATGAAAATTCTCTGTCAGTTGAATTTCTCTTAAACCCGGAGTATCAATAATAATTCCTAGAGGTGTGGGGAGAAGAAAAAGAGTACGGCTGGTAGTGGTATGACGCCCCTTGGAGTCGTCATTTCGAATGGGTTGAACGAGCTGTTTTGAGTCCCCCAGCAAGAGGTTAGTGAGGGTTGATTTCCCAACACCTGAGGAGCCAAGGAAAACACTGGTTATTCCTTGAGTCAATAATTGTTGTATAGGAAAAAGACTTTCTGGCTGATCCGATCGTGTTAAGATTAGGGGGATTTGCGGGAAATTTTTTTGTAGAGCTTCATGATTATTTTGGAAGGATACTTCTAAATCACATTTATTCAAAATTAAAATTGGCTTAATAATTTTAGTATCTAATAGAGCAATATATCGATCAATTCTTTTGAGGTCCATCTCTTGATTGCAAGATGAAACGATAAATGCAATATCAATATTTGATGCCAATACCTGTGCTTTTTTTTGAGTTCCAGCGGCACGACGAATAATTTGTGAATAAGGAATGAGTCTTTTTTCTATTACAAATGAAGGATATTTTATTTGTGTGGAGGTTGGATTGGTCTCTGTTAAAACCCAATCTCCCACACTAGGATAATCTTGTTCTTGAAGGTTTTTTTTCCACTTTCCAGAAATAAGTCCTATTATTTTTTCTCCATTATTGTTCATTAAAACATAGTGATCTTTATGCTCATGAGTTATTCTTGCAATTCTATGATAGTCTTTCTCAGGGTTTTCGATTTGATGATCAAAAAAATCCTTCCATCCTAAGGTTTTTAAGTAATGTTTATTTTCAGTTTTCATGATTACTCACTTTGATAGAAGAATGAGGAGTCGAATTTGCGGAAGAGGACATGAAATGATTGGCTTTGTTAAATTCAAATAAATAGTCTGCAGTTCCCATCAATGAAGTGAATTTTTTTCTAAGCATTTCATGTGAAGAAGTTAAAGGACAAGGATGATATTGCGTTGTTTGATCTTTGCATAAGCTTATTATAACTTCACCTTTAGCGTTTAAAATAACACCTGAATGGTCATCAAAGCTACTCCATGATGGAGTGTGAAAGGCCCAAGAGGAATGTTTGGGATCTAATAAGTCTTGTCCAAGGCTAAAATAAGGAGTCTCTGAAAAAATCAAATTATAAAGAGTTGGAAATATATCTATATGGCTTCCAACACCAAGATTTTTTACTTGGTTTGAGGGAAGATAGGAGGGTGGGGCATATAAGTATAAAGGCACTCCCCATTTTTCAAAAAATTGTAGATGATCGTAATGTCGAATATAAAAACTATGGTCACCTGTTGCTGCTAAAATAGTGTTTTCTTTAAACGGACTGCTTTTGATGTGATTTAGAAAAGTACCTAATTGATGATTTGAATATTGAAAAGCTTTCAATCGATCATGACTAAGCTTGGGATCACCAATCAGTTGCGTTGTGATCGCTTTTGGTATCGAGAGAAGGGGGGAATTGTAATTTTGAGGAAGAGAGTATGGGGGGTGATTCGTTGTTGTTAAAATAAAAAGAAATTGCGGTTTCTTTGCTTTTTTTAGTAGATCCATTGCATATTGGAACACGTATTCATCATGAACACCCCAATCATGACCGAAGTTTTCTTTTAAAGCTGATGGGAAATGTTTTTGAATTTTTGGTTCACCGTGCAGAAGTTGAAAGCCCTGTTTGGGCAAAAAATGATCGATGCTTCTCCAACCTAAATTGCCGCCATAAATAAAATGTGTTTCATAGCCCTTAGTTGATAAAAATCGTGCTGGAGCCTGTTTAAATTCAACACCTAAAAAGCTGCTTTCCGTTAAAAAAGGGCTAAAAAGACGATGTGGCAGGTCTACAACAAGGCTTCCTAAGCTCCCAATAGTGGCTACACTGGAGGGAAGAATTTGAGATGTCCATAAATCTTCTTTTTTATGTTTTTCAAAGGAGCCTAGGATGTTGAATTGAGCAGAATGTTCCGACATCCAATCAGCTCCCCAAGATTCCATTAAAATGAAAACAATGTGAGGAAGAGGAGTCATGAGAGATGGGGTTTTTGAGGAGGTTATGGAATGGATTGCATATTGATGTTGAGGAAGAGGAGTGAGGATTTTACTTGTGAAGTGAGTGTAGTCTTTGAGAGCTTGGTTGGGGTTGTCGGCATAACCAAGTTTCAAAAGATTTTCATTCCACTTTTGCTCCACATGGTTTCGAAGTTGGAAAGCTCTAACGAGAGCATGAGCGCTATTAAAACTTAATGAATTAATAAAAGAATTGGGAGAGATTGCCGTGTGCATAATTTCGAGTGGAAATAAACCAAAGCTTCCTCTGGCTCCAAGACATACCGAGAGGAGGAGGAGAAAGTAAACTGGAGCATGCGCCCATGGTTTTAGAGAGATAATGGATGAAGGTGTTTGCATCGAGGATGGATCATACGTTGAGAACCAAAGTTTTTGTAACCAGCGGTTGAGAAGCCAACCCATTGCAATAAGCGATAAAAGCATTTTGATAAGAGGGTAGTTTTTCCAAAAAGTGCGAAGAAGAGCCTTGGTATCATCTTGAAAAAAAGCGAAGATCAAGACATTAAAGTGATCCTGAAAGTAGCCATAATAGTGAAAGTCAGCAATTAGAATCACAAGATAAATGAGCAAGATAAAAACCCAATAGCGTCGTTGAAGTTTAAGAATATCAATTTTGTAAGGCGTAAGTGTTGTTGCAAACCAAAAAAACCACAGTAGAAGAGAGGTGAGCGTCAGGTAACAGAGGGCTGAAAGATCAAAACGGACTCCCATTCCAAGTGCTTTGAAAAAGTCATCGAGATAAAAACTGAGCTCATCTCCTTTTTTATAAGAGAAAAACCAAAATAATCTAAATCCAGTGAGACAAAGAAGTGAGAAGCAAAGAAGTTTTAGGTATCCTTTAAGCCACAGTATAAATAAAAAGTTTTTATTTGGGGAATATTGCATTCAATCTCAATCTTGCATTGCAGAATTTGTGAAAACAGTAAAGTTAATTTTGTGGCTTGGTATAGTGTTCAATTAAGTCGCTGTATTCTTTTAGCTCAGAGGGAAGGCTTTCGTCAGCTGTATTCTCTTTTGAAGCAGGGGCCCTTAATATTTCAGAGTCAATTGAGATAAGCGTTTCACTAATAGGATTTACAGTAACAGTAATGCTCGCACCTTGTTTGAAGGCTTCCCTCAGTTGTTCTTCTGGAGAAAAATCTTTATTTTTGGAATTAGGTAACGAATATGGCACCGAATAAGGCCCATAGTGTTTATTGAAAAAGACATCATACTCGCCACCTACAGATCGTAGGGTTTTAATTTTATCTGTAAAAGTTAATTTATTAGGATCCTCTTTTTTGGCGTTGCCAGAATCACTCCACAGAGAGGAGGAGTAGAAAATAATAAAGGTAAGAGTCGCTTTTAAAACTATATTCACGATAACTCCTTTAAACTATTTTATCGCTTATCTGTTTGATTCTAAAATAGAAATGCTCGGAAAGATACAATTGTCTGCAATATTTTGTATCACTTTGAGAAATTTCTAAAATTTATAATTTATAATCTCCTATTTTAGCTCATTTCACTACTTTTTCATTTTTAATCGTGTTTTATCTCTAGGGTAGTGTTGAACTATTATTATAGAATAAATTTTTTTTGCGATATCGACTAATTAGGATTGATCGTGAATTAGCCACTGTGGCAAAGTTAATCTTATGAGGTTTATTCATTGAGGAGTCATTATGAATCTTGGATTGCCAGAAATTATATTAATACTTGTTGTCGCTTTGCTGTTTTTTGGTCCTAGTCGGTTACCTGGTTTAGGTAAATCAGTTGGGGAGGCTATTCGAAGTTTTAAGAAAGGAATTGCTGGTAGTGATGATTCAGAAAATGAATCAGAGAGGTTGTCTCATTCCAATAAAAAAGTAAGAGTTGAAGATCTGAATGAAGATTCTGCACGAGAGAAAAAAGAAGAAGAGAAGAAATCTTGAATTAGAATTCAATGGAGTTACGTCTAGCTGCGCTATTTTAACCCTGAAGAAAAACTTCCTTGAGCTTAGAAATACACTCTGATTCAATCAACATCATTGAAAATAGTGATTATTGTAAATAATTTCAACAATAAGGGAGTGGGCATGGGCACGATCATACGTGGTTTGATTTTAGTTTCTATTTTAGGGACACTAGCTTGTGAGAAAAAAGCAAAAGTTGAGACTGATATGCAAAAGGCAAGTTATGGAATAGGAACTCAAATTGGAAATAATATGAAGCAGCAGAACATTGACATTGATACAGCTGCTTTAGCCCTCGGATTAAACGATGCTATTACAGGTAAAGAATTAAAACTAAAACCTGAAGAAATTCAACAAGCCCTTATGAAGCTTCAAGAGATGGCTATAAAAAAACAAACTGAAGTTGCTGATAAAAATAAAAAGGACGGACAGGCTTTCCTAGATAAAAATAAAGGGGAATCTGGGGTTAAAACAACTTCCTCAGGACTTCAGTATCAAGTTATTAAAGAAGGTTCAGGAGCTATTCCGACAGATAAAGATACAGTTACTGCTCATTATGAAGGGAAGCTTATTACTGGAGAGAAATTTGACTCAAGCCTTGATCGAAATCAGCCGGCTGATTTTCCTGTCACCGGAGTTATTGCGGGTTGGACAGAAGCTTTGAAAATGATGAAAGTAGGATCTAAGTGGAAGCTTTTTGTGCCACCTGATTTAGGTTATGGTCCTTCTCCTCGACCTGGTATTCCACCTAATTCTGTTTTGGTCTTTGAAGTTGAATTGATGGGCATAAAATCAGCCGCTCAAGATAAACCAGCAAAAATAAAAAAATAAGTAATAAGGTCGATCTGATACAAAATTAGGTCGACCTCAGATTTTATTAATCCTTTTCTAAAAATCTTTATTTATCTAGTATGAGTTTATTTTTTGAAAAGTTGAGTTTTTTTGGAGTTAATGTCATTGATTTGTAATTGATCAGAATAGAAAAGAGAAAATAAGGGGAAACTTATTACCAATGTTTCAAAGCAGGGATCTGTTTGATTTTAATAAGGGACCGATTGAGAACTTTCTCCGTCTTTTCGATGAGCATAAGAAACGATCTAGTATTGATCCTTCTGTAATGACCTTGTCTACAGTGAGTAAGATGGGTCATCCTAATGCTCGTATTGTGCTTTTAAAGCACGTTGAGCAGGATAAGTTTATTTTTTTTACTAATTATGAAAGTACAAAGGGGAAAGAATTAAGTCTTAATCCTTTTGCCCATTTGGTATTTTATTGGCATGAGATGTATGTTCAAGTTCGAGTTGAAGGAGAGGTTACAAAAACCTCTCGTGCTAATTCAGAGGCTTATTTTAGGACCCGACCTCGTCTATCTCAGTTGGGAGCTGTAGTTTCCCAACAAAGTGAAATTATTGAGTCTTATGAGTCCCTACAAAAGAAGTTAGAGATTGTTGCTGAAAAATATCATGGGCAGGAATCTATTCCTTGTCCTGAGTATTGGGGTGGATACCAGCTTTTCCCTCAAAATATTGAGTTTTGGTTTGGAGTGGAAGGGCGTCTTCATCAGCGTTATATTTACGGAAGAAGTGGCCAGAAATGGCTTAAGATGATGAAGTCTCCCTAGTCTTTGAGCGTATTCATAAATAAGTGTTAGTTTTTAGGATTTATAGGTATACCTTTCATACAAAAGACAATGGGGTAATGATCGGAGGGGAGTGTTTGCTTTTCCTCTAAAGTTTGAGGCCCTAGCGGCCTGCCTTTGCCAGAAATATCATATCTGAAGACATAAGAGCTTTCATGCTGTAACAACTCTTTAGCCTTTTCTGACAATAAAACATAATCTATTTGCTTCCCAGAGAGGATCTGACCGCTCTTTAAAGGATAAAAGGTAGCTCTTTCTGGAAGAGGATGATTGAGCAGTTCTAATATGTCTTCTAGATCTGTTGTCGAATAGAGATTTGTAAATTCATTATCTGTGCTATGGCGACTGGCATTTCCATTTAAATCGCCACTCACAATGATGGGAACATTTGGGTATTGGTTTTGGAGTTTATGATAGATAGATAACAACGTTTTAAATTCAGCTTTTCGCCGACTCACACCAAGGGGATCAATTCCTTCTGGGTCAAGGGGTGACTTTAGGTGAGTTAATAAAAAAATTAAAAAAGGATTATTGATATTTCGATCAAATAAATGAAGCTCAGCCACATCCCTTGAGAACTTGTGGCTAGGCATATTGGGAATTTCTAGTTCGTGTTCGTATAAAAACTGAATAGGGAGGTCTTTGTTTGAAATAATATTAAAATGATAAGGGATTCGCTTATGGATGAGGTAACCAATATCTATAGAACGGTCACTATTGCCTTCAATGAGAGCTACGCGATAATGGTCATTCAGAAATATTTGGTTAAAGTTGCGGAGGGACTCTTCTCCTCCGATTTCACAAAGCAAAATCAGATCTGGATCAATTTCACTGAGATAGCTTTTAAGTTTTAAAAGCTTGTGAAGGGGTTTATTGGCATAGATAGAGGTAGAATATCTTTGCCATTCTGATTCTGAGAGGGTTTCAAAGGAATCCCCTGGCCTTTGATCGAGGATTAAAAATAGATTTTCTGCATTGAGAAGAACACATCGTAGATCAAGGGTCATTTTTTAATAGTATTAATCTTAGGCCTGGGGGTCGAGATCTTTCTGGGGGTCTAGTAGGATGTTAGTCCTGTTTTTCCACTTTTATTTGTTTATAAATATTGGCTGTTAAACTTTCAATTTTAGCACTCCTCTGTAACGAACCTATTGAAATATTTTTTATTCATATTTTAGTTAGAAGATTTCAACGAGTATTTTATTGGCAGGAATACCTCGATCTAACAAGGATTGCTTTGTTGCAATTGCCATTTCTTTATTGCCACAAATAAAAAAGTGGCAATTTGAAGCCTCAAAATCAAGAATCTCAATCTGTTTTTGTAGATAGCCAATTTTACCTGTCCATGTTGATTCAGGACGGCTGAGTGCAAATTCAAAATTAAAATTTCTAAATTTATTTTTTTTATCATTAAGGTAATCCACATAGAAAAGGTCTTTTGTTGTTCGCACTCCAATAAGAAAGTGAAAGGAGTTTTCTGGGCATTTTTCTAGATAGGTTTCTATATAACTGAGATGGGGTGCCAATCCTGACCCCGTACTTAAAAAAAAGAGTTGAGTAGAAGGGGTCTCGGGGAAAAAGAGCTTACCAAAAGGGGCTGTGAATTGAATGGTCTGATTGACTTTGAGATTCCAAAAGTATTGAGAGGCTAAGCCTCCATCTACATATTTAATCAGCAGGCGGAAAACAGAAGGATTGTGTTCTCCAGAGGCTAAGGAGTACGCGCGAAGAATATCTTTTTCGCCAGGGATAGGGTTAGGGATATGGAGCATTAGGAATTGGCCTGCTCTAAATGAGAGGGTTGTTGGAGTTAACATTTCAAAAACAAATTCTTTAATTAATTCAGTATGAGTTTGAATGCCTATGAGTTTTGCAGTTTGAATGAGTCGTCTGGAATTCAAAAACCTCTCCTTTGATAAATAGTATTTTTCACTAATATCACTGCATTTGAAGACATCAAACACGAATCTATCAGTGCTCTAGCCTTTATTTTCATCACTCCACCACGAAGCATCAACAATAAAAAAAATTCACACAAGTTGACATAACTTAAAAATCGTTTAGATTACGAAGCTCTTTTTAAGTGACCCGCTAGCTCAGTTGGTAGAGCACATCCCTTTTAAGGATGGGGTCGATGGTTCGAGCCCATCGCGGGTCACCACTTTAGTTTTAGTATAGAGTATTTATTTAAATACTAGGTCCCCATCGTCTAGTGGCCTAGGACATCACCCTTTCACGGTGAATACAGGGGTTCAAATCCCCTTGGGGACGCCAATTTAAAGTTTATTGAACTCGGATAGCCGACCGAGTCGCCTTCAAAAATATTTTTGCCAATGAATGCAACCTTCTGGCTCTTTGGCGCCAATAAGGGTAGATGGCTAATACAGAACCAGACTGGCAACAAATCGTAAATGATGTAGGTCCTTGTCTTTACAGGTACTTTTGCGGCGTATTTTCGCCCACCCAAGCATCTGATTTAGTTCAGGAATCGCTCATTCGTCTAGTAAAAAAATATCGTAACGGTGAATTTGAACCCGCCAAAGGCACTGTAAAATCTTACGCCTTCGGCATTGCTAGATTCGTTCGCATGGAAGCGAAAAAAGATATTCCAGCTTTCGATCTTGTCGATGACGACAGCGCCCTCGATATCTTAGCTGAGCATCAACCCGACATTACAGACCAAGTCAGCCATCTGAGATGGGCTATCGCCAGATTGAAGCCTATTGAACAAGAAATCATTTTGTTGATGATCGACGAAGATTCGTCTCTCGCTCAAATTGCCGTCATACTCAATATGCCAGTGGGAACAGTGAAGAGTCATGTCCACCGAGCAAAGGAAAATCTTCGCCAAATTATGGAGGTAAAAAATGAGCCATAAAGATAATGAACTAAACGATTTACTCAAGCCACTTCAAGGTCTCACTCCCAATGATCTGCAAATGCAGAAATGGCAATCGGCTGTGCAAAGGGAATTGCGCACGGGGCAGACAACAATAACAACAACAAGGCGTAAATTGGCATTTCAGCTTGTGGCAGCGATGTTTGTCGGCGTCGTTATGGGAGCTATTCTTATCAAGAGCTTTTCTCCACCGAACGTACAGAATTCGCTGGTAGCGCAAATTTCAATTGATAATGCAACCTTTGAACACTCACACGCCAATTTAGATTAGAAAACTTGATCTAAATTAGGAGGACTCATGTTGAAACAAATTTTTATCACCACTTTAATGATGACCACAGCCCTTGCTTCGGCCAAGGATCTTTCGTCTGAAGACATTCGTGACCGCTACCAACTGAATGCCGATGTTTACACTGTTGACGGTAAACGGATTCTCTCTGGCCCTGAAGTGACGAATTACTGGAGACCAGATCGAGACACAGGAATCATCAAAGGCGATTGGTCTTCAGATTCTAACAATCGAAATTTTCAGATCCGCTACCGCTTTCAAGTGCTCGATGATAACTCAGTGCAAGCAGTTATTGAAGAGTACGGTAGCCAGACCCCAGGCCAAAAGGGTCCAGAGTTCAAAGAATTGCTGAGCAAAAAAGAGTTTACGCTCAACAATCTTGAGCCGATTGTTTGGAAAATACAGAACGCCAGAGGTAAAAATCTTGTTGTCAGATTCTTCCTTTCACTCCGAGAAGTTTCACAACCGATTTCTATGGATAACTTGCCCATTGCCGGAACCGGAATTTCTGTGTCCGACAACGCTGGTTTTCTCTGGGCCGAAGGTGTCGAGTTTAGTGGTCGCTACGTCGGCATGACTTCCCATCGAGGTACTTTGGCGCTTAGTTATGTCCCATTTGCGGGAGCGAAAGAGATGGGCGAAGCCGAAGGAAATCAAATTTCGATTAAAGTGAGCAAAGACTTTCAAATTAAGCTTAAAAGCGCAACTTCATTTCTTCCATCCGGCGTCACCGCAAAAGTCTACGCTATTTACATGACCGATAAAAAAAGCAAGGGCTTCAACTCTCTCCACACGTTCACAACGAATAAAGAAGACCGAGTCAAAGAAGCTCTCAAAAAATAAATTGTAAAAGAGCGGAGCCATTGCATTCAAACCCGATGGCTCTTTTTCATTTTGGTTTCAATCCAACTTCGACCTCAAATTTCACGGATGGCATTACGATTTCATGCCCATTCAACCGCGAACTAGAGCTTGCGGGCTTGACCAGACCATATAAGTTTATTTCTCCCGAGGGGAGATACCCCTTCCGCTTTCCTTCAGACTTTGGCGTGAGCAAGATTTTTCCAAAAAACAGGCGTTTTAGAATTTCGTTCGACGCATGGACTCGTTTGCCAAGAACTTCCGACAAGCACATCAATCGGTGTTGCGTTGCTGTGGGCATGATGAAAACCTTGTTCTCGATCTGTTTTTCCAAGTAAGACTTTGGAGTTCAATTGGCCGAACTTACGTTCGATCTTATAAGCCTGTTCAGGACAGTGGAGTGGTCTACTTTTTCTCATATCTGGTTGGCGGCGTCGAAACAACTTGGTAAGCAGTCAACGGCTTCAGTTGCGTAAAATCGATAAAATTACAAATAGCGTGATCTCGAATCTTCAATGAAAATTCTATGCGCCTTTTAGTTCTTCAACTATTTCTGGCTTCTTAAAAATGATCTCCAACAGACGATAAGCAGAACCAGAAGGCTTTCGCAAACCCTGTTCCCAATGGAGAATTGTGCCAATCTTCTTGATCCATGATCGAAGTATGATTTAAGTGGAGTTCAAGATTCTGGCACTAGCGAACGCCAACTTCATGTTTGTTGAACTTTCACTTCAGCAACTGAAGAAAAATCACCGCCGGGTTGAATTGAAGATGGGTTCAATTTAATGGTGATGGCAAAAGCCAATTTTCTTTTTGGCCATTTAGGCTCGTAAATATTCAAAATCACGTTAAAAGTGTGGTTCGAGTTTCGATTTTTTATCTTATTTATAGACATACCATATAAGATATAGTACATACTTAGTATGTGGAATGTTTTTCTGGAAAAGAACGTAGTTAAAGCTCTCGGCAAAGCGCCCAAAGAAATCCAAGAAAAGTTCGAAAAATGGAAGGACATCGTTCAGCTTCAAGGCCCCAAAGGGCTTTTTGAGATCAAAGGTTTTCGCGACCATGCTCTAAAGGGCGAATGGCAAGGAGCCAGAGCAAGTCGACTGAACGATCAATGGCGAGTCATTTATTACGTCGTCGCCAACGAAATTAAAATTTTAGTGATGGAGGTTACGCCGCATGACTACCGGAAAAAGAGTTAAAGAAGTTCTAAAAAACGGACAATTTGTATCGGCAAAAACTCGAATTCATATGACTCCAGGACAATCTCTGAAAGTCATTCGCGAACTCCAAGAGCTTTCTCAAAATGAATTGGCAAAAATCAGTGGCCTTCCTCAGTCTACTATTTCTGCAATGGAATCAGGTCGAATCAATATTGGACTTGAAAGAGCCAAAACCTTAGCTGAAGCACTCCGAGTACATCCAGCGGTTATTGTTTTCCCTGGCTGGGAAGTGGGGCATGCATCTTGATCAAGGTGCTATTTATTTTTCTTCTGTAAGAAAGCAAGTTGATTTTGGATAGACCTCTCCATTGCCCCAGTTTTGGGGTAGTGGCCGATTCCAGCGACTTGCATCCCCGGTGTTCGCGCCAAGACTAGATATGTAAACAGCACTTCTTTTATTCGTTTG
>CAUJGP010000007.1 GCA_963170155.1 Bdellovibrionota bacterium | reverse complement strand
ATCAAACGAATAAAAGAAGTGCTGTTTACATATCTAGTCTTGGCGCGAACACCGGGGATGCAAGTCGCTGGAATCGGCCACTACCCCAAAACTGGGGCAATGGAGAGGTCTATCCAAAATCAACTTGCTTTCTTACAGAAGGAAAGTATCATCCAACTTTTATAGGCGAGTGTCGAAATGCGATAACGTGGTCACAACAGATTGTAACCGATTGGCTTAAGACAGGAATGGGTTGTGCTGGCGAATCTAATCCTAACCAATGTGCTCAGGGTATTGTGGACCATTTAACTAATCGAGCAAATATAGACACATTCACGTCATATTGGCTCTCAAGACTGTAAGACTTATGGGATGAAGATTGAGGACTTAGAAAGCGACAATGAGCTCTAAGACTTGATTCTCACGGTTTAGCATTGTTTTATGCACATCTTTTCGAACTCATCAGCAATTAAGATTGTTGAAAATCAGGCTGGTGTTGCAACTGTAAATCATATTCAGATGATTCAACAAAGAAAATAACTGGTGACCCCGGCTTGATTCGAACAAGCGACTTACTGCTTAGAAGGCAGTTACTCTATCCAACTGAGTTACGGGGCCCTATTGATGAAAAAACAAAAAAATCTCACTTTGAGAGTAAGATCAAGAAGCCGCAGGATACGTTAAGAGGCATGGATGTGTCATCAATTTTTTTAATCCTTAAGATTTGAGTAGCAAGTTTTGCTTGATTCATTGGCTTTTTAGCTTAAAAACTTGCTTGCTTTTTATTTAACCAAATGGTTAAATAAAAATATGAGTGCTCAAGATTCATTATCCTTAGTTTTCTCTGCCCTGAGTGACCCAACTCGACGGAGCATTTTGAATAGGTTATCCAAAGGCCATTTATCTGTTACTGAACTCGCTGACCCTTATAAAAATAAGATGAGTCTCCCGGCGATAACGAAGCACCTCAAGGTTTTAGAAAAGGCGGGATTGATTTCACGAAGAAAGGATGCCCAGTGGCGCCCTTGTCAACTCGAGGCAAAAACCCTGAGAGAAGCGGATGATTGGATTTCTTATTATCGTACTTATTGGGAAGAAAGTTTTGATCGTCTCGATGAATACTTAAAAACGATTCAAGAAAAATCGAAAGGAATTAAGCATGGCAAAAGCAAAAAAAGATAATGAATTGAGGCTTGTTCGTGTTTTTGATGCTCCCGTCAAATTGGTATGGGAGGCGTGGACTGAAGATAAACATGTTTCAAAGTGGTATGGTCCGCGAGGTTTTACTTACACTACAAAAAGCAAAGAAATTTGTCCCGGAGGGCGTTGGGTTTTTACTATGCACGGACCCGATGGTGTCGATTACCCTAATATCACCACATATCATGAGGTCGAAAAATACAAGCGCCTTGTTTATGATCACGGTGCTAATGAGGAGCGTGAGGCTCTTTTCAGAGTGACAGTGACCTTTGAGGAGTTCAAAGGCAAAACAGTGATGGATATGACAATGAGTTTGGCGACTCCAGAAGCAGCTCAAGAAGCGAAAAAATTTATTAAACAAGCGAGCGGGGATTCGACTTGGGATCGGTTGGGGGAACATCTCGAAGAGATGCAAACAAAAAGAGATGTCTTTATTATAAACCGTTCTTTTGAAGCTAATATTCAAACAGTTTTTGAGATGTGGGTGAATCCCAAACATTTTGCTCAATGGATGGGACCTACGGGTTCGTCGATGGTTCTTCTTCAAAGTGACGTGAAAGAAGGAGGAAAGCTTCACTACGAGATGACGATGGGTGAAAGCGCACCCATGTATGGAATGGTGAACTACCAAAAAATCAGTCCTTATCAGCTTTTGATTTACACGCAAAACTTTTGTGACAAAGAGGGAATGCTCACAAAGCCTCCGTTCGCTCCCACATGGCCGGATAGGATGTTGTCGACAATAACTTTTGCAGAAGAAGGACCTCATGAAACCCGGGTCACGGTGAAGTGGGAAGTTTACGGAGACGCCACGGAAATAGAACGCCAAACATTTCATAAGGAGAAATCAGGAATGACTCAGGGGTGGGCAGGATCCTTTGACAAGTTGGAATTACTCCTTACAAGTTCTCTTTAATGAGTTCTCCAATTAAATTGGAATAAAGACGAGGCTTCGATGCTCAATGAAATCGATCAAATAAAGAGGGGAGACGGCTTCTTTTGTCCATCCCAGGGAGATTTGATTAAAGCAACGAAGTCTATTTCAACTTGGCAACACCCATTCAACTGAGTAACGCCAACGCCATGGATTTCTTAAGCAAGGAGTTTGAAAGCATCTGATACAGCGAAGTCATTGCCATTTTTGATGACTTTGCAAGCGTCAACTTTGGGATCATGTTCGAAAAAAAGATACCAACCATGTTGGGCAGCTTGAGAGAGCATAGCTGTTTTTTCTTCTATGATCTTCAGTGGATCCAAATCATAACCCATAATCCAAGCAGATCGAACGTGAGCACTGGTGGGGATCACATCCGCACAATAAATCAATGTATTCTTCGCATCAGAAATTTGAACCCATTGCTGACCTTTGGTGTGGCCATTTGAAATTCCCACTGTGATTCCGGGAAGAAGTTCGTCCGTGGGACCTTCCAATATTTTTAAAACACCGCTGTCTAAAAGAGGAAGAAAGTTAGGGGATAAGTAGCTCGCTTTTTCGCGGATATTAGGATTTTGGGCTGTTTGAAGATTTTCTTTTTGTACGTAGTAGGTGGCATTGGGAAATTGGGGTTGGATTCGATTGTCTTTCCAAATGGTGCCTCCGCCACAATGGTCGAAGTGGAGGTGAGTGAATATGACATCGGTAACATCATCAACACCTAAACCGGCGTGCTTGAGAGAGTTTAAGAGCGAGGGGCCGTTGGGATCAATATTGTACATTTGCGCAAACTTTTTCCCCAATTTATCTCCGAATTTTTCAACAAAATCTTTTCCATTCCCGCAGTCGATTAAGATATTTTTTGTTTTATTCGCGCCTTTACCTTTAAGAAGGAGAGCTCGTGCTTCCATGGGAATACGGTTTTGGGAATCTGCAGGAATGTGTTTTTCCCAGAGTATTTTAGGAACCGTTCCAAACATGGCTCCGCCATCCAAGCCAAACACGCCCGTGGCTAATGGGATGATCTGATAGGATGCAATTTCAAGTTGAGCTTCTTTTATTTCCATCAGAAAGTTCCTCCTGTGTTCAAAGACAGTTCTATGAATAAAAAATCTATTGTGCCTTTGCAAGCGGTATTAAGTCACCGACAAGAATCCATGAGATGAGAGGCCAATAAAGTCTCTTTTTATTTACACAAAACTTTTTAAAGAGTCATCGGGATTGATGTAAACCTGCTCTCCAAAAGCTTTAGGGTTAATGGTTTCAACCCATTTACGGTAGTTGGCAAAAATAATATCAATAGAGGCTGGAGGCTGCACAGGGCCTACATGAAGTTTGAGTTTTCCGGGTTTGGCAAAAATGCGTCCCTTGGGCCAGAGACCGCTGTTACCTTCAATATATAAAAATAAAATAGGCGTTTTGGTTTTTTCTGCGAAAATAGAAACTCCGCGCTTGAACTGGTGGATGAGACCATCACTTGAGCGTGTTCCTTCAGGAAACATGATCAGCCACATTCGATCCAATTGTTCTAAGAGATTAATGCAGAGTTTAACCGCCTCTCCTTTTTTATCTTTGCGGTCAATGGGAATAGCTCCCAAGCAATGTTGAGAAAAGAAGGTGATAAAACCATTCGAAAAGAAATAATCTTTTGCTGCGGCAATAAACAAGTCTTTCCAATAAAGAAAAGGAATGGATGCCGCAATAGAAATTGCATCGAGGTGACTGCTGTGATTGGAAATCACAAGTAATCGGGGATGATTCTTATAAATGGGAGCATAGCTTCCAATCACTTTGAGACGAATATAGAATCTGAAAAAAAGACCCCTTAAAATAAATCGCCATAAGCACCGTATAAGAAAGCTAAAAAGATCAAAGTGACGCGTAAAGAGTGGCAAATGTTTTATGTGAGAAGGGAGCCGTGTCCATTGTTCGTTATCATAGTTCCATTTTTTCATTTTAGAATTCTCACTCTGTTGTAATCTTACATTCCGGCCACAAAATGCATCACATAATAATAAATGGGACAAACAAAAATCAGGCGATCCATGCGATTTAAGAAATCCCCTCGACCAAAAATAAACACTCCATAGTCACGAATTCCTAAATCACGTCGAATCACTGTCATCACGAGATCCCCAAATCCTCCTCCTAAACCAGCGATGAGTCCGGCGGTGAGCCAGTATTTCTCTCCCTGGTCAGGGAGAAGGCTTCGCATCAGAAAAGCCAGCCCCACGGTGATAGCGATACTGACGGCGGTGCTTTCAAGGGTTCGTTTAGGATTGATATTATTAACAAAGTGGACAGAGCCAATATAGCGACTGATGGCTAAAATGGTATTATCGCAGAACTCGGTGAGTATGATTAAGTACATTAATTGATAAATGCCATTTTCGAATTTCATGATGAGGCCGGCATGCATAAAACTCCAGCCCAGAAAAATGAAACACATCATTGTTAAGGCAATATATTGGATCATGTGCTTATATCGATTCATTGCAATGGGTACAAAGCAGGAAAGACCCAGCACGAGCATGGGCATGAGATTGTAAAAATCAATTCTCTCTTTATAAACACTGAAGGAAAGTCCGATGATTCCTAAGTAACAAATCATGACAAACCAACTGCGGTGATAAATGCCTAGAATTTGAAAAAAAATTTTCGCGCCTGTGAGTGCGAGAAAGGTGAGAGCTACCAAAGGCCATGGATGGGGAGCTCCCAGCGCGGCAAAGAGCAAAGGAGCTGCCACAAGCCAACTTTTAATACTAGCCCAAGAGACGACAAAATAATGGTTTTTGTTTCTTAGGAGATAAACAATAATACCTGAGCAAAAAAGAAATCCTAAAACAATAAGAACCGTTTGTTGGTAAACGGGGCTGGACCAAGCTGCTGCATTATTCATATCACTAAGGCTAACTCCAAGGGCTTTTCTCTGTCTATTTTTTAAGTGGAGGGAAGGGAAAATTTCTCTCCATGTCATTTTATCATCATTTTTTAACTATTGTTTTCACTATAAGCAGTCTTTGTGGCATTCACACTGGCCCCATCGGCGAACAGCGTGTTTTTATTTACTCTCAATATTGTAGTCTTTGATTTTTTTGTAAAAGCTAGAGCGTGAAATTTTTAAAACTTCAGAGCAGCGATCGATATCTCCCTGAAATTTGTGCAAGACTTTTTTTATAATGGAGGCTTCGTGCTTGTTCATAAGCTCGCTGAGTCCTTGAAAAAAATCAAAATCTCCAAAAAGATTGGAGGAAGAAACTTGGTAAGAAAGAATATTTTGGACATCTCGTCCTCGGATGACGGGAAGTGGACTCGTGAGGCTTAATTGCTCGCACACGCGCTTGAGTTCTCTCACGTTTCCAGGCCAGTGATAGGCCTTGAGAGCTTTCAAACCATCTTCGCTGAATTTTTTATTTCGTTTAGGGCGATCATGGGTCAGAAAAAAATCAGCAAGGTCAGGAATATCATCGATTCTTTCTCGGAGAGGATGGATATTTACCTTTTTTCCTGAAATTCTCCAATAAAGATCTTCACGAAACTGACCTGTACGTACCATATCTTGAAGATCATAGTTCGTGGCACAAATAACTCGGCAACTCGACATCTGACTTTCTTTGCACCCCACTTTTTTATACTCTCCTGTTTCCAGAAAACGTAGCAGTTTGGCTTGAAGAGAGAGCGGGAGCGCCTCTATTTCATCTAAGAATAAATCACCTCCCGAGGCCGCTTCAATCAATCCGACCTTGTGGTGATCAGCACCGGTGAAAGAGCCTTTAAGATGTCCAAAAAGCTCAGATTCAAAGAGGTTTTCTGAAAGACTGGCCATATTAACGGGGATGAGGGGACCATGCCCTTCTTGTTGATGAAGGAGACGTGAGATCACTTCTTTGCCGCAACCGGATTCGCCAGAAATGAGAATAGGACCTGATTCTCCTCTTAACGAGGCAATATCCTGTCGGATTTTTTCAGACTCAGGGGAGGAACCCACCCAGCGAGGCCCGGTTGAATGAGCATTGAGAGCGGCTTGCCGGATTTGAATGAGTGCTTCAATTTTAGATAGATAAAGTAAAAATTCATCAGCGATTAAGGGTTTTGCCAGAAATCTTTGGGCTCCTGAATCCAGCCCTTCTTCCATGAGATCCAGAGAGATGTCTCCAGAAATAGCCACAATTTCAAGTTGTGGTTGGCTAGCTCTTAATTTTTTAATAATTTGAAGTCCCGTGGCTTCTGTTTTACTCTCTTGAAGATGCATATCGATATATGCAGCATGATAAGGAAAATTATAGTTTACTGATGAAGTTGAAGGCGAATATATCATTTTCCAGTGAGGCGGTAAGAGGAGCTTCATTGAAGCGCCAATCAACGGATCATCATCAACAAGTAAAAGGTGGTAGCGGGGATTAGGTGTATTCGACATCTATTGTTGAATATACAAGAGATGCTTCAATTTTGCACGTTATTCATGATTTTAAGGTCGTTAATTTTTATAAACTAACGGAATTGAAATTGATCATTAAAGAAGGTGGGTATTTTTTACTTTATGGAGCCAAATTTTGTTCATTCAAATCTTTTAAAATCAACGTCTCAGATCAAAATCTTACTGGTGGAATCCATTCATCCCGTTGCTAAGGAGCAATTGGAAGAGGCCGGGTTTGACGTGACTCTACTCTCTCACTCTCCGAGTGAAGAAGAACTGCTTCAAATTATTTCCCAGTATCAAGTTTTAGGAATTCGTTCCAAAACCAACTTAACAAATTCTTTTTTTCAGAAAAGTCCCCATCTCTTAGCTCTCGGCGCCTTTTGTATTGGAACCAATCAAATTGATTTAGAGGCAGCCAATAGTAAAGGGATTCCTGCCTTTAATGCGCCTTATAGCAACACCAGAAGTGTAGCAGAACTTGTGATTGCTGAGATTATCGCATTGTCTCGACAGTTAGGAGATCGTAATTCAGGGGCTCATCGTGGAGAGTGGATTAAAATGGCAGTAGGTTCTCGTGAAGTCCGAGGAAAAGTTTTAGGAATTGTCGGATATGGCCATATCGGTTCTCAACTCAGTGTTTTAGCTGAGGCTCTGGGATTGAAAGTTATTTTTTATGACCTTGTAAAGAAGTTACCTCTCGGGAATGCTCAGGCTACCGCGAGTTTGGAAGAACTTTTGGCTCTCGCTGATTTTGTAAGTCTTCATGTTCCTGAAACTCCTCAAACGAAGGAGATGATTGGAGCTGGAGAGTTAGGAAAAATGAAACGTGGTTCTTATTTGATTAATGCCAGTCGAGGGACTGTTGTGGATATTGAGGCTTTGGCTGGAGCGCTGAAAGAGCAACATTTGATGGGAGCTGCAATTGATGTTTTTCCAGAAGAACCTGCCTCCAATAAAGAAAAATTTAGTTCGCCTTTACAAAACTTATCCAATGTTATTTTAACACCGCATATTGGAGGCAGCACAGAAGAGGCCCAATACAATATTGGAGTTGAGGTTGCTCAAAGCTTGATTCAGTTTATTAAAAATGGATCAACGACAGGAGCCGTGAATTTTCCCAATGTGGATTTACCCATTCATCGACGTTGTCGCCGTATTATTAATGTGCATAAAAATGAGCCGGGAGTTTTAGGAGAGATCAATGGAATTGTTTCCAAAGAAGGTGCTAATATTTTGGGGCAGTTTTTAGCAACGGACGCTAATATTGGATATTTGGTCACAGATTTAGAAAAGGGCGAGGCAGAGCGGGTGGCCAAAGAAATAGCTTTATTGAAGCGCAGTATCCACACGCGAATTGTTGTTTAACGAATAAGTGGAATAGACAGCATTAAATTATCAAAAACCATTGAATCGCGGTGGCGATATTTTTTGGAAGGCCAAAGGAATAAAGTTTATTTTCAATTTTGCGATCTCAAAAAAGGATTCTGCAATCGCAATTATTTAATCTTTAAAACTTGGCGAAGCTCTCTCATTGAAAACGAGAGCCTTTGACAAAGATCTGTAAGAGTTTCGAGTTTGAAATTCATTTCAACAATTAAATCACTAAACGCAGTGTTATCTTCTGCTTCTGGAAATAACAACGCCTCTGACGAGTTGGAGTGAACCCAGTCTTTTTGTCCTTTTTTACTAATAGCATCCATAGGCTCCATTATTATATGCCTCCATCTTTCGTGCAAAAATGCTTATGGCAACAGTTTAGAATCGACATAAGTAAAATCACAACTTTAAATTGAGTTATTTAAAAAATAACTCGTTAAGTAATTACATCCACAAATGAGCTGAAACCCACACCACCTTGGCTTTTCAAGGGGGTGATTTTTTATTTATATTCACAGGACAAGGCTTCTTTATCTATATCAGAGAGATTTTCCCTTTTGACTTGTAAAGCCAAGTAAGTTGCCATCACACTGTTATTGTCAGTTCCATCAATATGTTTGAGACCAAGAATATGTCCTAATTCATGAATAAGAAGACTTTCTAAGTGAACACCTTTATTGGTATTGGACGTATCTGTATAAAAATCAAAATTTTTGTCGTTAATTCTAAGATCGGCTTCACGGATCTGATTTCCAACCCAATAAATAGAGGTTCTTGCTTGCTCTGTGGGCTTTTCTGGCTCCCAGTTATGGAGCCAGTACACAACGGATTGACCATCTTTTGCGGGAGAAGCACTGTCTTGGTATTGAGTGCTGGTAATAGCGAAGAGACGGCGACCAGCTGAATTTTCCCAAGTTTTAATTGCGCGCTCGAGGGCGGGTAAATACTCTTTTGGAAAATTACTATGCACCATCAACGGAATGGGAACTTGATCCTTCCAGGAAATCCTTTGTCCATACACATTTTGTACAAAATTGCAGGATTCTTCTGCCTTTGGATTTGGAGCACAAGCAAAGAGTCCCAAAAGGACACCGGCTATCCCAAATCCAAAAGTAATATAACGCAACATGAAAAACCTACCTTACCACTCAATTAAAAATATTTACTTTTTTACATTTATTAACCGTTCTAAGAATGTCTCATTTTCAAACATTGGACCAAAATGAGACGATGTTTAAAAGGAGATTAATTATTGAATATAATTGAATTATTTTTATAGAGCTTAAATTTGAAAAAAATTCTTACTGTTTAGGAGTTATGCAGGGACAGACACTTTGGGGCTTTCATGTGCAAAAATGGTCCTTGGTGTCAAGTTGGTTGGCACAGGCCTTGCTAAAGTCTAGTAATACCAACCGAACTCGATCCGCATTCGCGGAGCTCGAAGAGTTCTTATACCCATCTTACAACCCACCTTCCAGGAGGAAGTTTCCGAAAAGAAACGCTCCCTCCTCCTCTGTCTTTTTTCAATCTTTAGTGGTTTGAGCGATGAGCAAATCAACTTTTGATGAATGTTGAGTAAAGCAAGAAAAGGGAGATTTATCCCAGGTTAGGGTCAACGGGGTTTTGTTTTTTACGAGAAGAAGATATTTTAGGAATAGTCACGGTGACATAGTCGCCGTCTCTTTCTTGAATAATGGCTTTTTCAAGAACCGGCGTTTCTAGTGGAAATTCTTCGCGAAAGCTTTGATACTGCTGACTAGAGACTTTTCTTCCTTCATCTAATGATTCATCTTTGAAGGAGCGACTGCCTTGAATAGACACCTTGTCTGGTTGGACATGGATGTGAATGTTTTTTTTATCATAGAGAGGAATAAAGGCTTTTAAGATATAAGAGTGATCATTCTCTTCAAAATCGCTTTTTCGATCAATAAGCTTATAAAAGGGATCGTCTTTTTGGCTTTGAAAAGGTTCTAGTTTCTCTGCCCAGTCCAGCTTTTGTTTCAGGAGCTCTCGATTGAAAATGCGATCTTGAGACTGAAGGTTTTTTTCCATTTGAGAGTGACGGCCTTCTCGATAGGTGTCGAAGAGTTGGTTTTGTTTCGACATTTCTTCCTTATGACGTTCTTTGTTGTTTTGATGCAACTGCCTGAATGATTGTTGTTCTTGTTCTAATTGCAGAGCATGGTTTTTGTGTTCTTGTTTCAAGGATTTTTTGTTTTCAGATTGCAATTGGTTTAAAGTAAGGGTTTCTCGTTTTTTTTCATGATCAATTTTACGATCAGCTTCATTATGGAGACTTTCTATTTGATCTCTGTAGGCTTCACTGACTTTGGCTATTTGAGCTTGTCCCCGAGCTTGAGTAGTGCTGAGTTTTTCTTGATGGTTTGCGCGGAGTTTGTGAATTTGTTTTTCATGGCGATCTTGAGATTCATGAAGATCTCTGCTGTGGATGGTTTGTATTTTCTCCATGTCGCCATGGAATTCTTCAACAGTATTTTTTCGCTCATGTTCAAAGTGAGATTGAATTTGACGAAGACGATCCTGCTGAATCTGTTTTTGCTGTTTTAGATTTTTTTCGTAAATTTGTGTCTCCGACCGAAGAGATTGCTTCACATTTTCAATATTCTTTTGGCCATCCATTTTTTCCTGGTCCACCTGTGATTGTGTACGTCCTTGAAGATGGCTGATCGCAGCTTCCGATCGATTTCGAAGATTTTCTTCTTTTTCATGGTAGTATTTTTTTATTTGATTCAACTCAGCTTCTCGTTGCTCTACCAATTTGTCTTTGCGTTTTTGATAGTCTTTATTGAGTTGGCTAAGTTCATAATTTTTAGCTTCTCTGAGTTTTCCAGCGTCCATTCTTTAATGGTATGGAGAATTAAAAATTTAGACAACAGACCTAAGACCTGAAGTTGAGTTAGCGTATTGAAGTTATAGAATTTAAAAGAGAGATTTGCTCAATGTTTGCGAGGCGCAAAACGGTAGAAATGGTATTAGTACTCAACATGAACGGTATCGTTTTTATGAGATCAGCTATTAATGATATTGATTGCTGCTGGCTCGGATGGTGTTTTCAACAATGTTAAAGTAGGTTCGAATCAAAATCTCAAGTCTTTGAGGCTCCAGTCCCTCCAGAAAAGCCATTTTGGCTGTATAAGTTTTGCATGAGATTAACTCACCTAAAAGGTCCTGCACTTGTTTAAGGCGATCTACTTCTAAAAGAGAGGTTTGGTTGGTTGGATTTCTTAAAATCCGAGCAATTGTTTGATTATCAAACAAAATATGCACCCCTCTTGTTGAGTGATGAAGAAGAGCTTCCATTTGCAGTAAGCCTTTTTCTTCTATTTTTTCCACGATCGCCTCCTTGCGATAAAAGTGAATAAAGAACCCATGCCCTAATAATGATGGTCATGAAAAAGAATTCGCCTTGCAATCAAAATTTCTGAGCCTTGACGTGACATGCTATTGGTGTGATTAAATAGTGTCATGAGCAAAAATAAAAAATCATCGAAGGATCATCTTAAGAAATTAGCGCAAAAATCCGGCCATGCTATCGTGATCGACCCCGATAAAAAATGGATTTTTCAATCAGAAGAAGAACTGTTCAGTCATTTCAGTGAATCAATAAAACTCTTAGAGACTGAGTACTTAGAATTGAGAAATCAAGAAGATTACACTGATTCTGAGGCCGAGTTCATGCACGAACTCTTAAATTTAACCTTGGACGAACCGGATCAGATTTGGATGGACAATGAAGTCAGTGCCGATTTTCCCATTTATCATTTTCATCGTTTATTTGAGGGGTCCTCTCAAATGATTTATTACGTTGTCTCTACTTATCTTTATGATGAAGATCCTACTTTTATTTTTTTGCACTTTCCAACGCGGTCTATGGAACTAGCCGATCAATTTCGACGCGGACAGGTGGTTTTTGATAGAACTATGGCTGAGTTTGAACCAGCACTGATTGATGGCGATGGGTTAACGGAAGGGGATTCTCTCTCTGTTGGTTTATTTTCAGCAATGCTCAAAGTTCGATCAGAAAAAGATATTCCCATGGATAAATTCAGAGACTTTGCTAACTTGAGAGAACAAACGATTGAGAATCCTGATGAGATTTGGAGGAGTTCTGATTTTCAGGGGAACCGCTTGGTGACTTTTATAAAAGAGTTTGGGGACGATCCTCAGCACTCAGATCTTCATTATGTGGTTATCACCCAGGAAGATGGTCAAGCGTCTTCAGTGCATTCTTTGCTTTTTTCTTTTCCCACCACCGATGAATCTTTATTGGAGCGTTATCGCAACGGGGAAAATCTTCATGCTGAGGAAGTGGTTCAGGAAAACAGCCATTGAAGCCACGACAGAGAATCTTTTCTGTCGTCATGGGGTTGAGGAACGAGCGTTTTTTAAAAACAAAAATTATTTAATTGTGTGGCGAATTCATTGCCAAAGCTTGAATTCTCTTGTCCATAAAACGGGTGGAGCTGGGCAAGAACGCTGTTCTGGCTTGTTGCGTATGTTTTTGGATGGGCATAGAAAGCGGGTATAAGAACATTCCAATCTTGTAACCATTGTTCGTCTTGATAAAGGGAGATCTTGAGTACGTCATAAGAAGCTGAAGGGTCTTGTAGATCGATAACAAAATTAAATTTGCTAAAAGTATCCTTCATCGTGAGATTTTGGGATTTCGTTGTTTTTTCTATTTCAGATGAGAGTAAATTCCATTGCAGAACGGTCATGAAAGAGGTCACCAATGCCCGATCTGATTTTCTCTCAGCCCAAAACTTTAAAGGATTATTATCTTGATAAGTTTCACCATTCGGATTGGCTTTCCACTTTCTGAAGACCAATTGATAATTGGGGTTTTCAAATTCAGATTTAATTTGTGGGATGTAGAGACGTAGTAAATCAGGTCTGTAGTTATTATACACATCATAATAAACCATCAGTCGAGCAGTGATCATGGAATCTTGAAGTTGGTTGCAGAGAGCAACGTCTTTAGGGGTATTCGCTTGAGTGTCGGGGATGGCAAGGCGACTGGCATTATCGGTGCTTCCTGATGATTTTAAGAAGCCAGGATCACCGTTTTGTGCACTACAACCCAGGAGAAAAAAGGCACTGCAAAAAGAAAAGAGTAATAAGAAGGGCAGGGAGTTTTTAGAGCGTTCGAGGTGATGAGTGCCTTTTTGATTATTGAGAGTATTGAGTTCTTTTTTCATATTTATGGTCTCCTACTCTCACTAACAGCAAGAACAAGACCATGCCATTGAATCAATGTGAGGCATTTACTTCAGGAAAAACAATAAAAACCGTATCAGGATGAGATGGTTCAAAAACGGATCTCTAAATTGTTTTACAGGTGTCGCAGGATTGATGGATGAGAAGGTGCCAACGTGATTCTGTCTACAGAAAAGGCATAGAGTCACAATTTGTGACCACGCCTTAAATTCTTAGGATTAAACATAGCCTCCTTTTTTAAAGGGTGCAAACTCACGGCATTGAGTTTGCAGTTAATCACTTACCTAGAAACTTGAGAAGAATACTGCGAAATGAAGGTTGTCATCCTGAAGCGAACCGAAGCTATTGCCTGTTTGTCCTGTTGAAGAATTGAATGGGAAAAGGAATTTGATGGGATTGCATTTGATCTATAAGTAATTTTGATCTTCAACTCATTCGCAAAAGTAAAAGAGAGAAAGGAAGAATCGATGACATCAACAAAGTTTAGAGTATTGTTTATTTCATTTCTTTTAGTCGCTTGGGATACCAGTGCAAACGAAAACTTATACTACTTCCAAATGCTTGGCCCTGATATTCGCAAGCCACGTGATGCCGTATTTCATTCTGAAGTTGAATCTCCATGGGAGGGTGCTTTTAGGGAAGCAAATAAAATATTTCAAGGGAGCGACCGTAAAGGTGAAATCCCAGATTTTATACCTGAATCTGAAAAAAGAACATGGGATCAGGAAGGAAGAGTGCAGTTCCAAAAGCTCACAAGTGATCTAGATCAAATAAAGACTTATGATGAACGATACAATTATTTAATTGAAATTATGGACTCTCCAAAAACCAGCCCACGACTTCGCTCAATTGTGGAGCATTACTTTATTCATAGGTATGGTTTTACAGGTATTGAAAGAGCGGATCAAGTAGGGCCTCTCAAAAATTATATTTTCAAAAATTTGATTCTAAAGACCCTACTCTATGGATCTGACAAAACAGATTCAGAAAAAATAAACTTATTAAACACCACTCTTCGTCAGATCCAAAAATACTATGCGGAGGATTTCAAAGAGGAGAAAACTCGTTACATACGAATTGCTAGTTCTAAGGATAGAAAAAATTTTGAAAAAAGTTTAACGGACGAATTTAATTTTCTCAGTGATGAAATAAAAGAAAAAGCAAAGGGATTGAATGTTCCCGCTGGAATTTTGGGAGATTGGAGTGAGGGTAGCAAGGCCGAAAACCTTATAGGTTTTTTAGGTGGGTCAACCAACTTGTATTTCCATGTTTCTTTAAAAGAAATTGATTTTAAATTGTATCAAAAAATGTCAGATGAAAAAAATCAAGTGGCCAGCAATGAGGTTTTAGAGGAATACAATAAGTATATGAAACAACTTGAAGACAAGTACCCAAACCGTGGAAGTGAGTATGAGGAAAAAGCAAAAAGCTATCAAGAGAGGCGTGATCGGGCCTTGAATATAGCTCGAAAGCATATTGAGCTAGGATTGACTCGCATTACGATTGATTATCTTATCGGACCAGATCATACTTATCGAAAAATTTTGTTGGATGATGATGGAGCCAAACTTGTGATTTTCGAGAAGGCTGCTGAAAAATTCAAACGCGAATGGAATAAAATTCGTCAAATCAGTGAAGAAATCTTAGCTTCAAAAGAGATGAGTTTTACACGAGCGGCGGATCAAAGATTTTTTGAGCTGCTGTTCAAAACTTATTTTTCAACTATCTCATACGCTGATAGCAAGAACATTATTAAAAGACTTATTGAGCGACCTCATGAGAATTCATTTAGAGAAGTTTTTCGAACTTTAGTTTTATATTCGGGACCACAGATGCAGAAACTTCTACAAATTTTAGGACGCCGAAAGGACTTCTCTCCAGAACTCAGAAAGATATTTAATGAAGTTGAAGATGCCGGTCTTAAAACCCCTTGGGAAAAGGTCGAAGCACGACTTAGAAATGGGCCTGAAGGAATGCGCCTTATTTCAATAAATAAAGAACCAAAAGTTGGTACAATGGCGCAAACGTACCAGGCAATATACAAAGATGACAGTGGTAATAATCTAAAAATAGCGGCTCGAGTTCTGAAGGATTCCATAAGAGAGAATATTTCTAAAGAAGAACAGCTTATCGCACGCGTTGCTGAGGTCATTGATAAGGACCCTCTCCTGCGCGCTCATGATTTCCCTCTGATTGAACCCATTCTTTCGGACATTCACGAAATGGCGCGTGAAGAGCTCAATGTGGAGTTGACTAAAAGAAATCAAGAGGAAGGAGCTCTTCAGTACCAAAAAACACTGAAAAGCAGCTCTATTGCTAAAATTGAATTCATGGTGCCTAAGACTTACAAAAGTTATCAGAAAGATGTGATTTACTCAAGTTGGCTTGATGGAGAAAAGTTTGAGTCCTTTGCGGCCAACAATAAAAAGCAAGCAGTTGAAGTTGCCGAAGCTATTTCTGAGCATTGGGTTGAAAGGACTTTCTTTACGGGTTTTTTCTTCCATACGGATCTGCACCAAGGAAATTTTAACGTTGTCATGAAGTCTCATGATCATATTATCGTTAATCTTTTTGATTTCGGTATGATTGGTCGGTTGACTGAGAATGAGCGAAATACTTTCATAAAATTAGCTGTTGCTGAATATCTGATGAGCCCAGAGCTTATTGCTGATTATATTTGGGCTCTTTCAAGGCCTGAAGAGAATAAAATATCTAAATCAGAACTTATCACATTAGTAACAAATCATCCGCAAAGAAGTTCAATGAAAGCTCGAGCTTGGTTAGAATGGTCACTTTCAAAAGGGATGAGCCTGAGTTCGAATGTGACTGCATTGAATCGAGGACTTACAGCCATCAATCAAATACTTGAAGCATCAGAATCTAAAAAAAGAATCGATTCTATTATGACCGCGGTTGCACTTAAGAATAATGGCTCAACTTTCAACTTAGTTAAAAGTGCATTCAAAGATCGATTTTTTGGAACAGAACCCGAAGCAACTTCAATGAAAGAAAAAACAAGCTCTTGTCAAAGAATATTTTAAACTCCAGGTTTATTTATGGAAGTCATAAGCTGAGTTTTTTGTATTTGTGGGCATTATTAATTTGAAACGAGGAGTTCTAAGGGAATGATCTACGCAGATTTGCCATTCCCAATTTTAGCGCCAACCTCTTTTAGTTCATCTTTAATGCCCCACATTTTTGATAAAAGGCGAGGAGCATGAGAGGCAACATAGGACATAATCAAAAACTTGATGAATCGCCCAACAAAAACAACGGCACAAAGTTGAAGTAAAGGTGTCTCTGCGAGAGAGGCAAGTATGATCGCAGGTTGTTGCACGATGGGGGCGATTGCCACAGCAAAAACAAGGATTAAGCCGTAGGTTTCAAAGAAATCATGCATCCAGAGCCATGATTGGCTCTCATCGAGCCCTGGGTAGAGCTCTAAAATCCAGGGAAGACCTTTTAACTCCAAGAGAGCGGCCAGACAAAAAGCTCCAAATGTGGACCCGATTGAAACCCAAAGCGCAAAGGTAAACCATTTTTGTGGTTTTAGCATAGAGCTAGAAATGAGGATGCCATCATTTGGAATAATAAGAATGATATTGTCAATCGCTGCTAAAAATCCAATAAGGGGGGCGTACCAAAGGCGATTCGTGTATAATTGAAGAATTTGAATCCAGCGTAGCATTTTTGATTTGAGATAGCGAATCATCCTATAATCATCCCTTCTTTTCTTCAATAGGACCAAGCTGGCGACAGCGGCTTATGGTGAACAGAGCCAGCTTGAAAAAAGACGAGGCGTCCGGAGCTCAAATCGAACGGAGACGTAACCCGCAGATTTATTGTAGCGGAAGGGATCTCGATAAGGAAACTTTTCTTATCGTTATCGCCATAAATCTGCGACTAAAGTATATTAATTTGTGAAAAATTGTGCATTTCTCTTTAAGAAGAGGTCTTTGTTGCGTTTGAAGAGTCATTTTCAGGTCATTTTTGTGACTAAAAAGTACCAAAAGAAATATGGTAAAGGTATTCGCTTTCGCCTCGTTCTTTATTATAATCAAGCTTTTTGGCAACTTCTATATTTAAAGGTCCTACAGGAGTGGAATAACGAAGTCCAATTCCCGCTGAATCTCGATAAGGGTCCTTAAATTTAATATCATCAACTTGAACAAGACCTCCATCATAAAAAAGAGCGCCACCGATGGCGCCCCAGATGGGAAAGCGAAGTTCTGATTTGACGAGATAAAATTGGCTTCGGGATTTGAGACGATAAGTTTCTGAATTGGGAATCATTAAGTCCGCGTTATTAGGAAAGCGTTCTCGAGTTCCAGCCTCGTAGCCTCGGATGGTCGAAAGACCTCCAAGAAGAAACCCTTTTTTATCATAAGGAACTCCTTCGGATTTACTGAGGTTCAAAAGATCTCCGGCTCTGACAGAATTAGCCCATACAATGGGGTTAGAAGAGCGCAGAGGAAGATAATGAGTGAAGCTCGCTGTCGTTCTTAAAAACTCGATAGATCCTGAGTTTCCGAGAAGGGGATTGGAGTATTCAATCTGCATGCGAGTGAAGGTCCCTTGAGTGGGATTAAATGGGTGATCACGGTAGTCAATTTCAATGGCTGGGCCCGTAGAGGCAAGATCAATAAGAAGTTTTTCTCGATTAGAATCAATCTCAAAATCCCGAACATGCGAAATATTCCAAAGGTCATAACTGAGCAGGATATGAGATGTAAGGTTTTGTTCCAATAAAAAATCCAATTGATAAGTGTCACTGGCTGTTCGATCATCGTAGTTCATAATTTGAGTGGCACGAGTGAAGTTCACACGGCCTTTTGTTCGAGAGTCCAGAAGATAGGGTTCAAGATAACCAGCTGTGATTTTGAGTTCTGGAAATTTAATGTCTGCCACGTTGTAATTGAGTTCAGCACGGGTGGAAATTCCGCGAGCGGTTCCTTGGATATTCCTGTACGCAATACCTGTAAACCCTCGGAGAGTGAGTTGTCGTTCATTGGTCACTCCCGCACCAAAGTTGAAAAGTCCCGGCATTCTTTCAGAGATTTTGATAATGACAGTGCGATCTGAAATTTGAGTTCTTTGCTCCAAAGTTCTTATTTCCACAGAGTTGAAAAGACCTAATTTTTGTAAACGTCGAGTAGATTCCTCAATTTTTCCAGGAGTGAGAATATCCCCCACTTGAAAATCAATTTCTTTATGAATCACGTATTCTTTTGTTAAAGTATTGCCATCAATAAGCAAGGAGCCTACTTTAATCTGTGGACCTTCTTCAATGAGAAGGTCAATAGTTGCAAGAGTGTTGTCGGCGCTATATTGAACGAGATTGTCTTTTTCATTGAGAATTCTGAACTCTAGATATCCTTTTTGCTGAGCATGACTTTTAATGTTTTGTAACCCTTCTTCCAGATGCACCAGTCTTAAGGCTTCTCCCTTGCTGATTTTGAGAGTTTGATTGAGTTCTTCCTCGCTGATATTTTTAAGTCCACGATAAGTGATAGCATTGATTTTTGTCAGAGGCCCTTCATCGAGGTTCACAACAATGGTGATTTTATCTTTATTTTTATTATAGACATAGCGGGATGAAATGAGTTTGGCTTTTAAGTAACCGGAGTTTTGAAGTTCAATGATGAGATTCTTTAATCCTATTTCAAAATCATTTCGGTGAAAGTAGCCACTGGAAATTGTGTCGCCACTATGGTTTTTTAAGAATTTTTGGTAATATTTATTTGTTTGACTGAAAGATCCTTGGAGTTCGATCGCTTCAATTTTAATGGGTCTTCCTTCATTGATTTGAAATAATAAAGTCGATTTAACATCGTTAATAGCAATTTTCTCTTCTCCTTTGACTTCCGCTCGGGCGTATCCTTTCTTCCAGTAAAACTCTTTGATTTTATTGGTGAGTTCTGCATGCACGTTGGGACTGGCAGATGAAATAGAGTTGATTTCAACAACGGAGAGAAGGCGAGGTGTTGGAAAGGCATCGTTACCTTCAAAGACAATAGAGTACTGCTCTGTTCGTTCGAGACGATAAGTTAAATCGACACTGGTTTTATTGGCATTGGTATGGCTTTCTGGGCCTTGAATGCTCGTTCGGATGTAGTTATTAAATCTCAGGTAATCCTGAATTTGCTTTGGGATTGAGGCCATTAACTGCGGATTATAAACTTTTCCAATATTTTTTTTCAAAATCTGATTGAGTTTTTGATTGAGCTCGCTGTTTTTGCAATCCAAGAAAATAGAGTTTACTTTAAGTGGCTCTCCTTCTTGAATTTGAATGTTCAAATCGACAGTGTTTTCGGAAGAATCCACATAACTCACCTCTACCTTTGTATTTAGATAAGCTTGTTCTGAGTAATAATTAATGATTTTTTCTTTAATCTCATTCAGAATGCGAGCATCAAATTTTTGTCCTGTCTCAATGGGAATCCATTGGTTTAACTCTCGGGCATCAAAAGTGTTTAATCCAGTGTAATTGATTTGTTTGATATTCTTGAGGTAACGGAATTGTAATTGGAGAGCTCCGTTAATCTCAACGATTTGAAGATTTTCAAAGATTCCTTTGTTCATCAACCATCGTAACAATTGGTCAAGCTCAGAGGGAGCTGGGTTTTGTGTGAGAAGATTTGGAAAAGCTTCTGAAGCTTCTGCATAGAGTTCTGGCGAGAGATTTCCAAATTGAAGAGGCTTTCCAAAACTAACGAGAGAAACCCCCGAGCAAAGAGTGAATAAGAGTATCAGGCAACGAAAAGAAGAAAAGAAACCATGTCGAAGGAGTAACCCCGCATTCGTCGCGTCTTTTAAGAAGAAGCGAAAAAAGTGATGAACCGAGATTAGCCCTTTCATTTAAATTCCACCTTATATTCAAGATCCAAACCAAAAATACTGGTGGAGGGTTGTGTGCTGCTATTGGTGCCGGATTGATTCTCAGTGGTTTCATAAGTTAAAACACTACTAAGGCGATCGTTGATTAAATATTGGAAGCGAACATCTCTTTGATTTTCACTGAGAGAGGCTGTCGCATTCAACTTCTTGGGAATCAGTTCTTTGGAAGCAGTGACTTTATTGATCGTTTCATTTTTTGTATCATCATAGTTTGATGAAAATTTGACATCTACTCCCAAACTTTGCTTTATTTCTTTATTTAAAGGATTCGCTGAAATAATCGCAGCACCGAGTTGATTTCCCATTTGAGTGGCTTGTTGGTTGGATTGAATTTGAGTCGCTAATTTTTGGTTTGTCACTCCCAGAGCAAGAAGAGAAATAATATCTTGTTCTTCTAAAGGAGGTTGGCTAGTGAGAGAAAATTGCAATGCCTTGGCTTTCCCTTGAAGCAGCAGATTGATTTCATAATTTTCAATGTAGGATCGAGCTGTAAAAAAAAGTTCAGGATTGAGTTCATTGGGATCATTGAATTTAATAAGCCCTGATTGAATATCAAATATTTTATCTCGGAAGAAGAGTTGGGCTTGAGGAAGCGTTTTAATGGAGCCGAATAAAAGAGGTGCTTGTGGAGGACCTTTCACTTGTAGTTGTCCTGAAAGAAGACCAGCGATTTGTGGGTTTTTAATTTCAACACGCTTATCAAGATAAATCTGTAGATCTAATAAAACAGGGTCAAAACTGGATTTTGTAAGCTCTTTTGGTAAATAGATGGATTGTCGTAGCTGATTTTCTCCAGAGTCGGCACTGAAGTCTTTATCAATAAAGGCTTGGTTTACGCGGTAAGTGCCGCTTAAAGAGTAAGGGAACCAATGACCCGAGAGAGTGATGTCAGCTGATCCCGAACTTTCGATATCTTCTGGAACTTCTAATTGGATATTTCTTAGTTGCGCTTTGATATCAATAGGCATATCTCGAGCACCGTTGATCGTGATGCTTCCATTCCCGGTTAAAGAGCCCCCTGCCATGGCTCCACGAACTGATTCTATGAGAATGCGTTTTTGACTGAACTCCAAATGAGCGCTGATATGATCGAAAAGTGCTGGAAAGCCTTTGATTCGAAAAGCTATTTCATTAATATCCAAGTTTCCGTAAATTTCTGGTGATTGAAGGCTTCCTGTGATTTTCACCTGGCCATTGACGGGACCGCTCATATTATCAATGAAGGGCGCGAATAATTGCAGAAGTTGAACATCCAAGAACCCATTGATGTTGATTTTAAGCTGGTTGGAACTGAATTTCTCTCCTTCAACACGAACTTGACCTTTGGGGCCACGGAGTGAAAAATGTCTCAAACTAGCGAAGCCATTTTGAAATTCAATCATCATGGGCTTTTCATTCTTAAGGAAATATTCGTTTCTGGAAAGAAAGAGATCATCAACGATTAAAGAACCTGTTCCTTGAAAGAGATTGTTATTTTTAGAAGTTAAATCCATTTTTACACTGAGAAGAGAATCATACTCAGATTGAAGCGGGCTTCCAAGGGCACTGCTTAAAAAGTCGGTAAAGTTGAATCTTTGTACTTCAAAAACAAGATGAGCTTGATCTTGCTTATTGTACGGTAAATGCATATTAAATTGAATTTGTTTTCCTAGGAGTTCAAGGTCGACCTTTAAGCCTGATCCATCAGTGTGGAATCCAATATTAGAATCAGGAAGATCAGAGTCTCCTAGTGTGGTATTTTCAATACGGCCTTCCAGCTGGATATCTGGTTTTAGAATGTGATTCTTAACATTCATTTGAAAGTTCAGATCACCGCCCAAGGAAGGTGCGTATTTTGACAAAAGAGAACTTTCTTCTAATTTAAAATTATTTCCTCGCACGACGAGATTTAGGTGTCCGGTGGGTGTTGATGTTCCATTAACCGAAATGAGAGCCTGACCTTTTTGAAGAGTATTATTGGTGATAGAAACAGAGCCTTTATCTGCCAGCCAAGACCATTTGACTTCATCATACAGCTCACCCTGAATACTTCCTTTTTGCAAAATTCCTTCGAAAGAGTAGGATAGGTCGCCGAGATGAAAAGGGCCTTCAAATCGAGCTCGAGTTTTTCCAACACCAGAGATTTCAATCGGAATGGGAACTCGCTTATGGAGAGCGGCAATGGCATCTTTGGCTTCAAGGTGCGGGCTTTCCACCACACCTTTGATTGTGGATTGAGAGAGGTTCACATCCAACTGTGCGAGGTACTGGCTGTTGCCTAGTTGGCCGTCGGGAACGTCTATTTTAAGATGTCCTTTTTCATAGGATACTTTTCCATTGACTGAGCCAAGGCCAAAGTTTTCAAACCAAAAGTTTTCTGCTCCTAAAGAAATGGCGAGAGTGGCGGCCGCTGAAGTGCCTTGCGTTCGGCCTTGAAGCTGGGCTTTACCTTCAAAGTCAAGGCCGGAGATCGAGGGAATATCTTGAAAGTCAAAATCTTTGGATTCAAAATCAATAATAAACCCTGTGTGAAAATGAATGGTCCCTTTGGAGTGACCACGAGAAAGAGGGAGCACGACGCTAGAGTCATAGCGAACTTCTTGAGTGTCTACAGAAACAGTCCCTTCTCCAGAAAACTGATTGAGAGAAACAATGGAGGAGGACTTCATTCCGGTTCTCACATCGAGGTTGGAGCCTTCAACTTTCCCTTGGCAATCTATTTTGAATTCTTGGAGATGCCCTTTACATTGCAAAAGAGAACTCACCCACAAATCCACAGGAATTTGCTTTAATCCAATATCGATAAATAATTTTTGTAGATCGAGTGTTTTTAAATCCACTTTGGATTCTATGGTGTCTTGTTCAAGGTCCCACTTTAAGCCCTTGAGCGCAAGCTCACCAGCGGGATGAATTAATATTAGTTCGTCTGTATTGATTTTTGATTTGTTAAATCGTAGTTGAGATTGAATAGAACCGATGCTGTGCTCGTTGAGTTTGGCATCTTTGACTGTTGTTTTGAGATCAAAGGAAGGTTGTTTCCATTTTTCAATTTCAATTTTACCACTGGATCGGAGATGACCCTCGAGCTTCAGAGAAGCTGTGGGGAGCTCAAGGAGCGAAAGCCAATTCATGAGAGTATGGCCATCGAGAGAAAGATCGACGAGGCCAGAAAATTGAGGGCGGGTGATGACATTTGCGAATTGGAGAAATTCTCCTTGCAATTCGATTTTAGATTGTGAGGCTTCAAGCTCCAAACCTGTCACGCGTAACGATTTGGAAGTCAGTGATCCTTTTGATTGGATTTGCAGAGTTTGGAGGTTCTCTGCGACTTTTTCATTATTGGCCTCTATTTGAGGATTTGAACTTTGATCAATCAGTTTTTGCTTTTTTTGCTTGGCTTCAATCTGAGCTTTAAGGCTGTAATGGATCGTTTGAGGTGTCGTTTGAAATAGCAAGCCACCCGTGACGTGTAAGGGCTCTGTTTTTTTGTTCTGCTTCACTTGAATATTTGTCTTATCGATCAAAAGCATTTTTATTTGGATGACTTGGAGAGCGTCAAAAATTTCTTTGATGGGGAGAACCTCGAGGGGCTTGGGAGAGGGAGGGATGTCACTGAGTGTAATTTCGGTGTGAGGGCCTTTGATTTGAATATTGGAGAACTTGATTTGCCCGGCTAAGAGATTAAGAATGTCAAGGCTACCTGAAACAGATTCCATTGTGACGGGAGTGATCCACGTTATGCCAGAGGGCGGTGTTAAGGTGATCGTGGAGATATCGACTTTTGGAGGAACTAAAAAAAGCTGAACTGTTTCAATTTTAAGATCCCAATTTGTTTTTAACTTAACCTGCTCTTGAATTTGATCGCGAAGAAAAAGAGCCATTTTTTTTTCGCTGAAATGCCAAAGCGTGCTCAAGAGTGTCACAAATAGAAATGATGGTATGATGATCCAAAGCGCTTTTCTCATAACTCAGACTTCCATTCTTTCAGAAAAGAGGAGGCTAGTCTATAGTCTGGGTGCACATTTGTTAAATTGTGCATGAGATCGATCGCTTTTGCTGGCTCGCCGAGACCCCATAAGCATTGGGCCACATAGTAGATTTTAGCAGAATAAAAAGTAGCCTCTGATTGGTGCAGAGGCTCTAATTCTTCATGAATGTAGGCTAAAGCGGCTGCAAACTTACGATTCAATAAAAGAAGGTCTAAATAAAGCCAATCTTTAGCGGGAGATGGTTTTATTTGGGTGATGAGCTCCAAGGCGTGGGAGTAATCTTCTAAGAAAAGAAAAAAATATAAGTAACTTTCAAGGGCCTGAGAGGCCTGATTACGTGTATTTTCAAAAAAATGCTGCAATAATTTTTTTTCTTCTTCAGTGAAAGTCTGGGGCTTAGCTTTTTGTTCTAATTGCTTTTCATTTTGGTATCTGTGAAAAAATCTTTGAAGATCCTCAAATTCATATCGCTCGAGGAGTTCTTGTCCCAATTTTTCATTGGGAAAAAATTTAATAAATTTTAAGATACCTTGTTTTTCAATGTTGTAGTTTCGGCTTTGATTGAAAACCCGAATTTGATCTAAGAGAGTCTGGCGGTGCCGCTCCTTGATTTGAATTCTTCTTTGGAGCTGCTGGACTTTAATATCTCCCTCCTGGGGAAAGAGAACGTCAAATAATTCCGAGTTTGTAAATTCGTCCCATCTGCGATGATCTTCGATATATGATTTTAAGGCCTGGTAAACAGGACTTTGGGTCGAACTTTCCCGGAGGCGAAGGACCTTGCCCAAGTAGGGCCAAGCAATGGGATCTTCTTTTTCCAGACTTTCAATACAAAAGCGAATCAGCTCGTTATAGGCGCCGCTACTAAACAAAAAATGAGAAATGATATAAGCATCTACCTGTGAGAGGCCTCGAGCTCTCCAATAGGGAAGATAAGTGGCCAAGCAGTCTACAGCAGAGTCTGATTGGGACATAAAATTATAAATATCGATTTCTATTTGTTTAGACAGAAAAAACTCCCACAGTTTATTATGAATTATTAGGCTTCAAAAGGGGAGTTTTTGTTTCAAAAAGCCCGTCTTGGGGCCGGAAAAAAGAGATGAACAAGCATTGCTTTTTTCAGATGAGGACGTGATTATTGCAAAACTGTTTTCCGTGTCACATTATTGGGAAAAAACTTCATTGTCCTTTTTGCCTCTCACTTCAGTGTATCAGCAGTGAGCCTTCATTTGATTTGAGCTGCTGGTGGATTCTTGTTTGTTCCCAATTTAGTGATAGAGATGAAGTTACCGAATAGAAACGCGTTCTACATACTCTCCTGTGGATGTGTCTACTCTGAGAACATCCCCTTCATTGATATGAAGAGGGACTGTTACCACAAGGCTGGTTTCAAGAGTTGCCGGCTTTGTGCCACCAGTTACTGTATTTCCACGAACGCCAGGATCTGTTTTTACTACCTTGAGATGGACCGCTTTAGGAACTTCCACCGAAATAGCTCTTTCATTGAAGATTAAAATATTCACGACTAAGTTTTCTGTTAAATAGTGGGAGGATTCACCAATGTCATCTTTATGCATACAAATTTGCTCAAAGCTTGTTTGATCCATGAAGTTATAGCCACTGTCGTCTACATACAAAAATGTCATCTCTTTATTTTCAACATTGGGAACGCCGAATTTTTCACCAGACTTGTAGGTTTTTTCTAGAAGTTGGCCCGTGATCAGATTTCGCAACTTTGTTCTTGTAAATTGATTTCCTTTACCTGGTTTAACGTGTTGAAAATCAACAATGGTATAAGGGTGATTGTCTTCGAGTAAAACTTTCAAGCCTTTTTTAAAATCGGCGGTTTCGTACACAGGGCCTCCACATTATGGGTTTAGGAATGTTACGGTTTTCGTCAAGGAACGTTCTGATGGCCGATGGATTTTGGTCCTAGAGATCGCTATCAAACGAATCTTTCACTCTAAGGAACCAACTATAGTGGGTCCGTAAAAGATCTTCAATCCTTCGTGTTGCTGCGGCGCTTCTTAGGCCGTTGCCTGCCAAAGATAGACTCTTTGTCGTCCTGTTCTTTTTGATCTCAGTCTTCCTTGTGCAATATAGATATTAATTTCTCTTAAGGCTGTTCGTACAGAAATTTTTTTATTTTTGGCCCAGTCGTGAGATGTGAATGACTCCAGATTTAAGAGATTGTGTGGAGGGGGTTGCTGTTTGCGGCTTTCTAAATTCAAAGAGGAATGAAGAATTAATTGGCAGGGACCCGTGAATTCCAATTTAAATTTATTTTTATAGGATTTGATTATAAGGGGGACGTTCATCTCCTTTAGCCACTGGCGGGCTCGAGCCATGAGCCGGTAGAATTTTATAATGGACACATCAGGTTTCAAATATTCATCCGCATAAACAGAGGTGAGTAATTCAATGCTACTGATCGGGCGATAAAACTCTCGTGTCAGAGCGAAAAATAAAAGCTTGAGAAGTCGCGAAGGAGCTTGCTGGACTAAATCAATGGAGACTGCGGGAGCTGGTGGGTTCTCTAAGGAAGAGGAAGCGAGATTCATAGCCCCTCCGATCCAAATGAATTGAGTCGTAATGACGGTAGGATTTTTGTACACTCTGAGAATTCTTTTTTTGTAATCCGGAAATTTTGAGCCCCAATACACCCTTAGAAATAGGTGAGGATTTTTTGTGTAATCCGCAATATAAAAATCGCAGTCGCGAACGGTTTCCCAATCTTGAATTTTAATGGCTTGGTTTTTAATAGCCTCATATTGCGCAATAATATCAGGAGAATTTTTTGTTTCGTTAGCGTTGATGCGTGCCTTCCATTTTTCAACAAAAATTAAACTCTTTACATCTGAATTCATTAAAATGCGTTGGGCTTGAGCGAGGTCCTCGAGAGCTTCTTTCATTCGTCCTTGATGAAAGTTCCATTGAGCCCGGATTTCTAGCAAGTTGCCTTTGAGTAAAAAAGCATGAGAGGAATCTAAGAGCTTCATAAGTTTATTAATTTCTCGTTCTGCGGCTTGATTTCGTTCTATGATGGTAAGGCTGGCGCAGAGATTGAGTCTGCCGACGAGGCTCCAATAGTCAAATTTATTTTTTCTCTGGAGGTGACGCTGTCGGTAAAATAGAAATTTTTTAAGAAGGGGAATGGCTTTGCGATAGCTCCATTGATTGATATTCAATGAAGCTTGATAAAAATAAACTAAAGATTCTTGTTGAGGGTCAATGGATTTTAAGAGTCGATCGGCTTCTTGAAAAGCGCCCAATCGAGATAATCCGCTGGCATATAAAGCCAATTCTTCTGCGGTGGCTACTTTATCCAAGATTTTTTCTGAACGAACAATGGGATTCAACCACAGCACCATCAATTCATAAAGTCCTACTCTTCGAGCGATTTGAACATAATTGGCAAGAAGAGAGCGAGGGATCTTTTTATGGTTGAGTTGTCGACAAAGATCTTTAACTTTTTGGGATTGGCCTTCACGAATCCAGTGGTCCCATTGTTCTAATTGCTTCTTTAAGTTTTGGCTTTTTTTTCGAAGGGGTTGTGTTGGCTGAGAGGAGGCAATGCGAGTTGTAGGGCTATTCATGAAGCTGCACCTCAATAGATCCCATATCACAGAGAACTCCATTTCCTAGTTTATCAATCGGTCGTAAAAATCCTCTTTGGTCTTTCGTTGTACAAATCTCGTTTTGACCAGAATCAATGACGGGACTTCCCGTTTTGGGTATGAGAAGGAGAGGGGAACCGGTTACTTGTAAAATTTCTAATTGAGGATTGTCGCGAAGAACCCCGAGTCCTGTTTCTTGACAAGAAGAATCGTTGAAAAGGCTGTGATTGGCAATGATGTTATGAGTGCCATTTCCATTAGGGAAAGAGCAATTAGAGTGATTGGGGTTTTCGGTCGCGATAATTGAGTTTTCAAAACGCAAGGAATTGGGTTTTTGAGACGTAAAGCTCACGACAATATTATTCAAACTTGTCGTTCCATTTCGGTAGATAGTTGTATTTTTAATCACAGGATCCAGAAGTTCGAAATGAGCCGCAATATCATAGCTGCTACTCACCACCAATCCTGATCCTTGGTTGCGGAAGATCGTTGAATTCTCAATTTGACAATCCACGCAATCAGAAAAAATCACACCTACGCTTTTATTATCACTGATCGTGGAATTTAAAACTCTTACACGAGCCGTCCCCAGTTGGATGAGAATCCCAATGTCACCATTGCCAGAAAAAAAACTTTCTTCAATGAGGACATTTCGAGCGTTAAGAATTCGAATTCCGGCATCACCATTATTGATAAATTGAGTTTTTTTGATATGGATGTCTCCAGAGCCCGCTCCGGCTAAAATGACCGGAGCTCCCTGGTTGTTTTTAAAAATACAATCTGAAATTTGAAGGGATTGCAATATAAAGGTATTTCCTGAGATGGAAGACGATGGAGATAAATTTGAACTTCGGCCATTTTGAAATGTTAATCGTTCAAGGTGAAGAGGGATACTGTAGTGATTGCCTATCATCAAATGAGAAGTGATATTGGATCCATGGATCAGAGTGGTACTCGCTGCGGCACCTCTCATCGTAATGCTTTGATGATTGGAGTGTTTCAAAGAGATTTTTAGAGGTTCTGTTAATGAGTAAGTGCCTTGAGGGATCTCTATAATTACAGGGGCAGTTAAAGAGGTGACATTCGCTTGGTCAAGGCTTGCTTGCAGGCTACAAGCCCCGTCTTGGTTGGCGCAGAGACCATCTGTTAAATTAACATCAGGGAGATGGGGATTGGCCGTGACATCTACAAAATAGGGAGTGGGTGGAATATAAAGTTTATTTAAATAGACGGCTTGATTAAGCTGTTCCTCATAGATTACGCCATTTTCAATCAATACTAAATCTTCTCCGCACTGATCTGAAGTGTTTTGAATCATATACCATTTTAGATTTTCTTGTCTCACCAAAATGGACTCGGGGGATTTTCTTCCTTCACATGTGAAGTTTGCAGAGTAGTGATGTAAAATTCTAATTTTACCCTCATAGGTGGAGCCATTGTCATTGAAAGCAAGTGTTGGCGATACCGTTGATGGTAAGCTCGCAGAGGTTTGGTTTTGTTCTTGTTTCTCAATGAAATAAAGTTGTAAACCACTGTCGCATCCCTGGCTCATAAAGAGGATCAAGAACGAGGTTATCATACAAAATAAGATATATTTATTTTTGTACATAGATATGAATATTCTAATCGAATCCATAAAAAATATCAATTTATAAAAACTTTACATGAATACCCAATGAAAGATTGTTCTATTTTGACTTAGGCATAGACGCCACCGTCCTTTGTATTCATAAAAGCGTTTTTAATGAGGATTCCAAAGGCTGTTTTTACCTTGCATCAATCTCAATTTGAGAATTTTTTTTAATGACCTATTTTCACAGGAATATTTTCAATTGCCGACAAAATATGTCTGTTCGAAGTCTCATTAAAATTCATTAACCTTAATGAAATAAGAAAAAAAATGAATGGTTCATCGATGGGTCTTTTCAAAAGAGAGGGGATATTTATGATTGAAGTAAAAGAAGTTATCAGCGAACAGGATCTTATTGGGGCGTTGTCAAAAATTTTTAGACCGGATCAAATGATCATATCTAAAAAAGAAGTTGAGGCGCATTCTCAAACTTGTATCCCCTTTCGTAAAATTCCTGACGTGATTATTTATCCTACTGAAGCAAAGCAGGTTCAAGATTTGGTTTTATTAGCTAATGAATTGAAAGTGCCGATTTGGACGGTGAGCACGGGAAAGAATTGGGGTTATGGGGAGAAGACTGCAACGTATGAAGGTGGTATTACTTTGGTTCTTGAGAGAATGAATCGGATCTTAACAGTGGATGAAGAACTTGGATACGCAGTCATAGAGCCGGGGGTGACTTACAAAGAGCTCAATGATCACCTCAAAACAAAAGGTTATAAATTATGGTCTGATTCGGCGGGAACAACCCAGTTTGCAAGTGTGATTGGAAATGCTTTAGATAAAGGACGAGGCCTTACTCCGTATGCAGATCATTTTGGGCATCTTTGCGGATTGAATGTTATTTTACCGAATGGCGAAGTTTTAGAAACAGGGGGTGGGCCCACGGGAAACAATCACGTTCGTCATCTTTATAAGTGGGGAGTTGGTCCTTATGCTGATGGCTTTTTCACTCAATCCAATTTAGGAATTGTTGTTTCGGCGGGAATTTGGTTGATGCCTGCTCCGGAGCATTCTGATTGTGGAATTTTCGAATATAAAGCCGACATGAGTCTCTTTGGTTCTTTTATTGATGATTTTAGAGGGCTTATTTTTTCGGGTCACATGAAATCATTTCCTCATTTAGCCAACGACTTTGCAATGCTATGTATTTTAGATCAATACCCGAAACACTTATTAGAAAACGGGGAGCTATGTTTAAGCAAAGAGGGAATAGCGCAATGGAGAAAAGAACATGGTGTCGCTCCATGGAGTTTTGGATTTGGTCTCTACGGTAAAAAAGGAGAAGTCGCCGAACAAAAAAGGATGATAAAAAAAACTTTAGGAAAGTATGGACAAATTCATTTTATAGGGGCTGCTACAGAAAACTCTATGAAAGGTGGTTTGATTCGGAAATTAGCTCCTTTGGCGCTTAAACTTATGGGTAAATCTCAGGTATTTGCCCAAGGTTATATCGATGCGTTGAATCTTTTCAAAGGAATCCCCACGGATCGTTTTGCCCGGCAGGTGTATTTGAAGGCGCAGCCGGAAAAACCGGTGGCGGACATTGATCCTGCACGAGACCAATGCGGTTTTGTTTGGATAGGGCCTGTGATTCCTTTGAATGCGCACCATTCAATGAAAGCTCTCGAGGTGGCCCAGCAGCTTTTCGATAAATATCAATTTGAAATGTTTATTGAGTATATTATCGAGAGTCCGAGGAGTTCTATTTTTTTAATGGGCGTGTTTTTTGATCGAAATGATCCCCTCGATTGCGAGAGAGCTCAAAAATGGTACCGCGAAGTCAGAGAGGTGTTTCTTGCTTTGGGATACCCTCCTTATAGAGTGGCAACCCATTGTGCTGAGGAAACTTTTGATAGCAATCCCGTATTTAAAAATCTGATTCATACGATTAAAACGGCTGTGGATCCTAAGAATATCCTAGCCCCCGGGCGCTATGGCACACCTCCTCGACGCAAAAAAGGCACTTCAAGGGAATGAAGCCGTAAGAAGAGAACGTTTTTTGAACTGACTCTCGGCAAGAGAATTAAAGGGAGCGGAGGAGTTGTTTGGCACGAAATAAATTACTTTGGGAATGTTTGTTGCCATAAGATTCTGCAATATAACAATCGAAAAGGGCTTGTATTTTTTGAGATTGCTCAGGAAAAGCTTGGCAGGTTCTAAGCCTCCAGGCTTCAGGTCCTTCTGTTGGTTTTTTTTCAAGACCATAATTTTCAAAGTGGCGATTGATCATTTGATAAATACGCTGAGATCGGGTGGCATTTTTTCGGCTTCTTAAAAGCCAACTCATGGAAAGGGCCAGTATGAGTGTGAAAGTGATGCCGTAAAGGATCGCTTCAGCAAGAGAAATATTCATTTCTTTGAGAAGGTTTTTTTGTTTTTCAATATCAAAATTTACTACGGCTGAATTCCAACGATAGTTTAAATTTTCAAAAAAATAAGTAAGTTTTTGAAAAGAAGAGGGGCCTGCTAGATCGCGTCGTCGTGATGTTAAAAGAGCAAGAGCCTCATCACCACTGAGTCTGGCAAAATCATTGGCGCCTAGAGCAAGTCTCATGGGAGCAATAACCGCTGTAGGGTCGTAACGCCTCCAATGGTTAGAGCTATCGAGATATTCTATCCAAGCATGGGCATCTTTTTGTCGGAGAGTCCAAAATTGACCGACGGGGTTGTATTCTCCCCCATGGTAACCAGCAATAACTCGTGCTGGAATTTTTAAGTGATTTAAGAGGATGGCTGCCGAAGATGCAAAGTGCTCGCAAAATCCTTTCTTGGTTTTAAAAAGAAAATCATCGATTGAGAGTTTGCCTTGGTCTCCAGGGTTCAAGGTGTATTGGAATGAGTTTTTTACTAAAAATTCAGAAAAATGAAAAACAATCTCCTCAGGTGTCTTTGCATTCATACTAAGTGCTTTCAGGAGTTTTTTAACCTCAGGACTGGGAGTGTCTTTAAGAGTGATTTCTCCATCATTCGCATCTATGGATCTTTGAGAAGAGGATTGAAATTTGAGGTGGTAGACAAGACGGTTTTCAATCATAGTTTGGGTCTTGAAAACTCCTAGTGGCAATTTATAAATGTTGATTTGGTTTGAACTAAGATCCGTTGTTTGATCGAGAGAGTAGATCCAACTTTTCAATGTGGGTTCTAGGGTGATTTGAACATGAGGATCTGCTTTTGAGAACATGGGGCTGCGTTTTTGTTTGGATTCTAATTGAGGATCTCGGCTCCAACTGAGCCCGTCTTGTTTTGTCAGGGTCAGTCCTCTCCAGTAAAGGCTATTGATGGAGGGTTTCACGTTGATGAACTCAGCTCTCAATACGATTTCATCATTTTGAACCAGAGAGGAAACGCTGCCTGGCTCTAATTCCTCTGAGAATCCTATGGATTGAATTTTATTATTCTGGGATTTAAGGTGAAAGATTTCCGATGAAAAACGAGGGAAATAAAAAAATAAAAATAAACATAACGGAAGAGAAATTAAAATATTCCTGATCACGTAGGTTCCTGCGATTTTCGTGTTTTTTTGCCGAAATCCCGCTGGGAGCAAAAAATAGATGAGTAAAATCATGGTTGGAAACCCAAGGCTAAACCAGATAAGGTTCGTATCGAATAAAAATTTGGCAGTCACTAAATAAAAACCAAGTAGAATTAAAAATCCATTTTCTTCAGTAGTTTGATATTCCAAAATTTTAAGACTGAGCAAGACGACAAGAAAGGCACACGCTGGTTCTCGACCAATTAAAGAATCAAAGGTTAGGTAAGTGATTCCTAAAAATACAAGAGCAAAGAACCCCGTGAAAAAACGAGTGGGCATTTTCCACTCCATTTTATCAATCACCCATCGGGAAAACCAAAACAAAAGAGAGGAGTAGAAGGACCATGCCGGGATATCTGGAAAAAGTAAAAATGTGGGCAAGATGAGGCAAAAAGCGAATTTGGAGTCGGCAAAGACGGATTTGGCCATCATCGCTGAAGACCTTGTGAAGAAGAAAAATGATGATGATTGGATTCGGAGTTCTGAGGATGATCTGAAGGATTTCTTTGAAAGAGGGCCAGAAATCGATAGCACTCCGAGTAAGAGGACTTGGTGGATGAGGATGTTTGAGTCCACCCGGGCATTTCAAGGATGAACTCTTTTTTTTGTTTTTGACAGAGACTAATCCATTGGGTGATTTGACTGATTCTTTGTTCTAAATCACCCAGAGATTGCGTTTGATTCCAAGAAAGAATCTGAAGGCCTTGCTCTTCATTATCAAAAAGTTTAATGATGAGTTTATTAGCGCGAGCATAAGCTTTCCAGTCCACATGCCTGTAGGAGTCGTTATGCTGGTGAGGGCGATGACCATAAAACTCAGCACCTCGTTCTTGTTTAACGAATTCCTGGATAAGATCTCCATATTGTGAAGATCCTATTGTGGGCAAGGGAAGGTTTCCTTTTTTTGCGGGAAAAATCAGAGCTTTTTCTGTAGAGCGTTGCAGCTTCCAGCTTTTAAATAAACCAAAAGGAAAAGTGGCTTCTATTACTAGGGTGGGGAGCGGGTGATAGCCCCTCTCATTGAAAATAATAGGAAACTCTATCTCGAGCGTGTCTTTGGGTTTTAAATGAGAAATATTTATTCGTTTGTTTATTGAGAATTGAGAATCTGTTGAGAGCCGTGGGGATTTATTTTTAGCATCGAGAAAACAATCAAAATGATAGGATGGTTGATGGGATGAGTTTTCAACAAGATACCTTAGGGATACGGGGTGTTCAGCATGAGTTTCAGGAATAGCCAAAGGGGTGATTTTAATGCGATCCATATTGTAATTGGTTTGGAAGAGACTGGTGATCCCTAGGCTTACGAGCGCAAAACAGCAAAAGTAAGCCACATTATTATTATAAATAAAGGCCACTCCAAGTAAGAGAAAACATAAAACCGCATAATAGATCCCTAATCTTGTTGGAATGATATAGGTTCTGTGGTTTTGGAATTGATTAAGTCGGTACTGCCACCGTTTTAATAAGCTCGTGGACCTTGTTTTTTCCATAAGTGATTCCTTCTGCGCCTCCGAGGCGATGGGCAAGTACATAGGGTGCAACGGCTTGAACATCTTCAGGAAGACAAAATTGTCTTTCTTTGAGAAAGGCCCTTGCTTTTGAAGCTCTGGATAAGGCGATTCCGGTGCGGGTTGAGAGGGGAATAAAACTTTCCTGATGCTGTCGAGTGAATGTGAGGAGATCTGCAATGTACTTTGCGAGAAGTTCACTGACAACGATCTTTTGAATGAACTCTTGGCTTTCTTGCAGTTGATGGATTGTGACAAGAGGGTTGAGGCTCTTGAGCTGCGCTCTTGGATCTTGCCCCTGAAAAATAGAAATCTCTGATTGATAGGAGGCATAATTCATACTGAAAGACATGAGAAAACGATCCAACTGGCTTTCTGGCAGCGAAAAAGTTCCTGTTTGAGAACGAGGATTTTGAGTGGCAATGAGAAAGAACGGAGAAGGCAAAGGGTGAGTGATACGATCGACTGAGACTTGTCCTTCTTCCATGGACTGCAGCAGGGCGCTTTGAGTACGGGGGTTCGCGCGATTTAATTCATCAGCTAATACCAGCGGCGCAAAAAGAGGGCCAGGAATGAATTGAAATTCTTTTTTTTCCGGATCATAAATGGAATTTCCAATAATATCTGCAGGAAGAAGATCACTCGTGAACTGAATACGAGAGTAGGGGAGGTCGAGCAGCTTTGCCAGAACTTGCACGAGAGTTGTCTTTCCCACACCCGGTACGTCTTCGATAAGTAAATGGCCACCCGCTAAAATACAAGTGAGGGCTTGTTCAATTTCTATTTGCTTATCCAAAATAATTCGAGAAGCATGATCGATAACATTTTTCCAGAGAAAAGCCGGCGTCATAGTCATAGAATCATTCTCTTCGTCCCTTGGGGGAATGGCAAATTTACAATGAAAAAATTGACTAAGGCCTCGCTAGGTTCTAAATTTTTTGCAGAGGGGAGTCTCTATGAAAAAAAAGGTGGGGATTGTAGGTTGGCGTGGGATGGTTGGGTCCGTTTTGATGGATCGCATGTTGGAAGAAGGCGATTTTAAATTGATTGATTCCCATTTTTTTTCAACAACTCAAACAGGTTACGAAGGTCCTGATTTGGGTGAAGGAAAGCAGCTCTTACAAAACTCCAGGAGCCTTTCAGACCTTCAACAAATGGATATCATCATGAGCTGTCAGGGAAGTGATTATACAAATGAGGTTTACCCCCAACTCAGGGCTCAAGGGTGGAAAGGGTATTGGATTGATGCTGCGTCAGCATTGCGTTTAAAATCAAACTCAGTCATCATTTTAGATCCTGTAAATGGGGACTTAATTAAGTCTTCGGTGCATCACGGTGTTAAGGATTATATCGGAGGGAATTGTACTGTGTCTTTGATGTTAATGGCCATGGGCGGTCTCTTTAAACATCATTTAGTGGAGTGGATGACCGTGATGACTTATCAAGCGGCCTCTGGAGCGGGTGCTCATAATATGAGGGAGCTTTTACAACAAATGTCCAGCGTGAGTCAGGTCACCCAGCCTCTTTGGAGTAACCCTGCAGAGGGAATTTTAGCCATTGATCGTGGCGTAACTGAACACTTGAGAAGTGATCAGTTGCCAAAAGAGCACTTTGGTGTCCCTTTGGCAGGGTCTTTGATTCCTTGGATTGATCAAGAGTTGGAAAGTGGGCAAAGTCGGGAAGAATGGAAGGGCTTTGTTGAAACGAATAAGATTCTAGGAATAGAAAATCAGCCTATTCCTGTGGATGGAACCTGTGTGAGAGTGGGGGCGATGCGCTGCCATAGCCAGGGATTAACCATTAAACTAAAAAAAGAAGTGCCTATAGATGAAATTAACGAAATCATCAAGTCTCACAATGCATGGGTTGAGCTTGTTCCAAATCATAAAGAAGAGACCTTGCAAAAACTATCTCCTGTCAGTGTCGCCGGGACTTTAACAATTCCTGTCGGTCGCATTCGTAAGATGAAGATGGGTAGTCGATATTTAAATGCTTTTACTTGCGGAGATCAACTGTTATGGGGGGCCGCTGAACCTCTGAGAAGGATGTTGCGCCTTTTGATTTCTTAATTGGGATTTGCAGTATGATAATGAAATGTGGTTTCGATGTAGTAACTTGCATTAACTAAGATTCGCTACTCGATTCCATACGGTAACCAAAGCCGTAAAGGCTTTTAATTTGAACTTGAGAGTCCGCAATTTTTTTTCTAAGACTGAAAATATGTTGATCCACGACACGGTCAATAACATTAGTGTTTTCACCCCAAACTAGGTCAATGAGAACGGATCGAGTTAACGCTTGATTAAAGTGATCCGAGAAAACAGTTAACAACCGAAACTCTAAAGCTGTTAGATCAAGAATATTTTTTTCATCTTTATCATTGGCTTTGTAGGCTCGTAATTCTTTGCGATTAATGATCAATTGACCGAGGATGAGCTCTTCGTCTAATTCTTTGTTGAGACGTCTTAGACAGTTTAGTACTTTTGCTTTTAAGATGAGAGGATTGAAAGGTTTTGTGATGTAATCAATCGCTCCTTGCGAAAGAACAGCAAGCTGGCTCTCCGTAGATTGATCCCCTGAAACAAATAAAAAAGGAATTTCTTTGCCTACGGTGATTTGATTTAAGTTAGAAATAAGATTTAATCCACTTCCATCAGGCAGGTTGAGATCCATGAGAATAAGATCAAAACGTGATTTGCTGACTAAGGACTTTGCTTCAGCAACCGTGGTTGCCGTATGAACAGAGCAAATTCCCTTTAGGATTGAACTTACAATAAGTGCAATTTCTAAATTATCTTCAACAACCAAAACATCTGCCATAGGTACGTTGAATAGCATTGTCTTTCATACAAATCAATGAATGGACTCATTTCGAGTAATTTTTCCAAAGTTCCATTCGTTATATCAGTGTGTGATTAAATAAACATATTTAATCACACACTGGCCGGACAGATAAAATGGAATATTATAAGATACTGATAACATTTGAAGATTTCATCTTATTGAATGTTGCAAAGAAAAATGTTGAGAGAAACAACAAGCTTAAATGAAATATATTTTTATTTTGATACATCAAATCATTATGTCATCAAATATTATTTAGGAGTATCCGATTCAATCGTGAATTGAGTTCGAGTCGATTCATTGATTTATGCCACGAGTCGACAATAGACACATGTTTAAATCGAAATTTTCCTTTTTCAGAGATTTCTGCACCAGTATAAAAAACGACAGGCATTGCAGGTTTGTCATCGCGAAGCAATTGATCCGCTCGGATGAGTGTTTCAAGACCGGTGATAAGTGGCATATAATAATCCATGAAGATCAATCGGTAATGTTTATTTTTTAATTCTTTGATAGCCTCAAATCCATCCGTCACATATTTAAAGGGTACTTGAGCTTGCTCTAAGAGTTTAATGAGAGGGATAACTGTGATATATTGATCATCCACGACAAGCACATCAATGTGGCTTGGATTTTTATTCAGCGGATTCAACTTTCTGAATGTAGCAGATAATAAGTAACTGGCTCCAACGAGTGGAGTTGCGAACAAACTCACCATAATCAGCAACCAGCCTAGAATTAATGGTAATAGTAACAGACCTAAAAATCCCACAACAAAGAGTTCCATAGATGCCCCCTCCTACATAACTTTGTTTACATGAGTCATTATCGCGAAATTAAAAAAAACGTCATCGTTTTATCAAATCCAGTCTCCAGTCGATAAACAACGGGTCTGTCGATTTGATCTATCAATGTCGATCTTTTTCAATTTCAATCCAGCGAGATCAAATTTGATTCGCTATAGCGATTGCAAATTCAAATTCATAACTCAACGTAGAAAAAAGCTAACATAGAAATGTTTAATAAATATTTTGTAATTATTATAATACTCAAATATTCAGAAAATATTTTTCTAATATGGAAAACAAAATTGAATTAGATGTGAAGATTTGTTTATTGACTACATTTGTCGGGCTCTTTTGTCCACATTCAAAGCAGCTTCTCGAATAACTTCTGAAAGTGTTGGGTGGGCATGAAAACTGCGAGCCAGATCTTCAGCGCTACCACCGAACTCCATCGCGATGACAGCTTCGCCAATCAGCTCTGAAGCTCTAGGTCCAACAATATGAACACCTAAAATTTTATCAGTATTTTGGTGGGCCAAAACTTTAACTTGTCCTTCGGTAAAGCCAAGAGCTTTTGCTCGACCGTTGGCAACGAAAGGGAATGTACCTGCATTGTAGGGAATGTTTTTCTCTTTCAATTGCTCTTCTGTCATACCGACAGAAGCAACCTCTGGCCATGTATAAATGACACCTGGAACCGTGTTGTAATTCACATGGCCTGCTTGACCAGCGAGGATTTCAGCAACGGCAACACCTTCTTCTTCTGCTTTATGAGCCAACATAGGGCCTTGAATGACATCACCGATCGCATAGATGTTCTTGTATTTAGGAGTTTGATAGTGCTCATTGACAAGAATGCGCCCAGCTTTATCAAGTTCAATGCCTAATTCCGTCAGTCCTAATTTCTCCGTGAAAGGCTTTCTTCCAACAGCAACAAGAACGACATCGACAGCCAAACTTGTAGAAGAATCTGTTTGCGATTCATACTTCAATAAAATTTCTTTATCTTTTATTTCTGCGCCTGTGACTTTAGTTTTAAGTAAAAACTTGAAACCTTGCTTCATCAGAATTTTTTGAAATTGAGCCATGGTGGTGCTATCCATGGTCCCGCCAATTTTATCAGCAAATTCAAGAAAGGTCACTTCAGAGCCAAGGCGACTCCACACGCTTCCCATTTCCAAACCAATGACTCCCGCTCCAATGATGGCCATTCTTTTGGGAACGGCAGAAAGTGAAAGGGCTCCTGTTGAAGAAACCACTTTTTTCTCATCAAATTTCAAGAAGGGAAGCTCAATGGGAGCGCTTCCCGTTGCGATAACAATATGTTGAGTGGTGATTAAAGGTTTTATATTGTTAGCCATTGTGACTTCAATCTGATGAGCATCAACCACTCGGGCCCAACCATTGAACGTTGTGATTTTATTCTTTTTCATAAGAAAAGAAACTCCGAGAGTGAGATCTTTTACAACTTTATCTTTTCGCTCTAGAAGGGTCGGAAGATTCAGTTTAACACCTTCAACTTCAATTCCGTGTTTGATTAATTCATGTTGAGCTGCTGCATAGTGCTCGGAGGATTCCAAAAGAGCTTTGGAAGGGATGCAACCCACATTGAGACAAGTGCCCCCAAAGGTTTTATCTTTTTCTATAATGGCTGTTTTTAATCCCAGCTGAGCGGCTCTTATCGCTCCCACATAACCACCCGGTCCTGCCCCAATAAAAACCACATCAAATTGCATCTCAGACATAATAAAAACCTCTCTTCAAAAAGCTTATGTTGCCATTATAAATATCATAGTCAAATTCACTGAGTTCTTTATTAAAAGAGCCAACCTTTCATTGGCCTTAAAATCCTCAAACTTCAAGAAGAAGCCGTTCAGGAGCCTCAACACATTCTTTAACTTTGACCAAGAAGCTGACAGCTTCTTTGCCATCAATAATCCGATGATCGTAAGAAAGAGCGACATACATCATGGGGCGAATCTCAACTTTTCCATTAATAGCCATGGGGCGATCTTCCACCTTATGCATACCAAGAATTCCCACTTGAGGATAATTGAGGATGGGAGTGGACATTAAGGAGCCGTAAACTCCGCCATTTGAAATCGTGAAAGTTCCATTGGAAAGATCATCGATGCTGATTCTCCCTTCACGGGCTTTTATTGCAAAGTGCTTAATCGCCTGCTCAATGCCGGCGATACTGAGCAAATCAGCATCTCGAACCACGGGAACAATCAGGCCTTTTTCGGTTCCGACAGCAACTCCAATATTAAAATATTTTTTATAAACAATATCAGTACCATCAATAGAGGCATTGACAGCAGGGAAGGCACGAAGGGCTTCGATCACGGCTTTAGTGAAAAAACCCATAAAGCCTAGACTGTTGCCATATTTTTCCTTAAAAGCGTCCTTGTACTTGTTGCGCACTTCTATGACTCGGCTCATGTCGATTTCATTGAAAGTGGTTAAGATCGCAGCGGTGTGCTGCGCTTCAACTAAACGTTCAGCCGTACGTCGACGGATGTTGTTCATAGGGACTCGCTCGATTTCTCCTTGTCGGCTGATTCCGCGTGCGACTTGGGTAAACGGAGCAGAAGGGGAGGAGGCAGGCTTTGCTGCTTTAACAGGAGTAAGGATTGTCGGCGCTGAAGCTTGAGGAGCAGAGGCTGTTGTCGCTGTTTGTTTTTGCGCAGCAGAGTTGCTCACATCTTCTTTTGTTAATCGTCCATCTTTTCCCGTTCCTTTGATAAGAGACGGATCCAGGGATTTTTCAGTGACAATTTTTTGAACCGCAGGACTCAAGTGTGTTTGAGTTTCAAATTGGGCTTCGGTTGTTGCGCCAGAAGGCGGGGGCGTTGATGACTTTGCAGTCGAGTTTGTGTCTTTAGCCGCCGTCGTTGTTGCCGAAGCTCCAGTTCCTGATCCCGCGGTGGCCGAGGTGTCAATAGAGCCTACTACGGTTCCAATGGGCACTGTCTGACCTGCTTCGGTGGAGATTGTCAGTTGCCCCTCTTTTTCGGCAACGACTTCTACACTGGCTTTATCGGTTTCAATAAGTAGAAGCAATTCATTCGCGCGAACGAAATCTCCTGTTTTTTTATTCCAAGAAGAAATTGTGGCTTCCGTGATAGATTCACCAACGGAGGGAATTTTTACATCTAGTTTCACAGGGCAGCTCCTTTTGTTTATCAAGTTACTGATTCGGGTGTTAAATGCTAGCGAAAGGTTTCTTTAGCATTTTTAAATCATTTTTTTTCTATTCAAATTTATCTTCAAATCAATTTTAAATTGCATTCTGGTTTATTTTACTCACTTTTTTGCTTTTTTTCTCAGAAGACTTGCTCCCTTCCTCTGATGCTGAACGAGTCGAGTCCATTTCAATGGGATTTTGAAACGCGTGTTCCAGCAGTTTTTGTTGCTCTTGTTTATGTTTATAAATAGCTCCAACAGCAGGAGAGCTTCTTTCAGTTCTACCAGCATAATAGACACCTTTAATATCTTTAAAACCCTGTAGAATTTGCATAAACTTAAAGTAGACAAAGCTCCATGCGCCATTATTGATAGGTTCCTCTTGAGCCCAAATAACAGCTTTGACTTTTTTATATTTACTGATGATAGAGCTGATTTGTTTTTGTGGGAATGGATACAACTGTTCTACCCGGATGATGGCGAAGCCATCCGGTGTTTTTTGTTTGGCTTGTTCTTCTAGGAGTTCATAATAAACTTTTCCAGAACAAAAAATAAGTTGCTCAACAGATTCTGTCTTGGCGTTTTCATCATCGATAACTTCCATGAATTGACCTTGAGAAAGATCGGCGAGCGTTGAAACCGCCTTGGGGTGACGAAGAAGCAGTTTGGGAGTCATAACAATCAAGGGTTTTCGGAAAGGTCTGCGTACCTGACGACGAAGAGCATGAAAAATTTGAGCGGGTGTGGTAAGATTCACAACTTGCATGTTATTATGAGCGCAGAGTTGTAAAAATCGTTCGAGTCGGGCACTTGAATGTTCTGGCCCCTGACCTTCAAAGCCATGAGGTAAAAGAAGAACAATACCGCTCATCTGTTGCCACTTTGTTTCTCCGGATGCAATGAACTGGTCAATAATGATTTGTGCACCGTTAGCAAAATCCCCAAATTGAGCTTCCCATAAAGTTAAAAACCGAGGATCGTAAACAGAGTTGCCGTATTCAAAACCTAAAACACCATATTCAGATAAAACACTATCATAGACACAAAACTCAACTTGGTTACCGTTAATGGTGTCCAATGCGGAATAATATTCACCCGTTTTATGATCACTAAGAACAGCGTGACGGTGTGTGAACGTTCCTCGGCACACATCTTGTCCTGTGAGACGCACGGAGGTTCCTTCCGAGAGTAAGCTTCCGTAGGCTAAGAGTTCTCCCATTCCCCAGTCGATGGGCTCTTGGCCTTCAGCCATTTGACGTCGATGTTCAAGAAGCTTCAGAAGTTTTGGGTGAGGATTGAACGTTTGAGGGTAAGAGGATATGACTTCTCCAATACTCTTAAGAGTACTTTCATCGACTTTTGTATTGGTCGGAATTTCAAAATCATTGTCTGTTGCCAATCGAAGTCCTGACCAAGGACCCATGAAGGGACGAGGAGAAAGTCGGGGTGGCTTTGTCTTAATCTTATCAAAGAGAACCTGAAGACGGTTGATCTCATCGTTGAAATCTTGGTCTAACTGCTGGGTGCTGAGTAAGTTTTCGCGTTGGAGCTGCTTGCCGTAAATTTCTCTTAGGGTGGGATGCTTGCGAATAATATCATACATCTGGGGTTGAGTGTAAGCGGGCTCGTCTCCTTCGTTGTGACCAAAGCGCCGGTAGCAGGTCATATTTATTACGATGTCTTGACTGAACTGTTGGCGGTAACGAAGAGCGATATCAATGGCGCGAACACAAGATTCTACATCATCGCCATTCACATGGAGAACAGGAATCGCGAGGATTTTTGCCATGTCTGAAGCGTAGTGAGAACTGCGCCCATTTTCTGGGTTTGTTGTAAATCCAATTTGGTTATCGATGATTAAATGGATGGTTCCACCCACGCGGTATCCTCGCACTTGAGACATTTGCAGGGTTTCCGCAACGACACCTTGAGCTGCGAAGGCCGCATCACCATGAATTAAAAGAGGGATCACCTTTTGACGTTTCTCAGTGTCTTTGCGAATCCGTTGGGCGGCTCGAGCCAACCCAAGAACAACGGGATTCACCGCTTCGAGGTGAGAGGGATTGAAGGCCATGGTGATTTCACAAGGACCAAAGGAAGTTTGTTTAATTACATGGCCTCCCAAATGATACTTTACATCGCCATCATAATGTTCAATTTTTTCAGTGAGCTCGAGAGGGCCAGAAAACTCGGCCAACAATTGCTCTACAGGTTTTTCCATGAAATTGACGAGAACATTGAGACGGCCTCGATGAGCCATTCCCAATACAATTTCTTCCACGCCGGTTTTGACTGCTTTTGTGGTCAAGGCCTCTAGCATGGGAAGGAGCGCATCGCTTCCTTCCACAGAAAAACGTTTGGTTCCTACAAAGCGAGTATGGATGAATTTTTCTAAACCTTCGGTTTTAACGAGAGTGTGATAAACGGATTGTTTTTCGTCTGGTGTTAACTTGGCGGTGGGAGCTTGTTCGAATTCTCTGATAAAAAAATTGCGAATATTGGGAAGCGCTTCGGCGCATTGGACCGTAAGCTTGTTGCAATAATACTGTCGGAGATGAGTGATAATATCTTTAAGCTTAGCATTGGGCTTGCCGATGATGCTTCCAATTTGGAAAGATTGATTGAGATCCGATTCTTTCAAATTGAAACGAGAGAGAGAAAGTTCTTCGGAGGGTGTTTGAGAGTTGCTGAGGGGGTCTACTTGTGCTTCAAAGTGACCATAGTTTCGATAAGCATTAATGAGATGGTAAACATCGAGCTCTTTGCTTGAGAGCCCAAGATTGGAGTCTTGAGCGAACTCAACTCCGTCAAAAAACACTTTCCAGTCACCTGTAACACTTTGTGGATCTGTTTTATATTGAGCATAAAGCTGTTCGATATATTCTAAATTATTACGATTTGTAAATTGCTGTTGGGCCACATTCAGTCCTTTTTTAGTGATTTCACATCAACGTCATGCTACCGATTTTTTTGTCTTACGGCAATCATTAGCAAGAGGAGTCGACTCATGTATCAGATCGTATTAATTAGGCACGGCGAAAGTCTATGGAATAAGGAAAACCGATTTACGGGATGGCAAGACGTTGATCTCTCTGATGTGGGCCGAGTTGAAGCTCAAAGAGCGGGCCGAGAGCTTCAGCAAGAGGGATTTCGTTTTGATTGTGCCTATACTTCAGTGTTGAAACGGGCTCTTCGAACCTGTTGGATGGTATTGGATGAGATGGATTTACTTTGGATTCCCGTGGAAAAGTCTTGGCGCCTGAATGAGAGGCATTATGGAGCTCTTCAAGGACTGAATAAATCAGAGACTGCTGAAAAACATGGCGAAGAGCAGGTTAAGATTTGGAGACGAAGTTATGAAACTCCTCCTCCTTTGATGGAAAGTTCAGACCCAAGGCATCCGAGTCATGATCCTCGTTATCAAGGGGTCCCACGGGAGGTTTTACCCAGTGGTGAATCTTTGAAAGACACCGTGGCTCGATTTCTTCCTTTTTGGCAGGAGACTGTGGTTCCCGAAATCCATCAAGGTAAAAAGGTTTTAATCGTGGCCCACGGTAATAGCTTACGGGCTTTGGTGCAGCATCTGGAAGGTTTATCACCGGCTGAGATTCTGGAGCTTAATATTCCGACAGGAATTCCTTTGGTGTACGATCTTGATCAGAATTTAAAGGTTTTGGGACGACGCTTGATTGGAAATGCCACTGAGATTGCCAAGGCTATGGAATCTGTAGCTCACCAAGGTAAAGCGAAAAAATGAGTGCGTTGATTCGAGGGATTGGAACTTTATTAAGTTTAGAGGGAGCTTGGAAAAAGTCAGGGAGATTTGTTCAAACTGAGGATTTGGGACTTATTTCCAAAGCTGCTCTTTTAATGGATCAAGGGCGTTTACTGTGGGTCGGACCTGAAAAAAAACTGAAAAGCGCTTTAGCAAATTTACCCCGTCAGTACCAAAAAGTCACACGTGAGTGGGACGTTCAAGGCAAGACTGTTTTACCAGGTTGGATCGATGGGCACACCCACCTTGTGTATGGGGGGCAGCGTTGGGACGAGTTTGAGCTCCGTTGCCAAGGAGTTTCTTATCAAGAGATTGCAAGGCAAGGGGGCGGGATTCTTTCAACGGTGAAGGCGACACGAGCTGCGACAAAGCAGAGTTTGAAAGAGATTTCTCAAAAAAGAGTCGATGAATTCCTTAGGCAAGGAGTGACCACTCTTGAAATCAAATCGGGCTATGCTTTGGATTTAAAGGGTGAGATCAAGCAACTTGAAGTGGCTCGGAGTCTGGAAGGACCCCAAATTATAACGACTTTTTTGGGGGCTCATGCGAAGCCTCCTGAGTTCGAAACCCACGAATCTTATTTACAATTTTTATCAGAGAAGGTTCTTCCTCAAATTCAAAAGAAGAAGTTAGCCGATCGCGTGGATATTTTTATTGAAAAGAATTTTTTTGAAGGCGAGATGGCTAAAAATTACTTGAGGAGAGCTCAAGATCTTGGTTTTTCTCTTGTGGTTCATGCCGATCAGTTGAGTTTATCAGGAGGAACACAGATTGCCGTAGAGCTGGGAGCATTGAGTGCTGATCATGTCATTCAGCTGGGGCCTGTAGAGATTCAACGTTTGGCTCAATCAGAAACTGTTGCGATGTTATTGCCTCTAGCGGATTTGTATATGAAGTGTGAGTACCCTCCCGCTCGTGAACTCATTGATCACGGTGCTTGTGTTGCTTTGGCTACAGATTATAATCCTGGGAGCTGTCCCAGTATGGATCTCTCTTTGGTGGGGTTGCTTGCTCGCTTATACATGAAGATGAGTTTGCCTGAAGTGATCGCCGCATGGACGGTGGGAGCTGCTAAAGCTTTGGCTTTGAGGGACCGCGGTTCATTGCTGGCAGGCTTTCGGGCGGATTTGCAAGTGGTTGATCTTGATTGGCGCGGTCTTTTTTATCAAACGGGCACGTCTCCAGTGACCCAAGCGTTTGTGGGGGGAAAATCAATGCCTCTGTAGGGGTTATGACGTTATCTTCAGATGTCCGGCCAGTAATGGGAATCCGGAGTGGTGCGCGCACCAAAAATAGCGGTACCGACTCTCACTAAGGTGGCGCCTTCAGTGATCGCTATTTGATAGTCAGAGGACATTCCCATGGAGAGGTGTTGGAAGTCTTCTCCAAAAAGACCAGTGTCTTGAACTTGTGTGAAGAGTTGTTTTAATTTTTTAAAACAAGGCCTGACCTTGTTTTCATCTTGAGAGAACAGAGCGAGAGTCATCAATCCCGTGACCTTGAGAGTTTGGTAACGTTGAATTGTTTGAGCAAAAGGAAGGGTTTCTTCGACAGAGAGACCGAATTTGCTGGCTTCGTCGGAACTATTCACTTGAAGAAAAATTTCGCGTTGCTCTCCGCGTTTTTGTAATTCACGGTCAAGGGCTTCGACAAGGCTCAGCCGGTCTACAGATTGAATTCGGCTGCAAACATCAAGGCAGGTTTTAACTTTATTTGTTTGTAGGTGCCCGATGAACTCAGGTTTGACTAAAGAAACTTCAGGAGGCGCGATCCATTTCTGTACTACTTCTTGGACCTTATTTTCACCAAAAAGGTGGTTTCCTAATTGGTGAGCTTCAATAATAGTTTCTATGGAAACAGTTTTTGTAACGAGCATCAGTTGAACGCTTTCTGGATCTCTTCCAGAAAGTTGACAGCATCGATTTATATTCGCAGAAACAGCCGTGATACGTTCTAATAAGTTCATTTAAAAAGACCTTGAATATTTATGGTTTCAACAGCTTCACCGTAGTTTTAATACTTTCTGAATACAAGCTAAATTTTTTCATACGAATTCCAGAAAATAAATCAGCGGGTAAATGCAAAAAATCAAATCAGTGGCCACAATGGAGGAGCCCTTGTTAGGGAGTTCAATAAGTTGATCCGAAGTTGGTCTTTCTTCTGTAAGAAAGCAAGTTGATTTTGGATAGACCTCTCCATTGCCCCAGTTTTGGGGTAGTGGCCGATTCCAGCGACTTGCATCCCCGGTGTTCGTGCCAAGACTAGATATGTAAACAGCACTTCTTTTATTCGTTTGATTACATGGAAATTTTCTTAAATGAACTTTCCATTGTTGGATTCGGATTTATGTCTAATAGCGCATTCATTCTTCTGTTTGGGCCTTTAGTCACTCCAGTCTCGAGTCAACGAGGGCAGACAAATATTCATAATGTCGCACCAACTTGAGTGTCGTGTGCCATAACAATGTTGGATTAAAAACGTGAGC
>CAUJGP010000006.1 GCA_963170155.1 Bdellovibrionota bacterium | reverse complement strand
GGACATTAGTGTTTGAGTACATTGAGACTTGGTACAATAGAAAAAGAAGGCATTCTTCTCTTGGCTATTTAAGCCCTGAGATGTATAAACTGAGACAACTCGCTTAACTGACTGTCCACTTTTCATGGGGAATTCCAGTTCTTGAACGTCAACCGTTCGATGCACCGCCCGAGAGCTCGGATGATTGGAGAGACTTCATCCTCAATAATACGCGTAGCTTTCGCAGTGCACTCCTCGCTCACCGCGATGGTGCTAGGCTGCACGCGGGTAGTACTCCAACAGCTTCTGGGATAAAGCGCATATTGCCGAAAATTGAATATTTGGTGCGAGTTGGATTCACAAAGCATGAAGCCGGTATGGCCCTCTACAGTCTCAGTCAGTTCACAATCGGTTGTGTCCTTGAAGAACAAGCCACAAATCAAAACAACCGAGTGAAGGCTCAGAAACGTACTCCTTCTATTTCCATTGGAGGTACAGCACGTCCAAGTGCCACTGAAGCGTTTGAGTTTGGGCTCAAGCTTTTTGTTGAGGGACTTGAAAAAAAACGACGTTCAAAGTGATAAGTTAAATACTGTAAACTTGGTGTTTCATCAGCTGACCGTGAACTTTTGGTACTGGCATTTATTACCATGTTAAGTAGCCAATGTCTTTAGGCAATGTAGGTGCAGAGTCGGATCTGATAATTTTGAATCCATTAAATAGGGTATTGCTCTTATAACAAATGGAAAAAATAATTTGTTTCATCTCCAAGTTTCTAACACAAGGCTTATTTTTTGAAAGTAATTTAATCAAGCTCTATCTTTTTAAGATTAAGCTGTTGTTACTTTAAGTAAAGGGCAAGGTTTTCTATTGTTCATGAATTTAATATGTCGAATGCCACGGGTACTTGCTTGCGTAATTAAATAAAAAAATGATTCCTCTTCCTTTGGTTTTTTACATCAGAATTATGCGGTATTAAAATATCACATTCTCCTCCTTTAGATCAGATTCTTAAAGCAGTTATTTCAAAATTAAATATTGAAGAGTTGTTTCGATCTGTAAAATATAGGATTTCAAAAAAGGTGTCCATCATCACAACATGCGATGAGATCTGTGATAGTCAGTAAATTAATTGACAGCTGTGGCTTTGAATAAGGCTTTCAGCAAAGATAGCTTTTGTTCTAAAATGAGAAAGTCAAAGAAAAAAGTTTTTTTTAATTAAAAAAAGCAGATAATAAAAGATAGTTATAATGTAAATAAAATTTACTTTATTTATGTTATTCTTAATATGGATTAAGGATTTTTGGAATTTTAAGGACCTTAAAGATTATTCTCGTAATGAGAAAGTATTAAAAAGGTCTTCGGATGGGTTTAATAGAATTTATGGATGAACTCGAGGGGAATATCAACTGGGAATGTGATATGCGGTTTATAATTTAATAAATGCAACATTCTCCATAGCGAATTAGGTGTAATATACATATACAGTGGATTTTTGTTTTATTAATTCTAAATGCTTTTTCTGGGAGGGCTTTCGCATCTTCGGATGCAACCTGTGAAACCCTTCTTAAGCAAGAGAAAGCAGAGTTATGTTCTGATAATTCGCAGAACAATCTTTTTGATCTCCAAGATATAAATTTAGCAATTACTCGAGTTGAATGGTTTAAAAAGAAGAGTCAATCTTTACAAATAGAAGCCGATCGTCAAAAACACCGCTTGGCTGAAATGCTTCGTCATTTGCGTGATGGAAAGTCTTCAGAAGCGGGAAAAAAACAAGCCCAGCAGTTGGAGAATAGTGCCCAAGAGCTTGCGAATATTCTTGCAAAAATCAAGGAAGTATCTCGTAAGCAGGCAATTTGTTTTTCTTCTTGTTCTGTGGTTCGCAAAACAGAACTGGATAGCGACTATCAAAAATTGCAGTTAGAAAAAACTCAGCTCTTATCGAATGAACCCCTTCTTCTCCATCCAGCAGTTCAGAGTTCATTAGAAAAGAGTGAGAAGAAAAAAGTCCGCCGTAAGTCTTTGATTTTATCTCTATCGGCTCATGCTGTGCAATTAGATCAACTTTCTCGTGACATTGATGGAATGGTTGAAACTTCTCAAAAATCCTTTGGGAAAGCTAGCAACAGCCATGGGATGGTTGAATATTCTGAATCTGTAGCCAGTCGCCACCGCAATGTTTTAGAGACCCTCGTCGGAGGTGGCTTTCCCAGTGAGAGTCCATTATCAGAACAAAGAGCGTGGTGTTTTTATAACCAAGAGCTGAATTTCTTAGAAAAAAAAGATTTGGTCATCAATATTTCCAGTGAGGCTGCTCTCTGGGGAGCTAGTTTTCTATTTAATCCACCAGCAGCGGTAGCCAGTCGATTGTTAACAGCGGGGTCTCAAACCCTAAAATGGGGTCTACGTACAGGTCAGACTTTTCAAAAATTTCTTGCCAATGGAACAAAGCTGAATCGTGCTGAGCACATTAGTTTAAAAGTGAATTCCCGAAAAGAAGTTGCCAAATCTCTCGCTTCAGAAGCGCCAGCGACTTGGGCTCCTAATCAAAGTATGGTTATTTATAAAGTCGGTAGTAAAGAAAATGTGGCTGTGATGGATTTGGGGAGGGCGGTTCGCCTCAATGATAAAATGGTATTGGATACATCGCATCGATATTTGGAACACCTTGGAGAAACTTATTTAAAACGGTTGAATCTTTCAGAAAAAGAAATCAAAGATTTCATCGCTTCCAGCAAAGAAATGAGAGAGCGTACCTATCTAATAACGAGCTCTGCAAAAGCCCCTCTTAAAGCTTCAGAATTTTATGGAGGGGTTGGAACTGTTATTTCTCGCAAAAGTCAAGATTTGCTGCCTTTGGAAAAGGCGACGGGAATAAAAGTGGACCGCAGCAAGGGAGGTGTTGCTGAGATTGTGCGTCTGACAGCTCAGAATGCAGATGCTAAAAATCTCTCTAGGGATTTGATCGATAGTGTTTTAGAAGTATTAAAAAATGAAAAGAATATTCAAACAATTTATGTTTATACATCCAAAGCTCATGCTCGCCTTTATAAAAGTATGGGGTTTCCATTTCGGGATATAAAGCACTTAGAAAATAGTCGAGATGTGATCCTCTCTGGAAAAATATCCGATATAATCTCTCATTAACGAGTTTTTGGTTGCAAACCTACTTCAAGAAATGGGAGTTCATCCATAACCTTCCCATTTCTAATCCATTCAGAAATTATTGTACTTTGCGAACGGGAGGAAGTTCTTTCAAAAAAGAACCAATCCCTTTTCCGCATTCGGGATGACCAAATCCTCCCGCACTTTTTCCATTTTTAATATCAAAAATAATTTGATCGTTTTTAGCAACGCTAACGCCTCCGGGAACATAATCTAAATTTAATTTATTTCGCAATTTCCAAGCGATATTATGATCGGCACAAGATGTATCACCACTCACTCCCAGGCCACCCACGATCTCACCTTTAGCATTATAAAGAGCTAGGCCTCCACCAAATACATTGATTCCGCCAATGCGTTTTCCTTTCATGGGATCAGCACTTGTGCCAAACTTGGCACTATCTCCACTATAAGCAGCTTGGGTGTCTATTGGATTACTTTCTTGCAGTCCAAAAAGACTTCCCCCAGGTTGGACGGCAGAGTAAAGATTCGCTGTGGATAAAGCCAATCCAGCAAGGCTAAAAGCATTGGCGGTATTAGCTTTTTGAGCTGAGATCACGCGACTTCCAAGCCATTGAGAATCATATTGGACACCCGTAAAGGCCACGGCGCAGATGATTCCACTTCGATTGACTAAGGCTCCCCACATATCTAAATTTAATCCTCCATTGGCTGTCTGACGGACTTCTTTTAGCGTTTTTTGCAAAGTTGCATGATCAGGGAGATGACTGCAATCATCCGCAGCATAGGTGAAAGATGACATCATTAAAGCGGGGATTAAAATTTTTAGAAACATCTTTTCTCCTTTGAGATAGAAATACAATTAAAGTTAAAAGCATTCGATTAAAGTAACCAATAACATATAGTGATGATATCAAAGATCAATATGTGTTATTGGTCAAGTCTCAATAGCCGCTGACATGATTCCATGTTAGGGCGTCTGTGGCTCTCATGGAGGCTTTAATGATACAAATGGATATTATCCTCCATATTTATTCACAAGATTACCCTGGTAAAGAGGACAACATGAATGTTGTAGTACAAACAAAATAATCAGTCAGAATCCCATCATTTGCTAATTTTTTGTAAGCATGTGAGGTATAGGGGGCCCATCTTTTTTTGTTATCTGGATTTTATTAAAAGTGACATTACGAACGGAACAACCTATTTTTTCTTCAGGGAGATCATGAAGAGTGTAGAACCGCAATTTTACGACGGTTCGGAGTGAACCACTTTTTGGATTTTTTGCCTTATTTTTAGGTTTTTTCCGCATATAAGTCCTTGATTTTACTCGAATCCAAGTGGTTCAAAAGGTATCGGACCGAGCGGATTTGAACCGCCGACCTCTTGCACCCCAAGCAAGCGCTCTACCAAGCTGAGCCACGGTCCGATTTTGAAATGACAGGGCTAAAAAATTTTTGAGTAGACTTTTTATTTAGTATTATTCTCAATGAAAATAAGCACTTTATAAAAAATCAGAGCTTTCTTTTTTAATGTAAACTGTGAAAAATGTCCAGATATAATCCTAAGGTAGGGTCAGGATATTTGAATCAGCAGGAAAAACAATCATCCTACTTTTAAGTCTCATCGTCGTCGTCTTTCATTCCAGAGATATCTTCGCCATTCAGAACAGCTTTTAAGACTTGGCTTGGTCGAAAAGTAAGAACGTGTCTTGCGCTAATCGTGATTTGCTCACCTGTTTGAGGATTACGACCAATACGAGGTCGTTTAGAACGAACAATGAAATTTCCAAATCCAGAAATTTTCACTTTTTCTCCAGAGGTAATACTTTCTTTCAGTGTTGTGAAGACTAGCTCTACAAGGTCAGCAGCCTCTTTTTTTGAAAAACCGAGCTGTTCATAGACTTTTTCAACGAGATCGGCTTTTGTTACGGTACTTACACTCGTATTTTGACCACCCATAGTCGGCTCCCCCTTTTGAGCTTTGAGAAAAAATCCTTCTCCTCAAGAATATTATGACCTAACGCACTTGAATTTCCCAATGTTTTTTTATGTTTAAAAGGATATTGTCCATAATTTTTTGGATTTGATCGTCAGTTAAAGTTCCTTCTAGGCTTTGAAAACACAATCGATAAGTTATGGATTTCTGTCCTTTTTCCAGATTTTCGCCCAGGTAGAGATCAATGGGAATGACAGTTTTAAGATGGGGTCCTCCCGATTGTTGGATTTGAGACTGAACCAAACCCGCTCCTAGCTCTTGAGGCATGAGCAGAGAAAGATCGCGATCAACTGCTTGAAATTTTGAAATAGGAGTCATTTTAGAGGAAATAGAATTTGTTTGTAAGAGCGAACTTGTATCAAATTCAAAAAGGGCGGCATCCCAGCGGATCTTCATTGTTTCTTTGAGAGAAGGATGAAGCGTTCCTAAAAAGCCCAAATTTTTTCCATCTAGTTGAAGTACAACAGATTGACCAGGATGAAGAAAATGAGGAAGACCTCCAATTTCTTGGGAGTTATGCCATTGCCAGTCTTTGAATCCTAAAAAGCGGAGAGTTGTTTCAATGGATTGTTTGAGATCCATAACGACGGGGACGTTGAGATCTTTAGTCCATAAATTAATTGGCCATCCCCAAGCAACACCTGCCCAGCGCGTCTTTTCGATGTAGGCACTGTTATTGGAATTATATTCGAAGACAGATCCTATTTCGAACAATCGTCCTGCATCTATGCTATGGTGAACATTATGATGAAGATTGTCCAAAAGCCCCAGGGACAGTGTGGACCTCATAATATTCAGTTGCTCATTGAGAGGGTTCACAAGCTTAACGGGTTGTGAGGAGATAGAAAGCCCTGTTTTTGTGAAAAGATCCCGGTGACCAATGAGCTGAGTTTGTTTTTTTTCACTCACAAAAGCAAAATTCAAAGCTTGGCAGTAGCCTAGGCTTGTCATGATGTCTACAAGACGGCTTCGAAAGGAGTAATGAGTATCATGTTTTGTTGGTACTTTATTCAAAGGGGGAAGCGTTTCGGGAATATGATCATAACCATTGAGCCGAGCATACTCTTCTACGAGGTCCATATCCATCTCAATATCAAAGCGCCAAGAAGGGGGTTTTATTTTATAAATCGTTTCTGTTTTCTCAACTTGGCACCCTAAGCGAATCATCCAAGATTCAAATTTAGGGACATCAACACTGTAACCCAGTCGTTGGGAAATAATTTCTGGATCAATAGGAATCACAACAGGAGAAATTTCATGACTTTTAACCTCGAAGGTTTTGGAGCCAATAAGACCTCCTGCGCATTCATGGATGAGCTGAGTCGCACGCTCCAAGCCTTCTAAGGTGACGTTGGGGTCAACTCCCCGGGAAAATCGATAACCTGAGTCAGTACTCAAACCGTGGTTTCGAGCGCTTCGACGTGCAAATTGCGGAGCAAAAAAGGCAGATTCCAGAAAGATATCCTGTGTGTCTTCTTGAACTCCAGAGTTTTTGCCTCCAATAACTCCCGCCATACAGAGAGATCGATGAGAGTCTTGAATCATCAATTCATCACCGCGAAGCGTGAGTTCTGTTCCATCCAAGGTCATAAATTTTTCTTGTGGAGTGGCTTTGCCGACACGGATGACTCCTCCCTGAATATGGCGGAGATCAAAGGCGTGAAGAGGTTGGCCCCATTCCATCATAACGTAATTAGTAACATCCACTACGTTATTGATAGAATTTAAGCCCACGGATTCCAGTCGTTTCTTGAGCCATGAAGGGCTGGGGCCTACTTTTACATTTCGAATGATACGGCCCGTGTATCGAGGACACATTTCAGGGTTCAAGACTTGAACCTGAAAATCGATGGGAGCATTGGAGGGTGACAACTCTTTCAAAGAAGGCTTTTTAAAAGGGCGATTCAGAAGACAAGAGACTTCTCGTGCTAAGCCAAGGTGGCTTAGGCAATCAGCTCGATTCGGGGTGACTTTAAGCTCCAGAGTGACATCATTGAGGCCTGCATAATCAGCAAAGGGAATTCCTACAGGAGTGTTTTCAGGTAAAATAGCGATGCCATCACTGGTGTCTGCAAGGCCAAGTTCTTTGTAAGAACAGAGCATTCCTTCAGACGCTACACCGCGAATCACTGAATTTTTTATAGTCATATTCCCTGGAAGAATCGCTCCTGGAAGAGCTAAAATAACTTTATCTTGAGCTTTATGATTTTTGGCTCCACAAACAATTTGGTGAATCACACCTTCTCCCGTTGTGACCTTACAAAGAGAGAGTTTATCCGCATCAGGGTGTTTATCTTTTTCAAGAATTAATGCTGTTTTTACAAACTTATATTGTTGAAGTAGACTGTGAATTTCTTCTACTTCAAGCCCCGTTGTTGTTAAAAGGTTCGCTAACTGATCAGGGCGTTCTAAATATTCTTTGATATCAACGAAGTCGTTGAGCCATTGTAATGATATTTTCATTTTTTAAACTGCCTTAAAAATCGTAAATCGTTTTCGGGGAAAAGTCGTATATCAGGAATACCATATTTAATAATGGCCATTCTCTCCACTCCAAAACCAAAGGCAAATCCCTGCCATTCGGGGTAAGGAATATGGGCTGCATGAAACACTTTGGGGTTGATGAGACCGGCTCCACCAATTTCAATCCACCCTGAGTTTTTACAAAGAGAACAGCCTGCTCCTTTACAAATTGGACAGGAGCAATCGACTTCTGCAGATGGTTCCGTAAAAGGAAAAAAGCTAGGGCGAAAACGTGTTTTGAGTCCGGGGCCAAAAAACTCCTGTACAAAAAAGCTAATAGTGCCCTTGAGGTCGGCCATAGAAACTTTTTTATCCACGCACATCCCCTCGATTTGATGAAAGTGGGGCAGATGAGAAATATCACTGTCACATCGAAAAACAGCACCTGTCCCAATAATGCGCAGAGGAGGTGTTTCTTGTTCAAGGGAGTGAATTTGGATTGGCGAGGTGTGTGTGCGCAGCACGTGGTTGCCATCAATGAAAAAAGTGTCTTGCATGTCGCGAGCTGGGTGATCTTGAGGGATATTTAGAGCTTCAAAGTTATAGTGATCTTTTTCAATCAAGGGTCCCGTACGAAGACTGTAACCTAAACGCGCTAGGATTTGAAAAATTTCCTCAGTGACCTTGTGAATGGGGTGAGGATGACCTAGTTCCCGCGGCCAAGAGGGCAAAGTAAGGTCTAATTCTTCTTTTTGAAGTTGTTGCTCGAGTTCAATCTGTTTGAGTGAATCTTCGCATTGAGAGTAGACGTTCTCGAGAGCGGACTTGACTTCATTGACCTTTTTGCCAAAGAGGGGTCTTTCTTCCTTAGTAAGGCCCGCCATTTTTTTCATAATTTCAGTGAGAGTGCCATTTTTTCCGAGAAAAAAGACTTTTTGATCGTATAATGCAGAACTTGAGGAGGCCTGCGAGAAGGAGGATTGAGCTTCTGATTGAATTTGGGCGAGTTGTTCTTCTAATTCTTTTAATGACATAGGACAACAGTCTATACCGATCATCCTCTGAAGATCACGAACGAGTTCATGCGTGACATCATGCAAAAAATAGGGCATAGCGATGTGTTCATCATGGCTCATAAAAATAAAACAAATCACAGCCCCTATAAAGCCCGTCGCTTAGCAAGAGCAGGAAGCGAAGCAGGAACTTCTTCTCTCGCTGCTACAGCGGATGCTTTTTCCACGTCTTCTCTTCGCGGAAAACATCAGCAACCTCATCGCATTTATTCTCTCCAAGAAGCCAATGATCGTCTTTATGATTTATTTCGTAACCATGATTTTGGAGATTATCCTCACGCTCAACGAGAGCAATTTGCTCATTTTTACACTTTATTGATGGAGATTCAGAAAAAAGAAAATTTTACGCGGCTCACGGAACTGAGGGAGATAGGCATTAAACATTTTATTGATTGTTTAATGATAAGGCGGCTCACAGAATTAAAATTTCCTTTGATGGATGTCGGTACGGGACCAGGATTTCCTGGGATTCCTTTAAAAATTGAATTTCCCGAAGAAACCATTGTGCTTGCGGAAGGCGTTCAGCGTCGAGTGGAGTTTTTAAAAACAGTACGAGAGCAAATGAATTTCCGTAATCTTCCTATTTTAGGTCGTAACATTAATAAAGAATGTTTTTACCCCGTGCAGGGAGTGATCACTCGTGCTGTTGAAGACTTGCGGAATACTCTTGGCAACGTCATTCATTGTTTGCAATTAGGCGGACGAGTTTACTTTATGAAAGGTCCCGGGGTAGGGCCGGAAATTCCAATGGCTCTTGAGGCTTGGGGAGAGTATTACGCATTGCTTGAGGATCATCATTATGTTCTCCCTCAAACTCAACAGGCGAGGCGTTTAATCGTCTTTGAAAAAGTTAAATCACCTGAGGTTAGTGATGAATTTTTGGAAAGTTTGGGGCTTTGGGATGAGCAACAAGAACGTGCGGTAGAACTCTTGAATGAAGAATGAAGAATGAGGAATGAGGAAGGGGTTTCTTTATGAAAGAAATTGTGAGTGCTCAAAATAGTCAATTTAAGTACTGGAAGAGTTTACTGCGCAGCAAGGGCCTCAGAGAATCTAAACATTTTTTATTAAGTGGTAAAAAATTAGTTGATGAAATTCTTGATGATCCCATTTGGAATAAAAAAGTTCAGACGGTTCTTATAGAATCCATTTCTGACTCGAATGCTATTTCTCAATGGCAAAATTTATTTCATTCGATGCCAGGGGTGTTATTGTCATCTCCTTTGTTCAAAGAACTTGATATTCTCGGAGCCGGAGGGCCTATTTTGGTGATGGAACAGCCCGAAATTCAAATGTGGAATTTACAAGGGAGTCCGCAAGGTTTTGAACTTCTTTGTCCTTTGGGAGATCCACAAAACTTAGGCGCTGTCATTCGAAGTGCCTATGCTTTTGGTGTTGATTCTATTGTGTTATTAAAGGAGGCGGCTCATCCTTTTTTACCGAAAGCGATAAAAGCGTCCTCAGGGGCCGTGTTAAGGATTCCACTGAAGCAAGGGCCTTCCATTCGTCAGATCGGTGCTGTAAAAGACTTAACGGATGACCCCAATCCTATCATTAAGCCTTCGTCTTCAAATAAATTAAATTTAACTACGGATCGTGAAAAGCAAGTGAAAAAATCTCAGAGGGGTGACGGCGGCCCTTGTTACGCTCTTGATTTAGAAGGGACTGAAATTTATTTAAAAACGGGCGCATTAAATTCTTCAATGCGCCTTCTTCTGGGTGAGGAAGGAAAAGGTATTCCCAAAACTTTTTCTGGAGAACGGCTTCGGCTTCCAATGGTAAACCCCATGGAATCTTTGAATGTCGCTGTGGCGACGAGCATTGCGATTTATGAGATTAAAAGAGCAGGCTTGATCAGAGGAGTAGGCAAGAGTCACTCTTGAAAAGAGTTTCTTGGTGGCTCCGAGAGACGTATTTTAAGCGTTGCCAAAAGCTAAGGTTGCATGAACTCGATGAGCATCATCATGATCTTCAAGCTCGCTCAGGAACTCTTCGACTTCTTTGAGTTGTTCATCGGTTAATTCAGTCACCTGGTTGGGCTTGTAAGAAGGTTCTCCTTTAGTCACGGCCCATCCTCGTTTTAGAAGAGATTCTCGAGCACTTTCAAGTGATTCCAGATGGGTGATAAACATATAGCTTCCATCTTCATTTTTATAAACCTCTTCCGCTCCAATTTCGATGGCTTCTTCTTCTGGATCAAATTGGCCTGTTTTTTTACCTTCAAGGAGTCCCACCCTTTGGAACATCCATTGGACACTTCCTGATTCTCCCATATTGCCGTCGTGTTTTTTAAAAAGCAGTCGTAATTCCGGAGCCGTTCGATTGCGGTTATCTGTTTGGCATTCGACAATAACGCCGACGCCATGAGGAGCATATCCTTCATAAGTGAGTTCTTCGATTTGAGTGTCATCAAGGAGGCCAGCTCCTTTTTTTATGGCTCTATCGATTGTGTCATTGGGGCAGCTGACATCACGAGCAGCATCAATGGCCATTCGTAGTCGCGCGTTTCCTGCGGGATCAGGGCCCCCAAGTTTTGCAGAGACTTGAATTTCTCGGACGACCTTTGTGAAGACAGCCCCTTTTTTTGCGGCATTAGCTACTTTTATTGATGTTTTCCAACCTTTACCCATATATCAATGACGGTAAAGAAGCCTTTATTAAAAGTCAAATATCTTCATCAGCCTTAACAAAGCGCCACTGTCCTTCAGGAAGTTTTCCTAACCTTAGATTTCCAATGCGAACGCGTTTAAGCCCGGTCACTTGCAAATCAACCAGCTCCATCATTCTGCGGATTTGGCGTTTTTTGCCCTCTTTTAGAACAAAGCGGAGTTGGTCTTCATTAATACGCTCAACAGAGGCTGGTTTTAAAGATTTTCCATCCAACATTAAACCAAAACAAAGATTCTTTAGTTTTGAATCGGTGAGAATTCCTTTAAAGCGCACGAGATATTCTTTTTCGATAGAACTGGTCTCACCAATAATTTTTTTACTCAATCGTCCATCTTGAGTGAAGAGCAGGAGCCCTTGAGAATCAATATCCAGCCTACCAGCAACAGCAAGGCCTTCAAAATGATGACGTTCGAGGGATCGGTTAGTTCTCGTTTTTTCTGGGATAAATTGGTTCTCTGGGGTGATCAACCGAATCGCAGGGACATAGCTTTTTTCTGGTTGAGCAGAAACATAGCCAATCGGCTTGTTGAGAATAATCGTGATGAGAGCATCTTGCTTTTCTTTGGCTTTCAAAGCGAGTTCGATATGGCAGTGAGGAAGAACTTTGGTGCCGAGTTGATGAATTCGAACTCCGTCAACATAAACAAGCCCTTGCGCAATGTATTCGTCCGCTTCACGACGAGAACAAAGGCCTCTCTCTGTCATCAGTTTACTCAAACGAACAGGATCATTTGAAGAAGCTTTTAGAGAATCTTGATGATGAGGAGAAGAAGAAGGAAAAGGTTTTTTCATAAGCAGCCTACTTTAGGCTGCTATTTTTTCTATGTCCAGCTTAGAAAGAGGATTTTTACTTACAGAAGAAGAAGTTTTTGTTTTATTAAATTCATTGAATTGTTCTTCAATGTGTTCGTTGAGCCACTCTTTTTCTGCTTTGAGATCATAGTTGATTGCCATTTTATAGAGCCAAAGTAAATCTTCTAAATCAGTCATATCTCTGTTCTCCCTTGATTCCTTTTCGGCTTATTCAGAGACACTTTGAGTCTAGTTCGTGGGTGTCTCGCGGCAGCAAAAAGTTATAAGCTTCCCCACGTATCTACAAACTCTGTGGAAAGAATTTGAGATTGTTGGTCTGGGGCAGAGGTCGTCGAGGCTCGATTGAACGGATAGTAGAGAATCAAAGGGTGATGACCTTCTCCTTTTGTTAGAGAGACATTGAGAGAACTGTTTCCTGGAATGGAAAGAGTCTCTGGAATCTCCACGAGAGTTTGTGCGTGAGTATTCAGTGGCAACTCCATCCAGCTTTGACCAAGAAAATCATCCGCTTCCAGAAGCTCTGTTTCCACATTCAAAGCCGCTACTTTCACTCGGAGATTTTGTCCAGGGATGGATTTCAAGTTTTTTATGGGAGCTTGAATTATCATCAGGGTGGATTGATCCATAGCGACGACGTCCATGACGGTTTCAATGGCTTCTGTAAAATCAAGAGTTACGTCGGGAGTTTTTTCTGCAATCTTTGTATCATAATCTTTGCGAATCACGCGGGCCTTATTGGCATCGAGAAGCAGACTGGCCATACCAACGCCAAGTCCTGGAGTATTGGCGCGATTGGCACCGGCGAGTTCTTGATCCGCCACTCCATCATTATCCGTATCAATTTGAACGGAGAACTCGCAGTAGTTCCATGTGGTTAATGGATTGTAAAGTTTCAGGGCCATTTGAAGGACTTCTGTTTTTTGCCCCTTGCTTTCAAGAACTAAAGTTCGATAACCGACAGACTCTAAATCACAAGACGTCGTGAGGCCTTGTTTGGCGAATCCACGGTCTTCTTTTAAGCCATCTCGTCCGAGGAGATTAAATAAAAAACCAAGACCCCTTTGAGGAGAGGCATTGTGAATGGTCAGCTGAGCAAGACTTCCTGGGCTATCGGCCTCAGACGTAGATTGAATCTTTAAAGGCTCTGATGAAAGTTGTGAAATTTTAAGAGCCACGGATAAAACGGGAAGGGAGTAGGTTTTCTTTTTCACTGAATCGATGAGGTGTAAAAATCCATCGAGTTCATGGGCAAAACCTTCTGATGTTGGAGCTTGAACTTTAATTTGAATATCAATAAGACGTTCTTCGTGAGCTTTCAGTGAAATCGTTTTAGGAGAGATCAAAACCAGATTCGAATTCAGTTGAGGATTTACGGCTAAGATGAGTTCTTGAGAATCCAGATTTTTGATTTTAATTTTGCGAGAAATGGTTTTATTGAGGACCACTTCGTTTCGGCCTAATGAAAGAGCGGCGGGTTCAAGAGTCAAAGGAGTCGTACTGGCTGGAAAAACCTGCACACGCCCAGCGCCTTGCAATGCCACTGGATAAGGTTGTCCTTTTGGATCTTTCATCAAATGAGCTGTCAGCATGGCAAGAGACTTGAGTTCTTGAGCCGAGAGCGATGGATGCATTTGCTTTAAGAGTGCTACCACACCCGCCATGTGAGGAGCCGCCATGGAGGTGCCGGACATCGCGACAACTTCATTCCCACCTCCGGATTTGGCACTGATGATGTTGGCGCCGGGAGCGGCAATTTCTGGCTTTATGATCGAGTCTTCACTACGAGGACCCCGAGAGGAAAAATCAGTAAGAGTGTCGATCAGTTCTGGTTTTTGGATTTGTTTATCGCTTTTGAGATTAGCAGTGACAAGAACCCCTTTTTGAACGGATTCGCGAATGATTTTACCAGGATTGAGGCCAATCATAATTGCAGGGATGTCTATTGTTTCGTTATCGCCGCCCATGACAAAAGGTGCACCTTCGGTGTTGTTGACAACAACCGCCGCTATAGCACCTGCTTTAAAAACATTTTTTATTTTTTCCGAAAAAGTGATTTCACCTCGATCAATCAGTGCGATCTGTCCTTGCAACAGAGAAGCTTGTTCTTCTGTAATCACTTTTGCTTTTTCAACATAAACTAATTTTCCTGATAAAGCCTCAATTTCTTTCAAAGGTTTGGAAAAGGTCGCTTCGGTCATCTCAGCGATGATGTCCTCTTTATCTCCTTCTACTTTGAAAGAGGAAGCCGAAAAATGCCAGTTATGTTCCATATCATCAATGCTTGCAGCAACACTGAGCGCTTCATTGTTAACGGCGGGGGAACCTGTGATGTAGCTGACATTTCCTGAGTTGCCAGCAGAAGCCACGATAACAGTTCCTAGCGCATTTAGATGAGTGATGGCTTCTTTGTAGAGAAGGTTAGGGTTGCCATAGGGACTTCCTAGAGAAAGATTCACGACATCGAGAGGGTTTAAAGTTTCAGGATTATGATCGGGATCAGCAGCGAATTCAAGAGCTGCAATCACAATGGCATCATCAGTGCTACCTGATTTACCAAAAACCTTGAGTGCATACAATTGTGCGTCTGGAGCCACCCCATCATAGCTTTCTGCATTTATACTGATGCCAGCAACGGTGCCTGCGACATGAGAGCCATGACCACTTTCATCGATCGGATTTTCATCTGGCTTTGGAATACGGAAAAGAGGATCGGCCGCTGCCGCATCATATTCTGTACCTACAAAATCGTAACCCCCCACAACTTTGTTATTGGGGAAAAAAGAGTTGGATTGGTGAGGAGGAATCGATTTGTAATCTTCAATAGAACCTGTTCCTCCGAGCATGGAGTGAGTGTAGTCGATGCCCGTATCGATAATACCAATTGTCATACCTTGGCCTTTAATTCCTTGTGCATGCAATTGATCGGCGCCGATAAATTTTACGGAATTTTTATTCTTAAGATCTTTTTGGGCTCCAAGGCTCTTGATTTGTTCTTGAGTGATTGGCCGTCGAATAACAGTACTCAACTCCACATGGCTTCCTTCAGGAAGTATGGCATCGACTTTGGATCCATGCTCTTCAGGAATAACGACGAAGAGACCATTAAGGATATTTTTATAGGTATAAATGATTTGAACCTCAGACGAGATGGCCTTTAATTTTTGCACGAGGTCTTTTTGTTGTGACTGAATGAGTGCAAGTTGTTCCATTCGATTCTCTTTGGCTGCTTTAGCTAGAGGATCGGCAGGAAGGCGAATTAAAACTTTTAAAGGACCGCTTTTTTCAGGACGTGTGGAAATGATTTTCTCAAAAGGCCCTTGAGTATTTTGTTCTATTTTGGTTTCAGGAGAGGGAGGGCGACGCACACAAGCGGTTGTCAAATAAAGTAAATTTGTGAGTATTAGCAAGCCATAAAATAAAAAGGCATTACGCTTCATGAAAGACCCCTCCCCATGCTTTCGCTTCTCTTTTTTTAATTTTTGTCGCTCCCTAAGCCATTTTGGTGGCAGAGTGGCACTGACATAAAATCAAAAAGAACTTTTTGCAAGTCTTGTTCCAAGACAAAATGTGACTTGTGCTTAAGAAAAAGGATAGATTTAAAGCATGAAGGATTATATGAAAGTGAAGAGGCAAAATGAAAATAAACATTGCAAATTAAGTTCGCAATATAAAAAGAAACCAACATGGAGTTGAATGTGTCGATCACGAGGACAAAGCTTTTTTTTAAGAGGCAAAAGCATGGCTATTTATTTCTATTTATAACAGCTATTATTTTGTTTTGCTCTGCGTGTGCTTATCGACATGGAGCGCCGGAAAGGAGTATTCCTGGCGGAGCTCAAGAAATTCGTATTCCTATGTTTAAAAATGTCACCCAAGAAGTTGGAATTGAAACTTCCTTCACGAATGCTTTAATTGATGAATTAGCTCAATCAAAGATTGCAAAGCTGAATCCCAACGCGGATATAGAAGTGCTTGGTACTATTGAAAGTGTGCAGTATTTTCCTCAGGGGAACGTAACAGGATTGAAGAAAATTGGAAGTGATCAAGTTGTGTTAGCCACGGATTATCGAATTGTAATCGTCATGGAACTTTTAGTTAAGAATCGTGCCGAAGATAAGATATTGTGGGTTGATAAATTCACAGGAGAAAGAACTTTTTCAGCCGCTCAGGTCAAGTCTCCAGTTGTCAGTAGTGCTAATCCTATCTATAACTTATCAGCAAAGCGTCGAAATATTGCAGAGTTGGCTCTGGATCTAGTTGCTGAAGCAACAGATAAGATGACAGAAAACTTTTAATAAGACAGTAAGGTTATTATGATGGGTATTATTGATATCTAACAAAGCATGAGGTTAAAAGAATCAGCTTTTTATCGGGATTGGCAGGAGACCTATGGCAACGGTGGATATACAAACAGCCCTTCAGGCGATTCAGCAGGAGAAAATTGATTCACTTTATTATTTAGTGGGTGAAGAACGATATTTTTCAAATCAGTGTCTCCGTTACTTGCGTCACGCTGTAGTGTCTGGAGAGCTCAGTGAATTTAATGAAGATATTTTTTATGCAACCGATGTGAGTCTGGAAAAGGTCGCGGAGTCCCTTCAAACTTTGCCGGTTCTTTCAGATTCTCGGCTTGTGATTTTAAAGGAGGCCCATCTTTTAACTGAAAAAGAATGGGCTTATCTTGATGAAGCGTATGAACATCTTTTTAAAACAGCGTCTTCCGATAAAATAAATCTGTCCCGGAAGGATGAATCCGCGCACTCCGGCAAGCCTAACTGTGTTTTTGTGATTCAAGCATCTCAAGTGGATCGACGTAAAAAGGTTATCAAAAAATGGCTAGATCAAGCGACCGTAATTGAGTGTCAAACACCTAAAGAGACGGCTCGTGCTCCGTGGATTCGACATTTAGCCAAGGAAAAAGGATTAGCTTTAGATCAAGAAGCTCTTGCTTACATGGTTCAAATGGGCGGAAACAGTTTAGAAGAATTGGATCGTGATTTGGAAAAGATCTTTTTGTTCTTTGGTGGTCCTCATTCTGTAACCATTGGAGATCTGGCTCAGATTCTTCAGCGAAACAGAGAAGAAAGTATTTTTTCTTTATCAGAGTCGGTTGGTAAGAAAGATCGGACTCAAGCCTTATTTTTATTTCGTAATTTAAAGGCTCAAGGAGAGAGTGAGATTGCATTGGTGGCATTGGTCGCGCGCCATTTGAGGATTTTATTGAAATTAAAAAAAGGGCAAGAGATCGGTTCGACTGGCGCCGTTTTGGCTACTCAGGCGGGCATTAATAATTATTTTATGCCTCAATATCTTCAGCAAGCCCGATTATGGACTCAAGAGCAATTAAGCAGCTCGTTGATTCAATTATCAGAGGTTGATCGACAATTGAAATCGTCTTCTTTATCAGGAGAATTATGGTTTGAGCGATTTCTGATTTTTGGAGAAAGAACAATGGGCCCTTTTGTTTAATTTCAATGAGAAAGGCAAGAACAAAGCCAGGTCATCTTGTTCAAGATCATTAGAGTTAGTAAAAATAACTGACGCTGAAAACCATTTGATCTATTTTAACATCCCCATTCGAGGAACGGGCCTCAGGGTGAATATAATAATCAGCACGAAACATTAAAAAATCAGTGCTCATTCGAGCATTATAACCCACATTTATTTGATAGATAAATCGGCTAGTGATACTAGCCGAAGCAACGACATTGCTGGATCCCTTATTGATCCACAAATAAGATCCCCCGCCGCCCATCCATGGCCCTTCCAGTGGGGTTCCAAAAAAACTGAATCGCCCATTGGCTTCAAAAGAGATATAATTTGCTTCAAATTTGGCATAACCCAGAGTGGAATCTGCTTGTGAGCCATTGCTAGGAAGTAAAGACGCTCCAGCAAGCAGATTAATATATTTACGAAGGGGTTTATCGAAAGAAAGTTTGACTACAAAATTGGAACCTTTGAGAGTGTAAAGATTTGTGTTGGTTTTAACTTGGATCGTTGTAGGAGCTATACCAAGGCCAAATCCCCATAGAGATGTTGGAGGGGCTGGTTTCTTTTTTTTTCTTCTGGTAGTTTTTTTTAGTTCGTTGTTTTCGTCAGAGGAATTATTGGGTTTTTTTTTATCAAAACTTTGATCCCAAAAAGCAGAGTCCTCTTCTAGATCACTTTGTTGATAGGAATTAAAAGCAAGTTGAGAAGGGAGTATTTTTTTTTGATCGGCAAAGGCAAAAGGAAGCGTTGTCAGGTAAAAAACTATAGTAATAAGAGCGCGAGATTTTAGTGTCATTGATTCAGGCCTACAATATCAAGGTAATGACTTCTCAAAAGAAATAAACTCCACCTATAGCAAATTGGTAGGGCTGGTAAGTATAGTCATCGATTTTTTTGCTTTGTAATAGGATGAAATCTCCCTTAAGTGAAAAATAACTGGAGGAAAGTTTGATATTATATCCTGCCGATCCAATAATACCGAATTCATTAGTGGGTTTGGGGCTGAGGTTTGATGACATTGTAAGATAGTAGCCAGCGCCACCACCAACCCATAACCCTTCGTTGCGTTTTCCAAAAGCGTAACGAGCGATTCCTTCGGTTCCTAAGTAGTTTGTATTTATACTATTAACATTGCTGTCTCCCGAGTCCATGACAAGAGGATGCAATCCAATGCTTCCAAAAATAATCCAAGTGGGTGTCAATGAGTACTCAACCGCACCTTTTAAGGCAAACCCATTACCAGCGAGAGAGCCACTGTTGTTGGCTGTTTTAATCATCATTTGGGTATTTACAAAGCCCGCCCCAGCGCCATAAACAAGGCGGGATCCTCGTTTTTTTTCTTTGCGGTTATTTGGGGGAGCTGCATTGGAATTAGCTTTTGCAGGTTCACGACGGTCATCCATCGCACTGGAAGCAGCGATATCTGCAGTGTCTCCGGGCTTCGCTGATCCTTCTTTTAAGACGCCTAAAGCTCTTGTATCTTTAACTCTGACTATTTCGATGTACCCAATTTCTTTGTGAGTTTCTTGATCCAAAATAACCACTTTAGCTTTCAGTGGAGGAAGAGATCCATTGTTAAACTCTACAATGACTCTTTTCTCAGAAATTTTTGTGACTGTTCCTGCAGTGACCAACAAAGGCGCTATTGTTAGTAACCAAAACATAAGAAATGAAGGATAAAATGGAATTGTTTTCACTACTCCATTATTAAAGATAATATATTTATAAACAATGGGACCTTAGTATATTTTTATTTTATTTTTATATCAACAGGCCTTGAGTTGAATGTCCCTTTGACCAGCTTAATGATTGCAATTCCCGAATGAATCGAAAGCAAGAAGCTGGCGGGGATCAAATACTGATATAAATGTAGAAAACTAAACTCTTAAAAAGGAATTTCATCGTTTGTATCAAAACTAGGTTCTGGGCCAAAATCGGTAGGACTGAAATTGGATGAACCTCCCCCAAAACTAGCTCCAGCAGCAGGGTTCGCTCCTCGCTCACTAGAAATATTACCTAAAAATTGAACCGTACTCGCTATGATTTCTGTGGTGTAGCGCTTTTGCCCTTGTTGATCTTCCCATGATCGAGTTTGCAAGCGACCTTCCACATACACTTGACGTCCTTTTGAAAGGTACTTACCGCAGATTTCAGCAATCTTTCCCCAAGTGACAATGCTGTGCCATTCAGTTCTTTCTTGTTTTTGTCCGTTTTTATCGATCCAACTTTCTCCTGTTGCGATACGAAATTGGCAGACCGTTTGATTGGGTGAAATTTGACGAACCTCAGGATCTTTTCCAAGGTTTCCGACAAGAATAACTTTATTAACACCAGCCATAATATTCCTCCTAAAAGTAATGCAACAAAGGGTTCTATTCTCGATAAGCGCAGAAGGCCTTTCTAAGAAGTCGTCTCTTTATTAGCTTGTTAAGATATATGTGTGTGGGCTTCAATTTGCAAAATTAAAAACCAAGGCAAATAAATTTATTAATGAAAAGAAAGCCGAAAGGTCCGAGTTTCGAATTAAAAGAAGTTGTATCAGTCTGAGACCAGCAAAAAATATAAGCAGATAAAGAGTTTTTAATAAATAATATTCGAAAAATTAAACCGCTCACTCAGATTTGATGCCATGCAGAATCAAGTATGATTTGGGACTTTTTGGAATTACTAGTGTCTCGTTATAAATCATCATTAATTCACAGACTTTTTTTTTAATTAAGACTCTATTAATATATAAATATATTTTATTTAATTTTATTGTTTAAAAGCAAAATCATAAGCCAATAGATAGACAATCTGGGGGGACTTTTGAAACATAAGAAGATTTATTTTCTTGCTTTTGCGAGTTTCTTAACCCTAGCGATCTCTGTTGGCTTTACGAATTGTGCGCCGGGAGGTGGAGCTGATTTGCCTTCTGAAAAGAAAGGCGTTGTAAGAGTCGAAGGACTTCCCCCTATCAATTATTTTCGAGAACCCATTCCTGATCGCTTTTGTGGACAAGAAGGATATGGTTATTTACTGAGAAGCTATATCGGCCCAGAATGTGGATCTTGTCATTCAATGACGGGAGGGATGTTTCCTCCTTTTGGAGATAAAGACTTAGCGAAAGCGTATAGTTATGGAAAGTCATTAGGAAAAGAAAAATTTTTAGAATTATCTTTGGACAATCGCTTTTGTGGGCCTGACTGTGATTTGGATATTAGGGGTGAAATTTACCAAGCTTTGAATGAATGGTTTGATAACACAGACTCATGCAATTGATCAATTTTGCAAAAATGAAAAATATCCATCTATGAAGCTTCTGAAATGAGAGTATCCTTGATTTGATTGATAAATGATTTAACTAACTCAAAATAAGTAAACTCAATATCTTCAGGATACATTTGTCCTGGATGTTCCAGGGTGTAGGAATAATCTGCAAATTGTGCTAAAAAAGATTTGATCGTTCCAGGAGTTTGAGTTTCTGAAACTCCTGGTGATAAAAGTCGATAGCGTTGTGGATAAGTGGAGTGATAAGCAAAGTCTGGATACTCTCCCGATACAGAAGGAAGATGAAGGTTTTTTTCCAAAATGGTGAGGGCTCTTTCTGCTAATCCATAATCTTCTTTGTTCCTGATGGCGAAAAAAACTTTTCGCGAAATCGCCCCGTGCAGATCTAATGCGAGATGAAATTTTTGTTCTTTTAAGGACTCTGCAAAATCAAACATATTTTTATCTTCAATATGATCTTGAAGAAAGACACGATTTAAATCTTTATTTTCATGGGAATGTCTTGTTCCTTTAACGAAACCCCATGGGTTCAAAAGTGGGTAGATTACGATATAGGTGTCATTCCATAGAGTTTCTTTTTCTGCCATATAATCTCGTATCAGCTTGAGAGCAACGACTACAGTGTGAGGTTCTGTTCCAGCATGGCTCCCCGATGTGATTAGGATTCTTTTTGAACTTGTGGGTTCTCCTAATTCAAATTGATATAAAGGAAAGGTCTCTAAAACAGAGGAAAAGACCTTAGACCGTATTTTTTTATTTTGAATGAGAGAGATGGTTGTTGAATTGGCCTGCTCATGGAGTTCTTTTAGTTCAGAAAGAATTTGAAAACGGCGTTCAAAGGAGAGTCCTCGGTCTATCGGCATTTCATTGATAAAACGATCAATATTAATTTTTTTCTCAGAAAAATTTTGACTTTCTTGTGATATCGACAATGTTGAGGCTAATATTTTATTAGAAGAAGTATCAGAAACTCTCAGTGAAGATAGAATAGGAAAGTCTGAAGACCATCCATACCGAAAACCAGTCAAAACCAAAAAAAAATATAAATAAAATCGATATTGTTTCATAGATACCTTATTTGATGAGCAAATTCCGTGCCTTATCGATAAGAATGATTATCGTATAAAACTATCATTTTGACTGTTTAACTCTTTTACAGCCAGAGAGTCATTTACCATTGTAATGGGTTTTTACAGATCAGGTTTGTTTTTAGAGAAGTCTAATTTCATTCTCACAGAATCAATACAAACAAATAAAGCGCGGCTCTTTTGGAGGTCCTCACAAGATATGAAGCAATGAATGCATTCATAAGCGCGGTGTCCGTTGTAATGGTCTGCCCATACATATTAAGTATGGATGAGCAGCGTAGAAATGTTCTCTTTGGTGGGTTTTCTAATGGCAAGGCCACAAGCAAGAACTGAGATAATGGTCATTAGGAGAAAACCATAAAGATAAGAAGTGGGGGAAATCGTAATGAGAAGTTCTACCTCTGTTGAAAATTGGCCTGAAGGGTAGGTTATTTCCAGGCGATTAATGATCAAAGATAATATGAGAGAAATCACGGAACCAATAAGGCAGCCAGCCCAGCTTAGAAAAAGGGATTCTAAAAAAAACAGGCCACGAATTTGGCGTGGAATAAAACCTAAACTTCTGAGCATTCCTATCTCCGCCGTGCGTTCTTTAACTAATTTGACTAATGTATTAAAAACAGACATGGATCCAATAAAGACGATAATGGTAATGAGAAAATTTCGGATGACATTAAGTAAAGAGAGTGTTTGTTGATAAAGAGTTCCAAAAAAATGATCTTCCCAAGGGATTATCTGGATAGGAGAATTATTTGATAAAGTTTCAGATGATTTCTTTGTTTGATTATTTTGTATAAGATCATTGAACTCTTCTATAAACAATTTTCTATTAGCATGAGGTTTTAATTTCAGACTGTAGTAGGTTATTTTTTTGGTATTAAAGAGCTTTTGAGCTGTTGGTAAAGATAAAACAACGTATCGAGAATCACTATCAATAAATCCTCGGTCCAAAATGCCACTGACTGAAAGATCCAGAGCGTTGATTTGTCCTGATTCTGTCATAGCTGAAATCTGAAACTCTTCATTTTCACAAAGAAAGGGACGGTATTGCGGGCGTTTGAGAAGATCGATAGAGTATTTTTCTAAATTAGGAATTTTATCAGGAAGACACTCAATCCTTTGAGCAAGTCGAAGCCCTAGGATCATTTGAGACTCAGGAGCTTTGGACTCTTGCATGGGATATCCCCAGTAGGTATCCCATTTCCAAGGACCTCGAATCGTTGCTGCAGCGTTAATATCGTAGGCTAATCCTTGAAAATTAGAGGTAGAACTGGAGGTGTCGAGGCTCCCTGTGATTTGTAAAAAACGTGAGAAAGCTTCAATTTGAGGAGATAGTTTTTCAAAAACGTATTCAATTTTTTTTTGCTCTTCTTCTGCTAATGCATAATCCCAGGGCTCAGCTCGGCCTTCTAAATCGAAAGCACCTTTCTTTTCTATAATCAAGTCTCCATACATTTCAATGTGGGTATTGAAATCTTTGTAGACTGTATAAATATTCTGCAGATAACCCTCGAAAAGAACAAAGGCTGTAAACCCGGCAACAACAGAGACAATGGCCGCAAGACTTTGTCTCCAATAAGATTTTAGACTTCGCAAAGCAAGAATAATGAAGCGGAGGTATACAGCCACAGTTTTTATCTCTTGAGGTTATTAACGTTAAAGAGAGATACCGGATGGTTTTTTATTTTGGGATTAGAGTAGTTAAGGGTGCTTTGATTATTGGGGTTTTTGGCATCGGTGATTTTCATCTCATTAATGAAAGGATATTGTTTTCCTTTGTATTTCAACTGATTTTTATAACTAAAAACAGCAGATTTAAGAGGTTTGCCTTGTAAAGAAAGAAAATTAGCTTTGATGGCTAAACCTGTTTTTTTAGAAATCCAGTAATCAATTTGATCATAAGTTGTATCATCTGCATTGGATTTTAAGTGAAAAAGATAGCATTCTTCATTGTTGACGGTCTCCATTTTTACAAATGTAGCTGTGTAATCTTGAGCGTAATTTGTTGAAGCTATATCGCCATTGGCGGCGGCACCACTTAATTTTTGTCTTGCTGAAATAGAAACGGGAGCTCGAAGGCCTTTTTTGAAAAACCAAAGGGAACGCCCTTTAAAAAGAAAAACTTCTCCTTCAAATTTAGCAGGGGCTTTGCTCTCAACGTATGAGTCATTGCTTTTGTATTTAACAAAAAACTCTCTACTTGTGTTTTCTTCTTCTTCAACAGAGTTCAATTTAACGATCCATTCTAACCCTTCAGGGATAGCTCCTCGAGTGCGATCTGAATATTCAATAATTTTTTTTGTGTCCACTGTTGATGCGAAGACGAAGGACCCCGATAACAATATTAAACTCACAAATATTTTTGAAAACATAAAATCTCCTTTCTAAGAGTCTGCCAGTAGGCGTGAGGTGTTAACACTAATTCTTTTTTTCGTGAGAAAATAGCTCACGATTAATACAAGTAAGGCAAAGGAACAAAAACTGATGAACAAAAACTGAGGCTCTAAAGACACTCTTAGCGGGATATTGCCTGAGGCGCCTGGAGGGATGTATTCAAGGCCAGAGGCATTAATAAGAAATGCCGTCATTACTGAGAAAAGAGCTCCAAAGAACAAGCTAAGGCTTGTTAGCAAAATCATTTCTCGACCAAAGAGCCATGCGAGTTGATTATTTGTGAAACCAAGAGCACGGAAAGTGCCGATTTCTTTAGAACGCTCTAGGATGCTAATGGTGAGTGAGTTAATAATGGTAAGGGTGATGGAGATACCTGCTATGAGGATAAATAAAAAAGTGAGACTATCTAAGAAAGAGGCGCTTCCAGTATAGAAAGGGCTAATTCTTGGATCATCAAAAAAAACCATTTCTAATTTTGGAAAACGCTTTTCAAAGAGCGGAAGAATTTTACTCTTCCAATGATTGATGGAATTTGGATTTTTTAAAAAGAAGATAAGTCTTGAGATCGATTGTGTGTCGTAAAGTTTTTGAGTCAAGGATAATGGGCCTTCAATCGAAATATCATCTAAAAAAGAAAAGCCTACAGTATAGTGACTGACGATATTAGCGTCAGTAGCTGCAAAACCACCGCTAAAACTCTTTGCGAGAAGTTGGACGGAGGGATCTTTAGAAAGATATTCTTTTTCAGATTCTTTTTGGCAATCAATGATACGGCTCGGGGGAAGAGACGCGGCATTCTTGTAAGTTACTTTTTTGTTGAGGAGCTGAGAAAGATTGTAGGTGACCATTAAAGGAAAATCGTCATCATTGAAAGAGATGTAGGTTTCTTTTGGGTCACGTTTGAATTCAAGTACAGCCCATTTTATGAACTCAGGGGCTTTGGGTGTTTCTGTGCGATAGATTCTTTCCAGGCCCTTTATATAAAAAGGAAGTGAGCGACAACCATTGCTAATAAGCCCAATACCGGTGAAAATAGGAGTCTTTAAAAAAAAATCATTTTCATAAGGTCGAAAAAAATCAGACAACTCAGTTTGATCTTGCTGATCGAGAGAAAACAATCGAGGTTTTGAAAGTCCTTTTTCAAACCATCCTTTTTTGATGATGGAAAAATGGCCGGCATGATTGAGGTAAATGCTTGTAATGGCGAGAGTTCTTTCAACTTGGTGAACGTACCCATTAAAAACATTCAGGCCCGTATAACCAATAGCAATGGCTAAGCCAGTGACAATGCTACGTCGGGGATTTCTCAATAAGTTTTTAAAGGCAAGAGACCATAATTCCATAGAGTTAAATGATCACTCCATCTTGAATTCGAATTTGTCTTTGAACCCGTGACATTAACTTTTCATCGTGGGTACAAAAGAGAAAAGTCACTTTCATCATGGTGTTCAGCTCCATTAATAGATCAACAATTTTATGAGTCGTGGCAGAATCCAGATTCGCGGTGGGCTCATCGGCAAGTATAAGAGAAGGATGTGTGACTAAAGCGCGAGCGATAGCCACACGTTGGCGTTGACCCCCTGAAAGTTTGTTCGGAGGGTGGTGAAGGAAATCTTTTAAGCCAACATTTTCAATGGATTGAAGAATCCGTTCATGCCTTTCTTTTTTAGACAAGTGAGATTGAATTAACAAAGGAAGTTCTACGTTTTCATAAATATTAAGTACAGGAACCAAATGAAAACTCTGAAAAATAAAGCCAATTTTTTTATTTCTTAAATAGCTTTTTTCATTTTCTGAGAGGGAAAGAACGTTTTGATCCCCCATAGTGAAGCTTCCTTCATCGGGGTCATCAATGGTACCGAGAATATGGAGCAGAGTACTTTTTCCTGAACCGGAAGTCCCAATCAAGGCAGCAAATTCACCTTCATGAAGCTGTAAGTTAATACCCCGCAGAGCTTGTATCTGAGTCTCACCTAAAGTGTAGGTTTTTTTAATATTTTTAAGTTCAATTAATGCCATAAAGACAATCATGGCAGAGGAGAGTTGAGAGTCAACAAATTCTATTGATAATTTTCGATGAATAAACCATCAAAAGTGTAGGAGACATCTCCGTGCATGGTTCGCTGTGTCTTAATTTTTAAAATTCCATGGACCCAAATCGGTCCATACTTTACGTCAGTGCCTCCTTTCATATCAACTAAAAGCATTTGATTAGGAGGTGGAGGAGGGACATGAATACAAGCCTGAGGTGTGGGTACTAATAAGAATTGTGTTACTTTTTTTTGATCATCTTCAAGAGGAACCATGAAGCCTGGGACTTTGACCATTTTGCCGTCGAGTTCTTTGAGGGAGATGGGCATTGCTCCTGTAATATAATCCATTTCTCCTAAGATATTCCAATCTGCTTCAATTTGAGCTTTGGATGTATGAAAAAGAGAGGATTGAAAAAGAAAAAAGCTCAAAGATCCAAAACCTAAAATCATTCCGAAGAGGGTCAAAAGGATTTTTGCTTTGATGGAGAGAGGTTGTTTCATGAGTTCTCCTTATTCTCTTGAAAAAAAAAGTAAAAGCACCTAGCCTAGTGCAATGAGTAATAACCTGCAAGCCGTGCGTGGCACAAGAGATCTTTTACCAGAAGAATGTGATCGTTTTCGTTTCATTACTGATACTTCCTACAACATAGCAAGGCTTTATGGTTATGGTGAGATAGCAACCCCTATTTTTGAATTTACGGATGTTTTTAAACGAACCTTGGGAGAAACGGCTGATATTGTTAATAAAGAAATGTACACATTCTTGGATCGAGGGGGCGATTCTTTAACGCTGAGGCCTGAGGGAACGGCGAGTATTGCGCGGTGTTTTATTTCTGGAGGCTTTGCCCAGAGCCTTCCCGTTCGATGGTTTTATTCGGGTCCTATGTTTAGATATGAAAGGCCTCAGAAGGGTCGTTATCGTCAATTTCACCAGATCGGTGTAGAGTGTTTGGGGGTGAATTCTCCATTGGCAGATGTGGAATGTCTTGCTTTGAGCTATGATCTTTTAAAAGCTCTGGGGCTGATTGATAAAGTGCAATTGGAGATCAATACTCTAGGTGATCTCGAGTCTCGTATAAGGTATCGAGAACAGTTAGTCGCCTTTCTTGCAAAATATAAACAAGATTTATCAAAAGACTCTCAAGATCGCTTAGATAAAAACCCTCTTCGAATTTTGGATTCTAAAGATGAACGGGATCAAAAAATTTTAACAGAAGCGCCTCATTTATTTCAATATTTGACGGAGGATTCAAAACAGTTTTTTGAAACGGTGAAGGAAGGGTTATCTCGATTGGGAATTCCATTTTTAATTAATCCCCAATTGGTGAGAGGGCTTGATTACTACTGTCACACTGTTTTTGAGTGGACGACAACTCAATTGGGAGCTCAGAGCGCTGTGCTTTCAGGAGGCCGTTATGATGGGCTTATTCAATCCATGGGTGGCCCTCAGACGCCAGGGGTTGGTTGGGCTTCGGGTGTTGAAAGGTTATCTCTTTTGCTGGATGAAACAAATTTGCATAAAGTAGGTCCCAAAAAAATAGCTGTGATTATTGCTGATGAAAGTGCCGAAATGCGATCATTGCAGTTAACTCATCAATTGCGCCAAAAAGGATTCCAGGTGGAAATGCCCCTTTCTGGAAATTTAGGAAAAAAAATGAAACGAGCGGATAAGGCGGGCTGTTCGTGGGCCTTGGTTTTAGGTGAAAATGAAATAAAAGAACAAAAAATAACCCTTAAAGATTTATCTTCGGGTGCTCAAGAGACTTTATCAGAAGAGCAGTTTTGGAATCGTTGGAGTTAGAGTAAGCTTAATATTGTCTTTTTAAGCGACTGATATTTCTTCTATCGTTGTGACTTAGTGACTTAACGCTTGAGAGAAAAAAGAAAAGCCTAGTGAAATTAATCATTGAGAGAATACCCAATTATCTCTTTTTTAAAAGCAAATGTTTCGTGGCATCAATGAGTTCATTGAGCTCAAAGGGTTTAGGTAAAACCGCATCAGCCCCTTTTTTGATAAGGTCTTCTTTTGGTAAATCAGAATAACCACTGACCATAATAATAGTCGGGCGTTGCGAAAAAGTCATTGTTTGAAGATGGTCCAATAAATAGACTCCATCTCCATCGGGCATTTGGACATCCGTGACGATAAGATCAAAGAGGTTTTCTTCTTTGATCTTTTGAAGAGCATGGTGACCACCATGAGCGACAGTAACATGACTTTCACAATTGAGAAACTCTTCAGAAATAACTTCTCTGAGGATTTCATCATCTTCAACAATGAGAATGCGTTTGTCCTTTAAAACATTCATGCGGATTTTCCTGCTTGTTTTGCGTTTGCTAAGGGAAGTTCAATCACAAAGCGGGTGTTAGGGGATTTATCATCAAGATAAAGGCGACCACCGTGTTCACTGATAACTCCATTGGCAACACTGAGCCCCAATCCAACGCCCTTTCCGACTCCTTTTGTTGTAAAAAAAGGCTGCATAATTTTTTGCGCGACTTCTGATTTTATTCCTGAACCACTATCCATGATTGAAAGTTCTAAAATATTATTGCGTACAATAGTTTCAATTCGAATCCATTTTTCACTCAGAGAATCAATGGCATCATAGGAGTTGTTAATCATCGCAATTAAAACTTGAATGAGTTGCGTCGCGCGACAAAAAAGAGAGTATTCCTCTTTATTTTCAGGCTCTACAATTTCGACTTTGATTCCATGATTAGCAAGGCGCTCTTTTGTAAAATCCATTGTTTCACTAATGAGCCTACTGACATTCGTCATCTCCATAGGGTCTTTATCTGCGCTTCTAGAAAAAGATTTTAAACCTTTTACAATTTTAGCAATGCGATCAGCGGTGTCGTAAATTTTTTTGAGATCAATTTTAAATTTTTCAGGATCATATTTATTAGCATCAACCAATCTCATAAGCTGGTAGGCTTTACCTTGGATTCCCGCTACGGGATTGTTAATTTCATGAGCCACCCCTCCAGCCATTTCTCCAAGAGCGGACAACTTTGAAGAGTTGATCATTGAGGCTCTTTGAGATTCAATGGTCTCCGCCGCTTTTCTTTTTTCCGTAACATCTGTAAATGAAATAATTGCACCAATTCGATGGTTGTCTCGGACGAGAGGAGAGACCGTGAATTCCACGTGCAGCTCGCTGCGGTCTTTCCTCCAAAAAATACTAGGATCTGAAGGTCTTTTTTTACCGTCATTGATTGTTTGTTGAAGAATGCTTCCTTTAAAAAGACGCATTTCTCCATTTTCTTTAAGATGAAATCCCATACTTAAAAAATTGTAACCGATCAGTTCTTTTTCCGTATAGCCAAGCATTTCACAGCCTGCGGGATTGATAAAGATAATATTACCATCTAAATCGACACCACAAAGTCCTTCTGAAATGGAACTCAACAAGGAATTTAAAAAAATTCTTTGCTCCTTTAGGATATCTCTTTGATTAACTTCCGAAGTCACATCGAGTAAAAAACCGCCTATCCAAAGGGTCACATTTCGGTCATCTCGGATATACTTGAAGCTATTTTTAAACCATCGATGATCTCCATAAGAGTCAATGAATCGGAAAAGAACATTGTTGGTTTGGTTCGGAGAGCAGTTTTCAAAGGCTCGAAAAAAATCTTGCAAATCCTCAGGATGCACATGATTGGTCCAAAAGGCTTTATCTTGAAGCACTTGATCAATACTGACCCCGAATTCTACAATTTTATCGCTGACATATTGAAGTTGGTAAGGAGGCCTTGGTGAACAACTATAGAGGATGGCCGGGGCGGTATTAATGATTTGCTTGTAAATTTCCTCTTCTTTATATTCTTTTTTAATTTCTTCTATGAAGATAGGCATTATTGGGCTCATGAGTGCTTGCCAGGCCTCATTCACGTCGGAATAAAACTCCCATTGAGTGATAAAAGTGGATGGTATGATGGGTTTTAAAATATCTCGAAGGTATTTGCTATTTTCACAAACTAAAGATCCTTTCATGAAAAAAGAAATAGAAGAAATTTTAGTGATAAGAAATTCTAAAAGGTGATCGTCAAAAGAGACATTATCAATACAAAAAAGACAATTAAGTAATTGGCTAGGGTCTATAGAATTTAATGTACTAAAAATTTCATTGATGACGACTTGATTCCATTGGGAGTCATTATAAGAAGAAACAATAGTGATGGAGTTTTTAAACCAAATAGAGTATGCGTCTGATTCGAAGATTAAATCAGCGTGAGTGAGGTCTAAAATTTGATTCAACTTTGTTGACACAACATCCCCAGTCGTGTGTTAGTTAAGGCTGCATAACTTCATACGAGTGCGCTTGAAGAATCGTCATCATAGAAACCTCACCTCAACGTAGAAACTCTACGTTTTTGCTTCTCACACGCATCATAATGATGTATCGGAAATACGGCGGAGCACTTAAGCTATCGCTTTGTCTAGGTCTTGGGGTGGGGCCCTTATCTTTAAATGAAGATAGCTTTGAGTTCGTTTAAGAAGGGATTCATTTTTGGTTATTTTGCTCAAAAGGATTCCTATTTGCCGACGAAAGTATGGTTTTTTATTGAGCGTAAAATGGATTTCAGATTCTTTTAGCTCAGGTAACGGCGCATAAAAGAACGATAGTTGAAAGTTGTGAATTTTTCATTAAGATGCTTTGAGTATTTTATGGCAAAGATCCAGATGAGATTTATTGTGTGAGGTTGTATTTATGCCAATGAAAGGTTTCTTTCATTGGCTTTTTTTCTAGAAGGATAAAAAATGGTTCATTTTTCAAAGGTGACGAAGCAGTACGGACCTCGGATTTTGTATAAAAATGCATCTTTTCAAATTAATCCGGGAGAAAAAGTGGGCTTGGTGGGACCCAATGGAGCTGGAAAAACCACTGTTTTTCGAGTTCTTTCAGGAGAAGAGGGTATTGATGCAGGCAGTGTTTCAAAGCCTGAGCGAATGACGATGGGTTATTTTTCACAGAATATTGAGGAGATGGCGGGTCAAACCATTTTACAAGAAGTTTTATCTGCCAATACGAATTTTCTTAAACTGCAAGAAAAAATCAAAGTCCTCGAACAGCAACTCGAGCAGTCAGCGATGAAGCCGATGAGTGATGAAGAGATGGCTCAACTATTAGAGGAATACGGAGAAGCCCAAACAGAGTTTGAACAAATCGGAGGTTACGGATTGGAGTCCCAGGCCGCCGAGATTTTAACAGGATTAGGTTTTCCTCCGGATGAGCATCATCGTCTTACTGAAAGCTACTCAGGAGGCTGGAAGATGAGGGTGGCATTAGCGAAAATTTTGCTTCTTAATCCTTCTATTTTACTGATGGATGAGCCCACCAATCACTTGGATATGGAGTCTATTTTATGGTTGGAAGAGTGGCTGATGAAGTATCAAGGAGCTCTTTTGATGACGAGCCATGACCGAGATTTTATGAATCGATTGGTTGGTAAAGTTATCGAAGTTGCTCATCAAACAATAACTGTTTATGGTGGAAACTATGATTTTTATGATCGAGAAAGACAGATCAGGAAAGAGCAGCTTTTGGCAAGCCACCGTCGACAGGAAGAAATGCTAGCTAAGGAACAAGAGTTTATTTCGCGATTTGCGGCAAGAGCCTCACATGCGGCTCAAGTTCAATCTCGTGTGAAAAAAATTGAAAAAATTGAACGCATTGAAATTCCTCCGGAAGAGGCAGTGATTAAATTTGAGTGGCCGGAGCCTCCACGAGGTGGAGATGAAGTTCTGAAGTTTGAGAATCTCGGGAAGCAATGGGTTCAAGACAATGGCCAGACGAAACTGGTTTTTAGCAATGCCAAAGGGCTTGTCAAACGATTGGATCGAGTGGCTGTCGTTGGTATCAATGGCGCTGGTAAATCAACGCTGTTAAAAATTATTGCAGGCCATGTTAAACCGACGGAAGGTCAACTGAGCATTGGGAGCTCCATTAGGATGGGTTATTTTTCCCAGAACTCTTTGGATGTTTTAGACTCCAAGAGTACAATTCTCGATGAGGTTCAAAAAAGGATTCCCATGGCGTCTCTAGGAAGTATTCGCAATCTCTTGGGCGCCTTCAAGTTTTCTGGTGAAGATGTGGAAAAACGCATTGATATTTTATCTGGTGGTGAAAAAAGCAGAGTGGTGTTGGCATGCCTTTTGGCTCAGGCGCCGAATCTTCTCGTCCTGGATGAACCGACAAATCATCTCGATATCGTCTCTAGGGAGATTTTATTGGAAGCAATTAAAAGCTTCCCTGGAACTGTGATGATTGTCAGTCACGACCGTTATTTTTTAAGAGAAATTACAACGAAGGTTTTTGAATTAGATAGACAAAATCTGAATGTGATTGAAGGGGATTGGGCGTATTATTTATCAAAAAAATCATAAACGAAAGGATGACAAGGATGATTTCAACTGCAAAAAAAACGACTAAAAAAAAATCAAATATTCAAAAGGAAGATCTTCTCATCGGAAAAAAAATTGATAAGCTTTCTTTACCCATGACAGGAGAAAAACTGTTTCGCTGGAAGGATTTCAAGGGTCAAAGGATAGTTCTTTATTTTTATCCTAAAGATATGACGCCAGGTTGTACGATTGAAGGTCATGAATTTACAGAATTATTACCTCAGTTTAAAAAATTGAACACAGTGGTTTTTGGTATTTCTCGTGATTCTGTCAGTAAACATCAAAAATTTATTGAAAAAGAGTGCTATAAATTGGATCTCATTAGCGATGAAGATGAAATTGCCTGCCAATTTTTTGATGTTATTAAAGAAAAAAATATGTATGGGAAAAAGGTCATGGGAATTGAAAGAAGTACTTTCATCATCAACGGGGACGGAGAGGTTGAGCACTCTTGGCGAAAAGTAAAGGTGGAAGGTCATGCTCAAGAAGTATTAGACTATATTCGCACGAATTAAATATTCGTTGAGCATGTCAGTCATGTAATGCTGAAGAAAAGCACTGGGTTCTTATCAAGAATGCCTCCCTTCAGCATTACTTCGCGCTGTCAGTACTGCTAAGGGCTCTCTTTACTTCTGGAGGGGCTATCGGACATCGACTTGCTGTCACTGTATTGAGGGCTGTTTGTTTCCAATGATCCGAGCGTAGTTCTTTCAGGGCTAGCAATGCTGGTTCGCATTTTTGCTTCTTTAGATTTTCTAAAATTCCCAGATAAAGAACTTCTTCTATCAATGTCCAGGTACCTCCAAGATTTTTTAAATTTGCGGAAGAAACAGAATCTGTTGATTGAGTATAATTTTTTCTGATTTCTTCATAAGAAAGAAGAGGATTTTTCTCTCTTTTCTGAGCTAATTTTAAGAACCAAAGTGAGCGATCTTCTGATTTTTTTTGTGTAGACATGAGGGATAAATAAAAGGGACCCCAAGGCGTGTCGGGGTATAAATCAGAAAGTTTTAAACCTAAGTATTCAAGTTCCTTATACCGCTGAAAGGTAAGACAGAAATTTGCTTCACGTCCCAAGGCCGAAAGAGAATTCATTTTAGTAATTTCGGTCATAGAGCATCGTTGTTTGCTTCCCTTGATTTCCCCAAGAGGACGGTAAAGAGTTCCTTCTTCCCAAGTGGGCACATAGATCCTCATTTCGTCCCCATCAAGTTGAGGAAAAGTTTTTATTGAAGTTTGTGCCACCACTTTTTGATTATTTTCTTCCCAATGCTCGAGCTCTTTCATTGCAACTTCTAATTCTTGAGGACGATTTTCAAGGATAGGCAAAATACCCATAATTTCTTGTTTGAGATTTGCTAAATCTTGATTCGCAAGATCAAAGCCGCTCATTGCTATTTGTAATTGCGTAACATAATCTTTGTATACCCAAATCAAATCTTGAACAGCTAACTTTCTTAAACCCACAATTTCAGATCTCTGGGAAATCGTATTTAAAACTTGAACCAATTTATCAAACTTTTCTGCTTTGTAAGACATCACCATTGACATTCTTTCCGCTGAGGCCTTCAAGCTTTGTATTTTGTATTCATGCAGTAAAACTTTGGATTGGAGATAACGAGCTTCTGCTCTGACAAAGGGAGGAGTGGAATCTTTATTTAGTTTTAGAGCCATTTGATAACACTGAGACCATTTTTTTTCTTCGCAATTTTTTTGAGCTACCCCAAGTTGTGATTCACTGAAATAAGGTTCAATCCCTTTCTCAATATAGGTTTTTTTCATTTGCTTGGCTTTTTCGGGAGCATAAGTTGTGTAGAATTGGAATTGTTGATCCTGTAAAGCGCGCTTTTCTTCTTTATTCAAATAGATTTCCAATTGCTTCCAGGATTTTTCAATCGTATCGACTTTACCATACCAAGCTGAAATTTCAGTCGAAAGCTCTAGGTTCTCTTTCTTTTTTGACTCTTCAAGAGCCAGTTCCGTTGAGAGCACCAGCGATTCCTGTGCACGCAGTAAATCCCCTAATTGAAGAAAAAGCTGCACGGCGTGCTGACTGGCTTTGTCAGCTTCAGAATCTTTTTTGAGAGCTTTGAGTTCCTTGGCCAGGGTTTCTGAATTTTCGGCGGCCAAACGGAATTTTTTGATTTTTTTGAATAAATCAATGCTTAAATGAAGCGAGTCAATCGCTTTTTCTTCTGGTCGGTGTTCTTTGTAAAAAGCTTGGGATTTTTTGATAGCGTCTTCTAATTTATTTTTATTAATGAACTCTTGTATGATCGCCTGTTGGGAGGATTGATAAACTCCTTTGATTTGAATGTAGCGCTCTCCGGTTGATGATTTCAAGATTTTCGCGCTGGTTGTCTCGAGGGCCACATAGTCTTTTTTAGTGCGGTGAATTTCAAGAATCAGATCTTCTTTTTTCTCTTTCATTTCTTTTGCAGAGGAATTTATTTTTCCGATCCAGAGAAGGGCTTGATCAAACTCTTTCTCTTCAAAGAATAGATAAGCTTTCTTGAAGAACACATCATTGATGAATTCTCCTTGGGGACATTTAGAGATATACTCATTAATTGAAAAATAGAGTTGTTGTCGGGTCGTTTCATTTTTAGGTTGATTGGAGAGTTCACGATCTAAGCTGACAATAGAACCATAAAGAGCTTCCGGTAAAACGCTGGGTTCCAATCCTTCGATCTTACTCACTCCGATATAGTGAAAAGCCGCTTCTTTGTAGGATTTTTGATAAAATAAAAAATCGGCAAAAGAAATATGAATGCCCACATCCCATTTTGCAGGATTTTCAAATTTTATATACTCTTGAAAGATAAAAGAAAGATGAGGGATCATCTCTGGAGTGCGTTTTGACTTGTTCCATTTCTCCCACCATTCTGCAGCGAGATCTTTGAGTTGATTAGGGTAAGTCTCTGTGCAAAAAACAGTGGTTTCTTTAACTTTATTTTTCCATTTTTCATTTTTACAAAGATTGGTGATTTCGTTCAACGAGTGAATCGCTAATTGAAATTTAAGTGATTCATTAAATCTCTGCACGCGTCTCAGATGGACGGTGCCCGCATTCATTTCTTCAGGATACTCTTTTAAAAAAAGAGAGAGAACCAGATCCATTTCAATTAATTTGGCGTGTCGCTCATAAATATTGGATAGTTCTAAAATAGTGGGGCCAATTTCATTTTCAAGGAGGTGCTTTCTTAAATAAGAAATCGCATTTTTAGCGTCTCCCACCTCGCTGAAAAAGAGAGCTAAGTCTCTTTTTGCCTCAGATCTCACATGTGAGATCAAAGGCCGTTCTTTTGATTGCAGCAAAAGTTTTTCAAGTTTTTGAGTGGCTCCAAGAGTGTCTTTGAGATTGTAGGAACTCCATGAGCTTTTATATAATGCAACAGGAGCAATGGGCGCCTCAGGCCACTCTTGCACCTTTTCATAGTGATGGAGGCTTTCTTGGTATTTTTGTTTAATGAAATAAAGCTCTCCTAACGCCATGTGAGTCTCTGGGAGAAGAGGGGATTGAGGGTATTTTTCAACAATCAATAAAAAATTTTTTAAGGCTAAGTCAGAATCTCCTCGCTGTTCATAAGCAAAGGCCATATTAAAGAGAACTTCATCCAAAGCGGGATATTTAGGGAACTTTGTATGGATAAGCTTGTAATTTGCAATTGCCTTAGAAAGATATTCTTTAGCTCCCACAGACGTTAATTTAGAGGTTAAGATTTCCGCGAGAGTTTTTTCTCCTCGATAAAGATCAACAAAGCGCCCCGTTTTTGCTCTTCTTGCATGGAGTTCGGCAAGACGAAACAGAAGGTCAGGTTCTTGAGACGTCCCTTTATATTTTTTTAATAATTTTTCTAACTGATCAATCGCTTTTTCTTCGCTTTTAGAGATGATGGTTTCAACCTTAGCAGCGGTTTTTAAATTCTCAGTTTCATTTTTTTTATTGAGCTTAAGCTCATTTAAAACCCCTTTAGTGGGTGGTGTTTTTTTTTCTGCGAACACAATAAACGGAAGAAAAAATATTATTGTGAAAAAACACTTCATAGAGATCTCCTAATTTCCTGAAATTGTAGCCAAGCGAACTTTATAGAACCCAGCGACGGTGGCGGTTGAGAGGACTTGTCTCATTTTCGGATAGGGACAATCTTTATCAACTTGCAGGATGATATCTTCTTTTTCTTTCTTTTCTTGTTTGATGGCTTGGAGTGCGGAAAGAAGAGGTTTTATGATTTCACCTTGATCTAATTGATCTGGAGGGACAGTGAAGTCTTTAAGGTTTAGTAAGTTTTTATCATCAAGATGCAGGGAATCTTTCGAGAGAGAAATCATGGGAGCTTCTTCTGGCGAGGTGTCTGAAACAGAGGTTGGCATCTGAAGACCCATGATAGGCTTTACTTCAAAGGTATTGGTGGAGTAAGTTTGGAGCAAGAACACGAGCATAATAGTGAACATGTCCGTCATAGAATTAATGTTGAGCATAAAAGTTGTGGGTTGTTTTCTGTTAAAACGAGCTCTTCGATCCATTTAGTTATCCCTCCAAAATATTGGCAAAAACCACATCAGGAAACATATAATCAGTTTCTTCCAAGGCTCCAGTTTTAGTGTTTTTGAATTGAAATTTTTCTTTTGAGAGAGAATTTTTTCGAGCGGCATCGATGATTTTAACAATAATATTGTAAGGAACATCACCTTGAGGAATTAATTCCAAGCGAAATAATTCCGGAAATTGTTTTTTCATGCGAACCAGGTTTTCTTTCAAAATAGAAAAATCATTTTCATGAGCAGGAAAAGCAAACTGCACTTTGTCTACTTCTTGTGTTCCTTTCGATAGTTTTAAAATCATTCCATCCGTAGGATGAACAGTGAGTTCCAGCTGCGGAGCTTCTTCAGCTTTTGTTTCGGTGATGGCCGCAGCAATAGGAGCTGGTAACTCGCTTTGAATGATCACGATAGGAATAAAAGCTGAAGAGACGATAAGCACAGGAATCAATTTAACCATCACCGCGAGGAGAGGAGCTAGATCGAGTTCAAATTCGTGAGAGAGTGCCTCTACAGATGTCTTTCTTCGTCGCATAAAATCTCCCTGGAAAAAATTAAGAATTTCTCAAATGTCCTGTTGTGCCAGTCATTTTTGGAACTTCAGGTCCAATATCGACGGAGTGGGGAGAGTTCACGGACATCAAAGGACCAACACCGGTTAAAGTTTCTTCTAATTTTTGAATTTGTTCGAAAAGCTCTTCGCTGAGTTGATTTTGTCTGGAAACTAAAAAAGAATAAATAATAATGACCGGAATGGCGACAGCAAGGCCCAAGGCCGTTGTATACATGGACACCGAAATACCATTTGCTAAAAGGGCTTGTTTTTGAGAAGGATCGGCTAAAGCGACGGCCTGGAAGGATAAGATCAGCCCATGGATCGTTCCCAGAAGACCGAGAAGAGTGGCTACGTTTCCCAGCATGGAAAGATAATGAATTCGTTTGCTAAATTGAGGCATATTTTCAGACAAAGCGATGTCCGCGGCTTGTTTGATAGCCTCTTCTTCGCGATCGGCTTTGAGAAGAATTGTTTTAAAGGCACGTGCGATAGGTTTTTGTGACAAACCTTCACACAGGAGAAGAGCCTCTTCGAATCTTTGTTGACTGACAAAGTGTTGGATTCGCTTGGTAAAAGAATCTGTATCCATTTGAAAATCGAAAAAAAGTTTTTTGATCCGTTCAAAAATAATGGCAATAGCGAAAAATCCAGTGACGATGATTGTCCATCCAACGAATCCACTATCAACAATAAAATTAACAACTGGCTGTAACATATCTTATGCTCCTTTTAATGATTCTTGTTTGACTTTTAAAAGTGATTGAACCCAATTCTCGAGTTGGCCCTGGGCATTTTGATCTTTTTCATCGAATCGAACATTGTATTGAATCGTGGAATTCACTCGCAATCGCTCATTCGTGTATCTTTTGCCTGTAATGGTCCCTAGACAACTGAAGTGCTCGCTATCTAAATCATTATTTTGAAAATGAAGATGGATTTGGTCGTTAGGGTTTAAAAAGGGTGTATTCAGCTCAACAAGGGCTCCGCCGACACTGATATTGATTGTTTTCGCAGGCCATAAGCCGACGTTATTATGCACTAATAGTGAAGCTTCTTTTTTAACGCGAGGCCATTGTCTTCGGTTGAGAACTTCACAAACCTCACCACGGAGAGATCTTTCGACCATCGCTTGGGTTGAGAATTCCTCTGTTTGAATGAGGGGCTTCCATTGACGTAGACCTTGTTTCCAAACAAGGTCGTATTCAAATACTTTTCTTTGTTGGCGAAGTTGAATCATTTCATCAGTGGTGTACGGCCCATATTTTTTGTCGTTTCTAACGATGTACCATTCTTTCACTCAAGTTGCTCCTTCTCTCTTACATCTTGATGCTGACAGGATCAAAATCGATTCTTATATTAGCTCCAGAGGGAGGTATGCTTTCACCATGAAACCAAATAGAGTTATCGCTGGCACGATAAGTCCAGCCATTTTCAGGGTCTAAGGGGACAAGAACTCCATTGACATGGATTTTAATAGTTTCAACGATAGGAACTCGTGTGAGCGGAAAAATAGAAGTGTAATTGACAATAGAATCAGAAATACTTGCGAGGGTATCTGTAAATGGAGCGCAGAGGCTTCCGATGTGGCCACCGGTGGCTTCAGCTAGCTGCATATACCGAACTCCAGGATATCTAGTAAATCCATCTGTATCCAAGATTTGGCGACACCCTTCATTTTGTACTGTGATGGTTGAAACAGAATATTGAGATGGCATTTGGGGGCTGGTTCTTCCTGTATAAATATCTAGGAAGTCGACGTAGGATTGTACCGTGTGAAGGTTAGGATTATCATAGGTGCTAGGATTGCCGGCCGAGTAGACATTAGGACGACTGAAATCATCTTCATCGCTCACAATAATGACAGCAAGAAAAGCATCAGATCTTCGGAAAAGGCTTTTATTGGAAGTGTTTTCTAGTGTGGCCATCATGGATTGAAAGGCTCTTTCATCTCCCGCCGGAATGTAATTTCCAGAAGAGCCTTTGGTTCCTAAAACTCCTAGCATGGCGTTGATCATAAAAGTTCCTACAACATCGGGAGTATTTTTTTTGATAACAAAAACACCTGAATGTCCCGCCTCGGAGTCGTCTCCATCTCTGAGAAGAGAGTGGTTGGGAGAGTTGGGGTCATAAAGAGTTCTCCACGAATCTGTCGCGGCGACAGCGATATGATAATCGAATTTCAGTGTTTGAAATTTATCCATGAAGGATTGAAAGTGAGTGGACAAGTTGACTTGAGACGTGTTCATGGAGTGAGAGTTGTCAATAACCCATAGAATATCAATTTTCCGGGGTTCATAGATGCCATCTTGAGTGTAGATATTGGCATCTGGTAAAATAGAAAAATGAGAGGCTTTTTTTGTTTCACATCCAATATGAATAAGAGAACTCAAAACGAGCAGCGCGAGCAATTTTGTTTTCATTATGTCCTCCATCCAACAAATCATCATCATTGATTAATTTGTTGTCTCCATTAGTGTAGAGGAACCGAGACAAAATTCTCAAATAAGCATTTATATCCTTGAAGAGACTTTGGTTTTAGGAACGTTGGTATAAAGTGAGACAGCCTAAATCCTTAAAACCATTGGTTGGTCATTTTTTTGCAGAGATAAAGATTTTTATCATCTGTCCAGGAGATCTCCGTTTTTAGGAGATCTTTCAAGCTGCCATGAAAAAATAAATAAAAAGTATTAATTAAATGTTGAGCTTTTAGACATTTCAAAAATAGTAACGACCACCAATTCCAAAATTAAAAAAAGCTTCTGTTCTTGGTGTCAATTCTAAAATCAAAGAGAATTCTCCAAAAAGCTCAACAGAGTGTTTTCTAAATTCATAGGCGATACCCAATGGAGCACGAGCTCCTAAACCCAATCCTGTTTTATCATCACTGCTGTAGCTGGAAATTCGAGCTCCGGCTCCATAATAAAGATTCATTGGATGTCGGCCAATACGGAATAAAGAGAGCTCATGAAGAAGATAATCACCATGCACGTGAATCGCTCTTGGTCCGCTCATACTCCATGCAAAGGCTCCATCAATAGCTGTTTTTTTATCTAACCACATTTTAGCAGAAATTCCTGTTGGATCCCCAATGATACCTCCTATCCCAAAAGACTCTGCTTGAGAAAGAGTTGAATAGGTGAGGCAAGGAAGTAACAATGCAAGCCATAAAACTTTTTTACTCAGGGACATTTTCAATTCTCCTTCTCTGAATTGTGATTGTGAAACAAACCTAATAAAACAAAAGGCCTATCTCTGTAACATAATTGTTTGAGGTTAATAAAGGCCGCCTTCACAAGAAGGTCAATCTCCGTAAACTGAGTTTGAACAGATTCTCATATCAAGGCAAGGACTTTTCAAACTGACACAAATTTAACCCACTTCAAAATGAGATTATTAAGTAATTCAAATATTGTGTCAGTTTACACATTTTTATGAACGAATATTATTTAAGTAAATTGCAAAATCTTACGATATTATTGAGTAGAAGCTGGAGGCTTTAGTGATGAACGTATCTTACAATAATAAAAAGATTTTAAGTTACTTCTTACTTCTATTAATTTTTGTGACTCATGAGACTTCTTTAGCTCAAGGTCAATATGTCGAAGGCGAATTAATCATTAAGTTGAAATCCAAACTATCAAGCTCCGGGTTCATCAATCATAGCTTTGCTGGAAAATTAAGCCAAAAGGGAATTGCAGTTAAAACGAGCTTTAATAAAATGCAGATGCATCTTCTTAAACTCCCAAAAGAACAAAGTTTGAATCAAGTGATGAGTGAATTATCTGCAGACCCTGAAGTTGAATTTGTAGAGCCTAATTATATCTTACGCAAGGCTGATGAAGCCACTTCGCGAATTCAACCTCTTTCTTATCAACAGATGATCTCAACAGTTTCAAATCTTGCGAATGGTCATTACACTCAATCGCGTTTAGCTGTTGGGGTCGATGAAGCTTGGGGTGAAATGGCGGCAACAGTCAGTACGCGTCCTTTGGTTGCCGTTATTGATACAGGGGTTGATTATAACCACACTGTCTTTGTTCAATCCAATGCGATGTGGAAGAATTCAGAGGAAATCCCTAATAATGGTATTGATGATGATCACAATGGATATATTGATGATGTTTATGGTTGGAATTTTTTTGCTAATAATAAACATCCTTGGGATGATGAAGGGCACGGAACCCATGTCTCTGGTATAGTGGTGGGATTAGGTATTGATATCTATGAACAACCACCGAGAGAATCTGAATTTCAAATTATGGCTTTAAAATTTTTAGGTGCGGATGGATCTGGTGATAGTGCCAGCGCCATTCAAGCCATCAATTATGCCATCTCTAAAGGTGCTAGGATCATTAACGCTTCTTGGGGAGGAGATGCTTACAGTCGCTCTCTTCATGAAGCTTTCACCCGTGCTTATGAACAAGGGATTTTTATTGTAACTGCGGCCGGAAATGCGGGTTCTAATAATGATAATATCCCAATTTATCCATCAGGGCTCCCTATTCCAGGCCTCATTTCTGTGGCGGCAGCGAATAGTTGGGATCGGTTGGCTTCTTTTTCGAATTATGGCGTTCAGTCTGTTCACCTCGCTGCGGCTGGCGTTAGCGTGGGGAGTCTTTATCCTAATAATCTTTATGGATATTCGAGTGGGACATCTATGGCAGCTCCATTCATTGCAGGGGTGGGTGCTCTTTTACTAAGGGAATCGCCTCAACTCTCAGGTTTTCAGCTTAAAGAATTGATTTTGAACTCTGTTGAAGCAACAGAAGCTTACTCTCAAAAACTGTATACGAGTGGGAGAGTCAATGTACTTTCAGCTCTGAGGGCTTCAAAAGCAATGATTAATGCCCAAAGTATTATTCCTGGTTACACTCCTGCAACTCCTGCGAGGGCGATTGCTTCTACTGGAAATGCTTTTTCTGATGGAGCCGCAGGAGGCGTGGGAGGAGGGTGTGGATCTATCCAGATTGTTCGATCTTTTATGCAAAATCAACCAGGAACAGCTTCTTCTCACAATGATACTCCTTGGGGCAACCCCCAGGCTCTTCCAGTTATCATTCTCATGTTCCTGCCGCTTTTATTTTGGATGTTCCTGCGCAGAACTTCTAGTCAGCAATCAACAGCAGAAATTTCTGAATTTGATTTGCGATTCACCCAACGAATCAATGTTTTTGAGCAAATACTTGTTAAAACACCCAACGGTCAGTTTAAAGCTCACTTGAAAAATATTTCTAAGGGTGGATTGGCTTTTGTTGTTGAGGGAAAACAAATTCAAGTTGATGAGGCCGTCAGCTTTGTTTTCATCAATCAAAACAACCATGAAGAAGTGGAAATTTCTGGTCGTATCGTTTGGACAGACGACAAAGCAATGATGGCTGGAGTTCAATTCAACCAACTCAGCAGCTACATTCAAAGTTTTTTATTGCGTTCTTATTCCGTTCCTTCTCGTTGAAGTCCCATGGCTGATAACGGTTGATGAATTGGCAGGATGATTACAAATCGTGTGTTCTTACAGTTATGGTCTACTTCAATGCTACCATGATGGCGATCAATAAGACCCTTGGAAATACTAAGACCTAATCCTGTTCCGTATTTTTTTTCTTTTGTGGAGAAGAAGGGATCAAAAATTCTATGGGAAATTTCTTCTGAGATTCCCTTTCCACTGTCTGTCACGCAGATTTTAATGTGGTGAGGATCTCTGAGAATGGCTTCAATTTCAATCCACTTCTCTTTATTTTTTACAATTGCATCAAATGCATTATTGAATAGATTGAGTAATACTTGGCTGATTTCAGTGCTTCGGCACTCCAAGACCAGGTCTTGTGGGATTGATTTGATGAGAAGATTAATTCTATAATCTTTAAAACGCTGTTGAACAAAATCAATGGTTTCATTGATTAAGTGTCCCACCGAGACTTGTTCAAAAGGATCGCCATCGCCCGCTACTGAAAAACTCCTCATGCTTCGAACAATTTTTTCAATTCGTCTTGCTGTAAATTCGATGGACTCTATTCCACTCAGGATTGTTTTTTGAGAAATACTGCCTCGTTGAAGTTGTTGAATCATCATTTCGCAACGGCCTAGGATAGCCGCTAAAGGGTTATTAATCTCGTGGGTTAAATTTGCCGCCATTTCTCCTAAAGCTGAATATTTAGAGGTTACCGCTAAGCGTGCTTGTTGTTCTAAAATAAGCTGTTGAGCCATCTTAAGGTCGGTGATCTCGTGTCGAATGGAGAGAAATTGAAAAATGTTTCCATCATTATCTCGAAAAGGAACAATGGTCGTACTCACCCAGTAATGTTGCCCTGTTTTGCTGCGATTGCGGATGTCACCACGCCAGACTTTTCCTTGTTTAATGGTAAGCCACAAGTCACTAAAAAAAGAGGGGGGATGGTATTGAGAGTTCACAAGTGCGTGATCCGCCCCCAGTAGCTCCTCGCGAGAATAGCCGGAAACCTCGCAAAACTTATCGTTCACATAAGTAATGGTGCCATTTAAATCTGTCGCTGCAACAATAGACGATTGGTCAATGGCGTATTTGTGATTTTTCAATTGTCGAATGAGATCTTGTTCATTCATAAGGAACTACTCCTGTGCAAGATCCTCATCATGAGAGCGACCATCGTCTTCCACAAATCCGTATTCTCGCTCTTTTCGATAAAGCGTCCTGCGATTAATTCCCAAGATATGGGCCGCCTTCTCTTTTTTGCCGCCTGTTTTATTCAGGATGTATTGAATGTATTTTTTTTCTAAATCCTCAATGGTTGGATAAGACTCTATGACTTTGCCAAAAAATTTATCTGTGTCGGTTTGATCGTTGGATTGTATATCCAAATCTTCAATCATTGAGGATTTAGAAAGAATGACAGCTCTTTCAATAACGTTCTCAAGCTCTCTGACGTTTCCTTCCCAGCGGGCTTGCATGAGCTTTGAGAGAGCCACTTGAGTTATTTTTTTGGGGGGAAGGTTATTGATAGCAGAATATTTTTCTACAAAATGCTGTGCTAAAATAGGAATATCATCTTGCCGATAACGAAGCGGTGGTAGGCTTACGGGAACCACGGCTAGACGGTAGTAAAGATCTTCTCGAAAATTATTTTGTCGAATAGATTGTCTAAGATCTTTTTGTGTGGCCGCTATAATCCGCACGTCAATAGAATGATACTCTTGAGATCCAAGAGGCTTAATTTTTTGATCTTGAATTGCGCGTAAAATCTTTGCTTGCATGGAGGCATCAAGATCGCCGATTTCATCGATAAATAAAGTTCCAGGAGAAGCTTCGTCAAACAGCCCTCTTTTATCGTGGCTGGCTCCAGGGAAGGCACCTTTAACATGTCCAAATAACTCTGATTCTAAAATGGCTTCAGGGATTGATGTGCAATTAATGGCAACAAAAGGATATTGAGCTCTTGGGCTCAGATTGTGGATCGCTCGGGCCACCATTTCTTTGCCCGTTCCCACTTCGCCACTAATAAGCACATTGGCTGTTGAAGGTGCAACTCTTTGAATGATGTCGAAGACTTCTTTCATCGAGGGGTTTTTCCCCACGATTTCCTGTACATTGTAGGAGTTTTTTTGGGCCATCCGCAGATGTTTGTTCTCTTTTTTTAATTTTTGGAATCCGATAGCTCGGTTAGCGACAACTTCGAGCGCTGCCAGCTTAAAGGGTTTTGTTAAATAGTCATAGGCTCCGCGACGGATGGCCTCAATGGCTGTTTCAATGCTTCCGAAGGCAGTGATAAGGATCACACAAACATCCGGAAATTTTTCTTTGATTTTTAAGGTCAATTCAAGCCCATCCATTTTTGGCATTCGAATGTCTGATATGACAACGTCTGGTGGATCAATCGGTCTTAATTTTTCTAAAGCATCAATGGCAGAACTAAAGGCTGAAACCTGATAGTCTTGTGACCTAAAGTAATCCTCTAACATGCTTCTCATTTCATCGTCGTCGTCAACAATGGCGACATGGCCTTTGATTGGATTTATTAAAGTCATGAAAGCTCCCTTTGTATCTTTTGAGGCGAAGATATTCTAAAAGGGTAGGGGTTTACAAACCAATTTATACCAATTACAAAATAAGTTTTCTTAATTCTTCCTTGGAATAGACATAATCAGCATAAATCATCGTGTTATTGATATTACGATGACCTAAGGCAACTTGAACAAGGCGTAAATCCCGTGTTTTTTTATAAAGATTGATCGCAAATGTGTGTCTTAAGCTATGAAAGTTTTTTTTGCAAGGCCTATAGAGATCCCAAATTTGGTAAAGCCGTTGATAAGAGATATCAAAAAGAGGTCCTTGGGTAATCTTTGAAGTTCGCAAGAAGAATTCTAATTTTCTATAAAATTCCTTTTGGAGAGGGATTTCTCGATCATTACTCCCTTTTAACCCTCGAATAAAAACTGTTTGATCATAAGAGGAAAGATCACCCACTTTGATATTTAAAATTTCTTGAGCTCGAGCCCCTGTCTTGAGTCCCATCCACAAAAGAATGCAGTTTCTGGTGTCTTGTTCAAAGTACCGAGAAAGCAGAATCTCAAGAGCTTGGCTTTCAGGGTCTAAGAGGTATTTATTTTTGTTTAAACTATAACGCATAGCATTTATCTCGCGAGTGGGTTTTATTATCTGACCCTAAGTAATTTACGCTTAGAGTCATCGGTTATTTTAAGTAAAAACTAGTGAAGTAGCTATTGTCGTATCATTAAAATTAAGTAATTTCAATAAGATAATAGTTAAGCTTATAACTATAATATTAAGTTAATTTTAAAAAAACAAGTATATTTACATGAGCTGATTAAAAATCTTATTGTAACGTAATATTGTTCAAATCAAATTAAGGGGACATTGTTTATTATACAACATAAAATATTGCTTAATAGAATTTAATAATGTGAAATACATTTATGCTTTATCGAAAATGGAAGTATTTATGAGCACAAATATAGATTTTCAAGACTTATCTCCTTCTTTTCACAAAGACTTAAAAGATCGTTCTAAAACGACAGATCGAATCATTTATGAATCGGAAGTTGAGGTTATTAAGGGGCAAATCGGGGATATTGAAGATATTCGCTTTCGTCTCGGTCTTTCTGCACGAAAAATGGCTCAGCTTCTTATGGTTGACCCATCAGCGTGGTCTCGGTGGAGCAAAAAAATCACATCCCCACCGCCACATATTTATCGTGCTTTACATTGGTATTTACTCTTGCAAGAGAAAAACCCTGGCTTTACTCCTCAAATGTTTCTTTCGCATCGATGGCATAGTTCACAAGAAGTACAAAAAGAAGAAGTCCAAGATCTTCGCAAGCAGATAGATCTTTTGAAAAATAAAATAGCTCAAATAAATCAACCTCAAACGGTCTCCATGACGACCAGCCATAATAGATTTAAAATAAAAAGTATTCTTCTGATTTCGTTGGGAGGTCTTCTGGGGTTTTTATTGAGTCGATATTTTAGTTAAGGATGATTTGATTTCTTATTCTCATGAACCATGGCCTTTATGTCTAAAGTGATTGAGGGTTTTTTTTGATTCCGAGAAAGTTCTCGATTTCGGATTGGGGTTTCGGTATTCGAACACTCACTTCAATTTAATATTATTTGAGGTCACTTCTCAACTTGCAGTGATAAAAATACTCTCATAGGTTAATGATGAGCGAGTTCGAAAGCGACTAAAAATAATAAGAAGTTATTTAGAAATAAAGATCCATAAAAATCAAAACTTGAACTAGTATAAGCGACAATCTTAAAACTCTTCAACGCATACGTAAAAAGCTAGAAAAGCATTGATCATTGGGGCCTCATCTTAAAGAATGAGGTTAAAAGGTAAAATTCATCGTGAAGCAGCATAAAGCGTTAGAAGTCAGCAAGTTGACAAAAGAATATGGTTCTGTGCGGGCTCTGAATGAATTGACTTTAGAAATTGAAGCGGGAGAGATTTTTGGTCTTCTTGGACCTAATGGGGCAGGAAAAACCTCTTTGATTTCAATTCTTACAACCCTTGAGGAAGCAACCCAAGGCTCCGCTAAAATATTTGGCTTTGATGTTGAAAAAGAATCTAAGTACACAAAGCCTCTTTTGGGTGTTGTCTCGCAAGAAATTGTTTCTCATGGTTTTTTTGATCTCCAAGAGATTCTTCGATTTCAGTCCGGATACTATGGGCTTCGTAACAATACTGAGCATATCCAATATTTATTGCATAAGTTAAATTTATGGGAGCATCGAGATAAAAAAGTGAAGCAACTTTCAGGAGGGATGAAGCGTCGATTGATGATTGCGAAAGCTCTAGTGCACAATCCTAAATTGCTTTTATTGGATGAACCCACGGCGGGAGTGGATATCCAGCTTCGGGAATTGCTTTGGGAATTCGTCAGGGAACTGAAGTCAGACGGGCTCACCATCATGTTAACCACCCACTACCTACAGGAAGCAGAAGAGCTGTGTGACCGCATTGCGGTCATTAATAAAGGTGAGTTGGCTTGTGTGAAGTCCACACGAGATATTATCTCTGAGTTGAGTCAGAGAGAAGTTAGTATGACTTTGAAAACAAAACGTGTTTTTTCCCACCCGTATCTTGTAAACCAGAATCAAAATCAAATTCGTTTTTTGATTCCGGCCCCTGTGCCCATGGGAGAGTTACTGCGATCCTTGGATATTCAAACAGATGAAATCATTGATTTACAAATCAAAGAAGGTGGACTGGAAGAGGCCATGAAGCGAGTTCTCAACAATAGTGGTGGCGGTGTAAAATGAATTGGGTTCCTTTTGAAACTCTTTTGCGACGGGAAATCGCTCGATTCTCCAAAGTTTTAGTGCAAACAGTGGTGGCTCCCCTGATTAATTCTTTTTTGTATCTTCTTGTTTTTGGTGTTTCTTTGGGGCAGCATGTGCGATTCAAAGAAAATATATCTTATTTATCCTATTTAATACCGGGATTGATGATGATGGGGCTTATCAATAACTCTTACCAAAACTCATCAAGCTCCATTGTCACCATGAAGTTTACAGGAGACCTTGAGGATCTCCGGGTTGTGCCATTAAGCAATCAAACTATTGTGTGGGCAATGGCTTTAGCTTCGTGGTTGAGAGGGATGATTGTCGCTTGCATCACTTGGATTGTGGGCAATTTCTTTATGTATTGGCAACAAGGAGAAATGTTAGGAATCTCTCATCCATGGTTATTTTTATTTTTTAGCCTTGTGGGAGGACTTTCTTTTGGTCATATTGGGATCGCTATGGCTTTTTGGGCCAAAACCATGGATCAATTGAGTGCCTTTTCTTCCTTTATTTTATTACCTCTGATTTATTTAGGTGGAGTGTTTATTTCTCTTGATCGATTAAATCCTTTTTGGAGATCAATTGCGCAATGGAATCCCTTACTTTATTTTATTGAAGGATTTCGTTATTCTTTTTTTGGCCACAGTGACGTTCCTGTTGAACGAGCCATTGTTATTTCATTGGTGGGTTTGATATTTTTTTATTGGCAGGCCTTAAAAAGCTTGAAGCCAGGTCAGTTTGGACGTTGGTAAAAATTTTTAAGGGTTTAGTGTCTCTGTTGAGCCGTTTGTCTCTGGACGCTTTAAAGGTTTGAATAAAGCGACGGGTCTAGACCCCAGGCCTTAATTGTTGCACGAGCTTCTTCTTCAGAGCTTACTTTTTTAAATCGAGCTTGAGAAACTCCTCTTACACAAGCTTGGCATTGCTCCCAAGTAGTATGGCGGACTAAGACTCCATTGACGTAGCTGAGATAAAAGCTTTTTGCTTTGTTTTCTGATGATGTATTTTTATAGCTTTTCATTTCGGGTAAAGGAATTTTCTCTGGCAAAGGAAAAAGTTCAAAATGATAAGCTATCGAAGGTCCAGAGTAGGGAGAGAGAGGGGTTCTTTGTGATTGAGCCACTGCCAAAAGATCCACTCGCTCATTGCCGGCAAACCCTTTATGGCCGGGAATGTAACGCCAATCAATTTTTTTGTTTATACAGGCTCCAGAGAGTTTTTCCCATAGATCCCGATTTGTAACATCTTTTCCTTCAGCTGTTTTCCAGTCTCGTTTTCTCCAACCAAAAACCCATTGAGTGATGCCTCGAATCACATAAACAGAATCAGTATAGAGAATGACGGAGGCCTCCGGAGGGACTTGCAATAAAGCCTCTAATGCTGCGGTCATTTCCATTCTATTATTGGTTGTTTGAGGCTCATAGCCAGATCTTTCAATCACTTTATCGCTAGGGTTCCAATGGATAAAGGCCCAGCCTCCAGGGCCAGGGTTTCCGGAGCAAGCACCATCAGAATAAATCACATGGGATTGAATATGTTCAGTTTTTTTCATTATAACTCAACAATAAACTGAGGCTTTACCTAAAATCCATCAAAATCTCAACCCTCTCCGATTTTCATAAAACGCAACATAATATATCTTATCGGCGATAGATTTTTATAGAGGTAGGTAGTGAATTATTTGAGATAACCTACTAATACCATTTTGTATAAGTCATATAATTATTTGCAGACTTTGGTAAAAACTCGAGTTCTTCTTTGGTTAAGGGGCGCAAGGCTTTTGCGGGTCGCCCAAGGATCAACATCCCACTGGCAAATTCACTTCCTTCTGTCACCAATGATCCGGCTCCCACGATAGAGTTAGAATTGATCTTAGCACCATCCATAATAATAGAACCCATGCCGATCAAACACAGATCACCAATTGTACATCCATGCAAAACAACAGAGTGACCTACTGTCACTTGATTGCCAATTTTCACAGACGCTTTTTTCCAGGTCCCATGGATGACCGTATTATCTTGAATATTGGTTTCAGAGCCAATTCGTATGGGAGCGACATCTCCACGAATCACCACATTATACCAAATAGAACTATTTTCACCAATCTCCACATCACCAATGAGTTTTGCACCATCCGCGACAAAGACATTATTTTCTAATTTAGGCTTATGGTTTTGACATGGAATGAGCATTAAAAAGCTGTCCTTTAGTTGATGTAATGATGATGATTGTTCATTAAACTAGGATTATTGATTAGTTCCCGGCGTTGCTCATCAATATCAGCGATCATCACTCGGCTACAAGAAATAAAGGCCTGGGTTGTGTAAAGGGGCACTTCCAAGTGGAGACACAGCGAAAGGACTTCTTCGGCTTTAAATTTTAAAGTGCGTAATTGTGGATGACCAGAAACAAAAAGCTTTACATATTGGTTAGAGTTTTTGATTTCTACAAACACACATTTCTCTATTTGCATTCCCAAGGCTTTTAATAAAGCGGCCGTTACTTTATGGGGACTTAAGGGCGCTGCACTTTTATTTGATTGAGCTAAAGTCACCCCTGCTTCTAAAGGATTTATGGGAATTGGTAAGGTTAAATCGCGGTCCAAGGCCTTTAAAATCAAAACAGGCTGGCCCATTTCAGAGTGAACCGATAAGCAGTAGGCATTAACTTGAATCAAATCTTTTTCAAGAAGTTCGGAGCCTTCTTCTAGAGCTTGATGGAACAAAAATTGGACAAGTCCACTTGTCAGACTGGATTCGTTTCCTTTATTCAATTGGATTTGAGATTGGTTACTATTTTTTTTGGTATCGTTTTCATGGCTCATGTCGGAATCCATTCTCCCCTTAATGTTGAAGGGAATGCTTTGGTAATTTTTACAGAAACAGTCTGGCCTACCATATCCTTTGGGCCTAAAAAGTAAACATTTTTATTTTGTGTCGAGCGTCCGTGTAAATTCCCTCTTTCTTCGGAATAATCCTCCACCAGAACCTGTAGAACCTGTCCTTCATACTGTTTTGCGAGTTCAAAAGAAATCTTATTATGAGCTTCAAAGAGCTCAGCCAGTCGTCGCTCCTTGACGCTTTCAGGAACTTGATCTTCGAATCGTGCGGCCTTTGTAAAGGGACGTGGGGAGTATTTAAAAGCAAAAATAGTTTCATAGGCCACGTCTTGAACTAAGCGAACGGTCTCTTGAAAATCTTCTTCTGTTTCACCTGGAAAGCCCACAATGATATCCGTTGAGAGTACAACATTGGGAATAATGCTTTTAATTTTCTGGATTTTCTCTAAGTACTGTTCGCGCGTATAACCGCGGTTCATTGTATGGAGAATGCGACTGCTTCCACTCTGAACTGGTAAATGGATGTACTCACAAATTTTATTTTGGTGTTGCGCCATAACATCCATTAATTTTTCATCAAAATCTTTGGGATGACTGGTCGTGTAGCGAATTCTTTCAATATTGGTTTCAACAGCAAGGCCTTTCAGTAAATCGGCAAAGTCTTTTCCACATTCAGATTCGTAGGAATTTACATTTTGCCCCAAAAGAGTGATCTCTTTGACTCCCCTTTGAATGAGTTCCTGAACGTCTTTAAGAACATGGGTATAAGGACGCGACTTTTCGCGTCCTCGAGTGTAAGGAACCACGCAAAAGGTACAAAAGTTATCACACCCTTTAGTGACATTGACAAAAGTGGAAACCCCCGGGTTGCGAATCAAAGTCTCTACATAATATGGGGCTCGATGGGCAAATTGGGTGTCAATTGTTGGACCTTCGGATTGATAAACTTTTGCAATGATTTCAGGAAGTTTATCGATGGTGTCGGTGCCGAAGACAAAATCGATCATAGGCTGTTTTTTTACTAAGTTGTCTTTTTCCTGAGAGCCAACACAACCCCCGACTCCAATTTTCAAATCAGGATTTTTCTCGCGGAGTTTTCGGAAAGTCCCAACTTCTGAATACACTTTATGAACAGGCTTTTCTCGAACACTACAAGAATTAATGATAATTAAAGAGGCCTGCTCAGGAGTAGGAACGGGAGTGAAATTAGCCATTTCCAATAAAGAATACATGCGTTCTGAGTCGTTTACATTCATTTGACAGCCATAGGTGGATACGTAGACTCCCCGACCTTTTCCAATGTCTTGATTAGAGTAGGTTTTTAAAATGGGCGTTTGAATGGGAGTGGTGGATGTTGGTGATGAGGAGTTTGTTGTTTCTCTCCCTGTGGTTTCAATCAAAAGAACCTCCCTTAAGCCTTAAGAAATAATTGATGAGCTCAAGCCTAAATACGCGAAACTTCAATTCATGATGATTTTCGTCATTGCGTCAAAGGCGAACTTGCTTTATAAAACAACTTCTTATAAGGGTCAATTCTTCGATCTACCCAGGATAAAGGTTTTATGGGTGGGATTCGATAAGATTGAAGGACCTCTTGTTTATTCACTTGTAAGGAGCATTCCATGAATCCTCGTCTCAGTAGTTCTAAAACGTGGACCCAGTTTCCAGAGGAGTTTCTGGAGCAAGTTCAGGGTTTAGTAGCAGAAACATTTGAAGAGTACTTGATTGACGGAGCTAGTTTGCATCTTGAGGGACGCATTTATTCTGAGGAAATTCTGTTTCGTTTAGGCATCAAGATAGAAGGTCAATTAAAACAGAATAATTTTGAGATTTCAGCTCAATATAAAGCAGAGTCACAAAATGCAAAAAAAATAATGCATCATTGCATTGAAGCGGCGGCGTCAATGATGGTGGAGTATTTTGATTGGTATCAATCTCAGTCCAATGAAGAAACAGCAAGTGATGACATTGATTTTCCAAGACAGTGGTCTGAGTTTCATTTTGAGGGAACGCCTCTGTTCTTTCAATATTCTACCGTTAATACAGATTTAGAAGCGGAAGCTGATCGCATTTTGGGTCTTTCAGACAAAGAGTTGGTTCAGACATTAAAAAGTGAAGATGCTCTGGATTTTGCTGTCGAAGAAAAAATTAAAACACCGAGTGATGATTTCAATGAAAGTGATGCCCATGGCGGTCTTGACGAGGATGATCTCAATTATGAAGGAGATCAGATCCATTAATAGAAATATCGTAGCGATCACTCCCAGTCCGTGAGGGCGTAATTATCTAAAATACGTTTTAATTTTCCAGAATTACGGAGCTCTTCGAGCCCTTGATCTAAAATAGAAGCGTATTTTTTAGCATTAGGATCCTTCTTCGAAAAGGCCACGTATAAATCATCACTATTTTTATCAAAACTCATTCCTCTGCGAAAATCCGCATAATTTTTATTGAGCATTTTAATTTTATACATAAAAACTTGGGGACATTCATAGAGAGCGTGAATTTTTCCCTCTTCTAGCATTTGAATGAGAGTAATCAGTGGCTCATCACCTGAAATCTTAACAAAAAGTTCTGGTTTTTTTGCGATGAGACGATCTGCTTCCGTACCATAAGCGTAATCTTTCGCGATTCCTATGCGCTTTCCTTCTAAATCTTCAAGGGTTTCAAATCTGAAATTAACGGAGTTTGGAGAAGCATTTTTCATGGGACGGTAAAATAAATAGTTTTGATACTTTCCCAGAGGATGATTAGGAAAGTAAAAATCACCGTCTCCTTTTGATGCCCCCACAACACCCTTTATTTTTCCATCCAGTGCTTCTTTTTTTGATTCATCCCAATTTTTAATTTGATAGTCGATTCGGATGCCTTTTTTCTTAAAAACCTCTCGAACAATATCAATCATATAACCAGCTTGGGCGGATTTAGGGTTACAATTAAAGGGGCACCAAGTATCGGCTTTGAGGGTGAGAGTCTCAGCTTGTGCAAAAGACGCAACAAAATATAAAGATGAAAAAAGTAAATGTATTTTAACCATAAAACAATTTTATTCGTTGACCCTTTGGGGTCAACGCTCAGTGGGTCCTATTACAAAACTTCAGGACCATAGTTTGTTTGTGGATTAAAAATTAAGCGTAAACTGATAGTGTTTTGTTAAAATCTTATTTTGATATGGGTGCAGAATTCTGTTTTACAGGATGGATTCTACAAAATTTTGAGGTGAAAAAGAGCGAAGATCTTCCATTTTTTCACCGACGCCGATCAATTTAATAGGGAGTTCGAGTTCATTAGCGACTCCCACGGCAACGCCACCTTTGGCGGTTCCGTCGAGTTTCGTTAGGACAACGCCTGTCACACCCAAAGCCTTGTGAAACTCTTTCGCTTGCATTAAAGCATTTTGACCTTGATTAGAATCTAAGACCAAAAGAACTTCATGGGGAGCCTCAGGAATAACCCGTTGAACTACCCGTTTCATTTTTTTGATTTCTTCCATGAGGTTATGCTGGGTATGCAGTCGGCCGGCCGTATCGACAATGACGACGTCATAATTCTTGGCAACAGCTCTTTGAATAGCATCAAAGGCAACGGCAGAAGGGTCTGTGACTCCCTCTGGAGCAAAAATTGTAACTTGAGCTCTCTCTGTCCATACCTTAAGTTGACGTTCTGCTGCGGCTCGAAAGGTGTCACCTGCGGCAAGCAAAACTTTTTTTCCACTTTGAGCGAGTTGAGCTGCCATTTTTCCTATGGTTGTTGTTTTCCCTGCACCATTAACGCCAACAACCATCCAAACCGTTGTTTTTTGGAATTGAAATTTTTCAAAAAGTTGAGTGGGTTCATTCTCTCCTTGAGTTTTTTTAAACATTTGAAGAATTTCATTTCGCAGGGCTGTGCGTACCACTTCCGAGTCCTTTTTTTCAGATCTGGAGAGGTTTTGTTTAACACTATCAAGTAGCCGACTTACTGTTTGGGGGCCTAAGTCACTTGTGTAAAGAATTTCTTCAATGTCATCAATATCAGCTAATTTGGAGCCTGACGACCACAAGGACTGCAAGCGCCCCCACATCCGTTGTCGAGTCTCTTCAAGCGCTTTTGAAAGAGATGTTGGCGGTTCTTGATCCAGAGGAAGGTCGACTGGAGGAATAACCGGAATGTTTTTTTCTTCAGGTGTAGTGGAAATGGATTGATCAACGAAAAGCTCTTCTGCTGAAGGAGGAGGTACAAGCTTTAATTTGGGTCTTACTGGAGTTTTTTCTAAGACTTTTTCAGGGATGGGGTCAGAAGAAGATACGGGATCTTCCACTGGAAATAATTTGAGGTCTGTGTGAGTTTGCTCAGGAAGAGCCGAGGTTTGAAGAGTCATTTTTTCAGGCTGTTTTTTAAGACGTCGTCGACTTAACACCATAACAATAAGAAGTGCCAAGAAAATCACACCAAAAACTAAAACAACACCTTGTACAGCCTGAAATCCAGACATTTAAATTTCTCCAAACTCTCGCGTAGCATCTTGTAGGCTCACGCTCACCATGGTGGAAACACCGCGTTCCTGCATTGTAACACCATAAAGTTTTTTTGTAACCTCCATTGTGTGTTTATTATGGGTAACCACAATAATCTGACTCCGCTTAGCCATTTCTCTCACAAGATCATTAAATCGATAGACGTTAGCATCATCGAGAGGTGCATCTACCTCATCCAGTAAACAGTACGGCGATGGCTTAACAAGAAAAATAGCAAAAATCAAGGCTACAGCCGTGAGAGCTTTCTCTCCTCCTGACATTAAAGTCACGCTTTGCATTTTCTTTCCGGGCGGCTTAGCAATGATCTCAATTCCCATTTCTTGAGATTCAGAATCTTCATGAAGCTCCAAGCGAGCTTCACCACCTCCAAACAAAACAGGAAAGACTTTCATAAAGCGCTCATTGACTAAATCAAAGGTCTCTTTAAAGCGTTTAGAGCAGATTTTATTAATTCGCTCAATCACGCGACGAAGTTGTTCCTTAGCCTCCTGCAAATCATTTTGCTGTTGTGCTAAGAACTCATAGCGTTTTGAAACTTCTTCGTATTCTTCAATGGCAGAAAGGTTAACTTCTCCGATACGGCCAATCTTGTCTCGTAAATCTTTGAGTTCTGTTTCTGATGGTTCACCTTCTCGCCCTTCAAAGCGAGATAAAATATCAGGCAGTTCAATCATATAGCGTTCTCGCATTTGGTCTCGTAGATACTGTTCTTTCATACGAGCTTGATCGAGTTGAAGCTGGCTTTCATTCATTTTGATTTGATATTGGTGGCGATCTCTTTGTAGAGTTTGAACACGAGAATCAAGTTCTCGGACTTCTTCAGAGGCTTGCTCAAAAACATCTTTAAGGAGAGAAAGCTGTTGGCGTGCCTCTTCTACTGAAACTAAGAGCTTTTCCAAATCACGTTTTTCTTCTTCCATGCGCCATTGATTGGCTGTCAAACTTGTCGCATTCTTTGTGGATTCTTCCGTCATCCGAGATAGTTGCGAGCGTAAATCCGTCAACATTCTCTCAACAGAGGAGAGTTGTTTCTGGACGCCCTCTAATTCTTGTGAACGAGAGACATAGTTCACTTTGAGTTCCATCACAGTTCTTTGTAAATCTTCAAAGCCTAACTGATTTTGGCTCATTTCTTGATCTAAAGTATGGATTGTTTCTTCAAGTTCTGCTTTTTTGATGCGAGATTCTTGAAGATTACTTTCTAGTTCAGAGTGACGCTCTTCAAGAGTTTGTCCTTGAAGCACAAGTTTTTGAACTTCTTTTTGTTGTCTTTCGACAGCGTATTCGGCATTTCCCGCTTCATTCTGAGCACGTTCCAAATCTTTCTTTAACTCTGCGACACGGATTTCTTGCTCTTGTCTTCGTTTTTGAGCTCCTTCAAAATCATTCACTACATTAAGGAGTTGTTGTTCTAGTTTTTTCATAGAAGCCTGGGCTAACACAAGCTTACCAGACCACTCTTCTTTTTGCTGTGTCAGTTCTTTAATTTCACGACGTCTTTTTAAAACACCACTTTCAGCATTTTCTCGTGCTCCTCCTGTGAGAACTCCATCGGCTGAAAGAGTATCGCCTTCGAGAGTAACAAAAGACCACCCTGGAAACTCAGGTCGCAAAGATAAAGCAGAGCGAATGTCTTCAACAACAGCCACATCGCCCAGGAGGTGATGGAGCGTGGGACGAAACTCTTCTCGACATCCAATGATATCTTTTAAAAGAGCCACAACATTTTGTGGTGGTGCTATCGCTGCTTCTGTTATTCGTTGAGTGTTCCAAGTCGTATTATAAAAAGAGCTTCGACCCGCTTTTAATTGTTTTAAATGATCGACCGCTTCCATTGTGTCAGCCTCTTTTGAGGCTAAAAGCATTTGAAGTTTAGTTCCCAACGCGGCTTCCATCGCCACTTCGTACTGAGCAGGCACTTCTACAATTTCAGAAACAGGCTGAAAACTCAACTCTATGGTTCCGTCAGAACGAAGTTGCTGTTCCGCCCTGGCTTTTTGCCAATGCATGACACTTTTAACACCTTCTTCAAAACCTTCAAAGTTTCCTTGAAGGTTTTCTAGACCATAGAGGCGGCTGGTAACTTCATTGAGTTTATCTTTGAAAATCTCCACTTCTTGGCGTTTTTCTTCAAGATTTTTTTGAAGTACTTTTTTGTTGGCGTCAAAGGCTTCCACATCTTGAGAGAGATCAAGGCCTGTTTGTCTCTCTTTTTCAAATTCATTTTGAACTTTATTTTTACGAATTTTAAACTCATCCACTTTAGAGCTGAGTTCTTCGAGTAGGCTTTCTTGATGTTCTTGTCGTCCTTGATGCTCTTCGATTTGAACTTGCAAAGATTGAACCTTAGCCTCCACAGCACTGAGACTTTGCCCTACGGCAAACATATCTCGACGCTTCAGAGTTAGTTCTTCACTCACTTCTTGCAAGCGAGACTGATGTGACTCATAGCGAGTATTTTTTATTTCATAATCTTCTTTCAAGTTTGCGACCTGAGCCGATAATTCCAAGGCCTTTTGAGTTAGATCCTTAAAATCACGATCCAGCAGTTCTTCACGGGCTTGTTGTTCTTGCAACAAAGTACCAGTCATTTGTTCATTACGTCGTCCTTGTTCAATTTCAAAGCGCAGCTCTTGGAGTTGCATTTCTTTCTTTTGAATTTGGGATTGCAGGGCGTAGTGCAGTTCTTGAGCTTGCTCAACCTTTTTTTCTTGTTCAAGCAAGGTAAGGCGTTGGGTTTCTAAATTGGATTGAAGTCCCGAAAGGTCAGATTCTCCGCTCACTTCTTGAGATTGAGCTTCAAGAAATGTTTTTTCTGCCACGGCAGCTTTTGTTGCCAATTCTGTATATTGAAGAGATGCAAGCCATAGATCTAGGTCTTCAATCTGATTTTTCAAGTGACGGTATCGTTCTGCTCGCTGAGCCTGTCGTTGTAAGGAATCAATTTGTCGTTTTAACTCACCCGTAATATCTTGAAGGCGAAGAAGGTTTTGGTCCGTGGACTGCAACTTTCTTTGAGATTCTTTTTTTCTGACCTTGAATTTTGTAATTCCCGCGGCCTCTTCAATTAAAGTGCGACGATCTTCAGGCTTGGAAGTGATAATTTTACCAATGGCTCCTTGTTCAATGATTGAAAAACCTTTGGAACCAGCTCCTGTGTCCATGAAGACTTCTTGAACATCCTTGAGACGAGCCGATTCTTTATTAATTAAATATTCAGATTCTCCATTTCTGTGAAGTCGTCTCGTGATCATTAATTCAGAAAAAGAAGCATATTTTGCAGGAAACAACCCACCATCATTTTCTAAAATTAAAGAAACTTCCGCCATTCCCATGGGAGCGTAGGCTTCGGAACCTGCAAAGATCACATCTTCCATAGAGCTACCGCGAAGATGCTTTGCAGACATTTCACCCATCACCCAAACCAAAGCATCTACGATATTAGATTTACCACAACCATTGGGGCCTACAATTCCTGTGATTCCAGCATCAAAATGAATAACAGTTCGATCTTTAAAGGATTTAAAACCCACCAGTTCAAGCTTTTTAATTCTCATTCGCTATTTATCCTTTATCTACAATTTTTTAAATATGTCGATCCTTTAGCATTCCAGTGCCCTAGATTAAACTAAAGGTGAGGCCAAGTTTGCAAATCATTTAAAAAGAAAAATAACGATTGCCTAAAAATATCAATTCAAAAACTATTTCTTAGCCTTCAGAAAAGCTTGCGCAGCTGAAAGCCGTGCAATCGGAACCCTATAGGGAGAGCAGCTAACATAATCTAATCCCACCTTATGGAAGAACTCAATACTCTCAGGATCGCCCCCATGTTCCCCACACACACCTGTTTTTAAATTGGATTTTGTGGATCGCCCTAATTGAATCGCCATTTTAATCAAAGGTCCCACACCCACTTGATCTAAGCTGACAAACGGATCTCGAGCGAGCAAACCTTGCGAAACATAGCTCCCTAAAAAGCGTCCAGCATCGTCTCTTGAAAGTCCTAATGTTGTTTGAGTTAGATCGTTAGTTCCGAAACTAAAAAAGTCTGAATGTTGGGCAATCGCATCTGCAGTGACTGTCGCTCTTGGGAGTTCGATCATTGTGCCAACTTGAAAATCAAATTGCACATTCATTTCCTTTTGAACTTTAAGCACTGTGTGTTCGGTGAGTTTTCTTAGAGCGGCAAGCTCTTTATCCACCATTGTTAATGGAATCATGATTTCTGGAACCAACGAATGACCTTCTTTGACAAGCTGTCCAGCGGCTTCCGCAATCGCTCTTACTTGAATTTCATAGATCTCAGGGTAAGTGATGGCCAGTCGGCAACCTCGATGTCCTAGCATGGGATTGAATTCGTGAAGAGAGCTAATCTTTAACTGGAGTTTATTGACATCAACTTTTAAACGATGAGCCAAGTCATTCACTTCTCTTGTTGTTTGAGGAAGGAATTCATGGAGCGGAGGATCCAGCAATCGGATTGTTACGGGATAACCCTGCATGATTTTAAAAATTTCATAAAAATCGTGTCTCTGCATGGGAAGCAGTTTTTGTAACGCCTGTTCACGCTCCATTTTAGATTCAGCGATAATCATTTCACGGACAGCATCAATACGGTCAGCACCAAAAAACATATGTTCCGTACGGCAAAGGCCAATGCCTTCAGCCCCAAAATCTCGCGCTGTTTGGGCATCTTTGGGTGTATCGGCATTGGTTCGCACGCGTAATGTTCGAATGCGATCAGCAATTTTCATTAAGTTATGGAAATGTTCATCTAATTTAGGTTCAATAGTAGTCACTTCACCTAAAAACACTTCTCCCGTTGAACCTTCAAGGGTGATCACATCCCCTTTTTTAAGCACGTAGCCCTTTACATGAAGAGTTTCTTGATGGCGATCGATTTCAATTTCTGCACATCCCGCAACACAGCATTTTCCCATCCCACGAGCCACCACCGCCGCGTGAGAAGTCATACCTCCTCGAGTCGTGAGAATACCTCGTGCAGCGACCATCCCAGCGATGTCTTCAGGGGAAGTTTCAATGCGAACTAAAATGACGTTATGCCCGCGTTCTTTCCACTCTACGGCCTCTTCTGCTGTAAAGACAATCTGACCAGAAACACCTCCAGGACTTGCAGGGAGTCCTTTAGCCAAAAGCGTTTTCTTTGATCGAGGGTCCAATGTGGGATGCAAAAGCTGATCTAAACTTTGAGGGTCAACTCTCAGAAGAGCTTCTTCTTCTGTAATGAGTTTCTCATCAACCATGTCACAGGCAATTTTTAAAGCGGCTTTGGCCGTTCGTTTACCCGTACGCGTTTGCAACATCCAAAGTCTTTTTCGTTCAATGGTGAATTCAATATCTTGCATATCACGAAAATAACTCTCTAGTTTTTTATAAATTTTCACGAGTTCTTGATAAGCCTCTGGCATGGCCTCTTCGAGAGAAATTTCACCTGTCCCAAGACTTTTCTCTCGGGTCAAAGGGTGAGGTGTTCGAATACCGGCAACAACATCTTCTCCTTGCGCATTAATTAAATACTCACCATAAAAAGATTTCTCTCCTGTGGACGGATCACGTGTGAAGGCCACTCCCGTCGCGGAGTCTTCACCCATATTTCCAAAAACCATGGCTTGGATATTCACAGCGGTTCCCCAATCAGAAGGAATGTGGTGAAGCTCTCGATAAGTAATGGCTCTGGGTGTGTTCCAGCTCCGAAAAACAGCTGAAATAGCGCCCCAGAGTTGATCGATCGGATTTTCAGGAAAAGTCTGTCCTGTGGAGTCTTTAATTTGCTGTTTGAATTTTTTTACAAGCTTTTGCAAATCATCCAAGGTGAGCTCTGTATCCAATTTATAGTGTTTTTCTTCTTTAAGGTCTTCCAGGCTGACTTCAAGGAAACTAGAGTTCATCCCCATAACAACATCGGAGTACATTTGAACAAAACGACGATAGGAATCCCATGCGAACCGAGGATTGCCTGAAGACTGGGCGAGACCCTCAACAGTCTTGTCGTTCAGACCTAGATTCAGAATAGTATCCATCATTCCAGGCATTGATGCACGAGCTCCTGATCGAACACTCACTAAGAGTGGATTTTGAGGATCTGCAAACTTTTTTCCAATTTTACTCTCTACTTTTGCCAAGGCTTCTTGGACAACGGGATAAACCCACTTGGGAAGTTGACCACCATTAAGATAAAAGTGAGTGCAGATTTCTGTTGAGATGGTAAAACCTGGGGGAACAGGAATTCCAAGTGAGGTCATTTCAGCAAGATTGGCACCCTTCCCGCCCAAGAGATTTTTCATTTTTGTGTTGCCATCGGTGTCACCGGCGGAGAAAAAATAAACAAACTTTTGAGGTTGCGGAAGATTTCCTCCCTCTTGTTTTGTATCAATCCCTAATGTTTTCATAAATCTTCCTCCTGTAAGAACAAAGACTCCTCAATGAGTTGTTATCACCAAAAAAACAGATTTCACAAGGCTGAGCTCTTCAGTGATTTTTTTAGAAGTTCTTTAAACCCTTCTGTAAATAACCGTGGAGAGCACTCAGAGCGACACGCTCTTGCTTCATTGTATCTCTATGGCGTACGGTGACAGCCTGGTCGTTGATGGAATCAAAATCAAAGGTCACACAGTAAGGAGTTCCAATTTCATCTTGTCTACGGTATCGCTTTCCAATACTTTGAGCTTCATCATAATGAATCTCCCAGGTTTCCGCTAATTCCTCTCGTAACCTTAATGCTGGCTCTATTAATTCTGGTTTTTTAAGAAGTGGAAAAACGGCGGCTTTGACGGGAGCAATTTCAGGATGAAAGCCAAGGACTGTTCGAATATCTTTATTTCCTTTTTCATCCACAGTGATTTCTTCTCGGTAAGCTTCACAAAGAAGTGCCAAAAACAAGCGATCACACCCCACTGCTGTTTCAATCACCCAAGGAATGAATTTTTCTTTGTGAGCCTCATCGAAATACTCTAAGGACTTTCCAGAGAACTTCATATGCTGACTCAAATCGAAATCACTCCGGTTGTGAATGCCTTCTAATTCTTGCCAACCAATAGGAAATCGATATTGCACATCTTCTGCGGCTTTTGCATAATGCGCTAAAGCTTCATGAGGGAGAAAACGCAAATTTTGTTCTTTAATCCCCAAATTAAGATAAAAATCCCATCGAATCGCTTTCCATTGTTTAAACCAGTCAGCATCAGTTCCTGGTTTGACAAAGTATTGCATCTCCATCTGTTCGAATTCTCTCGTCCTGAAAATGAAATTACCAGGCGTAATCTCATTGCGAAAAGACTTTCCAATTTGTGCGATTCCAAAAGGTATTTTTTTTCGAGCACTTGCCTGACACTGGCTAAAATTGACAAAAATACCTTGGGCTGTTTCAGGTCTTAAGTAAACAATCGATGCGGAATCTTCAGACGGTCCCATGTGAGTTTTAAACATAAGGTTAAATTGTCGTGGTTCCGTAAGATCTTTGCTTCCACAAAAAGGACACTTTCGGTGTTCTAAATAAGAATCTGTGTTATCGCTGCGAAAGCGTTGCTTACAGTTTTTACAATCTACGAGAGGATCTGAAAATCCGTCCACATGGCCAGAGGCTTTCCATACCGTAGGATGCATAAGAATTGCGGCATCAATCCCCACAATATCTTGTCGCTTTGTCATCGCCTTCCACCAAGCTCTCTTAACATTCATCTTCATTTGAGAACCAAGGGGGCCGTAATCCCAGCAAGAACTTAAACCGCCATAAATTTCACTGCTAGGAAAGACAAAGCCTCTCTGTTTACAAAGCCCTACTAATGTTTGCATATCCTCAAGATATTTAACCTGCATTTTCAATTCCCCACGAGAAAAACCCAAGAGTTCTTATGATGACAAAGATAAACAGAGATGCATATCTACAAACCATACATAAAATAACTTCGGGGCACTTACTTTATAAATTAGTCTTTGAGGGCCTTTTGAATCTTAGCATTGAGAGATGCAAAAGAGTCAGATAAATTTTTCTTGGCTTGTTTCCATTGGCTTTTGGAGCTGGACTCCAATTTTTGAATTTTAGCATTAAGCTCCGCGCGGGAATTTTCAAGTTCTTGAAGAGTTTCTTCTTTAAGAGCGCTGCTTTTATTTTTTACTTTTTCTTTTAGAATCGCTATTTCTTTATCTAGAGTTTCCATCTTCACGGATAATTCTTGTTTAAAGGCTTCATAATCTTTTTCGGCACCTTTAACTGTTTCAGAGGCGTTAGAAATGCTGATGAACCCTAAAATTAAAAGAGCTCCCATTGCTAAAATTTTCTTAAAATTCGCTGTCAATACCATTTGTGTTATCCTCCATGGATTAAATTGAGTTCTATTTCAATCTAAGAGCCCACATCCTCTCACTGCTTTTATTAAAAAGCAAGACTCATCCCCCTGACCAGAATGCGTTTGAACATCGCCCATTTTAAAGACAAATTTTACTAAAACTATGAGGATCTAAAGAAGCACCTCCAACTAGAAATCCGTCAACTTCAGCGATGGCTAAAAGTTCTTTCGAGTTTTCTGGCTTTACACTCCCTCCATATAAAATCAGAGTCTGACTGCTTCCACCTTCTCTTTGAATCAATTTTTTAATCTGAGCATGAGTTTCTGAGACTTGTTGGGTCGTGGCCGTTCTCCCTGTGCCAATAGCCCAAATGGGTTCATAAGCGACAACCCAATCTTTTTTGAGATCGATACTTTTCATGAAAGAAACCAGTTGAGCCTCACAAATCTTTTCTGTTTTCCCAGCGTCCCTCTCTTCAAGAGTCTCTCCAATACAAAGCATGGGGATTAATCCCAAGGATTGAACTAACTTTCCTTTTAAGGCAATAAACTCATCACTCTCTTTAAAAATTTGTCGCCGCTCACTGTGACCTAATAAAATATAACGAGCCCCTATTTCTTTGATGATCTGTGCTGAAATTTCTCCCGTGAAAGCGCCGTTTAATTGTGAGTAGCAATTTTGTGCTCCAAAATGAATTTTTGTTTGAGAGAGCAATTGAGCTGTGGACTCTAGATTGGTGGCTGGAACAAAGAAAACTATTTGTGCCTGTGATTCTTGAGGCAACAGAGGAAGGAACTCTTCAAAAAAGGATTTTGTTTCTTTTGGCCCTTTATTGAGTTTCCAATTAGCGGCAAATAGTTTTTGTTTCATGGGTAAAATCCTTCTTATTTTTCATTTTCTCTACTTTTTTGCTTATTTTTGAAGAGATTTATTTAAAGAACAAAAATTATGTTACGTTTTTTAGAGTAAAAAAATTAACGAATTTTTGTTCTTAGAACCTCAAGTCCAGGGAGTTTGTCGCCTTGTAGGTATTCAAGGCTCGCTCCTCCTCCTGTAGAAATATGTGTCATTTGAGAGGCAAACCCTGACTGTTCTGCGGCAGCGGCTGAATCACCACCCCCCACAATTTTGATTCCCTTGGATTCTGCAATGGCTGCCGCCAATCCAAATGATCCTTTGGAAAAAGCTTTTTTCTCAAACACTCCCATAGGTCCATTCCAAAAGAGAGTGGCGGCTCCCTTTACTGCTTCTGAAAATTGAACAAGTGTTTTGGGCCCGATATCTAAACCCATTTTATCATCTGGAATCGTTACGCTCGTGGTAACTTCGCCAGTAGTTTCATGCAATGAAGATGCGACAATGTGGTCTACTGGTAAAAGAAAGCTTTTGTTTCGAGCCTCCACCCGGGCCATCATTTCACGGGCGTAGTTCAGTTTTTCATTCTCAACAAGGCTTTTCCCAATAGAAATATTTTTTGCTTTTAAAAAAGTATAGGCCATGGCACCGCCAATGATAAAGCCATCCACTAAATCAATGAGTTTTTCAAAGACAGCAATTTTGTCACTCACCTTAGCCCCTCCTAAAATGGCAATATAAGGGCGTTTTGGCGAGTCTAAAAGTTGATCCAGCATTTGAATTTCTTTTTCAATGAGAAATCCAATCCCTTTTTCTTTTATTAAACTTGGAAGTGCGTGAATTGTGGCATGAGCGCGATGACTCGCTCCAAAAGCATCATTGATATAGATATCAGCTAAAGGTGCTAATGCTTGAGCAAACTCCATGGAATCCTGAGTTTCACCACTATGAAAACGAACATTTTCTAATAAAATAATTTGATTCTTTTTTAAACCCACGAGAAGAGCTTTAGTGGCCTCAGAGTCAGGCTCTTCAACAAGCATCACTTCCATTTGTAAAAGCTCTGCTAAACGCTTTCCAACACCCTCTAAGCTTTGAGATTTATCTTCAGCACTCTTTGGACGCCCCAAATGAGACGCTAAAATCAACTTAGCACCTTTTTCAACAGCATATTTAATTGTAGGCAAACTTGCTAAAATTCGCGTTTCATCAGAAATAACTCCATTTGCTAATGGTACATTTAAATCTAAACGCAAAAAAACACGCTTATCTTTGAGCTCAAAATCTCGAATTGTTTTTATTCCCTTTAATCCAGACATAATCATGATCCTTTAATATTCATTGAAACTGCGATTCTCTTTGCAAGAAAGTAATATTCTTTCAGTGCCGCCTTCTTTGAAAAAGACAAAGCGACACTCCCTAAATAGACATACTGATCCTATTTATCAGTGTGAAAATCTCTAGAGTCCTTTTTCTTCGAGATATTTAATAAAGTCGACCATGCGGTTGCTAAAACCTGTTTCATTATCATACCAAGAAAAAACTTTTCCAAGACGAGAACCAATCACCATGGTGCTTGCGAGATCAACAATAGAACTATAAGGATTGCCATTAAAATCCACGCTGACCAAAGGCTTTGATTCTGTTGTTAGAATTCCCTTAAGACTTTCCTGAGAGGCTTTTATCAGCGTCTTATTGATCGCTTCTACCGACAAATCCTTTGAAGCGTTAAAGACAAAGTCCACTAAGCTCACATTGGGTGTGGGAACTCGAATGGATGTCCCATCAATTTTTCCTTTCAGCTCAGGAAGAACCTTTCCAACGGCTTTAGCAGCTCCCGTTGTCGTTGGAATCATTGATGTCCCCGCCGTTCTTGCTCTTCTTAAATCTTTATGGGTGCCATCAAGAATTCGCTGATCGTTTGTGTAAGAATGAATCGTTGTCATCACACCATGCTCAATCCCAAAGCTTTCATTTAAAATTTTAGCAACGGGAGCCAAGCAATTGGTGGTACAAGAAGCGTTTGAAACCACAACGTGTTGAGCGGGATCATAAGACGTATGATTTACACCATATACCATGGTGAGGTCTGCGCCTTCAGCAGGAGCTGAAACAAAAACTCTCTTCGCTCCGGCCTTCACTTGCTCTAAAAATTGCGCTTTATCTTTAAAAGCTCCTGTACATTCTAAAACAACATCAACATTATGAGCTTTCCATGGGAGTTCTGCAGGATTCTTTGTAGAACAAAGTGCGATTTTTTTACCATTTACGATAAGGTTTTGCCCTTCTGTTGAAACATCATTTTTATAAATACCATGAGTGGAATCATATTTAAGGAGGTGAGCCGCTGTTTCTAGACCACTAAGATCATTAACCGCAACGATCTCAAGGTCATCAAACCCCGTTCTAAAAAGAACACGACCGATTCTCCCAAAACCATTGATAGCAACTCTTATTTTTTTTCCAGAATGACTCGACACTTGACTCTCCTTCTTAAAAACGCAATTGAATCCGAACTCTGATCTCATTCTGAAGAAAAATCAAGTTTCAACTCAGTTTGGTAAAGAGCGCTTTCGTATTTTTCCAAACCTGTTCCTTGAGTTCATCCACTGGTATGGCTTTTATTTGAGCAAGTTGATGAGCTGTATGAATCATATAAGCGGGAGTATTCTTTTTTCCTCTTTGTGGGACGGGAGCTAAAAATGGAGCATCCGTCTCTACATGCAGACGATTGAGAGGAACAAAAGAAGCGATGTCCCTTAAGGATTGAGCGTTTTTAAAGGTTAAAACACCACTGAGGCTAATATTATAGCCTAAATCTAAACATTGTTCTGCAAACCACCGAGTTCCAGTAAAACAATGGATCAATCCTCGAACTCGGCCTTTCATCGCCCTTAAAATCTCAAGTGTGTCTTCCTCTGCATCTCGAGTATGAATTTCCACGGGTAAATCCAAATCAGAGGCCAATTGAAGCTGATCTTGAAAAGCACGCTTTTGCGTCTGGGGAGTTGCATTATTGTAATAATAATCTAATCCCATTTCACCTAAACCAACCACACGAGGATGGTTTGTGGCCTTTTCTCTTATGAAATCACTCATCGTTTGGTCCCAAAGCCCTGCTTCATGAGGGTGAATTCCTAAAGTACAGTACACCATAGGTGCATATTTTTCCGAAAGCTCCAGCACCACGGATAAATCTGAAGGCTCTGTTCCTATGGTGATCACTCTTTCTATTCCCTCTTGCCTTGCTAATTGTAAGGCTTGTTCCGGGCCTTCTTCTAATTTATCCAGATGAACATGCACATCAATCCATGAGCTCATAACTGAACCCTTTCTTTTTCTGTTTATCTTCAGTGACCAATAACCATTCTTCTAACAATAACACCGGATCACGATGCCCTAAAACACCCGCTTCCAATGTAAGGCCTTTTTCCCAAAGAGACCAAATAACGTCGTCATGATAATCCATAAGTCCTCGAAGATGCGGCAATAAAGACTCCCCTTGATTAAAACCATCTTGCTTATTCTTTTGGTAGAGATACTCATGAAGACTTGTGAGCCAATAACGAATGTATAAAATAAGCTTGTCTTTATCCTTAATACGATCTCGCCAATCGCCTAAAATTAAATAATTTTTATCTGAAAAAAATCGCTGAAATAATTCATAAGCCTCTTGACGAACCATTGAGGACTCTTCTTGCTTTTGCTCAAGAAGTTCTTTAACTGATCCTCGAGCAAAGCGGAGGAGCTCTGTCGCCTCGTTTGAGGGCTCCATCCAACGGGAGAGATCCTCTTCACTCAAAGGAGCCACTGGAATTTTGGTCATGCGCGAACGAATAGTGGGTAGAACCTGCGCCCAACGATGAGTGATGAAAAAGAAATAAACTCTTGCTGGTGGCTCTTCGACGAGCTTTAAAAGAGCATTCGAAGCCTGTTGATTGAGAAAATGAGCATTATCAACTATTACAATTCGGGCTTTTTCATCATGAGATAAACTTAAAAAAGATTGAATTTCTCGAGCTTTTTCTATTTTGATGAGGTTTTTTTCTGGTTCAATAAATAAAATACTTTCATGAAACCCTGATTGAATTTTTAAACACGAAGAACATTGCCCGCAAGCAACCCCCTGATCTGACAATCTCTGACACAGCAATATTTGAGAAAGACCCCATGCTATCTTTTTTTTTCCAATCCCTTCGGGACCCACAAAGAGAAGCTGATACGGCAAGGCCCCTTGCAGAAAAGCTCTTCGCAAAACTTCTTTGACTCGATCATGACCATAAACCGTTGTTAAAATTTCCAAACTCCAAGCTCCTTTAGCTTTTGAATAAGTAAAGTTAACAAATTTTCAGGACTTTGCATAGCTGACAATACAATCCACTGGGAAACAGAGGAAGAGACTTTTGAAGTTTCTGCTGAAAAAGAAGCACTCTCTTGTGCTTGCTTTAAAAATGATGTTCGTACACGTTCATGAAAATCTTGAGCCTCGGCTTCCATTCGATCTGCAGCTTCCCCTTTGTGCTGAAATCGATGGTTTTGTCGGGAACGCGCCTCATCATAAGTGAGATCCAATAAGACTGTGATTCTTGGCACTAAACGATTTGTTGCAAAAGAATTAAGCCATTTGACTTCAGATTCCATAATTTTGCGCCCACCGGCCTGAAAAGCGATGGAACTCGCTGAAAACCGATCGCACAGCACCCATTCGCCCAGGATTAATTTAGGATGGATCAAAGTTTCTACATGTTGAGCGCGAATTGCTTCATAAAGCAGTAACTCCGTACGCGGTGTTGGGGGAGTTTTACCTCGTCGTAAAAGAATCTCCCGCAACTCCTCACCGAGCGCTGTCCCGCCAGGCTCACGAGTCACCGTCACTTTTTGCTGATATTTTTCTAGCTCTGTCTTGAGAAGCTGAATCAAGGTTGATTTTCCAGCACCATCTAAACCTTCAAAAACAATAAATTGGTTTGTTGAAGCTTTATTAAGTTCATCATGGTTGTAATTTGTCACGTCTCTATCCTTGTCTCTTAATATCTTACGTCTTATGTTGCTGAATACTATGAGAAAAAAAAGTAAAAGCCCTTCATTCAAGTTGATAAAACTCAAAATATAATCTAAAAAAACATAAGTTTTATTTATAATCTCAAATTGAACTCAATCCCACTGACTTTAATTTAATGAGCTCAAGAGGTGTTTTATGATAGAAATAACCGTTTTATCAATCCTTTTTGCAAGCCAAATGAGCTCTACTAACAAGTGTAGTCTTCAAGGCGCCTATGCTCTAGAAAATCATTATGGTCATTGCGCTATTGCCATGAATAGCAGCCACGTTTATGATTATCAAAACCAAGGCTTTGTCTTCACAGAAGTGGGCTTTGTGATAAAAAACATAGGGATGGAAAGCTTATGAAAATGCTCAATGCCCTCAATAAGGGGTTCAAAGGCCTTTTTAATACTCTTCTCACCACCGATAGGGAGCTTTTCTAAATGAATCAAAAAAAACCACTCGCATTTATTTCTGGAGCCTCTTCTGGGATAGGAAAAGCAACCGCTTTTTCTTTACTTCATCAGGGCTACGACCTCTTCTTAATGGCAAGGCGTAAAGAACGACTCATTGAATTGAAAAAAGAACTTGAAGAGTTGGCTATTTCAATGACTCACACCGCTCATCAAAAACAATCTGATTCAGAGATGGCTCCTTCTCAAATTCATTTCTTTGCTGGTGACGTTTCATCACTAACGGAGATAGAGAAAATGATTCAAGGCCATCAAAGCGTTTTTAAGCGCCTCTCTGTCATTATTAATAATGCAGGACTCGCAAAAGGCTCCGATCCCTTCCATAAAAATAATCTGAATGCAATCAATCAAGTTATTGATACGAACATCAAAGGGCTCCTCTACCTCACTCATCAGCTTTTACCTTTCATGTTGGATAAAAAAGAAGGTCACATCGTTAATCTTGGTTCCGTCGCCGGTCGATGGGTTTATCCTGGAGGGACTGTTTATTGCGCGAGTAAGTTTGCTGTCACAGCCATTACAGAAGGTCTTCGTCAAGATTTACTAGGAACAGGAATCCGAGTTACCAATATCGAACCAGGCATGGTTGAAAGTGAATTTTCAATGGTTCGTTTTGATAACGAAGAAAAAGCCAAAGCCGTCTACGAAGGGATGACTCCTTTAACACCAGAAGACATTGCTGACTGCATTACATGGAGCCTTTCAAGACCCAAACATGTGAACATTCAAGAAATGATCATCTATCCTACCGATCAAGGAGCGATTCGTATGGTTCATCGACAAGGAAGTCATAAGTAAAAATAAAGTGAAAAAACAGATTGTGTGAAAAATAACAAAGAGGTTTTTATGAAAAAAGAAGTTTATATGGTTGGCGGAGTCAGGACTCCTTTTGTTAAAAGCTTTACAGCTTATTCTGATATTACCACTCAAAAACTGATGGAAATTTCATTGTCCGCACTTGTCAAAAAATACAAGCTTGAAGGACAAACCATTGATGATGTGGCTCTCGGAGCGATTATGACCAGCTCTAAAAATTGGAATCTTGCACGTGAATGTGTGCTGTCATCAGGACTGGCGCCTCAAACTCCAGCCTACAATGTCCAACGAGCTTGTGGAACAAGCTTTGAAGCCGCCTATCAATTGTATGCTAAAATTGCATTAGGATTTATTGATACCGCGATTGCTGGAGGGGTTGATACAAACTCTGCTGTCCCCATTGAAGTGAATAAAGCCCTAAGAGACGCCATCATGAATTTACGAAAAGCGAAGACTCTGAGCGATAAAATCAAAGTTGTAACTCAGATTTCTTTTAACGAACTCGGCTTTTCAACCCCCGCCGTTGTTGAGCCTCGCACTCATTTATCTATGGGTGAACATTGTGAACTCATGGTTAAACATTGGCATATTTCTCAAGCAGAGCAGGATGAGTTAGCGTATCAGAGTCATCAAAATGCTGTGGCTGCATATAAAAATGGTTTTTATGCTGATTTAATTGTGCCGGTTGGGGAAACTAAAAAAGACTCTTTGATTCGAGAAGATACAACCCAAGAAAAACTAAAGCATCTTAAACCCGCTTTTGATAAATCATCCCATGGAACGATCACGGCAGGCAATGCAAGTCCACTCAGCGATGGCTCCAGTGCTGTTTTGCTGGCGAGCCAAGAAGGCCTTTCTGCATTGAACCTAAAAGCTCAAGCGAAATTCATCGATTTTCAAGTTGCTGCTGTTGATTTTGTCAATGGTGAAGGTCTTCTTATGGCTCCGACGAAAGCTGTGGCAAAATTACTCACTAGAAACAATCTGACTCTTCAAGATTTTGATTATTATGAAATTCATGAAGCCTTTGCTGGCCAAGTTCTTTGCACTCTTAAAGCGTGGGAAAGTGAAGACTATTGCCAGAATACGTTACGTTTAACAAGTGCTCTTGGCTCTATTGATAGAAGCAAAATGAATGTTGTTGGAGGCAGTATCGCGTTAGGACACCCTTTTGCAGCCACTGGTAGCAGAATCCTCGCCAGTGTAGGAAAATTAATTGAAGGAAGTGACAAAAGAGTTCTGATTTCTATTTGTACGGCAGGAGGAATGGGCATTGCTGGTATTGTAGAAGGTGTGATGTAATTTTTTGGTTTTCAACTCTGATTTACTGATTTTAAATAAAAATGGAGCTCAATAGCTTAAGCCTTGTGAGCTCCATAGAGAATGAAACTAATTTAGTTTCTTTATCGTTTCAGAAATAATAATTTTTGTTTTTAATTCATGATCACAAAAATCATCTCCGCAGTTTTTTCTAAGTTTTTGCTCATCTGAAAACATTTTTACCGCATCGATCATTTGGGTGACCTCATACATACCTTCATCACGAACTTCAATGGTCTTCACTTCATAAATACCTGCGGATTTTCTTGATGCAGAAATAAACTTGGAAGCTTGATCATTCACTTTAAAACTAGCAGAAATGTTCCCCATTTCTGCCATGCTGGCAAAGCCTAAGTAAACTGTATAACGTGGCGATACATCTGTGCTCATTCCACTGTCCGTGACAATCACATTGACCTTTTTGTGTTGTGGAGAACCAGATTTATCCACAAGCGTAATAGCCTTATCGATAGACGCTGGAGATATGGAGTGTTTTTGTGAAGAAACCTCATAAGCCTGAGCAGAAAAAGAATAAACTAAAAATAACATTGACAAAATCATTTTTTTCATAAAAATCCTTTCTTTTCTTACAAGTCTCTAGGTGGTTGTCTTTTAAAAAGCAATGAATAATTCTATCTTTGTGATTAACTTGATTCCATTTAAAAACTTTACTTTGATAATACAATTATCGTTATTTTTTTCTCGCTTTAATTATAACAAAATTGAAAGTTTTTTAATGTATGATGATCCTAATTTACCCAATAATCTAATACCAAATATCACTTTTCACTTCTAAAATTCTAATAAATAAGTAATACTCCCCGGCTCGGAGAAAAATCTATGGCATCCAATCAATCATCATTTCCACGTGAAATTTTAGAACTTCCCGACAGTAAAACTAAACTTCTTTTACATTCCTGTTGTGCTCCTTGCTCAGGAGAAGTCATGGAAGCCATTCAAGCTTCTGGGATTGAATTTTCAATCTACTTTTACAATCCCAATATTCATCCCAAAAAAGAATATGAAATCCGTAAAATGGAGAATATTCGCTTTGCGGAAAAAGCGGGTATCCCGTTTATTGACGCTGATTATGATACTGACAATTGGTTTGCACGAGCCAAAGGAATGGAAAACGAACCTGAGCGAGGCATTCGTTGCACCATGTGTTTTGATATGCGCTTTGAGAGAACAGCTCTCTACGCACACGAAAATGGTTTCCCGGTGATAACTAGCTGCTTGGGAATTTCACGCTGGAAAAATATGGAACAAATCAATGATTGTGGTCATCGTGCAGCTTCAAAATATCCTCATCTTACCTACTGGGATTATAATTGGCGTAAAAAAGGGGGGTCGGCACGCATGATTGAAATCAGTAAACGCGAGGGTTTCTATCAACAGGAGTACTGTGGTTGTGTTTACTCTCTTCGAGATACCAATCGATACCGTAAATCACAAGGACGTCCAACCATTGCTCTTGGTGAAAAATTTTATGGTATTGAAAATAATGAAGACAAATAAGTGAAAATTACTTTGCTTCTTTAATTTTGACTGAAATGTAGGGTGAATCTTTAACTGAAAATCTTAACGGTCTCTCTATCCATTCTTCTGCATAGCCAATATTAATCCGTGGTGAACTCACAATAGCCTCAGATTTTATATCTTTTCCCTTTTCAATCCATAATGGATTTTGAGTTAAGTCATGGGTATTCAAACCCTTATCAATATCTAAAACTTTGCAGAGTTTTCCTGGACCATTTAAGATCTTTTTTTCATTAATGCTATTTTGGCTTTTATCTTTCATCCAATCCACATTATCACATGGCTCTAGCGCACGAATTAGAACGGCCTCAGGATGATTCTTTTTTGAACTAACAACATTCAGGCAATAATACATGCCATAAATAAAATAAATATAAGCGATCCCACCATTTTCATACAGAACTTGGGTCCTAGGAGTTTTACGACCACCAAAACCATGGCAAGCTTTATCCAATAAACCAACATAAGCTTCCGTTTCAACAATGTAACCAGATAAAACTTTTCCATTGGAAAGTTTGCGACACAGCTTTTTCCCTAGAAGCTCTCGAGCCACGAGTTCCGTAGAACGTTGATAAAACGAAAGAGGTAAAATTTTACTTTTTTTCATAAACTAATACCGCTCCATGTCCAAATATTGAAATCACTAAATTAGGCTTTTGACAATCTAAGAATCTAAGGGGAATCAAGAAATATTAAGACAGGTAGCTCTATTCTTTGACTTACTAAGGCCCTTACTAAACTCGGCAGTGCTTTAATGACTGACCCATCTACGGCCTTGAAGTTAAGCAAGATCCCATGAGAAAATATCTCAACATATCCTGAGCTTAAAACCCCTATCTCTTCAGTATCAGAAACCTCATCAACCAAACCTGTTTTTCCAATCAAGATCGTTATTTCAGAGATACTAATGCAAACCTTTTAGCATAATCTTAACAAAAAATTAACCTTCAAAACGATTTTTGAAGTTACTAATCCTAAAAAGTTTGCCAAGCTGTATTCTCGGGAACTTAAGGAGGCTATTATGATCAAAAAAATTATCATCCCCCTCTATTTAATGGTCTTTGGATGCACGACCTTCAGCTTAGATAAAATAGATATTCCTAATAAACTCAAATCCGATTTAAAATCTTTTGAACCCTCCGGAGCTATTTACCTTTTGGATCTCAATCAATATCTTATAGCCAGTGATGACACAGATAAAAAGAACTCTGCTTTTTTATTTCTCATGGATACAAATGGCAAAATAGATGAAAGCCCCATCATGATCAAAGGGGTAACAAAAATGACCGATATCGAATCCCTGTATCAAGATGAGCAAGGTCATTTAATGATTTTATCTTCCATGAGTTTGAATAAAAACAATAAAAATCTAGTAGAACGCAACCTTCTTGTCAGGGCTCGTCGAAATGGCAAGGAAATCACGGCTATGAATCAGATTGAACTTCGTCCTCTTCTTCTTAAAGCGCTCAACGATTCGCAAATTCCAGAACTGAAATCCATAAAAAATAATTTTGATCAAGAATTGGATGTAGAATCTAGCTTTGTTAAAGATGGTGAATTGTATATCGGATTAAAGGGGCCCCAGCTTGCATCAGGGGTTGCGCTGATCTTGAACCTAGGATCTACGACTGATTTATTCACTCAACAAAAAATAAATTTACGATTATGGAAAATAATCAATTTTTCAAAACTCTCAGGAGAGCAAGATTTCCTTTCTGAAATTGCCTTAGATGGAGAAAGCTTAATTCTATCAACAACAAATTCAAATGAAATCGGACGTATTTGGAAGTTCGAACCTCATTCAAACAAGCTCTTTTTAATTCAAGAGTTTGCAGGCCTCCATCCAGAAGGTCTTGCTGTCCGAACCCATCCTAAAACAGTGTTGATCACGTTTGATCAGCATGGTGAATATCCTATGTTTACTCATCTCAATCTCTAAATAAACAATAAGGTTCCATAATTTTTTATAAAAACTATTGATATGAAATAAAAAATAAACACATTCTTAACCTGAGTTTTAAAGAAAATAAGCCTAGTCTATGAAAGAAAGTAACATCTCTGATCAAACTTGAAAGAGCTTCAGTTTGATCGTTAATTTCTTTTTTCAAGCAAAGAAAGGAGCAAACGAATGCTTCTCTCAGATTTGCATATTCATAGTCATTGGAGCGATGGAAAACATAGTATTTCAGAATTAGTTGATCTTTATGGTACACGAGGATTTCATGTCATTGCCATCACAGATCATGTATGTGAAACAAATTCATTCATAGGACTGGCAGCCCATTGGTTAAATCGCTCTCTGACTAAAGAAACCTTCAATGAATATATCTTTGAATTGGAAATGCAAGCTTCTCGCGCTTGGAAGCAATACAGAATGCTTCTCCTCCCTGGAATTGAGATCACTAAAAATACTCTTCGCACTCAAAGATCTGCACATATCTTAGGAATTGGCGTGCGGCAATGGGTGGACCCAGATGAAAACATTGAAAATATATTGAAATCCATCAAAGGCCAAGGAGCCATCACAATTGCAGCTCATCCTGTCTTCACAATGGATATAACATACATTCCCACTCTTCAATTATGGAAAGAAAGAGATGTGATCGGACATCTCATCGATGCCTGGGAGGTTGCGAGTGGAGCTCAGCTTTTTGAAGAGGTTTTTCACAGTGGACTTCCGATGTTAGCCAACAGCGATCTACACCATCAAAAACAAATTCGTTCTTGGAAAACTCTCATAAAATCAAAACGCACTGAAACGTCGGTGCTCAAGTCTATTTGCAATCAAGATATTTCTTTTGCTTTTTATAATGGAGAATCACTAGCCAATGATTTTTATTTGACTTCATTATTATCAATAAAAAACAAGGATCTAAAAGAAAGAAAAAATCACTCTTATGGATAGAATCGTCGACTCAAAACAACAACTTCAAAGTTATGATAAATATCATCAATTTTTGTAGCAGCAACTTATTAAAATATAAACACTCTTGCACAGGCTATAAGAGGTTTTAAGGTGAAGTTGCATTTAAAAAGTTGTTGCTGAGCGAATTGAAATTGATTTTTTGGCATTCTCTTTAGATTAAATGCCCCAAAACCTTTTAGAGAATAAAAGATGACGAATCTGATCTAAAATAATCCTCTGATTGTTTTCTTCTAAAGAAGCAATAAAACGAATCGAAGTCACTCGATCCATAACAGTGTTAACAGTATCACTTTGAACATAAGCAAATTTTTGCAACCTAAGAAAAGTGAAAAAATGCCCCAAATTCTTCTATAAGAAGTAGATGTAGACACTCTGCGCAACTCCTCAAATAAATTTTATTGGTCTTTAAGCCAAAACTTACACATACATTTTGACTAGAAATGGGCTCGTTTATATCTAGAACGAATGACTTTACAATTCCAACCTCCAAAAAAAACTCTAACGGCTAAAGCAAGTTCCAATATCATTCCCATTTTTACTTCACAGGTTTCGGCGGGTTTTCCATCGCCCGCCGATGACTATATGGAACAAGCATTAGATCTAAATAAATTTTTGATCTCGCACCCCTCCGCAACTTTTATGGCTTGGGTTCGTGGCGACTCGATGATCGGCGCTGGAATCTACCACAAAGATTTGTTAATCATTGATAGATCAATAGAGCCCTCTCATGGTTCTATTGTGCTAGCTCACTTAGATGGCGATTTTACGCTCAAGCGACTGCTTAAAAGCGGAAACTCAATAGCCTTACATGCAGAGAATACAAGTTATCCTGATATAAAGATCACCAACGAAATGGATTTCAGAATTTGGGGTGTTCTAAAGCATTCAATTAGAATGAGTTTTAAATGAGTAGTGAAAAAATTATTGCTCTTGTAGATTGCAATTCATTTTATTGTTCGTGTGAACGAGTCTTCAATCCTTCTTTAGAAGGAAAGCCTGTAATTGTTTTATCGAATAATGATGGATGTGCAATAGCAAGAACAGATGAAGCGAAAGCTATCGGAATAAAAATGGGGGCACCATTTTTTAAAATTAAAGACGTTATTAAAAAACATAACATTCATGTGTTTTCTTCTAATTATACTCTCTACGGAGACATGAGTCGTCGAGTCATGGAGATTTTGAGGGAATACACTCCTGAGCTAGAAATTTACTCAATTGATGAAGCCTTTCTTGATTTAACTGGTTTTAAAAAACGCGATTTGATTCAGTATTCCCAAGACATTCGTCAGCGTGTTTTGAAGTTGACAGGTATACCTGTTTCCATTGGTTTGGGACCAACTAAGGTTCTAGCAAAAGTAGCCAATAGATTGTTGAAAAAGGACAAAATAAAAAATCAAGGAGTCTTTTCTGTTTTAGATCCTCTAGTTTGTGAACAAGCATTAAATACATTTCCAATTGAAGATATTTGGGGCATTAGCCGGAAATCTACTCAAAAGCTCCATGATCTGAGAATATACACAGCCAGACAGCTGAGAGACGCTAATGAAACTCTCATACAGAAGAAACTAACGGTTGTCGGAGCTAGAATAATGCAAGAACTAAAAGCCGTCTCTTGCCTTGATCTGGAACAAGTTCAGCAGGATAAAAAAAATATTTGTTCAAGTCGTTCCTTTGGGCGTCCTGTTTTTGCCAAAGAGGAGTTGCAAGAGGCCATTGCTAACCATGTTCATACGGCAACGGAAAAACTTCGTCGCCAGAAATCTATTGCACGAAGCATCCTCATTTTTATTCAAACAAATCCGTTCAAAAATATTCCTCAATATTACAATTCAACAACTATTGAACTTCCATCATGGACTTCAGTCACCACTAAGTTAATCCATCAGGCTTTTTATGGGTTAGACTCAATTTACAAATCTGGTTTCGAATATAAAAAATGCGGGATCATATTGAATGACATTATCCCTAAATCTGAATCACAACTTGATTTTTTTGGGTCTCCATCAATAACGGGGGCAGTCAGGACTTTTGTTATACTTGGTTAACGACAACTAAGATAACGAAAGGAGCTCCCAAATGCCCCCTACCGGTCACGAGCCTATCATTGGATTGCCTAACTTCAAAATCATTTCCTA
>CAUJGP010000005.1 GCA_963170155.1 Bdellovibrionota bacterium | reverse complement strand
TTAGGATTAAATGGGTTTAACTTTCCATTTTACATCCATTCCCGAAAGGGTCTGACACGGCTTAGGTACAAATTTACATAAGCACGAGGTCCATTTTTTGGATGTTCCCCTGAAGGGATGCTCGCTTTCTTACATTGTCTAAATAATGAAAACAATAACTCTACTTACCCTTAATCTTTGCGCTTGTCTTTCTTTCGCAGCAACTCACTCTGGAGGAATCTCCTTATCTGGAAATTGCTCCGTAGAATCAGCAAACTCTCAGCAAACTTTTGAAGTTGAAAGCCACTCTTCACAAAAATTGATTTTAGGATATATCGGTGAAGATAATGGCCGCTATAAAATCTCTATTGTCAACAATGGTCAAAGTGTCTTTGAAATTCTCCATGGAGCTGTACAAGTTGGTTTTTCTCGAGATGATCTTTCCATCAGGAACCCTCCGGTTCTTTGCCCTTCCTTTCCTGAAGACTTAAAGAGAGAATGCGAAGAACAAAACAACAAACATAACCCTCCTTTTGTTCCAGCGCCAACAGATGGTTTTCAAGAAGTTTCTAACGATAATGGCCAAGCCGATGCTGATATCGGCCCCGCTTTCGAAAAAGGCCACGTTGACCCCAATCACTTTACTGTCTATAAAACAGTAGTGACCTCAGACAAGATTTTGAATTCTGGTGATAGTTTTTCATTTCAAACTCCTGTTATTGGAATGGGAAATGTGAAGGCAACATGTTCACTGGTCGCTCTACGCAAATAATCATACAAGGAGTCATTATGAAATCGAAGATCAGTTTCTTAAGTTTTTTCCCACTATTATTTATTTTTGGCAGCGCCCAAGCTCAACCCTCAGTAACGAATGAACACAATGATGTAGTTTATGTGGGTTCTTGCACATGGGGTAATACGTCCATAAGTAGCTGTACGCATCGCGCAGGTAATGCTTTAGCCTCATTTTTCCTTAACCCAGAAAATAATGAACTTTATGTTTATAATCGCATTACACAATCAGACGAAAACTTCTGCCAAGCTCCTGAAGAGCGGCCCGACACGTCTCTTCTCCCAATAGCAACAAAGGGAGAAAACAGCATTTTTTGGACAGATGAAGGTGCTCCCAGAGAATCCGGTATGACTTTAGATCTAAGCGAATTAAATCAAGTTCAGGCTTCTACAGGGAGTTACAACTTTAAGCAATTTACGGCTGGTAAACCAATGGTTATCTATGCTCCTTGCTTCTTAGTTCAACCTCTCTAATCGCTCTTTACTAGGATCGGTTTTAACAGATGTTCCGCTTTTTGAAAGTAAGCCCATGCTGTCGAAAAGCGGAGAATCATTCAAGACCTTAAATGCACAGCTTCATAATATAGTGTAACAGCACCACTATTCAATGTTTTTGTCTTTATGAGTTTAAGCATCTTTTTTTCATTTGTATTCTCAAATAACAATAACCCACTCCCCGCCACAACGGGATGAATACAAAGCTGGTATTCATCAATCAAATTAAGTTTCATGAGTTGTAAAATTAAGCTCCGGCTACCGATATAAATATCTTTACCTGATTGCTGTTTGAGTTCTAAAACTTCTTTTTCAATGGTTTGACTTGCTAATTTTGCACTTTCCCACTCTGCATTTTTTAAAGTACGAGAAAAAACTATTTTAGGAATTTTATCCATGATCAGTGCAAACTCATCCATGGATTTTTCTCCTGAGGGGTTTTTTACTAATGTTTGCCAGAATTGCATCAGTTGATATGTTATTCTCCCATACAAAATAACACCTGCATTATTTAGAAGGTCTGCATAATGCTGATGTAATTCATCATCAGCGGAAATGACTGTATGATCACAAAAACCATCAAGTGTCATATTTATTGCTGCAATTAATTTTCTCATACTCTATTCGCTATTTTAGTTATTCATAATTCATTTTATGAAAATTGCTTTATTAATCATTGTTACAGAATAATATGATACTATAAAAAAGCGAGACTACAATAATTTAACTATTTTATGTTTTTTAGATACCAAATTCCATTGGGTACTTTACTTGCCCCGAAGAATTATGTAGAGAGCCAGGGTAAAGTTCAATCGCCATAAAGGCTTCGTTAGGGACATCTATTGGAGCTTTAATATTCCATAAGGAAGCAGGCCTATACCCAAATTTTGGATAATACTTAGGATGACCCATTAAAATAATGGATTTAAATCCAAGTTCTCTAGCCGTATCATGACCTTGGTTAATCAGAAGTCCCCCCACGCCTTGATTCTGATAAACCGGTAACACAGAAACAGGAGCAAGGGCTAAAGATTGTCGAAATGAGCCATCCTCTCTCAAAATTTGGATGGGAGTAAAAAGAATATGACCCACAATTTCATTTTGACCTCCTTTAGCCACAAGCGAAAGTTGTGGAATAAAATTTTTTGATTTTCGCAATTTTTCCACTAAAAAATGTTCTGAGCCGTCTGAATGTTCCATGTTTTCAAACGCTTTCTTAACAAGATTTTGAACTTGCGGAATATCCTCTAAACCTTCCTGTCTTATAACCATATCCAATGACACTCCCTCAAATTGCAGAGACTCTAACTTGGCAAAATATTCAATAAGAATATTTAAAAATTTTGTTCAATTTATCTTTAACATTAAAAAAATTATATAAAATAAAATTTCTAATTTGCTATCACTTGATTTTATTTTGTTCTCTTTATCTCATTCTTTCTTAAAGAGCAAATCGTGGCAATTTTTATTTTTTATCTTGCTGTTTTGTAAAGTTTAAGTTCTTTAGAGTTTAGCTTATGTAATCAATCAATATAAAAGTGCATTCATTGTTTGATTTCATTTTGATGATCTTTGTAGTAAGATTTTATCCTGATCTATTTCAAAGAAGTTTTTTATTTGAGAATTCAAATGGGAATCATTAATTTTAACAAAAAGGCATGGGACGACTTCGTTGATACCAAAACCTTTGGACAATTTCAGTTTCTTCAGAGCAAATTGAATTGTAAATAAAGGAATTTGCTTAGTCCTGTTAATTTTCGAGAACTTTATTTTAATCTCTATTGGAACTGAGGTTCTCATAAGTTGAACCAATAGATTCTATATTTATGTTGAAAGGAGCACCTCTATGAGCTGGCAGATATTCGCTTTAGGAGCAGCATTTTTTGCAGCACTAACGGCTATTTTCGGTAAGGTCGGTGTATCCGATTTGAACTCAAATTTGGCTACATTTATTAGGACTATGATAGTTTTGATTGTCAGCGCCATTCTGATTTCAATTCGACAAGAGTGGGTTCGACCAATGCATCTACCCTCGAAAAGTATCCTTTTTCTTATTCTTTCAGGCTTATCAACAGGTCTTTCTTGGCTTTGCTACTACCACGCCTTACAGCTTGGACCTGCATCGAAAGTTGCACCTATTGATAAGCTCAGTGTTGTTCTTGTTGTGATTTTTGCCATTTTATTTTTAGGTGAGCCATTAACGTGGAAGGTAGGATTGGGAGTATTCCTGATTGCCAGTGGTGTTGTCTTAATGACTCTTTAAAAAGATATCGAATGATTTGAATAAACATACCCTCACCTATGTTAAAAAAAAACCAGTTACAAGTCGAAGAAACCTACATCCTCAGATGTTATCGGTTTCAAAAGCCCACTAAAATACAAAATGTCCATAGATGATTTAAACTTTCGTTAAAAGAATGGTAATTCTCTCTCATTAGAAAAAACTTGGCTTTAGAATATCTACTAATAGGAAATTTTTGCGAGGTGGTATCAAATTGGCCTGGCACTGTTATTGCTTAAGTCAGTATGAGATTTATGTTCAACAAAAAATAGGAGTAAAATAATGAAAACATTAATGGCACTAAGCTTTCTTTTATCAATTGGTTTACAGGCTCGAGCAGATATTTATTTACAACCTGGGGAGTCATTTCGATTTGGCCGTAACACTATTTTTTGTGGAGTCGAAGAGAGACAGCCAAGCTATTTCTGCACAATTAACTCTTCTTTTGATGGATCATTTTCTGGGGAAGGTAACACTCAGCTAGAGGCAGAATATAATGCAAAAAATGCGTGTAAGACAGGTTCAAGAAGCAATGGATTTTTCTGTAAGGATAATACTTTAAATTGCCAAAGAAGTAACTAAAAATACTTGATTGTAACTGTCGGGCGCTTTTCACAAGCGCCTTAGTCCGACATCTTCAGAAGCTTCGTATTTTCAACCTATAAGTTGGGTGCAGTATAGTATAAAGTCACTCAGTGCGGAAGAATCTGTGAGAAGAATTTAAAAGTGAATTTAAGCAGAGCTTTTGCGGGACAAGAGGTAGGAATCAAAGAAGTGGAAGATGGGATCTGGATCGTATCATTCCTTGATTATGATCTGGGGTACTTTGATCAGGTAGCAAAAAGGGTCGAACCGGTGGATGATCCATTTAAAATAAAAGTGTTACCTATGTCTCCGGAATGGACCTTTGAAAAATGTGCTCTCTAAGATACTGACAATTGCCTGGCAGGCATAAATTCATTATATTTACGCTTGTCCAGGGAAAATTTAGCCCTATTGCGGGTGCAGGAGGTTGAATGAAAATTCGAGTTTTAAGTTTTCTTACAATGTTTTTCGTATCTTTAGTGGCAACAGCTACTGATAATAATCGGCTCTCCATGGATGCTTTGCGTGATATGCAGCAGGGGGTTCGACAGGGGTATTTGGGTGATCTTAGTCCATCCGATCAACGAGAGTTTCTGCGCCTGCTAAGTCAGGCCCAAAAACTTCTTTACCGCAGTGGACATTCGTTAGGCCTCGCTTGTATTGCCCAGGGGAACGGCTGGTTCGCGGTCGTAGACTTGGACACTAATCAAAAACTTGGTGAGAACGTTGGTAACCTTAATCAGTGCCAAGAGGCTTTGCCCGCGCTAAATCAAGATTATGCCTGCATTGCCCAGGGCAATGGTTGGTTTGCCGTTTATAATATGCAGACCAAACTAAAGCTCGGAGAAAACGTTGGAAACCTCAAGCAGTGCAAAGAGGTGGTGCCCGCAAATGGGTCGCGCCTTGCCTGTATTGCCCAAGGCAATGGTTGGTATGGAGTTCCCCAAATTTAGTGGACAGTCTCGTTTAAGCGGTTTAACCCAAAGTGGAGGAGTAAATCGTGGAAGAGAGAGACAGAGGGGTAAAGAGAAAATTTACAGAAGAGTTTAAAGAAGAGGCCATAGCCTTGGGCAAA
>CAUJGP010000004.1 GCA_963170155.1 Bdellovibrionota bacterium | reverse complement strand
AACTTGGAAATCAAGGGAGATGATCCACTGTCTCCTCCGGATCTGAGTTTGGTTGAAGATATGTCGAGTATGTTCAGGCTAGCTACGAAATTTAATGGAAAAATCGGAAATTGGGACACTTCAAATGTCACAAATATGAGTATGATGTTTAATTTTGCAACCACTTTTAACCAGCCGGTTGGCACTTGGAATGTTTCAAAGGTTACGGACATGAGTATGATGTTTAACAATGCTTGGGCCTTTAACCAGCCTCTGAATCTCTGGGACGTTTCAGCCGTGAAAACAATGCACAGAATGTTCTATTATACGAACGCTTTTAATCAACCCATCGGGACGTGGGTTGTTTCAGAGGTTACGGATATGAGTGAGATGTTTCATTATGCTTTTTCTTTTAATCAATCTATATCCCTATGGAATGTTGCAAAAGTAACGGATATGAGAGGGATGTTTCATAAAGCATTTGCTTTTAACCAGGCGATTGGCGCTTGGAATGTTTCAAAAGTGACGGATATGAGCGAAATGTTTTATGATGCTTGGGCTTTTAATCAGCCTATAGGAACCTGGAATGTTTCTAATGTCACGAATATGAGTCAGATGTTTAGTAATGCTCAGGCTTTTAATCAGCCTATAGGAACTTGGAATGTTTCAGGTGTCACGGATATGAGTCAGATGTTTAATAATGCTCAAGATTTTAACCAGCCTATCGGATCTTGGAATGTTTCTAATGTCACCAATATGAGTGAGATGTTTAATCAGGCTTTTGCTTTCAATCAACCTATTGGGTCTTGGAATGTTTCTAATGTCACCAATATGAGCAAGATGTTTAGTAATACTTGGCAATTTAATCGACCTTTAGGAACTTGGAATGTTTCGAACGTTACGGACATGAGTGGAATGTTTAGCTATGCCTCGAATTTTAATCAATCTATCAAATGCTGGAATGTTTCGAATGTTTCGCATGTTAATGGAAGTCCTCCCACTCTTTTTAATGATGGATCCCCTTTAAGTGTTGCTAACCGACCTAATTGGACCATTCCTTGGACGCTTCCTGGTGGTTGTCCTTGAAACGCTTAAACTCCATTTAAATTGATTTTATAATAAATAAAACAATGAACCTGATCCCAGCGTTTCATAAAGAGACGTCAAATTGTATTTTTTATTGACAGTTGTTGATCAATTTTTTTCTTATCAATAATTCTTATTGAATACCTATTCTCTTGAGCTTTATTTTTGGCATGCAAGCTGCACTTGTTAAAGCTCAGTATTAAAGTTGCAAGAACTAAGAACTATAGTTTTCAATGACGATTAGGAGCTAAAATGTTTAATGACTTGAAGCACACCAATCTTAAAGCACCACAAAAAATCAAAAGAACCATAAACTCAATTTTGATCTTTTCATCAATAATCTTTATTTATCCTTTCGCCACTTTGGCGCAAAATACGAATTTACCTCCGCAACAGGACAAATCAAATTTTATTTTTGAAACAAAAAAGCATATTAAACAACTGACGCGATCGTTCGAAGAAATCAAAACTTCTTTAGAGGAAAAAACAGATAAGCTTCTATGGTTGGAGAAAGAGTTTAACTCCAATGTTATTACCCATACAGGGTATAACTTAAATTCGTTGAGAAAAAAATTTCTTTCTTTAATCGATAATAATGATGGATTCTCCTTTGATCGTTTCAGAGCCCTCGACAAGGCCATTGGAGAAGATTCGCAATTAAATCAATATTTAATGCAATCCATCGGTTTTATAGAAGAGCGAAGGCCTGATTTGATCAAAATTTTATATGGATTACGACAAGTTTCAAGTCAGATACAGGAAACTTCTTTGATGGTTTCCGCTATGATGGACGAATTGAAGAAATCAAAAAATAACCATGGAGCGCTAAAAAATAAATTAGTTAAAATTGGCTTGGAAAAAACAGAGTCTTTAGCTCATAAACTAGAGGAGGCCATGAGTGCTCAAGTGGCGAAAGCGGATGAGCTTCATGAGATTTTTGAGTTAGTTCTCAGAAAAAAGTGGAGTTCGATCTATGATCAAAATAAAGTCATTGATCGTTTTTTTATTGCGAATTCCCCTTTAGAAAACTCTATTTTCATGCTCAAAGCTGGAACTCAAGGGATTATCCGTGAGATCAAAGAGGTTCCTTTGTTTGACGAAGTCACGGGAACCAGCACTTCAAAGACTTATTATTTGAAAGTGGATTTTGAACTTTATTCATCGCAGGCAATGGCAAATAAAATGAATTTTCTCGATGGATTGTGGATTGAGTATGATCCTCAACAAAACCATGAGCTGAATCTCATTCGCTTCAAAAATGGCGTAAACCTTCCAGAAGAAATTCGTGTGGGTGATGAGATGATCGCTCAAGTTGACGGTGTCACGGCTTTTACAGAGGATCCCACTAAAGAAACTGAAACTGTGAACTCCCAGACATTAGTGCCTTCAGCAAAAATAGTTAAAATACAAAAAATATCCAATGATCCCTCATCTCTTTCTTCAATAAAAAGAGAGGTGGCTCAGAAACAAAAAATACTACAGTCTCGAGCCGGTCATCTTATGACTGTCGCCAATGGCTTTGCAGCCAGTTGTCAGGAATACATTCGTAAGAACAATCAATTCGGCTCCATTGGTCAGTCTGTGATGAAAAATATCACTCCTCGAACAGCACCGATTTTATATGCTGATCACATTGGTGATTTAAAGATCAATCCCAAAAGGATCTGTCCTAAGTACAGTCAATTTTCACAAAATCAAAAGGTTGATTTTTTGGTTTATTATGCGGCAGCGATTGGTATGGCGGAGAGCAGCTGTAATTCTCGTATTAAGGCAAGAGGCCCGAATGGAACCTTGATTGGCCAATGGCAATTGCATCTTGGAAAGACCCATCAGTATGCGAATGGTGCTTGTGGTAAAATTAACCCGCACCAAGGAGATCAGAATGTGGTTTGTGGTTTAAAAATGTTAAATTTTTATACAGGTATGGCTAAGAACACATTAAAAGAGCTTTTTTATAAGGGCAATTATTGGGAGACGATGCACTACCCTCGACCAGGTGCCAAAAAGGCTCTGAGATTGATTCATAAGTTCCCAGGTTGTTATTGATGAAATTCTAGATGTTCATCAAGGCGACAGTCCGCTTAAAAGAGCCGCTTTATAATTGGTTTTGTCGGCGAAATTCTACTTAAGTTTGAATTCTTAAAGACCGAAAAGAGACTTATGAATCAGGCTCTTTCCCACTATCATCAACGCTCTCCGCGGTATATTTTACTTCCTCAAGAGAATTGCCTTATTCGTATTGCTGGCCCCAAGCAAGTGCCATGGGAAGAGGGAACTGAGATTAAAAATATTTCTGCAACAGGACTGTGTTTTACGGCTCCAGAAGTTTTGATACCTAAAAATGGTGAACTGATTAAAATTCAATTTGAAGTTCCTGGTTCTCAAACCATGGCTTGTTACGGAAAAGTCACAAGGGTGGAAAAAATAAGCAGAGATGCTTTATTGGTGGGAATTGAATTTGAAGCTTTAACCGACTTACAGCGAAAAAATTTATTTCGAGGACTCAAGGGAAAGAAATTCCAAGATGAAGGAGTTGTGACCGACTCTCATCCTGTAGCTAAAGAAATCCCACGTTGGATGTATGCTTTATTTTTTGTGTCAGTCACATTAAGTCTTTATCTTTCAGCCTATTTGCTTTTTTCTCTTTATCACTTTTTATCCAATCCTCTATGGCTCGATAAAATTAATCAGCTTCTTCAGTTTATTTTCAAGTCATAAACGAGCGATGAATCTTTATTTTTAAAACCTTTTCTAGTTGCATTCTTACGCCCATCAATGCTTCCAACTCCAGCTTGTAATACCGCACTTGTTCTTGCTAAAACAAGTTCACGTGGCCGGTTAATCATGTATCAATGACACCGTTTTTGGGATCAGTTTTACATGATTTTAACGTTTTAAATTTTAATTAGAGTCAGCTATGAATACGTGGGCTTCTCGTATGTTGCAGAAGAGGCCTATGCTTTTTAGAACGGTTTTCAAGATTTTAAGAAAATCACACTGAATTCATTTAGCCAACGCAAATGCTGGCTGTTCCAGCATTTGAAACAAGAAATTATTGAACACCCTTTGCTGGGCCTTTCGGACTTGAAATTACATTTGTTCGGCTTATTTCTCGTTTGCAGAGATCCAACAACTTTGATGTAACTGACTCAAGATGAGCCAAACCCATTATTCCAATGGTAGATCCGTCTTTTGAGAATAAGGACTCCGCAATTTTCTCATCACGTTTTTTCATTGCTTTCATTTCTTCCAGTGAGGCTGCAATCCAATTCGAAATGAATTTTTTGTATCTTTCGGGAGTTTTGCTAAGTGCGGCTTCAAGGATCATACTGTCAAGATTAGGAGAGTAAGTGGGATAAAGAGCTAGAAGTTCACCCTCGGTTTCACGCACTTTACCTGCGAACTCTTGTCCATCTATAGATTGCCAATCAATCTGTTGCTTGAGCTTCTTAAGGGTGAGGTCGTACTTTGCCAACGCCTGCCTGTGATCATCAGCCTCCTTTTGTCCCTCCAAACCAAATAATACTCGGCCCTTCATGAGGCCAGGCTTTATCATTTTCAGATAGGGGACTGAGCCAGCGAATCCCACAAGGAAAGGCTTCCTTTGCCGGGAGAGCTTTCTTCGCGACATCTCTTTGTTTAGGTCGTCACGGAACTTTTCACTATATCGAACATGGTCAGCGAGCGTTTCATCAGTCATCTCCAGTCCGACGAATTTTATTGAGGCATCCTTTTTAAGAAGATCTGCGACATAGTCTACTTCCTCAGAGGCATGTTGAATTGCGCGGCTATTTGATTTTAAGATTGATTCCATGGTCCAAAGCCAGAGGTCGTTACTGTCACTTTTATTATTGACGAAATCCTTCAATTTGCGCAGCTCGAGTCTATCGCCGTGATTTTGGCCAATGAGCATGACTGCCCGATCGTTTGATATGTTGATGATGCGAGTTCGTGACGAGGTGCCTGTCCCAGTGCCCGTTGACCCTTGGGTTGTTACTGTGCAGGGACTCGTGGCGTGCGTGGCATGCACCACTAAAAGCACAAGGATTAAAAGAAATGATCTAGACTGAATCACCACTCTTAAGATCGGAATAACATTCCCTTTACTTTAGATATCCAGGAGGGAACTGTAATTTACTTTTCTAAGAACTGATAATCGAAAAGGTCTCTTAGAAAAAATAGTCAGTGGAGTATTCTTGTGAATGCCGAAGTGGAGCCTGATCCATTTCTCCTAATTTTGCACAATATGACGTGGCAAAGGAGGCAGTTGGCTGAGCAAAAGGTGGCTTCTTGCATTGAAGTCAGCAGCTAAATCAGCCGGGATACCTTCTCCGGCGGGGAGAGAGACTTTGAGGGGATCCACATAGTGGTTGTTTTCATAAAACTCAAAGTGAAGGTGAGGACCTGTTGATAGTCCCGTGGAACCCACGTAACCAATGACTTGGCCTTGTTTGACTTTCGTTCCTGGATGAATTTTGGCAGCAAAGCCACTCAAGTGGAGATAACGGGTTTTGTAGGTGCTGCCATGAGAGAGTGCGATGGTTTTACCACCACTGGGTGTATGATTCGCTTGGAGAACAAGACCATCGCCCAAAGCTCGCACTGGAGTGCCCGTGGGGGCAGCATAATCAACTCCTAAATGAGGTCTAAAAACTTTTAGTTTAGGATGAAAGCGTCTCTTACTAAAACCAGAGGAGATTCTGGCAAACTCAATGGGAGAGCGTAAAAAACTTCGTGAAAGAGATTGTCCATTAGGATCAAAATACCCTCTGAGGCGTCCTGGTTTTTCATAATAAGTGGCTGAGTAAGTATTGGAGTTATTGTTATATTCTGCGGCAAGGATACGTCCCCAACCAATGATTTGGCTACCAATGTAGTGTTGTTCCGCCGTTAACCGCCAAGAATCACTGTCTGTCACTTGACGAGAAAAATCCAGTTCATATCCAAAGATATCAGTGAGTTGGGCAATAAGTTGAGGGTTCATTTTCGCCTGTCGCGCGGATTCCCAAAGAGAATTGATCACTTTTCCAGTGAAGCTGACAATCCTTGTTTGAGTCTTATAATGATATTGTTTGACCATCCATTTTCGCTCTTGGTTGAGAGAAAAAGTCAGGAGTTGGGTCGGACTTATTTGAAACTCAATTCCTCCCCAGCTGACCACGGGATTATGGCTATAAATGAGTCGATATCGTAAGCCAACGGGTAGCTTTGAAAGATCGAAGATGGGCTTTGATAACTTTAAGATATGCTCAACATCTTGGCCTGAAAAACCTTGGTTAACGAGTTCAGAGTAAAGCGTGGCATTTTTTTCAATAGCAAAAGGGAAGGTATAATTAAGAGGAGAGGCTTCTAGGTTTTGATCTTGAAAGCGTCGATAATGAGGAGCATGGGATTGAGTGCAAATAAAAAGGGCAACTAAAGAGGCTATGCAGATCATTTTTGTGGTGTGAGAGCTGGATGAAGCGCGTCTGAGAATTTCTTGGAGTGGACGAATGAGGGTTGAGACGATTTGAACGAACCTTGTAACAATAGCTAAAACGTGAACTTGCAAAATCTTTCCTCCTCTTCCAGTTGAGACCGGATGAATGGCCCTCGGTGGTCCATTAAGGTCCAAAGACTTATCGTACAAAATAAAGCTATCTTGAGTCCATCGCTTTTAAAAATTGAATTTAAAAACCTAAAATTAATAGTTTCTAAAAAAGAGGCATCTCAGTCCTGAAAAGAAGGTATTCAAATTATGAATAATATTTTGCTTCAAAGCGTTATTCGAGATGTCTTCTTGGAAGAAACACTAATATTTGTTAAGCCTTCCAGACTTCTTTGCTTTGTGGAGAGGGGCTAAGATCAAAGACTTTGCTCGGTGCATAATTTTTATGAAAGTATTGTTGACGCAAATGCTATAAATCATCAGCAGGAGGAGTTTTTAATGGGACGACATGTCGTTTTTTGGGGATTGATCACAATGCTCAGTACTGGCCTTATCTCCTGCGAGAGAAAGCGGGCTGAAGTTGGCTCTGAAAAGAATCCTATTAAATTATTCTTTGTTCCTTCTGTTGATATTAAGGTTATTGAAGACTCTTCTAAAAAAACAAAAGATTATTTAGAAAAAGAAACGGGTTACAAATTTGAGGTTTCTATTCCCCAGAGTTACATTGCTGTGGTCGAGGCCTTTGGAACGGATCGAGCGGATGTTGCGGCCTTAAATACTTATGGATATTATTTAGCGCACACCAAGCACAAAGCAGAAGCTCGCTTAACGGTTGTAAGACATGGAAGCAACACCTATCAGTCACAGTTCATTGTCAAAGCAGGAAGCAAGATCAAATCTTTATCTGATTTTAAAGGTAAGAAGATTGCATTTGTCGACCCAGCATCAGCCTCAGGCTATTTATTGCCGCTAAAAATGCTGCGAGACAAGGGCGTTGAGCCAGGTGAAACAGTTTTTGCTATGAAACATGATAACGTGGTTGCTATGGTGTACAACGGTCAAGTCGAAGGGGGAGCCACTTTTTACAGCCCAGCCTATGAAGGTAAAATCGAAGATGCACGGCGGTTAGTGAAAACTCAATATCCTGATGTGGAAGAAAAAGTACAAATCCTGCAATTGTCTGAACCCATTCTCAATGATCCTATTGTGTTTCGTGCGACGCTCCCCGAGCCCATTAAGCTTAAAATTACAGAGGCCCTTTTGAAATATGTGAAGACCGAGGAGGGGAAAACAGCGCTTAAAGCCATTTATGGTGTAGATGACTTTAAGCAAGTCACGGATGTGGATTATCAATCCGTTCTTTCTTTGGGAAAACTCTCTGAAGAAGTCATGAAAAAGTAAAAATAAAGCATTGAAGACCTAACAAAAGAAAAAGTTATTGTTAAAAAATACCTTTGTTTTTGGTGGGTGAAAGTGGAGTCACAGTGGATTCTAGTAAAGTGATCTTGTCTATAAAAAACCTTGTGAAGACCTACCCCAATGGAGTGCAAGCCCTGAAGGGTGTTTCTTTTGATGTACGGGAAGGCGAATTTTTAGTTATTATTGGATTATCAGGTTCGGGGAAGTCCACTCTATTACGTTGTTTGAATCGTCTCCATGATCCCACTTCTGGCAGCATTTTGTTTGATCATGGAAAAGAAGATATCGCCCAGGTCAAAGGAGCGGGTGTTCGCCGTATTCGTCAGCAGATTGGAATGATCTTTCAACACTTTAATTTAGTGCCTCGGTTCAGTGTTTTAAAAAATGTTCTTTTGGGGCGTTTGGCCTACACGCCTATTTGGAAAAGTCTTCTAGGTTGGTTTTCAGAAGCGGATCGTAAAAAAGCGATAGAACATTTATCGTTGGTGGGAATTGCTGAAAAAGCCCATTTACGAGCAGATAATTTATCAGGCGGACAGCAGCAGCGGGTGGCGATTGCACGGGTTCTTTCTCAAAACCCCAAGATTATTTTAGCCGATGAGCCTGTAGCCAGCTTGGATCCAGCCACCTGTCACACCGTGATGGAGTATTTGAAGAAGGTTAATGAGGAGCTCAAAATTACAATTGTTTGTAATCTGCATTTTTTAAGTTTAGTTCGACAATATGCCACGCGGGTGATCGCTCTCAAAGAGGGAGAGATTATTTATGAGGGAAGCCCTCAGGATATTGATGAGCAGTGGTTTGCAAGAATTTATGGTGAAGGCGCAAAAGAAGTGCATGTGAACTGAAGTGCATAGGAACCAAGGGAGCACGGGGTTTTATAGTTTATGGTTATAGATCAATATCGATTTCGGCGTTTGTTATTTGATTCTTTAAATTTTGCTTTTGTTGTTATGGTGGCTTTGATCTTATTCCAAGCTCCTGAAGAAGAACAGATTTTACGGGATATGAAGTTTTATGCTCTTTTATGGGGCGGTCTGATGGTGATTGGAGCACTCATCAGTGAGTTATTTTTGAAATTTCGAATTGTGACTTTAGGGGAATTAACTTTTTCTCCTCCTTCTCGTAAGCATTTACGTTCTCAACATAATTTGTTTTATACTTTTTGGGGATGGCAGTTCATCATCTCCTTAATTCTAACTTTGTGGATAGGTTGTTTGATCACCAAGGCTGATCTTTGGGAGTTGTTGGACGAACGGGGTATTCGAGGAGCGATTCATCTTTTTTACGCGCTCTTTGATCCCAACTGGCAAATTCTGCCTCAGGCAATCGTGAATGTTATTGTTACTATTTTTATGGCCTTCATTGCTACGGCCTTTGCGATTCCTGTGGCTTTTATTCTTAGTTTTTTCTGTGCCAAGAACATCATGAAACATCCTGTAGCCTTTGTGATTTATTTAACTCTTCGCACTCTTTTTAATTTTATACGCTCCATTGAAGCTTTGATTTGGGCGATTATTTTCTCGGTGTGGGTGGGTATTGGACCTTTTGCCGGGATGATGGCTTTGATGATTCATTCGATCGCCTCTCTGGCAAAGCAATACTCCGAAATGGTAGAGTCGGTGGGTGAAGGGCCCATTGAAGGTGTTCAGTCCACGGGAGCTTCTTTTCTTCAAACGATTTGGTTTGCGATCGTCCCTCAAGTCATTCTTCCTTATATTTCTTTTACAGTTTATCGTTGGGACACGAATGTTCGTATGGCCACAATTATTGGATTTGTAGGTGGCGGTGGTATTGGGACCATGCTCATTAAGTATCAAGGACAGGCTATGTGGAATGAAGTGGGAACCATTGTCATTGTTATTGCCGTGGTCGTGTGGGCGATGGATCAGGCTTCGGCCTTAATCCGTGATGCGCTGAAATAGTTGTCTCGCAAAATCGACCAGAGATTTTTTGTTGCTTTTCTCAAGCCTGATTCTAACGTAAAGGAACTATGCTTTCATTTATTTTGAATGGGTCGGTTTCCCTTTTCCAATTCAGCAGCTTCGCAAATTCAGTTTGAGGTGCTGGTTATTTAATTTCAAAAGTGCCAGGTTTCAAACGTTTCAGTAATCCTTTTGCGATTAAAATATTGATATGGCGTTCGCAGGTTCTCTGGGATTTGTTTAAAATTTTTTTGACATCATGAATGTTAAAACGAGGAGGGAGATTTTGCTTCAAGGATGAGAGTTTAGAATCTATTTTTGATGAATCTCCGTAATGTAGAACGAAATTTTTTTGAGGCATCCATTGAATTTGATTTTTGGACCATTGAATGGCGATAGGTAAACTTTGAAGGAGAATTTCTTTTTTTAAGTAAGAAAAAATTTTATAAAGGCGATCTTTGGACGTGACAGGATGGAAATGTTCATTGGGGTAGAGCGCTCGAAACATTTCGCCTAATTGAATAGGGTGATAGAAATCACTTAAAAGCGTCTTTAACATTTTTTTGCCAAGGGGTCTTAGGGACAGTTGAGAAAAGTCCAGAGTTTCAAGGAAAGAATCTTGTTTAGTCGTGATTTCATCAGTCCTGACTTTCTCGTAAAGGATTGATTTTTTGTGATCGTCGTGGAGGAGGTTTTCTTGGCCACCTTTGATTCTTTTGGGAAGAGTTCTCATACGATGGGTTGGTTTTTTTTGTAAGGTGAAGGAGAAAGTCTTTTTCTGAGTGATTGTTCTTAAGGAACAATTGGGTTGAAAAATCTTTATCATTTTCTTGCGGTAATTGGTAAACCGAGTCCCTCGATAAACATGGATGAATAAATCCAGATCCTTGGTTGCCAGGGCCTGGTAAAAATCTAAATCCCGCAAGGTTTCATAATCTGATTGAAAAATTGCTTTTTGTTGTACTTGGCGCATGGCTGCAGCTTTGTATGATCGTTGTGTCAGCATTTTTATAATGAGGGACCATTTTTCAATGAATAGTTCATAAGGGCTATTTGTGAACTTTAAAATTTTTGCGGCCTCTTGAAGAGAAGCGAGGGCTTTTTGGTACTGTCCCCTCTGAATTTGGCTTTGGGCATAGATTTCAAGAATATTGGATTTTAAAAGAGGAGTTGATAGAGTTTCTTTTATATTTAATAATTCTTGTTTAAGGGTATCGGCTTGGTTCCAGCGACTGTCGGCAACCAAAGAAGCAAAGAGATTCACCTGAATCATGTGGTAAGAATAACTCTTTTTATCAAGATGTTTTAAATACCGTTTGAGAATTCTGATGTTCTCTGTATACCTCCATTGATACACGTTCAGTTGAGCCAGACTGAGAATAACATCAGGCGTATTTTGATCAAGTTGCTTTAAAATTTCTGAACCTTCTTTATAGGCTCCAATTCGCGCCAATCCTATGACGTAAAGAGAAAGCTCTGCCTCCGTGGCTTTAGGGATATTTGATTTCTCAGAACGAACGTAGGGATGAAGCCATTTGATAATTTGATAGGGTTTATTGAGTCTTCGAGCGAGATGACATAGCTCCACCAGGTACTTGCGTGGTATTTTTTTATTTTCGAATTTTTTAAAAATATAATGAGCTTCTTTGAGTTTTGCATTTTTGATTAGTCGGTCCATCATGCCGATGTTAGCGGAAACATTTTTCATGGTTTCCTATCGGTGATTCTATCATAAAAGTTTAAAGAGAGCTTATCATCGACTAAACGGTATCAAAGTGAAACAAGTCTGCTAAAGAGTTGAAAAAAAAGAGGATTCATCGATAACGCGACAAAATTTATCTATCGTCATCATCAAGGGAGGGGAGCAGAATAGTTAAAGAGATTTACTTGCGTAAGGAGTGTTTATGATTCCTCAATTTAATGATGAAAGTTTTTTTTCTCGCTGTCTAGGTTGGCTTACAAACCAAAAACAAGAGACCCCTCACCGACATGTGGGAGAGTGGGGAGGTAAAGACGATCCCATTCACTTGCTTTACCTATGCCACATGGCTTTACATCTATTGTCAGAAGATCGCGTCTTACAAATAAATAGTGGTGATGGGGGTTTTTTATTGAAGGTTGCTGCAAAATATCCGAACATTTTATTTTTTGGAATTCAAGAATCAAATTTTCTTCGATCATTATCCAATTTGCGAGCCACAGAGCTAGGGCTTAAAAACATTTATTTTATAAACGAAAATGAGTTGAATGGTTTAGGCTATCGTTTTTCCATGATTTTGAACATGTCAGCCTATCAGGATACTACAGCTCAAAAAACATCCATTGTCGTGCAAGATTATTTGGAATCATCAGGCATTTACTTTAAAGCTCAATACGATCATCAAAGAGGTTTGTTTCTCATTGATACAGAGAAAAAACCTCGAGCCTCTTTTTTCAGGAGGAAGAAAATTTATCATCTCCCTCTGCGAAAAATTTCATTAAAGTCTTTTTTTAAATTTTTAAAAATCAAAATGCTCCATACGAAGATTCATTAAAACCTAATCAACACACCATCTCTTTGTCTTTACTTGAGATGGTGCAATACGTATTTCCTATTCTTTGTATCAAGATCTCTGAATAGCTCTAAGAAGGGTTAGATCCTGAGCATGGCTTTTTTATTTAATAAATTTTATTTTGTAATAATGTTTAAAATTTTTCCTGGCTTGTAAATGACCTTGGTAATGGGTTGTCCTGCCAAGGCGGTTTGTACCGTGGAGAGGGCTGTGGCGGCTTGGAGGGCGTCTTCCTGAGATGCTTCGAGAGAGATTTCAATGGTCCCTCTGGTTTTTCCCAGGACTTGGACGGCCATGACGACCGTGTTGTCGATAACTAATTCTTGTTTGTATTGAGGCCAGGGAGCCAGGGAGGCAAAACCGTCTCCACCCAGTTTTTCCCAAATCTCTTCTGCAATATGCGGGGCTAACGGCATCATTAATTGAGCCAGGGTTTTGAGAGCGACTGTGGGTTTTAATTCAGCCTTATAGAGCTCATTGGTGAAAATCATCATGGCGCTCAAAGCCGTATTAAAGCTAAGCGCTTCGATATCGTCGGTGACTTTTTTAATTGTTTTGTGCATCAACTTTTCAAGAGACAGGGGAAGTTCTTGGTCCTTGGCATGCACTTGGCCTTGATCATCGCACACTAATCTCCAGACACGATCTAAAAACCGACGAACACCATCAATTCCATTGGTAGCCCAAGGTTTGTCCTTATCCAAAGGACCCATAAAGGAGATATAGCAGCGAGCGGCATCAGCGCCAAATTGATCCCGCACCTCATCGGGGTTCACGACATTCCCTCGCGATTTTGACATTTTCTCGCCATCAGGGCCGAGTACCAGCCCTTGATGAACTAATTTTTTAAAGGGCTCAGGTGTAGAGACAAGTCCTATATCAAAGAGAACTTTGTGCCAAAAGCGAGAGTAAAGAAGGTGTCCAACAGTGTGTTCAGCACCGCCCAAGTAAAAATCCACGGGCATCCAATATTTTTGCGCTTCTTCACTGAAAGGCTGTTGAGTGTTATGGGGATCGATGTAGCGTAAAAAATACCAACTTGATCCTGCTGAACCTGGCATGGTGTCTGTTTCACGGAGGCCACTTCCAGCTTCACCTTTGTATTGCATCCATTCTTTGGAGCGCGCGAGAGGAGCTTCTCCTGTTTCTGTAGGCTCATAGTCGGCAACTTCAGGAAGCACGACGGGAAGCTCATTAAGAGGAATTATTTTGGTTTCACCATTGGAGGTATGAAGAAGTGGAAATGGTTCGCCCCAGTATCTTTGACGACTGAATAACCAGTCTCTGAGTTTGTATTGAATTTTCTTTTTGCCGACCTCTAAAGCTTCTAATTTTTCGATCGCTTTTGCAATGGCAACGGATTTTTCAAGGCCGTTGAGGAACTCGGAGTTGACGAGAGTGCCATCACCTTCAAAAGGGAGTTCTCCTCCTTCCAGCACGCGAAGAATGGGTAAATCAAAAGTGGTTGCGAACTCAAAGTCCCGAGCATCATGACCAGGAACAGCCATGATGGCCCCCGTTCCGTAGTCCATTAAGACATAGTCGGAAATCCAAATGGGCAGCATTTGATTGGTGAAGGGATGAAGGGCATAGGCTCCAGTAAATACACCTGATTTATGAGTCGAAGCTTTGCGATCGATTTCACTCTTGGCGGTGGTTTGTTGAATATAGTTGCGCACGGGCTGAAGAGATTCAGTGGGAGTGATTTTTTCAATCAAGGGATGCTCAGGGGCAAGCACCATAAAAGAAACGCCGAATAAAGTATCGGGACGAGTGGTGTAGACCTCTAAAGTATCGTCAGAATGGCCTTTTAATTTGAAGTGGAGTTGAGCCCCTTCGCTTTTTCCGATCCAGTGACGTTGGGCCTCTTTTGTTCTTTCAGGCCAATCCACTAAATCTAAATCTTGAAGAAGGCGTTCTGCATAGTCTGTGATTTTAAGCATCCATTGCTTCATGGGCTTGCGAATAACAGGGTGTCCTCCTCTTTCACTTTTGCCATCGATCACTTCATCGTTGGCAAGGACTGTTTTGAGCGCTGGGCACCAATTCACGGGAGCTTCAGTTTGGTAGGCAAGTCCTTTTTCAAAGAGTTTCGAGAAGATAAATTGAGTCCATTTGTAATAGGAAGGATCACAGGTTGAAATTTCGCGATTCCAGTCAAAACTATAACCAAAAGATTGTAAAACGCGGCGAAAATTGATGATCGCTTTTTGGGTTGTGACTTCGGGATGAACACCCGTTTGAATTGCATATTGTTCTGCTGGGAGTCCAAAAGCATCGTATCCCATAGGGTGAAGAACGTTGTACCCACAGGCTCTTTTATAACGGGCGACAATATCCGTTGGGGTGTAGGAAGCCAGATGGCCTACATGCAAACCCGATCCTGAGGGGTAGGGGAACATATCAAGAGCATAGTATTTAGGCTTTGAAGAATCTATTTCGACTTGAAAGGCTTTTGCTTTAGCCCATTTTTGTTGCCATTTTAAATCGATGTCATGATGATTGTAAGACATTTTGAGAAAACTCCCCTTTGATTTTTCAAGACACAATAATGGGTTTTCGCAGATTTGACAAATTGAGAAGCTCAAGATGACGAACTTTTTATTCGATTTTTTCCAAGAGAATAAAACAGGGGTTTGTCTTGCCTCTTAAAAAGGTCTTTCATTGGTATGATAAGGGTGATGAGGGTAAAGACGTGAACATTTTTAAAGTTTCAAGATCTCTTGCAGAGTTTTTTGTAGTGGAAAGACCATGGAAGCAATAAGTATTGAGCGGCTGTTAGAAATAGTAATAGGGTTGTATTATTTTGCGATGGGCGTTGATGGCTTTATAAAAAAATTGCCGATTCCAACCCCTTCCGAGAGGGCCTTGAAGTTCCTCATAGCATTGGAAGAAACTCAATATGTTTTATTTCTTGTCAAGGTGATTGAATTGGGAGTGGGGTTGGCTTGGATTATGGGTGTCCAAAGTGGTCTGGCTTGGCTCGTATTCACTCCCATTTGGTTTAATATCATATTGTATCATTTAATTTTGAACAAACGTGAAGTTTTAATGCCAATCCTGATTTTTTTGGCCCATGTTTTCCTGGCCTTTAAAAATAAAAATTACTTAGCTCTTTTATTTTGTTAATTGCCCAGGGGGTTCAACATAGTCTGGAACTCCTTTGCCTCGATGACACATGTAACAGTCCACTTTGACTTTCAGTGCATTTCCTTTGTCCCGTTCACTAAAAATTTCTTCTTGCAGAACTCTGACCATCTGATGGTGTTTTAGTGAGGTTTTGAAGGTTAGCTTTGAGTTATCTTTAAAATTATCTAAATTGTGGCAATAGATGCAGGTGACTCCAAGTTGGCGTGACCAATGGATCATGGTCTCTTTGTCTTTTGTAGAGAAAGTATTTTTAGCGAGAAGGACAGGTGTGGGGGATTCTATACTTGATTTGGAGTTAAATTCTGAATTTGAAGAAGGGGTTGTGGCATAAACGTAGAGAAGTGGGGTGATAAAGAGGAAAAAAATCAAAACCCATAAGCTATGGTTGAGAAGGATGATGAAAGCTTGGATGAATTTGTTCACGAGATATCCGAGCTTGTTCACAAATTATTTTCCTTTAGGGCAAAGAGATTTTAACCACGAAAGAATGGTCAAGGCAGGAGGAGAGGGTTTATTATTGAGAGGGTTGAAGTCTTCTTCGAGCACTAAGTTGGCGCCTTTGTTGCAATTTTTAATATTCAATTTTGTAGGATTTAAAGCCTTTAACAAATTAGAGTATTGCATGATTTCAGTCAGTTCGTCTTCGCTGAGTTTATCCGAATTGGTGAGAACTTCTTTGTCCGTCCACTTTTTAAAAGCAGCAATGGCCTTTGCTTTTTTATCAAAGGATAATTTGCTTTTTAGATTCTTTTCTACGGCCTTTTTTTGGTTGGTTAAGGGTGAGGATGGGTTAGAGAATGATAAATTGCAAAATGAGAAAAAGAAAATGGCGGTCAATAGTAGGGGTTTTATCAGCAATGAAGATGAGAGACTGGCCCCTCTTTGAGGGAAATTGGGAGAGGGCCGATGATCGAGGGAGGACGACAAAGGTAATGACGTCTTCACTTTTTTTGAATCAGTATCTAAATGAAATTTAATTACCATAAGTCATATTATAAACCCATTTTGAACGCTTGTTCTAGATCCAAAATAAAGATTTCATTGATTTCTGACGTGTTGTTGCATTAAACTAAAACAAAGTTGAGAAAAAATCCGAGGGGGAGGTTTGCTTGAAATTCTTAATTGGTTTTCTGCTGTATTCATTTACTTTTAATTTTGTTTACGCAGCGGAAGGGTCTCTCGTGGAAGTTGTTGTGAAACTTTCTCCTGTCGGTTCTTATACGGCAAAAACATCTCAAGTTCAAGGCTCTGTAAAGACGAATGGGGGCAAGGTGATGGCTTCCAATGTGAGGGTGCAAACAAAAACCTTAAAAACAGGAATTCCACTCCGTGATAAGCATACACAGGAGCGATTGCTGGCGGATCGGTTTCCTGAAATCATACTTGTCTCGGGCGAGGGAGAGTCGGGAAAAGGAAAAGGGATCATTAAAATTAAAGGTATTGAAAAACCTGTTTCTGGACACTACAAAGTCGACGGTCAAATGCTGAAAGCGGCATTCAAGCTTTCAATAAAACAATTTGGTATTGAAAACGTGAAGTACTTGGGTGTGGGAGTCAAAGACGATGTTGAGATTAAGGTGCAATTACCGATTGCTTCTCACTAAGTAATGTTCCCAGCGAAAGAAAGTTTTGCGATAATAACGAGCTGGTTTATAGAGTTAAGAAAATATTTGTCGCCTGATTTCAACCCATCACAGAGGTCTTTGTCGTTTTTTGTCTGTTGATAGAATGCTGGAATCAGGCGATAGAATGTAAGATCCATTAAAAAATCAAGTCCACGCTCATTGAAGCTTAGATACCAAAACCAACAAAAATCTTGGCATAAGTTCCTGACATATCCAAGTCACTTTGGAGGTTTGATAAAGAATCTTTCGCATCTTTATATTTCATGGACATGGTGCCAACTTCAGCCCCAACTAAGAAGCCGAGAAGGCTTGCTCCCGCTTCAATACCTATGCTGTGAGAGCTCACTTTGTCAGAAGAGATTTTATGGAGATCCGCGCCTCCAGATTTAAGTTTTATAGTGTTGGTGTGACTCAATCCGTAAGTTAAGATTGGACCGAGATAAAAGAGTGTATCAATCAAGCGGTAGTTTAAGATTAAAGACGTCCTGCTCAGTTGATTGTCAATATCAAGGGTGCTGGAGTTTGTAGAAACCCTCATGTTTTCTAAGCGAAGGCCTCCTCCAATTCCGACCAAAGGAACTGTGGCAACAGCATCAAAAGTAAAACCAGCATTGGGAGCCAAAGAAGGTGTTGAGCCATTGTAAAAACCAGAAAAATCAGGTTTAGAAGCAAGGATTCCATAACCGGCTCTTATTTCAAATAAAGCCATTGAAGGTTGAGCTGCGAATAGCAGGAATAAAGGTAAAAGATAAATCTTTCTCATGTGTCACTCCTTATAATTTAATGACAAGTTAAAGTACGATCAAAACTTGTTGGTGTCGCGAAATTAAAAACAGGTTTCATTGCTTTGCCGACAGTCACTTCAACGTACAGAAGTACCTCTCCGTTCGATGTGAGTTGCGGGCGCTTCGTCTTTTTCTAATTTAGCGACACCGAAAAAGAGTTTCGCGACGACAACAAACGATCGAGATGCTTCTTAAAATCGTATTAAATCAATATAAACACATTCAATTTAATATGAGATTCAAAGAAATAATCTTTAGTGGGCAATCATAGGTTAATTTGAGATAGAGATGCGATCAATAAACAAGATTTGTAACGCAGCGAGCTTCGTCTGTGATAGGAAAACCTAGACTGACTTTTTGTTGGTTGAGGGAAAATCGAGAAGGCGAACGTCGAGTATCCTTTCTCCTGGACGATACTCATATCTTGAGTTTTTACTGGCTGATCAGTTGAGCTTCATCCTTGAATTTTTTAACTTGCTGAGGAGTGATTCGTAGTTTGTCTAAGTCCTCCACCGCTTGGCGATTGATGGGAAAACTTTCATCTCCTCCGGAATCATTTTTTTCGCTTGCGGAAAGTCCTCGTGCCGATGCTGAGGTAACAGAGTTTCTAGAAGGTTGGTTCGAAGCTTTTGTGTGAGAGCTAATGGGGCTTGCTTCTTGAAATGATGGCATTGGTTCCAAGGGCTTAATTGTTGAAGTGAGGATTTGAGGAATCCAACCCTCTCTTTGGTTTGTAGTCTTGACTTGAAGCCAGAGCCCTTCTTTTTTGATAATCAGCAATTCATCGCCTCGCTTGAGGTCCATGAGCGAGTCAGCGCTGATTTGAGGGTGTTTTCGAAGTTGAGTGATTTGAGATTGAACAAACACATTCGTGAGGTCTATTGCCAGTACGGGCTCAGAGAGAAGAACAGAGAGACTCATGAAGAAGAGTTTAAGCATCATGATGAACCGACCCCCTAAGTATTGATTAAATACTGATCAATATTTTTTATCGTTTTGATGTCTTTCAAAGATTAAAGGATTTGGTTGTTCCGGATCAATGTCTTTTTTAATAAAAATTGAGATTTACAGTTGACTGTGGGTCTTAGTGCGAAGGGATAATTTGACATCTTATATCACTCACTTTGCTCACTCCAGAGAAATCACTTTTGGAAAGTGTGAGGGATGTTGTGTGAATCGCCATTTTCTAAATAATGGGGAGTCAAGGGTCATGAAAGGGAAAGCAGGAATCTTAACAAATTCTTAACACGACGGTTGTGGACGAATCAGGATACAAGGAGCGGGTTGGAATAAAATATTTTTTGCAATTAGTCAGCTTTTTTGAATCTATTTTATAAGGAGTTTAAAATGACAAGATTATTAACCGTATTGATAGTTTTAGGCGGTTTTTTTCATATCAATTTTATTTGGGCTAACAATGCCATTATTAAGATTGATGGATCTAGCACGGTTTTTCCCGTGACTGAAGCCATGGCTGAGGAATTTCAAACAGAAAAAAAGGGTGCTGTAAGGGTGACTGTGGGAATTTCTGGAACGGGGGGCGGATTTAAAAAGTTTTGCCGGGGTGAGACGGATTTTCAAAATGCCAGTCGTCCAATCACTGAAAAAGAAATGGCGGACTGTGCGACGAGCAAAATAAAATACATTGAATTACCGATTGCGTTTGATGCCACTGTCGTTGTGGTTAATCCGAAGAACACTTGGGTGAATGAAATGACGGTGGAGCAACTCAAAATAATCTGGTCTCCGGAGGCTCAAGGTAAAATAACACATTGGAATCAGGTTAACCCTGCATGGCCAAAAGAGCCTCTGAAACTTTATGGCGCAGGAAGTGATTCAGGCACTTTTGATTATTTTACTGAAGCCATTGTTGGAAAGGCGAAGTCGAGCCGTGGTGATTATACAGCCAGCGAAGATGATAATACTCTGGTGCAAGGGGTTTTTAACGATAAGAATAGTTTAGGTTACATCCCTCTTTCTTATTATGAAGAGAACAAAACAAAGTTGAAGATGTTAGGCGTGATTGGTGGGAATCAGGCGCCTAAAAAAAATCTTGCTGTTAAAGCAAGCAGAGAAACGGTAGAGGATGGAACCTATTTTCCTTTATCTCGTCCACTTTTTCTTTATGTGAGTGAAAGATCATTGAAAAGAGCAGAGGTTCGGCAGTTTGCTGAATTCTATTTAAAGAATGCGTCAATCTTAGTTCCTGAGGTGAAATACGTGGCTTTACCTGCTAAAGCTTATGCATTAGCTCAACAGCGTTTAAGTAAAAATCAAGTGGGTTCGGTGTTTAAGGGACACGCTGAAATTGGAATGAAAGTGGAAGAACTTTTAAAGAAAGAGACAAAGCTGTAGATATTTGGGGATAAGCGATGCGAGATCGCGCGCTTCATAAATCATAAAGGTAAAGGATTTTTGTTTGGCCATGAAGCTCGGTAAAAAAGAGGCGGCACTGCGACGGCGCTTTCATCAAAAAATTTCTGAATTTGTGATTGAATCGCTTCTTTTTACTGCGGCCCTTGTCAGTGTTCTTTTGACAGTGGCCATTGCTGGAATCCTTATTAAAGAATCCATTCCTTTTTTTGAGCATGTTTCCTTGAAAGAGTTTTTAACAGAGCGAGAGTGGACGCCGATGTTCGATCAAGCTCGCTTTGGGATACTCCCTCTCGTGAGTGGGACCCTTCTCACCGCTTTGATCGCCCTTATGGTGGCAATCCCTTTGGGAACCATTGCGGCTATTTATCTTTCAGAGTTTGTCAGCCCTCCCACGCGAGAGATTTTTAAGCCTTGCTTAGAGCTTTTGAGTGCAGTTCCTACCGTGGTGTATGGGTACTTTGCTTTGTTGTTTGTTACTCCTATTTTAAGAAATTTTTTTCCAGAAATTGGTTTCAATGTTCTCAGCGCGGGTTTAGTCATTGGAGTGATGATCATTCCTTATGTGAGTTCCCTTTCTGAAGATGCCATGCGTGCGGTTCCTAATGACTTGAGGGAAGGGTCTTACGCGATGGGAGCCACTCGTATCGAGACCGCGATCAAGGTGGTTTTTCCGGCGGCGTTGTCTGGGATCACTTCAGCTTATATTTTAGGAATTTCTCGTGCCATTGGAGAAACCATGGTGGTGGCCATCGCTGCAGGGATGCAACCCAACTTGACATGGAATCCACTGGAGCCGTCAGAAACCATCACCGCCTTTATTGTACAGGTGAGTATGGGGGATTTGCCTCATGGTTCCATCGGTTACCAAAGTATTTACGTCGCGGGCTTAACGTTGCTCATCATCACCATGGTGTTTAATGTCATTGGGTTTGTGCTAAGGCGTTTTTTCAGAGAGGCTTATTGATCAAATGCAAGATTTTCAAAAGTTAATTCAGAAGAAAAAATTCTGGAACGGTTTGGCCGTAGTGCTTGGATTCATCACTTTATTATTTTCTTTATTGGTTGTTCTTGTTCTTTTTTATGATTTGGCAAAAACGGGAGTGCCTCGGCTCAGCACCGATTTTTTTCTTAATTTCCCTTCACGCTTTCCTGCGAAGGCGGGGATTTTATCGGCTTGGGTGGGAACACTGGCTGTGATGGGGGTCACCGCTCTTTGTGCAATTCCTTTAGGCGTGGCGACGGGAGTTTATCTCGAAGAGTATGCTCCTCAAAATTGGTTCACAATCCTCATAGAACTCAACATTGTTAATTTAGCGGCAGTTCCTTCAATCACCTTTGGATTGATGGCTCTTGGAATTTTTGTTTATGAGTTTGGTTTTGGAAATAGTATTCTCACGGCAGGGTTAACGTTAGGGTTATTGGTTCTACCCATTGTGATTGTGGCGACACGGGAATCTTTGCGAGCCATTCCCCAGACCATTCGTGAGGCATCGATGTCCTTAGGAGCCAGTCGATGGCAGACGGTGCGCGACCACTTGGTCCCTTATAGCAGTGGAGGAATTCTCACGGGGGTGATCATTGCGCTTTCGAGAGCTATTGGAGAAACAGCTCCCTTAATTACAATTGGAGCACTCACTTTTATTGCATTTTTACCCCATCCTCCCTTCATAGCCGATCCTCCCTTTATTAGTTTTCAGTGGCTTTCTGATGCCTTTACTGTTTTACCCATTCAACTTTTCAATTGGGTAAGTCGCCCTCAAGAAGAGTTTCATGTCAATGCGGCGGCAACAGGTGTTGTTTTGTTGAGTTTAACTTTACTCATGAATGCGGTGGCGATTTATTTGCGCTATCGTTTTAGGAGAGGAATCAAGTGGTAATGGATACAAAATTATTTCCTCAAGCGGCCATGGACTCCTCATTATTGGAGCTAAAGGCCGATATCAAGGCACTCAAGTTTTTTTACGGACCGAAACAAATTTTAAAATCAGTTTCGATGCCGATCTATAAGAATCGTTTAACGGCTCTCATTGGACCTTCCGGATGTGGTAAAACAACCCTTTTAAGATGCTTTAATCGTATGCATGATTTGTACACCGATAACAGTTACGAGGGGCGCATCGAGCTTAAGCCCGGGAATACGAACATTTTGGATTCTAAGGTTGATCCCATCGAGATTCGTATGCGCATTTCGATGGTGTTTCAAAAACCGAACCCTTTTCCCAAATCAATTCTCGAAAATGCGGTGTATGGTCTTAAAGTTCGAGGGATTAAGAAAAAATCAGTTTTATTAGAGCGAGCCGAGCAGGCATTGAAAGATTCAGCTCTTTGGGATGAAGTCAAAGATCGCTTGGATTCGTCGGCTTTAGGGCTCTCGGGGGGGCAGCAACAGCGCCTGTGCATTGCTCGCGCATTAGCTATTGAGCCAGAAATTCTTTTACTAGATGAACCCACCTCCGCCCTTGATCCCATTTCAACGGGAGCCATTGAAGAACTTGTGATGGAGTTAAAAAAGAAAGTCACGATTATCATGGTGACTCACAATATGCATCAAGCGGGGCGCGTGTCTGACTATACCGCTTTTATGTATATGGGAGAAATGGTGGAGTTCGGCGAAGCCACTCAGGTTTTTACTTGTCCTAAAGATCAAAGAACTGAAAATTACATCACGGGACGATTTGGATAAAACAACTCAACTTTACAGGAGCAAAGAGAGTTCTGTTTATAGTTTTTATCCAATCGGTTATAAAAGTTGTTAATTGGCCCCATCAGAGGTTTAATGAGACTCTGAAGAAAGAGATAAGGGGAATGCATGGAAAGACATTTTGAAGTTAAAATTGAGGAATTAAAAAGAATTTTGGTATTGATGGGCGCTTATGTTGAAAAAGCTCTGGAAGAAGCCGTTGATGCTTTACTGAAAGAGGATCGCTCTCGCTTTCAAAAAGTTCATGATATTGAAAAAAAAATTAATGATGAACAATTGAGAATCGATAATTTTTGTATTGAGCTTTTGGCGAAACAAGGTCCCGTTGCCAGAGACTTACGATTTATCGTGGCGGTGATTAAGATCAATACGGATCTGGAGCGAATGGGAGATCAATGTGTTAACATCGCATACAGTGGTTTTGATTATCTTCAATCCAATGTTCCTGTGGAAAGCCCTGAGATCGCTCAGATGGTACTAGATGTAAAAGCGATGGTTAAACAATCTTTGGATGCCTTTGTTCAGGGGGACGAAGCAATGGCTCAAGCGGTTATGCTCATGGATGACCGTGTGGATGAGAATAAGAACGCTGTTTTGCGACGGCTTGAAGAGTGGATGAAGAAAAGTCCCGAACATATTAAACCAGCTTTGAATTTAATATCCATTGCAAGAAGCCTAGAGCGGCTTGGCGATCATGCCACGAATATCGCTGAAGATGTGATTTTTGCATCTTCAGGACGAGATATTCGTCATGGAAAAGAATCACGATTGTAGAGGTAAACATCAATGGGCAATGAACATCTGTTAGTCATCGAGGATGAAAATGAAATCCGAGAACTCATGGAGATTATTTTACGAAGGCAGGGTTATCAGCTGACTTCTTTTTCCAGCATAGAAGAGTTTTCAAATCGATCCACAGAGTTCGGAGGCCCTCCCTTTAGCCTGATGATTTTAGATTGGATGCTTCCTGGGCAAAGTGGCTTTGAATTTTTGAAGGCCGCTCGTAAAAAAGAAGAGTGGAGAAAAGTTCCGATCATTGTCGTCACTGCTAAGGCTGAGCCGGATGAAATTGTGATGGGACTCGAAGCCGGTGCCGATGATTATTTAGTGAAACCTTTTGATGCCGCTGTTTTGGTGGCGCGAGTGAGAGCTTTACTTAGAAGAAGGAATGGGTCTTCAACGAGCTCAAGTCAAGACGTTGTCAGTGATGGGTTAAGAACGGGATCATTGAACATCAATCTCAAAAGTTATGAAGTTTCCATAGGGGCCGAAAAGCTATCTTTGACCCCGACAGAGTTTAAGCTTTTGGTGACCATGGTTAAGGACGAGGGGCGTGTTTTTACCCGAGAACAATTGGTGAAGGCCGCTCAAGGAGAAGGCATCAATGTGATTGGCCGCACGGTGGACACCCATGTTTTTTCACTTCGTAAAAAATTAGGAGAGATAGGTCATCGCATAGAAACCGCTCGCGGAATCGGTTATCGATTTCGTGAGGATGAAGGAGTTTCATGAAAGTGTATTTTCCTAAAAAAATTTTTTGGAGAAACTTTTGGGTTCAATGGTGGGCCTATACTTTTGTTGTTTTCGTGGGTTTTTTGATTGGTGCTCTCTTTGTGGTTTCTGAGTTAAGCTCATCGATTCGAGAAGAGTTGTACCTGCAGGTTGGATTATGGGCTCTTAAATTTTTTACGGGAATGTTGCTTTTTGTGGTCGTATTGTCTCTTTGGCTTTCTTATCGATCCGTGAAACCCCTCTCTCACATCCTTAAAACAGTTCGAGGCATGGTCAATCGTAAGAGTCTGGAGGCCGCGCGCTTGGATGAAGAAGAAGTGTATGAAGAGGAACAGGGTGAGTTTTATGAGTTAGAGGTGGCTTTAAATCGTGTGCGACGAAAGTTAAAAAAAAAATACGATCAATTGGACCAACTCAGGGAGGAAAGCGATACCTTGATGATGTCCATGGCGGATGCCGTGGTGAGTGTGGATGGCCACCAACGATTGGTTTTTTTTAACTCCCACTTCGCCAAGCATTTTTTAGGTCAAAACCAAGCTCAAAAAAATTTTTATTTATCAGATATCATAAGGGAGCCAGAACTTTTAAGTTTAGTCCACCGTGCTTTGACCGATGGTGAAACAGGAGAAATCACCATTCTTCTGTCGTCTGTGTTAGAGGCAAGGGAAAAAGACTATGCCGTTTCTATTTCAGCTTTGCGAAGACCGGAGGAGGGCATTATTTATGGGGCTCTCATTGTTTTTCATGATATTTCGGAGCTCAAAAGCTTAGAGCGGCGGCGCATTGAGTTTTTGAGCAATGTCAGTCACGAATTGCGTACGCCACTGACCACAATTAAAGGGTATATCGATTTATTGAGTGATGATCTCAATTCAGGAAAATTAGAGGGGGCTCAACAGTTTACTTCTATTTTATCTCGCAATATCAATCGTCTTGTGGACTTAGTGAACGATCTTTTGTTAATTTCAAAACTGGAATCAGCACCTGAATTACAAATCGAGATCAATGATACTCAAAAAATTTCCGAGATTGTTAAAGAAGAATTTGCTCGCCATCTTCAAGAAAAAAATCAGGATGTTATTATTATTAACCATGCCCCTCATTTGGTTGCGGATGCGGTAAAGCTTCAGCAGATTCTTCGCAATTTGGTTTCGAATGCGATTCGGTATGGGCCCGAGAAAGGAAAAATTGAGCTTCAATGGCTTCCCGTCAAAAATGGAATTGAAGTTCGAGTGAAGGATCAAGGCCAAGGGATTTCTGAAGTTCATCAAGGGCGCTTATTTGAGCGATTTTATCGAGTGGATAAAGGACGCTCGCGGGAATTGGGTGGAACGGGTTTAGGACTGGCGATTGTGAAACATTTGGTGATTGCCCATGGGGGACAGATTTCCGTCCGGAGTAAATTGGGAGAAGGAAGTGAATTTATTTGTTATTTCCCTCAAAATGAATTGCAGCAAACTCAAACTTTACAAGAAACATCTCTGCGCTCGTGATAGGATTCTCTTGTTGAGGCAGTTATAGTTTGATGTGATGCTCTGGTTTAAGGTTGTTCGTCGGCATGGGTCAATGAGTGCAAAAATGAACTGATGCGATAAAATGGAAAAACAAAGAGGAGAATCCGTTGTCCTTGGTCATTCAAGAAAATGTCAATCTTTCGTCGATGAATACTTTTGGTGTTGAAGCACAAGCTCGTTATTTCATACGTTTTTCATCAAAAGAGGAGCTCATTGAAGTTTTTCAAAAAAGCGTCTTTGATGTTCCAGTGAAGAAGGAAAACAAAGTGACACGAAACGCTTCAACAAAGCTTCCCTTTTTATGTTTAGGAGAGGGAAGCAATATTTTGTTCGTGCAACCTTTTTCAGGGGTTGTTTTAAAAAATGAGATTCGTGGGTTAGAAATATTGAAACAAACAGCGGAGAGCGTTTCTCTCAAGGTGGGGGCGGGAGAGAATTGGCATAAATTTGTTTTGCATTGTGTTCAGCAGAATTGGGGAGGGGTTGAAAATCTCTCGCTCATTCCTGGAACCGTGGGAGCGGCTCCTATTCAAAATATTGGAGCTTATGGCGTCGAAGTTCAAGACGTGATTGAAGCCGTTGAAATTTATGACATCGAACAAAAAAAATTTTTGATTCTCTCAAAAGAAGAATGTCAATTTTCTTATCGTGATAGCATTTTTAAGCGAGAAGGGCGAGGACGATGGATCATCACCTCTGTTAACTTCACTCTTTCCAAAAAACCGATTTTAAGAACTCATTATGGAGCCATCGAAATAGAACTTAAAAATCAGGGAATTTCCCACCCTACGATCAAAGATATTTCTGATACAGTCATAAAAATCCGTCGCTCGAAGTTACCTGATCCCAAGGAGCTTGGAAATGCAGGCAGTTTCTTTAAAAATCCTGTGGTGACTGCTGATTTTTATTCTTCGTTGAAGCAAGCGCACCCTCAGATCATTGCTTATCCTGAGGCTTCGGGACAATACAAAATTGCAGCGGCTTGGTGTATTGAGCAGTGTGGATTCAAAGGATGGCGGCAAGGGGCTTGTGGTGTTCATTCCCAGCAGGCTTTAGTGCTTGTGAACTACGGAACAGCCACGGGGAATGAGATTTTAGCTCTTTCTGAACGCATTCGAACAAAGGTTTTTGAAACTTTTCAAATTCAGCTGGAAACAGAAGTGCAGGTGATTTCATAGCTTGCTTAGTAGCGGTTTCGTTCAATCCCCATGGAGTGATTATAAATTTTTATTATTTTTAGTTTCACCTTTGAATTGAAAGAGAATGAGTAAATCAGACTCTCTTTCGAGAAAATCAGGGGATAAAAATATTTTCAACAAAGAGTCTTGTAAAAGATCTCGATCTTCTGCCTTGTAACGAATTCTGGGAACAACTCCCGTGAGCCCGATCAATGATCCGACGTCTGTTTCGAAGTGAGTGGTGAATTCTTTTCTTCGGGTTTCAATTTGAGCGCCACTGTACTCCATCATAGAGCGGGAAATGAAGAGATCTCCAGCAAGATGTCCCCCCATTCGTTCTTGAACAGCAATCTGAAAATCAAACCCAAAAGGAACACCTGTTTGAGGTTCATGGGTTCCGCTGAACCATTGCAACTTTTTTTTGACTTCAGGAACTTTTTTGCTGAGGTGATCGAGTTCTTTAAAAGATTTATGGTTTGTCCAGGCGGCTGCATTTTTAACAATGGCAAAATTCATTTCACCAGTATCGCCTCCCGCGTGTTCAGACGCTTCAGAGAGAAAAGCTTGAATCACATTTTGCGGCGCTTCGATAAAACGAACCTCTACCGTGAGTGGACCCGTGATGGATTCAATGGGAGGAGTGGTTTCTTGCTGAGAGAGAGCGGAATCTTCTTTTGGTCTTGGTGATCTCTCTGTAGTTTCAGGAGTGTTGGCGCTTGAAGGAGACGGCAAGGATGAGGTTGTTGTTGCCGGAGAGACTCTAGCGTTTTGAGGCGAGGATGTGTGAGGAGGTTCCGATTGTGCCGAAGGAGACGCATTCGGTGAGCTTTCGTTGGCTGTTGATGAATGGTAAAGATTTTCTCCTGAAGGATCTTTACGCGCTTCATTCTTAGATTCAGAAAGGGTGTCTCTATAAGAAAACTGGGATCGAGGTTGGGGGAACTCCACTTGACTTGGATTTTTGAGATAAAGATAGGCACCATATCCAAGGCCTACAAAGATCAGTAAAGGAACAATGGGGCTTTTGAGAATCTGTTTCCAAAGAGGAGGCTTGATGGGTTTATAGCTATCCATCTCGATGCCACAATTGGCACAGTAGGTATCTTTAGGCTGATCAAATCCGCACTTAGGGCACTTAATATGCATATACAGAAATTAAAACTCGATTTTTAGTGATTGCCAAGCAATTAATCGCAGAATAGTTTCAAGTTATTATGACTCATGTAACGACTCATGTTCCGGTTTTGCTTCAAGAAATAATTCAAGCCACTCAGGGAATACCTACAATAGAAAAAATGTTTGATGGTACTTTTGGAAGAGGAGGGCACTGTCGTGCCTTAATGGAAGCCTATCCTCAGGCTCGTGTTTTGGCTTTCGATCGGGATGTTGAAGCTGTGCAATTTGGAAATACAAATTTGATTGATAAAATCAAGGGCGGCTTTTTAGAAATCATTCATTCTGATTACCGTGATTTTCGGAGTGATCAATGGGGTCTGTTTGATTTTATTTTACTGGACTTAGGTGTGAGCTCTCCTCAGTTGGATGAAGCTCCTCGGGGTTTTAGCTTTTACCATGATGGCCCTTTGGATATGCGAATGGATACGTCTCAAGGAATAACGGCGGCGGAATTACTGAATGAACTGCGAGAAGAGGAGCTTATTCGTATTTTTCAAGAGTTGGGTGAAATTCGAAGGCCCTATCGAGTGGTTCGCGCATTGATTCATGATCGATCTGAAAAGAAATGGGAAAGCACTAAACAGTTGGCTGGTTTAATTGAGCGAGTGGATGGTTGGTCTGTGAAGGGACATCATCCTGCCACACAGTATTTTATGGCTCTGCGAATGGCCGTTAATAGTGAGTTAGAGGGCGTACATAAAGGCGTGCGTCAGTGCTTGGCTGGACTTAAGGACGGTGGACGTCTCGCAGTGATTACTTTTCACTCCCTCGAGGATCGCATCGTGAAACAAATTTTCAAGGGTGAAGTTTCTGGGTTTTGTTTTAATAAAAAGGTTATACAAGCGACGGAAGAAGAAGTTAAAATGAACTCAAGGGCAAGGAGTGCCAAGTTAAGAATTTTCCAGAAGGGAAGGCCACTTGAAAATGAGTTCAAAAAATTCCATAAAAAGTTTCGTCAGTCTGATATTGATTCTTAGTTCTCTTTTTGCCATTGCTTTTTTGCAAATGGAAGAACGGCGACAAGGTTATTATCTTCTTCAATTAAACAAAGAATTAAAAACAAAAATGGAAGCGCGACGAGTTCTTGAAATCCAAAGGCTTCAAGCTTTGCGACCACAGAAGATTGAAAAAGAAATTCAAGCAAGAACCGCTTTGAACCAAGCCCATTCTGATCAGATCATCCATCTACCCAGTCCTATCTTGAATCATTTATCAAAGACGTCATCGTCGCCATCGGGGTCTAAAAATTTTTTTAATAAAGAATCTTGGGAATCGAGTTTATGAAGACCAGAATTGTAATTGTATTTTCCTTTTTTGCGGCGGTTTGGGCTCTTTTGCTCATGCGTGTTTTCTTTGTACAAATTTTTCCTCATGAAAAACTAGAACGCTTGGAAGCCAGACAATATGAGACGACCGTCAAGATAGAAGGCCGTCGAGGGTCTATTTACGACCGTAGGGGCGTGGAGTTGGCAATATCCACTCCGGCGTATTCGCTCTATGCGGACCCTCAAGTCCTGTGGGTTCAGCGTAAATCCATTGCGAAGCAATTGCAAAAAGCGATCGGAGTGAATGGAAACCAATTTTTAAAATTAGTGAAAGATAAGAAAAAAAGGTTTGTATGGGTGGCGCGGCAGCTTTCTTTAACTCAAATGGAAAAAGTGAAAACCATGAATATCCATGGATTGGGTTTTATTGAGGAACCTAAGCGTATTTATCCTGATGAGGATATTTTAAAATCTGTTCTTGGAGTGGTCGGACGTTCAGGTCATGGTTTGGAGGGAGTGGAGAAGCAGTTTGATTCCGTGTTAAAAGGGAATCCTAAAAAACTGCAAGTGCGCAGGGATGCACGGGGACGCCCTATTCAGGTGAATGGCCTCTTAGTTACTGAAGTCGAAGAGGGAACGGATGTGCAGCTCACGTTGGATCGAGAGTTGCAATATGTCTTGCATCGGGAACTCGAGCGAACTCTTTTGGAGCAAGAAGCTCAAGGAGCCATGGGCGTTATCTTGGACGCTCGAAGCAGCGAAGTCTTAGCGATAGCTGGTGTTGGTAAATCGATAAGTGGTGAAGCACATCACTCGAGTCCTTGGCGCAATCGTCCTATGTTGGATGCTTTTGAGCCTGGTTCCACGATGAAAACGTTTGTGATTGCTGCTGGTTTACAACAAAAAGGTTGGCAGCCCAACACGCGTTTTGACTGCGAGGGAGGTAAATTAAAAATCGGTCAGCGATGGATTCGAGAGGCGGATACCCATCATCGTTTTGGTTGGCTGACCATCAGTGAAATTTTGGCTTTTAGTTCGAACGTTGGCATGGCTAAAATGGCTTTTGAATTAGGAGAACAAAAGGTAAAGCAAGTTTTGTTTGATTTTGGTTTTGGACAAAAAACAGGAGTGGACTTGCCTGGTGAGTCCAGAGGTGTGATTCAAGGGGGAAGCTGGAGTCAGCACTTATTGAGCAATGTTTCTTTTGGTCATGGAATGACAGCGACACCTTTGCAAATTGCAAACGCTTATGCCGTTATCGCCAATGGAGGGATCATGAATCGTCCCCGCATTACCAAGTCCATTAATAGTAAATTAAAATCATGGAGTTTTCCCTGGGAGACAGAAATTTCTTGGGCAGAAAACGAGTTCAGAAAGGCTTTAGAAAATACCCATGATTCCGTTTTTGGCAAAGGAGAATCTTCAACGAGAAGTCAGCTCGATGGATCTGGATCTATTGAAGAAGGCCGTCGCGTGTTGACTGAAGCCGAAGCTCAGACCCTCCGGCTTCTTTTAGCTGGAGTCGTGGTCACCGGAGGAACAGGATCTAGCGCCATTGTCTCTGGTTATCCGGTGGCGGGTAAAACAGGAACAGCTCAGAAAGTAAATCCAAAAGGTTTAGGGTATTTGCCGAACGCTTATATTTCAAGTTTTGTGGGAATGATTCCAGCGAACAATCCGCGTTTTGTGATTTATGTCGCTGTAGATTCTCCAAAGAAACAGTACTATGGTTCGCAGGTCGCGGGTCCTTTATTTTCTCGGGTGGCCACTTTCGCGGTAAGGCATGAAGGGTTGGCTCCAAGATGGCTGAACGAGCAGCAGGCGGCAGGACTTCTTCCTTCTTTGGTTGCAGATAAAACGCCTGGGATAGTTGATCCAGCAAAAGAACTCGATTTGTTAGTGAAAGAGGATATCAGTGAAGAACCTCTCCTTCTCCAGCGTTTATCCATGCCCAATCTTGCTTCTCTCACTTTGCGTGAGGTGCATGAGCGATTTCACCATCGCAACTTTAATGTTAAGATTCATGGTTCGGGACGTGTTTCGCGTTTTCAACCTGAAGAGGGCACTCTTCTTCGTGATAAAGAAACGGTTGAGGTTTGGTTGACGGAATAGACAGAAGAAAATAATTCTTCGAATGTTTTTGTTTCCAGAAATGATATTGAATATTTTAAGTTCTTTATCTAGAGCCGGTGATGCTGGGAGGGTTTTGCAAGTCCGGTGCGGAAACTTTGAATTGATAGCGCGTGCCTTCCGCGGTGTTGGATTTGTATTGATCGAGCAGTGATAAAAACAAACTGGCTTTAGCTTGAAAAGTTTTGTTGGTGACGAGGTTGATATCGAGATTATAAGACCCAAATTGAGGAATGGGACGACCGTTCATCATGAGAATATTGATGTTCCAAAAACCTTTTATTTTTCCAAAGAGATCATTTTGTTTCTTGCCGATGTCTCCGACTTCCACATTGAATTTTCCGTTGGAGAGGCGGCCTTTGAGGTGCACTTGATCTAATTTCATATCCGGAAGCGTAATGGGCCCCATCATGGTGTTCAATGTGGCGGGCGGAAGAGAAAACTTCTGAATATTAATGCTCAAATCCACGTCCGGCTGCTCACTTAATTCTAAATCACTTTGGCCATCAGCAGAAAGAGAGAGTTTACCTTCTATCGCTAAAGGCAATTTTAAGAAATCTTTAAGGGAGTTTAAGCTAAGATCCTCCATATTGATAACGAGTCTTTGGCGGTCATTACCGGTTTCTGTGGGTTGGCCTTTTTTGACAGACATTTGTAGCTCTCCATTGAGGAGGCCTAAGGCTTTAACGCTTCCGTAGGGTTTTTGAGTGATGATGCCAGCGAGAGAAGGTGAAATAATGATTTCATCAGCACTAATTCCAGGAGCAAAAGCGGTTTCTACAAAGATATCCGTAAATTCAACACCAGGAGGCGTTAAGTTAAAACTAAAATTATTGAACTGTAAGAAAACTTGATTTTGAGTGAGTTCAGACACTTTGGAAGAGACCAAGTCGCCCAGATCATCTGTAGGGAACAAGATCACAAAGAAAACGAGCGTAAAAAGAAGAGTCCATAAAAAAGGTTTGCGTAAACTTTTAATCACAATAGAAAGCTCTGGTTTTTTCATTCTTCGAAATCCTCACGATTCGATCCGCCCATAGAACTCTCTTCATCAGAGGAGTTTTGGTTCTTAGGCTGAGCGCCCGGAGGTCTGGATCCTCGGGGTCGAGGAGCATCGACTTCTGGGGGAGGTGGTGGCGGAGGGGTTTTCAGTGACACCAGTTTTGATGTAAAGTGAAAATATCCCGGCTTGTCAGGGCTGGCGGTCATTTCCAGTTCTGTCATTTTAAGGGTGGATGTCACGGATGAGAGCCGATGGGCAATGTCCACGATTTGTCGAAGATTGAGGTTTTTTAAATTGACAGATAAAGCTCCCAGACTGAGCCGTTGAGGAATAATTTTACCGCTATCGCTGTCAGATTGGATCGAATAAATTTGTTCAGGGAGTAAGCGATCATTTTGTAGATCTTGTTGAAAACGGTTTTGCAACGAAAACAGATCCGGCGCGGGTAGGATATTGGGCGCATTGGCTGAATCTCTGACGACTTGGAGGAGTTCTCGTGTGATGGTGCGTTTGCGTTCGTATTCCTCAATGACTTCTTGACTGCTCAGAAGAGAGGAGATGGGGGGACTCAGGATAAAGAGGATGAGTAGCACACCTCCACCAAGACGAATCATTCTTTGTTGTGAAGAGGGAAGATCCTCATATTTTTCCATGGCTTGTTGGTAAGCGCTAGACTCTTGGATTTTATCCCACGTGGTTTTAAGTTGATCTTTGAGTTGATCTAAAATGTCGTTCAGGTTCATTCCGTTTTACTCCCTGAAGCATTTTTATCTTTTGCAACCCTCACGTTTCGGTCCACAGAGAATTCAAAGCCAAAGCCAATTTTTCCTGGAGGCAATTGAATTTGAAAAGGGATGGTTTTAATTTTTAAATCTTTAGCGAGACTCCGAAGAGACTCTTGCAGCATTGCAGTTTCTTTCGCCGAGGAGACATAGCCCTCCATTTTCACGGTGGAGTCTTTGATGGACATCTTTCGAACCTCCATGCGCAGCGTGGATCTTCCTGGAGCGGCGTCATTAATTTTTTTCAAGATCTCCAGTGCGGAGTTCATACCAATATAGCTTTCAATATCTTTGAGCTCTTTGATGGATTTTCTTTTGTTGGCAATGAATTTTTCAATACCGGCTTCAGAAGCTTTGGCTCCTTTGAGTTTGGCGATGGCTTGGGCTTGATCTTTCATGACAATATCGGCTTCATCGACCATAGATAACGCCATGGAGTCACGAAAGCTGCTGTACACATACAGGATGAAAACGCCGAGGGCCGCTACCTTTAGAGTCGTCCCCCATGTTTCCATGAAGTTTTTGATAGCGTGGGATTGTACCGCAAATTCGCCCCGTAAGAAAGAAACCGCAGGATTGCGAGGTTTTCTTAATCCTTCAATGGCGAGCCCTAGAGCGGTGGAACACCCTGCTTCGATCCAGGAGGTTTTTTCAAAACCCATATTGGGATAATTATTGAGAACATAAAATTTATTGACCGGAAGCTCTATTCCTTGAGTGAGAAAAGCGGAAAGGTTTTGCACGCGACTGACTCCACCGGTCATTTGAATGGAGTTGATGGAGACGTTGGCAGAAGCCTGGACTTCCATAAGTATGAGGCGGAGTTCTCGAATCATCTCCATTACAACACCGGAGATGAGGTTGGAAAAATAAATTTGATCTTCTGTCGCACCTTCGTGGCTTGTGAGGATAAAAGAATTTTCTTGGAGTTGCTTGAGGGCTTGCTGATAGGGAATATTATATTTTTCCTGAATAGCCTTTGCAATGTTCTCTCCACCCCAAGAGAGACTTCGCACATCCACCAGTTTTCCACCTTCTAGAATCAAAAGAATCGTTTTTCGATGTCCTAGATTTAAAACGGCTTCGCAGTTGCGAGGAGGGATGGGTCTTTCCGAAGGCACTGTGGGATCATAAATAGAGCTGGTTGTAGGAATGGGCATCACCCAATTTTCAAAGTGATTAGCAAAGCCCAATCCCTCGGGTGTGAGCAGATGAGGAGTGATGCCGGATTCTGTCATTAATTGCAGTTGTGTTTTAATAACCTCTTTGGGGCAAGCGCAGGCAAGCACTTCTGATTGAGAGGCTTCGATGCGAACAATGCGCCCATCAAAAATGGTTTCTTCGGGGCTAAAGGGGGTGTCTTCTTCCAATTCAAAAGGCAGGCTACGGAAAATTTTTATTCTATCCTTAAAGGGAAAAATTTTAGTGTGGACACTAACAAGATCTTGAGGGATAGAGCAAACAAATTTTGTTTGCATTGGATCTTGAGACGCTAATTCTGTTCGCAAAAACTCAATGATTTCGATATTACGATCATAAGGATTATCACTCACCAGTGCGCGTTCCAAGTATTGCTCCAGGAACAGACCTTTTTTACTGGTGCTGATGATACAAACCTTGATTGAATAAGAGCCGATATCAATACCAACCGTGCGCACGTTTCATCCTTAAAATCATTTCTAGGAGATTCATGGAATATGAATCTGATTTCATTTTTAATTCATTACCGTACTCATTCCACCATACAATGGGATGGGGTTCCAAGGGAAGTCATAGTTTCGGATGGGCGTGAGATTCCTGCTGTTTTTTATATTTTATGCGAACGAGAGAGCATAGCGATGCAGACGTTTGTCTGGAATATTCTTTCTTCTTTGGATTCGTTCGCGAGTCATGATCAGGAACTGGATTTTAGAACTGCCCGAGGTGAGATTGTTTATCTATTTTTTTGTAATTGCTCTGAGACTTCATTGAGTTTTTGTCCTAATTCCTTTATTTCGTCGTCGGAGCGCAGGAAGGTTCGATAGGAATAGTCTTTTGCAAGGAGCGCTTCTAGATGTCGAAGAAGTGGAAGCATTGGACCTACAAACCGATGAAGAAAAATAATCACAATGAAGAAGGTGCAAACACCCACGAGGACAAGAGTGACAATGGTGATCAGAGAAATAAACGTAATGTATTCGTACAATAAACTTTGTGTAGCCACATGAGTGTTGATCTGAACGAGCTGAGAATATTTGTAATAAGCGGCAGCGTTGACGATGAGAACAGCGAGGCCCACGATAAGAAAATGAAAGTAAGCATATTTGAGTTGTTTACCGGGATAAATTAAAAATCGAAACATGGAGCGATGAGGTGTGAAAGCTTTCTTGCTGTTGCGTGAATCTTTTGTTGAAGCGGGTTCTGATGTTGGAGACATGATGGAGATCCTTTCTCTAAATTTCAATTTTTATCAGGAGTGGGTCTTAGTTTCTTAAGAGGCTTGCCGGAAAACGATACACTTTGGCATCGCCTCCTGAATCTACGTTCCTGCGATAAACAAGACGTCCATTCATAAGTCGAGCCACACCGATTGTGATTTCAACACCTGTGGCTGGTTGAGTGCAAGGACCGGGAGGTGTATTGAATGCGGGGAAATCAATGCTTCCACCACATAAAGGGCGAAACTCAACGATAGCTTGAAGAGGGCAAAAGGAATCCGCAGCTGTTTTTTGAAGGGGACACCGATCTCCTGAACTGCGATAAAGTGTGACGTAATTGTTTTTTCCTCCTGCAATGAGGGGTGCTCCGAACGGGGCTGGTGGCCACAGTCCTCCTTGGAAGCTCTGCTGAAGAATGGGAGCAAATAGCGCCATTTCATAAAATTGAGTTTCATCACAAGAGGCTTGCGCCGTGAGGCATTGTCTTAAAGAGTTGTTGATGTCATAACGTGAAAATTGAAGAGGAGTTCCATGGGCTAAATCTTCCGACAGTGAATGAAGGAGATGGTATTTATTGGCAAAGGTCGTTGAATTTTTCCAATCCTTCTGAAGATTTAAAAATTCAGAAACTAAATTGCTCTGGACGATCATGGCGAGCAAGCCAAGACCTATGATGACGAGTAGTACTGAAACACCCCGCGAATTATTGATTCTCATTAGTCAATCCAATTGTTATAGCTTTTACCGGATGGATGCCAGCGTCCATAGTTGCACATGAACAAGTAAGAATAATAACCATGGTTGACCATTCCTACACTAGCTCCAGAGTTGACCGCTTTCATAATAACGTTGGGATTACCTGTTTCCACGCTCACTCGTGTTCTCAGTAATTTGATTTTGTTGAGACTCGAAGATCCTGAGCAGACTTGAGGTGTTATAATTTCCCAACTCTGAGCTTCTGAACTGGCCGCAGATTTGTCACCAGAACTTGACACACTATAACTCCATCGAATCGTGCCAGGAGAGCCTTCTTGAAGGACCATAAATATATAAGGGCTATTGGCCGTCGATTTATCGATGTTGATGGGAGGGTTGGATGGAAATTCAAAGGTTGCAAAACTCAATTGAAAGGAGTTATTTCTTTTGGATGAATTTGAGTTATTGTAATTAAAGACATCATAAAAATCTTGTTTATGATGAGGGTAGCTTGAGGGTGAGTAATTGGTCCATCCATCATAACAGCGCAAGCTTTTTTGGCGTCCCGCAAGCCATTGTCCCGTATCATTTTTAGAGTCTTGAATGATACTACCATCGACTACCGTGTAGCTGTAGGGCGTGTCATTCATGGGGATTGTTGCTGGCACGGTATATTTGGCTGGCTGATCGAGTAAATGAGTGATTCCGCTGCGACAGAATTGGTGAGTGATATTCCCTTCGAGTCGTGCCACATGGCTCGCTTGGGTAAGATCAATTTCTGTTTTAATAAGATGAGAAGACGAAGGTGCTTTTTGCAAAATCAATTGCCCTGAAAAATTCGTTGGAATATTAGTGCAAAATCGGTCAATGGGTGTGGTTGAAGAGGTGCTCGCTGGAAAATCCAAGGTGCAGTATACCTGGCTGGTTTCAGCGTTGAGAACGTTCACTTGAACTGAAACTGTTGGTGGAAAATCACTGCGAACAACCACTCGAGGGACAACAGCTTCTAAAGCAGGGGTAGAGGATGTGGCAGGCCCTGCTGGAAGATCGAGCCATAAAGATTCAGTAAGATAAAAATAAATATTCGGAAGATTCACGATAGGGACGTGCTTAGACAAAGATGTGGCCGTGGGAGTGAGTGCGCAGGCGCTGGCAGAACTATGAACATCGACCGCAGCTTTAATGTTAGCCGGTGGAGTCGTCATAGACGGACTGTATCCTTCTGCTTTCACCGAGATGGTAGAGGAGCAAGATCGTGTGTTTCCACTGACAGAGCAGTTCATTTGAGAAGTGTTTGGACCCGACAGCAATGAAAGTCCTGTGCCGGAAGCGCAGAGAGCCGCAACGCCGCCTGTGAAGTAGGTGGAGCATAAATAGCTCCATTCCACTTTAGGAGTGGCATCGCAGCAGTTTCCCGCAGAAAACTGGACAGTGACATTCCCATGGGCATTGATTTTCATCGTGAGTGGATCGTGAGATATCCCCGGATTGGTAGATGCAGGAATATCCGTTAAGTTAATTACTTGTGTTCTTTCTACTCGAGGAATGAAATTATTTTCCAGTGGAGCATCCGAAAAGCGATTTTTGATAGTGATTGTAACCGGGTAGGAAGCCGCTGGTTGATTTTTTTGAAAAATAAAATCAATGCGATCTTTCGCTTGAGGAGAGGTGTTGATCGGATAATTTTGGTTATTGATTTTCAAAGAGCGAAAAGTCATTGATTCATCGTCTCCGACAAAAATAGAAAATGATTCTGCAGAGGATTGGCAATCTCGATCAAGAGTGAAGTTAGGATTAACGTATTGGTATTCAGGGATAGAGACCAATCTCACAGTGATGTAATTAGTGGATTCCATTTCTCCTCCTAAAGCATCACTAGCAAGCACTCGAAATTGATAAAATCCTGACTTAAAAGCAGGAGCTAAATAATCGGACTGGCTTTCGTTTAGAGTCCAACGATACTTCGGATCTAAAGGGATATTGTCAGAACCAATTTTAAAGGCGGTGGGAATGGATCGAGAGTTTGCTCCCGGATTGATTTGTGTGCCAAAATTAAAGACTTGGTTGGGGTACGCTCCCGAGAGATTGACCGCCCAGGATCCCATGCCTTCATTTTCGGGAGTGGGCATGTCAGTCCAAGACTTTGCGAGCAAGTCCTCAGGAATGACAGAGTCATCGTACATCTTTGCCTCAGATCCAGTGAGGGATCGCATTTGTAATCGCATGGAAAGAAGCCCATAAGGATTGCTGATAAGTGTTTCAAAGCGCAATCCCTTGACCGATTGTCCAGGATGTCCATAGAATTTTTCAACAATGAAAAGCCCCTTGCTGTTAGGAAGAATAGGGCTATCAAGATCCGATAAAAGGTTTCTTAATTGAATCCCTTTTTGAAGAGGGACATAAAACTCTCCAGAGATGCTCGGCACCGCTAAATCAGTTTTGAAGTCAGGACGAAGCCCAATAGAATAGCGAAGTGCGAGGGACATGGCTTTTGTACAGCTGGTTGCAAAGTTCATGCAAAACGGTTCAAACCACACTCGAGCCATTAATGGACAGCTTTCAGGTTTTTCGGCATCTTTTTGAGGGCATCTCATCCCGGTATTGCGATAATAAATGTCTTCTCCTGCGACGGCTTTTTCAGGAGAAATTGAAGCATTTTCTGCAAGATAAAATAAATAACCTTTACCAGGTTCTTCAAATTCAGCCTTATTACAACCAAAGGACTCTGTATCTTTGATATCGGGAAGACATTTTTTTAAAAGGTCAGGTCGAAGAAGAGAGCTTTCCGGTCCATAATCGGGTGAGACACCCGCGGCACCCAGGCTATCTGTCATTTGAGCGGAGGCGACAAGGTTGGCAGGATTCATCGCTTGAATGCGAATTTTATTCAGAACTTCATTGCGGGCTTGGAGTAAGTTGTACTGCGCGCTTCCTGAGGTGACGACGTTGAGGGTGCTGATCACTCCCCCAAGCACGATGGCGCTCACTGCCATAGCCAGCACAATTTCAACTAGATTGTATCCATGGTCATTAAGAGGTTTGAATTTAAAGTGGATGAAGTTTTTTTTCATGAAGATGGTTTTTCTTTTTTTTAACGATGTTTCACCATTATTGTTAACCATGGTAAACCCCTAGTCTGTGAGATTGACGAACTTTTTCAAACCCTATTGTTTAAGTTTACAGTAAGTTTTTAAAAAGTTGATCAAAAATAAAAATAAAAATAAAATCTGTTTATTTATGAGAATAAATAAAACTTTTGTTTTGCTTGAGTAGAATGGAAAGGTTCAGTATGAATCATTTTGAGACGAAAATAGCCGATTGAGTTTTTGCAAAGAGGGTTTTGATTTTTGCTGAACTGGGCGAGACCATCGAGACTTATTGTTCATTCCAATAGACGATTCGAGGTGGACCCTTAGGACGTTTTTGATTATTTCGTCCCTCACCAGAGGGATTATTTGTGGGGGGCGGTTGTTGTGGATTATTAGGATTGGGGTTGGGATTGGCCTTGCTCATTTCGCTCGAAAGTTCTGTTTGTGAACAAGTAATATCATAGGTGATGGCGGTGATCGTGACGACTGTTTTTCCACTGGATCCGGTGGATAGAATTCTGAAGTTGCAGGGATTCCCGAAGCGCAGAGGAATCTTGCTTTGATCCTCGGGAGTGATCCTTCCACCGTCTTGTCGATTCACAAAACTAAAAAAATCTTCGGCATTTTGGTAGGGTCCACCTTCATTCATATTTTCCCGTCGGCTTATGATTTTTTGAGCGACGGCGTCCGTGATGGATTTATGCAGGGATTTCAAGGCGCCTTGATCGGCCAAATTGGGATTAATCCCCATGGGGCCAAAGACAGAAAACCCCGGCTTAATAAGCTCAAAAACTTCATCATTCACTCCAGGGACCATGCGGATTTCATCAATGGTACGAAAGTGTCGATTTGGAGGGTAGGGATCGAGATTGTCGCGATCTAATTCACGAAGGCGGGCATAGTACCGCCTTTCATCACCACCGGAGCTGCTTTGAGTGTCTGGATCAATCCAATCTTTAATATTATTGATGATTTCTTCAAAGGGAACATCGCGGTTGCGAGCGGCCCAGTCTCGATCTATTTCCATTTTTCCTTTGAATAATTCCAAAAGGGCATTTTTAACACGTTCTCTTTGGCTTTCTAAGGGAGAATCTAAATCATTGATGTTGAGTAAATCTTCTGATTGGATTTGTGTCGCAAAAGTGCTGTCCATAAAAGATTTTTCATTGAGGTTCTCCACACTTTCTTTTTCCAAGGAGGAAACCTCTGCTGGCAGGACCATCGGCCAAGTCAGCGGAAAAGAATAAATCATATTGAGTGTTTGACTCATGCTACTGGCGGCCTCCTTACCCATGGAGCTCGTGAGTTGATCCATCACTTTATTGTAAATGCTAATGCGCAAAAGACTGATCTCCATACCTGATTTGGCAGCTTGGTAGGCTTTGATTTGGTGGAGTGCTTGAGCGTTGACGGTATATTCAACCGCGGTTTCGAAATTCACTTGATTCACGATAAAGATGATCAATGTGACGAGAAACAACGTTTGCAGAAGCGCAATTCCTTTGGAGTTTGAAAGAAAGTTTTTTTTCATGGACCAAATCCTCCAGAGTCGCCGGGAGAATTCGCTCCACCCGGTGAATTGGGTAAAAAACCTCCTCTTTGAGAGGGCGAGTTTTGGTTATTTTGAGTGTTAGGATCTTTGTTATTGGGAAAATGAATGGGAACAACCAATTGGAGGCTTATTTTTTTCTTTTTTTCGCTTTTATCTTTGGGAGTAGGCTCTACAGTGAGATTGATTTCAATGGCTTCAGGGTAACGGTTTTTGGTGTTGTTATCGCTGTTTTCCTCTTGGGAGTTCCAGTCTTTTCTCCAATCTTTTTGGATCAGAGAATAATATCTTAGTTGAAAATCAGTGACATCCATGAGGAGTTGGGTGGCTGACCCGCCCTTGGTGGGGTCTCTATCCACCAGAGGCGAAGTGCGTCGGTAGAGGCATTTTCCGGATTCAAATCTTTTATCAGCACGAATTTTACAAGAGTCTAGGTAGTAAGACACCTCACCAAAATCCGCTTGGGGAGAATCTTTCATGAGTCGCACGGTGTTCATGGTGACAAAGTGCATTTCAGACTCTTTGGCGATAAATTGAGTGGTGGGGCTAACGCGATTTTCTGTTTTTAAGTAAGGATTGTTCGAAGTGGAAGAAGGCGCTGAGCTTCCTCCCATACCAGGAGATTGAGGCATTCCGGGGGGCGATTGCCCAGGGTTCATTCTTGGATTTTGAGGGTTTTTTTGAGTCTTTGCCAGTTCTTCTGCGAGTTCTTTCTGAAGGTCAAGATGATGATAGGCGAGGTTGATGTCTTTTTCCATCAATCGGAGAGTGTCTTTGACTTGGCTGGTTTGATCAATCTGGTTTTGAATTTTATTACGGGCATGAAAGGCTTGCTGGATCGTTCGAGCCGCCATGATGGTGAGTACTGACATGATCATTAAGGTGATAATGGTTTCAACAAGGGTAAAGCCCGATGATTTTTTCATTGAAAGCCGCCAATAGAAATATTTTGGTCATAATCAACATAAAAAGTGACCGCGCTGTATTCGCGTGTTTTTTTGTTCTCTGTGACCATCACAGTCACTTTGACTTCTTTGATGGACTGATTCAAGTGTTCTCGTAGTTTTGCAAAAAGCATATTAGACATATCATCGGCGCCTTGATCCCGAGCTTTTAATAAGCCTGAAACATCTGGAAACTCAAATTTTTTGGATGTCATTTTCCATTTTGCATTAGGGTAGTTTTTACTGAAATCCCCTTCGCGCTCGTCAGGAATTTCCGTCAGGGGTTTTCCGCGAAACTCGAGATCTAATTCGGTCAGTTTACGTTCTAAAAGGATGGAGACTTCATATTGTTGCTTTCCCTTTTTCTGTGCCCGAAACGCGCTTCCCCAGGTATTGGAAAGAAGAATTAAAGCTCCTGCCATAATCACCATTGAAATAAGAGCTTCAACAAGAGAAAACCCTTGCGGTTTGAGCGGGGCGGCTGTTGGTATTCGTTCAAGCCATCGTTTTTGTTTTAACAGAGCTTTTTTCATTTTGAAAAGTCCTTAAGCCTTTTTGCTTCTTGAAAGATTTCAGGATGGCTGATCAGAGGGTGAACATAGAGAGTCCATGTGGTTTTTTTTTTATTTGTAATTTGAATGATCGCCTCTTCAGAAACTCCTTGCGGGAAAAAATAAATATAGGAAAGTTCTGTTTTTTTACCTTCAGGGTGTCCGGTTGACTCTACCAATTCAAAAGACCATTCATCAGGGATTGTTCTGGGTTTGGAGAGGATGTCCGTTGCGGGTTGAAATTCTTTTTGAGCAGTCTCTTTATCTTTATCAGAGAGCTTATTAAAGTGATCCTCTGCTTTTGGGTCGATGAGATGAAGTTTATTGGAGCTTTCAATCCAGTAACTATCAGCTTCTTTGGGGTCTGTTTTAATGACCAGACGATATGTTTTATTCGTGAGTTTGGCATAAGCTCTGGTTTTTTTGAGGACTGTGGAGAGCCTTCGAACAGAGGTTTTTAGATTTTCTGTTTGATTTATACGTCGAACGCCAATCGTTGCAAGCCCTGCAATGATGGCGAGGACGACGAGGATTTCAATGAGAGTAAAGCCATTTTTATTGTGGCGCATTCGATTCATTGGACCAGTTTAAGAAGAGTCCTTGGGAACGTCAAATGCGCAGATGGTCAGATTTCAAAAGGTCCCAGAGCTTTTGTTTGCTCTCCAGTTCTTTGGTGTTCGCTGAGAGAGATAGTCTCGCTATAGTGATTATTTATCTGAAGAATCCTTCTCATCAAAAGAGAGATCCTTATCAAATTGAGAGCCACCTTCGCGTCCATCCTTACCTAGACTTTTTAAAGAGAATGTGGATCCATCTGATTCATAAACAAAATCCCTGCTCCAAGCATCTTTTAAAAGATCTTTTTTGACGTAAGGTGTTGGTCCCCAGTCAGCACATTCCTCATCTCCGGGGCTTTCTATCAGGGCCTTGAGGCTTTGAGGCATCTTATTGCAATCAGAGTAATACAGTTCAAGCGCACTTGAGAGTTGGCTCATAATGATTCCTGTTTGTTTAACCCTGGACTTTTGCAAACTCGTCATGACTCGTCCGCCTATTACGGCCATAATGGAGCCGATAATAGCTAGCACGATGAGAATTTCCACAAGGGTCATGCCACGAGAATTATTGAAGATTGTTTTGTATTTTGTTTGCATAGGTTCTCCTAATGTTTCCGTTAATATAGTTATTTTATTTAATTTTTCAATGGCCCTTTTAATACGCGGGGCGTCTCCTTTTGCTTCATGAATCCTTAAGTTCAAAAATCGTACCTGACAAATCTTTGTTAAATCGAATTAATTTCTTTTGAACCACCCTATAATGTTTATTTAATAAACAATTGTCTTATAAGTTCCTGGGTTAAGGTTTGGTTTTCCTATAAATATTGGAGGGATAAAGCTTTTAGACAAAGATACCGATGACAAAAAGGACGGGTTGTCTGGTACGAGCGGGGTGTGCTTTGGCAGAAGAGAAAAAAACAGAGGTTCAAGATAAAAAACCAAGTCAGATTGGTTTTATTTTTACGATGTCATTTGTGGTTATTAATGTCGTTGTTTTGGGCGTCGGTTTGTTTTTCGCTTATAAAGGTACGATCGGGTGGGATGCTCCTGTTTATACAGAAGAGCAGGCTTTTGAACGTCTTAAGTTTGAGCAAGACGAAATGGAGAAACTTCCTCTTATTTTTACGTTGGATTCATTCAAAGCAAATTTAAATGACAATCCCGTGAGAGCCATCGAAGTTGAGGTTAGCGTTGAGATGATGAATCGAGAGGGTTATGAGGAATTGATTGATTCTGACAATCAAGCAAGAGTCCGAGATGAGGTTCTCCGAATTCTACAAAATAAGTCCTATGATGATGTTTCCACTGTTCAGGGAAAGTTGTTCCTTAAGGATCAATTTTCAGCTTCGCTCAATTCCATTTTAAAACAGGGGATTGTGAAGGAGATCTTTTTTTCTCAATTTAAAATTGAATAAGGATCTGAGCTTCGTCACTTAAGATTGTTTCTTTGAGGTGTGGCTTTCATGCCGTTGGCTTCAAGCACCTGGTTCTCAAACAGACTTCTAATAAATAATTTTTGTTGCATCGCAAATGATTTGGTTTTTTGCCTTTTTTCAAAGCATGATTGTTGTATGTCCATTTTTACAAAAAAAGATCTAAAGTTGCGGAACTCATTCTATGTTGTTTATTTATTTCAGCCTATTTTTAATATAATTTTTGTTTTGATTGCGGTGGGATTGATGATCTCTCCGTCAGTTTTTGCCAAAGGGCGTGCGCTTTTGATTATTTCGGAGCTGGATGCGGGCGGGCTCAAAGAGTTGCAGCCATTATATAGGACTTTAGAAAGATTAACGTGGTCTATTCCCACAAGAATGCCATTTTTCTCATCCCTTTACTCTAAACAAATTTTAATCACAGGAGAAGCCGCCCGCATTGTTGCGAGCCAAGACTCAGTGGTGGAATTACTGAAGGATTCTTCTATTGAAGGTGTGGATTTGATTTTAGGTGTTCATGGTTTACCTGAAAAACTAGCTTTTTATGACGGAACTATTGATGTCGCGGAGTGGGTCGGAGCTATTAAGCAAAAAATGCAAGGGCAGGGTCATCAAGAGTTTTTAAATAAATTAGGTTTTCTTTATAATTTATCTTGTTATGGCGCTAGTCACAATCCCTTTTTTTTAGATCTTGGATTTCGAGTTGTTATCGGTAGCCGCAGTGTCAATGCGAATGCAGAAGTGGAGTTTCCATGGGTCTTGCAAATGCTTTCTGTGGGCGCCAGTATTAACTCCGCTTTTCTCAAACCCAATTCCACCAGCTGGTTAAAGTTGGCAGATGGGCCTGTGCGGTGGTGGGGCCGAAAGCAAAATAATTTTTTGCAAGAGACCGATAGTTTTAAAGTTATTGGTGGGGATTCTTATTACTCTTTGCCCCGTTCCAATTGAGGTTTATTAACAATACTCATTAAAAAGAGGGGCTTATTCTTTTGCCAGCCCCGACTTGAATTTACTGTTGAACAATGATTTCCACGTAAATCGTGGCGGCATCAGGTTCAATGATGAAAGGAATGCTGAGTTTAACGCCGGTATGGCTTCCGCCAATTTGAAAGTCTCCAGTGACGACAGTGGGAATGGCCATTTCAAACTCATATCCCATTTTATTGAGAGTGGTTTTGGCGGAGCCGTAAATCATGTTTGTGAGTTCTCCAACAGCATCTGTCACCTCGGGAGTGAGATCGGTATGGACTTCTCCCAACATGTTTTCAATAATTTTGAAAGCGCTTTTGGTGGAAAAGCAGATGATGAGTGTGCCTTTAGCGCCTCCAGCCACCATTCCGATAATTCCTGCTACTTCACCTTTGAGGGCACCGATTTTATTTTCAATACTCGGCTTACCAGGTGTGACTTTGGTTTGCGCCATGTCTCCCAGAGTTTTAATCATGCTGTCCGCAAAGGTGTTTAATAAGGCCTTGTCGAAAAAAATATTTGAACTTGAATTTGGTGCTGCTCCCATGGGTTTATCCTACCTTATGCGGCTTTGCCGTTGTGACGATCATAAACTTTTTGTAATTTTTCTTTCAATGTTTGGGCGTTGAAAGGTTTGACGACATAATCTGAAACACCGGCCTTAGCGGCTTCTACAATTTGCTTTTGTTCACCTTCGGCAGTGACAAGCATAAAGGGGATGTCTTTCAGTGCTCCGTCAGCTTTGCAAGCTTTGAGCAAATCGATTCCCTGCATATTCGGCATATTCCAGTCAGAGATAATACAGTGGTAAGGTTGACCAGAGCTAGACGCTTTTTGAATCATGGGAAGAGCTTTAGCCCCGTCTTCTGCTTCGTCGATATTTGTGTAACCTAATTCACTAAGGACTTTTTTAATGATTTTTCGCATTGTAGCAAAATCATCAATGACGATGAACCTTGAATCTTGAGAGAACATGATGGCTCCTTTTTTTTTTCGATCAAGCTTTTAAGAATGCACTGTTGGGAGGTTTCTCGGGTTGTTCACAAGAAAACTTAAATTATTTAGAGGTCCGGTTTTATCGAAAAGAGTGAAGTGTTCGGTCTAGTTTTGAAAAAAGATAAATTGAATTTGTTGCGGCTTGACCTAAAAACTGTAAGACTTAAAAATAGGTGGTCGCTATTATATTAAGAACGGTAGCAATCAAAGTGTAGAAAAATGTAAAACAAGTTAACATTATTAGGGGAGGGAGCAAGGATGCTCAGGGATGTCCTAATTCAAAAAGGTCTGTCAAATAGAGAGGCAGAGGTTGCTGAACTCGTGTCTCGTGGTTTGTCTAACAAGGAAGTGGCAAATCAACTGTTTGTAACAGAAAAGACAGTCAAGTTTCATTTAACAAATATCTATAAAAAGATGAATGTTAAATCAAGAGCTCAACTTATCGTTTGGTGTCTTCCTCATGTTGGTTTCGTTGAGAATGAAGTTCGCAATGAAGCTCCAATCATGGAAGCAACTCAGGCTCCAGCGGCACCTGCTGCAAGCATGACTCAGACGATTCCTGCGGGGAGCGCAACTGTTAGCTCGATCGTAGCTGGGCGAGGAAACTCTGATATTGGCGCCATGGGTGGCGTATAACTCCGAAGACTGTAAACTCTACAGGATTTGTTGTATAAATTAGAAAGGTTGGGTTGTGAATCATTTGACTCCGAAGTCTGTGCGTGACTCTCAAGTGATCATGACCCAACTTGTATTGCCTTCTCATATTAATGCTCTTGATACTATTTTTGGGGGCGTTATTATGTCTTGGATTGATATCGCAGCAGCGATCAGTTCTCAACGCCATTGCGGTCGAACGGTTGTGACAGCAAGTATTGATTCTCTTAGCTTTATTGCACCTGTTTATAAAGGCTGGGTTGTTAATCTCAGAGCCGCTGTTAATTTCGTTTCTAAAACTTCCATGGAGGTAGGCGTTCGTGTGGATGCTGAAAACCCCACTTCGGGAGATCAATTTCATACTGCTTCCGCTTATTTGACTTTTGTTGCTCTTGGCTCCAACGGCAAGCCGACACCTGTTCCTGGATTGTTGCTAGAAAATCCAGAGGATGAGCGACGTTGGAGTGAGGCTCAAAAACGACGTGAGAATCGATTGCAACTTCGTGTGGCAATCGGCAAGTAAAAGTTTTTTTTGCCTATAAACATAAAGATCCCTGACTTTTTATTTCAAATGACTTCAAAGATAAGAGCAAAGTTAAATCAAGATCACAAAGTCATTCGAGCCATTCTTTTATATGAATTTAAATTTATAAGAGAGATTCAGTCTATTTTTTTTGCAGATTGAGGGCGCGTGCAGAGAATTTTGTTTTCTTGTATTTTAAGTGACTTCATTAAAACTTTTTTGATGAATCATTCAACGCATCTGAATTGAGAGTGAGAGAAAAGATTTCATGTCTGCTTGTTTTTAGGTCATAAAAGTGAGTTGAGAAGTCACTAGGGCTCTGTGTTTTGAAATGCCGCCTTTCATTATCAATAAATTTTCAAAAAGATCGTGGACAATTTAAAAAAATCATTTTTATATAAGGATTTATAGGGTTCCATGAATTTTTCACCAAATCATTACAGTGGGAAGTGATTATGCAGAAGAGAGCGATGCAGGGAAATTCTCTGCTAAAAGGGCGCTTGAGAGCGTCCGCCTGGGGTCGGTTTGTGTTTTTTTTCGGTGTTATTGTTTTATCGTTTGTATTCGGAGCTTGCAGCAAGTTTCAGCCGGGAATTGGCTACAATAAAAACTATCAGCCTGATCAACCTATCCCTTTTGATCACTCTGTGCATGCGGGACAATATCAGATCAAATGTCAGTATTGCCACAATCAGGTGGAGCGATCAAAACATTCTAATATTCCAGCGTTGAGCACGTGTATGAATTGTCATATCCAAGTCAAGACGGATTCTCCTTTTATTGCTAAGATTCGTGAGGCTTATGAAAAAAATACGTCTATTGAATGGGTTCGAGTGCACATGCTGCCTGACCATGTACAGTTCAATCATTCTGCCCACGTTCAAAAGGGAGTCAGCTGTAATACCTGTCATGGAGCCGTTGATACTATGAAGACCGTTTATCAATTTACAGATTTATCGATGGGTTGGTGTATTAATTGTCATCGACAGCCAGAAAATAAAGCTCCATTGAATTGTACGACCTGTCACCAATAATGGCATTGCGGGAGATAAAAGTTTATGTCAGAGAACCATCAAGACCACGACCATAATCACGATCACGACCATTCTCCAGAAATCGAAGCTCAAAAGCGAGAGATTCTTTCGAAGCGTCCTAAGCCTACGGCAGGACGTGATGAGCGTTATTGGAATAGCTTGGAGCAATGGGGAAAAGATCCCGAATTTCAAAAGTTGGCGGAACAGGAGTTTTTAACTTCACCACTTCAAGAAGAGGATAAGGCGGATGGCTGGGCTCGAAGAGAGTTTTTAAAGCTGATGGGAGCCTCTTTAGCTCTTGGTTCCGCAGGGTGTCTGCGTCGGCCTGTTCAAAAAATTGTTCCTTATGCGAAACAGCCTGAAGAAATCACTTTAGGGCAGGCTTTAAATTATTCTTCAACTTGGTTTGATGGATCAGAGACTTTTGGTCTATTGGTCAAGACTCGTGAGGGACGGCCCATTAAATATGAAGGTCATCCTCAGCATGCTTTCAGTCGAGGTGCTTTAAGCGCAAGAGCTCAAGCTCACTTACTTTCTTGTTATGATCCTGATCGTTTACAAGCGCCTCAACATAATTTGCAAAAGGAAGGCCGTGCGAATGCCGAGACTGTTTCTGTGACATGGGGACAGTTAGATGAAAAAGTAAGAGCCGCCGTTGCAAATGGCGGTGTGACTTTGTTGACAGGACAAGTGGCATCTCCAACCCTTCGACAAATGATAAAGGATTTTCAAACAGAGACTCGGGCTCAACATATTGTTTGGGAGCCAACAAATCCTGAGTCTATTGCTCTGGGGCAAGAGGCAAGTTATGGAACGAAGCTTGTTCCATCGTATCGTTTTGATCGAGCTCAGGTGATTGTCAGTGTTGATGCTGACTTTTTAGGAACTTGGTTAACGCCAACCGCCTTTAATAAGCAATTTGCTGAAGGTCGCAGAAATGTTGAAGGAATGAGTGAGTTGGTTGTTTTTGATTCCCACTATTCTTTGACAGGAGCCAATGCTGATAAGCGGTTTAAAATTAAACCTTCTCAGCAGCTCACTGTGGTTATGGGGCTTCTTTACGAGGTTGTTGTTAAGGCGGGACATTCAAGTTTTGCTGCAAATACAGAATTTAAAGAAGCACTCTCTGCCTTTGAGAATGCGGGTGCTCTACTTGGTTTCTCAGATCCTAAAGCTCTTGAAAAAGTGGCTCAAAGTTTACTGAAGGCTAAGGGGCAGTCTTTGGTTGTTGCTGGAGGAACAGCGACTCAAAATCAAGATGCGCTTTTATTGCAGGTGGCAGTGAATGCTCTTAATTCTGCCCTTGGTAACGATGGCTATACGGTTGTTTATGGACAAAGCCAGGTTGCTTTAACAGGTTCGCATCAAGCCCTTCATCAATTAGTTGATGATATGATGGCAGGGAAAGTGAAAACGCTTCTGATTCATAGTGTGAACCCTGTTTATTATTTAGGAGATTGGTTTGCTACAGCTCTTACAAAAGTAGAAACAGTGATTTATACAGGATCTCACATGGATGAGACAGCTATCAAAGCAGATTTTGTGGCTCCTGATCATCATTCTGTAGAGACTTGGGGTGATAGTGAGGCTCTTACTGGAATCTATGCTATTCAGCAGCCGACAATTCAACCTATGTATGACACGCGCAGTATTTTGTTGGGGCTTTCACAATGGGGAAAGATTTCAAGCGCATTAGGAAAAGCAGAATCCGATTATGAGATGGTTCGTATTTATTGGAAGGATCGCTTATTGAGTTCTTTAGGATTCAAAGGTTCTTTTGAGGATTTTTGGCTGGATCTCTTGCAAAAAGGCTCCGTGGGAGCTTTGAAAAATGAGCGTGAGAGTGTGCGAACCGCTCGTGTGGAAAAACTTTATGGTGCCAAACCAAATAAACAAGAAGGGTTTGAGCTCCTTCTTTATCCTACTGTGCAGTTGGGTCAAGGAGAGCTATCAAATATTGGTTGGCTTCAAGAGCTGCCAGATCCTATCACTAAAATCGTTTGGGATAACTATGCATCTATCTCTATTGCTACAGCAGAAAAATTAGGTTTGGCTGAAGGTGATAAGGTGGAAGTTGGGATGAATGACCTAAGGATCAAGGTTCCTGTTCACATTCAACCAGGGTTGCACGATGATGTCGTGGCGATGGCTTTGGGATACGGTCGTACGCGCGCAGGACGCATTGGAAATGGTGTTGGCTTTAATGCTTACAACTTAATGACTCATACACAAGGAGGATGTTACTTCTCTGGCCAATCTCTCTCGATGAAGTCAGCAAAAGAAAAGTACACCCTGGCTAATGTTCAAGGGCATCATACAATGGAAGGCCGAGCGATTGTTATTGAGGCGACACTTCAAGAGTATTTAAAAGATAAATCAGCAGGCATTCATAAACATAAAATATTTTCTATTTGGCCTCACCATCGATACGATGGTCATAAGTGGGCTATGTCTGTCGACCTTAATGTTTGCACAGGATGTAGTGCCTGTGTGGTTGCGTGTCAGTCTGAGAATAATATTCCTATTGTTGGTAAAAAATACGTTCTTCAAGGTCGTGAAATGCATTGGATTCGCATTGACCGTTACTACACTGGAAATCCTTCTGAGGCAGAAACAGTGTTTCAACCTGTCATGTGTCAGCATTGTGATAACGCGCCTTGCGAAACAGTCTGTCCCGTATTGGCAACGGTACATAGTAATGAAGGACTTAATGAAATGGTTTATAACCGTTGTGTTGGGACTCGTTATTGTGTGAACAATTGCCCTTATAAGGTAAGACGTTATAATTGGTTTAATTATCGAAAGACACTCGAGAAGTCTGAGGCTTTAGCTTTGAATCCTGAAGTTACAGTACGAACACGAGGAGTAATGGAAAAGTGTACCTTTTGTGTTCAGCGAATTAAGACAGCAAAAGACACAGCAAAACAAGAAGGACGAGCGCTCAAAGACGGTGAAGTTAAAACAGCTTGTCAACAAACATGTCCAACAGAAGCGATTGTTTTTGGTGATGTGAACGATCCTAAGAGTCGAGTGGCTCAGCTCTTTAAAGAAGATCCAAGAAGTTATTCTCTTTTAGAAGAGTTCCATGCAGCACCAGCCGTTCGTTATATGACTAAAATTAGAAATAATAGTGAGCGGGTGATCAATGCCCCTCACCATCAACACCATGAAGAAGCGAAGAAAGGGGATCACGCATGATTAAGCGTAACCCATTAGTCCTTGGTAATAAGACGCTGAAAGATGTCTCTGATGATATCTGCGCTCCTGTGGAGAGTATGCCTTCCGGAGGATGGCTGGCGATGTTTCTCAGCGCCAAAGCTCTTTTTATTTATTATATTATTTCCATTGGCATTTTGATCTCTACTGGAATCGGGCTTCTGGGTGTGAATAATCCTATTGGGTGGGGGACGATGATCGTCACCTTCGTTTTTTGGATTGGTATCGGGCACGCAGGGACTCTGATTTCAGCCATTTTATTTCTCTTTCGACAAAAATGGAGAACTTCTGTCGCTCGTACGGCAGAGGCCATGACTGTTTTTGCCGTTATGACGGCGGGACTCTTTCCTCTGCTTCATACGGGGCGACCGTGGTTTGATTATTGGTTATTGCCCTATCCCAATCAAAGGGGACCTCTGTGGACCAACTTCAGATCTCCTTTATTATGGGACGTTTTTGCGGTTTCGACCTATGCGACAGTCTCTATGGTTTTTTGGTATATAGGATTAATTCCTGATTTTGCCACTCTTCGGGATCGGGCTCAAAATAAAACCCGAAAGTTGATTTATGGGATTTTATCAATGGGGTGGAGAGGGTCTTCTCGTGATTGGAGCCATTATGAAATGCTCTATTTACTGCTTGCGGGATTATCAACGCCTCTTGTGTTATCTGTGCATACCATCGTTTCTTTCGACTTCGCTGTGTCAAACTTACCGGGTTGGCACACCACGATTTTTCCTCCCTACTTCGTTGCAGGAGCTATTTTTTCGGGTTTTGGAATGGTGATCACGCTGATGACTTTGGTGCGCATGGGATTCCCTCAATTCAAAGATTACATCACGATTGACCACATGGAAGTGATGAATAAAATCATCATGACGACAGGACTCCTTGTTGGATACGCCTATGCTTCTGAAATGTTTATCGCTTGGTATTCAGGAAACCCTTACGAGCGCTACGCCTTTTTAAATCGAGCGTTGGGTCCTTATGCTTGGTCTTATTGGATCATGGTCAGTTGCAACGTATTGTCTCCTCAAATTTTTTGGTTTAAAGCGGCCCGACGATCTATTCCAGTGATGTTTGTTGTTTCTATTTTTGTGAATATTGGAATGTGGTTCGAACGGTTCGTTATCACTGTGACATCATTGCATCGTGATTTTTTACCTTCCAATTGGGGAATGTATGGGTGGAGCTGGATGGATACCTCCATTCTGGTCGGTAGTTTTGGGATGTTCTTTACGCTCTTTCTACTTTATTTGAGGTTATTCCCAGCGGTTTCTATTGCTGAGGTTAAGCCTGTTCTTCATGTAGGTAAAGATGTCAAGGGGGGTCACCATGGCTAAATATCAATCAGGTATTGCTGGAATTTGGTTAGAGGAAGATAAAATTCTCGAAGCAGCACGAAAGTGTCAGAGTCTTGGCTTTAAAAAATTTGATACCATTACTCCTTATCCCGTTCATGGAATGGAAGAGGCGATGGAGATCAAACGCTCTAATATTCCGTATGTAACTTTTGTAGCGGGTTTAATGGGCTGCCTTTCTGGTTTGCTCTTAACTTGGTGGACAAGCGCAGTGAGCTGGCCTATCAATGTGGGAGGAAAACCCATGTTTAGTTTGCCTGCTTTTATTCCTGTGATATTTGAACTCACTATTTTGTTTGCGGCTCTTTTATCCGTGGCTGCTCTTTTTTATCTTTGTGGTTTACCAAAAATAAACCCTCCTTTGATTGATCCCGATCTGACGAGCCATAAATTTGCATTATTTATCCCTAAGGGTGAAGTCGGGTATGATGAAAATAAAATCACAGAACTTTTTAAACAACTGGGGGCAGCAGAAGTGAAGAAAGTGGCGGAGTACTAATATGAGATTGGCAACATTAATAACAGTTGGTTCACTCGCCGTTATTTTAGGAGCTTGTAGTGGTGGTAAAGAACCAAATGTAGAATTGATTCAAGATATGATGGAGTCTCCTGCCGTGAAATCTCAAGAGTATGATGAGAGTTCTCCGGCATCGCGAGGGATGCGAGTTCCTCCTCCCAATACTGTGCCCGTAGGTTTTAAACCTTATCGCTTTGCAATGGATTATGAAGGGGCTATGAATAATTCTAATCCCTTGGCCGGAGATTTTTCTTCTGAAGTTTTGATTACAGGTCAGAAATATTATGACATTCACTGCGCTGTTTGCCATGGGGAAAAAGGAGATGGTAAGAGCTTAGTGGGAGAGAAAATGGCGTTAAAACCCCCTTCTCTCTTCTCAGATAAAGTCAAAAATTGGAAAGATGGCCAGATCTACCATGTCATACAAGTGGGTCAGGGCATTATGGGTCCTTACGCTTCTCATATTCCAAAAGAAGAGTGGCGTTGGGCAGTAGTTCAATACATTCGACATCTTCAAAAGGGGACTCACTAGTCATGGCAAACAATCATTCGGATCATCATCAAATTCAGTTACAAGCATCTCCTTTTTTACCTAGCTCAGGTGTGAAAACAGCTTCTGTTGCAGCGGCAGCGTTGGGTGGGCTGGCCCTTATTGTTGGTATTTTCAAATTTCAAAATCAAGTGTGGCCCGCTTTTCTGCTCGCTTTCTTTTACTTCTCTTGTCTTGCTATCGGAGGACTCTTTTTTAGTGCCATTCACTTCGTCACTAAAGCGGGATGGAGCTCTTCGGTTCGTAGAATCGGGGAGTCTTTTACAGCCTTTATTCCTTTTATGCTTGTTGGAGGGTTAATCCTCGTTTTTGGCCTTAAGACTCTTTATCCTTGGGCGGATGCAGAGAGAATGGCGAGTGATGCTCTCTTAAATGTTAAAAAAGCTTATTTGAATTATCCATTTTTTCTTATTCGGCTTTTTGGCTTTGGTTTATTGATGTGGTTTTTTAGACATCAGATTGTGGGACGTTCTTTGACACAAGATAAAACTGGAGACGATCAACTTACGCATTCTGCTGTCCCATGGAGTATTGCGTTTCTTTTCGCATTTTCATTAGGGTTTAGTCTTTTTAGTGTCGATTTGCTAATGGCTCTCCTTCCCCACTGGTACAGCACTATTTGGGGTGTTTATTGTTTTTCGGGTCTCATTCAAGCTACTTTTGCAGCTATGATTTTATTTGCATTTGCTTTAGTAAATAGCGGAGCGGTGAAGGGTTATATTAATATTGAGCACATCCATGACCTTGCAAAGTATCTAAAAGGTTTTACTGTTTTCTGGGCTTACATTGCTTTTAGCCAATTTATGCTTATTTGGTATGCGAATATTCCTGAAGAGACCGAGTTTTTTCTTCTTCGTTCTCAGAATGGATGGTTAGGAATTTCAATGGCGCTATTGATTTTCCGTTTTATCATTCCTTTTCTGATTCTTTTACCTCGAGGAGTTAAGCGCAGTGAAGGGACTCTAAAGTTAGTTTGCTGGGGTGTTTTAGTCATGCAATTTTTAGATTTGTACTGGCTGATTTATCCTAACTTCAATGATAACTCTGTGCAGTTTGGTGTTATCGAGGTCTTAGTTTTTGCCGGTGTTGCTGGCGTTTTCATGCTTTCAGTCTTTAAATTTTTGGAGAAAAACTCTCCTGTCGCTATTAAAGACCCACGGATGCATGAAGCGCTTAATCACCATGTGAATTATTAAAAATTTAAAAGTACTCCATCTTAAGGGGTATAAAAAAGCGGGTCATTGCTGGTGAATGAAAAAACTTCTTTTTGATTGTTTAAAGCATAACTTAGCAGACGAGCTTCGTCGAGCTCTGATAAGTCACTGGACTGATCTTTCATTGACTATCGAAGACTTGTATCCGCTTTTAACCATTCCTCCTCAACAAGAGATGGGGCATTTGGCTTTTGGCGTTTTTCCTTTAGCAAAAAAATTACGTTCATCTCCACCTGTTATTGCTCAGCAGATCACGGCATTGCTTCAACAAAGACAGCAACAATCTTCTTCTCAAAGTTCTTTCGATCGAGTTCAAAGCATTGGTCCCTACGTGAATTTCTTTTTTTCAGGACCGTTTTTATTTAAGACTCTTGTGGAGCCTGTCTTAACAGGGGCAGGGTTTAAACAAAAATTATTTGAATCAGCACCGCAAACAATGATTGAGTTTTCACAACCAAACACGCACAAAGAACTCCATGTGGGACACATGAGAAATGCGTGTCTGGGAGATTCTTTGGTGCGTTTGAATCGCTATGCTGGAGTTCCCATTATCAGTACCACTTTTCCTGGCGATGTGGGGACCCACGTGGCGAAGTGTCTTTGGTTTTTAAAGTATCATAATCAAGAGCCTATTCCTTCCGTTGGAAAGGGAGAATGGCTTGGACGTATGTATTCTAAGGCTCATTTATTATTAGAAGATCATGAAGGTACTCCTGAAGAAGCCAATGATCGTGAAAAACTCTCTGCTATTTTAAAGCAAATTGAATCTCGTTCTGGAGAGTTTTATGCGTTGTGGTTGGAAACACGTCAGTGGTCCATTGATTTGATGAAAGATATTTATCAATGGTGTCACATTAAATTTGATCATTGGTATTGGGAAAGTGATGTCGATTCTGATTCTGTCAAAACTGTAAAAAAATATTTTGCAGAAGGAAAGTTAGTGGAAAGTGAAGGGGCCATTGGCATGGACCTCAATGATGAAAACCTTGGTTTTTGCGTGCTTTTAAAGTCTGATGGAAACGGTCTTTACTCCACAAAAGACATCGAGTTGGCCCGTCGTAAATTTGAAGAGCACTCGATCGAACGTAGCGTCTATGTCGTTGATATGCGCCAAGCTCTTCACTTTAAACAGGTTTTTGCTTGTTTAAAACGCTTGGGTTTTAAACAAGCGGATCAATGTTTTCACTTGCAATACAATTTTGTTGAACTGCCGGACGGTGCCATGAGTTCTCGAAAAGGCAATATTGTGCCTTTGATTCAGTTGATCCATCAGATGGAATCTCATGTTAAAGAAAACTATTTAGATCGTTACCGTTCTGAGTGGACAAATGATGAAATTGAATCCACAGCGAGTGTGATCTCTCAGGGAGCAATCAAGTATGGGATGTTGAAGATAGATCCCAATAAAAAAATTGTTTTTGATATGGCGGAGTGGCTGAAGATTGACGGCGATTCTGGCCCTTACATTCAATATGCCTATGCACGAGTGCAAAGCATCCTGAGGAAATTTTCAGGTACGAACATTCCGCTTTCTCAGGGGGATTATCTTAAGCAAAGTTTGGAATTACAGCTCATGATGCTTTTGGGCCAGTTCAATTCTCAAATGGCTCAAGCGGTAGAAACTTATCGACCCAATGTTGTTTGTAATTATCTTTATGAAGTCGCAAAACTTTTTTCTCAGTTTTATCATGAATGCCCCATTGGACGGGCTGAATCTGAAGGGTTGAAACAAGATCGTCTTGCTTTGGCTAAAGCTACGAGAGAAGTCTTAAAAGAGGGCTTAGCTTTGCTTGGTATTTCTGTGCCGGAGCGTATGTAAAAAAATCCCGCCTCGCTTTGCGAGACGGGATTACAGTGTTCAAGAAGATTTTCGTATAGAGGCTCAGACTACTCTACTTGAATCAAAATAACAGCGTGAGAGGCTTTATTTGGATGTTGTTGCGAGTGTGACGTTGCACTTGTAGGAATACCTGCCGCTATAAACGAATTTTTCAATTTGCTATCAGAAGTGTTAAACCATTTTGAAAGTGTGTTAGGTTGTTCAGCCATACTATAGGTGTCAACATTGACATTTCGCATGCCTTTTACATACTTTTCAATAGTTTCATTTCTGTCTGCTGCCAACTCTTGTTGTTTCTTCGAAAGCTTCTTGATGTTTTTGGAAGGATATTCTTCGTCAGCCCAAGAGAAAACAAGAACCTTATCGATTTTACCCGCTGTTCTCGCTTGCTCAATCACAGAGTTTAAAGAAGTCTTTGCGCTTTCAGTGAGGACTGCGCTTCCTTGATCGAACTCGATTTCAACAAAGTTATGGGCTTTAGCTTGTAGAGCAACTGAATTATTGGCTTCTTGACCCTCTCCTGCTTTTTCCATTGCCGCTTTCGTATTTTCTGAATCCGTTGCTTTGTGTACTGTGCCTGCGCAACCTACAAAGAGAAGAAAAGGGACAACGTTAAGAGTTAGAATCAGTTTCTTTAATAGCATATAGAATCTCCTTTGGTTTTGTTTGTTTGCTTGTTTAAAATTAAGTTTTAATAAGTATTTCAAATTCTTTTATTCTTTGTTTCTAGAATCATTGGGTGTATTGCGGTGATTGGACTCCTTATCTTGATCGTTGAATTGTTTACGCTCATTAGCATCATTGGGTTGATATCTAGTTTTAGGATCTGGATTTGTTCGAGATGGCATTTGTTTATTATTTTTATCCATATTGTTTCTGTTTTCTTTATTGTTTTTCATAAGGACTCCTTTGTTTAAGTTGTCAAAACAACATTTGGACAGAAAATAATAAAGCAAAACTGAGGCCAAAGAAAAAGAGAGAGAGAAGGGAATAAAAAACAATGGAGGGGAAGTATGTTCACAAAACTCTCCTAGCTACGTTCAATAAAAGAACGTGGTTATCTCTGAATGCGGCTAGATCCATTTCATAAGAGAACTTGTTGGCACTAACTTTGCTACATCACATAAAACTATTAAGATAAAATGAAAATAAATAATTAATAATAAGTAAGAAGGAGGATTCCAATGGTTAGGTTAGCTGTGACCTTTTTTATTCTAGCTATTGTTGCTTTTATTTTTGGTGCCAATGGTATTGCGGGGCTTTCTATGGAAATCGGTAAGTTGCTATTAGGTGTTTTTCTTGTGATTTCTATTATTTCTATTGTTGCTGCGCTTGTCACAGGAAGAATTGCGAATCGTAAGAACTGAAGTTCATAAGTGTTTTAGCTTCAGTATTTCAAATTATTGAATAATTAAATAAACCAAAAGGAGATTTTGTTTTCTTTTAATTTAAAACAATTTTTCCTAACCACCTAACCAAAGGAGTACAGGATGGAAATCAATGAGAACATAGTGAAAGGAAAATGGCTGGAGATTAAAGGTGAATTGAGAAAGGCCTGGGGTAAGATAACAGACGACGAACTAGAAAAAACTCAAGGTGATCTTCAACAAATTGGTGGCCTTATTCAGCAAAAATATGGTGAAGGACAAGAGACTTACCGTAAAAAACTGAGCGATATCTTTGATCGTTTTGAAGAAAAAAAAGATCAAGTCGTAGATCGAATTAAGAGCAAATTAGACACATAAACTTAATTGGAATAAATTTTTTTAAATAAAATACCACAATATTGGTGTTCGATTTTAATGTTAACTTTAAATTCAAAGAAATAAAGGAGAGTATTATGGCAAATCATGCAGAAGAAACCTTGAATAAAGTGAATGCAGGCGCACAACAAGAGTTTAAAAATAAAATCTCTGGCGCTGAAAAAGGTTTAGAAAAAATGGTTCATAATGTAGGTAAAACTATAGGGGAGCGTGCTATGGAAATTGAAAAAACAGCTTCCAATTACATGCAAACAGGACGAGAGTATGTCCAAGAACATCCAGCGAAGAGTGTTGCTATTGCTGCCGTTGCAGGTTTAGTAGCAGGAGGACTGGTAAGCCTTATGATGAGTCGACGCCACTAACTGGTGTGATCAGTCATCGCTATTATTGCGGTTGATGGGCTACGATATTTGGTGTTTCTTGTGATCGTGGCTTATTGATCCTATAGTAAGATGGTTACCGTGATAAATGAGAGTGTTCTTTTTTCATGCGAGACTTGAAAGTCTCGCATTGATTTCTTTTCCAGGATTATTTATGAAATACCTATTATTAATGATTTCTTATTTATTTACGTTTGTTATCAAAGGAAAAAGAGAGGCTCCGTCTCTCCTTCCTCTTCAAATTGTTAAAAATATTCTGCGACAAGAAATTTCTTTAGTTGTTTATAAGGCTCTCGTTGGCGTTGTTTTGGCATCTATTATCATTTTTTCTGTGAATCAAATGGGACGATCTTTTTCTATCATTATGAGTCAACTGGAATATGGGTATATTATTGAATTCGTGGTTTTCATAGCGATCGTGGGAGGATGTAGCTTCTTTCTGCATCGGATATTTAGCTCCAAGCCATTAAAGGCGAGTTCTACTGCGACACCATCAGAAGAAGAGCTCTTTTTAAAGAGCTTGGATTTAGGTAGCTTGAAGACTCAACTTATTAAAGGCTTCTTGGAGGGATTAGAAACTCCATCGAAAACTCAACCAGAGGGGTCGCCGCCCACACCATCAGCAACTTCACCCTCGACTTCGACCCAAACATCTTCGACACCTTCATCTTCTTCATTTACGAATCCAACTCCAACTCCTAAGGGACAGGGTCTTTAAGTACATAAAGTGTATAAAGTCATTATGGCTTTTGCTGTGAAGTCTAGAATAGAATCTCTTCATTTTTATGGGAGGTTTTTGTGCTATTGAGCCCAATTCTATCGAATGGGCTTGGAATCAAGAGAGCACAAAGCATTGCGTTGCACCAAGAGTAAGTTCTTCCTCGGAACGTTCAAAAAAAGAACGTCCATCACTGTGTTAATTTCTTAAAACGATTTTATGTTACTTTAAATTGGCTTTTTGTTTGCATATCTCTTTTTCCATGTCGTTTAGAAACAATAACTCTAACAAAGGATCATTATATGAAGGTAAAGAATTTTAAGACACAAACGCTTGCTTTTGGATTGGCAGCTTTGTTCAGTTTTGGTGCTCAGGCACAATCAGATGTTTTTGGCGGACTATTTGTAGAACCGTCTGTAACTTATGAAACAGGTGCTGGAAATATTAACTATCCAGGGCCGTTTTCTAATTCTTCGGGAACTTCCGATGGTTTTGGCTTAGGAGCAAAACTAGGAGCGCATTTAAATGAAGCTTTCTTTCTTGGTTTAGACTTTCGTTATGGAATGCCTCAATTTAAAGACTCTTCAGTTCATTATTCAGCAAGAGCCACTTCTGCGAACTGGGGACCTGTTATCGGAATGCAAATGCCAAACATTGGTATGAGATTATGGGCTTCTTATGTCGTCGATGGTGAGTTGAATCCTGAGCGTAGCGGAAATTTTGATGTTAGATTTAGAAACGCTTCTGGTTATCGTATTGGTACAGGCTTCAAGGTTGCGTCTTTGAGTTTGAACGTTGAGTATAACCAATTAAAATACGGAAAAACAATTTTAGAGCAGGTTGGTCCCTTTGCTAGTGATTCTGAGTTTAGCAATGTCAACCTTGAGAATAACGGGTGGCTTGCCAGTGTGTCTTTTCCTCTCGCTCTCTAGAGCGAGACGCTTCATAATCGCGTTAAAAATTAAAAACAAAGGAGTTGTATCATGACCATTGGAACGATTTTTCTTCTTATTTTTCTGATGATGCTTCTCGGCGCTATACCTCTTTGGCCTTACAACCGCCAATGGGGTTATGGTCCCAGTGGGGGCATAGGTGCAGTTGTGGTCGTTTTGTTAATTTTAGTATTAATGGGAAAAATTTAGACTATTTTTGAAATTAAAAAATAGCATGAACCAAGTAACCAATAAGGAGTTAAAATGAAAAAATTGGGTTTAGTAAGAAATGTTTTCATAGTGGTTTGTTTATCATCTGCTTTTGCATGGGGAGCTGACCATGATAAGGGCCCAGCAGAAAGAGCAGGCCAAAAACTGGATCGAGCCGGTGAGAAGACTGCAACTTATGTTGAGGATTCTGCTATTACAACAACGGTAAAAGCAGAGATTTTGAAAGACCCTCTTTTGAAAAGCAATCAGATCAGTGTGGAAACTAAAATGGGAGTGGTCGAGTTAACAGGAGTTGTTGATTCTCAAGAAGGCATCAATCGTGCTGTGGACATTGCTCGACGAGCCAAGCACGTTACTTCTGTGAAAAATAACCTTCATCTTAGAAGATAAAGTTTACGACCCCACTCTTAGTGTGGGGTCGCAATGCCGTTCCTTTTCGCAGTTCAAGATTGTAAAAATTCAAGCTTTAAAAAACGACTTGCCGTAAAAGAGTTCGTGGTCTTACAAGCAGGATATACAAGCAGAATGAATGATGGTGAAGAGCTGACAGAACGGAATGGTATTCAGTGTGACTGATATTTAAACAAGCAGTTAAACTCATCAGGAGATAAGGCTCTCACAGGTCGAGAGCATTCAATCAAATCAAAAGAGTTAGTGCATTTACCAAGAGCTGGATCCTCGCTGTCGTTACATGTTGGTGATTTTATTTCAGTGAAAACTTGGTAGAGGGCCTCCGCAGTTTCAAATAAAATATGTCTTGTTATCAGTTCGTTTGGATTCTCTATAGTCTTGTAAGAAACAGTGCAAGAGAGTAATTTGGAAGCAATACGACAGGTTGATTGATAAAACTCGATACGACAGACCTTTTTGAAGCAAAAAGGGGCTGTAATGTTATTCATAAGTTCATAAGTGGTTTGAGCGAGTGAGCCATTTACTTTTTTTTCAATGATCTCGTGGTCAATAGGAGTTAAGAGAGAACTCTGGCTGTTCAAGGCCACACTCAAAGTGGTAATTGTAGCAATCATAAGCATAGTTTTATTCATTGAATGGATTTTCCTCTCTCTGAGTATTACAGCCTTTACTGTTGCTAGGGCTACTCTTGAACACCATCATGGTTTGCAGAGAGCCATTGCTTCAATAAAGTTTAATAAAGTTCAATAAAACTGTTTTGTTTTAAGTTGATCTCAAAAAACGAATACTATTTATTTAATAGCATAGAGTTTACGGTTATCAAGTGATGACCGTATCTTTCTGACGAGACACGATTGACCTCTGTTGTGCCGCTCGAAGCCCAAAAATTGCTTTAGCTCAATAGATAAGCAAATTATATTTTGGCGCATCATTTTTTTGCTAATTATAAAAGATCACTCATATATGTGAGTGACAGTTTAAATAGCGATTGATATGCATTTTATGTGCTTAGGGCTGTTTTATTAATTGTTATTTATTTACTCAATTTTACAATTTACCAAATTGATGGTGATGAAGTTTGGGTATCGGGAAATAAATCTCAGGTTTTTATTTCGTCACTTTCCCATCAAACAGATCGAATTCAAGTAGCAAAGTCATCAGCTCGTAAAATTTTAGCTTTAATTGAAAATAGAAGTTTTGAATGGTTATCTCCAAAGCCCTGGACAGTGTTTGATAAATATTTATCAAGAGGCTTGGAGCTCTTAACCTTATGTGTGAAGTCAAAAGAGGTTCAGTCATTTAAGCAAAGCCATGCTTTGATTCCTTATCATCCTTGGCCACTGCAATTTAATGAGATTTTACTCATTTAGGCCTTCAAAGCCTTTGAGAGGCGAGCTCTTTTGATTTCTGTTAAAAAAACTCCAAGATTAGCAGTTTTTTTGAGATCGTGATTCGCTGTTGTCGTCAGAAAAGAGCTATCTTAATTGACATTAATAATAATCAAATCAAGTTGAGCCATCTTCTCGAGATTGGTTTTCGATATCGTTCGATGGAAACAAAGAGGGGTATGAAAAGCTCATATCCATCAGAGCACGGTTGATGTGAGTTGACCCAAAATTGGGATTTGAAAATTTTTAAAAAAACAAATTAAAACTATTAAACTATTTGAGAGGAATTTTAATGAATAAAATAAGTTTATGGCTTCGAGCCACTCGTACCCGAATAATCGGACTTATTCTGCTGGTTTTGTTTTCAATAGCCTATGTCTTGCCTACATTTCATATTTTACCTGAGCCATTGGCGCAAAAATGGCCATTTAAGTCGGTCGTCAATTTGGGGTTAGACCTTCAGGGTGGGAGTTATTTAGTCTTTTATGTGGATGTCAATAAAGCGTTGCACCAGTCCCTTCAATCTCAGTTAGAAAACATCAGAAAAACTTTGAAGGAGAAAGGGAGTCCAGCTGATTTTGATTTCCACTTAGAGAGTGAATCACCACCAACCGCCGTGATTTTGGGCTCTTCTGAAGTCTTAACCCAAGTGGAAACAAGTCTAAAAGAAAACAGTACTCGTTACCATATTTATTTTGATTCGGATCGCAAACTATTGGTAGAGCACTCTCCTTCTTATGCGAACGAATTGAGCCGTAATTTATTAGATCAGAGTGTGCGTGTGGTTCGTAATCGTATTGATGAGTTTGGTGTGAGTGAACCTTCCATAAGCACCAAGGGGCAGAATCGTATTGTCGTCGAGCTTCCTGGGGTCAAAGATATTGATCAAGCAAAAGCACTGATTGGTCAAACGGCTAAATTAGAGTTTCGTTTGGTTGACGAGCAAATGCCACAGGCCTCTTTGGAAGAGTTAGTGACTCATCTTGAACAAGAACACAATCTTAAAATGAGTGAAGAGATTAAGCTTTCTGAATATACTGAAAAAATAAATCTATTCGCCAAAGGAAAAATTCCAGAGACTAGTGAAATTTTATTTGAACGAGTAGAGACCCAAGGACATCGTCGATTGTCTCTTCTTCCTTATCTCCTCCATAAAGAGACCCAGGTTTCCGGCGCTGATTTGCAAGATGCACAGGTCACCTTTGGTCAATACAGAGAACCAGAAGTGGCTTTTTCGATGAAAGCAGAGGGGGGTCGGCGTTTTGAAAGCCTGACGGGTGAAAATATCGGTAAGAGATTAGCCATTGTTCTTGATCGCGCAGTGAAGTCGGCTCCAGTGATCAATAGTAAAATTGCTGGCAAGGGAGTTATTTCTGTTGGTCGGGGGACGGGCTATGATCATGCCATGACCGAAGCTAAAAACCTCTCTATTGTCCTGCGAGCGGGAGCTTTACCCGCCTCCCTTGAGCTTCAAGAACAGCGAGTGATTGGGCCTTCCCTCGGCCAGGATTCTATTCATTATGGTATTATTTCGGGAACCCTGGGATGCCTCTTAATTTTTATTTTTATGATTGGATATTATCGTTTAAGCGGTTTCTTTGCGACGATTTCATTACTTCTCAATTTGCTTTTTAGTTTTACTATTTTAATAGGAATTGGAGCGACGCTCACCCTCCCAGGAATTGCCGGGCTGGCATTGATCATTGGAATGGGTGTTGATAGCAATGTCCTAATTTTTGAGCGTATCCGCGATGAGATTATGGAAGATGCAGATCCTCAGGTCGCCACTCAATATGGTTTTTCAAGAGCCTTTGCTGCTATATTGGATGCCAATGTCACCCATGGAATTGTGGGCCTCGTTCTTTATAACTTTGGAACCGGTCCTCTGAAAGGATTTGCGGTGACTTTATTGATTGGTATTTTCACCACGCTTTTCTGTGCGGTGACCGTTTGTAGGCTTATGTTCGATTATTATCTTCAGCTTAAACCAAAAAGGATTAGTATATGAGTCTTAAAAATAAATCAGAACCTTATTTCACACACTTTATTCCAACGACATTAAATGTCGATTTTTTAAAAATAAGTAAACCTTTTATTTGGTTTTCTACGTTTGTAGTTATTTTAAGCATTATTGGTATTTTCACAAAAGGCCTTAACTATGGTCTTGATTTTGCGGGAGGAGCTGAGGTTGAGATTCGAGCCCCACAGAGCTGGAGCATCGATAAAGTCAGAGAGATTCTTGCTCAAGGAGACATCAATGATGCCAGTGTCGTCCAAATTGGAAAGTTAGAAGAGGCACAATTTCTTATTAAAATGAAATCCTCTGAAGCTTTGAATGAGATTTCCAAGAAGGTGGAAAAAGTGCTTCAATCGGGAGGAGAAGCCGATCAAATCTTGATTTTACGATCCGATGTGGTGGGCTCTCTCGCTGGAGAGCAACTTCGGTTAGCCGCTTTTATTTCTTTATTTTATGCGGCTTTGGGGATCTTTATTTATATTGCCCTGAGGTTTGATTTTCGATTCGCTCCAGGGATTGTGCGTGCTCTTTTATTGGATATTGTGGTCGTGCTGGGCGCTTGGGTCTTGATGCAAAAAGAATTTAATCTCAATACAATTGCTGCATTACTCACAGTTGCAGGTTACTCTTGTAATGATACGGTAGTGATTTATGATCGTATTCGAGACATTGCAAAACATCATCCGGATTGGTCGCTTTACCAAGTGGTGAATCGCTCCATTAATATTAATTTGGGGCGCACGATCATCACTGTTGTTTGTACGTTGTTTGTGGTGGTTTCGCTTTGGTTGTTGGGCGGGCCTGTGCTTTCGGATTTTGCTTTAGCAATGATGCTGGGATTTGGTGTTTCTGTTTATTCAACCATTTTCGTCGCTAACCCTATGATTCTTTTCATGGAGAAGCGAAAGGAAAAACAACTGAAGCAGAGCCATCACAAAGAATAAAAAAGAGTAAAAAGGAGAAAAGTAATAAGATGATTCATTTGCCAAACTTGATTATCGATTTAGGGCTCATCCTAATCGCTGCTGCCATTGTGACATTGGTGTTTAAAAAACTAAATCAGCCGGTTGTTCTCGGCTATTTAATTGCAGGTTTTTTGGTGGGACCTAATTTTACTTTTCTTCCGACAGTGAAGGATAGCGAGAGTATTACGATATGGGCTGAGATTGGCGTGATCTTCATGTTGTTTGGTCTAGGCTTGGAGTTTAGTTTTAAAAAACTAACTCAAGTGGGCAAGAGTGCATCGATTACGGCCAGTTTTGAAATTTTTTCGATGTTAGGAATTGGCTATCTTGTTGGCCAATTCCTAAATTGGTCCACGATGGATAGTATTTTTCTAGGAGGGATTCTATCGATTTCCTCTACGACCATTATTGTTCGAGCCTTTGATGAACTGGGTTTGAAAAGCAATAAGTTCGTATCACTGGTTTTTGGAACTTTAATTGTAGAAGATTTGATTGCCATTTTATTGCTGGTCTTACTTTCTTCAGTGGCGGCAACCCAAGCACCTTCAGGAATGGAGCTCCTAGCTTCTTCTTTAAGGTTGGGATTTTTTCTAGTGCTTTGGTTTTTGTTGGGAATTTACCTGTTGCCTCTCATGCTCAAAAAATTTAAGGATCTGCTTTCTGATGAAACAATGCTCATTGTTTCCATTGGGCTGTGTTTGATGATGGTTATTATTGCCAGCCATGTAGGGTTCTCTCCTGCTCTTGGGGCGTTTGTGATGGGATCGCTCTTGGCAGAAACCCCTAAAGGAACACGCGTGGAACATCTTATTCTTCCCGTGAAAGATCTTTTTTCCGCTGTGTTTTTTGTGTCTGTGGGAATGCTGATCGATCCTAAAATTTTAGGAGACTATTTCTGGGTCATTATGTTTTTAACTTTTATTACTATTATCGGGAAGTTCATCAGTACGGCCATCGGATTTATTGTTTCGGGGCAAAGTTTTAAAAGCTCTGTGCAGGCAGGGATGAGCTTAGCTCAAATTGGAGAATTCTCTTTTATCATAGCGACCCTTGGGGTGACTCTCAA
>CAUJGP010000003.1 GCA_963170155.1 Bdellovibrionota bacterium | reverse complement strand
ATATAATATTTCATAAGCGGCATCCTCCTTTTAGGATTAAATGGGTTTAACTTTCCATTTTACATCCATTCCCGAAAGGGTCTGACACGGCTTAGGTACAAATTTACATAAGCACGAGGTCCATTTTTTGGATGTTCCCCTTAGGGGATGCTCGCTTTCTTACATTGTCTATAACAACAGAAGGTTACATGGTTTTTTAGGTAATCGTAGTCCAAAGATGTTCATCGATGGCATAAATAATGGAGATATTACACCCAGAGTCGTCGCCGTCTAGTTGTCTTTAATTAAGGGGTTGACGGGGTTTCACAGCGTCTTAAAACAATTGAAAAACTAAATCGCGAAAAAGAGGAAAATGACTATTTTTTTTCCGCTTTAATTTCAGCCGATACTGGTTTTCAGACAAAACTGAGGAAACAAATTCTTTCTCTTCTAGAAGAGGCTCGTAAACAAACCGAGAAATCTGAACCTGAACAGGTATATCAATTGAATATCGACTTTTTCGCCTGGAAGTAATGCCCCAGGCGAAACTAAATTTTTAGGCTCTCATTCGTTTTAATATACCTTTTACAACACCATAACCCCAGTGGAGTGCGGTGAAATTGATGTACAGGTCTTCGGTTCAGGGGAATTGGACTTGATAAATGTAAGCAAATCAGACTCAGATACTTTTTTCAATAACATCGCGAAGAGCACTCATCGCAGGTCAATTTTCAATTCCACACATGATTATACGAAATAATGAGCGCTACGAATTTATTCATTCATGTCAGCCCAGAGAAAATACTTATTCACAAAATTTGGATCAAAAGAGGTTGGATCAAAAAATCCACCGACCACTTCAAGAGCTTCATCTTTTTCAGGAGAATCCTTACCCGTAAGTGCAGTTTTTAGTTCTTGGTATCCATAAACGCCACCACAGTCTTCAGGGGGACAAGCATTTTCACCACCTGTGCAAACAGGATAAGTAAGCCTCGGATCATGCTCAAGTGCATCTAAGATCTCCACTTGATGTTCCCAGTTATCACCAAAATCATAGATGTAAGTGAATTTCCGCTCCCCATCTAATACATCTTTCAGCAACAAACCTTCAGCAGAAGAAATACCCATTTCGTCTGCGTGTTCTGAAGAAGCAAAAGACTCGCCTCCAATACGAAACTCATAAAGATGCCTAGCTTCCCACCCCATCGACATCTGAATCAGCATGTGCAATTCACCCAGCTCGATAAAGTCGTGAACAAGAAACGTTCTCCAGATTAGGGGCTCAGTACCCACCAGAGAAACCATGAATCGATACACTTGAAGCTTTTTTGTGCGCTTTGTTTTCTTTGCCATAGGATAAATTCATACAAGGAGCCACTTAAGCTGACAATACTCGGTGCATGAAAGACTGCCTTTGAACTGACGATTCCACTTTGCAATTACTTGTGAACTGCAAAAGACAATACTCACACAGAGAGGTCAATAAATCGATTCAATACAATAAATTTAAATATTCAAGTTCTCAAAACCACAAATCAAGAATTGCTGATAACCATTGACAAAGTCCTCGTGCAAGAAAAAACATGGCTTTTGTAAGTCCAGAATTTCGAAAGGTATAAATGAGCCATCGATTGATAAGTGATCATTTAATAGAAACTCCAAAAGGCAATATTTTTGCCCGCTCGTGGAAACCGAAAGAAGCTCTCGATAAAATACCTATTGTTTTATTTCATGATTCTCTCGGTTGCATACAACTTTGGCGAGACTTTCCAGAAGCTTTGGCAAACGCCACAAGAAAAAAAGTGATAGCCTACGACCGCTTAGGCTTTGGAAGATCTGATAAAAGAGAAGATAAGCCGACAACTGGTTTTATTGAAGCAGAAGCAACAGAGTCCTTTCCTTTAGTGAAAAAATCACTTGGGTTCAATGAGTTCATTGCTTTCGGGCATAGCGTGGGAGGAGCAATAGCAATCACATGCGCCTCTCACCAACAAAAGAGTTGTATTGCTGTTATCACTGAATCTGCCCAAGCTTTCGTTGAAGACAAAACAATTCAAGGAATCAAAATTGCAAAAAAGAGTTTTGAAGATCCTTCTCAGTTTTCAAAACTTGAAAAGTATCATGATGATAAAGCTTTATGGGTCTTGCAAGCATGGACTGATGTTTGGCTTTCTAAAGAGTTTTCAGAATGGAGCCTGAAAGAAATTTTACCAAGGCTTAAATGCCCAGTTTTAGCAATTCATGGTAAGAACGATGAGTACGGTTCCCAAGCTTTTCCAGAAATGATCGTTCATCTCTCAGGCGGAGAGTCTAAGAAGCTGATTTTATCCAATTGTGGGCATGCACCTCATAAAGAACTACCCAATGAAGTGCTCTCCGCTGTGCAAGAGTTCCTAGCAAAAGTTTAATCGGTAAATAAATAATCTATAAACACTTTTCGTGATTAGTTCATTTGATATATCACTTTAATGAAGGTCTAAGATTCTCCATCCGCCTCACTCATCTTTTTCAAAATAATAGCAATAGTTTCGGCATCAATATTTGCTCTTTTCATAAGAGCCTTCACTTTACCAAAGTCATCTGCATCAATTGCGTCAAAAAAAGCGTCTATTTTTCCTACCTCAGCCATTTTCTCAAGAACGATTGTACCTTCAAAATCCTCTTCGCTCATGCTCACCTCACTCCAACATTCATGATTTATTAGTCTATACTCAGAATTGCAGAACTTTCAAGAGTTCGCCGCCACCGCTGAATCAGCTACCAGCTAGTGCCTTCTGGCTAATCAAAAAAGAAACGAATAGCTGAATCACATCAAAATTTTTCATAAATTCAGACGCCCCCCTGCTTGATAAAAAAATATTAGTTGCTCTATCTTCTGTGATTAAAAACAAAAAATCAGACTAAACACACGTTAGAGAACCTAACATAAGTTAGGTCTACGTTTCCAAGTCTCTGCACAATTGCATTCTGAACTTTGATTGTATTTCATAATAGCCCTGTCAGCAAATTTTTGAAAGATGAAGAGGCTGAAGATCTTCATCTAATTTTTGAGAAGATCGTAAACAATCATACCAGTACTCCCAAATCATCACCATAGCAAAAGTATCTAGCTCGCAGTATTTTAAAAGTGCATTGGTCACGCGATCGGACTCAGCCTTTGTCATCTCAGTAAATTGCATACGAGCATAAGCCGTCATGGCAGCTCCCCCATCAGCAATACTGCCCTCCATGATCAATGAATCCATGGTCTCCATATCCAAGTCTGAAAAGATGGGAGGAAGTCGCTTGTAAGGGTCTTTCACAAGGCCGTTCTCTAATTCAATCCATTTCCAGTCCTTAAAATTCAAACTCTGAATTCCTTCATGAGAACCATAAATAGGCTTCTGGTATTTTTTCTTTAAAAAATCCGATGCATTTAAAACGGCAGGAAGCACTTTTTTAATGGAATTAGAACCCCTCATATTGGGATGATAAAAATATTTTTTTACTAACTCACAAAGATCGACCATGCAACGCGATCCTGAGATGGTTTTTCCGGAAGCATTGGGATAGGACGTTATCCTCTCTATGAATTCAATCAATTCATCGCGATCAGGAATAAGCTCATTCCTCGAAAGCAATTGCTCTTTAATCTGATTCAAAACCGTGTTTTCATGAGCCGCATATCTGAAAACAGTGCCCTTGTCTGCTTCGAGTGATTTTTTGAGGGCACGAACAAAATCAAAATTCGGAAAATGACCTTTTTCCCGATTGATATACTCATTCACATGAGAAATCATGCCATCCTTCTCCACTCTGTGATGTGAAAATTGAAAAGCGATCTGCTCGTAGGGGTGACAGCCTTTGTGAAAGGGAATCGCAACCATCGTTGTTTCAAAATCAATAAAATGCAGAGGAAAAACCCATGAGGCAAACTCCGTCGCAAGTCCGTTTAAATCGATAAAAGGTGATAAATCATTATTTTTTACCTTTTCAATCTGAAGCCACTGACGCTCAGAGGATGAAAGACTCATGGCATCCTCCGAATTACGAGGAGAAATATCTTCTACCTCTAATTGGTCCATAAAGAAAATATGATCTTCAAGGAGTTTATTTGATTTTCTGAAGTTCCAAATATCAAAAACAAAAGGCCGCTCAAAATCTGCGGGCTTTAAATTTTTAGAACTCTGCCAGCAATATTCGAACCCACTTTTTTGACCTTGTGATTTCAAGTTGCCGTCAATGCGAAACTCACAGGATTTGCAATGAGACCCCACGACCGGATTGACAAAAACTCGCTTGGAACAAGCCTCCGCCAAGAACTCAACCATTTCAGCAAAAGAAAGAACTTTGCCTGAAATTTCATAAGAAGAAGTTTCAATAACATGAATCTCATCCGGTACGAGAATACGAATCAACAGAGGTTCTCCAAGGCTCTTTTGACTGACACCATTTGCAACTCGCACTGAAGTCTGGCCATCAGAAGAATGACTCAAAAAAAATTTTTGATTGATTCCATCCACTGAAGCTTTCGCTGACTTATCAGCTAACATCAATGAACCAGACACTTTTGCAAATGGAAGAGCTGATTTGACAACATGACATTGAAAGGCAATATCCATCAAATAGGGCTCCCATGCTGAATTTAATTTTTTCACGCCTTTCTTTAACTCCGTCTTGTTGTAAAATGGGTCTTCTTTGTTCGGATCATAACTCTTAGATTTGACTTCAATAATCTCGATGTGATCACCATTTTTTTTGAGAATATCAGCTCGGATAAAAAGGTTTTTATACTGAAGGGCAGCTTCAAAGATCGTGACCGAATTCATGTTTAAGAGTTCAGCTGTCTTTTCAAGAGCCTCACCTTTATCTCGTGTTTTGACTTCGATGCCCTCTGGATGATAGATTTTTGCCAATTCTCCGACTTGAAAACCCCCTTCAGCAAGCGCTTCGAGAAAAGTATTTTTGATATTCATGTTACCGTAAACAGGGTCCTCAAGGAAAAACAGTTTCGTTGGACACTCCAATCCTATTTTGAATCTTGATTTGGTTAAGAAGCGAACTGACACAGACCCTCGCAATGTTGAAATAATCTGAGGATTTATCGGTATTTATGTAGCTCTTCTAAACCCAAACCAAGGTTGGACTCCACCTTCGATTCAATGATGAATCGTAGACATAAAAGAATCCATTAAAAATTGTGTACTTTTTTTAGTCAATGAAGCTCAATAATGTCACCGTTCTAAAGGAATAAAAATCAAAATGACTAAATATAAATAATTTTAATGTAATTAATTCTGTGATATATTTATTTTATCCTTATTAAAAGGAATCATGTTATAAATACAATTTATGGATAAAAAACATTTTTCTTCACACAAGCGACTGCTGTTTTCATTAATACCTATAGGCTTTTTTTCAATGAATCTATGCCTTCTCACCTCAACGGCTCTCGCTCTAGAGATTTATCGCACAGGTCACACTGAAGATGTCATGCCCCCAACTTCTCCTCTGGTTTGCCTCGCTGGAGGAGCCAGTGATGATGCCTGGGCTGACGGATGGCGAGAACTGATGCTCAAAGCAAACGGTGGCGATGTCGTGATTATTCGAGCCGACGGACGTCGAGGAGGATATGAACCTTGGCTTTATGATGATCCCGATCATCATAAGTTCCCTAAAATCAATTCCGTGTCCAGTCTTGTCATCTCTAGCGTCAACGATGCGAATCAAGACCGCGCCATCAATCTCGTTAAGCAAGCTGAATTAGTATTTATTGCTGGTGGTGATCAATATAATTATCTTCGTTTTATTAAAGGCACTCGATTACACGAGGCTTTGAAAAAAGCCTTAAATGAAAGAAAGGTCCCCTTTGGTGGCACAAGTGCTGGAACCGCCCTGCTGGGAGACATTCACTTTACCGCTCAACACGAGCCTCCTACCGATGAAACGTCTCATGCGTCGATTGAAAATATGCTGAAAAATCCCGCGGAAAAAGGCGTTTCTCTCGACCGCGGTTTTCTAAAACCCTACTTTCTAGAGAAAGTGATTACAGATTCTCATTTTTCTCAGCGAAACCGCCAAGCCCGACTCATTACCTTTATGGCTCGAGCCCTCTATAACGGTTATTCTGATATTCAAAGTACACGCGACATCAAAGCGATTGGAGCCGACGAAAAAACAAGTTTTTGTTTCAATGACAAAGGAAAAGGGAAGGTGTACGGCGAACATTCCATTCACTTTTTAATTGGCAACTACCCCATTGAACGAATTCGGAGAGATCACACACTTCACTGGTTTGGTGGCGGAAGAGCCGTGAAAGTATATTCTATTTCTGGCACCCACTCCGCTCACTCAGAGTTTGATTTGAAAACTTGGACAGGAACCGGAGGAGAACTCAAATATTGGTCCATCGATGGATCTAGAGAAGCCACCCCTTTTTTTATCAATGTCCCTTTTATTTTTTAATCTTTTTATTCTCTGGCGGTAAAAGCAATGCCAGCCGTGGCCATTCACTCGTCAATTTTTTTCATTAGAACTCAATAAACTATGTTTTTTTGGAAGTTTTGAACGTGAAGAGCGATGGCCTTTTTGCGAGCTATTTCTGAAAAAAGAAGAATCGCTACTGGTTTTCCGATCTTGAATCGCAGGCACCTTAAGAATAATACCCGCTCGCAAGATCTTGCGGCGACGGAGATTATTCATCTTTTTAAGGGTTGAAACCGTCGTGTTATATTTTTGAGCAATCTTAATTAAAGTTTCACCCGGCTTCACTTTATGAAAAACTTCCTTTATCTCTTCAATCGTCGAGTCCTCAGCACTGCTGGATGAATTAACAGAAGTGTTTAACTCTCTCTTCATTTCTTCTTTAAGACCGCCTGGCGTAGAGGTGTTTTGAATATTAGCAGGAGACGATGTCTTAGGAACCGATGCGATTTTCTCAACGGAAGATGGTAGATCTTCAATGGATGGCTCATCATCATCCGGTTGTATCTTTTTAACTTTCAACTTCATCCCTGAAGAAATTGTTTGCCCTTCTGTAAAAGAATTAAGCTCCATTAATTCTTCTATGGTCATATTATTCTTTACAGAGATTTCAGCTAAACTCTCACCTTCTTGAACAAGATAAAAAATTTCTTCAGAGACCTGTTGCTGTGCTGACGATTCGCTGCCACGCTCAGCCACTGACGTAGAAGCCAATGTGGATGAAGAAACCGAAAGTGCTGAACTAGAAGAGGTGCCAGTCGCCGCCTTCTTAGCCAGAAGCTCCGACTGTACTCTTGCAGGCATTGGTGAAGATGGAATTGGAACGAAAATAGTTCGTCCCGGTTTCAAGCGTGAACGTCTTTTAAAATCATTAATCTCTCTGAGGTGCGCCACAGTGGTTTTAAAACGTTTTGCAATTTTGATTAAAGTATCGCCTCTGCGCACCTTATAAACATCAGTCTCACCCTGATCAGGGACAAAAACCAGATTCTTAACTCCAACCTCCGATGCAACAGCCAGTGCCGTTTCTTTGGTGTTCAATGGCAAGCGAAGCTCTAAGTTTTTTTCATCCATGGGAGCGACTTCGCCACGAAATTTTGGGTTCAGTCTTTTTAATTCTGCATAATCGACGTTGAGTTTCTCAGAAAGAATTTTCATGTTGATCGATTGTTCAAATCGAGCTGTTTCAAATTCAATGGGTGGCTCATAAGGTAAATCTTTAAATCCGTAGGCCTCTGGTTTTTTGGCAATCATTCTTGCTGCTAAAAATTTTGGAACGTAATTCAATGTTTCCTTAGGCAATCTTCTTTTCTTCACCAGAACCCAGAAATCACGGCTCTTCACACGATTGATCTCTCGACGAACACGTCCTTCTCCCACGTTATAAGAAGCCATGGCCAAAAACCACGAGTTAAATTCAGAATAAAGCCCCTTGAAATAATCAGCCGCTGCTTGGGTCGCTAAAACAGGATCTCGGCGTTCATCTACAAAAGTGTTGATTTTGAGGCCATAACGCTTTCCCGTTCCTCGAATGAACTGCCAATACCCGACCGCTCGAGAACGAGAAATCGCTCTGGGACTAAAACCAGATTCGATAAGCGCAATGTAGAGTATGTCTTCAGGAATCTCATTTTCACGCAAAATTCTTTTCATGAGACGCTCATAGCGAGTGGATCTAGTTAAATACCGCTCCATGTGCTCGCGGCCTCTGCCTTGAAAATAGTTTAACCATTTTTGAACATAAACTTGAACTTCTTCGGGAATCTCATCAAACTCGGGAACAACCATTTCAGGGGGCTCTGGCTCATTGACACGAAAGCTTTCAATGTCAGTCGATCGCACAGCAACGGTCTCACCATCACGAGAACTTCCATTGGAAGAATTAACCTTCATCAAACCGGCACACCCAGAAAGAAATATAAGAGGTACTAAAATTATCGCTGTTGAGGAAATAATATTTCTAAATGGAGTCCAATGAAAATTCATCACTGTTTAATCCTTTCTCTTCTCGAGATTAAGCCCCTTAATATTGATTTCACATAGAAACTCCTTTCAAGCCAAGATAATTCTTCTGGCCTAAAGTCTGTTAATATCAATATTGACTTTGTGCGAACTCTGAGTTTTTAAAATAAATGCAATTATTTAGCTTAAAACTTCTTCGTGCCTAAAAATAAATCTTTCCACACAGGACTAGGTAAATCAAAATTTCCGTTCTCTAACCATTGGTAAATGATTCGATTCCTTAAAATGGATTTCACATAAATATTGGTTTCCAACCAAGGAAGCTCATCCAACCAAAGATCAGACCATGGGTCTTCCTGAGAAAGAACCGCATAGTTCTCAACTTCAGGGCGTGCTTCAAAAAACTTTTTCAATCGATGAGGTCCAGCGTTATAAGCCGCAAGACCGACACCCACATGCCCTCCAAATTGACGGATCACTTTTGCTAAATAATGGGTGCCAAATTTAATATTCACGCTGGGGTGATACATTTGATCAGAGTCAAAAGACTTGATTTTCATTTCTTGCGCGATTTCATTAGCCGTACTAGGGATGAGTTGCATGAGCCCTTTCGCCTGTGAGCGACTCGTTGCCGCGATATTGAAAGCGCTTTCCTGTCTGATTAAACTAAATATCAATCGAGGATGCAGTTCATTTTTTTGTGCCTCTCTCTCTACAACATACTCAAGAGGTTTAGGAAAAAAAATCCGAAGATAGGGAGCTCTTCTCCAACGGGCATCTAAATCCACTAAATCATTGTAGAGACGCATGGCTTGAGGAAAAGCAAAGACTTGGGTCAATTGCTGAGCCCATAAAAATTTCTGTTCTGGAGTTCCGTTATGAAAAGACATATTGTTCAGCTCTTCCTGAGCTGCCGCGTACCATCCCGCCTTGGCCAGCTCTTGGGAACGCTGCCAATATTTTTTTTCCATGGGAGTCCAAACCCAATTTTGTCGGACGGTAACAGTGCCAGCTTCATCAGGAAGAACAATCTTTTGCCCATTGGCTTCGGCATTTAATTTCAGCCCATAATACGTCAAACTAAACCGATCCTGCATGACTTTTAAAAAATCGTTAACATCCGCTTTTCTTTTTTGTTTTAAACGAATGAGCCAATACAAAGTAGATAGCGTATAAGGTTTATTATCGGTATCAAGCCACAATTCAGCAAATGCCTCCTCCGCTTTGTAATCTTCACGCAAACGTACCCAAGCCAAACCCTTACGAAATTTAGCCTCGCTAACATCCGAATAACCTCCGTGCCGCTGAATCATTTGATCAAAAAACTCAATAGCCTCACGGTAAAGTCCCATAAAGTAGGCCGATCGGCCCGCTATGAACAAAAGATGCGACCCTTCCATTGATTTTTCAGACATCAATAGCGCTTGTTTAGCTAAGAAATAGGCTCCCTTAAAATCGAATCGACGGTGGGCTAATTTAGCGAATTCGGTCAATCTTGAGGTATGCAACTGCTTAGAAACCTCCAAACAGCTTTCTATTTGTTCTTTGTAATCTAAAGATTTTTGTTTTGAAGTTTGTGAAAGATCCCAAAAAGAAAAATAGGTTTGAAACAATCTGTCTTGAACCGTATTCGCTCTCATGCCGTTGGGGAAACGGTCTAAATAGCGAACTGCTTTTTCTGCTGCTCCTGTTAATTGATTTTGTTTAATTAAATCTTGGAACTCCAGGTACAGCTTCTCTTCTTCCTGCTTGTGAGTCGGAACTTCGCCAGTGCTTTTATCGCCGCTTCTCTTTGAGGAGGTCACGGCAGAAGTCACACCAATCCCTTCCCGTTCTAAAATCGCCTTGGCCCATATTTTATCGCCAGATTCATCCAATTGTTCGGCAATAAGCTTATAAAGCTCTTGCCTATCATTTTTACTTAAACTTTCAACCCAACGTCTCCAGACCTCTCCGACTTCTGTGCGAAAAGACTTTGCCAATGGAGTGCTTTTCCATAAATGATAGGCGAATTCATTAAAAGCTTTGGCACCATTAATATTCCAAGCGTCAACGCCCATAAAATTATTTTGCTTTAACAAATGCTGCCACCAACGAGAGTACAAGCTCTTATTCTTAGGAGAAAAAAATTTGAGTTGAAAAACCAAGCACTGCGTTCCTTGGAGGGCCATCCAGCCGTGATAATCAGGAAAGCGATCCCAAATTTTCAATAATTGAGAAGTACAATCCTCAAACTTTTCTTCCAGTTCAAATTTCTTAACTACTGCCAATGGTTTAAGCTTTGAAGGGCCTTTATATAAAGCCTCTTTTTCAAACAACCAAAAAGAAGGGGGCGGCTGAGATTTCCATTCCAACTCATCAGTCGTAGATTTGGAGGGAACTATTGACTTAGAAACCTTCGCCGGCTTCGTTGACTTAGAAACCTCACTTCCTCGAATGGCAAAACCCAGTGTCGGTAGTAAGACGGAATAAACAACAAAAACCATCTGTTTTAGCATTATTTCTCTCTTTATCTAATCGCTGTTGCGACTGGAAAACGATGACTTCGATAGCAACGATCGATCTCTCACTCCAATAAAATCATAATAACTTTTTACAGTTATTATAGCGTCTAATTTCAGGCCTCATATCGCCTTTGCTCATTGTAACTGCCAATTTAAAACAAGGTCAAATATCCGATCTGCGTCAATATCAGATCCAAGGCCCCAACGAAATCCCTTTAGTCATTGACTGATTTTTGCATATAAGGTCTTCTGTAGCTTAAAAAATGAGTTCCTGTCGTGAAGCTCTTTCAGTACCGCCAAATTGAAAAAAGGCGAGATCTCCGGTACTCCATTTAATTCAATGGAAGCACGCTTCTCGGACGTTGAAGTCGGATTTGAATAAAGGCACAAGGTCTATTTTCACTTTCACGACACGGACCAGCTTTTAGCAGGAGTTCACTTGAGTCACGAAACAAAATCTTTAATTAACCTCATTAGCAACTTAGCGTTCAGTTTAGTTATCCCCATTTATATTTTAAACTCCAAATCACTGCCTCTCACCCCGGAAATGAAATTGTTAGTCGCAGTGGCCTTCCCACTTTTTTATGGGGCCTTTGAATGGTGGCAAACAAAAAAGCACAACATGCTGTCGCTTTTTGGACTGGTCAACGTCATTGTCACCGGCGGCTTCGGGCTTATGAGATTAGAGGGAATTTGGTTTTCAATCAAAGAAGCGTCCTTTCCTCTTCTGATTGGTATTTTTGTTTTTGTCTCTGGCTTGAAAAAAAATCCACTTTTTGGAAAAATGATGATGTCGCCAGAAGTCTTTGACACCAATAAACTCCATGAAAAAGTAACGTCACGAGACAAGCAAGGTGAGTTTGATCGACTCATTCTAAAAAGCAATCATATTCTTTCTGTCAGCTTTTTAATATCTGCCTTTTTGAATTTCGTCATTGCTCAAAGAACTTTTATCCCCATCAATGAAGCTCTCAATGAAGAACAAAAAGCTAATATTCTTAATGAACAAATTGCTCTTATGCACCAACGGGGATTTATTGGCATTGCCCTCCCTTCAATGGTGATGCTCTTGGGCCTTCTCTTCTATTACTTTAAACAAGTGGAGAAAATCACAGGAGAACGCATTGATACTTTTTTTCAAACTACGCTCAAAAAAGACTAATTAAAGAATTTATTGATCAATGGATCGACGACAGAATTGTTAAAGGAGATTTACAACCATGGAATTTTTTGCTGCTATTGCCCTCTTTGCTCTCAAGGTTTTTGTAATCATTGCTGCTATTGGGGCTTTGATGATCCTCATTTTAATGATCGTCCAAAAAGGTCAACGCCTCAAACCACTCCTAGAAATTGAAAATCTAAACGATCACTATGATTCTCTTGAGCAAGCCATTAAATCTCAAACCCTCAATAAAAAAGATTTAAAAAAAGAAACCAAGTCGTGGGATGAACATGAGAAAAAATGGTCTCAAGAATCACGCAACAAATTATACATTCTTGATTTCAAAGGCGATATGAAGGCCCATGCCGGTGACCACCTTCGAGAAGAAATCACCGCGATCCTCACCTTAGCCACGCCCTCTGATGAAGTGTTAGTCCGAGTGGAAAGTCCTGGTGGCGTTGTCCATGGTTATGGGTTTTGCGCTTCTCAACTCCAAAGAATACGAACCGCAGGAATTCCTCTCACCATCTGCGTTGATAAAGTCGCAGCGTCAGGAGGGTATATGATGGCGGTTGTCGCCAATAAAATCATCTCTGCGCCCTTTGCCATTGTAGGTTCGATTGGTGTTGTCGCGCAGGTTCCCAACTTTCATCGCATCTTGAAAAAAAATGATGTTGATTTCAAAGAATACACCGCCGGAGCCTACAAACGTACAGTGAGTATTTTTGGCGAAATCACCCCTGATGGTGAGAATAAATTTAAAACTCAATTGGAAGAAACTCACGCTCTCTTTAAAAATCATATCACACAATTTCGTCCCACATTAGATCTCAATAAAGTTGCTACTGGAGAATATTGGTATGGAACTCAAGCTTTAGAGCTTGGTCTCGTCGATGCCATCAGCACCAGCGATGACTATTTGCTCAGCCGAAGGAAAGCACAGGATCTTATTCAGATCAGCTATAAAATGAAAAAAACATTCTCTGAAAAACTCTCTGATGCTTTTGGCAAAACTTTATCTCAACTCTGGAATCACATCAGCCAAGATCTCTTTCATCAAAAATAACTCATCACTCCATCGTTATATTCCTGAATATTTTTTTTATTGGAAGAGTGCGGGCCTTCTCTGTATAGCATAAGCCCCCACTCTTCGCTTGATATCCTAGAAAATAAGCTCTTGGTTTTTTAAAGTGGCTAGTCTATAGTAAGCCCTCAACAATTTTTAGAGGGGTGAATCACAATGACAGGACGAATATTTTTTCTTTCCATTTTATCTTGCTGCACAATAACCACTTCATTTTTATTTGCAAAAAATTCTCCCCAAAAAAATATCCTTCCTCTCAATGAGACTTACGCTCTCTCACCCGAAGATAAATCCCTTACCTCTCTCAGAACCGCTTACCGGACTATTTTTTCACACTTACATAGAACCGATATCGCTCCCGGAGCGGTGATTGCTTCTCCTTCCAAAGATCATCCTAATTACTTTTACCATTGGGTTCGAGATGCTGGCCTCACTATGTTGGAATTAGTTGATTTATACCGACTCCCACTTCCAGCAGAAAGAAAAAAATTTATTGAATCATTGATTCAATCATGGATTAATTTCGAAACCCAAATCCAAAACACGGCTCTCGCTCACTCCACTCTAGGAGAGCCCATCTTCACCGTCCATGGTCAAATTTATCCTCATGCTTGGGGGCGCCCACAAAACGATGGCCCTGCGATTCGGGCTCTCGCTATGACACTTTTTGCATTTGAGCTCATTAGACAAAATAGAATGGCAGAGGCAAAGCAACTCTACCGCGCCGAGCTCCCTGCTCAATCACCCATTAAAAGAGATCTTGAATATATTGCTCATCATTGGCGTTCACCTAATTTTGATCTGTGGGAAGAGGTTAAAGGGGAGCATTTCTTCACAAAAATGGCTCAACGAACAGCGCTCATTCTCGGAGGCCAACTGGCCCGTCATTATTTTAATGATTCCGCGGCAGGAACTTTCTATCTAAATCAAGCGAGAGAACTCGAGCTTTCAATCCAAGCCCATATCGATACAGATAAAAATCTAGTGGTTCCAACGATCAACTTTATAGGAGACAGCAAAGGAAAAAATTCAGGATTGGATGCTTCTGTCATTCTTGCTGTTCTTTATTTTTCACTGGGTGATGGTTTTTTTGATCTCCATAATCCCGCAATTTTAAATACAGCGAAAACTCTCGAAAACGTCTTCTCTCAAATTTATTCCATCAATTCTCACGTCTCTAAAAATCAAACGCTATTCCCATTATCCCCTGGTATTGGTCGTTACCCAGAAGATGTTTATAATGGTGCGGGTTTTTCTGAAGGAAACCCTTGGTTCATTACCACTAATGCATTTGCAGAATACCATTGTCGATTGGCTGGTTCGAGTCCCAATAAAGCCAATGCCTCACAACTTGTCACCAAAGGATTAGGCTTTATCAATCGAACACTTTTACACTCTGATACCAATGGGCAAATGTCTGAGCAATTCAATCGCTACAATGGATACATGCAAGGGGCCCGCGAACTCACGTGGAGTTCAATGAGCTATCTGAGGGCCTATAGAGCTTGCCAAACTAAAAACAATTATGAAACCACCATCTTTAGCTTGATAAATAATCTCCAACTGATTAAGCAAGGAGCACAAGATCGACACACTGACAAAAATAAATAGTTGCTGTCACAAAACTCTTTTTCAGTATTGATTTCAGAGTTACAAGGGGTTTATGAAAAATAAGGGATTCTCATTTCACCAGCTTCAAGCTCTTGGCCAATCTTTAATGGTACCGGTCTCAGTGCTACCAGGAGCGGGTTTAGCTGTGGCCCTGGGTCGTTTTTTACAACTTTCAACTGAAGAAACCACTCATAAGTTAATGGAAGGGGCCCAAGCCACTGAGATCCTTATCACCTCTCCGGTCCTTCACTCCCTAGGAAAGATTTTATACAGCTCCGGACTTGCTATCTTTGAACAACTTCCTGTTATTTTTGCGATTGGAGTTGCCATTGGTTTTTCTGGAGGAGCTGGGATTGCGGGTCTCTCCGCCGCCGCCGCCTACTATACCCTGAGCAATCTGTTAAAAGCCATGTCAGAAATTCGAGATCTCTCTCTTGCCATCAATATGGGAGTCTTTGGCGGTATTTTAGCTGGGCTACTTGCAGCGTCCCTTTATCAAAAATATCATGAAGTTCGACTTCATCCTGTCCTTGGATTTTTCTCCGGCAAACGATTAATTCCCATCCTCTCTATTTTTTTTGCTGTCGTAGTTGGTCTCTTTTTCTCTTTTATTTGGCCACCGGTTCAATCAGCGATTAATGAGTTTGGTACTTTCGTCACTGGATCTGAGTGGGGCCCAGCGTTTTATGCTGCGGGCAAGCGCTTGTTAATTCCTGTCGGGCTTCACCATGTTTATTATCCCTCCTTTTTATTTGAATTTGGACACTTTACAACAGCCGCAGGAGAGGTTTTAAGAGGAGATTCTCCTCGCTACTTCGCCGGAGATCCCACAGCTGGACTTTTTATGGCCTCCGAATTTCCGATCATGCTTTTTGGTTTACCTGCCGCATGCCTTGCCATGACTTTGCGGGCACAAACGATCAAAAGAAAAGCCGTCGCGGGAATTATGCTTTCCGCAGCGCTGACGTCCATCATCACGGGAATCACAGAACCCATTGAGTTTTCCTTTATTTTTGTAGCGCCTCTTCTTTTTGTCATTCACGTTGTTCTCGCTTTTATCTCAGGACTTCTCACTTATTGGGCCGACCTCCACCTCGGGTATACTTTTTCGGCATCCCTTATTGATTTTGTTGTTGGTTATTACAATCAAAAAAATGCACTTCAGCTTTGGATTTTTATTGGTCCTCTTATCGGAGTTTTATATTTTACCAGCTTTTATTTTTTAATTCCTATTTTTGACTTTAAAACTCCAGGAAGAGACCTCTCAGAAGAAATCAATGGAATGGATTCCCATCAGACTCCGGAACCCGAACTAAAAGATCAAATCAATTCCATCGCAGCTCAAAACACCACAAGCGATAAATCCAAACAGCAACGCTACCACCAAATTTTAGAAGCCCTTGGAGGGGCTCAAAATCTTTTACAAATTGAGGCTTGTATCACTCGCCTCCGATTGAAGGTTCAAAACAAAGACCTGATTCAAGAACCTCGTCTCAAGAGTCTCGGTGCCGCAGGGATAATGAAAACTTCCGATGGAAGTGTTCAAGTTATTTTCGGAACTGAGTCCGACTTCATCAAGGAAGAATTAAAAAAACTGGTGGCATCTCAATCTCCCAAACCACTTTCTACCAAAGAAGAAACAAATCAATTCACCCTTTGTAGCCCGATGAGTGGAAAATTCGTCTCACTCGAAGAAATTCCAGATGCGACCTTTTCTCAAGGATTTATGGGACCCGGTCTTGGAATTGATCCGTCCAAAGGAATCGTCATCGCTCCTTTCGATGGTGTGGTTGCCAGTTTGTTTCATACTCATCATGCAATAGGACTCGAAAGCACACCTCTGCCTGATGGGAAGAAGATTGAACTTCTCATTCATATCGGTATTGATACCGTTAAAATGCAAGGTCGCGGTTTTCAGGCTCTCGTTCAACAAGGAGACGTCGTTAAACAAGGACAAGAGCTGATTCGATTTGATCTTGCACTAGTGAAAAAAGAAGCCCAGTCCAGCATCTCTCCCGTTGTCATTACGAATATGGATCAATTCAAAACCTTTGTTTTACCGAACAAACCCTCACCTTCAGCGATTGATCCAGGTCAATCGGTGGGTTTTATTGTGATTTCTTGATTTAACCCGTAAAATAGAAAGGAACCCAATCTATGAATTCTTCTGAAGCTCTCGTGACTCTTGAATCTCAGGATGGACTCCATGCTCGTCCCGCTGGTATCCTCGCTAAGCGCGCTTCACAATTTCAATCAAAAGTGGAATTGATTCATAATGGAGTAGCCAAAAATGGAAAATCCATCATGAGCCTGATGAGCCTTGGGCTCAAAGGAGGAGAATCCATTTTAATCAAAGCTGAGGGAGAAGATGCACTTCAAGCTGTTGAAGCCATCAAACACCTCTTTGAATCTCAATTCAAAGAATAAACATTTTGATCTTAAAAAAGGAATTTTGTTCATGAGTCAACCAATTCAGGGGATTGCCATTTATGAAGGGCTTGCCCTTGCTCCTATAAATAAAGTTTATTCTCACCAAATCCAGATCGCTGAAGATTTGTGTTTGGACGTCTTGACTGAGAAAGCCCGTTTTGAAACAGCCGTAAATCAATCCAAACAACAGATTCAATCCCTCATTGAAGCAAAAAAATCCATTCTTGGCCCAGAAGAAATACAAATCTTTGAAGCTCATCTCATGTTCTTGGAGGATCCCGAATACCTCTCTCAAATCAATGATAAGATCCAAAACCAAAAATGGGACGCGACTAAAGCCGTCGACGTCATTTCAAAAGAGTTTTCCCAAATGCTCGCCGCTTTGCCTGACCCGTACCTTTCGGCACGAAGCCAAGATATTCGCGATATCGGACAAAGATTACTCAGAAATCTTTCATTCAAATCACTGGGTGAAAATTCACCACAGTCCCCTCTTCTGGGTATTTTAGCGCTGAAAGAAATTCATCCCTCTCTGGTCGCTGAACTCAATCCACTCTATGTCAAAGGAGTTTTGACAGAAGAGGGAGGATCCACTTCTCATGCGGCTATTTTACTGAAAAACTTGGAAATTCCCTCTATCTTTGGACTCCCTCACCTTCTGCAAAAAATTGAAAATGGCGATGTGGTTCTAATGGATGCGAGAAATGGAATGCTCTTTCTGAATCCCAGTGCCGAAGAAAAAACCTGGTTTCAAAACCAAGAACTGGAATTCCAAAAAGAAAAAGCTCTGTGGAACTCTTTGAAAACAAAAGCTGCTGAAACTCAAGATGGCTTTCGCATCCATCTTCATGCCAATGTTGGAGCCCTCTCGGACCTTCCCTCTCTTGAAAAATATAATCCCGATGGAATTGGGCTTTTTCGCACTGAATTTTTGTTTCTGGACCGCAATGCGCCCCCTTCAGAAGAAGAACAGTTTCAAATATACTCTAAAATACTTCAAACTATGAAGGGTAAAAAAACAATCTTGCGCACGCTCGATATCGGCGGTGATAAAATCATTCCCTATCTGAATCTCCCTCAAGAAGAAAATCCATTCCTGGGTCTTCGAGGACTTCGTCTTTGTCTCGTCCATCAAGACCTTTTTCGCACCCAAATTCGAGCTTTGCTTAGGGCCAGTGTTCATGGTGCGCTCTCTATAATGTACCCCATGGTCACTCAAAAATCAGAATGGGAGCAAGCTCAAGCCATTGTGCAAGAAGAGTTAAAAACATTGCACAGTAAAAATGTTCCTATCGCTTCCACCCCTCGCTTCGGGATTATGATTGAAGTTCCCGCGACAGCTTTGATGATTGAATCTTATATTCCTGATGTGGATTTTTTTAGTATCGGAACCAATGATCTGATCCAATATACTTGCGCCTGTGACCGACTCAATCCATCGGTTCGCACTCTCTACTCTCACTATGAGCCCGCTGTGCTTAAACTCATCCATCAATTGGCTCAAACCACCCAACATCATCAAAAAGATCTCAGCCTTTGTGGAGAAATGGGAGGAGATCTTGAGTTGATTCCCTTCTTAATTGGTTGCGGACTCACGCATCTAAGCATGAGCCCCTCTCAAATCCCCAAAGTAAAACTCCGGCTGCAAACACTCACAAGAGAAAAATGTCAACATCTTGCTGCTCAAATCTTAAAGGCACCGAGTGCTATAGACGTTAAATCAATCCTGCAAAATTTTATTTCGCACCTCTAACACTTCCATCAGATAAAAGCGCTTTTGATTCAAGAGAGCTTCAGTCTCATGAGGGCCCAGATGGTGTATGTATGCCATGGATTAATCAATCACACTTCTTCATTGAACGGGTTTTGAAGCGTTTGAACCGACCTGTAACCTTATCCTTTAAGGTTTGATAGGTTGCATTGAGTTCTTCAGACTTCAGCCCATAAGCTACAAGAACAAAGAATGTAACACCCACCACGAGGGTCAGTATCAAATTGACCAGACGACCCATCTCACTAACACCTAAATAAATACGAAGTTTCTGATTAAAAAAGTAAACCACCACTCCCATAAATGCCGCTGCAAAAAAATTCTTGAGCGCACTGATCGCCAATGACTTCCATCCAAAGGACCCAACCCACCTATTAACGGGAATAGCTAAACAAAGAAAATTGACACAGGAACTCACCAGCGATGATCCCACTAAACCGCCCAAGCCCCACTGTTTCATAAAAAGGGGAGCTAAAATCACATGAGTCACAAGGCTGATCGCACCCGCTATCGCGGGCCATTTGGTATTTTTCATAGCATAATACAAGGGAACTAAAACCTTCACACTGCTGGAAAAAATCAGAATAAAGGCATAAATACTAACCACCAAAGCAGTCGCCAAAGTATCCGACTCAGAAAACTTTCCTCTTTGAAATAAAACTTCCACGAGGGGTCGGGACAAACTGAAGAGACCAACGGCAGCGGGTAAACAAACAAACAAATTGAGCCTTAAATAGTGCTGAGAGGTTTCAAGAAGTTTATCTCGAGAGCCTTCTGACCACATTCTAGAAAGAGTTGGAAGCAAAGCGGTCCCGAGACTCACGGCAACTAATGACAAAGGAAGCTCTAAAAGTCGATCCGCCCAATAAATATAAGAAATCACGCCCTCCCCGAGGCCACTGGCAAAACGTAGATTGACCAATGTGGTGAGCTGTAAAATTCCCGTTCCCAAAAGCCCTGGCACCATACTTTTAAAGACACGCCTCACTTTGGGATGATTCCAATATTCAAAAGAAATCTTAGGAAAAAAACCTTTTCTCACAAGCGCAGGAATCAAAACCCCCGCTTGCCATAATCCACCCACTAAAACACCCCAGGCCAAACCATCTCCTGGTTCCTCAAACCACCCAGAAGGAAGCAGTGTTGAAATAATCATAGCGATATTAAAGAAGAGAGGAGCCAAGGCAGGAAGTGCAAACTCTCCTAATGCATTTAAAATACCCATAAAATAAGCAAAGTGGCTCATTAAAAAAATAAACCCAAACATGATCTGAGCCATTCGCACTGTTAAAAGAAATTGAGACGTATTTGAAACATAAGTTTCATCTAAAAGAAACAATAGGACTTTATCGGCAAAAAGAATCCCTAGAGTGGTTAAAATAATCAATACAAGAAGCAAACAGGTATAAAGACCATTCACAAGATTGGATGCTTGCTGAGTGTTGTTTTTTTTATCCTCTAATACTGTTTCAACGAAAACAGGAATAAAACTGATCGAGAGCGCCCCTTCACCCAAAAGACGACGAAATAAATTAGGCAATCGAAAAGCGGCCGTCCAAGCATCAGTTATGGAACGTGGAAATAGAGCAGCGAAAGCCATATCCCTGACTAAACCTAGAATACGGCTAGATAAAGTTCCAAAAGCCATGCTCAAGGCGTAAATAATGACATTTTTTTTAGCTTCTTGATGACCAGAAGGATCGTTTTCTTGATTCATTTCAACCTTATTTGTTGCAGAATAACTGAGCCCATGCTATTGCCTCAAGGTCTATTTGTATTTTTCCTTTAACATAAGGCTATTCTGGAGGTTTTACCTTGGCAAATCATAAATCAGCTGAAAAAAGAGCTCGTCAATCGACCCGTAGAAAAAAAGTAAACACAACCAGAAAGGGACGAGTTAAAACGATTGAAAAAAAACTTTTAAGCGCTATCGGTCTTAAAGACAGCAAAATTGCACAAGACTTGTATAAAAAATTTGCAAGCTTTATTGATCGAGCTGCAAAAAAGAGCGTTGTCTCTAAAAACCACGCTAATCGAAAAAAATCGCGTCTTGCTTCTCGTGTTGCGGCTCTAGAGAAATCTAATTAATACAAAAACAACATGAGTTCCATGATCCGTATTTTTCAACACTCCCCCATTGGGATTATTTTATAAAATGAATTTTATTTTAAATATATTGTGGCTTATATTTGGCGGATGGGTAACGGCAACTTCATGGTTCCTAACCGCATTTTTCATGCTGATTTCAATTGTCGGTATCCCTTGGGCCCGAGCTGCTTTTAATATTGGTCTTCTCAATTTGTGGCCCTTTGGTTCAAAAGTATTAAGTCGACAGCAAACCACAGGCCCAGATATTGGAACCGGCATTCTTGGAACCATTGGCAATATTCTTTGGATTCTATGCTGTGGCTGGTGGTTAGCTTTAGTTCACTTATTTTGGGGTCTTGTCTTCGGAATCACCATCATCGGAATTCCCATCGCCAAACAACATCTTAAGTTAGCTAAAATATCTTTTGCACCCATTGGCAAAGCTATTTTATTTTCTTAATAACCACTGCAACGTAGGAATGATGAGTACCCACCTAGCTTCAATCCTTGATTCTTCAGCTTGGTTTTTTTGCTTAAAGTAACTTTGATTCTATTCTCGAAATTAATGAAGAGATCTTCGTGATCTCTCTGCGGCGTCCTCATGAAATACTTTTTGTATTTACTATAAGCCTCTCCTAGGACATTGGCGAAGCACGATGATATTGATGAAGCCGTCCTTCAAGTGATTCTCTGACCTTGCTTTGCAACTCTTGTTTTGATTCTGCGGTCATACCTTGGGTTGAAATGGGCTCTCCAATAGAAACTTCTATCATAGAACACCACCGTTGAATATTGGGAATCCACTGTCCCTTTGGCTGAATGCGACTAGCGCCCTTTATAGCAATAGGAACAATGGGGCACTGAGAAGCAATCGCTAACAAAAAAGGGCCGGATTTAAAGGGCCCAAGCTCCTCAATAGGTTGACGAGTGCCCTCTGGAGACAAAATAAAACTCTCTCCCTGCACCATCCGAAGACGAGCCCCCTCGTAAACTTTTAAAACTTCATCACGATGAGCACGGGCGATCATCAGAGCACCAGAAGCTCTCATGGCTAAACCAAAAAGAGGGATTTTAAATAATTCAGCTTTAGCACCAAAACGAATATGAGGAATCAACGACTGTACCGCTAAAATATCAAAATTACTGGTGTGATTAAAAAGGGCTAAATAACCCTTCTGCGGAAGCCTCTCTAAATGAAGCCCATGGACCTTCACACCGAATAACCACAATGAATACCGAGCCCAGATCCCTACAACCCTATCCTGTGTTCTCCGTAAAGAGGGATTTGTACCCAAGATCACAATCAGAATAGCACAAAAAATAACAAAAAAAGGATAAACAATGGCGGCGAAAAAACTTCTAATTATTGCCAAAGGACTCATGCTTCTTTGCCCAATTCATCCTTATCTAAATTTTCTTTATTTAATTCTCCCGCATTCAGGCTCTGGTCTTTCAAGTGCTCCGAAAGAGACTTAGCGGAATAAACCCAATCAGAATCTAAGCGGCCAATGGATGCCTTCTCCAACTCCGACGAGTCAGAGTCAAACGTTGGCAATGCCGCCAAAGCAGACGCAGGAATAGAACCTGAATCAGAAGATGAACTGGAAGAAGAGGACGAATCCGCAGGGGGAACCGAGTTTGACCCCGAAGAAGGCGGCGCACCGACTCCCTCTGGGAATAAGCGCAAACGAGCCGCTTTTCTTTGTCTCTCTTTATATCGCAAATGACTTGAAGCCCCTGCTTGATTCCTTTGATATGAAGCCTCATCCATGATTTGCACTTCGAAGGGATAAAAGAAACTAAAAAAAGCATCCCCATTCGGGCGTTTAACAGTGATCAATTTACGACAAATAAATTTTATGAATCGGTATTCTGAATCAGAAAAAGAGTTTTCTTTCCTCACCAGACCATCATTACTCGTTCTATCTGACCAACGCTCCATAAGGTGTCGATTCATGATCTCAAAATCAACGGGATGACCTTGTTCCTGTAAATCACAAAGCTTCTTGAGAGTTTCTACAAAAAGAGGCAGAGGATATAAGTTATTAGAAGATTGATCCGGAATCACATGAGCAAAATTAATCAAATGACGATCGGCCAAAAAGAGCGCCACCTGAAAAGCGTCAAATAAGTTTTCCGTCACAAAACGAATACCGATTTTATCCAACACCTTTAGCGCTACGACTTCAGGCTTTGCCAACATCTTTAAAACCTCACTACTTGAAGTTTTAAAGGGTTTAACTTCAAAAAGTTTAAGTTTGATTTCATCGGGTGAAAAGAGATGCCTCAGAAAAATCCGATTACTTTCATGAATCACGCAATCTTGTATGGGACTGAGGATTTGCTTTTGGACCTCTTCGGCATAAAAACTAAATAAATCATTTTCTGAATGAACGAAAACATGAGCCACTCTCAAAACAGCACAGGACCAGCGTGATAAATCAGATGGTGTTTTTTGAGAAGCCCAGATTAAAAGATTCCGGATGTCTTTCAATTTTTTAGGATCAGCGATAATTTCAGGAATCTCTTCATCTTTTTCTAAGATTTTTTCTCGCAAAAAGGCCAGAGCCCTCATGTGGTAAGACCAAGTTCGTTTTTCTTGTTTGGGATCATGCAGATCGAACCCATAGCTCTTCAAAAATGCATAAGCATCTTCATAGTTTTCAACAAAAAGCCGAGGGGTATCAAGAGAAGAATCGCCTCCAACCATCGTTTTAAGCACTGAAACATCATAATCAAAATTCCATTGAGCCATGCCTCGATGGGATATCAAAAAGCGAGCCGACGCAAGCCTTTTTTACAATGCAAGCGCCATATCATCAGACTCTTTATTTTTATACAAAATGAAAGGGATCAAACGCTGTATCCAATTTAACTTTACTGACAGCGAAAAAATCCACAATAAGGGACCTGAAAATAACCAATGACACCAGAAGCATGCTGAGCGCCTCCAGCAAAAGACTGAGTGTTTCTAAAGCTTACCGTACCATAAAAATCGCTTTGAGTGATCTGGCCAGAGATAATAATCTCTCCATAGGAGTCTTGAAAAACAAGCGTAATTTGATTTCCATTGTAATTATAAGAACTCAAACTGTTAAATTGAATTGCGATTTCTGGAGAGGAGCCGGCTCGAGCATAATCATCCCAAATTTCAATTCTTAAGCGACTGTTCGCTTGATTCACAGCCCACTGCTGATTCATGTCAATGTAACCAATTAAAGCCACATCACCGTAAGGGCTCACATAACCCAACTCCACAGGATCCATTGAAGCAGAGACCAAACCCCTAATCGCTTCTGAAAAACCATAAGTATCATTTGATTGTAGATAAACCCATTCGCTCCCGATATTATAACCAGAGTTGTTCCCTGGAGAAGGTTGCTGCGTTCCTGGATAAACAGGCTGTGTTTGATAGGGTTGATCAGCACCACCTCGAACGGTTCGCGAAGGACTTGTATTATTTTTCTTTTTCTCACAGGCGCCCAAAACGACTATGAGACTTAGCATGAAAAGCATCAATAATTTTTTTGATAGTTTCATGGCAGTTCCTCCGGCTTCATTTTCATTTTATTTATATATGAGAAAATTTTTTAATCTCTCGATTATTTCTTATTCAAAGAACATGCCAATTCTATTTTTTATTTAAAAATTAAATAGAATTTATTTTTAACGGTGAAACTTATGCTTTCTCCGAAGACGTAGATCCAAGACACCAAAATTGAACCCTCCAAAAGAATGAGAGACAAAGAATTTATAATTAAATAAGCACTAATAGAAAAAAGAAGAGCCTGCGGGCTCTTAAGAGAATTGTCAGAACAACTGTCTATTTGTTGAACAACTCCATGTCTCTTTTTGAGAATGAGAGGTTAATATAAAATCCATAAGAATTTAACAACCTACATTCGATTGGTCGATTCAAAAATTTTATCAGCAGAAGCCGCAATAAAACCTTGATACAGCTTTCCAGACGAGTCTTGGTATCTTTTGGCAAATTCATAATAGCAGCCAGGAACTTTTTTGATCCCCTCGTCAAAAGGGACATCGATCAGAGCTGCCATTGTTGAACTTTGCTCTAAAAGTTCTGCAGGAGTCCCTTTGATTTTGCCTCCTGAAGAGTTCAATAGAAAATGATGGGATTCAATGAAGTTATTAATTTTCTCCAATGTATCAAAGTGCTTCATTGCATTAACATTGATGGTAAAATGATTGGGACGGAATCCTATTGCAGCAACCCATGAGGCATATTCACTCTCTTTGGCCAATTGTTCATACACTTTATAAGATAAATTCCAAGTTCTTCCCGAATAAGAAAAACCTTCGCTCTTAATCGTTTCATCTGAAATTTGATCTATAATAGAGTGAACATTCTTTTGTGTTTCTTGAGAAAACTGGTCTAATAACAATTCAGAGATGAAGATTTTTGGTAAGTGAGAGTCAGCATGCTCATAGTGTTTGGCATATAATTTTTTAACTTTAAAATGGTAATCTTTTTTCTCGCGATACCCCATGGTTTCAAAAACCTTGGACATGGAAGCGATCCCTAAACGAGGATGTTGAAAAGTTCTAAGAGCAATATGATCGTTCACAACCTTTTCATCGTTTTGGGTGAATAAATTAAAAATCTTCTGAGCCGAAGGGTTCAATTGGCAATAATCAACCCACATCGCTTCAAGTAACTCTTTAACATCCATCAATCACCTCGATTTTCTGATAGCATTGCAACTCGAATATGACTCACTCTAAAATAAAGGGGTTTAAGGACAGCAACGAGAAAGTGAGTAACGTTAAGTCTACTATAAAGTTGCATTTAAAAAATGCAACTTATTTTCCCAGGTAAAACCGGAATAACAAAGACACGAAAGGTCCGTTATATAAACTCTTCTTGGCTGTGCCATCTTCGTTGAGAACCGAGTCACCCTGAGCATGGGTTCCGGTGAAGTTTACCACATCTGCTTTATACTTATAACCCGTAACTTCTAACTTTCTATAGCCAAGAGTGATGGCCGCCGTGGTTGTATCATTCATTAGCGTTTCAAAAGACAGTCCTCCATCATAAAGAAGGGCCATCGCTGTTCCTTCTTCACTCAAATCTACCAGCCCCGGAAAGGCAGCGAGTCCCTCTGCTGTTAACGTATAAGAGTTTTTATAAACGGCTGTAGCGGTACCGCCTCCCAAAGCTATAAAAGCTCTCCAGGAGTCGCCTCCCTTCATGATATTGAACTCCAGTGTTATCTTCGGGATCAGTGCTGAGATATTACTCTCAAGCTCAAAAAGAGACTCTCCTCCTGCATTCGAACCCACGGCTTTAAGGAGCGTTGGCGGTTTAATGGATTCCAAACCCAAGCGAAGCCCGAACTTGGGTCCTCGAAATAATAAACCAAATTCCGCGCCATAATTAAATAAAAAAGACTTATCAATACTCACTCCGCTGCCACTCGTTCCTGAAAAATGAGTCTGTTTGAGTAAAGAAGGACCATAGCTGCCTCCAAAATAAGTCGCTACAGTTTCATTGTTCATACGAAATACGCGCGCCTCAATGGCTCTTCCACCCACCAATACCATAAGAAAAATAGCCCCAGAGGTAAATTTTATTTTTATCATTTTTGCTCAAGAACTAAATTTTAGTAATATCGATCACCAACTTAGGTGAAGATTTCTTGGGAGATAAAGTAAATACCCTCATTTTAATGGGAGATTTGAATTTCATAGCAAAGTGAGTTGAGTTGTCTTCGCGATCAACTGTAAGCTCTGCTTTTTGAATCAGTTTTGATTTTTTGATTAAAGACCGTAATTGGTGATTGTCCACTTTACTTTTTAAAACTTGGGATAAATCTAAGCTCAACTCTGAAGGATTCCTAAAAAGCTGCGCATGAAAGTATCCAGTCTTACCACTGTACTTTCGTCCATCCCTATCACCGATTTCAAAAATAAACCGCTCGGCATTTCCATTAGGAGAATACACACGTTTTAATCCGACAATGGAAAAACCACTTCCAAATTGTCCTCCTCTAAAAGATCCTTCTGATAAAAAGGTTTTAACAGATGCAAGACTATTGGTCTTAGGAATCGCCGCCAGAGAAAGCCCACTAAAACCCATACATGCTAAAAATACTACTAATGCCTTGGATCGAATCATAGACGCTCCCCTTGTCCTAAAATCGTGAGCAGGTCCTAAGACCAGCAAAGTGGAACACTTCTGTTTATTTTATCATCAAGGAGGAGAACCTCAACAAAAGGCTAAAAAACTAGACTTTATGTTCAAGGGACATCACCAGTGGCTGTTTTATAAAAAAATGTTTCAATTTTATAAGGGTCGATTCTTTTAAAAAAAGAAGATAAGCACTCACCATGATCGCACCAAAGGACCAAATTCCCATCGTTAAGGCAATGCCCACGTGAAATAAAACCCCAAAAGTCAGTAGGTATCGATTGACCCTTTGATTCCATACTAAAATAGGAAAATAAATTTCAAAAAATAATGAGGTGAATGTAGCTACTCCCATCAATAGAGGCCACTGCGCCACCCAACTTAAATCCATAACTGCGTATTGACGGTTGCCCAAAACATGCCATAAAGCAGATCCATCCCACCAGCTTAACCCCTTAAGCTTGTGCAAGCCTGTAAAACCGTAAATAATACAGAGTTGAATTTGAATTATCCGTGCGCCGGCGCTACTAAAAATATCTAAATAATTCTTCTTTACTCTTTCTGGATTGATAATGTTGAGAACACTAAAATACACATTGTGTCGTGTCCATGAAAGATAAAAAAGCCAAGCTGTTCCTATCAAATCGGCACCATAAATCACAAAATAATTTCTTTGAATGAAGGCTAAACTCAAAATCCAAGTCAATAAAGTCCATAGCCGACCACCTAACCCCAAAACCAACCCACACAAAAGCAATAAAAGCAGTCCATGCATCCAAGGGTTCCAAGAATCAGGCCAAAAAAACCAATAAAACGCAGGCTGATAAAGTTCCGGCAATAGCGTCTTGGCTTGTTCCTCTAAAACTAAACCTGTCTCATTAGAAAAATAAAATCCAACGACAAATTGTCGCCAAATATAAATTCCTAGAAGCGACGCGGATACAATTAATCTCATGAGAGCGAGTTGCTGAAGCGCTGGAAAACAAAAGAAAAATTTTTGAAATAACGCCCAAAGATCCCTAACCTTGTTCTTCATCATAAGCCTCATTGCAATTTCGATTCATAGGAAGGGTCGTCACAGGTGTTGTTTCAACCACCCCATCGTTCAACTGAACTTTTTCAAGTGGGGGAATCCACTCCACAATGGGTTTGACAAAAACACGAGAAGCTCGAGGGTATTTTCGGCACAAATACCCCATAAAGACCGTATCGGCCTTCCCTTCATTCAAAGCCAACAACCGAACCGAAGTTTTTAAACGGATTTTATTTGGATTATTGGTAGGTTCCAAACCATCTTCTGGAAATAAACCTTCTATAGGAGGGGACAGTTCTTCGCCATGATCATCTTCAAAATAAACTATGTACTCGAAGTAAAGAGGTACAGGTGGATCCGGAGAAAAGAATTCCCAGGTCGGATTCAAACCTGTTATGTTTGTATAGGGGGTTATGAATTGCCCTATTCGACGCCCCAGTATAGAGCCCAACAACGGCATACTGAGGATAGCAATAAGATGGTAAACTAAGAAAATTGAAAAAATAGCTTTTATCATGTTTGTCTTTCTTAACCCGTAGTAGCCTTATCGTCTACCAAAGCGGCGATCACCAAATCACCACTCACATTTAAAGTCGTTCGACACATATCTAAAAATCGATCTACACCCATAATCAACCCCATGCCTTCTACGGGAATTCCCATCTGTTGGGTTAAAATCATAATCAAAGGAAGCGATCCCCCAGGAACCCCCGCCGTCCCCACCCCTGCCAAAATGGACATTAAAATAACTTTTATTTGCTGAGAAAGTTCTAAATCTATTCCATAGACCTGAGCTAAAAACAAAACAGTGATTCCTTCAAATAAAGCCGTGCCATTTTGATTGGCTGTGCTCCCTATAGTGAGAACGAATCTTGAAATTTCCGGTGAAAGTTTCAATTTATGTTCCGCGATCTCAAGAGAACGAGGCAAAGTCGCATTGGAAGACGATGTTGCAAATGCATACAGATAGACTTCTCGACAAGCTTTAAAAAAAGCAAGAGGAGATCTTTTCGCCAACCATTTCAACAGAGCAGAATAAACGACGAACTGTTGGAACAGGAGGGCCATGATAACCACCAACACGTACCATCCCAAAGACAACAGAATAGGGTGTCCAAATTTAAAGGTAGATTGAAAAACCAGAGCAAATACGGCATAAGGCGCTAATCCCATGACCCACTCCACAATTTTCATGCAAGCTCGATAGCACTCCTCAAATAACGGGATCCAAAGAACCTCTTGGTTTTTTTCTTTTTGGCGAAACAAAGCCACTCCAAAAATCAGAGAAAAAAACATGAGTGCTAAAATTTCTCCGTCAAAAGCCTTAGTGGCCGCCTCAAAAGGGTTTTTAGGGATAATCTCAACAAGAGCTTGAGCCATTGGTTTCGAAGCCGCTACATTTTTTTGGACCGCTTGGACCTTATTTAAATCTTCTGCATCCAGAGGAGAAAGAGTCACTCCATCCCCGGGGCGAAACCCGTTCACCATCACTAATCCAACTAAAACAGAAATAGAACTGGCTAAAAGAGTAAATAAAAGGGTTTTTTTCGCAACTTGAGCCAAGCCATGGTGAGAAGTCAATTGATAAACACCCACAATAAGACCACTCATGATCATAGGAACGACAATCATAAAAATACTGCGCAAAAAGATTTGCCCCAAGGGCTCCAAAAGATATGAATTTATATTTTGAATAAATTCATTTTGGTTATATGGGTGTAAAAAAAGTCCCGCTAATGAACCTAAAACCAAGCTTAAAATTAATTTGTAATGTGTCTTCATTAGACCTCCATTTAGCTCATCAGCGTCGCAAAATTAAAAATAGAATTCGTTGCTTTGCTTCAAGCTCATTTCGACGCCCATGTTCAATGGCAAAAAAATAAGTTTCTCAAGAGAAGTCCTATTTTTAAAACAATGCATAACATCAAAGATTTATTGCTTCTTTTTCAGTGCCTTTTTAGTTGCAGATCCAAATACCGGGGGCTAGAACCCTTTCAATCGAGATTAAAAAATTCCAACAAACTCCAACTGAAGAAAGATCTGCAATGCATTTGCCGCCTCAGGCTTACACTAAAGAAACTTTGATTCAAGCCTATAATTGGCTGCGAACTCAGCCCACTCATATTCAAGAGTTGGCGAAATCGCCTGATGCTTTGGTTTCGCTCTATACAAAATCTCAGATCCATGGCGAAAGCTATCTGAACCGAACCAACCTGCAAGGATTTAAGTCAGAACTTAAAAATCTTGCTAATCTTATGGGCGACCTTGATCACTCAACAGACGATCCTCCTGGAGCTATTACCAAATCTCCAACATCCTCAAATAAAACTTTGAATTCAACGGCGTCTCCTACAGCAGCTGTGAATATGGCATCCTCTTTAAACCCTCATAATGGCGCTCATTCTTCCAGTCCCTCAGTAGCTTCTCACTCTTCTTCTCCCCACTCTCCTCAAGGAACAAACTCACTCAATAATTCTGGAATTGGAGGCCCTCGAAACACCAATAGCTCTTTGCCCCCCATGATTACTGAGTCCACTTATCCTCTTTTTAATGCACTGATTGCAAATCAAACACAAGAAATGCAAGATCTCCGCACTCTCTTAGATGCTCGTAGCTGGGGCATGCTCCAAGAAGTTAAAAATCATCTTAACTTAAGCTCTGAAACAGAAGCTCTGCGCCTTTTAATTTCGTTAGGTTATCAGAAAATCAGACCTCAATTTTAATGCTAGAGAGAATGACAGAGAGCGCCTGAAAACGATATAGTCTAAATAAAGAAATGAATGAGAAGAAATGAGGTTTAAAATGTCTGAAGCAACTCCTGATTATAAAAGTACTGTACGGTTACCTCAAACTGATTTTCCTATGAAAGGCAACCTTCCACAAAAAGAACCCTTGATCATCAAAGACTGGGAAGAAAAACAAATCTACCAAAAGCTTCTGCAAAAAAATGCAGGTCAACCTTCGTATTCTTTACCTGATGGCCCCCCCTACGCCAATGGAAGCATTCACATTGGACACGCTCTCAATAAAACTCTCAAAGATGTGATTATCAAATACAAAAATATGAAAGGATTTTATGCTCCTTTTATTCCAGGATGGGATTGCCATGGCTTACCGATCGAACACAAAGTCACGAAAGAATTAGGGGAAAAAGCAAAAACCAAATCAGATCAAGAAATTCGCGAATTGTGTCGTGCTGAAGCCCTCAAATGGGTCAATCACCAGCAAGAACAATTCCGTCGCCTTGGGATTTTAGCGGATTGGGATCATCGATATTTAACCATGGATTCGGATTATGAAGCCGAAGAGGTACGCGAGTTCGCTAGAGCCTTTCAAAATGGTGTGATCTATCGTGGAGAAAAGCCCGTGTACTGGAATTGGACCCTCCAAACGGCTTTAGCCGATGCCGAAGTCGAGTATCATTCTCATAAAAGCCCTTCTATTTATGTCAAATTCAACATTGAAGACAAAGCCTCCAAAAAAAAACTGGGTCTGCGGGATGAGGACCAAGCCTCTGTTGTGATTTGGACAACCACTCCATGGACCCTTCCTGCCAACGTGGGAATTTGCCTGCATCCTGACTTGGATTACACTCTTTTCAAATCAAATAAAGAATATTTATTGATCGCCAAGGGCCTTAAAGAGAGTTTTGCAAAAGAAACCGGTTTGGAACTCACGGAAAGCCCTTACCACTATCAAGGCAAAGACTTGGAACGTCTCAAGGCACGACATCCCTTTCTGCAAAGAGATTCCCTTTTTGTGTTGGGTCAGCATGTCAGCTTGGACGCCGGAACGGGATGTGTTCATACTGCTCCGGGACATGGAATGGATGACTATAAAGTCGGCCTAGAGTACCAACTCCCTGTATTGAGTCCTGTCGATGCCCGTGGCTGCTACACTCAAGAAGTTCCAGAATATCAAGGCATGAATATTTTCAAAGCCAATCCTCTCATTGTTGAACGCTTGAAAGAGAGCGGCCATCTCATTGGCTATAAAGAAATTGAGCACAGCTATCCTCACTGCTGGAGGAGCAAGACGCCTCTCATTTTTAGAGCGACACCTCAATGGTTTATCGGTTTAGATTTGAAATCGAACAATATTCGTCAAAAAGCCCTTAGTGCTGTTGATGAAGTTCATTTTTTTCCCGCATGGGGGAAGGCTCGCCTCAAAGCGATGATGGAAAACCGACCAGACTGGTGTTTGAGTCGACAACGTATTTGGGGTGTTCCTATTCCCATCTTTTACTGTAATGCGACGAATGAACCTCTTCTGGATTTTGAAGTCATGATGAATCTCGCCGATATCATGGAAAAAAAGGGAGGCATCGAAGCTGTTTTTTCCACGCCCACGAATCAATTCATTCCGGCTCGGTGTATCCAAGGTGAATTTGGCTCCAAAGGATTCAAGCCAGGAAAAGATATTTTAGATGTTTGGTTTGATAGTGGAGTCTGCCATGCCGCTGTTCAAAAGAAAAGAAAAGGGCTCACAATGCCATCAGACTGCTACTTAGAAGGGAGTGATCAGCACCGAGGTTGGTTTAACACCTCTCTTCTTTCTTCTCTTGCAACCAATGATGCCGTCCCCTTTAAAGCCCTTATCACTCATGGGTTCGTGAATGATGCCAGTGGAAAAAAAATGAGTAAAAGTAAAGGCAATACCGTTGACCCCAATGAAACGGCAGCGAAAAGTGGAGCGGAGATTGTGCGCCTTTGGACAGTTTATGAAGATTATGGTCAGGATCTCACCTGCGGACCCGAACTTTTTGTGCGGGTGACTGAAACCTATCGTCGCATTCGCAATACTGTTCGCTATCTCTTAGGAGCCTTGAGTGACTTTAACCCCTCACTTCATCTCACTCCAACTTCTGATATGCCTCCTCTTGATCAATGGGCGTTGAGCCAACTTTCAGCTTTAATTAAAAACATCACAGAAGCCTATGATAAATATGAATTCTATCGAGTTTATCATTTACTCAATTCCTTCTTCACAGTGACTTTATCCGCCACTTACTTGGATATTTTAAAAGACCGTCTCTATACAGGAAAAGCTGATGGTTTAAAGAGACGTTCCTCTCAAACTGTGATTTACATCACAGCTCAATCCCTATTGCAAATGATGGCTCCTGTCTTGAGCTTTCTTTCTGAAGAAGCTTATGGCTTCTTACCTGGCACGAAAGAAGAAAGCGTCTTTCTTTCAGGCTTTCCACAACTTCGTCCTGATTGGGCCAACAACACCTTAGATAAGGACTTCGAAGAGCTTCTTCAATGGAGAGCAAAAGCCACTGTTGAGCTAGAAAGCCTCAGAGCACAGAAGTTGATTGGCGCAAGCTTGGATGCTCAATTAATCTTAGTCGCTCAAGGGCCCGCTCTTGAAATTCTCAAACGATATGAAACTGATTTGAGAGAATTTTTTATTGTTTCTAAAGTCACACTCAAAGAAGGAGAACCCTCCGTGCAAGCGGCCAAGGCCGATGGAGAGAAGTGTCTTCGATGCTGGGTGTATGACGAAAAAACAGGACTCAACTCGCAATTTCCAGGAGTTTGTCCTAAGTGTGTGGAGGCTCTCAGTTGATTTTTTAGTATCTCAAAATTGAAAAATATTTTGTGGTAGCAGTTTATTGTCGCTGAACTTACACCATTCAAACACGAAAGAGAGGAATCAAATCCATGGAGAACTTTTACAGTCATGTTATCGCAGAAAAAATACATAAAGGATTTTCTGAAGAAAATGAATCCCTCAGTGGAGAGCAATTTCTGATCGTGGAATCTCCCATTGGCCCGCTCACCCTTGTTGCCAATGACAACGCTCTCTTATCTTTAGACTGGGGTGACTCCGCAACAAAATACAGAACTCGCTTTTACTCTAATACAAAAGAAACCTCCCACGAAAACCCAATTCTCCTGGCCGCAAAAAAACAACTCGAAGAATATTTTAGTGGTCAAAGAAAAATCTTTGACCTACCTCTCGCCCCAACAGGAACAGACTTCCAAAAACGCGCTTGGAAAGAATTATTAAAAATTCCTTATGGGAAAACCATTACTTATGGAGAACAAGCTCGAAGATTAAAACAACCTCAAGCAGCAAGAGCTGTGGGGGGTGCGAATGGAAAAAACCCCATTGGAATTATCATCCCTTGCCATCGTGTGATCGGAGCGTCCGGAGATCTTACTGGTTTTGCGGGTGGCGTTGAAATGAAAAAAACGCTGCTGACTATCGAAGGTATTACGCCTTCACCCAGAAAAAGTTAATCCTAGCGCTTACATACTCATTTAATCTCAGTTCCCTAAACAAATGAAGGGATCCTATGCGACAAAGATTATGTTGCATAGCCATCCCAACATACTGGTCTATTTTAGATTTTTAAATCTCCCTAAAAAAATATTCAGTCATTATCTAGAAACAAAGGGTTGAGGCAAAAACTTCGGATTAACTTTTTCATCTCTCTTTTAGCTGAGATATAATATAATTGATTCTATTTGATTTCATGTGAAAGCTGTTGATTTGTATGTCCAATCTCATTTTCAGTAATGTAAAAAAATTGAACAAATAAAAACTGTTAATAATGTAGACACTTGCAAAAAAATAAAAAAATGTAAACTTCTAGCCTAGACCTACTAAAGTATTAATCTAAGATACCGATAGAATTTCTATACAGACCTCAGTCCGTTGATGATCACTGATGATGATAAAAGTATTGAACATTAAGTAATAACGACAGTAGGCGATTTGCTTCATAGGGGATTATATGAATCAACAATGGTTTTTAGGAAATAAAAGAACGAATCAAACAGAAAATAATTTATCTTTAGAACCAATGGCGCAAAAAATAATTGAATTCATTCAAAGTGGAGAGAATGAATCTGATTTACTCGCCTGGACAACGGGTTGGAATGAGTGGAAAAACTACTTAGAAGTACCAGAGATCTGCAAAGAAATAGATAAGCTTAATAGCAAAAGTCGCAGTCTACCACCCCCATTAGCCCCTTCTGCTTCTGTGGTTCCACCGCTCCCTACGTCTATTCCCAAAGCCCTTCCTCAGGCACCTCCCACTCATAAGCGCACGTCTGAAGGTCATAACCATACAAAAAATACGAAGATCCAGAACCAGGCCCGCCCTGCGGCAGAACAACACCCTCCTGAAAAAACCCCGCCAGCGACAAAAACTAACAACACGACTGGATCGCCAAAGACAACACCTGCTTTGGGTCCCTTCCCTCACCATCGCAAACATCAAAGAGTTATTGCTCGTTTTAAATGTATCATTCGTTCTTCTTCAATTACTTTTAGAACTTTCACCCGTGATATTTCACTCGGAGGCATCTCTCTTGAAGATGAAATCCCATCTGACTTAATTGGAATTGAATGCATGGTTTATATTGGTTCTACGAAAACAAACCAGAATCTAAAATTTAAAATTGCGCTCACCGAAAGATGCGTAGCAAAATACTTCTCTTTTCAGGATGCAGAGCCAAAGGTCGTCGATGAACTTTCTCATTGGTTGCAGGAGCATCAGAAAGCTGCTTCAGCCGCCTCTTAAGTCTTAAGAGCGAAAGAAGCAGTGGGCTAGCATCACAGCACAATCAATTTCTACTTTCTCTTATTTTCTGTAGTTCCTTTGCGAGCAAATTGGAATGGATAAATAACAATTGTGTTTTGTTTGTTTTTTGCTTTTGGAAAGGTAATTCCGTTCACGACATTCTGAACGCATTGAACAAGAGAATTAGAGTCGACATCTGATTTAAAGACATTAATCCATGCCACAGAACCATTCGCATTAATTTGGAATTTATAAGTGACTCGTCCACCCACCCCGGACTTCAACATCAATGCTCTTTCATAACAAGCACGAATCTCGGATCGATAGCCTCGAATAGCACTTTGAACAGAAGCCTTATCTAACCCTCCCTCAACTTGAGCATCCATCATATCGCCAAAGTTATCACCAGAAAGTCCTCCCTCTCCGGAAATACCATAATTGGCCTTAAAACCTTCTTTTAAAACATCACCTCGTCCTGCATTGAAGGAACCGCTCCCAATCCGATCTTTCATATTCACTTTCGTAGATGCGGCGGACAAAGCATCTCCGGCCCGAGACACTTGGTTATTAACGATTCCACTCGGAGATTGCTCTAAAACGAAATCTCCCTTATCACCTTTAACCGTTTCCGTAATGATGCCATTATCAAGAACTTGATCAGCTTTGACCATTCCTACGTTTTTATTCTTCTTAAGTGCCGCTAAAAAACCTGTTCGATTGACAGGTGCCTGTTCAGCAGGGTTATCTAAACCACCTTTATTTTTATCTACAACTTGCGGAGCGTCTTTTAACTTTTTAGAGTCTGGTGCTTGTATTTCTTTTTTACCCACAGGCGCCATTTTTTTAACAGGTTCACGATTGGCGTCTTTCATCATACCTGAATCATCAGGCTTTGGCTTTTCTTTCACCACCGGCTTAGGGGGTTCTAGTGGCATAGGCTGTGGCTCTAAGGTGACTGTCTCAGATGGCGGCGGGTCAGGAGGGGGCGGCGGTGGCGGCTTTATAGGATCAACAACCTCAATTTGCGCTATCCGTGGAGGAGTGGTTTCTTTTACTTCATCTAGAGCTGAATTCTGGTGAAGGATATAAAAAAGAAACGCTCCAATCAAAACACAAATGGACGAAATCAAGTAAAAGGGATCGGAAACCAAAGAGCGTCGGGCTGCAGGTCCAACCACTTTAGGGACAATTCTAAAATAATACTCCTGCATATCCCAGTTGATATGAAGCAAATCATTGAAATGCAGAGTAACCTTCGACGATTTTTGATCATCAGCCGCGGAGCTTCGATCTTGATGAATAATTTCGGCTTGTGCTCCACTCGGCACCGTCAATTGCACGGACTTTCCATGTTCGTTGATAATGGGAGTCACCGAAAACTGAGATAAAATAGGTTTTTCCCACTCTTTTAAATTATAAAAAGAAAAATGAAGAACATCGGCGACAGATTTCACCTCACCGTTAATATTGATCACCTCAAGGACAGAGGGAATATTCTTACCTTTAATATGAGCATTTTGATCTTGGAGTTCAGGCAGTTGCTGGCTAATGATTTTTTTTGATAAATCCGATTCATGAAGACGATCTTCTACCCAACTAAATTCAAAATCCTGCATTTTTAATGGTTGGATATGAAAAATAATTCCCTTACCCGAAGATATTTTACTAATACTTTTTTCAGAGTTAATGTTTTTATTCTGACCCACATCCGTAAAAACCCATTCATCTTTATGAGATGTTTCAGCGCTAAATTCACCTTCTCCAATCCATTCAAAAACATATTGAACAGAGCCAACGCCTGGAGTCCGTAATAAAACATCACATAAGGGAGAGCGTCCTATTAAAATAAGAGGAGAGGTCGCCCGATGCCTGGTAATTTCTTTTCCTTTATAGGATATTCGTAGTACTTTCACGGCAAACAACTTCCTTTATAGTAAAATGGGTACAAAATCCAAACATTATAAAACATAGAACTTCTAAAAAAAATTCAACTCAAGCACTAATTATTGCCTCTAAATTTAGGTCTTCTCTTCATGTCAATAGAATGAAAATCATTAAAGTTTTTTCTTTGAAAAACCAAAGTATCCAGATTCGGAGATTGAAGATCCATTTGAATCAAAATACTGGGAGCTGTTCTTTCTCCTTCAATCACATCGGCCTCAAAGTCTAAAACATTCGTGGATTTTCCTTTTTTATTATCCGTTTGAGAAAACCCCCACACAGAAAACAATAAAGTGATCACTATCATTATAGTTCTTGCGTAAAAATTTTGTTTTACCATTAGTGAATCTCCTTATCTGAAGCCGTCGATCGGAGATTCAAAGGAATTCCAACAAGCTTACTCCAATCCGTCAAAATCGCGACTTGTTTGTATACCGCTAGTTCATCCTGGAGATAGTTAGATGCAAAATCATGAGGAAATTGATGTAAAATGGTAAAACTTCTCCAACGATAGTGATCCTCAGCCGAAATTCGATTTAAATCTTTTAAGCTTTCCAAAACAATCAAAGATCGCAAATACATGCGTTTAGAAATTTCAGAATCTACAACGTCTAAATCTTTTGATTTCGGACGTTTCCAAAGAGATAGATTTTTAGGAACCCAAAGCTTTTGAGCAAGAAATTCATTCTCCTTAGAGAGAATAAGGGACAATAGCTTTTGATACTCATCGATCTGTTGATAATAATCTTGAGCAAAACTATTAATCTGTTCTTTATACTCCTTGAGTTCATTCGCCGATAAACCTTCAGGCACTGGGGATTCGTCGAAAAACCACGCCATTCTTTTTTCAACATTAATTCCGTTCGTAATTAATCTCTTTTGAACATCAAATCTCTGATCTTTTAAATCTCTGATCAGTTGCCTACGAACTGACTTCACCCGTTCCATGGCATCCGGCGTGATTTTAGACAAACGTTCTTGACTCCAACTAGGCTGAGGAAACTCAATCATTTTTATTAATTTATCCGATTTGAAAGAACCAGCGGGCAGAACATCAGAGCTTGCCACTTTTCCCAATAAATTGAGTTCCGAAGGCGTCAATGGAATGGTCTTTTCTCCCTCTCTCATTTGTCGGCTCAACAACCAAACACGCCTCTCTTTGTCATCAATAGGGGCCATTGTGCGAAAATAATCATTTACAAATTTTGAATTTGAAACCGAAGCCAGAGATAAAATACCCAATCTCACAGCAGCATTGGTAGAAGCTAATAATTTTAATTCTTTTTCAGGTAAGGATTCATTTTCAGATAGCAGCACGCGCACCCAAAAATAATCAAACGAACGGTATTGGCCAAAAGCAGACCCTTGTGCCAATACCTTTTTAGCCTCAACAAAGCGATTCAATGCGAACAGATTCACAAGCAAAAGCTCCATTGGTTTCTGCAAAACCCCATTGAATTTTTTATCAGGCTCAACCTTGGAAAAAAAGGATATGACTTTATCGTATGATTTTCTCTCAAGTAATTTACTCAAATAATCAGATTTAACCAAATCCGCCTTAGCCGGATCCGGTTGTAAATTTAAAAATTGAAAGATGTATTTTTCATAGCTTTCAAAATTGTTTTTATCACTCGATTCTTTGGCCAAACTGAGACTTGACTCCCGGATTAAAGATTTAATTTCCGCATGGAATGCACCTTCTTTTGGCATTTGAGGAAGGTGACCAACAACTTCTAAGAATTTATTCTGATTAAACTGACAAAATATTTTTCTATACAGGTTTTCAGGCGTGTTTTCGACCTGCAAAATTTTGATGAGGTAAGGCTCCGCCTCAGCAAATTTCTTTTCGCCCATATAAATAGATGTTAATTTTTTGGTGAATGGAACCCAGTCTTTTGCCTTCAATTGAGTATCTGCGAATAACTTCAATTCATTGACAAATTCGACTTGGTATTTAGGATCTCTCTTGGAGAGAGTTTCCAGGGCAACGATAATTTCCACTCGTGCTCGGGGCCAAACATTTTTAAGCGATTCTTGCCGAAGAATCAAACGACCAATACGTAAAGAACAATCGGCATCTTTTAAATAAGAGCAATTATCCATGGCCAACATATAAGTTTGAGGCAAACTAGGAGACGTAGGAAACCAAGTCACATGAAACCAAAGGAATCTTTGCAACTTAGTGGCAATATCCACATCACTAAAGGTCTCTGGTGTCTTTACTTTTTTTGCAATTGTATCCACATAAGCAGAAATGGATCTCTTGAGTTCTGTTTCTAACTCTGTTCCAAAAGTACGAAATAAATCCGTATCCGGTTTCAGTTTTGTTTGAGCGATCAAAGACTCTATTTCCATGAGATCCTTGTGGACCTGATGAGACGCATAACCTTTTTGATGAGCCGAAAGCTTTTTAATCGCAAGAGAAACTCTTTTTTCCGGTCGCTTTTCTAATCTTAAAATTTCGTCATATAAAACGGTTCGATCCGCATTTCCACTTTGACGAAGCAGGATCAAATAGCAATTCGTGTAAAAGTCGGCCAAAATTTCTGAGGAATTACCCGATAAATTTTGCGTTCCAAATTGAATGATTTCTGATTCTGTTTTATAAGCCGTCACCGTCTGAGCTAAATCCCGAATGGCATCCACTCCAAAATCACCGGCCCATTTTTTTCCTAAAATTTTCAAAAACGATTTCTCTGCATTTTCAAACTGCTTCAAAGCCAGAAAACACCACGCTGACTTATAGAGAGAGAGTGCTTTTTCTTCCAGTGTTAAACGATTAAAAAATTGAGAGTAATAAGGGAGCGCTTGTTCAAATCTTTCCGTATCGAAATAATACTCTCCTATAAATACAGAAAGTCGAGGCGTTATTTTGGACATAGGATCCAATTTAATGGATTGCTCAAAGTAACTCACAGATTTCACTTCGTTATCCATGTAAAGAGCGGACATTCCATAGACGTGCAAAGCTCTCGCCTTCAATGAATTTTTAGTTTGAGGGTGGCTGCTAGCCTCATTGGCTGCCTTCATGGCATTCTTAAGAAAGTTTTCTTTTTTAGTTTTAGCCGACGGCAGCTTATCATTAAGATAATATTTTTTCCCTAAAGACAGCAAGGTCACGGCTTTAGACAAAAGTAAATCACTCTTTTTTTCTGGAGATCTTTCTATAGGTATTAAAGCGTTCAAACCCGACAAAACCAAATGCAATTCTTTTTCTGTTTTCTCTCTTGTTTCATTACTCGTAGCAAAGAAAGAATCCGTGTACTTTTTTTTCTTTTTATCCTTAGAGGTTTTTGGTGGAACCAAGCTCTTCTTTTCTTTTGCGGGGCTCGCTGCTATGGAAACCTCTTGAGCTAAAAAGATAGCAGAAGAAACAATCACAGCACTGAAAATAGAAAGAGAGAACAGTTTAATTTTTATTTTGCCTTTGGCGCAGTTTTGTCTACACATAAACTATCCCCTATAAATAAATGACCACCTATTTCATCAACCCAATCCTCGGCATCGTTCACTGCCCATACTTCGTTGCCCTGTTCCATTAATTTCGAGTGGTCAATAGACTCGTGTTTAACAAATGAAAAATCCTTGGAGCCTAACGCTATATTGGAAAATGCCAAAATTTTTGTTAAATCCCTTTGAAGCCTTACAAGATCCAACTCATATTTTCTAAATAAAATTTTACGAATCCCCTGTAACTCTTGTTCTCGTTCTGCTTTGCTAACTTCTGATGAAGTGTCTGACTCAGGCTTCAAAACTATAAGTTGAGACAAAGAAAGCAGCTCGATATCTGAGCGAGCCCATTCTCTGAAGAATTTGCGATCTCCCTTTTCTATTTTTGTTTTTAATTCTGTAATTATTTTTTGCAAATCCTTTAAATCATTGTCACGACAGAGTTTTTTGAAAATATACGCTTTTATCAAATAACTTTCTGGCTCTAGATAATTTGAAAAATACGAAGATTCCTGAGAAGCAATCGCTCCCAAAGCCAAATCAATGCGACCCGCACGAAAAGCCGTCCACATTCTTTCAAAGGTTACCTGCCGAAGCCTTGGATAATTTCTAGGAATCCAACGATAAACCTCCAAAGCCTCTTTGTATCGTTCAGCCCCAAATAAAGCTCTTCCCATTGAATGAAGTGTTACGAAATAAAGAAGTAAGTTTTCACGACGGCCTTTTCTAATTTCGCCTTTTAAAAAAAGAGCCACTTCTTGATACATCTTAAAAGCTTCGTTGAACTTCTCCGAAATCATCAACTGATCCGCACGATCGATTGATTGATTGATTGAGGATTCTTGAGGTCCTTCTTTTGGCGTCGCAGGGCGAATTCTTTCCCATTTATAAATGATATCGTAACCGACTTGTGGATTAAAGAGCAGATACCTTCGAATCTCACTCCACTGGCGAAATGTTAGCGGGTTTTTAGCAATTTTTTTGATGAGTATTCTCAGAGAAAGAGAATCATAAGCCTTCGCATTTGTTTGAAAATGGTCCAATAAATCCTTAAGATTTCCCTTGCTTGCTCTCTTCGAAGCGACTGACCTTTTTACAACTTTTTTTTGTTGAGCTTCTCCAATGGAACCAAACACCATTAGTAAAGCGCTTGCAAGGATGACCCAATGCATTCGTATGTATCTCTGCATGCTCTTGGCCCTCCTTTGCCGTATTAATGCCCCTCTGCTACAAATAAAATACTCTGAAAACCGCTTTCTCTAAAAAACTTGCTGGTATCAAATATGATATTATAAGGAACATGACCATCAGCGACTAAATTCAATAATACTCCGGATGATTTCACTTTCGCGGGGATCTCTTCAATATACTCTTTAATCTCACCAGCCAGTTGCCCCTTTTGCGTTTCATCATCACCCTGGATAAGACTCAAAGGAATCTTTTTTCCTAAAAATCGAATTTCAACTTCATCTTTAAAAACAACCACCTGAGGAGCATTCTCTAAAATTTCTTTATTGGCGCTCTTTGGAAACTGAAACCCGGGTGGAACACTAATATCTTCTTGACCTATAACCGCGCCCATCACTAAAAAAATAATCAAAATCGCACAAATATCAATGAGAGACGTTAAATTCAGTACAATGATTTTACTTTTTTTACCACCACCCACTGATGAACTCATATTTACTCCCTCATCGAATCTGCTAAACTATACGAGTTTAGTACCATGTCAGATAAAATCTCTCGGACTCCATCCATCGTTGAAATCAACCACTGATAGGGAATCTTTGACTGCATACTGATTTGAATTGTTTTTTCCTCCGGAAATTGCTCTTTAAACTTTTTGATCATTTCATTAATTTCTTGAATAGCTTTTTTCTGATTGCTGAAAATATCATCTTTGAACTCGATGGTCTGAGAACCTGGGCTTGCTCCTTCCCACTTCAGGATGACTTTAATATCATTGGCTTCCCCATTCGTCGCTAAAACCAGGAGTTTGGGATTCAAAGGGACTTTCGTCGAGTTTGATTCAATAGAAACTGTTGATGATGGAGGAAGAACAATCTTAGTCATCCCAATCATAGATACTGAAAGCAAAAGAAAAAACACAATAGCTACAAACATGTCCAAAATAGGAACTACGTTTAACTCTTCAATTGATGTTTTCTCTTTTTTTGGAAAAAATCCAAAATCATTCATTGACCACGCCTCTTTCCGACTGCTCAACCCAGGTCACTAATTTATAACCAAGATCTTGAGCGTTAGCGACAATCTCTTCCCCTTTAGAAACACAGAGAGAGTGAATCACCATTGCTGTAATCCCCAAAATCAAGCCCGCCGCCGTCGCATACATCGCTTCTGAAATACCCAAACCTAAAATTTCTCCTTTTTTGGATGGATCAGCTTCAGCAAGAGCTTGGAAGGTTTTAATCAGTCCAGAGATCGTACCCAAAAGACCCAATAGAGTTGAAATCCCGGCAATCAAAGCAATGATGGGAATTCTTTTTTCGCATTTTTTAGTGACCTCAAGAACAGAGCCTCCAAGAGCAGAGCGCATCGCTTCTCTTCCATGCTCAGCAGCCAACAACCCTGACTTCGCTACATTTAACTCAGGTGAATCCGTCACAGTATTACAAACCTGCAAAGCATCCGTGTATGACTTCTTCAAAATAAAACTTTGTATTTTTTGAATCGCTTGATCCACATCAATGGAGTATTTGTAATACAGGACATAAAATCTTTCGACAGTAACTACGACAAGCAGAATCCCAGCCAGAAGAATAATCCAAGCCGTTATACCACCTTCTCTTAATAGAACCTCTAAACTTGACATTACTTCCTCCTACTTAAAGTAAAATACTAAGCCGCCCTCAATAAAAAGAATTGTATTAAATTTCTTTTTTTCTTCCTCAGTAATACCCACAAAAGTCTGCATGTGGTGAAATCCGGCGGCAATTCGCACATTAAAGTATTTCGCAGCAAAATAAGTTTTTCCTGCCATCAAAGCATACCGCGATCCCTTTTTATTGATTTCAGGGAAATCCATTTGATAAAAACCCAATTTAAAAAAAGTATCGCTACGAAACATGGTGTAGGGTCCCCAACTGTCTTTCCCATAGGCCGGAGCCCAAAGAAGCTCGGCACCCACCTGAGTTTTTGGTTTGGCGTAATCGATTTTAATGATTCTTCGTTCTGTTGAGTTATAATCATAAACTTCCAAGTTGCTCAACATATTGACGATGCCACGCTCTTGCACAATGAAACCAGGAGCGTAATTGAGATACACTTCCCAAAAATCATTCAGGGCATAACCAAAATTCATGTTCATGGTATAGAGACTCGCCGGTCCGTCGGAGAAATCGATCCCTAAATTAGGATTAAATAAAAAATGTTTTGATTTGTTCTTCGCTTTTCTCTGCACAACAACCATATCGCGAAAAATTTTACTTACGTTCTCACCGACTTCCAAACGAACTTCTGGGTTCAATGCCTCAATCTCTTCTGCCGCTTGAGCAGCGCTGATTGAAGAATTCACGGGAACTCCCACATTCTGTGCGAACACAGAAGTGAAAGATAAAAATATTAAATTGAAAATCATCCATGATTTATTCATATTTTTTAAGACTAATGGTTTCTTTTTAATCTGTAAAATTAATTTGAATATCCGGACTTATGAATAGAGGCTCCTCGCTAAAAATCTATTTTATTAGATTTCAGTTAAGAAGGTCCTACCTTAGTCGTGCTCTCATTTTTTTTCCAAAGGGACGCTGCCACGCGCAAGCCACCATTTAGAAAGCGTTGAGTTTCAATACATTTCCATTGACCGAAGATTTCACTCTCTCGACACTCGCGCTCAGGCCCCAGCGCCACCGCCCATTGAGGCTGATATGTTTCTAAAGCTTTTTGCCACAGCTCTCTCCAAGATTTTTTGCTGGAGATCCGCCCTTTTCCTCCATAAGGAGGATTACTGATCAACCATAAAGGTGAAGAAGAAGAGAATGAAAAACCCGAATCCATCTTTGGGAGATGAGAAGCCTCAGACACTCTTTTTGAAATAGAGCGAACCACATCCCGATTTAAACAAGTGGAATCACCTTGGATCAAACGCACACAGTTGTTCATTGCTTTTATATTCTTAAAATTACATTGGGCTTTATTCAACATCTCTTGATCCATATCCACACCAACCAAATTCAACTTCCATAGGTTCAGTCTTTCCAACCCTTGTTGAAACTTGATTTTATCTTCTGGAGGAATCCAAGCAAAAGAATCATAAGACCGGGTTTGAATGACTTGATTCCAAAGAAACATCTCACACAGCAGTGTTCCTGATCCAACAAAAGGATCCACAATCACCGCTCTCTCAACATCTAAGCGATGATGGTTTTTCAAAAGAAAAAACCACAGAAATGCAGCCAAATTTTCCCTCAACGGTGCTTCTCCCTGCTTTTTTCTATAGCCCCGAAAGTGAAGGTGCTCTCCGCTTGTATCTCGACTCACCGTAAAAACATTATCGTGCACCCTGAGATAGGCAATACTTCCCGATGATTGAATTTTATAAAAACGATTCTCAAATTTTTCATTTAAAAACTGCGCCAAATGTTTTTCATTATTCATTCTTGATTCACTGGCTGCAATTTCCCATTTGGAAATTCCTTGAGGGAAAAAGAATTTCCAGTCAATAATCTTGAGTTCTTTTTCCACCTGAGCCCATTCACGTGTTTGAAAAACATGAAGACGCTGGAGAATTCTCGAAGGTATTTTCAAACAAGCATTCAAATAAAAAGCCACAGAAGAGGATGTAACAGAAAAAGTCACACCCCCTTTCACCACCTTCGCATTTTTTGCAAAAGCTCCAGAACCAAATCCTACAGCCAAGATTCCACACCACTCCAAAAGTTCCAGTTTTGCAGCTTCTTCCAAACCAATGGGTACGATCAGAAAAAATTCGTTTTGAAAACATTCTTGATTTTTATTATTGATCACAGGTTTGATTTCCCTTCGCAGAAGTGCCCTTAAGAGCAGCCAATACTCTCATTAGTTTTTGCCGATCAGCTGTGCCTTTGTCAAAAGATGCGATGAATTTGGTTATCTCCCAAAAATGAGTCGGCTTATACCCCTTAAGGACCATAAATTTAAAAATACTTTCTGCTGGAAAAAATGTCTTTTTCACCTCAGATTGTTCTAAAAAAAATTCCTTGAATCGTGGATACGCTGTTTCCAACTCATCCTCGTCAAAAAAACCATCACGATTCACATCAAATAAAGTGAATAAATTTTCGACGTAATGAAGAACCACCATCATTGTTCTTTGGTCCCCAGTTTCAAGACCGTAAGAATTTGCTGGACACACCTGGCTCACACCCATCAAATCCTTATAAAAAGAGGACCATTCAGCAAATCCCAAAGATCGAAGATAAACACCCAATCGAGGGTATTGCGGGAAAAGTTCTGAAAAGTATTTTTTAAAAGTTTGAGAAGCACACTCTCTTTGCAGATAGAACTCTTGAAAGTAATCTAATTGAGACAATTCGCAATTTTCTTTTTGAGCAAAAATTTTGAACTGAGAAACTCCGACAGCACCCCCGCTCCATAAAATGGAAAAAAGATCAAATAACTCGATAAATTGAACTCGCAGATCTCCGTTTCCCGAAGGCATGAATAAATCAGCCTCTAGAAGACTTCTCGCCCCTGCATCCTCACTCCTTAAATCAAAAAAATTCAATTCGTAGCCAAATTTTTCAAATTCACTATACATTGATCCTATTTGATTTGCCTCTAGAATTTTATCTAAAGGCTTCTGTAAATCTTTTCTAGCCTCATTGGTCCCTTGACCGTAAGAATCCATAATTAATGACGTTAATAAACGAATTGTATTTAAATAAGAGAGCTCTTGATAAGACCATGCAGAGTTCTCAGCACCTATAACTATGGATATTTGACCTTCAGGAGTCCAATGTCTTATTTTATGACCAGACATTAACACCAGCAGTTGATCCCACGCTTGTTCAAAAGAAACCACCTCCTGTTGCTTCATGAACCTATCCAACGATACCCATGGTTTCTCTAGACTTCTTTTCTTAATTTCATCACGAAGAACAACAACTGGTTTCTTCGATTCTTCTTGAAAAAGTTTTTGCAATGTTTCCTGGATCAGGGCGTACGCCATGTACTCCCTTTCTATTTTTTCATAATTCTTGAGCTCCAACGACTCCAGTAACATCCCTTTTGGCTCATATCTCTGACCTAAAAAGCGGGTCAAAGCCTGCCGATAACTTGCTTTCGCTGTTTCTAGCTTTAACGGATGTAACCACAGGCCTCGACCATAGAGATCCTCCAAAAGAGCATCAATGTACTTGAGTGGAATTTCAGGAAATTTTCTGAATTGAAAAAATTTTTTCAAGAGATGGTTCACTTCTAAAATCCACGCATTCCAAGCGTTAAAACCATGAACCGCTGTCCATTCCTTGAAATTGACTTCTCTCTTAAATTGAAGAACTAACTTCAAACCATCAAGCAAAGCTTCATACACCAAAGGAACTTCTGAAAGATTTTTCATGTCTTCGGGCTCCCCGGCCGCTAAAAATCGTATGTTTCTAAAGCTTGCGACGTGTCTTTTGAATTGCGATAAAAAACTCTCTGAAGAAAAAATAGCCATTGTGGTATCTTGAGTGTAAAAGCGCTCCCACTCCTGAATGAGCCTATAAAAATCATTCACTGAATAGCGTGACTCTTTTAAATTAAGATGACTCCACAAAACTCTTATAGCCGCTTTAAACTCTTGAATAGCAAGATCTAATGGCGCAACGACATCAAAACTTGAAGAAGGGGTTGGCGTGGCAGGGGGTAAAAATGCGTTCACTGATACAGAATTCCCTCTTCTTGGAGTCGGAGAGTTCATAGCCAAATCTCGCAAAACACCCCAATGAGGGTAAAGTTTTAAAAGAAGGCTTTCAAAAAAAGGCAACAAATCACGAATTTTATTAAACTCATCTTTCGTAATCTTCTCTGTTGATCCACCCACAAAGCCCACTTTGATTTTCATAATTTCATTCATAAAAGAAGGAGAAATTTCTTTTTGAACAACATATTTTTCCAAAAATCGAGTGAGTTCTAAAGGACTATAAGCAAGAGACTCTCGCCCTCCGACTGTATATTTGGTAAAGTCCGTAATGGCCCTATCAATACAGGAATAAACTTCGCGAAATTCTTTCGCTGATTTTAATTCTTGTTTTATATAAAGAAAAATTTGATTTGGTATTTTTTTGAAGCAATCCCCTTGTTTCAAATGAAATTCCATTGAATGGCTATCAGGCTGATCTTTTGTTGCAGAAAACCAGGCACATCCACCAAGGCTCAGTAAACTTATTGATAAAACACCCATCCATAACAATGATAATAATGATAAGGGCATTCTTAATTTTTTCGGGGAATCCTCTGAATTAAAAAACATAATGGATTCCTCCGTAGACTCGATCGCTCGCAAGATGTGATTTGATAAAATCAGTCCTCTTTGGATTTGTATTTTCTGACTTCAAAACATCAACGCCCAAAGAGGCTTTCCAAGATTTTCCTATTAACAAAGCATTTTTTATCGTGAGCCACTCACTATTTTCACGAAGTTCTTTTTTCCATTCTCCAATGCCTTCAAACCCCAAAGAGGAACGAATGTTTTTTTGAAAGCGGTATTCCATCTTAACAAGATCTGCAAAAGCGTAACGCTCTGGAATATAATCTTCTACAAGGTCCTTTTCCGGCCCATAAACTTCGCCATCTCCTCCCTGGCGCTGAAGATAGTCGCCTCCGAAATAATGCCTTTCTCCAACAGTATATCCAAAGCTGATCCCTTTCCATACAGCTGCTTGAGGGCGTTGGTAAGTCCATGGGTAAGCAAATTCATTTTTATCCGGAAGATCCTCCAAAAAACTAAAAGCGAAAAACCAAATGTCTTTTCTAAAAATCAAATCTATCGACTTCAAATCATGATATCCAACTTCTGGACGAAGCTGAACCTGCACTTGGCTCTCTTGGTGCTCAATAGCTTCCTCCTGCAGAACCAAAAAGCCATTGAGTCCCAAGAGCATTTGATTCATAGGTTTTCGAGCCCAAGCCACTCTTCCTAAAAATCCATCGCCCTTCTCCGAGCCCCACTGAGCTTTCAAACCCACTCCAGCATGAGAGACAATTTCCCAATCCGTAGGCTGATCCAACGTATAAGCAATAGGAGTTAAGACTCCGTTTATTTTTTTTTCTGAAGGCGGATAGTAAACCCATGGATTTTTTCTAATAAAACGCCCATGAGTAATTTCAATAGGGGCCCCCTGATCTGGCAAAAAGAAAGGCGTCGCAAAAAACTCGAGGCTCCAAGAGGATTCTTGCCAATTCACAAAGGCTCCCGTCAATCCCTGTGATGATACATTAAACGGATCTACTTTATTAAGGGGTTGAAAAGCGCCGATTTTCCATTTTTCATCCAAGTAGCTCCAAGAGGATTGACGCCTCCCCATAAAAAAAACGGCTCTTTCGCTCTTTTCTGAGCTAAAACCAGGATGAGTCCATTGGATAAAAAGTTCATTCACAGAATAACTATTCAACCAGCTTTGAGCCATCCCAAAGTGGCCTTGCAAATCCATTCCCCACTCTAATGAATTCTCCTGAACAGGACGAGTTAATCGTCCTTCCACATAATGAATAGAGCGCGCTTCTGGCTGGGCAAAGTGTTCATTGAAATGATGAACTGATTGCATACCCAAGTAACCTCTTACCATGAGGTTTTTGGTCTGGTTCTTAATAGGACGAAAGAAGCTGCTATGATTATTATCGACATTATTCTCAATAAAAGCCAAATTTGAATTTTTTGCATTAAGGGCTATGCTATTAAAAAAGCATCCACCGACCAAAAAAGCCACAAAAGCCACTTGTCGCCCCTCAATAAATATCTCCCAAAAGGACCAACCCAAGTGCATTCCACCCCCTTAGAAACTGACTAAAAAACCCTTTGAGAATTTATGGCCTCAGAGTGAGCAAAAATCCATCAAAATCACAATGTACAAAAAAATGTTCCCTCTGGTGGATAAAATTTTCCTACCCCCTAGGCTCAAACTCTTAAATATCCTTAAAGCAGACACAATGAGGCTTTTGCTTTCTTTGTAACCTCGCTCAAATCTCTTATTTCAACAGAGAAATACAACCGCTTCGCTTGATGCACAGAAGGCCATAAACCTATTTTTTATTCGCAAAAGTATAACCTATGAAGGTTTAAAATCAGAACTCAATGAGCGACTTTGCCATAGACGAAATCCCGAGAAAAGATTAAATTAAACTATGTCAAACGATGCACCAAAAATTTTAATTATCCGTTTTTCAAGCCTGGGAGATGTCTTACAAACCCTCAGTGTCATTGATGCTCTTCATAACCGCTGGCCCCAATCTCATATTCATTGGGTTACACGGTCTGAATTTGTTCCTTTAATTGAACATCATCCTCATCTCACCAAGGCATGGGGCCTAGATAAAAAAAATGGGTTTTCAGGTCTTTTAAAATTAGGAAAAGAGTTAAATGCGGAATCTTTTGATCGTATCTACGATGCTCATCGTAGTCTGCGTTCGCAATTTCTTTGTTTTTATCTTTTGACTAAAAGTTTTTTTCAAACACCTTTCAAAATTCCTCAAATTCTTCGACGCTCTCTCAAGCGCTGGAAACGCTTTCTACTGTTCCGTTTTAGAATTAACTATTTTGAACAACCCTTTTCTGGCCAAAGAGATCTGTTGGAGCCTTTAAAAAAATGGGATATTCCTTCAAACAGTCCTCCTGCACCTCAATTATTTCTTCCCCCCAATATAACCTTGGCTCTTGAAACGCGCTTTTCAATCCTGCAAGATCCTTTTGTGGCGTTAGCCCCTTCCGCCGCTTTTGAACTGAAACGTTGGCCTCTCGCTCACTGGAAAAGTCTTTTAGAATTATGGCTTGCTGCTGATAATAATATAAATTTTATTTTATTAGGAGGCCCAGAAGATCAGTTCTTGGAGTCGTTGCAGCAAATCAACCCTCAACGTATCATCAATCTTGCGGGTCGATTGAGCCTGAGTGAAAGTGCTGAGGTTATTAAACACTCAAAATTATTAATCGCGAACGACACTGGCTTACTTCATGCCGGGGAGCAATTAGGGCGCCCTTGCATTGCCCTGATGGGCCCAGCTCCTTTTGGATTCCCTTCTCGCAAAGATAAAACAAAAATTATGGAACTGCAGTTAGACTGTCGCCCTTGCAGCAAACACGGACAGGGCCCTTGTCGAAATCCCCATCATCAATGGTGCCTTGTAGGAATCACACCCGAGGCTGTTCTTAAAGAGGCCAAAACAATCTGGGCTCAGCAATATCCAGATCATCCGCAACGGCACCCTCTGTAAGCTATTAACCATTCCACTAGGATCCATCATGACCATAAAGCCAAAAGAACCTTTCAAAAATAAAATAATCTTTATTCTCTATCATTTTCTCCTTCGAATAACATTTTTTTCAATGCGAGTATTCAATCCATATCTCCCTCTTAAATGGCAAAGATACCAAAAAGAACGCCGACACCCCCACCTGGTTTGGAAAAAAGCTCCTCATTCGAACCAACGGCGCATTTGGTTTCATGCTGCATCCGGTGAAGTAGAGTATATCAAACCTCTTTTGAAACTATGGAAATCTCAATACCCTGAAGACTTGCTTTTTCTCACCTATTTTTCGACATCAGCTCTTGACCTTATTCCCCGGATTTCAGAACTGGATGGTTGGGCTCCTTTACCAGTGGACTTGCCAAAGCCCTGTCAAATATTTATAGAAACCTTGAATCCCTATTTATTCATCATTGCGCGAACGGATCTCTGGCCCACTCTTCTGAAAACACTCCATAACACTCCTAAAGTTTTAGTGGCCTCCACTTGGTCCGAAGGAAGTAAAAAAACTCAAGGGCTGGGACGCTTCATGAGCCAATGGTGCTTACCCTATCTCAATGAAGTTTGCGTCGTTAGCCAAGAAGACCGCACTTGGATTCAAAATCATATCTCAAAAGCCCCAGAAATCCACGTGACAGGTGACCCTCGTTTTGATCAAGTACAAACACGATTGGAACTCCAACGTCCCCTTCCCCTGAACCTTAGGGATTGGATTGCATCCTCTCAGCGTAAAGTTTTTATTGCAGGATCAACCTGGGAGGAAGACGAAGAAGCCTTGTTTGACAGTTTCACATCAATAAGCCCCTCTCAATCCCAATGGATCATAGTCCCTCACGAGAGCCACCCTGTGCATCTTCAAAAAATAAAGGCAAAGCTTCATCTTCTCCAAATCCCTTTTCTCTTATGGAGTGAAGAAAAAAACAAACCCCTTTCATCCTCATGTTCTTTATTAATTTTTGATGAAAAAGGGTGGCTTGCAGAGTTGTATCAACTCGCTGACATTGCCTTCATTGGGGGCAGCTTTAAAAGACAAGTTCATAGTGTTATGGAAGCTTTAGGTTGCGGTCTTCCAGTGATTGTGGGGCCTTATTATAAAAATAATCGTGAAGCCATAGAGTTCTCTCAATTAAGCTATCAAACAAATCCCTTTGTTATGGTCGTTGCAGAAAAACACCAAGGCCTCCAGCATTACATTCATCTTATTAGTTGTTGGGACAACAACCATCTCCAAGAAATGAAAAGGCAAATCCAAGAAGCCTTCATAAAGCGATGTGGTGCTACAGCACAAACATTTCAAGAACTCCAAAAATATTTGGACTAACTTTCACTTGCTTCTTCCCTAACTCTCATTTACTTTTATTACCTCATTAAGATTGAAATTAACTTTACAATTAACAACTATTTAGTTAAGGAAAATTTAACTTGCTACTAAAAAGCAACCATCATTAGAGTGTCACAAATTCTCGACACGATAGTTCTTAGTTATATCAAATGACTCATACCAATCTAAATGTTAAGAAAGCTTAACACAAACGGTATTGAATCGCAATGAACTCTGTTTTATTGCTATTCAGATATAGTTTTTATTTTTAAGTATTAATAGCATCAGTGATGACGAGTGCTTGACTTTTTAGTTGTGATAATCCTCATAAGGGAGGTTTTCTGAAACAGCAAAATTCAACGAATGGTCTCGACTTTCAAGTACTCTTTGAAAGCTGTCCAGCTCACTATTTGGTTTTGTTGCCCGATCCTAAATTTACTATTGTTGCCATGACAGATTCTTTCAATCGCATTACCAGAACTAAACGATCTGACATGTTAAACCGTGGCCTTTTTGAAATTTTTCATGAAAATCCAGGGGAACAACAAGACACTATCGTTAAAAATTTATCTGCATCTTTGGCTCGAGTTATTCAAACAAAAACATCGAATAAGATGGATATTCAAAAATATGATCTCAAAGCACCAGGGAATGAAAATGTTTATGAAGAACGCTATTGGAGTGTCATCAACTCACCTATTTTTGGAAAAAATGGCGAGTTAACTCACATCATCCACAAAACAGAAGATGTAACTGAATTTATTAATTTTCAGCGTAGGAAAATAAATCTAAGTAAAACCACGCAAGAGCCCTCCACCCTTTCATCAGATTTTTTAATAGAAACGGCCCTTAAATTAGCTCATGAAAAATTACATCAAAGCGAAGAAGCCAACAGTTTTTTAATTAACCCCTCTGAAGAAAGCCAAGATCATTTCCTGTTACAGGATTCTAATTCATTAGAAAGTCAAAAAGAACGAATTTTAGTCATCGAAGACAATCCCGAGTTGTTACAATTTCTTTTAAAATTATTGAAGCCTTTTTATCAAGTTGAAGTTGCCCAGAATGGATTAGAAGGACTTGAGAAATGCTTTCAATTCAAACCCAATTTGATTTTATGTGAACTCAACATTCCTAAGATGGATGGGAATACTATCTTGAATAAGATTCGTTCCTTTCCTGAACTGAACCAATCTCTTTTTATTTTTATTACTGAAAATGCGGAGGATATTTTACGATTCCAATTTTTTAGAAAAGGTTTACAGGACTACATTATCAAACCCTTTCAAGCAGAAGTCATTCTCACTCGCGTTCAAAATCTTTTAGCCCTGAGAAAGGTTCAAGACCTCAAAATTCTAGATAGCGTTTTAGAAAATGCTTTAGATTGCGTCTTAGGAGTTAATAATTTTGGCGTTATCACACACTGGAACTCACAGGCTGAAAAAACATTCGGATGGACTAAAGTAGAAGCCATTGGCCAACCGATGGCTGATATGATTATTCCTATTTCCTACCGTCAACAACACAGGAACGGCTTTAATCAGTTTTTAAATACTGGCTACGGAAGAATGCTTAATAAAAGACTTGAACTCGAAGGATTAAAAAAAGATGGAACCATTTTTCCTATTGAATTGACAGTGACTCCCGTTAAATCAAGGGGTCACTTTATTTTCTATGGTTTCATTAGAGATATCACCGAGAGAGTTCGCGTCCTAGGCCAACTACAGCAAGCCAAAAATCAAGCCGAAAGCGCTAATGATGCAAAGAGCGCTTTTGTCGCTAATATGTCTCACGAAATTCGCTCTCCTCTCGCTGCTATTTTAGGGTTTGCAGAGCTTTTAACAGATCCCAATATTGATGATGAAAGCCAAGCTAACTTCAACGCTGCCATTAAACGTAATGGAGAATTACTTCTCAATCTTATCAATGAAATCCTTGATTTATCCAAAGTAGAATCTGGAAAACTCAATGTTATTTATAGCAATTGCATCCTCCAGGAATTAATTTCAGACGTTGTTGCGACACTGAGTATGAAAGCTTCTCAAAAAGGGATAAAACTCTCTGTTTGCTACGGTCAGGGTATCCCAACAATCATCAATACAGATACCCTCAGGTTAAAACAAATTTTACTCAATATCATTGGAAATGCGATTAAATTCACAGATCAAGGCGGGGTAGAAATTATTCTTTCTAAAGCAATAGAAAAAAATCAAATCTCCCATTTGGTCTTTACCATCAAAGACTCCGGCATTGGAATCAGCATCAACGAACGAGACAAGCTATTTCAACCCTTCTCGCAAGCGGATACCTCTTCAACTCGTAAATTTGGCGGAACAGGTCTTGGCCTCGTTTTATCAAAGCGATTTGCTAATCTTCTTGGAGGAGATATTATTTTAAGCGAGAGTCAAAAAGGAAAAGGCAGCACTTTCATTATTACAATTGACCCTCGATTAGCACAAGTTCCATCCAATAAAACCTTAGGAGCTCCCTCAACCTTATTGAAGTCACCTTCTTACCCTCAAAGTGCCCCCATTATTAAAGGCATTAAAATTTTACTGGTGGAAGACTCACCTGATAATCAATTTTTAATTAGCCAAATTCTTAAAAAAGCAGGCGCTTTTGTAGAAATCGCTGATAACGGATTAACCGCTTTAGAAAAAACCCGCTCAGGTCCTTTTGATATTTTTATCATTGATATCCAAATGCCAATCATGGATGGGTATGCTACAGTGAAAGAACTCCACAAAAATGGGATTAAAGCTCCTATGATAGCTCTCACAGCTAATGCCTTACAAGAAGATCGAGAACGATGCCTTATGGGTGGATTTAATGAACACATCAGCAAGCCCGTTAATCGCAATACATTACTTAATATTGTTGCGCAATTTTGTTTAGGAAAATAAGCATTCCCAATTTTTTCATTCACTGCATTCCTAAAAAAGAAAACTAACACCTGCTGACCAAAGCGTATCCAGAGGTTTGCCCTGTGTTCCCACACTTTGTCGCCAAATCCATTTTTCGCTCAACTTCCATGAGAGCTCAAGCGATAGATTGGGAATTGCTTGCGCTGTTGTTTTGAATCGATATTCCTCGCTGGGTAGTGAATGCTTGATTGTTCGGTAAATACCCCCAAGTGATACTCCCAAAGCTATTTCTGAATTAAAAAAAAGGTGGTACCCTAGCGCTAACTCACCACCAGTTAAAAGTACCGACCTCTGGAAATAAGCAAAATTATCCACAGCACTGCTATTCTCACTCTGACCAATAATAAGACCATATCGAGCAAACAAGCGTGCATTATAAAAAACATGTATGAGCCCTAATCGAGTCACTGTATTTAACGTATCTATTTTATATTCTGTACTGTCGTCTTTTAACAAAAGAGAGTTTTCTTTCCATATCCCTGCCATAACAAACCACTCAAAGGTGTTGGGATAAGTTGTTTTTTTAAGTCTTGGTTTTAATCTGGGTCGTAATGATGGTTTTTTTATCAAGTTTGCTTCAGCTTTTGGAGCTTCTGCCATATCCAATGTCGCTTGTTGATTTGAGGTGGGCGTAGGGACCTCAGTTGCTGGAATGGAGGTCTGTGACCAAAGAAGATGAGAAAAAATAAAAATAAAATTAAAAAGTAAAACTGCTTTTACAATCACCGTTCACCCCACACCAACCTGACAACCGACATCCTAATTTCAAATGAGTTACAATAACTTTATCGTCAATTGAGCAATATTAAAAATCCATTTTCGCAGCAATAGCCTTTAAAACGATAAGTGTAACTGTGACATCAAATCCCAAGAATCTTTATCTACTACCACTGGATTGATTGTTCTTCCACTCACACCAGAAACCCTGAACTCCACTCTTTGAAAAGGAAAAGCTAAGAGACCAATGCCAAAGCGCAGGTTTTCAGTGGATAACTTTGAAATATCCCCTTTAAAATACTCCATACTGGATTGAAAAAACAACCCTCTGACAAATCTCATTGTGGCTTGACTCCAAATGTAGGCACTATTTGTCGCTTTAGAATTACTTCCAACGGCATTTTTTATTCCTGTTTCAAATAAAAGCGAATGCCCTCCTTGAATGCCTTTTTTTAATAAGAGAGCCAAAGTATTTTTTTCAACCGCAACGGCATCTCGGTCTCTCATGAAGCTTACGCCCACACGAAACATTTCTTCGATATCATGCTCATAATGAACTGTAAAACCTGGTATCTGAGCTTTGGATTTCACGAATAAATTGCCAACAAAAGGATTGAAAAAAAACTCATGGGAATCCTTGGCATAATGAAGCACCAGGGCATGAACCTGATCGTTCTGGCCTAAACCAAGAAACCCGCGATTCACAGCGGTATGATCAGGGTGCCTTATTCCAAAGACCTTATCCATCATACCCAGATAAAACCAAAAATACTCTGTCATCTGGCCTCTTAAATAGTGTTCTCGAGTTAAAATAAGGCTACCAGAGAAAGTTTTATTGGGGGTGGCTGCGGCTTCTGTTGTGACTGTCCCCAAATTCAAAGCAAATAACAATGTTTGCTCTTCATTAAAGGGTATATGTAAATTAAAATCCTGCTGCATTTGATAGTAGGTTCTACTTTGAAGTTCTTTTCCTCCCGGATTTTTTTCTAAAGTTAATCCACGATACTTCAAGCTGGGCCGAAACCAAAAGGGAAGGGTTTTTGATCCTAAAAATCCACTTTTCTCAGAAAGGGATTCATCTGTTTTTTTGGAGTTCCAAAGTAATTTAGAGGCAATTTCCGCCGCAAACAATCCTCTCCCATAATCATTCAATCCGCCATTTCCCGCTCCATTATAATGGCATGTCATACAACCCGTGTAACCCATCCCTATAAATTCAGGATAAGCGTGAACTTCCACTGTCGAAAAAAAGACCACAATCGCGGTTAAAACTGGAACAAAACTCAAGAAAATAGCTAACATGAGAAGATTGTCTCGAAGTGGTAAATTGAAGGCAAGAAAATAAAATGAAGCTGCCTCATCCCATCAAGCAGAATGCATGCAGCTCCATTGGAAATAAAATAGAAAAACGTATTTCAAAATAGATTTTTAATAATCTAAGACACTTTCAAAAAAGGAGAGGAGCTATGTTTTATACTAAAATCACTATCACCAGATTCACTATGAGATTGGCTCAACATATTAACACTTTTTGTAATTTCAGAAATCCCTTGGCTTTGCTCCTTGCTCGCTGCAACAATTTGGTCCGTGGCATGGAGGATTTCAGTAATACGATTCAAAACACCTGATGTTTTATCACGAGTCTGAGTCACGAGATCTCCCCCCTTCTCAACCCTTGATTTATTTTCTGAGGCCACTTGCTCCGCTTCCCGAATGCTATTTTTAACAATCGATGCGATTTCTGTCGCCGCAACACCACTCATTTGAGCTAAATTTCCAACCTCTTGTGCTACCACGGCAAATCCTCTTCCATGTTCACCGGCTCGTTCAGCTTCAACGGAAGCATTAAAGGAAAGCAACTGAGTTTTAAAAACGATATCATCAATAACTTCTGTTTTTTCGGCGACCTGTTCGATAATTTTTACTAATTTTTCAATTCTTTCATTCGATTCCAATATGTTTTGCATAGCAGAGGTCAACTCCTCCATCACATGTCTTGTTGATTCGCTCACTCCATGCACCTCACCCGCCACACTATTCACATTTTCTGCACTTCTCACGTTAGCCTCAACCATTCCTGCAATTTCTGATAATGCTGCTGAAATATTCTCTAAATGTTCTTTGAAGTTGTGCCCAATATTAGTGTCTTTATCCGAAGCACGATTTGATTTTTCACTTTGACCCTCCATAATTTCTCTTTGAAAGAAATATTCCGCCCTCGCAAAGGCAGCATTGATCATTTGAAAACGAGCCCGTGAGCAAGAGACAAAAAGAATGATAGAGGCAAAAGCTAACCAACCAACATGCTCTACCCAACGAAAACCTGTTACATCAGCAGCTCCAAAGATAGATTCAGGAAACCAAACACCCCTGACAAAATGATCTAATATCGCCAAACCAGTTCCTAAAAAAATCACACGGCGGTCGGCATAAAAAGAAAATAACACCAATGAGGCGAAAACATGAAAATGAGCTTCAATCCTTCCCCCTGATAAATGAATGAGTAAAATAGAAAATAAGGATTGAGCAATGACATTAATAAATCGATTAACCCCAGCACCAGGTTTCAAAATATGGAATAAAAAAGGAATACCAGCGAAAATACCCCCGGCTAACATAGCCATCCATACAAAGGATTGTCCTCCTGCGCCTAAATAAGTTTTTGGGGTCAAGGTATAAGATAAAATAACCGCAAGAAGCCACTGGCCGACCAGTAAAAAGCTAAAAAATCGATCCGTCGATATTGCCAATTTTTCATTATCTGAGCTCAACAACTCTTTTGCCATCATCGCAACTCTTTGTGAATCTTGATGAGATAATTCATTCTTCATGAGCCGCACCCCTTGTATTAATAATTCATTATTTTAATAATTAAAAACTCGCTTTTATATCGGAAATACACTTGAAAGCTGAAGTCCAGACCCTCTCGAGAACCTCGAGGATCAAAAGTAGAGGCTGGCTTGATCAAAGCCGTGCAATCAAAAATTGTTTCTAAATAAAATCAATTCACTCAAAACTAAAATTGATATTCAGCTCTGGCTAAATAATCGTGGTTAAGCCCACCAAGACGGAATTCACTGTTCTGAGACCCACCAAAACGAGTTCCGGCAAAAAAAGAAACAGTAAATTTTTTATAACCGTACCAGAGTGCTCCCCATCGGAGGTAGTGACCATGATCGACTTGATTATGAATCAACATAATGCTGAAATCCGTATGTGTGAGATGCCATGGTTTTGGAAAATAAAGAGAGCCGGCAAGATATCTTTGAGCCACATGAAAAGGAATGAACTGCTCATTCATAATCTTTCCTAGATAATCATCTGGGCTTGAGACTCCCCCTGGGTTGGAAAATGATTCTAAATTAAAAACTAAAAAGTCCTGATCGGAGTATTGCCACTCATAATTTACACCAGCAACAAAAGAATTCATTTCTTTAGACTGAGCAAAAGCTCCTTCAAAATAAACATCGATGGGCCCCAGGGCAAAACTGATATCTCCCGCGCCACGTCCTTCCTGATTTTTTCTACCGTAATAGGTTAAACTGATCTCTCCCGGTGTTATCGAACTCGGGATTGGAACTTCATAGCGCAGAGCATGTCCCGTCCAATCCTGCTCATGAGAAGGGCTAAAATGAGTAATATAGTAGAAATTAGATTCATTCACCGGTAAATGAAACTTTGCTAAGCGTAATCCAGCTCGGCGGTCTTCTTTTTCCACCAAATTTTTTACTTCTTGATTGAGAAAATCCGAAGGATTCCAAAAACGACCGGCTCCCCATTTTAATTTTTGAACTCCTAAGCTGACAAAAAGATTCTTGAATGCAAGAAATTGTACTTTCAATTCATCCAGTTGAGTCTCCACATCTTTGTTTTCTTCAGCCGATGAGTTCAACTCATTCTCAATGGGGTCTTTGACGAGATGATAAGTTCCCTGCCCTCTAAAAAAAAATCGAAGATGGTCAGACCATTTATGATCCAAAAATAACGATGTCACAAAAGGAGAGTAAATATAATCATCTCGTATTGTATGATCAAATTGATAAAACATAAGATCACTTCTTAAGGAGCCGCCCCATTCCGTCTTTTCGTTCTCCTGGATCGTTTTTTCGCTTTCGCTCAAACCGCCTTCTTGAGAAAGACCTTTTTCAATTTGATCAGCACTTGATTCCTGAGCATCAAAAGGGAAATCATCTCCGGTGGCGGAGTAGAGAGAAGGGGTCATTAAAAAAAATAAAACGAATAAACCTTTAAACATCAGAACAACTCCTCCTATCTCATTATGCTCATTTATCGAGATTTAGATTCCACCCATGCTTTTGTAAAAATATTATCCTCCAGTTTCTTAAGGTCTACATCCTTCAGGGCGATAATGGTGGAATTTCCTTTTTCTAGCTCATCAAAAACACGAATTTCTTCTGGAACATAAACATTAGATTTTTTAGAATCACTAAAAATTTTTTGCCACCGAGGATAAAAAATTGTGCGCATCAATTTACCGCTCAGTGCGTATTCTTCTCTTTTCAAAACGTTCCCATCCCCTTTGTCAATCCATAGCTTCAAAACGGGATAAGAGACATCCACGCCCTCTTTAGCTGCTAGCTTAACAATGTAGGTGGTAAACTTTCCCAAAGAACCCATAGACTCAGGAATGGCTGTATACTCATCAGTGAGCCGTGATTCATCAAAATCGCTGCGTCTTGAGTTAGTTCCTCCAATTTTTTCCCTTTCGGTCCGTCGTTCCCATTTTCCTGTCCCAGGCTCGAAATTCCAAAGATTCTTATCAATTTTCAGATAGGCTTTGCCAGAATCCTCTTTTGGCTTGTTGAAAACCATCACAAACTTATCTAAACCATCGCGGCGATAAATAGTGGTTTGAAAAAGCTTCGGTGCCTTATTTTTTTCAGTTTCTTTGATAAAAGCGGTAGCCTTGTAATCTCCTGAGCTTCTTTGTCGCTCATCAAGCTCTTTAACGAGTTCCAGTGCTTTGGCTGGAGTGAAATCAGCTTCTTTTTTTTCATTCGCTTTAACAGACTCTTTTTGAGCAAAAGCAGCTCCAAACCCCAGCCAACAAATTACACATAAAGCTATTTTTAATTTAAACTTAAAAAAGTTTATTCGTTGAGACTCTCGCATATCAGCACCTCTCAATGCCAATATTAAAATTATCGATTGGCATTTTTTTAGGGAATTGAATCAATTCACATTTTGAATGGCTGACACTGGTTTTAGTCGAGTGGCCTGCCATATTGGAAATAAAGCCCCTATAAGTAAAAAAGTCAGCATTATTATAAAAACCTGGAAAATTTGCACCCAACCTATTTCAAAAGATAGGGTATTCGACATCAAAAATACTTTTAAAGTTTCAATAGTCAATGGAATTTGAAAGGAATTAAGCAACTCAACAAGACTGAATCCCAACAAAGCTCCAATTAACGTCCCTCCAAAAATAAGAAAGAAAGACTCTAATAAAAACAAGAGAAATACCTGTCGTCTCTGTAAACCGATGGCCCGCAATGTTCCGATCTCTGAAGTCCTCTCGCGAATCGACATCCACAAAGTATTCATCAATCCGAGCACCACAATCATTAAGAGCACCAGAATCAAAATGGAGCTCATACTGGAAAGCAACTGAACCACCCATTTTAAAAAAGAGGTTTCATCTTCCCATGTGGTGATATCAATTTTTTGTCCTGTCCAAGACTCTCCTGAAACTCGCTCCATCTTTAAGAAAAAAGGTTTAGCTTCTTTCTCCATCATCACATAACCTTTTTGAGCTAAGATTTTTCGCAGCCGTTCTTCAACCAGAGGGACACTCTTTATATCCTTCAAAAAAAGCATAATTTGCCCCGTGGTTTCTTTCTTGATCTGATAAATTTCACGAGCATCATCAGCATGAAGAAACAAGCTAAATTGCGACATAAGTCCCAAGTCTCTCAAGACAGCCACCACTCGCACATCCATTGTGTTGCTAATGTTACGGTACGTCGGCATAGAAAGTGTCACCATATCACCCACGCGCACTTTTAATTTTCTTGCCTGAGAAGCAAAAAGCACCAAAGTCCCTCTAGAATTAAGATCATCCCAACGTCCTTCGATCCTTTCACCGTTTTTGAGCGAAGTTTCTGAAGTTGCATCAGCCTTCTCCTGCCGCCAAAAACTTTCATCCCAATATTCTTTGATAGGTGCCAATTCTAAGCGTCTCAAGTTTTTTTCTTCTTGATCGAAATTCACGCCCCACATAGGAACCTGAATAGAATCCATTTCGGAAATTACTCTCCCATAGGCTTTCACTCGATCCACAATCAACTCAGCTTCCGGAACTTCTGTCTTGGCAATCTCAAGAAGCTCCTTAAAAGCCGTCACTGTCGGCGATGATGAACTGGATGAAATTTTATAAAAACCAGCAATATTAACATGTCCAGACATCAATGCTGTTCCGTTGTGAATCATTGTGGATTGAATCCCTTGAATCAATGAAAGCAAAACCGTCATTACAAGTGCAATGCCCGCAACCACCCCTCCTAAAATAAGAGTTCTTGATTTATTTTTAAAAAGATTTCGAAAAGCAATGAGAGTAAAAATATACATAATCTTAGTCTCTATTCTGCATCGCTCTTAAGGGAGATATTTTCATAGCTCTCCAAGCGGGATATTGTGTCGCAATAAATGAAATAAAAAGAATGATAATAAATACCACCAATATTTGCCCCCACTGCGGATAGAAATGCAACCGAGGGCCTGAAAAGAAAAATTTCGCCACATCTCCCTGGGCAGGAATACCATCACGACCTACAGTGTAAATCACGGCTAATGCCAACACTGTCCCAATAAAAGAAAACAAAATGCTTGTAACCGCTGTCTCTATTAAATAAATTTTATACAAAAACCCCTTGGGTGCACCAATCGCCCTCATCGTTCCGATCTCTTGTTGACGCTCCATCGTCGCCATGAGCAAAGAATTCATAATCATCAGAGCCGCAATCATAAAAAGAATTAACACAAAGCCGAATAAAATGATCCGTAAAGCGATCGTCATTTGACCAACCATTCCACTAGCACTTCGCCAATCCACAACTTTAATCCCTAAATTTTCTTGCTTATTGATTTCTTGAATCGCGGCAATACTGTCTTCCATTTGGCTTGAATCTTTCAAAAAAAGAGCCGCATTGATGAAAGCCTCATTTTTTTCCACAACTGGAGCATCGGTGTAATTCTCAGCAATCTTCTCCTGCGAAACCTGAGCCTGCTGAGCCTCGGACAATTCTTCCGCTTTTTTATCATCGCCAAAAATCGCCTCGAGATCATCTTTACTCAAATCCAGAACACCCATTTCACTGGCAATCTCTTGATTTTGTTTACGACGGGATTCCGTTAAAAATCCATAAAGATCTCGAAAAGAATTCAAATCAATCAATGAAAAACTTCCCGCCAAGGGAGAATTTTCAAAACTTTTAAAATGAAAAGTCCCCCAAACCTTGACGTTAATGGCCGAAGAGTTTCCAACCTTAGTCATAGCCGTAAGGGGAATGACATCGCCAATAGAGATCTTATACAATTGAAAATAAGGAGCCATTTCTTTGTAAAAAAAGTCATATCTTGAAAGAAAATTCTCTTCTTGGATTTCAAAGAAATGATCCAATAAAAGACGGAGATCCTCTTCTTCTTTATTTAAGTAGGTTTTTAACTTTTGAGTGAGCACTGGCTTGTGAGAGTAATCCAATGTCAGGTAAAGTTCCGCAATTTGTTCTTTATTTGCCTTAATCAACTCCTGCAATTCTTTGGATTCTGAGATTTTTTGTTGATCTTCTACCACCGCTTTTTTAATCTCATCCATTCGGCGAGCGATTCTGTTTTTCACCATCGTTTCATAAACATAATCATGGATAAGAAAGCCTCGCTCACCCTCAGGAATGAATTGCCCCTTTACAATCTCAAATTGTGGAAAATTATTTTTAAAGGCCTCCAAATCCGTCCCTAAATAATTAAAATAGAGCATCGAATCATCAAAAACCAAAGGAGCTACTTTATTTCCGATCAGTTCTAATTTACTTTCAAAGTTGTCATCGAAATCCTCCCAAAAAGAAGGAGCCAAGGCTATTTGCAAATCCCTTTGAGCTGATTCCAACTCACTTTGAGTATCTAAAATCACTTCTGCTCTATTTTGTTTCACTCCCTCATTTAAATCATTCAAAAGAAAAAGCAGCTGTTGTTTGGCACTCTCGATTTCAAGGGAACTCACTTGAGGATCCTTAAGCGCTTTCTTTTTGTATAATGTTCTCAATTTTTCAACCTGGATATCAATAAAATTTCCAGGGTTCATCAATGCAAAATTTCCCCCCATTGGAATAATGGAACGGATATTGGAATGCTTAAGAAGCGCTGTTTTAACTTTATCGAAATTAGGAACGTACCCTACATCTGAAGGAGATCCATCAATATTACCAAAAACAGAAAGGGCTTCTTTTGCCTTTTCAGAGTAAATCTGTAAATCTCCAGTCACGCTTTGAGTAATGGAATTCTTCATCCCTGAAGCAATGGCATCCACAATGGAATTTCCCATCACTGCCAAAAATGAACCAAAAATTAAAATACTCCCCACAATCAACGTCTTCATCTTATGAAGAAAGATATTTCGAAATGCCAACTTGAAAAGAATCCAGTTCATTTCAGTATCATCCCGTCCTGCAACTGAATAATGCGGCGAGCTTGGTTCATAATGGAATAATCATGTGTAGAGAAAATAAATGTTGTTTTATCTATACTATTGATTTCTTTCATTAAGTCGATAATGCTCTGGCCTGTTTTTGAATCCAAATTAGCCGTAGGTTCATCAGCGAGAACAATTTGCGGTTTAGTCACCAGAGCTCGCGCAATCGCAACCCTTTGTCGCTGCCCTCCTGATAACTCTGAGGGGCGATGCTTTCTGTGATTCTTCAACCCTACACGCTCTATAAAATAATCCACTCTCTCTTTCCGCTGCTTAGGAGTTAAATCTTTTTTAAGAAGAAGTGGAAATTCGATATTGTCGTAAACGTCTAGCACCGGTATTAGATTAAAAGATTGAAAAATAAATCCCAATGTATTGAGTCGAAGACTTGTCAATTCTCGATCATTAAGATCTGAAGTTTTCTTACTTGCAATGACCACATCGCCTTCCGTAGCGGTGTCAACACAACCGATTAAGTTAAGTACCGTTGTCTTTCCACTTCCTGAAGGACCTGCAATCACGGTAAATTCACCGGGTTCAATAGCAAAGCTCACTCCCTTAAGGGCTGGCACTCTCACATTTCCTAACAAATAATCTTTTTTAACATTCACTAATTCTATGGGATGCATAGCGGTCAGATTAACAAAAAATAAAAACCATGTTAAGGTTTATGTGTTGACAGATTTTAACGCAGGATCTCTGCCGTTAATAAATATTCTTTATTTTCAGCTCATTTGATTCGATTCACCCTACCCTAGGCTTGCATGATTAAGATATTTTAAACTCTATGAATTTAGGCGGCCAATATTTCGGTTAATAACTTGTGATTGTTAGGAGAAAGCTCTCCAAAGACTAAGCGTCTGCGGTCTTTCAAATCCCCAGAGACTTTTCCCTGAAAAACCATTTGTTTTTTGATTTTATTGCTTTGAAAATAAAAAACAATCTCAAAAGACCCACCTTGCATTTCTATTGGAATAGGTTTTTCCAGCATTAAACCACTTAAAGACACGTTTATTGTTTGCGTACGAAAACTTTTACCTTTTCCTGCTATTAAGACCTCAATATGCTTTTCGTGGCGACGAGCACCCCTTCGATCAATACCAAATGCGAGAGAGGGAGGTTTCGGGACACCAGAAATGGTTAAATCATCTCCATGAAAATCTCTAAAATTATCAACGGTCTCTTCTCGCAAAAAATTACGCACTTCAGAGTATTCTTCTGGAATTTGAGTTTGCTCTGAAGCCTCGGTTCTTTCATCTTGATCAAACTGTGAAAGGTTGGACTCCGGTAATTGCACCAACATGCGGATTCTCGGCCTTTTAGTATCAATAATATTTTGAAGGGGAATCCAATCGCGAAAAAACGGATTCCAAGCCCACCAATGATCAAGATTCATATTTCTCAATCCTGCGATAAAATCTTCAGCTGCCTGCTGTGATAAACGACGAGAGACCACCCTGGTCCTTGAATCAACAAAAAGCCAGTAGTGAATTAGCTCCATATCTTTTTTCTTTTTACTCACAAACCTATTCCTCTTCTGAATTTTTTTAATGGAGAGCCTTTAATTTCTAACAATGATAATCAGTTTTTTATGAAGCCACTTGATTATACGCAATTTTATTAATGGCTTTCTGAGCAACGACATTAATCTTAACAAATCTCAAGCCTAAGCGGTACAACCCCGAACCACTTTCTGACTTCACTTTTTGGCAACTGATAACTTCACATTGAACATTGAAGGCCGGAACTTCTTTTGCAGGCCGACAGTGGAGCAACAACAGCTCTCCTTTTTTAAAAGCCTGTCCCTCGACCTGTACGCTGGCTCCACTCGCACTCAATTCAAAGGCTTTTCCATTCCACAATTTTTTATTGTTATGAAAAACCAAAGAAGTCACATGGTCAAAACGAGCACTTCGTCTTCTAAAATGCGTTGGCTCTATATTCTTATTATTTGCTAAATGTTTTTTCAACTTATCTTCTTCAAAATGGGCACATTCAGAAACCCTTTGCCAAGCATCCATACCCGCTGTCCATACATAGTCGTACTCAAAAGCCTTCTTTTCCAAAAGCATAGAAATAATCTCTTGATAGCTATAAGGACCTAACTGGTTTTGATCCTTCAATAAATACCAATTTTCTTCAAATTTGGAATTATCAATTGGCTCTGTTATTTCTGATTTTTCAAAAAAAGGTTGCGTTAAGCTAAATCGAGAAAGCCAAGTCCATTCCCCTGATTTAGAGTCGTATATGTAATCTTGAGCGTCTAAATAACCAGATTTTATTTTATCCTCAATGAGTTCCAAAGAATGAGGGCCTTCTTGGTAACCTTTTCTAGAAATAAAATATGCCTGCATAGTCCCCTCTATAAAGCCAATCTTTAATTCGCATTCTTAAATCAATGCTGTTTGGTTTTGCCAGCTCTTAGATAGAGTAACAAAAAGAAGGGACTACGATGACTATAAAAGTTTTTGATCTTATGGAACTAGTTTTTCGTCTGGCCTACCCAAGCAAGGACTACTCATCTGCCAATCCTTTTAAAAAGAAAGCGAGTGTCTGAACCCCTTGACCACTTCCTCCCGTAAAGCTTAACCCCCCCGTTGGCTTGTCGTTCCAAGCATAAATATCCAAATGAGCCCATGCTTGCTGACCAACAAATTTTTCTAAAAAAAGCGCCGCGGTCACTGCCCCAGCAAAACCATCCACGGCATTTGTCAAATGAGCAACTGGGCTATTCATCTGGGAGGCATATTTTGCAAATAAAGGCATTCGCCAACAAGGCTCTCCTGACGATTGGGAAGCCTTTTCTATTTTTTTCGCCAAAATGTCATCATTGGAAAATAAACCTGGAATATCAGCGCCCAAAGCGACCTTAATGGCTCCCGTGAGAGTTGCAATATCAATGACAAAACGAGGCTTTTCTTTATTTTTCACCGCCACGTCTAAAGCATCGGCAAGAACAAGTCTTCCTTCTGCATCAGTATTATGAATCTCTACCATCAATCCATTTCTAGCTTTAAAAATATCACCTGGCCTAAAGGAATTTGGACCCACCGCATTTTCTGCAATTCCTAAATAAAAATCGCAGGGCACCTTTAACCCAACCTCATTGATCCAAGAACAAAGAGCAAATACAGCTGCGGCTCCGCCCATATCTTTTTTCATCCAGCGCATCCCTGAAGAAGGCTTAATATCCAATCCTCCTGTATCAAAAGTGATCCCTTTACCCACAATCGCAATTGGCCCTTGAGAGGAGGATGAAGAACGAGAAGAGGCTGGGCGATAAGAAATATGCACCAAACAAGGTTCGTGCTGCGAACCTTGTCCAACAGCCAAATGTAACCCCATCCCTTCTTTTTCCAATCGATTTTTATCCCAAAGAGTCACCTTAAGTTGAGTGGATTTTTTAAAATGATCTACAGCCAATTGAACAAAACTTTTCGGATTTAAACTCTGCCCTGGCAAATTCACTAAATGACGAGCTAAATTAATGGCCGAAGCCAAAGCTTGAGCTTCTTTTTTATTTTTTTCTATAAAACTTTTAGATGATGAATTCGATGACGAACTTGAAAAAGTGACTTGAGGCAATCCTTCTAACATATTTTGCCCCTCATTCAAAGGACGAAACTGATAAGCTCCTAAATCCAAGCCAACAAGAATTCCTATCTCTTCTTGTTGTGAAGCATCCCAGAGCTCTATCATCATCTGCTTTAGATGGTAAGCTTTGATCGAAGAAACTAAAGCCCCAGCTCCTTCTTTGGCTTGGGAATATTCGGAGTCTTGAAAAGCACCATCATGATTGGGATTTTTTTTACTGGATCGTCGCTGAATCCAAACAGGTCCTTGAGTCCCTAAAAAATGAACCATCTCTCGATCACTCTTTAAAAAAGAATCCTTTTGATAATCCAATGCATAGTCTTTTACAATAGACTGGTATTTTTTCTCAGAAGCCTCACCTAAAAAAAAATAAAACCCCTGCTGAGAAATATTATTCTTCACTTTTTTTAATTTTTCTTTTTTAAACCGAAAGGTTTCGCTCCACCTAGGAATTTCAACTTTCAACTTCAAAGCCACCTCCCTCTCATTATTGCATTATAGTACATCCCTGACCATTCACCACATCTCCTGCTGGAGTATTTGGACATCGATCCTCATAATCAGGAATAGAATCATTATCCGTATCCAAAGGACAACCATCGCGGTCTACCTTTACACCCCGAGGAGTGCGAGGACACATATCATCATCATCTGAAACCCCATCTCGATCCCCATCTTCAATGATGGGGCCAGAATCCTCAGAAGAAAGAGGATCCATGATATCATCGGCATTGCCATGGAGTTTTCTTCTTTCCAGTAAAGCATCCTTAGGTGAGCTTTTCCCTGCCCATGAGAAATCCCAGCTCCATCCGCCAAAAACTCTCCAATCGGGGTTCATCATGCCCTTAAATATTCCAGTACCACATCCTACTGTCCAGCGACTCTGTTTGTTTCTATCTCCACGAATCCCGAAAATAAATTCAGTAGATGAAATATCTTTAGCTCTTTTATACTTCCCTTGATCAACAGGAAAGGCCCCATAAAATTCTGTAATCCAACTCATTTTCCGATGTACCAAAAAACGTCTTTGAAAAGCCGCTGATAAAATAATTTGATCCTCGAGCGGAAGCACAGGAGCCCCAAGATATGCATCTCCTGGAGAACGAGAGCGGTAACCCGCATTAATGGAATAAGATTCTGATTCATTCCCATGATCATAAACAGCTTCAATGGATAGGATGGGGTTCTGTCGATGACCGAGATAACCATCCTGACGAGTGCTCGGAGACCCCAAAGACCCTACCAAAGCAAACCCTCTCGGATCTTGCGTTAATTCTCCTCGGCGCTGAAAAACATATTTGAACTGCGTATGAATCATAGTACCCATCCGTTGAGCAATAAAAGTTCTATCGCTTTCTGGGGTTATTGTATGATGGAGATTGAACGGAAGGCTCACGCCCAATTCTAACTGTGAAGTGATTCCATAAGCAAAACCGAGTGACGCTGACGTCAATTGATCAGAAATATCATGAGGAGTTTGATTGGGGCTGGCAGGATCATGAGCCACTAAATTATTGCCACTGACAAATCCATAAATATTCATGCGCCATTTCTTAGATCGTACACTCTCCGTTGAATGAACCGTAATGTAATCAGTCTGACTCGGCGTTGGATTAAACCCTTGATAACTGACCCCTAAAATATTGGCCTGAGCTCGAGGAGATAAACAAAAAGAAATGAAAAGCACATAGACAAAAGTAAACAAAACAGGAGAAATCACCAATGACATAATCCATTCCTCTTTTCCAATTTTCAAAAATGATCAAAACCACTCACAAACCATCATTTTTCAAATAGCGATAAAAATCCTAGTTTTAATTTTAGTCACGAAGATGGAAAAAGCAAACATTCTCTTGACCTTTTTAAAACAATAAGATCACATTGCAAAATGACAAACTCACTTTCAAAAACTCATCGTTTACAACTCAATAAATCAAATTCACTCAACCCACTTGAATCTTTTCAAACGGGTGATGTTCTTGTGTTGTTCGGAGAGCTTTTTCAAAAGGGATATGCCAACGGCTTGGTCGATGCCGCTCAAAAAAAAGGACTTAAAATCATCTACTCCACAGTAGGCCGACGTGACGAACAACAAAACTTAAGGTCCTTGAACTCTGAAGAAAGCAAAAGTATTCCTTCGCCGTGGATCAATGTTCCTTTGGAGTGTGGTTTTGACCTAGAGCCATCAAGCCCTGAAGGGAACACTCCGGTGGATCTTTGTAAATCCATCGGATTAAAAGAAGGCATTCATGGCCACATTGACCTTAACTTAATTTCCCAATCGCAAGAAAAGGGAGTTGCTCGCTTTCGCAATCAAGTGCGAGCTTGGCTCCAAGAACTTCATCAACATCTTAAGCCCAATAGCAAAGTTTTTATGGCCCATCTGATGGCAGGCGGTGTACCGCGCTCTAAAATTATCCTTAGCCTGATGAATCGAGTATTCAAAGGTGTTGGTGACCGCTATTTAAGTTCAGAAGATTTTTGGAATTCCGACCTTGGTCAATTCTGCCAAAAAAGTTTCTTTGAAGTTACAGCTAATAGCTTTAACATTCTGATTGAAGAAAGTGCTCCTCTTCGTAAAAAACTGGAGGAGCAAGGTGGCTTTATTCATTATTCCGCCTATGGCTATCATGGGACCCCTATCTTTTTTGAGAATCAACTTCAATGGCTTTGCTATACTCCTTACCTTCAAGGCTTTGCGAAAAAACAACTGGAAAACTTTGCTCGGCAACACTGGGACCAAGGAGTCAAGGCCACTGTTTACAATTGTCCCGAAATTCTCACAAGCTCTAGTGGTATTTTTCCTGGAGTCGAAATCTTTCTGTATCCACTTTACTTTGAACTTCAACGTCGCAAAATTCAGCATCCTCTTGTTCTTCAAATGATGCAACAAGCGGAATCTCTCCTCAAACCCGGCGGCCTCGAACAGATTCAAAAATTGATTTCACACTTTTTACACAGCTCCGAAATGCAAAAAACTTTGAATATTGATCTTTGGCCCCAACACTCTACAAAACCTCTCATGGAATTAATGCTGAAAACTTCTGATGAAATCATCTCTCTTCATCATAATCCTCAGGCTCTTATGACCACAGCTTTGAGTGAACTCATCATTCATGCTAGCGGCTCTATGATGCTTCAAGAAACTTTTCAACCCCAAGAGCCCGTTACTTGGATTGGCCACGACGCCGTTATCTCTTATTACGAACACCCACAAATATGAGACTGATACTACCTGGAACAACGCATTAACTCCTCATTAGTAACCCTCTCTTCCGTACAAAGTAGTCTCTAGCTGAATAGAAACTAATCAAACTATAAATATCTTACTCATCACACAGCAATGACTCTTGATAAGTTCAATGCCATAAGAGACTTTGTTCTGTATTTTGCCGCCGCTCTCCTGGCTTTAAATAAGTGACCTTATTGAAAGACAATTCCGGAGCTATCGGGGCTTTTTTTAAAGGGGTTCTTTCTATGTCTACAATGATCGTTGTTGGTGCTCAATGGGGTGATGAAGGAAAAGGAAAGATTATTGATGTCCTCTCCGAAAATGCTGATTATGTGGTCCGTTACCAAGGAGGAGCCAACGCCGGCCATACCCTCGTGGTCAAAGGTGAAAAAACGATTCTCCATCTTATTCCTTCAGGAGTTTTACACCCGGATACAACTTGTGTCATTGGCTCTGGCTGCGTTCTCGATATAGAAACACTTGTTGTAGAAATAAAAAAACTTAAAGCTCAAGGCCTTCTACAAAATCCAAAACAATTATTGATCTCCGACAATGCCACCGTGATTTTACCTTTTCATAAAGCTCTTGATTCAGCTCGCGAAATGGCTTTAGCAAAAAATAAAATTGGCACAACCGGTAAAGGCATTGGGCCAGCCTACGAAGATCGCGCAGGCAGAAAAGCCATTCTCTTAGGCGATCTTTTCGATAGTGATTCTTTGAAAATAAAACTTCAACACAACCTATTGGAAAAAAATGTTCTCTTTGAAAAACTCTACAATCAACCACCAGTGAAAATTGAAACGGTTTTGAGCCAAATTCAACATGTGATTGAAGAGATTCAACCTTATCGATGCAAAGACACGGGGCAAATAATTGCTCGTGCGATTTCTGCACGCAAACGAGTTTTGTTTGAAGGAGCCCAAGGAACATTATTAGATGTTCTTCATGGTACGTATCCCTATGTGACGAGTTCTTCAACTCTGGCAGGCTCGGCCTGCTCCAATACAGGAATTGGCCCAACAACTATTACAAAAGTTGTTGGGATTATTAAAGCTTACACCACTCGAGTGGGATCTGGCCCTTTTCCAACAGAATTAGTCAGTGATGTTGGTGAAAAACTACGGCAAGAAGGTTTCGAGTTTGGGTCAACTACGGGGCGACCCCGTCGTTGTGGCTGGATTGATCTTCCAGCCATAAAGTATGCAATTCGCCTCAATGGCATTACAAGCTTAGCTCTTATGAAACTAGATGTGCTGAGCACTCATAAAGAAATTGGAGTTTGCACAGGTTATAAATTAAATGGAGAACTTCTCACGGATTACCCATCAACGATGGTCGACTTAGAAAAGGTAGAGCCGGTCATTGAGTATCTTTCTGGCTGGAATCAAGACCTCACTAGAATTACATCCCTTAAGGATATTCCGCGATTTGCCACTCAGTATATCGACTTTATTGGTAACCACCTTGGCTGTCCTATCGATGTCATTTCGGTGGGGCCAGGACGAGAACAAACTCTTTGGGTGAAACCTCTTTTCAATAAATAAGGATTCATCGGCATTGTAAACATACTTAAATGCTGAAAAGGATCATTCAAATTTCTATAGAGCTATAAATGGTTTTTTGTACCACTGATAGCTCTCTCATTTTTACTTCGAATCGCTTAAGATTTTTGATCTTGAGGGACTTTGCTTTCATCTACCGTGATTTCAATTTCAACACGTCGATTCTTCGAGCGTCCTGTCGCAGTAGAGTTATCAGCAACAGGATCTTCTTTTCCCATCCCAATAACTGAAAGAGTTTCACTAGGAACGCCTCCTTGAATCAATTGATCTTTTACAGCGGTGGCCCTTTTTTCTGAAAGAGTCTTATTAATCTGATCAGAGCCCTGACTGTCTGTATAGCCTTTCACCGCAATTACGTTTTCAGGATACTTCTTTAAAATATCTGCTAATTTCATAATATTATCTTTAGCAGCAGGCTTAAGATCAGATTTTCCTGTATCAAATAAAATATCGCTTTTCAGTTTGGTAATAATACCTTGTTCTGTACGCTTGGTTTCTGCCACTTTCTCTAACTCTTTAGCCTGTTTATCCAAACGATTTCCTATTGTTCCACCCATAGCAGCTCCCAAAGCAGCACCAATCAGAGCTCCTTTTTTCTTATCTCCATGTTGACCACCAACCACAGAGCCAAGAACAGCTCCTGCTGCTGCACCAACGCCCGCACCAACGGCTGTTTTCTTTCCTGCCGATTCACAAGCTAAATTGGATGCCACCAAGGCTCCGGATAATAAAGAAATAAAAACTATTTTCATAAAAACTCCCGTATTCTTATTGTTTATGTCTAACGCCAATAATGAAGTGATGTTTCCATGTGACTGACAACACAACTCCAAAATCATTTTGGCAATAGAGATTTAAATAAAGTGTAGAAAAACTCCCATTAAAAAGATAGAAAAACTTAAAACGAAAATGACATTGTAGGTTACTCTCTCTTGAACTACCAAGACTTAAGGTGAGTCTTGGAGAATACAAGCTCTCTGCTCAAGGAAGCCATATTTATTATAGTATAAAAATTTTTTATCGAATGAATCGCTGTAAAGTAGAAGAAAAGCTCACACCCAAAATGAGGTTCTATTATTAAATGGTCCTACCAATGGATATAAAGTTGGCTCTTTTTTACCAGAGTTAAAGTCAAATCTTTTGAAGTGAATGAAAATAATTTCTATTTACTGTAAACTTCAAGAAGTGACGCGAGTACAAAGAATTGATAAACGACCTCGAACAAGCAAATAAACATTAATTCTAATAAAATTGATGAACACCAATATAGGGATTTTCAAGAAAACCGTTTTACTCCCACCGCTAATCCTTCCATAGTTGGTAAAATGACGGCCTCTAAGCCGGGATTTTGGAAAAGCTCTTGATTGAAAGCACGTAATTCACGAATCATTTTTTCAGGATGAGGAGAGTGAGTGTCTGCAACACCTGCCATCAAAGTATTATCAGCCAAAAGCAACCCACCCGGTTTTAGATGCTTTAAAGACCAATCCAAGTAAAAAGGATAAGATGATTTATTAGCATCAATAAAAATGCCATCAAAGGGAGCTTCAGCCACAATCGTTGCAAGCTGCTCTTCCGCTCGTCCAACAATAATTGTATAGCGACCTTTGTAGCCAGCTTCATCAAAAAGAGCAGAAGCAAACTGTGCTCGCTCAGAATTAAGTTCAAAGGTCCACAAATGCCCCTCAGTAGGAAGGCTTTCAAGAATCTTTAAAGCTGAATATCCAGCTAATGTTCCTAATTCAATGAAACGAACACAACGAAATTGACGAATAAAAAAACAGACAAGATGAGCTTCATAGGCAGAAAGAGAAATTTGATCTTTTTGCCATCGACGAGCCTCAGCCTTCGCCTTTAAAACGAAGGAATTCTCCTCTGGCAAAAAAGATTCAAGATACTCCTTAGTATTGTCTGAAGTAACTCTTGCCATAAAACTTAACTGAAAGCATTGAACGTCACATGAATATTTTCAAGCGCCGTCTCAGCTAATGCTTTTTCAGCAGCTTGAACAACCGCTTCAGCATCAATTCCATGATAGTGGTAAATTTCGCTAGGCCGACCACATTTAGAATGTTTTCTCACCGCACAACTGACCTGCTTCACTCCTACAATGGAACCTAAATTATCCAATAATCCTGCCTCGCCATCATGTACACTCACCACTGGAATGCGACGGCCTGCCAATGTAAAGACCTCTTTTGACATCCCTTCTTGTCCCGATAGATACAAATCTCCTTTGATGCCCAAGCTTTCTTGAAGATGCTGGTAACCAGATTGATCGCCTTGAATTCCCACAAGGAGATCTGGACTCGTCACCATGATCACATTGGCATAAATTCCTTTGCTCAAAAGAGTCTCTGAAGCTTTAATCGCTTCAGTCCCTAATGCTCCCATTGCAAAAACATTAATCACATTGTCACCAGGCTCATAGCCAGCGTAACCACTGTAATCAATCAGAGAATATGCTCCCTGCAAAACATTGCTTCGAAGCACCTCTAGAATTTCTTCTTCTGGCACCGTCTCGATAGTTGATTCAACAACAGCTCCATCCAGTACGAACTCCTCGCGACACAGCTGTAAACTCTCAGAACTATCCTTCTTAAATCGTTTTTGTTTTTTCAAATATTTCAATAAATCCTTTTGCTCCACGCCACGAGTCACACCTCGAATCAAAACTCCGGAACGCCCTTCATTGTCAAAAGTTAAGTGTCTCTTAATGGCGTCACAAAGGATCCAATCCAACTCTATACAGAAAAAGGGCTCCCACGTGATTTGATTTGGAATTTGAAAATCAGACTTCCAACCGTGCTGAGCACCTTCTGGTGACAATGTCACACCCGAAGGCGTACCCACACAAATAAAACTGGATTTCCAATATAAATTATAAAAATATTGATCTAACGCTCGCTTGATAAAAAAATCATAGATTGTCATAAGAGGTAAAATAGGAATCCCCAAGGTCTCACGCAAGCGCCCGAAGGAGCCCACACAAGACATGACATTTCCCTCCGCGATTTCAAAGCGCAAATACCGGTCCGAAACATCCTCACCAGGGATTAAATCTGGCATTTTATCATCTTTAACATCCAAATCACTTTCATAATCTTGTACGACGACAGCTCCAAAGATTTTTCCGTCCATGGTTGGGTTCAAATTCGTGCTTGTTCCCACATCCGGTGCCATAGAGACCATCAGTTCTCCGGGAACCTTCCAAACCCTTTCTCCTTCAGACAATGGTTTTTGACCTTGACTCAATTTTGAGGAATCTAGGGACGTATTCGCAATTCTTGTTAACTTAGCCGTCAACTGTCCCAACATCCATTGAGTGTGAGGGTAATTCGCCATTTTAGTGTTAATCTCAAGAGATGCAGGCAGTTCTTCTCCCAATGATTTTCTAAAATAATTTTTATTTTTTTCCTTTAAAGAATTTTGTTTTAAAATCTCCTGATAAAGAGACTCTCCTCGTTTGCGACAAAATTGTCCCTCAGGAGTTTTATCATCAAAACGCGAAAAAAGAGTTTGAACAGATAAACCTTGTTTTTGCCTCAACATCTCCATTTCATCATCTGAAGGCAAAGCGGAATGGTTCCCTGGTTGAGCTGCACATCTTAAATTCCAACCTTTAACCGTATGAGCGATAATCAATGTTGGTTGTCGAGTGCTCTTTTTAGATCGGTTCATGGCTTCCGCCAATGCGATGATGTCATGTCCGCCCATATCATGCAGAGCTCTTTGCAGCTCTTCTTCTGTCAACTTCTCCAAAAACTTCTTCAAATGAGGATGTTCTTTCACAATTCCCGCTTTTAAGGTTGGCATATCTTTGACCAACAAAAGCGCCTGAAGTTCAAAATCCTCTAATTCCTCTTCAAGGAACTTTTGAAAATGCTCGCCGCCTGGACGCTGAAATAACTCCTGCCGGAATTTGCCATGTCGCACCTGGATGACTTCCCAACCATTAGCGACCATTGTTCGCTCAATTCTTTGAGCATCAGTCCCCTTCATGATTTCTTTATTAGTGATACGATGACCATCCAAACTCTGGCGGTTATAGTCCACAATCCAAGTTAAATTTCCAATCTCTCGCTCGGCAAAATCCGGAATAGCTTCATACATGGAGCCTTCTCGAAACTCAGAATCACCACAAATGGCCCAAAAATGAGCCTCAGGAACTTCATAATTATGTTCCTTAGCAAATCGATAAGCCAGAGCTAAATAACCTGCTTGCACAGGTGGGATTCCGACCGTTCCTGAAGGAAAAAAATTATGTTGGTCAGGATCCAATGAAGAATGATAGCTCTGAAATACGGGCTCTCCTTGAGTGGAGTATTTTCGTAATCCCGTCATCGCTCGATTCGCTTCTTCTAAACTAAGGCGCTGTAAATCTGGTTTTAAAAATAAATCCAAAAGATAATTATAGGCATGATCTGTGGGCGAAGCATGTGGTTTATTGGCAATAAAATCAAATCCTGATTTTACCATTAAATGAAGCGCTCCTAAAATATGCAACGCACTCGCAGAGGCTGAAGCATGGCCTCCAATCTTAGGATCCCCTTTTTCTTTATCGGATCGATGGTTCGCCAGGAAAATCATTTGGGTTGCTAAATAATGAGCTCTCAACGATATTTTATTGAGAATCTCTTGTGAAAGTAATGTCTTGCTTGAGGACTCTTGAGCTTTTTTAACTTCTAACATGAAAAACCTCTTTTAAAATTGACCTTAACAAAATGTATTTTTTCTAAACCTCAATAATGATCACTTTAGTCCAATCAAGGCTCATCCCTGGCAAGTCAGATAAAGCTGATTTCGCGTCAACCACAACTCCAACAAGTAAGTTAGGACAAGAACTAAAATCTGGAAAAAGCGAACAGTATTGATACAAAACTATGCTCTTTTGGCCTACCTTACCATTACCTTCTTCAAAAGGGTATTGGTTTCCTTGCCTCCGCTCCTTAAAGATTGATTCTTTTGACCTCCGACGAGTTCTTTTTTCAGTTTTGGAGTTTTACCAGAACGTCGATGAAAGGTTAGTATTCAAATCAGCCTTGCGTTAAAAATAACTCAACTTACCGAGTATAAACTTCGCGTAAGATTTGGTAGTATTTTTGATGAAAATTAGTTTTTTCAACTGAATGGTGCATCGTTTTTTTTAATTTATCTAAGGGCCATCGCTGTGAATGATACAAATGAAAGATCTTTTCACCTAACATAGACCCAAGAAGCCGAGCTGAATCAATAAAATAATCATGCTTGGTCGCACCAATTCTCAATTGCGCCACCTGGCCATGGGAAAGAAACCGAATTTCACGCACTTTCTGCTGAAGAGCTAATAGTAAAACTTGCCTTTGTCTTTTGTTTGTTTCCCTCATAAGTATCGATTTTTTTAAATCTTCTAATGAACTTGTTTTTCGTTTGTGATTAATGATTTTAGACCCCAGATAAGCCATAGCTTGAATCCAAATATGCCTTTCAAAATCCTTAACTCCAGAAGAAAAGACACTCGTTCTTCTGGAAAATTGCGCGTGAACATACTCTCCTGCTAACATAGCCGCGTGATTCACTGTTGTTTGCCCCAAGTATCCTATTTCAAGGGGAGGTAAATAAAAACTTCGTTGATCCGTGATCCATTTTCGAACCATAAACCATTCAGTTTTTTTAAGGACTTTCCTCATTTTTGCATAAATCTGGGTATCATCCGCGGTGTAAACAGCCAAATGAGCTGGTTTCAACTTCATCTTAAACTCAGCCCCTAGAAACCCCACCAATTTCGCAACATGATCCGTATGATCAATATCGGTACCCCACTCGTCAATTTGATGATCATAATTTTTCTCCAAAAAGAGAAGATAGCTTTGCCATTTCACCCATGGAGGAACCGATTGAACACAAAAGTCTCCATCTTTAAATTGAATGAGTTCTATTTTTGTTTCTAATCCTCGACGTAAAGCCTGAAAATACAAGTTCTCACTATTTTGAAAAATTCGTTTGATAGAGACTTTACGAAACTCTTTGTATTTTTTTAGGGCTGCCGGTAATTGATTTTTAGCGAGATGCAAATCCCCATAAATAACAATTATTTTTTTATGAGGAAACTGCTGGTAAATTCTTTTAATATACATAGCTGAGTAATTTTCTCTGGTTTTCAAGGATGCCAAACTTTTTTGTTTTAACCCCCAATTGACCCCTATCACTTGAATCTGATTTTTTTTTGACCATTCCAACAAAGGTTTATAGTATTCCCAAGGAAACCCCCAGTTATTTTCCCATTGGATTTTTTCGAGAAATTTCTCTTCTGTAATGGTATCTTTCATCCATTGATTAATATATTTCTGATGACGAGCTTGAAAAAACTCAACTGCCAAAACCAATTGTTTTGATGGCTCCTTCCATTCTCTTAAAATTCTCAAGTGCCCTCGCTGCGATTGCTGTAGGGCATGAAAATCTCCCATAAGTATAATCTGAGATTCCATGAGACTTTCCATCATCTCGCCCTTACTAACAGGCCGCCATGGTTGAGAGAGCTCTTTGGTATAAGCCTCCTCAAGAAAAGTAAGCTCATCCCAAGCTTCGCCCAAAAGACGAATCACTTCTGACTTAATCTGATAATACAATTTTTTTCTGATAAGAACCCATTCACTGGTTGATTTCTTCAATGACTTAGTTGACATTGAATATGATTGTTTCATTCTTAATTTATGATTTCAATCACTAAGAACATATTGAGGGAGGGTCTATGAGTTCACACAAACCATGGAAATTTTATTTAGCTTTATTTGCGAGCTTCGCCACTCTTGCCACCCATTTTTATCTCAGTAAACACTATTTCGAATTAAATTTGGGCCTTTCATCGGGTTCTGCTGTCTGCAATATCAATAACACCTTTAACTGTGATACTGTCTCTGCTTCAAAGTTTTCAACTTTGTTCGGGATCCCCATGGCTCTCTGGGGCCTTACAACTCAATTAATAGTATTCCTATTTACGCTCAATTATAGTTTAGGGTTTTCACCTGACCGTCCCCGAATCGGTCGCTACACCTTTTACATCAGTCTATTTGTAGCCATAACTTCAGTCGTGATGGGGAGCATTAGCATGCTCTTTCTCTCCAGCTACTGCTTATTTTGTATTCTTGCTTATTTACTAAGCTTTATCCATCTCTATGCCATTCACTCCACTTTGGACGCTCAACGATGGTCTCACTGTGCTGAAGATCTTCGTCTTTCTCTTACACAAAATAAAGGAATTGGAATCTCCGTTCTTAGCATTCTTCCATTAACCTTCCTTTTTAATAATATGTTTTTAGATCACTTCGGTGGGTCTTTACTCAAAGATTCGGTAGAGTCCTCTTTTGCTAGATGGAGTGACCCCTCCACACCAACAAGAACTTTTACACATGAGGGACTCAGCAAGGGACCTGATAATGCTAAATTAGTGATTGTCGAATTTGCTGATTTTTTATGTTCCCATTGTAAAAACGCAGCTCCAAGTCTCAAAGTTTTCACTGATTCTCACCCTGATGTTCGATTCATTTTTAAAGCCTTTCCTCTTGATGGCTCTTGTAATGCTGATCCTAAAATGCCTAAAGGAGATGGAATGCGCTGTCTTTTAGCTAAAAGTGTTTTATGTGCTGAAAAAATAGCTCAAAAGGGTTGGGTCATTTATGATCAAATTTTCGAACTTCAAGAAAAAATTTACAGTTCTGGTCAATCGCAAGAAATCCTCAAAGCCATGATGGAAAAAAATAATATTGATTTAGCGACTATGGAAACCTGTCGCAACAGTGAAGAAATGCACCAAAGTGTTTTGGATCAAACCCAAGAAGGCCTACAGGCTCAAATTGAAGGGACACCCACCATATTTGCAAATAATAAATATTTATCTCGTGGACAACTTATTCCTGTCCTTCAAAGAGTCTACAAGTCTCTAAAGTAGTCAGACTTTCCATGAAGGGTTCATATTATTTAAAGAGGCCAATCACCCAATCGAGCCCTTTATCTAAAAAATTGGAAAGAACTGTCTCAAAAACACTCCAGAGTCCTCCCGTGATCTCTTTAAGGAACGCAACGATCACAATGACCCCTGCTGCATAAATTACAGCTCTGATAATCCAAAGAGTTGAACGGACATCTTCTCTGCGCAACTGATCCAAGATCCGCTCCATTTTTGTAATCGTCATTTGCAACTCTCTAAAATGATCTCGGATCTTATCTGCAATTTCCTGTTGCTTTGAACGTGTTAACCCATTTATTCCAGGAAAACTCTTTTTAGCTCGGATCGCATTCACCAGATCAATGGCATGCCCCACTAACCGAACAAGCCTTTGACGAAATTGAGGGTAATCAGAAGGTTGATTTAAAAATTGCTGCAGGATTTCAATGGCGCGATCAAAAGCGTCATCCGCCACTGCATTCAGCAGCTCATTTCTTAACTCTTCGATATCGAGCGTGTTTTTTTCGTTATTATGATCTACTAGTTCTGGCTCACCCATACACCTTTTCTATCGACAAAAACTTCTCCTTGCTTAAGACCAGTTACCACAATTAAAATACCTCGTGTTCACCGACCTCAACGAGGAGATTTTTCATGCAAACCTACCAAAACTTGATGCGTTTTCTTCTAACAAATGGGACACAAAAATCAGACCGTACGGGCACTGGCACGCTTAGTACTTTTGGCTATCAAATGCGTTTTCCCCTTCAAGAGGGTTTTCCCCTTCTTACAACCAAAAAACTTCATCTTCGCTCTATTATTCATGAACTCCTTTGGTTCCTTAAAGGGGATACTAATATTCAATATCTCAAGGACAACAAAGTGCGTATCTGGGACGAATGGGCCGATGAGAATGGAGATCTTGGTCCTGTTTATGGAAAACAATGGAGATCTTGGTCCTGTCCTGATGGAAGAACCATTGATCAAATAACCCAAGTGATAAATCAAATTAAATCCAATCCTGATTCCCGTCGTCTCATGGTTGTGGCTTATAATCCCGCCGATGTGGAACAAATGGCTCTCCCTCCTTGCCATGCCTTTTTTCAATTTTATGTGGCGAATGGCGCCCTGTCTTGCCAGCTCTACCAAAGAAGCGCTGATGTATTTTTAGGTGTTCCTTTTAATATTGCAAGTTACGCACTCTTAACCCATATGGTGGCTCAGGTCTGCCAGTTAAAGGCCGGAGACTTTATTCATACCTTGGGTGATGCTCATCTTTATCTCAATCACCTTGAACAAGCTCAACAACAGCTTTCAAGATCCCCTCGTCCGTTGCCTCAACTCATATTAAATCCCAATGTCACTGATTTATTTCAGTTTCAATTCGAAGATATTCAAATTACACAATACGATCCTTATCCGGCTATCAAAGCGGAGGTTGCGATATGATTCTCTCTCAAATTGTAGCTGTAGCTAAAAACAAAGTGATGGGCATTAATAATACTTTGCCCTGGGATATTCCTGAAGATATGAAGTTTTTCAGAGAAAAAACGAAAGGCCATGTTATGATCATGGGAAGAAAAACTTTTGATTCTCTCGGTGAGCCCCTTCCTAGGCGTTTCCATATTGTAATCTCTAGTCAAACCAATTTAAACTACAACCACCCCCATGTCGAAGTAGTTCCAAACCTAGAACAAGCAATTCAGGCTGCCGCCAAGCGACTCCCTGAATGGCCACAAGAGGTTTTTATTATTGGTGGCAGTGGTGTGTTTGAAGAATCCTTTCCGGTCACAAACAAAATATACTTAACCTTGATCGACAAAGAGTTTTCAGGCGATGTCTATTATCCTGATATTCCGGAACAGTTTGAATTAACAGAAAAAAAACAGGTTGAGGGTCTTATTCCCTTTGCATTTACAACCTGGGAACGAAAACAATAATGTCTCATCCCAACAACCTGTTTTTTTAACTTACTCAACTCCAGCCATCTACAGCATCCATAATTAATTAGGGATAGAAACCTTTTGACAATCACTATCTGTATTAACATGGCCGTTAGGAGAATTGAAACCTTCTAAGAAAACAGGAATAAAAAAGACGGGTTTAGATCTATCGCCAATTCCATTGACATTTGTTGTAACATAAATTTTACGACCATTTAACACAGGTTCTGTAGACGCACATTCAATCCAATGCCTGTCACTAGATGCAGAACATTGAAGCGAAGATGACTGCTTTTCACCTGACACAGTCCGTGCAACGATATGCCCATTTCCTATTTTTGTTTGAGCATTGAATGTAAGAGAAAACTCTGTATCACCTAACAAAATTGTTTCGGATTCACAAGGGTGACTACCATGCTCACCGCATTCTCCATAGAATTCCTCTTGGATAAGTTGTGTTGTACAGGCCTCTAACTTATATTCACTTGCTTGAGCGTTAAAAACTAAAGTGACTAAACTTGCTAAAATTAAATACTTCATACTTCCTCCCCTTTTTATTTTTAGTTATTTCAATAAATAAATATATTAAAAAAATATTGCAAATCATTTAAACTTGCAATGCATAAGAGAGTTATAGTTTGTGAATAAACTATAACTCTCTTATGATACGATTTTTTGAAATTGAAAAATAACTTTGTGACTTTATTTATTTTAATTCATTGAAAATGAATAAAGTCATTCAAATATGATAATTATAAACCACGCTCACAGTCATCGCGTGAAGAAAACGTTACATTTTTATTAGAAATTGCATTTGTATGGTGATGAACTGCAAGAAGAGACCAAGACGAAGCCTTGCTTCCATACTTAGGAGCACAGATTCCAAGAACTTGAGGAGTTATTTTTGCTCGTGCCAATGCGATTTGGCATGAATCAGCATCACTATAAGTTAACTGTGATAATTGAGTGCTCTTATAGATTAACTGCAATTGAGTGTCCACATTACCATGAATGGTATAAATGCTATAAGGTGGCGCTTCATCCTTGTATTTAGAAGCACAAACATAGGCTTTATCATTGAAAATGACAGAAGATTCAATAGCATCTCGACACTCATTTTCATCATTATAGATTAAATTTGTTTTAATTATTGATAAATCCAAGGCATTTTGAACCCCTACGGTATAAGGAGATCTTCCGTCATTGTATTTAGATATACAAATGAAACGAGAAGAGGCATGATCATTACTAACGTCATCCTTCATGAGTCTATGATCCGTAGATTGTGCTAATGCCATGGTGCTAACACTGAGTAAACCTAATAGGGTGCACTTGATTAAATTCTTCATAAAAATCTCCTCAATTTATTAATGGTAATAAATACATCATTTGTGTAAAAAATAAATATTATTTATTTATAAAGGGAAATTATTTCACATTGTCATAATGATGGACATTTATTGCGTAAAAATGCAATTGAGGAAAATGGGACTCTTAAACTCCAATAATTTAAACCATTGATATAGCTAGGAAAGAGCCTAATTTTATGAAACAAACCCTCTTTTTGAGTCTTACTTCAAATATCACCTTCCAGGAAAATCAGAGAACCCGTCTTTAAATATAAAAATCACATAGTTATGACCTAGTAGGTAGGCACACAATCAATGAAATATAATTTTTCTTAACGAATGAGTTCCAAAATTTCTTGGCAAGCAACGGCGGGAGAAGCAGCCTCTAGGATCGGCCGACCTACAACAAGTGCCGTCGCTCCGGCAGACAAAGCTTCTCGAGGCCCCATTACTCGCTTCTGATCATCCCCAACTTTCTCTTCTTTTTTAACGAGTCGAATTCCAGGAGTGACCAAATATAAGTTATTTTTTTTTGAAAAAACTTCTAGCTCATGAGGACTGCATACCACTCCGTTTAAACCTGAAGACACCACCAATTGAACTAAATCATCCACATGTTGACGAATAGATTGAGGTTTTAAAATGGAAGGTAAACCTGTAGAATCAAAACTTGTTAAAATAGTGACAGCAAGAATTTTAACAGAATTCGTTTTGCTGTATTCCTCCTCTAACCTTGCTAGCTGTCCGAGAGCTTCCGAGCCTGACTGAGCATGAACGGTGACAAGACTCACCCCCAAATCAAAAGCAGCACGAACAGCAGAGAGTGTTGTTGAAGGGATATCAAAAAACTTCATATCCAAAAAAACAGGAGCCTTATGAACCACTCTTTTCAAAAAAGCAGGACCATACCTCAGCATCAATCGAGGGCCAATTTTAATGCCTCCCACAATCTCTGCAGTTTGCTCCACCATGCTCCAAGCTACTTTTTCATCATCCACATCGAGAGCTAAAATCAATGGATTTTTTAAAGGAAAACATTTGTTGGGCTTATCTGATGCTGCCGGCATTTACAGTTCCTTTATTAAGGATTGTACCTTAGCAACAACTTCTTGGGGAGCAACTTTATGCACCACCTTGTTTTTTCGCTCTACGACTTCAACCTCGCCAGCCTCTAAGCCACGAGCTCCAATACTGATTCGAATGGGCATTCCTAAAAGATCCGCATCTTTAAATTTTACACCCGGACGCTCATCACGATCATCTACTAAAACTTCAAGCCCTGAGGCTTCAAGCTCATATTCCACCTGCCGCACCAAAGCCATTAACTTTTCATTCTTCACATCTAAAGCGCAAATATGCACATGAAATGGGGCGATACTTTTAGGCCACACAATCCCATCAACATCGTGGCTCTGCTCAATGGCTGCTTGGACGGTTCTGGTTACTCCAATACCATAACAACCCATCTCCAGAGGCTGAGCTTTGCCATTCTTATCTAAAAAAGTAGCCTGCATTTTTTTCGAATACTTTGTGCCAAGATAAAAAACATGACCAACTTCAATTCCACGATAAGCTTTTAAAACCCCTTGACCTGAAGGACAAAGATCTCCCTCTTTCGCCATCCTCAAATCAGCAATTTGAGTTGCTTTGAAATCACGGCTTTCATTTACATTTTTTAAATGAAACCCATCTTCATTAGCCCCTACAATAAAGTTTTTAAGTTTAGAAACACCCGTATCCATATAAATAGGAATTTTTAACTCTACGGGTCCACAACTTCCGGGCCATGCTCCGGTCACTTCTTTGACCTCTTCATCCGTCAACATCAATGGAGGATTGACTAAACCTAAAACATTTTTAATCTTTACGGGATTAGCGTCATCCTCTCCCCGAAGCAATATGGCAATGGGTTTTAAACTTTTATCCTTTGGGTCAAATCCTTCATTTGTAGAATAAAAAAGCGTTTTGACCAATTCTGATTTTTTAATCTGCAAAGCTTCACTGAGCTGAGCAATGGTTTTTAGGTTGGGTGTTGGAAATTTTTCAATCGGTAAAAAAACCTCTGTTGATTCTTTCACAGATTCGGGATCAATCGCAGGAGCCACTTCAATATTAGCAGCAAAATCAGAACTTGTGCTCACCAACAGAGAGTCCTCTCCGGCCTCCGCTAAAACTTGGAACTCGTGGGTTTGACTTCCTCCAATGTTTCCAGCGTCTGCCTGGACGATTCGAAACTCCAGTCCTAAACGACTGAAGATGGCCTTGTAAGCCGCATACATTTGCTCATAAGACTTCAGCGCATCCGCCTGATTGGCGTCAAAGCTATAAGCATCTTTCATGATAAACTCTCGGCAACGCATCAATCCAAACCGAGGTCTGATTTCATCTCGATACTTTGTTTGAATTTGATAAATATTGCGTGGAAGGTCCCGATAGCTCTTTATATCATGACGAATATAATCTGTAACAGCTTCTTCATGAGTCGCTGCTAAACAAAACCAATGTTGATTACGATTTTGAAACTTCAACAAACCGGCTCCCATCTCTGTCCATCTGCCGGTTTCTTCCCAAAGACTGGATGGATGAACCACAGGCATCAACACTTCAGTGCAACCACAACGATTGAGTTCATCCCGAATCAAAGCCTCAAATTTGCGAATAGAACGAAGCAATAAGTGGCTGTACGTGTAAATGCCAGGAGCTAATTTTTTTAAATACCCGCCTCGCACAAGCAATTTATGACTTGCTATTTCTGCATCTGCAGGAGCTTCTTTTGATGTGTATATATGACATTGAGACCATTTCATGACCTTCTCTCCTCACCCAATTCCCTTAATTAAAGAATCAATTCCGTAAGATTTTATCTTTCTATGTAAGTAACTTCGCTCCAAGCCAATCAACTCTGCGGTGCGAGTGATATTGCCTCCATTTTCATTGATCTTGCGAATAAGATACTGCTTTTCAAAATCAGCTCTGGCATCCCGAAAACTCCCTAGCTCAGCAGTGGACTGATATGTTCCTTTTGACTTTACAGATTTTGCTTCTAAACCTGCAAAATGAAGATCATGAACATCAACGTAATCTCCGGGAGTTAAAATATAAACCCTTTCCACAAAATTTCTCAATTCTCGGACATTGGCAGGCCATGGATAGTCTTGCATAAACTGAATGGCGTCGGCGCTGAATGTTTTACGGTTAGCATTTCCTTCCCGAACATACTGATCTGCAAAATGGTTTAACAAAGCTGGAATATCCCCCCGTCTTTCTCTTAGAGAAGGCACAACTAATAAACTCAAATTCAAAAGCTCATAAAGTTCTTTGTTAAATCGTCCTGTACGAACTTCATCCTCCATATTTTTACTTGATGAAGCTAAAACCCGCACATCCACTTCAATCTTTTGCTCTCCCCCTAAACGCATTAATGACTTGGTTTTTAAATACTCCAATAAATGCAGTTGCGCTTCTTCAGATAAGCCCGCCAATTCATCAATGAATAATGTACCTAAATGAGCTAATTCCAAACGACCTTTTTTTGTTTTATCAGCTCCCGGAAAATAACCTTTTTCATAGCCAAACAACTCCGCTTGTGCCAACTCACTCGCGGTAAAGTTCATAGAAAATTCGACAAAGGCTCTTCCAGACCGCGAGCTCAAATAATGGATATTTTGAGCGACTAACTCCTTACCAACCCCCACTTCACCACGAATCAAAATCCCATGATTTTTAGGTGCTAAAGTTGAAATTTTTTCTTTCAACTCCAGCATAGGAAGTGCTTCGCCCAAAATGGCGATATTCTTTCTTAAACGATTCAATAGAAATATTTTTTCCGCCTTTTCAAGGCGATAAGCTAACAAATTTTGTAGAGTCACAATCATTTTATCCATAGACAAAGGTTTTTCTATGAAATCCCAAGCCCCCAAACGAGTGGCTCTAACAGCAGTTTCTATGGTTCCATGTCCAGACATCATGACAATATCAGCGTTAGCAAGCCCTTTGCGCGCTTCTAGCAAAACAGCCATACCATCTAATTTCCCTGGCATCCAAATATCCAAAAGTACTACTTCTGGCTGAAACTCTCGTATTAATTGTAAACCCATTTCTCCATTCTCAGCGTCTCTGACATCATAACCTTCATCTTTTAAAGCCGCTGATAAAACCTGACGAATAGGCCCTTCATCATCCACAATGAGTACTTTCGGTTTGCTTTGTTCATCCATATTCATCCTCTCTTTATTCTTGCCAATCTTAATGACATCCTTCTCTCATTGTCCCAGTCCTCATCTTATATTAGCTTTGATATTCATCATCCATTGACAGGCAATTCAATGACCATCCTTGTCCCCTTAGGCTCATTACCCAAAGCTCGAATAAAGCCATCATGGTCTTCAATAATTCGCTTCACAATAGGAAGACCCAAACCTGTTCCTCCATCTTTTGTGGAGTAATAGGGTTCAAAAACTCTCTGGCGATCTTCCGCCAGAATTCCACTCCCATTATCACTTACAGTTAAAGTCACCAATTTCAAAGACGGATTAAATTGTGTTTCCAGTTTAACAAAAGCCAACTCCCCCGTAGCAACAGCGTGAATGGCATTATCTACCAAATTTCCAACCACTCGCTTCATTTGCTCTGGATCTAGTTTAAAATCAGGAAGTTGAGCATCTTTCTTAAATTCAATCCGATGTTGGGAGTGGGCAGAGCGATATAAAACCAGAGCTTCCTCAATCACTTGATTCAATGAACCCATCACTTTTCGAGCTTCTGGTAAGCGAGCAAACTGACTGAACTCATTCACTAAACGACGAAGCTCGTCAGTTTGTTTTATAATCATGCTCGTACATTCTTGGAAAGCGCTATCTGAAACCTGCATTCCAAACTTTCTCTGCAATCTCTCCGCGGAAAGTTTAATGGGAGTCAGAGGATTTTTAATTTCGTGAGCAATCCGCCGTGCCACTTCTGTCCAGGCCGCAGCCCTCTGAGCATTCACAATGGGCGTTAAATCATCAAAAACCAATATCTGACCAACATCGGTCCCTCTCTCATCAAAGAGAGAGCTCAGCATCACCTGCAAAGGGATATTCTGGCCATTCGCAAAGATAGTCACCTCTTTCTGAATACTATCAAGACCACGCTCCTTCATTGTTTTAAAAATCTCAAAAATCATTTTATAATTATCTCGACCGAATAAATCTTTAGCGGGCCGACCGATATACTTTGAATCTTCAATGTTGAGCAACTGACAAGCCTTACGATTCAAAGTGGTGACCATCCCATCCTGGTCCGCAGACAGCACCCCTGTGCTCACGTTTGCCAAAACCACCTCAACATAACGCGTGTGCTTGTTGAGATTTTCAAGTGTAATTTCTAAACTATGATGGGCGTCTTTCACTTCGCGTTCGGACTTAGCAAGATTCATCGTCATTAAATTAAAACTTTTTACCAATTCTAAAATCTCTTCAGATCCCGATTGTACATTCACCTCTGAGTAGTCACCTTCAGCCACACGACGGGTCGCCCTTCCCACCATAACAAGCGGTATAGACAACTGCTTTGCCAAATAAAATCCAAACCAGGTTGCAGCTAATAAAATTACTAAAGTCATAAAAAATAAAATAATCGTATAAATGGATTTAAGTGGATACTCCAAAGGATTAACATCTCTGAAATCTTCGTAGGCCGAAGAAATATCATTCATCTTGGTCAAGAGCGAAAGCGGTACATAACTAGAAACAACAATGGCCCCTCGATTCAACTTTTCATCGACGGGAACAATAACTCGTACTAAATTTCCATCACCGAATTGATGAATCGTACTGGCTTCAACCTTACTTTTGATTCCTTTTTGCAAAAATTCCAATGATAATATCGGTAAACGAGAAATCCGTTGCTCACTAGAAAGCGCAACCATACGCTCATCAAACAAAGAAGGATAGTACTCCAAGGCGTCTAAATCAAACACCTGCCGCAACTCTTTCAAACGTTCTTTAATTTGCTTGGGAGAAGAGAGTCTGAGCACTTGCTTTGCGACTTCATTGGCAAAATGGTAATTCCTTTTTTTAGCATTGAAATAATAAGCGTTTGTCACCTCTAGGGATCCCTTTAAAACACCAGCCATCTTTACGCTAAACCATTTATCAAAACTGGAATTAATATAAAAAACAGAAATCAAAAACATCAATACCGTAGGAATAAAACTAAACGCCACAAAAGCCGCAATTAATTTGGCCTTTAAACTGCTCCCAATGACTCTTCCTCGTCGTTCTACGAAAACCTTTACCACATTTCTAAAAATCAAAAACAAAAGAAGTAATAAAAGAATGATATTAAAATTAACTAAGCCAAAGAAAAAGATAGAATGCACAAAGGGGAGTTCTTGACTAATTCCAAACAACTTAATTTGAAACCATGTCAGCAGTAGAAACAAAAAAGAGATTAATACGACAAAAACCATCTCTCTTTTTCGTTTTCTAAATTCACTGGGACCAGGAAGAACGGACTCTGAGCCCAGATCTTCGGTGTTATTTGTTACACTTGATGGCTTTAATTCTTCCGGCATAATACGAGCGACCTTCTACCTTCGCAATGCTGAATGCATTTTTGATATTCGGCTAACTTTTACTTTTCACTGGCATTTTTATTTCTGAAAGAAGCTCCAACATCTCAAGAACTGTCAGTGCAGCCTCAGCTCCCTTATTACCATGAGATCCCGTTGTTCTTTCCCAAGCTTGCTCTTCATTTTCGGTAGTCAATATCCCAAATCCAATAGGCTTTCCATACTCAAGCATCAACTGGGTGATTCCTCGTTCAACGCTCTGGCAAACATAATCAAAATGAGCTGTATCTCCCCGAATCACAGCTCCTAGGGCTACAACACCATCACAACCTTGATCCAAAAGCGCCTTTGCCGCCAAAGGAATCTCAACTGCTCCTGGAACTCTAACTTTTCTGATTTGTTCTTCCTTCAGACCTGTTTTTTTTAAAGTCTCAAACGCCCCCTGCTCGAGCTTAAATGTAATTTCATGGTTGAACTTGGCAGTTACAATTCCTATGAGCATAAACAATCCTTTTCAATGAGAGAGATCAACAATGCCGCAATTCATTGGCATTTACTCATGATCCAATGTTAAGGCCTCCACATCAACAATTTCCAACCCATAAGCTTTCAAACCCACCTTTTTTTCTGGGCGACGCGATAGAAGCTTAATTTTATGCACACCTAAAGAACGAAGGATTTGAGCTCCTATCCCATAATCACGCCCATCCATGACCATCATCCGTTCATTCAACCCCATCATAGCTTTTAATTCATCCTCTACCGGCTTCTGTGAACTCCCCTTTTTTTCTTCTCTTAAGATGACAAGAACTCCTGCCTCTTCGGCTTCTAGAATTTTTTTTCGTGCTGTGGAAAGCGAGCTTTCCTGATCTAACAGGATTGAGAGTATATCTTTGGGAGAACTCTCGACATGCACTCGCACCAAAGTAGGTTGATCACCACGAATCTCTCCTTTTTGAAAAACGAGATGCTCTGCTCCATCAATACTTGAGCGAAAAATACGGATCTTCAGGTTTGCCTGAGAAGAAAGAAAGCAGGTTGGTTCCCCCACTTCAGTGACTAAAGATTCATTAGCCAAGCGGTACTCAATTAAATCCACAATGGTCCCTATTTTTAAGCCATGTTTTTCAGCAAAAACTCGTAAATCAGGAACTCGAGCCATCGTCCCATCGACATTCATCACCTCACAAATCACTGCCGCAGGAGTGTGCCCTGCAAGTCTAGCTAAATCCACACTTCCTTCTGTGTGACCCGCTCGCTTTAAAACTCCTCCCTCTTGAGCTTTAATTGGAAATACATGTCCTGGAGTGCGAATATCGTTTGGTTTCACATTACGATGAGAGGCGACTCGAATGGTATGCGCTCGATCCGCTGCTGAAATTCCTGTTGTAACTCCACTTGAAGCCTCAATACTCACTGTAAAAGCCGTTTTATTAGGTGCATAATTTTCATCTTCTCGAACCATCAAGGGAAGTTGCAAGTGCTCCACCTGCTCTTTGGACAGCGCTAAACAGATAAGCCCTCGTGCCTCGGCCGCCATAAAATTAATCATTGATGGAGTAATGAAATCAGCAGCACAAACAAGATCACCTTCATTTTCACGATCCTCATCATCAATAAGAACCACCATTTTTCCCATACGAATATCTTCAATCAATTCTTCGGTGGTATTAAACATGCTCCTCCATTCTGCAGTTTTTGAGTTAAAATATGACTGATAGCCTTTGCAAAAGAATCTGGTTCAAAACTGACCTTTTCACCCTCTTTATAATGGCAGAGATTTGTTCTTTTTTGAGTTTCAGGGATTAAACAAACCTCTAACTGCTGATCTTCGAGAGAATTGATGGTTAAACTTACACCATTCAGGGTGACACTTCCTTTTATCCAGCAAAGCTCTTGAAAAATAGGGGGTAATCCAACTCTTAAAATCCAATTTTCCCCCAACGCCTCACTCTTTAAAACTGGGAGTAAAGTCTCCACATGACCCGTCACTGAGTGGCCATGAATACGAGATCCTATCGTCAAAGACCTTTCCAAATTAACAGGGTAACATAACCAGAAGTCCAACCCTGTCCCCAAGACCTTTAGAGTTTCAAATCCAAGGGTGAACGTAAGGGTTTGAGCATCAAAGGATTCCACCGTCAAGCAAACCCCATTAACCGCAATACTATCGCCCAATGAAATATCATCAAAAATCGATGGTCTGCGAATAGTCAGTTCATGTGCCTGGTCGAGAGGACGGGATTTCAAGATCACTTCTGTGGCTTCAATTATTCCAGAAAACATGCGTTAGGGATAGCTCTACTCACTTCGAAGGTCAACCCACTGAATTTATTTTAACGTTGTTGGAATGGATTTAACTGGGCTCTCTATTCGTGGAAATACAACAGGTCGAATCCCGAGCTCTCTCACTCTTTCAAAAGAACTTTTCTTAGAAGCCAAACCTGTTATCGAAGATGATGATTTTTCGTCAAAGGAATCCTCTTTCATCAGTCTTTGTGACCCTTCTGATGCTATTTCTTGGGGTTTACTTTCTTGTTCATCGACCTTGAGTGAATCTCCCGATTCCACAAAAGCCAATCTCTGATGAAGTAACTGGTTCAAAGGGCGTAATGGAGAACGCATTAATACAACAGAGGGCGAAGATATCATCGAATCACCAGAAGCTTCTTCTCGCCTCATTTCTGCTTTAAGCCAATCAGGCATTTGACTTGGATCAAAGCTCAACCTTTGCGCATTCACTTTAACAATAAATTCAATTTGAGATTGAGGCAGCGGAATAACCTGTGCAATTTCATCAACTGTTTTTCCTTGATGAGCCATAAGAGCTGCCCGCACAAATTTAACAGTATTTTGTCTTTCTATAATTTCTTCATGGGGAATTTTATCCTGAAAAATCTGAGCCACTTCCATGGATTTTTTCATGGATGTCGAAATTTTATTCAAAATATTGTCTGCTTCATCAATCTTTCTTTGTAAATCGCACATTTTATTTTCAAGCATAATTGTGAGTTGATTAACCTGCGTCTCTGTCCGATCACTTAAATCCTCAAATATAGCGATTTTACTCTGTAAAATTTGAAGATTTCGGCTCCATCGAGAATCATCCGAAGACTCTTTTTTTACTCGCAACCAAACGAAGACCAAACCTGAAAAGAATAGAAGCTGAATAATCGAAAAAAATAAAATTCCCAAAAAACTCAAGCAGGCCTCCCTCTTCCTAGAGTCGCAAGACTTCTTAGGGACGCATAGTCCTAATTCTTAAAGATAGACCAAAGTTCAGAGAAATAAAAATGCGGCGAAGCTATTCAAAACAACTTCGCCGCAGAGGCTATGCAATCATCATAAAAATACAATTTCTTATTATCGCAAAATTCTTTTTCAATGCCGCGACACTGAACTGTTCACGAGAAAATTTTTCAGTCCTCATAAAGTCGATGAGCTTCAAAGAATTTGAGCAAGGAGTGGGGTATTTTTATATTTTGCAATTCTAAGCTCAGTAATCCATTATTTGAAATATCAACTGCATACTCAAGCGCGTGCCCATCAACATCTATCTTAAAGTCATACAAACCCTCTAGTTTTTGAATCTTAATCTTAGCAAGCTCAGGGATAGCTCCCATTGATAACTGATATTCCGCAATTCCTATTCCTAGTGTATTTTCAATGAGTCTCTCCATCGGGCGAGCTCCAAACTCAGCGCTCCGTCCATGGGTAGCAATAAAATGCAAAGTTCCCGCATCAACAGACATATCCCATTCGAACACCTCTTTCATCCTCTCCAGCTTCTTGCTCACTAAAGTTTGAGCAAGCTGGTGAAACTCAGGGTCCGTAAAAGGCTTAAAAATACTGATCGCATCAAATCGGTTCAGAAAGCTCATGCGAAAACTAGCTCTTAGGTCTTCCATCACAAGAGATCTTAAATTAGGATTATTTGGATCTTTCAAAATCACATTTGAAGCTGCATTCGTTGTCATAAGGATATAAGCACCTCGAGCAAAAAGAGGACGCTGATGAGCATCATAAAAAACTCCTTCGTCCATCATAAAATACAGTTGATCGAGAACTTCAATGGATGCTTTATCAATCTCTTCAAAAAGGTAAATAGCATAGGGGTTATTCGTTAAACTTCTTGCCATCACTTCTTGAAAGCTCGCAAAATTTCGCACTTCTTTATAGTTAGTCATGTCCAACGTAATAAGCTTTAATCCTGTGAAGTCAGCCATTTTCTTTGCAATGTAACTTTTCCCAGTCCCTGTAGGTCCAGCCAGTAAAGCCGTTGCAATAGGTTTATCATCCGTTCGACCAGCGACATAACCATTTTTAGCCAAACGAACTAAATCCTTTTTACCTTCCGCCACGCCCACAACATCACTATTTAAATTAGCTTCAAGATCCTTTATGATACTATAATCTCGGTCTATGAGCCATTGTGGAACTTGAGCTACTGACAGAATAGATCGACGTACCTCTTCACGGCTAAATGTATAAGCCGAAAACTTCTTACCATAAATGGTAGTGATCTTAAATCCTTGGTTCGTACCCGAATTATCAGTAGTCATTAATAAACGAAGCTTATTAGTCCCAAAATAGGCCGTTCGCATTCCAGCAGGTTTCTTTCCACTCAACTTCAATAATGGCGTTACATCATTTTTGTGGCCATCATAAATTTCTAAATAATCATAGTTATCTTCAAAATCAAAAAAATCAAACTTCAATTGAAGTGCCTCAAACTCAGGCTGATCTATAATATACTCTTCAGTTATATTAGGTGGGTAAGGATGAGCCGACTGAACATCAATCCACCTTATTTCCGGTTTTGATTCGTTACCAGGGCCAAAATCTCGAATCAAAGCATTCACCACAGAAAGAGTACGATCCGGTTCGTTGCGATTTGGTTGATAGTAAGCTGTATTTTTAATGATAAACTGTAAGTCTTTATCCCTCAAAACCATGGAAGGATACAAAACTTTCATATAAGTTTGAGCTAATTTGAAAACTTGTGCACTATCAACAGGAGGAAGTATTATTTTGTCTCCAAAAGATTCAAGCACGTAGGCATTACGAGAGCGAATCATCTCATTATACTCATACTTATCCATAAAGGCTACAGAGCGCATTCGTCCAGATGTAATACTTGCAACATACTCTCTTTCAATTCCAGTTTCATCATTAGAATGAGATCCTAAACCAACAAGCATTCCCAGAGCATCTAAGTATATGATAACATCTTTCCCACTTGAAGGCTCTAGAACATTATTAATCCAATATTGCTCGACATCACCCACAAATCTATTTCCAGACTCTATTTTTCCAATATTAAGTTGCACGTGCCACATGTTGCTTGGGCATCGAGAATTTGACCGCGAACTCGCTATTCGAGCATAAAGGTATAAATAAGCCACCGAAGGATCACCCACAACGAGAACTGATTTATTCTGTTCTCCTCCACAAACTACACTCTCAATTCTCTCAGCAAGGGCATCAAAGACATCGACGTTTGTCATAAGTGAAACTTGTCTTTTCCAAGCCTCTGAAATAGGAAAGTTGGCATTTCCTGGCCCCATGATGTATCCTGATTTTTCCAATTTATTTAAATCAGGCTCTACCGCCCACCCCGCTGAAAAACCACCGAATACCAGGATTCCCACTCCTAACCAGCAACCCAATTGATTCAATGACATGTTTTTCCCCTTCCTCGTAAAATCTGTTTAAACTTTTTTTCTATTTTTACTCTTTACCAATTTCAAAAAATTTGATTTTTTATCTTTAATGTTAACCATAACCAATGTCTTGTCATTTCGACCCTCAAATTGTCCTCATCATTCTCAACTGCAAAGTAACTTCTCTGACTATTTCCAAATGCAACTTGCAAACTCAGTGTCCACTTAACCTTAAAATGTTTAAAATAATCACTCTCATGCTTGTCGTTAGAAAATCCTGAGTAATCCTAAAACCTAAAATTAACCCTGGCGAAGCCCTATGCTTCAATAAATGTGGACGAACATATTCAAACAATAAAAATTTAATACTGGCGTTGTAAACAAAGTCAAAGAATAACCTCCGTTGCACAATTAAAAGAAAACCATCAATAAAAATGGAACTCATGGATTGAGCTAGAATAGAGTTAAAAATTCCAAAACTAATAAAAAAGAAAAAACGATGATGCCTCCTACTGATAAAGTAAATAGGCCCACCTAAAAGAGATGCTAACACTGTCATGAGGATATTAATGAGAGATTGGCGATGAACACGCTGAGATCCATCCGGAGCCTTAACAATAAACCCATTTTCTTTGGCTCCGGTAACATTGGAGATAATGGTCCTTGAACCAACTTCTGAAGTCGTTGTAATTAACGTGTTCACGATGGTTAATGAAACAATCATAGAGCGATGGGCGCTCCAATAATCAAACCATTTTACCACCGGTAATGTCACTACCGGCCCAATACGCACAATAAGTATCGTAAAGAAAATAGAAACGATTCGCCGTCCCTGCGCAAACACTTGTGCCAAATCACCCCTCGCACAATATGAATTCACTCCATACCGATACACAAAAATCTTGCGATCGTGCTTTTTATAAAAGGCAACATCCTGTGGAGCTACTAAATATATCTTAAAGGATAGTCCCGACCTGTTTAGTGAGTCAAGAGGCGAGGGTCTTTAATCATAACTTGTGACGGCACATAAAAAATTTGGTTTGCACTTTGTTCTCTACAAAACAGCGCCAAGAAGTATAATAATACCTATTATAGTAAGACCATTTTTTGTTAGACTAAGATGGCCGCATCAACGAATGAAGCGAGAACCAAGACTAATAAATCAATGGTGTTGATATAATGAAGAGCGCCTAAGAGACTCTCTGAAAAATCAACAGAACTTTTAATGAACAACGAGGAAAAATCCATGTCCCCCACCCTTAACATCTTAATATCTTTACTTTTATCTCTTTCCATTCCGGCACTTTCTATCGCACGAGAAACAAATAAAAATAATTGTCCTGATTCTTTTGCCCCTTTTTGGACTATTTTTAGAAAATCCGTGGAAAAAGATCGAATGAAAGATATTAAATTTTTAACTCATTTTCCAGTTCAATTAATCAGTGCCGACGGCAAACAAATAAAAGATTTGGGGCCGATTCAATTTCAAAATATCTTCTATAAAATCATGAGTGAAAAATGTGACGTTATGGATAGCAAAAACCAACGTCAATGGATTCTCCACCACAAAGAAATACCCACCAAATCTCCTTTTTTCACCTGTACAAAAAAGTGGGCGCAATTTTGCAACTTTGATTTTTCATTTGAAAACGCTCAATGGCGCCTTACGAAAATCAATACAACCCAGAAAGGTCTTTTTGAAAAATAATACTGATTAAAATCGTCAAACTAAAAAAGATACCGTAATGCCATCCGAACTTCTGCTTACTATACTTACCCTAAGTTTCAGAATTGGCATGAAATAAATGAATGTTATTTTGATAATCAACTAAGGCTAGGAAAAATGTTGAAGATTTCTTTTCACCTAAAATGGAAGCAACTCTTAAAAATCGTTGTTTTTGCCTTTGTGGCCAGCGGTTTAAGTAAAATTCGACAGAACAAACAGATTTTACTTCAACATAAACCCAAAGATCTTGCTTTTCAAAAATGAGATCAAATTCCACACCAAAAATTTTTTTTCTTTGCTGTTTTAGGTTATAACCTTTTTCTAGAAAGTACTCACAAACCTTTTGCTCAGCATGTAGTCCTCGCTGAGAAGCAAAGTGGTTTTTTTGAGTTTGCTTACGATGAGCCCCTATCTTGAACAAATTTCCCTCCTGGAAATAATACAGTATTATCAATATGAATTCAGGTATTCTCGAACCCCACCAAATAAACGGCGATGCACACGACAAGGACCCAACTCTTTAATGGCCTGGCGATGAGCTTCTGTTGCATACCCTTTATGCTTTTCAAAACCATAACCTGGAAACTCCTTTGCAAGACCCTGCATAAACCGATCTCGAGCTACTTTTGCACAAATCGCAGCCGCAGAAATGGGTGTCGCCCGCAAATCTCCCTTAACTAAAGATGTTTGTACAAAAGTAGAACTCATGTCAGGAATGGGGAATCGACCATCTATTAAAAGATGCCCTGACAAAAGACCCAATCCCTCTACGGCCCTTTTCATAGCTAACAGAGAGGCTCGAAAAATATTAAGTTCCTCAATTTCTTCCTCTGTCGCCCAAGCAATACAAACTTGATGTCTTTTAAGAATTTCCTCAGATAGTATTTCTCGCTTTGATTCAGAAAGGAGTTTTGAATCTGTTAAATCCGACTCCCCGATATCACTCAAAAGAATCGCGGCCCCTGCATATACTGGCCCAGCCAAACACCCTCGGCCGACCTCATCAACACCCACCACAGGAGCAGGCCTTAGCGCTCTCCAATTTATTTTTTCAAGTTTAGACAAAAAATGCCCCTTCAATAACAAAAATAAAACGACAAAGGGTCTTCTAAAGAACGATACAAAATCATAAGACTCTGATCTCAGACAACTTCATTTTTCCAAAAAAACAAACCGTATCAAAATGATAAAAAGAGCTTTTTTGGAAAATCTGAAACAATATGAAACCAAAAAATAAGTCTTTAATTAGTACTTTGGACTTTACTTAAGGGTGTTTTTTAAACTCATGGAGTTGAGGGTTCTACTGCTGCACTATTTTTATTGTTAGATTCTGAAGAAACCACAAGATTAAATTTAATCTTAGCTGCTTTACCCTTAAGATCACGAAGATAAAATAGACGTGAACGACGAACTTTACCATGACTTAAAACTTCAACTTTATCAATAGACGGACTCAAAAAAGGGAAAGTCCTTTCGACCCCAATTCCTGCTGAAATCTTACGAACAGTAAAACTTCGACTCGCTCCAGATCCCTGAATTTTAGTCACAATCCCTTTATAAACCTGAATTCGCTCTTTATCGCCTTCTTTGACTTTCATGTGGACATTGATGGTGTCCCCTGAGCTAAAAGCAGGATGATTATTTTTTCTTTTTAATAGTGATATTTTTCTAACAAGATCGCTCATAGACTTCCCCAATCTGCTTGTTTAAAACGTCAAGAGGTCAAGGGTTACCACGGTCCCATTAATCGGTCAAGACAGATACTTGCAGCAGATCTCACAGAAAGATGCCTATAATCTTCTGGAGGCGCCCCGCGAATAGATTCTAAAATTCCATCGCAAGACTGCATAAATTCTGTCGTAAGACCAAATCCCGTCCCCAAAATTAAGAAAAGAGGCTTCTTTTCCTCGTGGATCACCTTCCTTAGCCCCGCAAAGCTATAAGTAGGAACGCCCTCAACAGCACGAGCATGGGTTGCAATCCTTAAACAGGAAGGCTCTCCCCAGCTTTGAATAGCAGCCTCAAGACTGGGAGCTGTATAAACATCTGTCAGAGCCGTCCGACGTTTAGGGTTATAACTTGAACCCGTTCCCACTCTCCAATGATCTAAAACCCGATCAACAAACATCAGCTGTTCTTTCATAGGATGAATTAAGTAGTAACGTTCAACACCATACACCTTAGAGGCCCTAGCAATATCATGGATATCAAAATTAGTAATATTGGTTGCTACTACCTTACCGGCTCTGTCTTTAATAGGGTAATGAACCAACCCTACCGCCATTCGCGGCACAAACGGAACTTCCATAAATCTCCCCTGAGTAAAATATTCACTCATCATAATGACTTGTCTTATTTATTCATTCAATTTCATTAAAAACTTGAAGCGTCTTAGCTGGTATTATTGATATATCCTCAATCTATGCCATCGACTTTATTACTTTTAATCGCACCAATATCTCCTTAAAATCCTCAATAATTTGACGATCTAGTCCTAAAGAAATAAGTGCTTCATCAGGCAATGCATCCACTCTCTCAAGACATTGCATCCAAGTTTTTTGCTTAACAGTCTGTTTTGAAATATAGGATTCAAATAAATCTATCCGCTTTTTATAGGTTATCAAAACTCCGAGTAACCATCGATTTTCTACTATTTGTTCATGATGGCCTGATAATAAAAAGTCAGGAACAACAGCATCTTTCCACACCCGGGGTCTCGTAAACAGAGGGGCCTCTAAAAGCCCCTCTTTTGCAAAACTGTCTTCCAAAGAGGATTCTGAATGCCCTAAAACTCCTTTGAGCTGTCTACCAATGGCATCAATAACAACTAATGCCCCCAGCTCTCCTCCACTTATAACATAGTCACCAATAGAAACCTCTTCAAAATGATAATGATTCAGCAGCCTCTGATCAACTCCCGCATAACGCCCACATAACAACAGCAAATGCTGTTCTTTTGCTAACTCCATGACCAAACGATGATCTAACGTTCGACCTTGGGGTGAAAGATAAATCATGCGTGGAATAAATCCATTGACGTCTTCAATTGCCTTTTGAGATGAGCCTTCTTGCTCCATAGTGAATGAATATTGAGATGATGATTTTTGTATGATTTCTTCGAGACACTGTTCCAAAGGTTCTGTCATCAATACCATTCCATCCCCGCCTCCATAAGGTCGATCATCAATAGTTTTATGGATATCCGTTGCCCAAGAACGAGGAGTAAATACATTTAATTTAATTTTTTTTTTTGAAATAGCTTGTCCAATGACACCAAATTTTGTCATTTCACGAATTAGCTCAGGAAACAAAGTGACAATTGAAAATAACATGAATCCTCATAATGCCAAAGCAAGACACTTCTTATCGGCAGTTATACGATATAAACGAACGAATAAAATAAGTGTACCTTAAAAAGGAAAACTATTTTGACTCCTTAGGAGACTGAGCTTCGATAAGCCCATCAGGAAGATTCATATGAACCTCTCTTAGTTCAAATTCAATTGTTTCCAAAAAAGCTTCGACCAAAGGAATTTCAATCTTAATCTGGCCCACTTGCACCACAATTAAATCTTGTACGGAATTACTTCCAAATCCAATAATTTCTCCCAGCAACCGCCCTCGATCCAAAACCTTAAAGCCTTCGATTTCCAACAGATAAAAAGAAGAATCGCCCTCTTCCGTAATAAAAAGACTTTCATTCACATAAACAAAATGAGACCTCAGAGCTTCAGCAGCTGTTCGATCAACAATACCGTCAAAAAATACAAGGAAGCCCTCTTTATAAGGACGAAAAGATAAAATCTGAAATGAAATTCTCTGCCCCTTGGGGTCTTCTAAAATAATTTCTTTTAAATGATCAATCCAAGAAATATCACCAGAAAAAACGTGAACATAGACTTCACCTTTTAATCCGTGAATACCTGTAACTTTACCAATTTTGCGAAGTGGTGACGTCTCTATTCTACTATCTCTAAAACACTGCGTTTATTCATTTTTGCACTCGCAGCGGTAAGAATTGTTCTCATGGCTCTTGCTGTTTTACCTTGTTTACCAATAACTTTTCCCAAGTCTTGTTTAGCAACCTTAAGCTCAACCACAGTTGTTTGCTCTCCAACAACCTCTTTTACATCAACTTGATCAGGATAATCCACCAGAGATTTAACCATAAACTCAACAATATCTTTTAACCCTGAACTCATACAATTTCCCTCACTGTATAATGGCTTTAGTTCCTATATTCAGATGTACTATAAAAGCAATCTAACTTCAATGCTATTCAACACACCTATTCTGATCTTTTGTATAATGCACTAAACTTACTAATCAGAAAGGCTATCCCTCAATCTAACTAAAAGCAATGACATCGACACAACCATAAGTTCAATATGAAAATAAAAACGAATCAAGGACTAATTAACAACATATTGCCAAACTGAAACACAACCCTTGAAACTAAATCCAATGCCGATGCTTTTTTAATTGAGCAACCCCGACACAAATAATCTTACAATAATTATTTCTGAGATTGTTTCATTAAGTAAGCAACCCTTGCTGTTGGTTTAGCTCCCTTTTTAATCCAATCATTAATTTTGGTATGATCGATATGAATACTTTCTTGCTGAACACCCACCTTAGGTATGTAATATCCTAGATTATCTAAATACTTACCAGTCACATACCGACGTGAATCAGCAACCATTAAGCGATACTTAGGCTTATGCTTGGAACCACAGCGGGCTAAACGAATCACAACTGCCATTGAAATTTCTCCTCAAAATCAAATAAGTGGAATTAGCTTCTATCAAAATAGACCTTCAATGATGGCTAAATCCTGTGCCAGCGGCAAGAATTACCGATAAAGATTTGAAAACGCAAGAAAAACTTCTACAGTAATACCAATTATACCGGTGCGACTGCACCTTCTGCTCCAATACTTAGAACCCTAAAGGAGATTTACCCCTTCCCATTCCCATTTTCATCATTTGGCCCATCATTTTCTTAGCATCCTCAAATTGTTTAATAAACCGGTTCACATCTTTGACTTCTGTACCGCTTCCCTTAGCAATCCTTAGCCTTCGAGAACCATTCAAAATTTTATGATTACGCCTTTCTTCTTGCGTCATCGATCGAATAATAGCTTCAATCTTCTTAATTTCTTGGTCTGGCGGAGCCATATCCTTTATTTGCTTCGTAAGTTGCCCCATACCTGGAATAAACTTCAGAATACCTTCAAAGCCTCCCATTTTTTTGAGCTGCTGAATTTGTTTTAAAAAATCCTCTACTGAAAACTCATTGCGCATCATCTTGCGCGTGGATTCTTCAGCCTCCTTGAGATCAAGAGTCTCCTGAGCCTTCTCGACTAAGGTCAAGACATCGCCCATATCCAAAATGCGGGAAGCTAACCGATCGGGGTGAAAAATTTCAAGTGCGGCAACCTTTTCCCCCATCCCCAAAAACTTAATAGGAATCCCCGTCACATCTCGAATACTCAATGCAGCCCCACCGCGAGCATCACCATCAACTTTAGTTAAAATAAGACCTGTTAGCTTTAAACGCTGATGAAAACCCTCTGCTACATTTACAGATTGTTGTCCCAACATGGCATCCGCTACGAGTAGAATTTCATGAGGTTCCCAGACCCCCTTGATTCTCTCCAACTCCAGCATCAAGTCATCATCGATTTGTATACGCCCAGCTGTATCAACAATAACCACATCAAGATTTTCAGTTGCGGCCCACACTTTGGCATTGGCTACAATCTCCTCTGGTTTTTGATGAGGGACAGAGTTGTAAACAGGAATATTATTTTGCTTCCCAAGAATCTGAAGCTGATCAATCGCTGCGGGCCGATAAATATCAGCGGGAATCAAACCAACCTTCTTATTAAATTTTTTACGAATAAACAAAGCTAGCTTAGCACAAGATGTGGTTTTACCTGCTCCCTGAAGGCCCACAAGAAAAATAACCGCTGGCTTTTGACGAAGCTCTAAATCAACGGCATCCGTCCCTAAGACCTTAACCAATTCATCGTGAATGATTTTAACAAATTGCTGATCAGGATTGACTCCCTCAATTACTGTTGCACCTAAGGCTTGGGCTTTTACGCGATCAACAAAGTTTTTAACCACTTTAAAGTTAACATCAGCCTCGAGCAGACTCATCCGTATTTCTTTAATAGCATCTTCAATATTCGCTTCAGTAATACGGCTTTGCCCACGTAATTTTTTAAAACTTCCTAGGATTTTATCTGACAATTGATTAAACACTTATCATCTCCTATTTTTATCGACCTGCGAACTTAATAAATAACGCTCTTTGATTGACATTCAATACACACTCTCTCGCGTCTTTACAACAACAAGAACATTCTTTCTCTATCTCGCCCGGCTAATGGAAGTGTGAAACTCCACATCTGGATTCTCTCTCTTCGCCCAATTTAGATCCCACTCCTGATTAAGAAGGATTACGGGCTGCTCAATTGCATCACGATAAATAGTAAACCCTCCCTTGAGCTGATCGACAGGCTTACCCTCTTTAGTACGTGGCCAACGAGCTACGGTAAATGGCGCACGCATCAATGTAACATCTAAATTGTATTCATCTTGCATACGATGCACCAAAACCTCAAATTGAAGCTCTCCAACCACCCCAATCAAAGGGTCTTGAGCTCCCACCAAAGGATCGATAAATAATTGAATGGCTCCCTCCTCAGAAAGATGCCTGAGGGCCTCTTGCATTTTGGCTCTTTTCAATGCATCTCTGACTGACATTCGCGAAAACAGCTCCGGAGCAAACTTAGGGATGTCTTCAAAATAAACATCTCCAGAAGAAGCCACTGAATCCCCAATTTGAAAGTGCCCAGTATCATTGACTCCTACGATATCACCAGCAAAAGCAACATCCACTGTTGAGCGATCTCCCGCAATAAACTGATTGGAGTAAGAGAGGCGCAGTTCTCGCCCTAAGCGCATATGTTTTATCTTCATTCCTCTTTCAAACTTGCCAGAACAAATTCTTAAAAAAGCGACACGATCACGATGTCTCTTATCCATATTCGCTTGAATTTTAAAAACAAACCCTGAAAAATTAGCATCCAATGGATCCATTGCTTTTCGTTGTGGCTCCGCAGCCTCCGCTTTTAATTTTGTAGCCGCCGTCCCCCCCCTCACTTGGCGAGGCTGAACTCCTGGTGCAAACTGACAAAAAAAGCCCAAAAAAGTATCCACACCAAAATTCTGTTTAGCACTCCCAAAAGTCACTGGACTTATCTTCCCATTTAAAAACTCATCAAGCTTGAACTCAGGCAAGACGCCTTCCACCAACTCTAGTTCTTCCCGAGCTTGTTTCAATATTTCTGCTTCGATGAGAGCGTCCAATTGTGGATCATGAATACCCGTCGTAGAAATGATGGTCACTTCTCGATCATCCTCACGCCTCTGGTCATACACTGTCACATCCTTTGTCCAGCGATTATAAATCCCTCGAAAGCGAGATCCAATCCCAATGGGCCAAGTCACTGGATGACAACTCATTCCTAAAGTTGATTCAATTTCATCAATAAGATCAAGGGGCGTCTTTCCCTCCCGGTCTAGTTTATTCACAAAGGTAAAAATGGGAATATGTCGGTAACGACAGACATCATAAAGCTTGCGCGTTCGCTCCTCTACGCCTTTGGCAACGTCAATTAACATTGTAGCACTGTCTACCGCCATTAAGACACGATAGGTATCTTCTGAAAAGTCCTTATGTCCTGGCGTATCCAAAAGATTGATGCATAAGTCATCGTACTTAAATGTCATCACTGAAGAAGTAATAGAAATTCCCTTTTGCTTTTCAAGCTCCATCCAGTCTGAAGTTGCAGACTTGGTTCCTGACTTGCCTTTGACTTCTCCGGCCTCATGAATCACACCACCGTGATAAAGGAGCTTCTCAGTTAAAGTTGTTTTCCCCGCATCAGGATGGGAGATAATCGCAAACGTGCGACGTTTCAAAATTTCTTCTCGATCAAACCCCGTTAAAAGCATCGACAAAAACCCCTTATTTATAAAAATATCTGCCCTTCTTACTAGCCAAGAAGCTAGGTTGAAAAGACTTTCACATGAACATTTTAGCAACGATGCTAAGCATCATATTCTCTTTTTTAAAATAATAACTTCTAGATATCAAGCTCTCAAAGAAGAAATCCGATTTAATTTATATGAATTTTTCGATCACTTGGATCAAAAAAAGTATCTACCCTATATTTGGAATGTCGAGCAAAGACTTTGAGTCAGATATTTCTAAAAAGCTCTATTTCTTTATCGTTCTAGCGCTTTCCATTTCATTCACCGGCCTTGCAATTCATTATCTTATTCATGAAGCCTATTACTTATCACTCATGCAAGGAGCCATTGTTATTGCATCTCTTCTTTCTTGGATTATTTTTCAAAAAACAGGCTCCACGAATATCGCGGGAACATTTCTCTTACTGATTACAACTGCAGCAAGCATTATCAATGTCCTCTCCATGGGAGGTCTCAATGCGCCAACGCTGTATTTATGGCCTCTAGTACCCCTTTTTGCCACTGTATCCATGACTTTTTCCTATGCCTTCTTTTGGACTTCTGTTTATGTTGCTATCGCCTTAGTCTGTTATTTAGCGAGTCGGTGGGGCTACACCTTTCCATCCATGATGAACTCTGAAATACTTGGGAGCATTAAGCTTTTCTCCATCGTTTTAGTCCATTATCTTATTTTGGTTGTTATTAATTATGTTCGAAAAATAAATAAAAACTATAGAACAGTTATTGATAAGCAAAAAGATGACAAAACAAATTTGGTCCGAGTTCTCACTCACGATATAGCAACGCCGATGACCATTTTAAAAACTTCCATTCGAAGGCTAGAAAAGCAAATGCAAACACCATCCATTGATTTAGAAAGAATGAATCACTCCGTTAACGTCATCAGCAGTATTTTTGAACACGTCAGGGAATTAGAAGCCATTAGTTCCGGAAAAAAAGAAATGATTTTACAAAAAGTAAATCTAGTAGAAATTTTTGATGAATTGAAAGAGCTTCATAACACCGCCCTAGAATCTAAAAAAATCAGCTATAGCATTGAGTATAAAAATCTAGGAGGTACATTTCAAGTTATGGCTGATCGAAAAAGCCTTTGCTACCAGGTTTTGAATAACCTCATTAGTAATGCAATAAAATTCACTGATTCCGGAGGATCCATTAAAATTCTCGTCGAATCCACGTTCGGAGTGACGAAATGCTCTATCATGGATACAGGAATTGGTATCCCCAACGATCTCATCATCAATTTATTCAATACTTCGGTCAAAACAACCCGTAAAGGGACTAGCGGTGAAACTGGAACTGGTTTTGGAATGCCTATTGTCAAAAATTATATTGAGAAATTTAATGGTAAAATTGAGGTTCACTCTGCTTTAAAATCAGAAAACACTCAAAATCATGGAACAACAATCACTATCACTTTACCTAATATCGCCGCCTGAAAAATTAATTCGCATCAACATCACCAAATTAAAAAATCCATCTCATCTTTTTCAAGGTGTAAGAAAAAATCCTAAAATCAACACGGAAGAATAGCGTATAAATATATTTTATTAAAAAATATTTAAACTTCAACGTAAGCCCTGCAGGAGCTTACTTTGCCATCGCGATACCATTTTGTGAAAAAAAGATACCTTAGCCTTTAAGCAGTTGAAATTTAGATTTAGGAAAAGGTAATTTATTATCAGTGATTTCTCCCATAAAGCTGGGAACCTCTCCTGTCACAATCAAAGACCCCTCAAGCTTACCATCTGATTTACGGACTAATCGAGACATTTTGAACAGAGGAACAACATCATAGGTGCCATCAGGTAAAAAACCTCGGACTTCTGAAATTTCAGTGATTCGACGAGATCCATCCCCCAATCGAGAGATTTGAATGATCAAATCAATGGCAGAGCTCACTTGATATCTTAAAGCCTTCTCACTGATTTTAGCATCTCCTCCCTGAGCCAAGGCCTCAAGACGAACAATGGCATCAGGCGGAGAATTGGCGTGAATAGTTCCTAAACACCCCTTATGGCCTGTATTCATAGCATTGATCAACTCAAGGGCTTCACTGGAGCGCACTTCACCAACAATAATGCGATCAGGCCTTAAACGTAAACTACTTTTAAGGAGATCTTTCATACTCACTTCACCCTTGCCTTGGGCATCTGCATGACGAGTTTCTAAAAATAAAACATGCTCATAATGCACTTTAAGTTCATGAGCATCCTCAATAACAATCAATCGCTGTCCTTTGGGAATTAAATTACAAAGCAAAGTCAAAAGAGTTGTCTTACCTGAGCCAGTCCCTCCGCTGACTAAAATATTTTTTCCTAAAAACATGGCAATACTCAGGAACTGAGCGCCATCAGCAGAAATCGCTCCAAACTCCACATACTCTTTTAAACTGATAGAAGACTGAGTGAACTTTCGTATACTCAATGCCGGCCCTTTAAGCGAGCATGGACGAATGACCGCAGCGACCCGCGAGCCATCATCTAATCGTGCATCCAACCGTGGGTCTTGTTCACTGATCCTTCGCCCCACCCTTTGAGCAATGCTATTAATCGCTGCCAACAAATCATCTTCACTGTTAAATCGGGCATTTACAATACGTTGAAGCTGACCCTGTTTTTCAACAAAAATTTCATCCGGTCCATTGACTAAAATTTCTGAAACTGATGCATCATCGAGTAAATAACCAATTGGGCCCAAAAAGTTCTTAATGGCTTCTCTTGATGCACTCGAACTCTCTTCATTCACTTTTTCACCTCACCTTGCGATACCGCAAGAGGGGCTTTTGTTCCTTGGTCTGAAAAAACAATAATTTTTCCTTGTGCACCTGTTTCCGGAGAAAGAAAGGTAAACGTTCCATCCACTTTCGGATTTAAATCAAAACTTCTTGTTTTTCCGAAATAGGTTCCAAAACTTTGTCCAAAAGCATCCAAAAGAAAACTCGTGTTCTTAGATTTTTCATTCACATTGACAACATACACTTTGTATAAAAGTCCTTTTTTAAGTCTCAATGTGCTAGGCACGAAACCCTCTTCTGTTTGAATCACCGAAACAGTCTGTCCTGTTTCTAATGAGGTGAATATTTTCTGCAATGGTGACTCAGAAAATACTTCTTCTGTTGTTTTTTGAGAGGTAGGCCATGACATAGTACTACTTCTTTTTGTATTTGATTCATGAGATCTTCTTGAAAAATCAATCTCCCAAGAAAAACCAAGCGAATTCATCCCAAAAAAAATAAAGTAGAGAACAACATATCGTACCATCGACTTTGCTCTCTGAGTTTTCAACCAGCTCTTTGCAACCCGAGAGACTCTTCCTTGAAATAAATTTTTAGTGAAGAATTTTACGGTCTTCATAATCCACATATTCACGGGCCACCTCCATGGCTAAATACAAAAGTGCTTCTTGATCAAAATCCTTCAAACTCTCAATCAAAGCATTTACCTTGTTTTCGTTGTCTTTTTGAAATTTAATTGACAGTGGGGTCGATGGTTCAAATCCTTTAGGATATAGAAGCTCACAATGTTGAATGACTTTAAGTATTTCTTGCCATTGAGAAACATACTTATATTTTTCTTTTTCAGCAACAGACCAATCTGCCTTCAATGCGGGGTCAATCATGCCTATCGAAAATAAGGCATCAAATAAATCTTGAAGATCACCTTGAATGAACATCCTGTTCCTCCTTTTTGATTCTAGTAAAATTCCTCTTAATCGAATTTATTTTCCTATCGGCATAATAAAAGAAAACATAAGCTTTGCATGAAGTCTTTGAAAAGACTGAATATTTAAACTCTGAAAGGGATGGCTCTCAATCGATCTAGACTCAAGTCATCCTTCATCTAAGATAACAAATATAAATAACCTAATGACATGAGCAAGCTCGCAAAAAACCTACAAGCCAGACATGGCGCGTAGGAATTCATTATCTACTGGATTTAGGACTATGGATCTTATATCTGGATAAACTTAGCCGAGAATCTTATTAAAATGGCTAAAATTAAGAGGGGATTTCCCAGGAGGCCTTTGTTGAAAACCAATACAAAAAAAACTCGAACTTATTTTAATTTTAAAATCCATTCAAACATTAAAAATCCTACTTACTTTCTAGCTCCCATTTTTATTTTACTAACCCTGACTTTTTCCACATCATTGACTCAAGTTTCTAGTAAAATGACTGACTATGAAGGACATCAATTCTTACCAAAAAACAATATGCAGATTTTCGCAAATGATCCTATTCAGAATGGTATGACTAAAGAAATATTTCTTAGCATTATCGATCGTGTTGCTGCTGTGTACGCACCTATCGTTTTAGAAAAAGAAAATATGAAGTTAATTATTAACCGCCGATGGGATGATCCAGAGGTGAACGCTGAAGCCCGGAAATGGAAAGACTCGTGGAGAATTAACATCACAGGGGGTTTGGCTCGTCACCCTCTTGTTACCTTTGATGGATTAATGATTGTTCTTTGCCATGAGGTCGGACACTTTGTGGGAGGAGCGCCTAAAGATGAAGAGAATAAAGGAACGCGTGAAGATATTGGTGGTTACTCTTATGAAGGACAGTCTGATTATTTTGCAACAGCAAAATGTATGAAAAAAATCCTTGAAAACGATGACAACATTTCAGTTGTCGCCAATATGCAAGTCGATGCAGGGGCTACTGAGCAATGTCAGGAGGTCTATAAAACTCCAGAAGAAGTAGCCCTTTGTCAAAGACTCGCTATGGCAGCTAAGTCCTCAGCACTCCTTACAGCATCCATGCGTGTTAACAATCCTCATGTAGACTTCAACAAGCCTGACTTAACAAAAGTGGCAAAAACAATCGAAGGACATCTTCAAGGACAATGTCGCCTTGATACTTATTTTCATGGAGCATTATGCGATAAATCCCATAATGATGATTTTTCAAAAACAGATCCGGCTCAAGGAGCCTGTACTCCAAAAGAAGGCTATAAAAAAGGATATCGGCCTTACTGTTGGTATAAACCCAGTGAAAGTGAAATTTAATTTTATCATATAAATAACACTTTAAGTCTTCTCTTCGAAAATATTTCAAACTTGAAATACTTTGTCTCATAACAATTTGACGCTAAACTAAGGTAGAGTATACCTTAGTTTAGAATGCAAACTGAATGATTATAACTAATAAAAAAGAGGAGTTCTGTGTTTAAGCCATTAGTCGTGTTTACGCCTCTGATTCCACCATCACTTACCCTGGTACAAATAGATCATGAAAAAGTTATTTTAGAGAAAGAATTTGATAAAAAAAGTTTAATTCAAGAAACTCTTTCCAATGATGAAGAAAGTGCAATCCTTCAAGATTGTATCTCTTCTTTTATAGTTCAAAATACTAATTCAAACTCTTGGATAGCCCTTACTCGAATAGAGAAAGCAGCCAACTTATGATCACATGTAAAATCTTATCTTTTAAACGCAGAAACCACCTAGGTGCAAAATTTAAAAATATCCGAATTGAAAAAGGTTATACCATTGAATTCGTGTCGCATCACGCTTGTATAGAACCCAGGACTCTTATTTATGAATTTGAAGAGGGTCATATCAATTTACCGCTGGAACACCTCTATGCCATTGCTAATATTTTAGAGATTTCTCCGAGAGAACTTTTAGCTTGGATTGATGAAAATAAATAATCATTGCACTTGAAGTTCCCCCGAAAAAATGGACACGGGGTTAAGCGGCTTGGTTAATTGATTTTATTTCGTACTCCACCGGAGTTTGATAATCAAGTGAAGAATGGATTCTTTCTCTGTTGTACCAAACTTCGATAAATTCAAAAATTGCTCTTTTTGCATCCTCTCTGGTTTCAAA
>CAUJGP010000002.1 GCA_963170155.1 Bdellovibrionota bacterium | reverse complement strand
GAGAGGTTGTAGGCTTGATTTGTGAGAGTGGTTGTATTCCAAGAAAAGGCAAAGGGAGCTTGGCTATCCGTGAGAGTTTTTATTCCGTTAACATAAAGCTCCACTTTAACCACTTCTTTGTTGTCGGAATAGTTCATATTAATAGGAACCGTGCCGCTAACAACTTGGCTTTTCGAAGGAGTAGTGATGCTGATGGTAGGAGCTTGGGTATCTGCAACAACATTATTAACAGTGACAGTGACTGTGCTTGAGGTTCCAACGTTTCCTGCAGCATCATAGGCACGAACAGAGAGGTTGTAGGCTTGATTTGTGAGAGTGGTTGTATTCCAAGAAAAGGCAAAGGGAGCTTGGCTATCCGTGAGAGTTTTTATTCCGTTAACATAAAGCTCCACTTTAACCACTTCTTTGTTGTCGGAATAAGTCATATCAATAGGAACGGTGCCGCTAATAACTTGGTCTTTAGAGGGAGTGGTGATGCTAATGATAGGAGCTTGGGTGTCGGCGGAATTTGATGCGTAGTGAGCGGCTTCAACGGCTTTCGCAGCATTGATGCGTCCGTGTCCATGGTAAGAATCGTATCCAGCAGTCCCAAGATCAACAGCGGTTGATTTGAGTAATTGATCTACATCTGCAGGAGATATTCGACCGTTGGCTGCAAACATCAACGCTGCTGTTGCGGCGACAACAGGGCTGGAAAAAGAAGTCCCGGACGCATTTCCATAACCACCTCCTCGGAGAGTTGTATAGACACTCACTCCTGGAGCAGCTACGTCTACAAAAGGACCATAACTTGACCAACTGGGACGTTTATCACTGCTATCTGTTGCGGCTGCGACAATTAGAGCATCGCTGGCGGCATAATCGAGGGCGCCTCCTGTATTGCCTGCGGCGACAACAACGACACCCCCTTTATTTTTCATATAGTTGGCGGCGGCTTGCACTGTAGAACTTCCTGCGGCACCACTGAAGCTGATATTGGCGACTTTGGCTCCATTATCTGCCGCCCAATAAATACCTTGGGCCATCGTGCTTAAATAAGCTCTTCCATCAGTCATAGAAATTCGTATGGGCATGATAGAAGCATTCCATGCAATCCCAGCACTGCCTTTACCATTGTTAGCAACGGCGGCGGCAACACCAGCGACTTGAGTGCCATGACCATGAACATCGCTCCAGTTAGAGTTGTTATCGTACATGTTCCACCCAGGAACAATATTGGTAGAAAGATCAGGATGATTGCCATCAACGCCTGTATCGAGAATGGCGATCACAATACCGTCTCCTCGAGAAAAGTCCCATGCTGTGCTAGCCCCTATTTTTGCTAAAGCCCAGCTTTGGCTGTAAGAAGGATCCGTGACAGTTAAATCGGGAGTGACGAGGAGATCGAGTTCTACATTTTTAAACCTTCGATCTTTCTTCAGTTTGTTCATCACCTGAACTTCATCGATTCCATCAGGAAGGTCGTAAACCAACGCTTTTGGACCTCGCATGCGATGTTTGAATTTAATCCCGCCGTTTTCTTTAAAGGCTTTATCCGATTCCTGTTCCGGCAATCCTTCTCGAGGAGTGACGAGCAAGCGGCCTTTGGCCCATTTTTTCTTGTTGATTGCTGAGGAGGCAACAGCGGGTTTATATTTGGAATTGGCTAAATCATCACTATGGGAGCTGAAATTGAGCTCTTTGGTCGGTTGCAACGATTCATTGGCTGTTTCGCCAGCGTTAGTGTTCATTGAAAAATTTGATGGCGAACAATTGGTAAAGGCGAGCTGCAAACCAATCAATGTTAAAGCTAATTGAAGAAATAAATTCCGCTTAGAAACATGTTTCATTTATATCCCCCCGGACATACAGCAAGCTCCAATGAACAGAAAATAAAATAAAATCAACAAAATGACTTCATTTTTTTCCATTCGTCGAAAGCAATTAAATATTGTTTAATTATGATTAAGTGTAAACCATATTAGTTTATTATTAATAGATATTTATTTTTTTGTATCATTGGTAAACACACATCCGGCGAATCGAGGAACTTGGTGCTGAGGGACAAGGTTTTCAACTAAGGTGCTATCGCTGGATTCTATGAAGATTGGTTTTTTTATGCTTTTTAAAGAACTTGAGGTTGTTTCTAATTGAGAAGGGTTATAAATAGGGGCCGTGTAAGCTTGTGTAATCATTTCATGGAAGTCTTTTTTAATATTAAAGGCATTCCAATTTGTACAAACCACGGCATCGGACATTTTCAAAGAAATATTGAAAGCACTTTTAGGGTTGGCGAGATTGAACATTTCAGACCAAGTGGTTATGGGATCATTAGCACTCCGATTTCTCTTTTCTGGATCATTTTGAGACAAGAATTTTAAATCATGTTCAGAATATCCGACATCATTAGCCCATCGATTTTTATTTCCCTGGTCTGTTTTGGAGGTATCTAACGCTTGCCAAGGGATATCTTGGAACTGAAAAATCCTTTTTGCAATCCCTTGAGCGAAAAAGGATTCTCCTCCACGGCGAGTGAGGTAAACGACATTTTCACATCCCATCCACTTCAATACAGGAATGGGAAGGAGATCAGACCAGCCGCCCAAGGACATATACTCAACCCCTTGGTGATTTTTGAACGGTAGCATAGAAGAAAGGCCGGGTTCTGCGGGAGACAAACTCAGCGCGGTTTCCCAGCTTGTTTCACCCAGTGCCAAGAATCGCTTGGTTTTATCCATGGACATGGCGTCTGAAAGCAGTTCTTGATCCGAGAGATCAGAAGTTGATGCCATTTTATTTTGATTTTTATTTATAAAATTTTGAATGGCTTTTAAAGTGCGGGCTTTTCCCCAGTAGCCAAATTTCAAATGAGAATTTTTGATAGGTAAATACTCCAATGTTTTTAAATAATTTTCACTTTTTAACTCGCCGCTGGTTTTTGTATTATAGAGCTTTTGCTGTTCTTTTAAATTTTTGATGTCCGATGATCCAACGACAACAGAGGTGGAAACGAGAGTCGGAAAAAAATCTCCCACTCGATCATTAATTCGTAATTTATTGGATGAGGGGTCAGTACTGGAAATATAAGAATGAATCGTATTGTAGAGTTCTCTTTGGCAATGAGGGTTCTGGTTGCCTTCAGTGATTTCTTGCCATGTTTTTCCGATAGTTGAGCTGGCACAGGTTGATAAAAGATGTTGAAAAGATTTTTGGGCGCTAACAGAAGAGTTTTTGAGGCTGTAGAAGTTAGCGATAAAACCAAAAACCCTCGCCAGGGCTTTAAAGTTAACGATTCCGCTTCTATAAAAAAGGGCCTTGTCATCTTTTGCGTTAAAGGAGCCGAAGACGGAAATAGCTTCTTTGAGTTTTGTGTATTCGGTGTTGAAGTGTTCAATTGGAGAGTGCGTCGGAGGTATTAAGTGTCCGAGTGGCAGAGCAGCGATGGAAACGAAGTTGTTTGAGGGGCCATTGAGGTCTTTTTGATGGGTTACTGAATATGCCGTTAAATTTTTAATGGCATTGTGGAATCTTACGACTTGAGGACCATAAAAAACTTGTGAATTTTGGGCTTCAATAAGAAGGTCTTGTACTTGGGTGATAGCGCTTATTGCTTGGGCTGGTGTAGGATATATTTTAAAAAATGATTCGAGCCGTTGCGGCCACTGATGCTTTTCACCGCCAATATCGACTAACAATTTTAAGGAGGCGATGAAGTGTTGGAATTGAGGCCTATCTGTATAAAAAGTAAGAAAACCTTCGAGTGATTTGATCATGAAAGCCAGATAAGTTGATTTTGTTTCAAGATCCAAAGCCGGATCTTGAAGAATTGGGTTCATCATAAAGCTTTCCATTAAAAAAGCAGAGAGGCTTCCGGAGCTTCCACCGGCAATCCCTTGGGGAACACCAAAGTATTCGACTGTTTGAGCCAAGGCTCCCCAATGAGCAGGCATGAGTTCTCCATTGCCTCGAATAGCGATGCAGTAGTTGTGAGGTTTTTTTTGTTTAAGAGAAGGATCATTAATATTTTCAAAATTTCTTGTATTGCCAAAAGAGAAAGAGGAAATCGAAAATGCAAAGATATTGAAGATGATAAAAAGAGCGAGAGCGCTTTTGTGATTATAGTGGTTGATTTTTTGCACTTTCATTTTTGGGTTCCTCCTCAAAATTTGTTCTTAAATTGAGAAAAATGGTTTCTTTCCGAAGACGGTGCCGTAGAGAAAGGTGTGGGTTTCTTTTGTAATAAACAGCTTTCATTTAAAGTATGCTAGAATGATGCCAGAAATACAGAAAACCATAGAGCCTGCTTTATGAGAGTTCTGTTATTTTGTTATTGGGTTGTCGATCAATAATCGTCACTTTTGAATGACGTCTCAGTTTTTTACGGAACGGCGAATGGATCGAGTTCGATTGAATAGAGATTCTGATTTTGATTCCAGTAGAAAGAGGCCTTGTATGGGGCTGTCTCGCGATACTAAAATGTTTGTGGTGAAAGGTTTTATTTCACAAAGCGGGGTAATTGATATTGCGGAGAAAATGGCAGGTGTAGCCGCCGGGGTTTTTCTCTAAATATTTTTGATGGTACTCCTCTGCATTCCAAAAGGTGGAGGCTGGAATGATTTCAGTGACGATGGGCTTTTTCCAGAGACCCGATTGATTCACATGTTCTTTTATTTTGGAGGCGATCATTTTTTGTTTGTCTGATTCATAAAAAATCGCTGAACGGTACTGAGTGCCAATGTCATTTCCTTGTTGGTTTGGAGTGGTTGGGTCGTGGAGTTTGAAAAAAAGAAGCAACAAATCTTCATATTTAAGCTGATGAGGGTCGAATAGAATTTGAACGGCCTCTGCGTGGCCTGAAAGACCGGTGGTCACTATGTTGTAACTAGGAGCACGGGTGTTTCCTCCCGTGTATCCCACACGAGTTTCGATCACTCCCATTTGAGCTTTCAAAAGATCTTCAACGCCCCAAAAGCATCCTCCAGCAAGAGTGGCGATTTCCCATCCTTTTTTGGTAGCAAACAAAAACAAATAAGAACCTAGATTATGGGCTTTCAGTTGATCCACAGGAATAAATTGCAGAGAGGCGGAGTTAATGCAGTAACGAAGACCTCCTGATTCCGGTGGGCCATCGTCAAAAACATGACCCAAGTGGGAGTCGGCTTGAAGGGAGCGAACCTCGGTGCGTATCATTCCGAAGCGCCGGTCTTTTTTTAAAGTGAGATTTTGCGTGTTGTGGAGGGGTTTCGTGAAGCTAGGCCAACCAGAACCAGAATCATACTTATCAAGGGAGCTAAATAAAGGCTCTCCACTGACTACATCGACGTAGAGGCCATCGTCTTTTTGATCCCAGTAGGCATTTTGAAACGGAGACTCTGTACCTTCTTCTTGCGTGCACGAGTATTGCTCTGGGGTTAATTTATTTTTCAGCTCTGAGAGCGCGGGTTTCATGTATCTTTTAGGTGTGTCGCTGCTCATGACCTCAAACTCCTTTTATTTACTTTCTTTTTAGGCGAAAAGTTCCACGTTGAGCACGGTGATCTCCGTACTGCCCTTGGATTTCTTTATTCTTAAACTGTCCCGTGAGCGTTACAAAATATGTGGCATTACCAATGTTCCGTTGCCCGAACATTTCCACTCCCGCGGGACTTAGCTCCGTTTTAAAATCAACGTTCATGGTCAAGTCTGTCGCGTGGACTTTATCGGAAGTTCGTCGATAATAGGCAATGAGTTTTGGGATGCTATTCGTGCCTGGTTCAGGAGGCTTGATTGAAACTTTAACCTCAATTTTAAAGGAATCAAACTCTTTGTTTTGAGGAGAAATGGTTCCTGTATAAAAGCCTACAAGCAGGTTGTATTCCTCAAGAAGCCGGCGATTGTAGTCTTCAATGTCTCCTGAAGAAGGGGCCTCAACTTCTTTTCGTTCAAATTTCAAAGATAGATCTCCCCAGTCGCCTGAGACTCGGGAGGCTCGGCCCTGGATGGTGTTATTGTTGATGGTGGCAGAGAGAGAGTGAAGTCCATCGGAATTATTGGGTGCGACACCCACCTCATTGATAGAAAGAAAAAGCTCTTGGGATTCAACAATATATTGGACATCCAGTATGACATCCGGTGCAACAGGGGAAAGTTGCTTAAACTTGGCTTTTAGCGCTGGTTTAAAGCGAGGTTCTCCGCTGGGAGAAGCTCCATCTTTGACTTTTGTGATGTAAAGGCCCATTTCAACTTTCCATTCTCGGCGGGCTTCGTAACCTGAAGCTTCGCGAAGAATACGGCCTTGATAGGTTCCGGTGATCTTTTTAAATTGTTCTTCGAGTCTCCGGTTAAATTCATTTTCTTCTCCAGCCGGGTCAGTATCAACTTTTTTAGAAGTCCACTCAAGATGCACTTGTCCCCACAACCCTGATTTTTGCGCTTTTCCCTGAATGGTTTTGTTAATGAGCTTGGCATTAATAGATTGAAGATTTCCATTGCTTACGTTGGGATTAATAAATAAAAGTTGTTTTGTCTCTGTGATAAATTGCACGTCTAAGGAGAGGTTCGGGGCGACAGGATTTAATTGTTTAAAAATGGCTTTCAAAACAGGTCTGAAAAAAGTTTCGCCAGTGGGTTTGGTTCCTGCTTTGACTTCATGGACATAAAGGCCAACTTCGATATTCCAAACATTTTGTTCGAGGCGCTGAGGGTCCTCACTCGTGATTGTTCCAGTGTAAGTACCGGTGATTAAAGAATACTGTTCTCGTAGTTTTTCGGCTAAGTGTTCGTCATCGCCTTCAGAAGGGGTATCCACTCTTTTTTGGACAAAATCAAGATCCAGTTGACCCAACACTCCTGAAGTTGTTTTGACCAACCCGGAGATTTTAGAGTTTTCAAAATAGGCTTCAATGGTATCAATAGGAATAGCATTAGTGCTTTTCGAAGACACTCCAAAAGTAAGGGTCCCTCGGTCAGGATTGTAATTTCCATCCAATAAAACAGGGGCGTCAACAGGGTATAGTTGGCGGTACACCGCTTTTAAAACGGGTCTAAAAATAGGTTCTCCAGTAGAGTTCGTCCCTTCTCTGACTTCCAGGGTGTATATACCCAAAGTGACAGTTCGTTCTTCACCAGGCAACTGCAAGCGTCCTTGATAAAAACCGGTCACGTGATTAAAGTTTTCGCGTAAGACCTGATTTTTTTCTTCGATGACCTTGTTTTCTCTTCGATAAATATCATCTTTGGAATTATTAAATGCACATCCCAAAACGGACATCATGAGAAAACTAAGAATGATTTTAGAGTAGAGAGAGTTTGCTGTGGATTTATGATGGTAACGACGAGAGTTGATCATGGTTTTCCCTCCTGTTTAATGACGAGTTCATCATTGAGCGCGGCCCATTCATTGAGAGCAATGAAGTAGTCTCCCACCGAACGGGTGTATTGCACGCGAGATGAAAATAATTTGTTCATGGCTTCAATCAATAAACTGATATCAATTCGGCCATTGTTAAAACTGCGTTGCATTTCTCTGACCGTTTTTTCACGCAGTTCAATTTGCTTTTTCACGCTGGAGACAGCGAAAAAAGTGGTTTGTACTTTTCTTTCGGAGTGGGCAAGGGCATTCTTCAGTTCTTCAGAAACTCTTTGATAGCGGTGTTGTGCTATTTGTAGCGTGGTTTTTTTATTTAAAATGTCTTGAGTACTGAAATCAGATCCAAACTGAAATATGAATTTGAGCCCTACGAAATATTTAGGGTTAGCTCCAGAGAGAAGACGATTTTCAGATAAAGAGGGTTTTTCATCAAAACCACTCCCGTAAAGTCCTCCATTGAGGCTTAATAAAGGCCTCCCTTGAGAACGACTGGCTGTGAGAGCCGCTTCAGCTGCTTTGATTTTGATGGACTGGGATTGAATATTGCTGATTTCATCAGTGTTTTTGGTTTGAAGAGAGGGAAGATCAGGAATACCCTCGAGGGTTGGAAACTGAAGCTTGGTTTCTGGCGATAAATTTAAAAGTTGTTTGAGCTCTTCGGTATTTTTTAAATAATCCATGGAAGTGGTTTTGATTTGCTGTTCTCGATTTTCCAATTCAGCTTGGATTTGAAAAAGCTCATAGTTATTGGAATAACCATAAGAAGTTTTTTGGCGTAGTTCCTTAACAAATCGCTGGTAACGGTCTCGAGCGGAAAGAGCTTCGTTGAAATTTTCTTGCGCGACATAAGTGTTCCAGTAGAGTCGTAGAGCTTCGAGCACAAGCTCCTGCATGTCAGACGTTCGGCTCATAATATTGGCTTGGTAAGTAAGTTCTGCAGCCTCCAGCTCGGATCGATCTTGAATCCCAAAAGCATTTTTCCATAGATTTTGTTCAATAGAAAAACCTAAAAGATCATGAGTGTGCTGCGTGGTTTTCGGAGCGGCGACATCCACGTCATTCGCGTACAAAGAGTTTCGGGAAAACTCAAAATTAAGGATTGTTCCTGTTAAAAAACCCTTTTTGAGTTTTAAGTTGGACTTGTAGGTTTGATTGGTGAGAGTGGAGGGGTGAGTGGGACCTTCGGTGTGGTCCCATTCATAGCCGCTATCAGCTGAAAAAGTCCAGTCATACACCGCTAGTTTTTGAAGGGGTGTCAACCGCATTTCCTCATATTTTAAAGTGGTTTCTTGGGCTTTATGGGATTGGGTGACAACCATTTGGGTCACATCTTTTTGTGATAAAACCAAAGGTGTGGGTGCGGTTGTTCCAAATGGAGATACGAGCAGAATCAAAATAAAGAAAAAAATAAACAGAAGGGATTTCTTTTGCTTGAGATCCTGATAGCAAGCTTTTGTATGGCTATGACAGGCCTTCACGATGATGAGCTTTTTTGTTTGTATTACCATAGCACTCTTAACCCCAATTCGAAATTATGATTTTGTAATTGAAGTGTTGATTGTTGTAAAGGGCTGCGAAAAATATAGTCTCCCGAGAGATAAAAATTGTCCAATAAAGAGTAATTGAGTCCTAAGGTAACCGCAAAAAACGAAAGGTTTTCAGAAAATTGCGCTAGATCATTAAGACTTGTTTGTGAGAAAAAAAACTTTCCCAGGGAGAGGCCGGCCTTGTAAAAAGCCGCAGTTTCAGTGCTGATGGGACGCTGGGTTTCCAGGCCGATATTGGTCTTGAGAACATTGAAGCGAGTGTTGTCGGATTTTCTGTAGCTTGTTTTTAAAGACGTGGGTGTTTGAGCCGCACTGAAACCGAATTGCGCTAATAGACTCCAGTCAGACCAAGGAGCAAGATCCTCGTATTTTTTACCCAGTCCCATTTCAAGAGAAGGAAAAACCTGGTGGTGGTATTCATTTAAATTAAAATCGCCAACCAGAGAGGAGGGCACTTTGCCAGAGGGCTTTAAGCTTTGAACCTTAAGGCCCATCACATACTTCCATGTACGATCTGTTATTTTTGTTTGAGGAGCTTGTACTGTGAAAATACCACTTGGCTCTGGATTTTTATTATTAATGGAATTTTGTTTGTTTTTAATTTTATTGATTTCTTGTAGAGCTTTGTCGATCAAGGGTGCTTTTGGCGTAGCGGTAGCCTTATTCGGGCGTTTTTTGGGAGTTGGTGGCGGCGATGATAGAGCGATTGTTGTCTTAAAGAGAATCGCTAATAAAGCGAGGAATATAAAATGAGACCATGAAAATGGATGTGTTTTTTTTATACTTAAACTGATACTCAAAAAGTAATTCCAATAATTCGTTCTTTTGATCATAGCCAGAAGCTTACTATCATTAAAGAGAGATGAGAAGAAGCTTTTTCCTATGACTATGAATCATCTGCAAGAGGAGGTAAGAATTCCAATTAAAAATGGCTCATCACTCCCTGTTTTATTAATTTTTTCCAAAAAATCCTGGTTGACTCCGTATAAACTCCGATTTTATGAAAAAAAAAGACTTGCACTTGCAATAGGGATCGAAATCAGTATGATCCCAAATTGAAATAATTACTAGGTTGCCTCTTGTTGGCAATGATATCTCAGGTTGGGAGAGAATGTGGTTGAGTTATCCATTAAAAGGCCTGTTTTCATTACATGTTTGTTTGTTTTGATTATTATTGTAGGCCTTGTGGCCATGAAAACCCTTTCCGTGGATTTATTTCCAAATATTAATTTTCCTATTGTGGTGGTGCAAACCCCTTATTTTGGCGCTGGGCCCAGCGAAATTGAAACATTAATCAGTAAGCCGATTGAAGATGAACTGGCATCCATTTCTGGCCTCAAAACATTAAGCTCTGTAAGCCAAGAAGGGCTTTCTATCGTGACTTCTGAATTCAGCCTTTCTTCGGATATTAAATATGCGGAGCAACAAATTCGTGATCGTGTTGCAAAAGTGAGAAATAAACTTCCTGAAGATGCCTTGGATCCAGTGATTCGACGGATTGACCCTGCGGATCAACCTATTTTGAGCGTCGCTATTGAATCAAAATTACCCCCTGGTGAGCTTTATGATTTGGTTGATTTGGTGGTGCGACCTCGTTTGGAGCAAGTCAATCAAGTGGGTTTAGTTCAAATCATGGGAGGCCGCAAGCGGGAGATTCATGTTGAATTGGATTTGAATCGAATGTCCGATGCCGAAGTATCCGCATCCATGATTCGTAATAATCTTTCAGTGGCAGGTAAAAATACTCCTGTCGGAAAGATTGATCGAGGGGATGTAACGAGTGTGATTCGTACACTTGGTGAGTTTCGCAGTATCGAAGAGTTGAAAGAAATTCCTTTGAATTACGCGAATATCAGTCATCCGCTTAAGTTGGGTTCCATTGCTAAAATAAAAGATACTCTTGAAGATGAAATGTCTCGAACGTACATCAACGGAAAACCAGGGTTGATGGTGCAGATTTTTCGACAATCTGGAGCCAACACGATTGAAGTGGCGAATGCAGTTATTAAAAGCTTGGATGCGATTAACAAGCAAATCAAGGGAAGAGGGGTCGTTAAGCTCGTTCAAGACGGATCGGTTCCCATCAAAGCCAATGTGTATGATGTGAATGAAACGATTATCATTGGTATCCTTTTAACTATTGTTGTGGTGTTCTTTTTTCTAGGTTCATTTCGATCAACGATCATCACCAGTTTAGCCCTTCCCAATTCTTTGCTGGGAGCCTTTATTCTTATGGCTATTGCTGGTTTCACGATCAACATCATGACTCTCTTGGCTTTATCTTTAGCGGTAGGGCTCTTGGTTGATGATGCCATTGTGGTTCGTGAAAATATTTATCGTCATATTGAAATGGGAAAATCAGCCAAACAGGCGTCTTTGGATGGGACTAAAGAAGTTTTATTGGCTGTGGTTGCAACAACAATGACCGTCATTGCGGTGTTTGGGCCCATTGGATTTTTATCAGGGGTGGTGGGGCAGTTTTTTAAAGAATTTGGTTTGACCGTTTGTTTTGCCATGCTGATCTCACTAGCTGATGCGATCACAATGGCTCCAATGATGTCGGCCTATTTCGTCGGAAGCGGCCATCACAAAGAAGGCCAAGAAAAAAGCAAAAAAGGTTTTTTGAGTGGCATTGGAAAGCGAATCAACTCGATGCTTTCGCGTTTTGATCGCTTACAAACTTGGTTTGAAGATCTTTATGTAAAAGTTTTGGAATTCACTTTAACACATCCAAAGACTATTTTATTAGGTGCATTTGCTATTTTTGTGGTGTCTATTTTCATGACGAAGTTTATTCCTAAGACTTTTCTGCCACCGCAAGATAATGGGGAGTTTTATGTCTCGCTGGAATTAACTCCAGACACGAGTTTAGATAAAATGGATCGCATGGTAAAAGAGGTGGATGAACTCGTGCGCGCTCAACCTGAAGTAGAGCAGACCTTGGTGACTGTGGGGACCGCGAACGGCGAATCGAACAAAGCTTCTATTTTTGTGGAAATGATTTCTTATGAAAAAAGGGATGTCAGCACCAGTGAATTCAAGGCGGTGATGCGCGAAAAATTAAAACCATTTATCTCGATGAATCCCTTGATCAAAGATAAAGATAGAGTGGGAGGGGGAGGTCGCCCTTTTTCTTTGAATATTTCTGGGACCAATCAAGAGCAGTTGGAAAAAGAAGCTCAATTCGTTTTTGAAAAGTTGAAGGATCATCCTGCGCTCGTCGATGTTGATTCCAGTTTCCGCTTGGGTAAACCTGAAGTGCAAATTGAAATTGATCCACAAAAATCCGCGGAGCTTGGTGTTTTAAATGTGCAGGTGGGAGATGAGTTGAGAGCTCTTGTGGAGGGAGTCACCCCAGCGGTTTATCGTGAACACGGACGTGAGTATGATGTTCGTATTCGTTTGAGAGAAGATCAGCGGAATTTAAAAGATTTTATGGATATCTTACGTGTTCCGGGCATGAAGGGTGGAATGCCCTATTTGAAGTTTTTTGGCAGTGTGAAGGAGGCTCAGGGGCCAACAAGCATCAACCGCCAAGATCGTATCCGTTATATTCAGATCAGTGCTGAGATTAAACCTAAAGGCCCAGGAATGGGAGCTGCCATTGCGGATGTCAAAAAATTATTAGACAAAGAACATCCACTGCCTGAGGGAATGACTTATAAATTTGTCGGGCAGGCAGAAAGCTTTCAAGAATTGGTCGTGAGCATCGTGGCGGCCTTGGGCTTTGGTATTCTTTTTATTTACATGGTTTTAGCATCGCTTTATGAATCATTTATGACGCCTTTTACAATTATGTTGGTTCTGCCGCTGGCGGCTTGCGGTGCTTTTTATGGCCTGTGGATGACTCAGAGCACTTTGGATATTTACTCGATGATTGGATGTATTATGTTGTTGGGAATCGCGACGAAGAACTCCATTATTTTGGTGGATTATATTCATCAATCCATGCAGGCAGGAAAAGGTTTGCATGATGCTATTTTACATGCGGGTAAAAATCGCTTGCGTCCTATTTTAATGACGAGCTTTGCCCTCATTGCAGGGATGCTCCCTGTGGCGATTGGTCTGAATGAGGCTTCTAAGCAAAGAACGAGTATGGGAGTGGCTTTGATTGGAGGGCTTATCAGCTCCACTTTATTGACTCTAGTGGTTGTACCCGCTGCTTACGGGTACATTGAAAAGGTCAGGGCTTTTTTAATTCGCAAGTTCAGCCGTTTTTTGGCTTAAAGTCTCTCAAGGAATGCCATTGCGGTATTCCTTGTTACTCAAATTATTCAAAAAGAGAGTCAAAATCTCTAAGGTCTGACGGAGAAAGAGTCCCTGCTGCCTGTAGGAGAGTTATTTTATTTAATAACACTTTAAATTGTTCATCAATCAGCTGTTGCTTGCTGGCATTGAGCTGACGAACAGCGACTAAAACTTCAAAGCTTGAACTCAGATTATATTGGAAAAACTCTTTTTTACCGTCCAAAACAAATGCATCCTTTTCAACAGCTTCTTGATAGGACTCTATGGTGGGAAGACCGTTAACAATGTTGAAGAAAGAGTTATTAGAGGCGTCAACAGCGTTATTTTGAGCCGTGATCACGTTATAACGGATACTTTCTCGAATAGAAACGAGCTCTTTTGTTTTGCTGTTGGTATAACCAGAATCGGCAAGAGGAATGGTCACGTTAATTCCCGCGTTGTAACCATAGTTAACGAAATCAGGGATTCCAGCAAAAGAGTTTTCTTGTCTTGAATAATTAAAGGTACCACTGATAACGGGCATATAGAGAGCTGCTCTGGCCTTTTGAATATCAAATTTAGCAAGTTCAACTAAACCTTTATTGTGTTGAACCACGAGATTGGATTCCCTCGCTCTTTGGGCCCAATCGGCGACGTTGTTAGGGCTTGGGAGTTCAAATTGAAGATTGGGTTTGAGGCGTCTCAGCCTATGAGTGCTTAAATCGATGCCCCAGGTTTGTAGAAAAAGCCCTTTGGCCACAGCGAGATTGGTTTCATATAGTTTTTTTGAACCTTCAATGGAGTTTAATCGAGCTCTTGCTTCTTCAACAGAGACAATCATGGACGGCTCAACGATTAATTGTTGTTCAAGGTACTCTAAATGTGTCCTGGCGGCTTGATACTCTTGATCTTTAAATTCAATGGAAATTTCGGCTTTTAAAATATCCAAGTAAGATTTAACGATCCTGGTCATCAAGTCTTGTTGAGCAATGACATTTCGTAATTCATTTAAAGCGATAGCAAACTTTGATTGTTTAGTTTGAAGAATTTGTTGATAATTAAAGATAGGTTGAGAGAGTGAAATGCCCACCGAGTTGCTGGAACCGCTTCCAAAATTTCCCATTTGCACGAGGGATGAAGAGGCATTGGATGCATCTCTCCATGAAAACCCGGCAACAAAGGCTAATTGCGGGCCCCATGTGCGGGCTAAATCAGCGCGGGCATGGTATTCTGAAGCCTCAAATTCGTTTCTTACCGTTCCAATACGGCTATCGGTGTGATAAGCATGTGTATAGATGTCGGAGAGACTCAATCTTGAGACTTGTGTAGATCTGCGAGAATTATCAATAACATTGGATTGATCGGATCCCGATTTTTTATTATTTCTTTTACGAGAACGGTTCTGTTCTTCTTTTTGGACCCCTTGTTGTATAAGTTGAGGGAGATTAAGGCTTAAATCTGACTTTGTTTGGAAATATTCAGGTAATGCTGGTTTTTTATCTGGCAAGGGGACTGGCGACGTTCCCGTTTGGGCATGAGATAAATGAAAAGCATTTGTTATTGTTAAGGGTAAGATAACAAATGTGGATAAAAATTTCTTCATGATCATAGCATCTCCAAAACTCTTTAAATTTCAGAATTATTTTTCTGATAGTATTTTACGTCAGATTAGCAATTTTCATTCCAAACGAAAAAAACATTCTACATATATTTTATTTGATTTGGGGATCCTGGTGGTGACAAAAATCAGTTTTAACAAGGCCTATTTTGTTTACATAACTTTTTAAAAGTGATCGATTCATCAATCAAACTCTTTTTTAATGACCTCAAAGAGCAAAATATTAGATAGAAAGAGTAGCTACTGACAGTGTGATTTGGCAAAAACTCATGCTCGTTGGAGTCTCATCGGTTATTATTTATACATTATAAGTAGATGAGGGAGGGATTAGTGAGCCTAAGAGTGTTTAGTTATTGGCATTAAGCTTGCACATTTATAGAAAAATGCACAAGCATTTTATAGTTTTTATACTTTCATTTTTAATAAATCAAACTACAGCCTTCTCATTGAGTTGTAAAAATATTTTCTCGAATTCAGATAACTCGAAAAATAGCATTCAAATTGATAATAATTTTCCCGCCGATTTTGTAAAGCCTAAAGACGTTCAGGTGCTCTTAGATATTACCTTAGAAGGAAAACCTAATATTGTTAATCTTAAAAAAGTTTTTCCTGATTTGGATCAAAGAGTTTTCATTGGGGTGGAGAGATGGGGGCACTCATTTTTGCAGGCAGGTTCCGTTCGTTTAGATGGGCATGTTCTTAAGCCCGTGGGTATTATTGAAAATGCTGAAACTATGAGGCATGGACTTATTGTTGAAATAAAAGGACTCAACTCAGCGCAAGTTCTTAAGATTCAAGAGAGTATCCGTCGTCGAGACCAAAAGATGACCGTAAGTTGTGTTTATGAAAGCTTGTCTCTTTTGGTAGATTTGGTTGGTGTTGATGTTTCTGGTCGAAATAAACGCTTTATATGGCTGAGTGATTTAGTTTCGTCCGTTTTGAATCGGACAAATTCATCTCTGGATTTAAAAGTTGCTGTGACTAAAAATATGGATATTGAAAGCTTTGTTTCCAAACTGATCCAGCAGGAAGTTTCATGGAGAAATCAAATTCTAGAAGCACTTTCTGGAGAATCAGCGATACAAAATTTAATTAATGGATCTAAAGAAAAAAAAGAAATAGAACCAATAATAAGAATCCTTGAGCGAAGATATAGCCTAAAGCGAGAACAAGCGGAATTTCTGATGGAAGAGTTCTTGTTAAAACTGGAGTCAGGGGTTCATTCGTTAAATCAAAGCGACACCTTTCATACGGACTTTAAAACAGATGGTGATTTTACCGTTCGATTTACATATGAACAACTACAGGCCGAGAGTAAAAAATCAAAAACCGACATTTTAAAAAAATTTAATCTTAGAAAAAATGAAAATAGTTTAGAGCCAAGGGTAAAAAACTTTATAGATGATATTAGGTTTCGCCCTTTGTTGCGGTTTGAAGATATAAAAAATCTAAGAGATGAAGTCAGCAGTTTTAATGAAAATGAAGTTCAAAAAATTAGAACACAGCTTTTGTTAGAATTTCAACCTTCATTGCTTAAAAATTTTTTGGGAAAAGACATCACATTAGTTGACGCTCAATCAGCCCTTTTCATGTGGCTAAGAGATTTTATTGAAACTGTGAAAATTTTGGAAACAAGCTCTCCAAAATTCCGAGAAAAAAGAATTATCAATGATTTGATCAAGGTTGGTTTCTTATTCAATCTGAAGAAAAATGATCTTGGCAAGAGTGTTGATTTATTTGTAAAAGAACATCCTGATTTTACGGACTCTTCACCATCGTTAAAGAGGGCAGACGCCTTTGCGTTATGGTGGATTAAAAAAACGTCTCTCTCGCAATTTAGAATTAAAGAAGAACACTTTGAAAGTCTGAATATTGGACCCGTGGTTGTAGAGAAGACGGTTCTTCCTTATGTCATTTCCCAATATAAAAGATATGAAGGAGATCAGGTGCACACGCTGGATGTTCCCGAATATGTTTATAGGCATATTGCGCCCGAAACCTTTCTTTGGTTAACAAAATCAAAGAATTTACCTATTAGAGTTTATGGATCTTCGCGTAAGGAGTGCTTGAAAAATTTATTTCAACTTGGTTTTTCTGAGATCGTAGAATTATCGAGAAATAAAATGACAGATTTTAATCAGTTTATCGCTCGTCGCCCCGAAACAGGGGAGACTATTTACGTACTTCAAACCCTTTTGGGGCGTGCGGCTTTGCATGAAGCTATTGCTCATCTTATTTATTTTAAAACAACCCACGATGCGAGCATTGATCCGAAACGAATTAAAGTTTTAAAGGCATCAGCTTCAATCGAGGCGAAGATGATAAGCCTACTTGAAGCAGAAGAGGTAAAACCCGATGTTCTTATTATTGGAAACTCAATGGCCGCGGCTAAAATATTAAGTGTAGCGGGTTTTAAAGAGGTTAAAGGCCTCTTCAATGAAGAGCTGAGCGGAAAATTTTTTGTAAAAGGTGGGAAATCAGTGTTTGTCACCAGTATAGAACCAAGATTATTTGGGGATCGCGCGAGTATACTTGTAGATTCGTTTAAAAAAATGGGTTCTGCGCCAACTGTTGTTTTCTCTGGAACAGCAGGAAGTTTAAATGAAAAATATCGTTTGAATGATTTTGTGATGCCTCAGTATTTTTCTCTCGGTAATGACCTTAATCATAAAAAATCAGAATTAATATCTAATTTGGCCATAAAGTTGTTAGAGGCACCTTCTCTTCCGGGGTTGCATAAGGATAGAACTGTTCGTCATGTTTCCATTGATAGTATTTTATTTGAAGATCGTGTTTGGTATGATTTTTATAAGAAAAGATACTCCATTGATGTTGTTGAGCAAGAACTCTATGATCTCGCATTGTCAGTTAAGAAAAACAAAAATCGTTTTTATGCCATATTAAAAATTAGCGATGAGTTGCATAGCGGTTTGGATTTTTCTAAAAATGAGGAGTACAGGCTCCCTATCAAAAAATATGAAATTGATAATGTATTATCTATTATTTTAAAAGAAGAGTTAGGGGAGGCAATGTCTCTATGAATCTCGAAAAGATAATACAAACGATATTGCCATTAGTTATGAAAGCGGATCTGTTACTTTTTAAAGATCAGGAGGCGACTTTAAGCTTACATCCTTTTTCAGATATGCCTTGCTCCATTCAGTGTAAAATTAAATTTTTTTCTCCGTTTTTATCCAAGCAAGAGGTTTTATCCATATTCGAAAAGCTTTCTGTCGGTATAGAAAGTTTTGTGCGTTACCATGAATTTAGTTCTTTTGATCACTTAAGAAAGCATTTGAACACTTCTTTCAATGAAAGTGCTGAAATTGTTTTTATTCAATCAGAGGATCTTTCCGATTGAGAACCCTCAGTAAGGGTTATTTTCTAAATCACCCCATGGATTTAAGTCTTGTTAAGCTTTATGAGCTATTATCCGATAGGATGGTGTTGCATTCGCATCAATGAAATGAACCTGCAGGTAAAACTGTAAGGGGTTTCTTTCATTCATGATTAAGGACTTATTAATTTGACTAATGAGAATGAGGAGGATTTATGAGTAAAAAAGAACCAACGGTTGGACAGCCAAAGTCAGTTGAAAAAGGAAGCGGGAATAACCAGAGCAATGTCGTGGCTATTGGTTTGGACCGTTGTAAAGTCGAAGGCTGTAAAAGTAAATCGACGAAGGCCGGATTCTGTGATGAACATTATACTTGGTTTAAAGAGGGTTTAGTCACGGTCGGTGGCCAATTCGCAAAAGATTTTGATAAAAAATATCAGAATTTTATGAAGTTTAAGAAGAAAGTAGCTTAAATAATTCTTATTTGAATTTTTTCATTTCAAAATGGATTAAAAATACCAAAGATAGGGTTGAGTTCAATGCTTGCATGGACTCACCTTTGAAGATCAATGCCATCGGTGATAATGGCTTGATTTGTCCTTCCTGACATATAAGTAACATTACGATACTGTCTTCAACAAAGTATTTTTATCGCCTGACTTTAAATTCTCTGAGACCTGAGTGATCGTGCTCGAATCAATTTCTTTCACATAAGGAACACGGATCTTGAAGCTGGTGCCTTGGCCAACAGTTGATGTTACTGAAATATCGCCATTTATTTCTTCAACCGCTTTTTTCACGGCAAACAAGCCAACACCTCGGCCAGCGGTCAGATTGGCAACTTCGCGAGATGAGAATCCTTCATCAAAAATATGATTAATGATTTGTTGGTCCGATTCGGTGTTTACATTCAATCCTCGAGAGGTCAGCTTTTCTTTGATAAGAGAGGGATCGATTCCTTTTCCATCATCGGTTAAGATCAGTTGCAATGTTTGATTTGAAGGATATTGAGCATTGGGTGTGAGTGTTAAGTGCACGTCGATGTGAGCCATGGGGCTTTTGCCAAGGATTTGCCGCTCTTTTTCTGTTTCCATGCCATGGTCAATCATGTTGTTAAAAATATGCACTAGGTTGTCAAAAAGTCTTATATAAAATTCTGGCACCACTTTAATTTTTTGAGGGTCATGAATTATAAATTCCACTGGGTAGCCATAATTGAGGGAGAGTGAATACACCCCGGCCTCAATGGCTGCGAACATGCTGGAGAGTGGAACCGCGATGACCTCATCGACATAGCGTTGCAGCAGATCCGTAAGCCCAGCCCTTAAGAGCTCTGTGCTAAATCGATAGATGTTATCAACGGGTATTTCTTTTGTGAGAGTGGAGTCTTTGCTGTCTAAGATTAAAATCGGACGGTATTTTTTAAAAAATTCATCTAAGGTATCCTGAAAATCTTGCGCGAGAAGGTGAATTAAATTTTCGATATCGGGAAGGTAAGAATTTTTTTTGGTGAAAGCACTGATTTCATCTTCGATTTGATGAACTTTGTATCCGAGAGAATATATGGAAAGCGTATTAAGCCCTCCTTTGAGAGAGTGAAGTTCCCTAGCGAGAGAAGAGAGTTGTTCTCCCCAATCTGCGGGATTGAAAATCCATGACTTCATGGAATCAATAGTTTCTTTTGTTATGTATAAAATGCGTTTGAAATTAGATTTATTATTGAGATATTGCAGAACCATGTCTGTGAGTAACTTTTGTTCAGTCAGGCGGCGTTCGACTTCTGCTTTTTCTGTTACATCGATAAGAATCAAAACAAGTTCTTTAATTTTTTGAGTTTCTTCGTCTCTAATCGGTTTAAATTTAATTTCTAAATTTCTTTGGGTGGTGTTAGGGAGGAGGGACTTCGGAGCTAAATCAACGAGATCCTCAAAAGGAATCACCTCAGAGAGGATCATAGAAAACCAATCCGAAAAAGATTCCTCATCTTCTTTTGGAACATTGAGGATTTTTGACAAAGGCTCCCCTTGGGGGTTACGGCCCAGTAAATGAATGGCTGATTGAGAGACCAGTTTGTCACAAATTCCGCTGTGATTGATGACAAGAAATCCTTCGTCAAGGCTATTGACCATGGAATTCATGGCACTGAGAGCAAAACGGGATTTTTCGTTCGCTTCATAAAGCTCTTTGGTAGAGACTTCAAGGCTGCGATTGGCTAGCTCCATGGCCGTATCGTGCTGTGCATAGGTGTTGTCAATAAAATCCAGAAATTGAGAAAGCCCCTCTAGGCGAGTTCGCCATGAAGGGAGATCGGTAGGCATTTCACCTGCTTTTAACTGCTCGAATAAAGTTTGAAACTCCGCTTCAATATTTTCAGTCAGGAAAGACTTCTTTATTTGACGGAGTATCTTTTTACTTCTCATTCCCTCATCCCGCTTTTTCCACAAAGTGGGTTACTGTGATTGTTTGGTTGTGGAGCTTGCAGTTCTGAATTTCTTGGAAAGGGCCGATTTCTCCATAAGAGTAAAATCCTGTAATTGTCGCGTTCTTCATAATGGTTTGAACGGCTTCGACTTCATCGTCGACGTCTTCTGACATGACTAGTTTTCGTCCTACGCAGCTGACTAAAATTGAAAATTGGTTGCTGTGGTCATCTTGAGGGGAATTCATCACGACAGCATCTTCGGCAGCCTTCAGCGCCCCTTTGGTTAAATCAGAATTCTTTGCGGTCATAAGGCGAACTAAGCTTTTCTCAGGCATATCACCGGCAAAAATCAAAGAACCATCACTTTCGTTCACTCCTAAGACAGTGCGGATAAGCCCTAACTGATCTCCATTGTTTTTTAAAATGCTAAAGGGAAAATAAAGTCCGGAGCTTGGAAGGTCTTTAGCCCGCTCTCCTAAATATTTTTTATATAACTCTAAGGCTGGTTCTCCATCCAAAGTGTAAAGGATATTTTTATTGGAGCGTGTGACTTGACGAACGGGTCCGAAGGGCTCCCAACCGCCCATGGATCCAGATCCAATTTGCAAGTGAGGTCCATAAAACGCGACGGCAGCAGCCATGTCAGAGCTGACTTTATCGTTGCATAAGACATAGGTTTTTTTAAAGGCGCCGCCGTCTCCTGCGAGTCCGCCGGTGATAACAGTGTTATTGTGGAGGTTTTCTTTTAATCCTGTGATAAAATCCCCGCCATTCACGTTCACACCTTGATTGAGGACGAAAAGCCCAGAGACATCGTCACGGTTTTTCCCTGCCAATCGCTGAGCAATTTGTTGCCCCGTCCACTCTGATTTATCGTTGCCTTGGAACTCGCAAAAAGTTGATTTTAATTGAACCTTTTCGAAGTGGACTCCAGTTACCACGAGTCTTTGGTCAAAAACACCTTGATTACTGATTTCGCCAGCGGAGGAGCACCCAATGATTTCAGCGGAAGGAAAAAAGCCTTTAAGTTGTTTTCCTAGGTGTCCTGATTCAAAGAAAGAGAGATGTCCGAAAACAGTGATCCACTGGGGATTGATAGCCTGGATAGCAGCTAAATCATTGATTGTAAAATCTTTCTTAGATAGTGTGACTTGGCATGTTTTCATTTTTTATCTCTCTCCTCTTTTTTTGTTTTTGAAAATAAAGTTTATATTTCTCCGTATTTTATTTATAGAGAAGTAGCTCGATAATGGCTTCTTCTCCCTCTAAATCATATTTCATGATGAGCTTTTGGCCATTGAACGTATTGATGATGGAATAATTTTCTCCAACAATCACAAGCGGCAGACACATTTGGTAACAATGGCCTTGTGAGTTCAATTCTTCTTTGGTTATCCCGTGAATGACGTTGGTCAATTCTGCAACACCGCCAATCACTCGGCTATCGAGGGTCACAAGCTCTTCTCCGTAGACTTTACTCAGCAATTTAAAAATTGAGTTTTGTTTGAAGCGAATGGCGAGAGTTCCCTCTGTTGTCTCCTGGACGAAGGCGATGATCCCGGAGATCTCGTAGCGCTCATTGAGAGTGCCATGGTGTTTTTCAATTTGTTTTAAAACAGGTGTAAAGCCCATGAAAGAATTAAATGTTTCTAGAATAGCTTTATCGATGATGTTAATGATTTCTTCGTCAATAGCTAATTGAGGATCTAATTTTTTTGCATCAGCATTCATTTTGGGTCCTTGTTTAAAAACCGTTGAGTGACGTTATGCTGCATCTATATTTTTTAAAACGGGAAGTTTTTCGTTCTTATAACCTAAAAAGGATATCATTTTTTGGCATTTGAAATAAGCCTTATCCTTGTAATCTGGACCTGCAAAAATTGTATTGATGAATGATCTCAACAATGGTCGATTTCTCTTGTCAGCGCTAGTTTTGTTTATCGTTGAGAGGGTAAGGTGTCTTGGGTTAGAGAGTTTAGTCTTGGCTTGCAAAATAAACACTATTGAGATGAATTTATATAGCGATGAGATTTAGGTCGAGTTCTTTAGTAAAAAATTCCGTGCAGGATTTTTTTGCGCTCTTGTAAAAAGTTTAGCGCAGAGCCAAAAGTCCATTCTTTTCTCGCCAGAAGGAGAGAATCCCAGTATGGTTTCAGCCATCGTGTCGTTCTTCGTTTTAATATAGCTAGCATACTTATGAATATTGACATTAAGAGGAGTGTTTATGATGGATAATCCGAGAGAGTTGGGATTAAATCCTATAAGAAAAGCGTTAACGTTTGATGATGTTTTGCTTTTGCCTCAGTACTCTGAAATTATGCCTTCGCAAGTGAATACCAACACTGTTTTTGCTCGAGGAACTCAACTTCATTCGCCCATTATTTCGGCCGCGATGGATACGGTAACAGAGAATCGTACAGCACGAACGATGGCGCAGCTAGGTGGGCTTGGGATCATTCATAAAAATTTTACAGTTGAAGAGCAGGCTTTTGAAGTTGAAAAGGTTAAAAAATACGAAAGTGGCATGATCAGTGATCCGATTACTTTGGGCCCTGATCGCTTGGTTTCTGAGGCTGTGGAACTTATGCGTAAATACACCATTAGCGGAGTTCCTATCACTGTTCAGGGGACTCTTGTTGGAATCTTGACCAATCGGGATTTAAGATTTGAAACCCATTTGGATCAACCCATTCGTAATATTATGACGAAAGAGCGTTTAATCACAACAAAGGTAGGAACAACCTTGCCGCAGGCTAAGGAAATTTTACAGAAATATCGAATAGAAAAACTTCCCGTTGTAGATGAGGCAGGTCAGCTGAAGGGCTTGATCACCATTAAAGATATTGAAAAAGCAAAGGCTTATCCACAGGCAACAAAAGATAAACAAGGACGGTTGATGGTGGGAGCGGCCATTAGCACAGGTGGAGATTCTGTGGAAAGAGCGGAAGCTCTGGTTTCCGCTCATTGTGATGTTCTTGTTGTTGATACGGCTCACGGACATTCTAAAAATGTGATTGAGATGGTGAAGCTTTTGCATAAAAAATACCCTGATACAATCCTTGTGGCGGGGAATGTAGTTACCTCGGAGGGCGCTGATGCCCTTTTTCAGGCAGGAGCGGATGTTGTGAAAGTGGGAGTGGGGCCTGGCAGTATTTGTACCACACGTGTTGTGGCAGGAGTTGGGATGCCTCAGATCACTGCTGCTTATGATTGCGCTCAAGTGGCTAAAAAATATGGCCGTACGATCATTGCTGATGGCGGCATTAAGTTTTCTGGTGATATTACAAAAGTTTTAGCAATGGGAGCTCATTCTGTGATGATTGGAAATCTTTTGGCAGGAGCTGAAGAATCTCCCGGTGAAACCATTTTGTTCCAAGGACGCAGTTATAAGGTTTACCGAGGTATGGGCAGCTTAGGCGCTATGTCAAAAGGTTCTAAGGATCGTTATGCTCAAGGTGATGTGAGTGATGCTGAAAAACTGGTTCCTGAAGGGATTGAAGGTAAAGTTCCTTACCGTGGAAGCCTTTCAGGTATTATTCATCAACTCCTGGGGGGGTTACGATCTGGGATGGGCTATGTGGGGGCCGCTAATATTGCAGAGTTACAACAAAAAGCGCATTTTGTTGAAATTACAGCCCAAGGTTTAAAGGAATCCCACGTTCATGATGTGAGTATTACAAAAGAGGCTCCTAATTATCGCTGGGAATAAAAGTCTGGAGTCTCAAGGCTGAGATTGATAGAGGCTTTGCTTTGGAAAGAATCTCTTGTTTCGGCTCTGAGGCCTTGAATTTAGGCCTTTTTCAATCAACTCTTTAATTGGATGATCAGTCTTGGATCATTCAAGTAAATACTGTTGTTGCTATTTTTTAAAAATCAGAAAATTCAAAAGTCTCCATTGACTTCAGCGGTAGGGGTTCGTAGCTTTGAGTCTTGATGAATTCAAAAAAGAAAAGCTTCCTTGATTTCCGTCATTACAATGATCAAGATTTGGTTTCACTTTTTCAGTCAGCTCAAGAGTTGAGAAGTGGCCGTCATCAGCCGTGGTCCTTTCAGGGAACAGCGGCACTTCTTTTTTTTGAGAACTCCACTCGCACCCGCATGAGTTTTGAATCAGCTTGTTGGAGAGTGGGATTAGGCCCTGTCCTTCTAGATGCTAATTCCGGCTCAAGTCTTGTTAAAGGTGAGACGCCTGAGGATACGATTTTAAATGTTGCTGCTATGGATCCTAAAGTTGTGATTGTCCGTTGTGGAAGTCAGTTGGATTTAGAGAAAATAGATCGGGAGATTAAAGCTCCTGTCATTAACGGTGGCTGGGGCTCCAAATCCCATCCTTCTCAGGCCTTATTGGATCTTTACACTCTTTGGAGAGAGCGGCCGCTTGAAGGTTTAAAGCTTTTAATTGTGGGAGATATTTTACACAGTCGTGTGGCCTCCTCTCATTTTGAAGTTTTTAAAACCATGGGAGTTCAAATCGCTGGTTGCGGGCCTCTGGTGTTTAAACCTAAAACTCCAATTCCGGATTTTCAATGGTTTGATTCTCTCCATGAGGGATTGAGCTGGTGTGATTCCGTTATGGCTTTGAGATTGCAATTGGAGCGTCACTCAGAAGATGTTCATTTGGAAGCGGAAGATTACCGGATTCATTTTGGTATAAATAAAAATAATTTATCTTTATTGAAATCTGAAGCATTGATTTTGCATCCTGGACCTGTGAATCGAGGGGTGGAAATCACCGATGAGGTTTTTGGTGATTCTCGTTGCCGAATTTTAGATCAGGTCAATAGTGGGCTTTATGTGAGAATGGCCCTTCTGAAGAGAGTGATAGGGGAGGGAAAGGAATGAAGTTAGGTTATTGCGTCTTAGAGACGGGAGAAGTGTACTCGGGTCACTGGTTGGGAGGAGAGCCTCGAGCCGGTGAAGTGGTTTTCAATACCTCTCATTCTGGCTATGAGGAAATCGCGACGGATCCCAGTTATTATACTCAAATTGTTGTGATGACAGCTCCGATGATGGGGAATTACGGCGTCGCTAGAGAGGTTTGGGAATCCCATCGATTATGGATTCAAGGTTTTGTCTGTGTGCAAATGCAAGCCAGTGCGGGAGATCAGGCTTGGTTGGAGCGTTTGCGTGAGTTTAAAATTCCAGTGATCTCAGAACTTGATACGAGAGCTCTTGTTGTCCGTTTGAGGCATGGAGGAACTCCTTGGGGTGCTTTAGTTACAGCGACTTCAGAGGGTGAAGCGCGGGAGTTGGCAAAACCTTTGATCCAAAAAGAAAAAGGAAAAGAGAAAGATTGGGTTTTTGCAACTTCTTCAAAAAATTTTCAAATCCGAGTGGGTCAAAGCGAACGAGGTCCTCGCGTGGCTTTGTTGGATTTGGGCTGCAAAGAAAATATTGTTCGTGAGCTTTTACCTTATTGTTCTGAAGTGGGTGTCTTTCCGAGTCGAACGTCTTTTGAAAAAATCAAAGCGTGGAATCCGGATCGCATTATGTTGTCCAATGGACCTGGAGATCCTATGGATGTGCAGGAGACCGTAGAGACGGTTCGCCGCATGATTGGTTGGAAGCCCATGATGGGAATCTGCATGGGTCATCAAATTTTAAGTTTGGCGTTGGGAGCAAAGACCTACAAGTTAAAGTTTGGTCATCGTGGAAGCAATCACCCTGTGCGTGATGAGATTCTCAATAAAATTTATGTCACGAGTCAGAACCACGGTTATGCCGTGGATTCATCCACGCTGCCGGTTGAGGTTAAGGTGACTCACGTCAATCTGAATGATCAAACGGTTTCAGGCATGATGAGTTCTGAAAAACGTTTTTTAGGAATCCAATACCACCCTGAAAGCCATCCTGGTCCTCGCGAAGCCCAGGCTTTATTTCAATACTTTGTGGAGCAATTATGATTCATGAATACAATGATTTGATGGATAAGATTTTACAGTTTTTTGCGGGAGAACAGTTTCAGGATGAAATCCGCATCGCTAAGCGCGATTTTTTTGATAGTTCGAGTATTTTTGATGAAGGCTCTTCTCATTTTGAGCTTCGAATGGCGCAGTTTTTTGATTGGTATTTTTTTTCAAGAAGATTGAGAGGCTATGAATGTTCTCCTCTTGAAGGAGCGCTATTGCCTCGGGAGCTTAAGTACACTCCGAATGAAATTGAAATGATTAATATTATGAGAAGACATAAAAATTGTCTTTTTGAATACATTAAAACAAAGAACGGCAATTTGATTTTACGTGATTTGGTTGCGGATAAAAAAATAACCGTGAAAGAGTCGCCTTTTATTTCTGGTTTCGCTGAAGATGAGATCTTTCAGGTGCGGGTGATTCCTATTGGAGATGGTTATATTTTTACGCGAGGATTTTGTTTTCATCCGCCAGAAGCGAAGAAATATATTTATCAAGAGGCGAAACGCCATCGCAAAAACCCGGACTTGAGCGTAGAAGCGCTTTTGTTGAAGCTGACAAAAATGCGTTACAAGTATGAACAGTACAAGCATGTGACAATCAGCCAAATTTATTGTCATGAAAAATCACCCTAAGTTCTCGATAATGATTTGTGGTTAGCACGATTTGATCTTGTTGTTTATGAGGGCGTATTCGAGAAGGAGTCAACTTTGCCACGTCGAAATGATTTAAAAAAAGTTTTAATTCTAGGGAGTGGACCCATTGTGATCGGTCAGGCTTGTGAGTTCGATTATTCAGGCACTCAAGCTTGCAAAGCTCTGATGAAAGAGGGATTGGAAGTGGTGCTGGTAAACAGCAATCCGGCGACCATCATGACAGACCCTGAAATCGCTACACGAGTGTATATTGAACCTTTACAACCCCCTTTTATTGAAAAAATCCTGGAAAAAGAGCGGCCCCAGGCCGTAATTCCAACTTTGGGTGGGCAGACGGCTCTCAATTTAGCATTAGAACTTCATCGCTCGGGCATTTTAGATAAATACAATGTTCAGCTCTTAGGGGCTGATCCAAAAGTGATCCAAGCCGCTGAGGATCGTGAGTTGTTCCGGAATATTTTAGATAAAGTGGGAGCTAAGTATCCTAAAAGTCATTTGGTACGGACTTTCGAACAAGGCACTCAAGTGGGTGATGAACTGGGCTACCCTCTTATTTTAAGACCCAATTACACTTTGGGCGGTGGCGGTGGCGGTATTGCTTATTCTCCAGAAGAGTATCAAAAAATGCTGGTGCAAGCTCTTCATGAAAGTCCCACTCATGAAGTTTTGGTGGAAGAGAGCATTCTTGGCTGGAAAGAGTTTGAGCTGGAGGTCATGCGGGATGCCGCAGGGACTTTTGTGATTATTTGCACGATTGAAAACTTTGATCCTTGCGGTGTTCATACTGGCGACAGCATTACGGTGGCACCTCAGTTGACATTATCGGATCGAGAGTATCAGGCAATGCGAGAAGAGGCCGGAAAGATCATCAACGAAGTAGGTTTACAAACAGGGGGCGCGAACGTTCAATTTGCTGTGCACCCTCAAACGGGAGAGCGAGTGGTTATTGAGATGAACCCTCGAGTGAGTCGATCTTCGGCGTTGGCGTCGAAGGCGACGGGATTCCCCATTGCCAAAATTGCAGCCTTGTTGGCCATTGGTTATCGATTGGAAGAAATTCAAAATGATATTACTCAATCAACTCCATCGTGTTATGAACCGGCTTTGGATTATGTGGTGACGAAGATTCCGCGATTTGCTTTTGAAAAATTCGCGGGAGCGAAGGATCTTTTATCCACACAGATGAAGAGTGTCGGCGAAGTCATGGGGATTGGACGAACGTTTCAAGAGTCGTTAATGAAAGCAGTATTATCTCTTGAACATCATGCGGAAGGCTTTCCTGAGATCACAGTGGTTGATGAAAGAATCTCTTATCCGAACAGCCAGCGTTTATTTCATGTTTATCAAGCGTTTCGAGAGGGCTGGACGGTAGAGGCCATTCATGAGCTCACGCAGATCACTCCTTGGTTTTTAGAGCAAATGAAAGCTCTGACGGACTTCGAAAATGGGCTTAAAAAATCAAATTTATCAACAGAAGTTATTTATCAAGCGAAGAAGCGTGGATTTTCAGATGCTTTGATTGCGCGTCTGATGCAAAAAACAGAGTCCGAGATCCGCGCTTTTCGACATAAGATGAAAATCACCCCTAGTTTTCAACAGGTCGATACCTGTGCGGGGGAGTTTCCGTCTTCGACGCCTTACTATTACTCGACTTATTGGTCTCAACCGACTGAAATACCAAGGGCTGAGCGTCGGGTGGCAATTTTAGGGAGTGGTCCCAATCGCATCGGTCAGGGGATTGAATTTGATTATAGCTGCGTTCGAGGTGTGAAGGGCTTTCAAAAGCAAGGTGTGGAAGTGTGCATGATTAACTCGAACCCGGAGACGGTTTCAACAGATTATGATACGGCTGATTTATTGTTTTTTGAACCCTTGACAGAAGAACATGTGTCTGAAGTTTTGAGGGTTGCTGGTGTTGAGAATGTCGTGGTTCAGCTGGGAGGGCAGACTCCCATTCATTGTGCTCCTGGTTTAGTTCAACAAGGTTTTAAAATTATGGGATCAGATTTGGAGGCGATTGATTTAGCTGAAGACCGCGGGCGTTTTAATCAAATCTGTCGGGAACTTCACTTTAAAATTCCTGAATCAGGAATGGCGCAAAACCTTCGAGAAGCCGAGGAGATCGTGGCCCGCATTGGGTATCCTTTAATTTGCCGACCCAGCTATGTTTTGGGAGGGCGGCGTATGGAAGTTGTCGAAAATCATGATGAATTGTTGAGTTATTTTGAGCGCCATCAAGAGGCCATCAGCGCTCGGCGTCCTTGTCTGATTGATCAGTTTTTGGAGGGAGCCTTAGAGGTAGACGTGGATTTAGTGCGAGGAGTGGACTGGGTTGTGGTTGGCGGCGTGGTCGAACATATTGAAGCCGCGGGTGTTCATTCTGGAGATAGTCAGGGCGTGATTCCTCCTCAGAGATTGCGACGAGAAGTTTGTGATCGCGTGGAGAGAATGAGCCAAGAGCTGGCTCATCGAATCGGTGTTATTGGACATCTGAATTTACAACTCGCCATTAAAGATGACTCTATTTACATATTGGAAGCTAACCCTCGCAGTTCCCGTTCCGTCCCTTTTGTAGTGAAAGCCACAGGTGTGCCTTTGGTGGATTTGGGGGTTGCCGCAATGTTGGGAGAGACTGATGCTAAGATCCAATCCCATCAATTTGTGTGGCGCCAGCGTACGGATGTGTCAGTGAAGGGTGTCGTTTTTCCATTCAAAAAATTTCCCGAGGCTGATTCTATTTTGGGACCTGAAATGAAATCAACGGGTGAAAGCATGGGCCGTGGTCGTGATTACGGTGAAGCCTTGATGAAAGCGATGCTTTCTTCTTGGATGCGATTTCCGGAGAAGGGAGAGGTCTTTTTTTCATTGAGAGAAAAAGACAAGTCCGAGATGCTTTTTGTGGCTCAAGATTTGTTAGCAATGGGCTACACTCTTTCTGCGACCAGAGGTACGGCTCAGTACTTTAAATCTCAAGGGCTGGAGTGTGTGGAATACAAGAAAGTTCATGAAGGACGGCCCCATTGTGTGGATAAAATCAGATCCGGAGGAGTGAGTATTGTGATTAATACGACTTCAGGCCGCCAATCCATTGAAGCAAGTTTTAATATTCGTCGTGCTTGTATTGATTACAGCATTCCTTGTTTAACAGAGAGTGATGCTACAGAGGCTTTTTTAATTGCACTCAAAAAGACGAGAGAAAAGGCTTTTGAGGTTCATCCTTTATTACCGATGCAGAAGGACCATTAAGGCAGCCTGGATGGTGATGGCGCTGTTAATTTCATGTGTGTGTTGTGCACATCATCCTCGCTTCACTCGGTCTCTATGGTGAGTGACAGGAAGTTCATGTCATGAGTGGGGTCCGGATGTTCATCCGAGCTACAGTTGCAAGATCCAATTAAACTTTATTTTAACTGAGTGCCAAACTTGCAGAGCACTCCTATTGGAGTGCCCTGCAAGTTTGGATTAGGACGACTCTCTTCACAGAGAGGAGGGTCCGATGAGCGACAAAGAAACACAGTCGTTTGATCGGCAGTTTTGGATAAAACTACAGGCCATTTTAATAATTCTGTATTGGATTTTAAAATGGGTGGTAGTGATTCTTGAAATCTCTAAACTTTGTAAGACTTAAGTCATAAATGTGCTAATCTCAATGCGGAACGTTTGCGGAAATAAAAAAGAGAATTAAATCTATTTCCGTGGAGGGCGAAGGATTGTTTGCAGAGCACTCCGCTTTTTTGGTTTTGTGTGCGGTCTTCCTAGTTTAATCTGATGAAATTCAAGTTTCAATACTGTGCCCAAAAAAAGAAGATCGACAAGTGAATCTGGATATTTTGGGCATCTGTTTCTAACAGAGTCAAAGGTGTGAGAAAGTAAATTTTTATTATTTATACGGTCGATAGTTCATTTCCCTGAAGGGTTTGCTTCTTTGAAAATGGAACGATTCAATTGATTTTTTAATTTGATGTTTTCTTGATAAGAGAGTTTCTTTCATTATTTTATTCAATTGGTTGAGGAGCGCATTCTTCAAAGGTGCGAATCAAAGAAGAAGAAATTGATTTCGGTCCCTCATTAAAGCGAAAAGTTGCAGAGTTCTTGTTGTCGTTGAGCAGAAAGAGCTTTCGACGAGGACATTCTGTCCTTTGGTTTTTTATTCCTCAAGCAAAGCCTTTATTTTCTTGGCAGTAAGCCTTGATCTTGATTATATGGAAAGTTCCTGCGAGGTGTTTTTATGGTCATGAGGGTCAAGCATTGTATATGGCTTAGTTGTATTTTTTGTCTCCTGATTGTCATTGGTTTTTCTCAGAAAGGGATGGCTTCCTGCACTCTGGGTTTGAGTATCAATGGTGTTATTAGTGCTTCCACTTTGGATTATCTCGAACGAGCGCAAAGCAGAGCTAAAGAATTGGGGTGTGAGGCGATTTATTTACGAGTTAACACTCCCGGAGGAAGTCTTCAGAGCACTCGATTGATTATCGAAAATATTCTCGCTTCATCTGTTCCATATTTGTGTTTAATTACTCCCAGTGGCGGGCATGCAGGAAGTGCGGGAGCGATTATTTTACAAGCTTGTCATGTGAACGGAGGGCTTCCGACAACCAATCTTGGCGCGGCAACTCCCGTATTGCTAGGATCTGGAGACAAGACTTCCGAAGATTTAAGAAATAAGATGGTCAATGACACCGTGAGCTTGTTAGAGGGTATTACTAAACTTCGCAATCGGAATCTTAAGTTTTCAAGAGAGATTGTGACTGAAGGAAAAGCTTTAAGCTCTGAAGAGGCTCATAAGATAGGAGCCTTAGATATTTTGGCAAAGAATGAAACTGACTTTTTAGAACAATCCGCTCATCGTAAGGTGCAAATGAAAGACCAGGAGATCCATTCAGTGGCTATTCATACCTTGACGGAGTTTCCACAGGATATGCGATATAAAGTGTTAGACTTTATTGCGGATCCTGAATTTGCGTATTTGTTATTTATGGGGAGCTTAGCTCTTTTGTACCTCGAAATCTCAAATCCAGGTTTGATTGTTCCTGGGGTGTTGGGGGGCATTGGTTTTGTGCTCTCTTTAATAGCTTTTCATAAATTAAATGTGGCTTGGGGTGGACTTGCCTTAATTTTATTGGGTATTATCTTTTTGATTGCAGAGTTGTTTGTACCGAGCTTTGGTGCATTAGGAATCGGGGGGCTTGTGTCACTATTTGTTGGGAGTTTGTTTTTATTTGATGCAAATGTTTCAGGTTATACGCTTCCTTTATCCCTTATTTTGACTGTGGTAGGAGTACTGGGATTATTTTTTCTAGGTATTGGTGCTTTAGCTCTTCGGACATTGCGATTCAAAAGTCGAGATGCCGATGAGGATTTGAAAAGCACTCCAGGAAAAGTCCATTCGGTGGATTTAGGGGGACGTTCCGGACAGGTTATGATTTTGGGAGAAATTTGGCGTTTTAATTCTGATGTTGAACTTCAAATTCATGATTCCATTAGGGTTATAGAGCGCCACGGTTTAATATTAAAAGTCAGAAAAGAATGATGATAAGGGTTTGCTTCTGAGGGAGGGGCTTAATGAATTGCTCTTGCAACAGCGATTCATGGGCCTTTTTATTTTTTGTTGTGATTTGCTATAGATGTTTTTGCGGGATTTTGTTATGGGTTTCCCTATAACAGCGTATTTGAAGCAGAATGAATTAAGAATACGCTTAAAGATTTTTATCAACGGACCAAATAAAAGGAGAATGTTATGGAGTTTATGATTTCGATTGCTGTTTTAATACTGATTATTTTGACCTCGATGATTAAAATCCTCAATGATTGGGAGCGTGGAGTGGTTTTGCGCTTAGGAAAAGCGGTGGGAGTGAGAGGGCCGGGTCTGATCATCCTTATTCCGTTTCTTGAACGGATTATCAAATTAGACACACGAACTGTTACCATGGATGTTCAGCCTCAGGATGTCATTACCAAGGATAACGTGAGTATGCACGTCAATGCGGTAGTCTATTTTAAAGTGATGTCTCCTATGGAGGCTATTACAAAAGTTGAAAATTACTATTTTGCAACCAGTCAGTTAGCGCAAACAACTTTGCGTTCCGTCATGGGGCAATATCAATTGGATGAAGTTCTTGTGCATAGAGATCGAATCAACGCCGCTCTTCAGGACATTCTTGACCGTCATACAGAAGCTTGGGGAATTAAAGTGACGATGGTTGAAGTCAAACAAATTGATTTACCGAAAGAGATGCAGAGAGCGATGGCACGAGAGGCTGAGGCAGAGCGTGAACGTCGAGCTAAAGTCATTAGTGCGGAAGGGGAAGTGCAGAGAGCTCAAAAGCTCCAAGAGGCTTCATTGACATTGGCAGGTTCACCTTCAGCATTGCAATTGGCTTATTTGCAAACCTTAACAGAGATTGCGGGTGATAAGACAAACACAATTATTTTTCCGTTACCTCTGGATATCATCAAGCCACTTTTGGAAAACCAACAGGGGCAGACTCTTAAATAACCGCTGTTACGATATCAACTCAACCGCTATGGTGTAGCGTGAGTGGTGAATTTGAAATAAAAATTAAATGCCTTGTGACCCTGAGTCTTCTTGAGAAGAATCCAGTGTCACAAGGCATTTGAATCTCCAGTACATTGGAGAGAGATTATTTGGGTTGGGATCTCATCATTTTTTGAACTTCTGCAACATGGGCCTCTTCTTCGCAAATCATTTCTCGAGCGTATTCTTCAAGATAAATGGATTCACCTTCTGTTAATTTCAGAAGTTTTTTAAGATTTTCAAGTTGGGCTTCTTCGTGTGACAAGCTTTCTGTCAGAATATCATTGATGGAGTGTTTATGTGTTTCAGTAAGTTTGCCTATTTTAAGGCTGGGGTGTCCTCCCAGAGTCGTGATATGCTCTCCCGCTACAGCTGCGTGATCAAGAGATTCTTTGGCTTGTTCACGGAGCCAGTGAACAATGGGAATTCTATTATGACCAAAGATCATTAAAGAATAGTGAGTATAACGAACCACGCCTGCAAGTTCACATTCCAGGATTGTATTGAGTGTTTCTATAACTTTTTTTGTATCCATTATTAACCTCCGTGGATAGGTTTTGTTAAATCAATTCACTTCTATTGCGAAACTCTTTTCGGTGTCGCCAACTTTATCTTTCTTATGAGACTTCTTTAATGTGCCATACTGATCGAGAGTTGCAAGAGAAAATAGAAATTATTTGAGAGGTTGAGAGTGAAAAGATGGAAATAATGCACGAGATGAGAATAAATCAAAATCTGCGCTTTTTTAAGCGGAACGACGCAAGAGTTGGCCTTTTTCAGTATCTTTGACGCCTTGGAGGCTCCAGAGTTCGTTTTCCATAATACGACGAATCACTTTTCCTGAAGGTTCCTTGAGAATGATCACGCGTTTTTCTTCTCTTATTTCTGTAACGACTTCAAGCTGATGATCTTTCACTACTGGCAGATTTCGCAAATGTTCCAACGCTTGTTGAAATTGTTCTTCGGTCATTGGTGGATGTTGTTGTTCATTTCCACCAAAGGCTGATTGACCGTTACCCTCACGGTCCGATGATTTTTCTGAGTTGATGGACCGTTCAACCCTCTCCCGATTGGTTGTGAGGAGAGGGTCAATTGGTTTGCCAATGCCTTTTAGATCCATGGGTTTATCTTCGGATCTATGGGTTCAAAACTTTATCCAATTAATTTTAATGCCATTTGTGGAGCTGCATTCGCCTGGGCTAAAGTGCTGACGGATGCATTCAATAAAATATTGTTACGGGTCAGTTCAGCGGAAGCTGAAGCGACGTCAGTGTCTCGGATGCGAGAATTGGCCGCAAGAATGTTTTCATAACTGACAGCTAAATTGTCAACGGTTGAGGAAAGTCTATTTTGGAGAGCGCCGAGATCAGCTCTGAAACCGTTGGTGCGAACCTGAGCTTCGTCGATCAAAGTGAGAGCTTCTTGAGCGCCTTCTTTCGTCGAGAAATTAAGTCCATCGATGCCCAAATTGTCTACGGTGGCATTCGTGTGTTCTGCATTGTAAGAGATTCTATCTAATTCTGCGTTGTTAAAAATCCCCACTTGAAAATCAAATTGAACTCCAGTGCCATCAATCAAATTGACGCCACCAAAGCGCGTGGTTTTTGCGATTCTATCCGCTTCGCTCACAAGCTGAACGACTTCGTTATTGATAAATCCACGCTCTTTTTCGCCAACAGTGTCTGAAGCGGCTTGAATTCCCAACTCTCTCAATCGTGTCATGATATTAGAAATTTCGTTGAGTCCTCCTTCGGCTACTTGGACCATGGAGATTCCATCGTTACTATTTCGGATGGCTTGTTGAATACTGCGTGAATTGGCTTTGAGTCCTTCACTGATACTTAAACCAGCGGCATCATCGGCAGCTTTTGTGATGCGATTTCCGCTGGAGAGCTGAGCAAAGCTTTTTTGGATGTCTCTTTGCGCTCCAACCATACTTCGTTGAGCGTTAACAGATGCTACGTTTGTTGAAATTCTCATTCCCATGGTGACCTCCCTATTGGTCGTGTAAGTTAAGAGGCTAGGTCAGTACCCTTCTGACTTTTGCCCCATCGGCATTTCGCAGAGATAATTTCTGCGTGGCTGAACTATCCATCGGCGAGGTCTCGTGCAGCTTTAGTCGTGGAACGGAAATCTAGACAAACCTCAGATACAAACCAGACAAAAGACGGAGAAAAAGTGATCAAAGGTGGGGTTTTGATCGCGACAAAAGTCGTAAAATTTAAGACTAACAACCGGAGTGGGCAGCGGCTCTTCTATTGTCTCATCGAGGTAGAGTTAGACCAGATGGGACAAAGGCTGTGAAAATAAAAAAAGCGAGTATTTAGTCAGATCCCTTCTCGACGTAAGAAGCGCCTCACGACTATGGATTGAGAGGAATCAATCCATAGTCGTTGATTTTCGACATGGACTATTTGTCAGCGACAGATTATTGACGAGCTATTGCAATAAAAATAATTTACACTGTCCTTATCGTTGTTATTGTTGCACGATGGTTTTTTAAAGACGTCAGGAGGACTTCTTCATGCCAGCGATCAGGATGACAGGTATGGCTTCAGGTTTACCTCCTAATATTGTAGAAACCATCATTGAGGCCGAACGTATTCCCATCCAAAATCAAGAAGCCAATCGAGAAAAGGTACAGACACGACTGAAGCTCGTGCAGGATTTAGAGACTAAAATAACGGATATTGATAAATCCATCGCTGAGCTGGTGGGCACTCGTGGATTTACGAACAATAAATTGATCAGTGGTGATCCCAATGTGGTGATGGGAACGGCGGACCCCGAGGCTCCCGTGACTGGATCTTGGAACGTGGAAGTTTTGCAACTTCCTCAAAAAGCATCGGCAGTGACGAATGGTTTTCCGGACAGGGATACCACAGAAGTGGGTGTCGGATACATTAAGTTTGAGACTTCTGAGGGTACAAAAGAAGTTTATATCAGCGGAAAAAATACCACGTTGGATGGTATGGCCAAATCAATTAACGAAGCCGGCGTTGGATTGAGAGCTTCGGTAATTACAGATCGATCTGATAAAGAAAATCCATTTAAAATTTTGATTTCAGGGCTATCCACGGGAGATGAGCAACAAGTATCTTTTCCCAAAATTTATATGTTAGATGGGGATCGAGATTTGTATTTTGATAAAACCAGGGAGGCTCAAAACGGAAAGATAAAAGTGGATGGCTTTGAGTTCGAAGTGGCCGAGAGTACGATTCGGGATATTATTCCTGGTGTTACATTAGAACTTCATCAAGCGGCTCCAGGAAGAGAAATCAATATCAGCGTGAAAGAAGACGCTGAGATCATTGTCGGAAAAATTGAAGAATTTGTTAAAGCGATGAACGGTGTTTTTAGTTTTATTCAGCAACAGAATGCTTTGAATGAAAAATCAGATACATCTAAAACACTTGGTGGTGACAGTCTTTTGCGTTCCATTGAGTCAAGATTGAGAAACCTGGCGCAAAACTCTCTCTTTGGGATTCCGGGTTCTATTAAAAGATTGAGTGATATTGGGATTAGTTTTCAGAGAAATGGAAGTTTGCAATTTGATAAGAAAAAACTAGATGCCGTTTTATCCAGCAATGCTAAAGACGTCGGTGTTTTCTTAGCGGGAGATGGTTTTTCCATTGGCTTCGTTCCCACTTTAAAAAGAGAGATGGCTAATTTTACCAATCAAGCCTTTGGTCCCTTGGCGAACAGAAAAAAAGGCCTCCAAGACAAGATCAACAATATTAATAAATCGATTGAAAATAAAGAAAGAGCCCTCTCTCGAAAAGAAGAGGCTCTTCGCCGTCAATTTGCCAATTTGGAAGAGAAGATGTCAAAACTTCAACAGCAGGGAGCTGCTGTTGCGGCCATTGGTAGTGGGGGCGCTGGAGGCCCGCCAAAGATGGGAATGGGATAATGAGAGAGTTTTAATTAAAAAAATAAACTCTTTTAATTTATAGAGGTTCTAGCCTTGTTTTGAAGATTTTTTGAAAACATAATAAAAAGAAATGGTAGGAGTACTTAATTCATGAAGAATAATGCTTATCAAAAATACAAGAACACAGCTGTTACAAGTGCGAGCAAAGAAAAAATTTTATTGATGTTGTATGAAGGCGCTATAAAATTTGTGAAGCGAGCGATAAAAGCGTGTGACGATAAAAGCGTCGCAGAGCGAGGTTTAAATATCGGGAGAGCTTGCGATATTATTATGGAACTCAATAATACATTAGATCATAAAGTCGGGGGCGAAATCAGTGCAAATCTTGAGAAGCTCTACACATTTATCACTGATCAATTGACGAAAGCCAATATCACGGGTGACCCCAAATACCTTCATGATTCATTAAAAATCCTAGAAACTTTAAATGAGGCTTGGACTCAAGCGGTAGAGAAAATCAAAAAGGGTGAAGAGGCTGAACCCGTTTTTCAAGAAACCGCCTCTGTTCTTAATGCGAAAAAATAATCAGGGCTTTAATATATGATCCTTGATCTCTTTAAGAAAAAAAAACATTTTTTATCAGAATTCGCTCAACTTGGCTCTGTAGAGTTAAAACGTTTTCAAAACCATGATTTTTCTCATCTTGAATCTTTTTATAACTCAAGGGAGAGTCTTCTTGAGCTTATAAAATACATTGATCAAAAAATAGAGGATATGGAAACTTCGGAAGATTTTAAGAAAGAGCAGAGGAGCCAGCGTTTCATTGAAAACAAGGCCCCTCATTTGGATTTGCTCAAAGTGGAAATGAAAGTTCTGACTCAAGAAATTTTAAAGAAAGATTTAGAAATTTTATCCCTTATTGATCGCGAAAAATCTCTTCTGATCAAAGATATTCAGAGCGTGCGCAAAAATAAAAAACACGTCAGTTCCTATAAAACGAAGGTTGGCTCCCATCAAATTGATGAAGAAGCTTAGAGGTGCCCATGAGCCGGTGTTTGGGCTTATTGGCATCTCGATTGCTTTAAGAATCATTGAGGGAAGAACCTGTCATTAAACAGTCACGACTTCCATCCGGTTTTTGGATAAGAATCACGGCATTGTTGTATAGACAATGAGACGACTTTGATTTGTTAACGTTTTGAAAGGAATGAAAAGATGACTGATATTTCAAACTTGGAATCAGCAAGGCAAATCCTTATAAAAAATAATGAAATGTATTTAGCTAATTCGATTTTAGCCAGTTCCTTACAGAAAAATCATTATAATGAAGCGCTTATTTTTGAATTGGGACACAACTATCTCAAAAGCGCTTCTTATGAATCAGCACAGAAATGTTTTTATTATTTGAAAACACGGTACCATTCTTTTGAGAATCATTTTTATTACGCTAGGAGCTGTGAAGGGTTAGCTGAAGAGGAGAAAGCCAGAGAAAGTTATTTGGATGCCCTCTTGCTGCCGACGTTACAAACAGATTTATTATTTGAAGCTTATAAAAATATTGGAAACATTTATCTCAAAAACCAGAATATTGAAGTCGCAGAGGATTTTTATCATAAGGCCTATTCTTTGAATACACAATCAGCAGCCCTGCTCGTTAATTTAGGGACATTAGAATTACAGAAATCGGATTCTTCCATGGCTATTGAGCGATTTCGCGCCGCTCTTAAGGTCGATCCAAGGCACTCCTCTGCATGGACGGGCCTGGCGCTTTCGTACCATCTTTTTGGAGATTTTAAAATGGCTTGGGCGAGTGTTTTAAGAGCGAGAGAGTGTGATCCTAAAAACAATACGGCCTTACTTTTAATGGCTCAATGGGCTGTTAAAAACAACTCCCTTGAAGAGGCGCTTGAGGCATTGATGTTTTACTTTGATCATGGCTATTTCGACGTGTCTCTGAGTTTGGCTTTTATTGAACTTTGCATTCATTTGGATCGTTTTCAACTCGCTCGATGGGAATTAGAGCGATCCTTGTTATGGGAGCCTCAGAACCGTGAGTTACTTCAATTCGATAAGGCGTTAAAACAAAATGGATACTAATAAAATCATTCAATCCTGGCTGCGCTTTGTTGATCCCTTGGTTTTTCAATCGAAATCCGTGGTTGTTTTAGGTTGTGATTCTGAATTGGTGTTGACAGAGTTTCAAAGAAAATATCCTCACATCGCAGTCATTATCGTAGACCCTCGTCGAGAAAAAATACAACAGTTCCAAAGTTGTGGAGTTTCTACTTTTCAATACGTAAGTACTTGGGATGGCATTGCCTTTCTGCAAAAAACTTTGCAAGTCATGGATCATCCTATACCCATCATTTCCTATCGGCCCTGTTGGGGTTCTTACGCTGTTTTTTTTACGGAAGCCGAGAGAACTTTAAAAGGATTCCACGAACTGGATATTTGGAAAAACACGCCGACTGATTTTATCTTGGATAGTTTATTCGCATGAAAAATTTTTTAGCTGTTTCTCTGCATCGTTTAGGGGATTTGATCATGCATGGGCATGTTTTAAGGTCCTTAGCATTGGAACGAGAAATTAAGATTCATTTATTCACGCACCCCTTCTATCAAAAAATTGATTTTCTTTTTCCATTTGTAGAGCGTGTTTTTCTTTTTGAGAGAGAATGGTGTCAAAAATCCATAGGTGAAAATTTTTTGAATAAAGCATGGCCTTATCGTCATATACAGCAGTTGTTGGAAACGCTCTCTCAGACCCATTATGATAATGTCATGGATTTTTCACAAACAGAAACAAGCACGCGATGGATGAGCTTCATGAGGGCTCATCAAAAAAATGGAATTTGTTACGATCCCTCTCTTTCCAAAAAGGAATTCTGTTCTGATAACCCATGGATTCGTTATCTTCACCAGCAGCCTCATTCACAAATTCATTTTATTGATCTTTTTAAAAAAACTCTCGATTTGCCCGTGGGAGGTCTTCCTAAACGGTCAGAGGCCTGCTTAAATTCAAAATTAATTGTTTTTCAAACGCAATCAAGCGATCAAAAAAAGAATTGGCCTTTGGCAAAATGGGTCTTATTGATTCAAAAAATGAGAGACGAGTTTCCTGAATTTGAATATTGTATTTTATCAAGTGCGAGCGAGTTTGCTTTCCTTGAAAAGGCGTTTTCTTGTTTGGGTTCTTCTGTTTCTCTTCGATGTACCGATATTAGGGAATCCTACGATCTTTTACAACGGTCACGTTTATTAATCACTTTGGATACATCAATAAAACATTTAGCTTCGTGGGCTGGTACTCCCATTATTGAATTGTCCTTGGGCAGTAGTAATCCTAATGAAACGGGAGCGTATCAAGAGGGAGCTTTGATCGTGAAGACGCCGGCAGCTTGTTCTCCATGTCGGCACTCTCAGTCTTGCTCTCAAAATTCATATGTGTGCCACGAGCAGTTGATGGTTGAGTCCGTGCTGGCGGCGGTCCATTTTCAATTGATTGCAAAAACATCGGATTCTTCAGTTGGAATTTTAGAGAAGCAAACAAAACTTTTAAAAAAATTTATGAAAAATGTCAGTCATTATGATCAGATTTTGAATTCCATTTTTCATGTGAGTTCGTCAGTGGAAGGTGGATGGCGTTCTCATCCTATTTTGGAATTGGATTATTTTTGCCAAGATAAAGAGACCATGCTTCAAGGGAATGATGCTTATTTTTCGTAGGTAGTATTTCCCAATAAAGGGATAAGGATGAAGAATGGGCCTAAACAAACAGCTTTTATTTTGGAGATAAGAGGGGGAAAACGAGATGCAAGAAGAAATCACAAGACATTTGAAATTGGTGACGAAGCGAATTGATAAGATGGCCAAAGAAAGCCAGGATCAAAAGGGATTCAATATGGAAACATCGCGATTGAGGCTTCTAACGGAGTTGGTTCGGGAGCAGGTTGAAGTGCAGGAAATCATGGGTTCTCCAAACAACAATGCTCCCTTGTGAGAGTTGAAATTATTTTATGACGGTTTTAAAAAAGTCATTGCCTTTGTCATCAATGATGATGAAGGCCGGAAAATCTTTCACTTCAATTTTCCAGATGGCTTCCATTCCCAGTTCTTTAAAATCAAGAACCTCCATTTTCAGGATACATTCTTTTCCTAATCGAGCAGCGGGCCCTCCGATGGAACCCAAATAAAATCCTCCATACTGACGGCACGCTTCTGAAACCTGTGGACTGCGATTTCCTTTTCCGAGCATGATCAAAGAAGCCCCGTGGCTTTGGAATAAACCAACATAAGGGTCCATTCGTTCACTTGTGGTAGGACCGAAGGAACCAGAGGGATACCCTGCTGGGGTTTTTGCTGGACCTGCATAATACACCGCGTACTTTTTAAAGTATTCAGGAAGAGGTTTGCCATTTTCAAGGAGCTCTCTGAGCTTTGCATGAGCGATATCTCGTGCAACAATCATGGGGCCGTTGAGCATGACACGCGTTGAGATTTTTTGCTGACTTAAAAGAGCCAAGGTTTTTTGAATGGGTTGATTGAGATCAATTTGCAGGGCTTCATCGGCGTTTTGCTCAGAGTGAGTCGGAAGAAATTGCTCAGGGTGAAGTTCTAATTGTTCTAAAAAAATACCCTCTTTGGTTATTTTTCCTTTGATATTTCTATCGGCAGCGCAACTGACTCCAATTCCAACGGGACAACTGGCGCCATGCCGTGGTAAGCGAATCACTCGCACATCATGGACAAAATACTTACCGCCAAATTGAGCACCAATTCCCGTTTCCCGAGCCCATTTTTCAACTTGTTTTTCCATTTCCAGATCACGAAAGGCACGCCCTCCATCATGGCCTGTTGTGGGTAATTGATCCAGATATCCTGTTGAGGCGTATTTAACAATTTTGAGATTCTCCTCCGCAGAGGTTCCTCCAACGACAAGGGCGAGATGATAAGGGGGGCAGGCCGCAGTTCCCAGGGATTTCATGGCTTCTTTCGCAAAATCTTCAAAGCCTTTGGGGTTCAAAATAGCCTTTGATTTTTGAAATAAATAAGATTTATTGGCACTCCCACCACCTTTTGCAATGAAAAGAAAATGGTACTCATTGCCGGTTTGCGAATAGAGATCGACTTGTGCAGGGAGGTTTGTCCCGGTGTTTTTTTCTTCGTAAAAAGTCAGGGGAGCTAGTTGTGAAAAACGTAAATTGTATTTTTGGAACGTGTTGAAAACGCCTTCCGTGAGATAAGCGGCATCTTCTGCTCCCGTGAGGACTTGTTCTCCTTTTTTGCCGATGATAATAGCTGTTCCTGTATCTTGGCAGGATGGAAACTCCCCTTCAGCGGCAATGATGGCATTTCGGATCAAATCTAAGGCTACAAAACGATCATTGGAAGAAGCCTCAGGATCTTTCATGATCAAGTTGAGTTTTTCAAGGTGATGGGTTCTCAAAAGATGAGAGACATCCCGAAAGCCTTCTTCAGCAATAAGGGTCAAAGCCTTTGGATCGACGATTAAAAATTCACGATTTTGAAAAGTGGTCGTAGAAACATAATCTTTGGTGAGGAGTTTATATTGAGTGGTATCTTTAGATTTTTCATAAGTAGGGTTGTATTTAAAATTCATACTCGTCCTTATTTGGGTGAAATTCATGTGAAAGTTCAGGTTAAAGCCAAGGCACTTTTTTCATTTCAGTTCATGCGTCACTTTTGAGTGAATCTTCTTAGACTAAAGTAGAAGTGATCTCAAAAATAACTGAGACTTTAATCAAAAGTGAACCGTATGGATCATATTAAGAAGGAATCTCTCGACTTTTCAAGTTTAAAATCCAGAATTTCAACCTCGACAAGGGAAGGCAAAAATAATCGAAGCCTTTCTTAAAAAGGTCTGCCTATGGCTTATGAATTTTTAAAGAGAGCCGATAGATAAGATATGAAAAAGAACGGGATTTTTTTAGTCACAGTACTGCTCGCCATGCTTTTTTGGCAATGGACTTATTTTGAGATTAAAGGGCATTACAGTGGCTTAATGGATGCTCAATTTAGAATCGAATCTTTGCAAGAACAAGTCACAAGAGCGCAAGTTAAAACAAAATTAATTCAATATCAATTTGATCTTTTTAAACAGCAAATCACGAAGAGAATACCAGAAGTATTGCCACAACTTGATTCTCTTCGGCAAAAAGAGGGTCGAGGCCTTGCCAGCGTTCTTCAAACACCCAATGAAGAATATTTGATCTTAGCGCGCTTTGAAACCCTGATTGAAGATATGAAAGTTCTTTTTGAAAATAAAAAATATCAAAGTGTTATTCAAAAAGGAAAACTGATTTTAGATCAAAACCCGATCAGCCCCTCACTTGTGACCGTGTATTTTATGCTTGCCGAAAGTTATTTTCAGACCAATGAATTTGAAGCGTGTTTTGATGTGTCGGAACAGATGATCCGCTTGTTCCCGGAAAATCCCAAGACGGGTTATGTATTGCTGCGAATTGGTATTTTTTTAAAGGAAAAAAACAGGTTTGAAGAAGCTAAAAACATGTTTTTACTAGTGGGGCATGCTTTTGAAAAAGAAAAGAATCTAAAGTTACAGTCCAATAAATTATTGGCCGATTTAGAGACCCTGCCCGTGGACGAACAAGAATGAAAATCTTGCGTTTTATTGCTATTCTTATTTCTTTTGCACTTGAAGTCCGAGTCAAAGCTTTGCAGCAGGAGCCTTTGAATTGCCTTAATCACATCCAGCAAGAATGCGCTCTTTTGTCACTGAAACCTTCGGTATTAAAAACTTCTAGCTTTAGTCTGGAGATGCAAAAAGAAGGGATTCTTTTCCGCAATCAAAATCGCATTTGGAATTTGGTGTCTGGAGTTCTACGCGTTCAAAATACAAAAAAAATCCAACTCGAAGCCCAAGGAGGGCGAGTGCTCTTGCATCCGGGTGGTGTTTATTGGCTGAAATCATCTTCTGATAATAAACTCTGGATCGTCGTTTTGAAAGGGCGAGCGGAGTTGCATTTACTTTCCAACGTGTTGGTTCAAAATAATCTTTTAGAAGGCTTTTTTAATTGGTATGGGGATTTGAATTACCAGAATTTTAATCAACAGGGTATCCCTCGAGCCATTGAATTGCCTCGTTTGGTAAAATTGATTCCTGAGTTGAGGACTCATCGGGATAGGACCTTGATCGAGAAGATGACCTCCAGATCCTTGGCTCAAGCCTCACATTTTTATGGAGAGGTGGTTCAAACAATGGAAAGGACCGCATGGCAGAAGAAGGTGAATTTAGAAAAAAGACGTCTTCTTCGTTTGCAAAGGGAAAAAGCCATCAGAGATCTTTTTAGACAGAAATACTTTGGTCCGATAGACTTTAGTGACCCAATCGAAGGAGATGATAATTAGGACCAGACAATTTTAAGATTTGTTGATAGGGTGAAAGAAGCCTTGTGCTCTCGATCAGACGGGTAAGTCTTTTGAATGTCTGATATATTAAAAACTATCTTTCTCAGGAGGAGAGAGTGTCTAGTGTAAACAATGAAAATCGAAGAGATGATAACGTCCGCCGTATTAAGGATGAGTATTATACCAAACAAGCTGAAGACACGCGAAAACACAAAGCTGAACTCCGTAACTTAACAGAGCAGTATCAAAGGGAAATCGAAGATTTAAAAAATGAACATAGCGAGAAGGTAAAGCAGCTTCAAGGCTATATGAAAAATCGCTTGAGCCGGCAAGAGCAAGAGCAACAAAATCAAATGCAAGGGATGAGAGATTTATATACGCAACAATTGAGAAAGCGCTTAGAAGAAAATCAAACGATGCGTTTGGAACAAAAAGAAGCCTATGAATCCCAAATGAACACCCAAAAAAATATTTTTGAAAACCAAAAATCCAGATTAGAAAATCAATTCTCGGATGAGCTGAAGAGTAAAGATGATGCTTTTCAAAAATACACTCAGTTCGCAAGAGATGAAAGTGATAAATCCTGGGATGAAAGAAGATCAAAAATTCAAAAAAGCACGGAAGATCAATTGCAGCGTGAAAGGGAAAACCACAATAATCAATTAGCGAATATGAGTCGTCAACTCAATGAAGTTAAAAAATCAAAGAAAGTGGAGCTGACCCAATTAAAGAACCAAAGCGAATTTGATCGCAATCGTTTGGAGTTAGTCAATCGTCAAGCGAAGGAAAGCCAGGAAAAAACGAATGCGGCGATTCATGATATCATGAACCAAGAGCATCAAGAGCAGCAGAAGCTCATGAAGGAAAAATTCAGGGAAGAAGTGGATCGTAAGGTGGCCTCGCTCGAAGGTTCTCAAGGTGAATTTAGGCAATCTGCAAGTGAACGATTGAATAAAAAATTGGTGGCTCTCAAATCAGATTTGAAAAATGAAAAAAATGACCGAATCATCGAATCTAACTCTCTGCGCCGCCAGAAGGAGTTAGAGAAAAAACATCTCACTCAAGATTATGAAAAACGCTTGAGGAATGAGCGCGATCAAAAAAATGAAGCGATTAAGGTCGCTAACACAAAAGTTGATTCAGAAGTGGATAAGGCTGTCAGATCCAGAGATGAGCTTTTAAGGGATTTATCCCATGCTCACATGAGAGAACGGGAGTTGAAGCGGTCTCAAACCACGGCGCAGATTTCTGATATGAGAAATGATATGCAAGCGAGTGAAGATCACGTGACTCGAAGGGCGGATATTAAAATCAACCGTGCCAATGAGCTGGTACGACAGAATGCAGAAAAATTACAAAAATATTACGATGGTAATTTAGAGTTGATGAAAAAAGATTTCATGAAAGAATTGAACAATGAAAGAATCAGGCATGTTGAAGAGCGGACGGAACTCGAGGGACGAATGGAAAAAAAGGTGCGTGATCGAGAGAAGGCTTTAAGCCAAGAAATGGAAAATAAAATTTTTCGTTACGAAGATCAAATTGAGGCATTAAAAGACAATATGCATGAATCACTTCGTCGCAAAGAAGAGGAGTTTCGCTTAACTCTTCAAGCCCGAGAAAAAAACCATAAAGACGCCATGAAATCTTTAGAAATGAAATACGAGAATCAGATCCAACAAACAAAAGATACGGCGGGTAATGAAATAGAACGCGTGGAGCGTCGGCACCGAGAAGAGATGAATCAATTATCTCAGAAAATAACAGATAAACAAAGACGAAGGGGTTAAGGTCATTCATTATGTTAGCGGACCGCAGAGTTAAGATCGTAGTCACTATCGGGCCTTCTACATCGAGTGAAGAATCGCTTGAAAAAGCGATTCGTGCGGGCATGAATGTCGCTCGGTTGAATTTCAGTCATGGTCAGCATGAAGATCATTTAAAAGTGATCAAAAGTGTTCGAAAATTATCCAAAGAATTGCAGGCTCCGGTGACTCTTCTTCAGGATTTGCAGGGGCCTAAAATTCGTGTGGGCCGTTTTAAGGATGGGCAAATCACTTTGGAGCCTGGAGAAAAAGTAATCATCACCACTCGTGAAGTGATGGGAGAGAAAGGTTTAATTCCCTCGGATTTCAAAACTTTGCATACCAGCTGCAAGCCTGGAACCAGAATTTTACTCGATGATGGTTTGTTAGAGTTGCGTGTGGATTCCATCGATGGTCAGGATCTTGAGGCAACGGTTATTTATGGGGGGATTCTCAAAGATCGCAAAGGAATGAATGTCCCGGGTGCGTTTTTATCTGTGGATTGCTTGTCAGAGAAAGACTTGAAAGACCTCGAGTTCGGCTTAGCTCATGACTTGGATTATATCGCGCTGAGTTTTGTTCGACAGGGCAGTGATATTCGAAAGTTGCGAGAAATCATACAGCAGAAAAAATCCAGAGCTAAAATCATCGCTAAGATTGAAATGTTGGAAGCTTTGGAGAATTTAGAAGAAATTGTGCGATTGAGTGATGCTGTGATGGTGGCGCGCGGGGATCTGGCCATTGAAGTGGGGCAAAGTGTCTTACCGGCTAAACAAAAAGAAATTATCTCCATTTCCAATAAATTAGGGAAACCTGTGATCACCGCGACTCAAATGCTGGATAGCATGATTGAAAATCCTCGGCCAACAAGAGCCGAGATCACGGATATTGCCAATGCTGTTTTGGATGGGTCTGATGCCCTGATGTTATCCGCTGAAACGGCAAGCGGGAAGTACCCTTTTAAATGCATTCGAACCATGCATGAAATCATTTCTGAAGTGGAACGAACCGATAAAAACTATTATCACCTGTCTTTGGAAAGCGATATCTTGTCACCAGCGGCATCGATTGCCGCCAGTGCATGCGTGTGCGCGCTTAAATTGAATGCCAAAGCCATCATTTGTTTAACCACCACGGGAAAAACCGCTGGAATCATTTCTGGATTCCGTCCGCGAGCTCGTCTGGTCGCAGTCACAAATGACCTTACCGTTTTGAACCCATTGGAACTGATCTGGGGGCTGCAAACACTTTCTATTGAGTCCTATCACTCCATTGAAGATGTGATTTCCCATGTAGAGACAAAACTGATTCAATATGGTTTGGCCAAAACAGGGGATAAAATCATTCTGACCTTTGGTTATCCTGTCAAAGAAGGTATTAAAACGAATGCACTTCAGGTTCATACGCTGGGAAGCGAATTATTGACTCGAGAAGAAGACGATAAAATTCCTCTTCGTTGCCGTAAGGAAACCGTATATTAAAGGATGAGAGGCTTGCTTATCAGACTGTCGGCACTCAAGGGCCTATTAACTTTTTTGTTTGTGTGGTTGGGCACTCTTAAAATGCGAGGGTTTACTGCTGTTGGCCTTCTTTTCTTGGCGAACATTGAGCTTCAAGCCGCCTTTTCTAATTACAATTCCATCTTGATTGGTGAGCAATCCGCAGGGTTGGGAGGCGCTTACACGGCCCTTTATGGCGATGCTGCGGGCGCACCTTTTTATAACCCGGCAGGGTTGGCTTGGATGAGTGGTAATAGTTTTTCTTCATCTGTTTCTATTTATAAAAAGTTTGATACCATTATGGGAAAAGAAGAAGATCTCATCAAAGCGCCCTTACGAGTGAACCAAGGCTTCTTTCAATCCATCCCATCATCGGCAGGAAGCGTGATGCGTGTCAAAGATTACAATGTCGGGTTATCGATCGTGGTCCCTGATTATGATACTTTTAAGGGAGATATCAGTACCACGGCTAAAAATACGTCTACTTTGAGTTTTCTGGATGAGTCTTTGTGGGTGGGAATCACGACCGCAAAAAAAATCTCTGAGAAAGAAACCATGGGGATAACGTTTTATTATACGGCCCGCAATTACAACCGCACGGTTCAGGATCGCACAGTCGATGAAACAACTAAGGATGCGCTTTTATTTTCTGAAGAAAAGAGCATCACAAGTAATATTCTTGTGGCTGTTTTGGGTTATCAAATTCATTGGACCCCGGATTTCTACATGGGCGCTTCGCTGCGCACTCCAGGCTATGAAGTGGCTGGGTCAGGCTCTTATTTTAGAAGTGAAATTTCGGCGACAGCAGGGGCCCTCAATCCTCCCACGGCGATTTCAAGGCCCTCCATCAGTGCTAGCACCAAGATTCCCGGTAAGTTTTCTTTAGGTTTTGCCTATCGATATGAGGATTGGTTGCTTTCCGTTGATGGTTCTATTTACTCTCCTGAACGATACTACGATTTGAGTGATCCAGAAATACGTTCTAAAGTCGAGCATGCCATGATGTTTAACGGGGCCATTGGAGTTCAGTATTCCCATCAAGATTGGTTGATCCTTCGTACAGGCTGGTTTACCAACCTGACGTCTCATAAGAGACTCGATATTTTAGATAAGTACGGAGACCGAGTGGATCAATTGGGGTGGTCAGCCAATGTTACTTTTATTTCTCAAGAAAAAATTCGCTTCACTTTTGGTGGTTACTACAACTTAGGACGTGGTAATTCCATTCAAAGAATCAACCAAAACTATGAAATCATTCCTAAGACTCAGCAGGTGTTTACCATGTTGGCTGGCACTTCGTATTACTTTTAAAGTTAGAAAATACTTCTGTGATCCCATTTGAATTCGAGTTTCTGGATAAAGGGCTCATTGTGCAATTGAGTTACTTATTAGATAATGAAGACAGTGATCATTACAAAAATGGGTCATGGGTTAAGGAGTTGAGCCGTGAAAAAGAACTTTAAAATAAGCCTGATGGTGGTCAGTATTTTTATGCCAGTCCTTTCTTTAGCATCAGAGGATTTTACCAATCTTCGGCAATGTTTGAATTTACAATATGAATATCTATGGAACTATGATCGACCTTCAGCTGATGACGCTAAGCCCGTTTTAATCCCAGTGCTCTTAAAGGGTGATGGACAAATGAATGATTCACGCTATAGCTCTAAGGACGAAGTTTTTTTAGCGGTAGATAAAAGCTTTGCGCGGCTTATTATTACAAAAGGAAAAAACAGCAGTTCAGCATCAAATGACGTCTATTCTCTTGGAACTTGCGTGACGCCTTCAGAAAAAAACCATCATTTTGTCTCAAAGACCGCGTTCAATAATCACAAACACGCAGTTAAATCTCAAGAGGATCACCTCGTTCCGTGTGATAAGCTGATGGAAGGCCAAAAGAACATTGATTTGGATCAAAAGAGTGTTGTTAACTTCGCAGGGCACCCATTGACCGAAAAGCAAATCAATAAAGTGAAGAGACGGTTCGAGGTGTTAAGGTCGGAGATTGAGATGAACACAGAGAAGACACTCAACAACCGGGGAAAGGTGACCTGGAAAAGTTTTCGTAGATCGGATGCGGAACAAAAAGAAAAAAGAACAGAGTATCAAGCGCATCTTAAAAAACAAATTAAAGATCTTGACCTTTATTGCAAGACTTCTTTAGGAGCCGGGATCAAAAGCCGAGCTGATGTTTTAAAAGGTTTAATTAAACAAGAGCTTTCATTAGTTTCATCTTCCTCGTCATCGAAGGCTGAAGAATCCTTAGACAGCAATCAATAAAAAACCATGAGTCTTTGATTCTGGCATCTGAATCCCTAGGGCAACTCCGGTTTCGGCGCGTTATCTTCTAGCTATTTTATTTTTTGAAAGCAGTAAAGGGTGGAGCGCCCGTTTCCTGTCTTGTGAATTTTTCCTTCAGTTAAAAGATCATTGATAATGATTCTTGTGTGGGAAGACGAAAGACTCAAGGCTTGTGCCGCGGATTTCATGGAAAACTGTTGATAAGGAAATAAAGATTTCAATTGCACTTTATATAAATGGGAATGATTTTCAGCGGCAGGGAGAGAGTCTTTCGATTTTCTGATGAGAATGGAATAGGGAGCCGTGAATTGGAGTTGATAGAGTCCGTTGTTAACGTCAATCTTCAAGGGAATGTTGTATTTTTTAAAACATATCCTTGCTTTCTTGATCGCTTGATTGACTCTTTCTGGCCCTGAATGGGGATTGAAATACTCTTTGGGAAAAACCTGTGAAAAAATTTTTCCCAACGTGAAGGGGCGGTAAAAATCAGTTACTAATGTCATGAGCAAACGATGGTGAAGTCGACCTGGCTTCATTATTTTTTGGAATGAAGAATCGTCTTCTCCACTCTTGTATTCAAGTCCATGCTGCAAATCGAGCCATCGTTCTCCAGGATGAAATGGTGAAACCCATTGGTATTCTTTTTTTAAAATCCATTGGTTATTTTTAAAAATAGCTTCAATGCGCTTTTTATAGGATTGAAAGGGTGTACCGTAATAGATTGTCGTTAAAAGCTGAGGGTCTTGGTTCAAGGTCCCTTTATAAAAATCACAGTCCCTGAGGGTCTCCCAACTGGAAGTGGCAATGGCCTTGGCGCGGATTTGCTCCAATGCCATCGCATTTTGCAGTAAAAGAGGGTCTCGGAAAAGGTTAACAATCACCCTCCATTTTTCCACATAAAGGCTGTATTGTTTATGATGGGCGTTTTTGATTTCGGCGTTTTTTAGCAATTCTTCAGCTTTATTAAATTTTTTTTGTTTAATTAAAAGTTGGGCTGAAAGCTCAAAACAATTGCTTAATAGCAAGTCCCAGTGGTTTTCCTCGCATTTTTTTATGAGTTCTCGCAGCAGAACCGAAGCCTCTTGGAGATTCTCGATGTACAGTAAGGCAGAAGCGAGATTGACTTGAGCAATAGCTCTTTGGTAGTGATTTATAGTTTTTCGCTTGAGATATTTCTTCAGAAGTTGACTTGTTTGAAGGTAGTCCCATTCGGCAAGATGAGAAAGAGCTTGATAGTACAAGATATCTGGGTGCTCTGCGAGATAGGGATTGGCTAAAATTTCTTTAGCTTCGGCAATAGCGTCTATTTTCAGTAAAAGAGAGGCATAAATAATCCATTCTTCTTGAGTGGGTGGAGGATTCACAGGTTGAGAGGATCGAAGAATTGGTCGTAAAAGGGAAAGTCCCCATTTATCTTCCCGGACTCTGCGGGCGATGGCGGCGAGGGGGACTAAGTACTCTCTTGGTATTTTTGTTTTCTTTAGTTGCACCAATGTCTGACGAGCTTGTTGGATCTGACCTGATCGCACTTGCGAATCTAAGGAAGAAAGAACAACGGTAAGGTCAACAGACATGGTAAGCTCTCTTTGAATTTATCGAGATGAACCCGACCCTCTTTTCAGAGGGTAAAACAACCTAGCTAAGACAATGTATTTGTAAACAACATTTCTCTATACTTAGGAAGTTTCCACAGATGCGCACCGATCAGGATTTCCGCTCTGTCACAGGAGTCTCTTAGTTTATCCACCAGTGGAGTTGCCTTCTCGACCAAAATTTGCATCTGCTTCTCAAAGTCATCCAGTCCGTCGATTTCAGCATGAATTTTTTCTACATCACTCAGCGAGGTGATGATTTGTCCGTACACATTACTCATTTCATTCATTCGATGAGTATGAGCACTTTTTACCGGATTTGCCGTCGCTGATGCCAGTATGGTTCCCACTTGAGCCGTTTCAATCATTTGAGACTCTAGAGCAGGCAAAACATGAGATCGCGTCAACTCCATTAAAGTTCCAACTTCGATCATAAGAGTTTTTATGTGTCTTTCAACCAAAATATGATACCGCGCTTGGATCTCTTCATGAGAAAGCACTTTGGAGTTAATTAAAAATTCGACTGCTTGCGGATTTTTTAAAACTTTTAAGGCTGAGTAGCTATTGTCCAAAATAGGCAAACCTCGTCGTTGAGCTTCTTCTCTCCATTCAGTGGAATAATTGTTTCCTTCAAAGCGAATGGAGCGGGATTCTTTAAGCAAAGTTCGAGTTAATTGCATGACCGCTTCATCTCGAGGAGTTTTTTGAGCCAAGAGATCTTTCAAGTATTGAGCGGCTGCTTTAAAACTTTCAGCGACAGCAGCGTTAAGGACAAAGACAGGGACGGAGACGTTAGCAGAAGCTCCTACCGCTCTGAATTCAAATTTATTCCCCGTGAAGGCAAAAGGAGAAGTCCTATTGCGATCCGTATAGTCTTTGGAGATTTTAGGGAGATGGTTCACTCCTAAATCAATGATGGATGCTTCGGTCGCTTGGGCGGCATGTCCTTGTTCAATACTATCAAATATTTTTTCTAAAAAGGAACCCATAAAGGCGCTGATAATGGCTGGAGGAGCTTCGTTACCTCCGAGGCGATGGTCGTTCCCAGGAGAGGCAATAGTGGCTCTTAAGACTCCCGCATGATCATGGACAGCCTTTAAAACAATGGCACAAACCGCTAAAAATCTCAAATTTTGATGGGGAGTGGTACCTGGCTCTAAAAGGTTTTCTCCTTTGTCGTTACTCAAACTCCAGTTGCAATGTTTACCACTTCCGTTGAGCCCTTTAAATGGTTTTTCGTGGAATAAGCAGAGCAGCCCATGTCGGGTGGCAATTCTTTTAAAAGTTTCCATGGTGAGAGCGTTATGATCGGCGGCGATGTTGGCGCTTTCAAAAATAGGAGCAATTTCATATTGGCTGGGGGCCACTTCATTATGACGTGTTTTTACAGGAACACCTAATTTGAAAAGCTCGATTTCAACGTCTTCCATAAAAGATTTTACGCGGGCGGGGATAGAGCCAAAGTAGTGATCCTCGAGTTGTTGCCCGCGAGGGGCCGGAGCTCCTAAGACTGTTCTTCCCGTCATAATAATATCGGGGCGAGCAAAGGCATAACTTCTTTCAATTAAAAAATACTCTTGTTCTGCGCCGAGGGTTGTTTGGACTGATTTACAGTCGAGATCTCCAAGAAGTTTTAAAAACTCTGTGGCTTCTTTTGAGACAGAAGTCATGGAACGCAGAAGGGGAGTTTTATTATCCAAAGCGTGTCCATGATAACCAAAAAAGACAGAAGGGATGCAAAGCGTATGACCTTTTTCACCGGTAATGATGAAAATAGGCGAGGTCGGGTCCCAGGCTGTATATCCTCGAGCTTCAAACGTGGATCTCATCCCTCCGCTTGGAAATGAGGAGGCATCGGGCTCCCCTTGAATTAATTGAGATCCACTAAAACGTTCAATCACTCGAAGTTCAGAATGATGAGAGTGTTGGATTGTGATAAAGGCATCATGTTTTTCAGCGGTGAGTCCTGTCATGGGTTGAAACCAATGACAAAAATGAGTAGCACCTTTTGTAACGGCCCAATCCTTAATGACCTGGGAGATGACTTCAGCGGTTTCTTTGGTGAGTTTATCCCCTTTTTCAAGGGTTTTCATAAGGTTACTAAAGGCATCTTTGGGAAGCTTTTCGCGCATTTGGCGAAGGCCGAAGGTGAGTTCTCCAAAATATTCAGATACGGGTAGTATAGGACTTATATCATTAGACATCAGTTTGACTCCTTGAATTCTTTCAGGGCTGAGTTTGTGTTTAACGCTGATGGACTGAGATCAGCCTATCAACAGCAATGAAACACCAAAGGGAGGGCTCTGAAAAAGTTAAATTGTATGTGTTTTGGAACAAAAAACATAGAGTTTACAGGGTTTTAGATATTCCAATGGGGTGATGATGCTAAGGAAAGGAAACCTTTCATTGGCATTGATAGCCCTAAAATACAAAAAGCCCGCTTCATCGGTTTTTGGTTCAAAACTCATCAGATCATCGCTAGTCTTTCTTGTTTTTTCAAGAAAAATTTATGGTTTCAATCCATTAACAATTGTTTTGCTGATCATGGATCTCTATCTATTACCTTGGTCTCTATCACCGACCAAGATTAAAAATCCCTGTTGATGTGGTTTTTTTTAAGCCATTGAGTTTATTAAATAAAATTAATTTATCAATTAAAAATGATCCATTTTTATAGAGAGGATACTTTGATAACCTAGTATTCATGAAGGATTGAAAATTGAATGGAGGATGATATGAAAGCTCAATTTCAATATGAAGAGGCCTTTTCTCGAAACATTGGATGGGTGACTCCAACGGAGCAGATGACATTACGTCATAAAAGAGTTGCGATTGCTGGTATGGGGGGCGTTGGTGGTGTGCATTTACTGGCTTTAGCGCGACTTGGGATTGGAGCTTTTCATATCGCTGATTTCGATACTTTTGATATTGTTAACTTTAATAGGCAAGCAGGAGCGACCGTCTCTCATCTTGGTAAACACAAAAGTAAAGTGATGGCGAAGATGGCTTGTGATATTAATCCCGAGTTGGAAATCAAGCAGTTTTCAGAAGGAGTCAATTCTTCTAATTTAAAAGAATTTTTAAAGGATGTTGATCTCTATGTTGATGGTCTTGATTACTTTGCTATAGAGGCTCGACGGATTGTTTTCGCAGCTTGCCATGAGTTAGGAATTCCAGCCATTACAGCGGCTCCATTAGGAATGGGGTCCTCTGTGTTAGTTTTTCTTCCTGGAAAGATGTCTTTTGAGGAGTATTTTCGTTTTGAAGGTTGTTCTAAAGAAGAAATGCTACTTCGTTTTATGGCGGGCTTATCTCCTCGAATGCTGCAAAAAGATTATATCGTTGATTCCTCTAATTTAAGTTTTTTAGAAAGACGATTGCCTTCGATGGGTTCCGCTTGTCAGATTTGCGCTGGAGTTGTTGCGACGGAGAGTCTTAAGATCTTGCTGCATCGAGGGACTGTCTTGGCCGCACCTCATTCTTATCATTTTGATGCTTTTAAGCAGGAACTGGTTCGTTCTTGGAGACCTGGTGGCAACAAAAATCCTTTACAGGTTTTAACACTCTATTTTTTAAAGTTGAAATTGAAGAGCCTTCAATCTTCTGCAACGGCTCATAAGCGTATCCCAAGTCGAGCTATGGCTCTGCAACAGTGGTTCTTTGGTCTGTGGAAAACGGGTCTTCGATTGATACGATTTAACTTGAAAGGTATTGTTTCAAAATAAAACGGGTTTGTGAGTAAACTCTTTCTATTGGTTTATTTAGGCAGTATAATTAAGCTTAACAGAGCTTCATAAAGGTGGGTTATTATTTTGATTTATTAAAATAATAAAGGTAAAAATAAGTGAAAAAAAAGATGTCTTTAAAAAAGTTAAACCGCTTCTTTTACCTTATTTTAGGTCTTTTTATTTTATTGGTTTTTTTTCAAAATTGTCGGATGGATTTTGTTGCGACTTTGAGTGACCGATCCACGTCGTCATCTTCGATCCTGCCGCCCAACTCTACAGGGATTTCTCCTGTGGCGTCGTACAGTGGGAATGGTGGTTCTTACGATGGTAAATTAACATTTGTAGCACTTGAGCCAGGTTTTCAGTGTGAAAATCAAAAGTCCCCTAAAGCCATTCTACGTTTTGTGGATGATCAATGGTACTACACGTTGAATACAGAAAAACAATGCGGATTGATTCAGAATCAAGTGGTGCAGGATGTGAATTATCAATTAAGCCAGAATTTTCTAACTTTTCGTGGATCTTTATTTTATCAGGAGATTCGATCAGGCAATGGCTCGATTGCTTTGAATAAAAGTGTTATGGAGTTTTTAGTGACTCCTTTAGCAGACCCTAATACTTCAGACGCCAATCTGGGCGATGGGATTTGCTCAAATAGTTCAGGCTTATGTTCTCTTCGTGCCTCTATTGAAGAAGCTAATGCGGCACACTCCCCAGAAATCAAATTTTATTTAATTCGAGTGGCTCGAGGAACCTATAATATGAATGAAAAAATGGAGATTCAGTCTCCGGTTTTTGTAGGTCTCTTTGGAGAGGGTCCCGAAAGCACCATTATTAACAATACCTCAGAAACAGGGATGGTAAGGATTTTGTATGAAGAGGGGATGAAAGCTTATGAAGTGAGTGAGAAGAGATCCGTTGTGAGCCTTCAAAACTTAAGTTTCAATCAGGGTCGTTCTTTAGAGGGCGATGTGGCGGCGACCGGAGTTGTGACATACTCTCCTCTTCATATTAAAAATTGTGTGTTTGACGATCATACAGGGAAAGCTCCCGTGATTTTGGGTGGAATTACATCAAGTAGCCTGTTGATTGAAAAAACCAAAATTCGTGGTTCTCAAAATGCAGGGATTCGACTCCTGGGGGCGACGAATATCACGATTGATAGTAGCGAGATTATAAACAATGCAGGCATAGGCATTGCTTTAATGAATTTTGGCCGAAACATTCATATTACAAGAACGACCAGTGCCTCCAATGCTACGGGAGTTTACTTAAGAGATTGTTATCTTGATTGCTTGATTGAAAATAGTACGATTTCTGGCAACACTTTTTATGGGTTAGCTGTCACCGGAGGATCCAGCAAGACAGAAACAACGGTAAGAAATTCAACGATAACCAGTGATGCCACGGCCATGGAAAGTGGAATAAGTATTCGATTGGCGCGAGCTGGGGGATCGATTGTAACTCAACATCTTCATCGTATGGTATTAGAGAATTCGCTGATTCTTCGAGGGAGTTCCGTGCAACCCAATTGTGTTTTCAACGCAGAGCCTATTCAGTCCCATCAAATTTTATCTGTGAACTCCATTGCGGATGATGCCAGCTGTAATGGGGAAGGGAATATGACGGTGGTGGGCAATCCCTTGTTAGGACCATTGGGTGATCATGGTGGGTTTTCATTAACTCATCTTCTTCTTCCTGGAAGTCCAGCTATTGATGCTGGCAGCGATCTTCTTTGTCCGTTGTCTGATCAGCGCGGGTTGATGAGACCTGTGTCCAAGACGACCTCGGCTGAACGATGTGATGTGGGAGCGGTTGAGGTTCAATGAGACAGAGTAACTAAAGTTACTAGTGTAAATAATTATTATATTTGTTAATTGCAGGAGATACAAACGGGAGAATAGAAATAGGGTATGGGGTTTTAACAAGATGGATAAAAATATTTTTAAAAAACTAAATCGCTTCTTTTACCTTACTTTAGGTCTTTTTGTTTTATTGGTGTTTTTTCAAAATTGCCGGATGGATTTTGTTGCGACTCTGAGTGACCGGTCCGCGTCGTCATCTTCGATACTGCCAATTCATGGCGGCTCTACGGTAACTCCTATCGTGACATCGTATAGTGGAAATGGTGGGTTTTACGATGGTAAATTAACATTTGTCGCACTTGAGCCAGGTTTTCAGTGTGAAAATCAAAAGTCCCCTAAAGCCATTCTACGTTTTGTGAATGGTCAATGGTACTATACATTGAATACAGAAAAACAATGTGGGTTGATTCAGAATCAAGCTGTACAAGATGTTGATTATCAAGAGGATCGGCGATTCCTTATGTTCAATGATCTTCTTTTTTATCAGGATACCAGTCTTAATAATAGTGGTAACTTTGTTACTTTTGCTGGACAGGTGAAGGAGTTTTTTGTCACACCTTTAGCAGACCCTAATACTTCAGATGCCACTCTGGGGGATGGAGTTTGCTCCAACAGTTTAGGTTTATGCTCTCTTCGCGCAGCTATCGAAGAGGCCAATGCAGCGCTCTCTCCAGGGATCAATTTTTATTTAATACGTGTTGCTCAAGGAACCTACAACATGAGTGCCACGCTTGAGATAAGTTCCCCAGTCTTTGTAGGTCTCTTTGGTGATGGTCCTGAAAAGACTATTGTTGTCAATAACACATCAGCAACAGGGATGGTGCAAGTGCTTGCAAATCCGAAGCAAGTTAATAAAGCATTCGTAAGCCTTCAAAATCTAAGTTTTAATCAGGGGATCGGTCTTGCTGGGAGTGGGGTATCTACAAGTATAAGAAGTCTTCACATCAAAAATTGTATGTTTGACGGTCATACAGGGCAAAATGCTGTGATTTTTACGGGTCCGGGTACGAGCGTATTAATTGAAGACACGCGTATTCGGGGCTCTCAAGGTGATGGAATTCGAATTTTAGGAGATAGTGTGACAATAGATAACAGTGAAATTATCAATAATGCTGGTGCAGGGATTCACTTCAGAGGAAGTGTTACAAATGTACATCGTAATATTCGTATTACAAAAACAACAATCGCTCGTAATTTTGAAGGAATTCTTGTGAGAAATTGCCATAGCAATTGTTTAATTGAAAATAGCACCATTTCTGAAAACACTTCTTTTGGTCTTTCTCTTGTTGTGACCTTGAATAATTTGGAGGGTTTGGTTGTCAGGAGTTCCACGATTACGAATGGTGAGGTTTCAACAGGAACTGCGATTCGATTGTCGCGATTAGATGCTTCAATTATTCCTTATCATTATTTACAGCTCGAAAACTCTATTATTACTCGAGGGAGTTCCGTGCAATCCAACTGTATTTTTAGTTCTAATACGTCTTCTATTCCTCAGATTCTCTCTGTGAACTCCATTGCGGATGATAGCAGTTGTAACCAAGAAGGGAATATGACGGTGGTGAGCAATCCCTTGGTTGGACCATTGGGTGATCATGGCGGTTTTTCATTAACTCATCTTCTTCTTCCGGGAAGTCCAGCCATTGATGCTGGCAGTGACCTTCTTTGTCCGTTGTCTGATCAGCGCGGGTTGAGAAGGCTTGTGTCCAAGACGACTTCGGCTCAACGATGTGATGTGGGAGCGGTTGAGATTCAATGAGACGTTGTAACTAAATTACTATTATAAATAATTATTACGTAGGGTCATTGCAGGAGATGTAAACGGGAGAATAGAAATAGGGTATGGGGTTTTAATAAGATGTATAAAAATATTTTAAAAAAACTAAATCGGTTTTCTTACCTTATTTTAGGTCTTTTTGTTTTATTGTTCTTTTTTCAAAATTGCCGGATGGATTTCGTTGCGACTCTGAGTGACCGATCCACGTCGTCATCTTCGATACTGCCGCCCAGCTCTACAGGGATTTTTCCTGTGGCGTCGTACAGTGGAAATGGTGGTTCTTACGATGGTAAATTAACATTTGTAGCACTTGAGCCAGGTTTTCAGTGTGAAAATCAAAAATCCCCTAAAGCCATTCTCCGTTTTGTGGATGATCAATGGTACTACACATTGAACACAGAAAAACAATGTGGGCTGATTCAGAATCAAGCTGTACAAGATGTTGATTATCAAGAGGGCCAAAGTTTTCTTACGTTCAAAGATCTTCTTTTTTATCAACAAGCCAGTCTTAATAATAATGCTAACTTTGTTACTTTTGCTGGGCAGGTGAAGGAGTTTTTTGTCACATCTTTAGCAGATCCTAATACCTCAGATGTCAGTCTGGGGGATGGAGTTTGCTCCAACAGTTTAGGTTTATGCTCTCTTCGTGCTGCTATCGAAGAGGCCAATGCAGCGCTCTCTCCAGGAACTAAATTCTATTTAATTCGAGTGGCCAGAGGCGTCTACAATATGAGTGCCACACTTATCATTCGCTCTCCAGTCTTTGTAGGTATTTTTGGAGAAGGCCCTGAAAGTACCAGGGTTGAGAATATCTCAGAAACGGGAATGATCATGGTAGAAATTCCCTACGATAATAAGGCGGCAGAAGAGGAAAGAGTCACGGTGAGTCTTCAAGGTTTAAGTTTTAATCGGGGTCATTCTGCAGTGGATAGTCTTACCGCGACGGGGATTTTGACGTACTCTCCTCTTCATATTAAAAACTGTGTTTTTGATGACCATACGGGAAATGCTCCCGTGATTTTAGGTGGAATTATATCAAGCAGCCTGTTGATTGAAAAAACTAAAATTCGTGGTTCTCAAAACACAGGAATTAAGCTTTTAACAGGTGCAAGTCATATCACGATCGATAGCAGTGAGTTTATAAATAATCTTGGAGAAGGAATTAGTTTTTCTAGTGTGAGTCGCAATATTCGTATTACCAGAACGACTAGTGCTTATAATAATACTGGAATTTATTTAATGAATTGTTATGGTCAGTGTTTAATTGAAAACAGTACGATTTCTGGCAATACAGCTTATGGACTCTTTGCAAATGATGCTTATTACTATTCTCAATTGAGCGACGTGGTTATAGTGAGAAATTCAACGATAACCAGTGATTCGACAGCTAGTGGGATCAGCCTTCGATTATCAAAAAAAAATAGCCCTTCTTCTCAACCTCCTCGTTATTTACGATTGGAAAACTCTATAATCAGTCGAGGCAGCTCATCGAAACCCAATTGTATTTTTAATGCAGCATCTCTTCAGGCCTATCAGGTTCTCTCTGTAAACTCCATTGCGGATGATGCCAGCTGTAATGGGGAAGGGAATATGACGGTGGTGAGCAATCCCATGTTAGGACCATTGGGTGATCATAGCGGTTTTTCGTTAACTCATCTTCTTCTTCCCGGAAGTCCAGCCATTGATGCTGGCAACGATCTTCTTTGTCCGTTGTCTGATCAGCGCGGGTTGATGAGGTCTGTGTCCAAGACCACCTCGACTCAACGATGTGATGTGGGAGCGGTTGAAGTTCAATGAGCATAAGATCTTCGGTTCAATCAAAGATGATTTTGATTCATCTGTAAATCATAGTCTGAAGTCCATATTCTCTTTAGTTTAATGGGGTTGTGCCGATGAAGGTTCATGGTAATCAAGGACCCATTTGCAAATGAAATGCTTTATGTCAAAAAAGAGGGAACGAGCCCTTTTTTAGCGCCTCCGAGTGATCGGCTCTTAGCGAGTTTTTTGGATTTTTTATTTCATATTCCTTTTTTTTCTTTTGCCAGCTTTATTATTTTATATCGATTGAATTTATTGAAATTAACGATCGCAACCAGTACAGAGTTAATGGCTGTGATGGCTCAATTGGCTTGGATTTTTATTTTAGGATCTATTATTCTCAACTCTATCTATATTAAGTTTTGGAAAAAAACTCCGGGTATGAGAATTATGAAGTTGGAACTTCGAGCGCTAAATCAGCAGGCGCTGTCTTGGGAACAATGTTTGATAAGATCCACCATATGGGCGGCTGAGATTTTAATGTTAGGAATTCCTTTGCTAGCGATTTTATCTCATCCTAAGCGGCACGCTTTTCATGATCGCATTTCAGAAACTGAAATGGTGAGTTTAAAAGCTGTTGGTTCTTTGAGTCCTTTGCCGATGGAAAAGGCTTTGGTCTCGGTTGTGGTGTTGTCGATTATCATGTTGGGATTGGGATGGATGACGGCTTTTTTTTCCATCACTCAAAAAGGCATTCAAAATGGAACATTCGCTTTGTCAGAATGGCGGGAGCAGGGTCAACTTTGTTCCCAGGTGGATGAAATCTCAACTTACTCCAATGTGAACCTGAATCCTTTTTTAGTTCGGTTGGATTTTGGTATTGCATTGTTCTTTCTGGAACAGATTGATCATCGCTGTTTGGATAAAGAATTGGAGTTTGCATTTTTTAAAAAAATGGAAAGTCCTTTGGTATGGGTGGGGAGAGCTTTGCTGTCTTCTCCACACACGGAGGAACGCAATGCTTATGTCAAAAAAGCCTGTGAGTTGGATTCCCGCTGGTGCATGAAATCCTTGTTTCATGAAAAAGCGGATTTAAGCGAAGTGAATGAGCTGTTGAGGATGGAGAAAGAAAATCCGAAAAAAGAGGGTGCTCTTCTTTCTTATCTTTCTTCAAAATTGATTTTATTCAATAAAATTGGAGCCAGTGACGTTTCTCAAAAATTGCTTCAGCAACTCCAAGAACAAGGAATCAGAGCTACCGGATTGGTGGCTGAGCATTTAAAAGTCATTGCAAGAGAGCAGCCGGAGGGATTAACGACGGCGTTGAACACTTTGAGATCGGTGATGGTGGAAAAAGATTTCCTCAAGCTCAACTCTGAAATGTGCTTACGTCAGCTTGAAGTTGGTTGTTCGTCTAAAATCAAAGAATGTGAAACCATGGTTTCTTTGATTCCTCAATATAAAGAGGAGAGCTTCAGCGATTTTATGGTGAGTCGAGCCTTTTTTAAAGATTCGGTTTGCAGGCAAAACCTTTCGGAAAACATAGAGTATTGGACGTTAACCAACAATAAAAGCCTTCAAAGCCTTATTCAGTTGGCGATGGAGGCCGACCACATGACAACTCGATCTCAAGCTTTGGCACGCCTTCGACACTTTGTGAAAAACGAGGCTGAGTCTGAAGAGTTGAGGTTTGATGCTTTACAGATTTTAATGAGTTACTCGCATTTTGCACCAGATTGGTTGTTGGTTTCGGAGTTATGGAATCAATTGCACTGGAACCAGAGTATTTATCTCTCGGCATCGGCATGGATGATGAGAGAGGCGAAAAAAAAGAGCCAAAACAACTTGATTTTATCCATGGAGAATATGGCTTCCAAAATCCCGGGATTAAAATTGGATTGGAATTTGCTGCAATCAGGTCAAAAAAGCCATCTCCTTAATCAGAGAGTCCCAGCCTCAGAGAAGGGGCCATAAGGTGATTTTTCCTTTTTGGTTAAAAATGACTTACTTTAAAAGAGCTCCCGTAACCTTAATGCTGTTTTTAATCTGTGTCTTTTTTTATTTAGTTTTACCCATGAAAAATGGAATTCATTTACCGAGAGAGCTTTCTCAAAAGCTATCACAGAAAAGTTTCAGCAGCGTCCAATCTTATTTGTACGAAAGCTATGTGAAAGACAATAAACCAAGTGAATGGAAATTTTGGGAGAAGAGATTTTCTGAAAGAAGTCAGTACTTAAAAGGAGCCGAATGGGAGGACTTTTGGTTTCAAATGTCTTTCAAAGATGGTCCTTTCTTAGGGATGATTTTGGATTTAGCACCCCATCCTGACTCCATTCGCTATGAATCTTGGAAGAAAATTTTCATTGAATTTAAGAATTACCAGCAAAGAGATTTTTCAGGGCTTTTTGGGGTTTCAACTTATGGCTCGGGATGGAGCCATTTTATCACTTATCAATTTATTCACTCGGGTTTCCTTCATCTTTTTTCAAACATGATGATTTTACTGCTTTTTGGTATCTTGGTGGAGTTACAGGTTGGGTCTTGGGCTTGTTTGCTTCTTTATCTTTTAGGTGGTGTTGCCGGGGGGCTTTTTTACAATTTGACCACGGGGAGTAATATGGCGCCTCTCATTGGAGCCAGTGGTTCCGTGAGCGCTTTACTTTCTTTTTATTTGGTGATGGAGCCTCGACGTTATCTTCGGTTTTTTTTCTTTTTCTTTCCATCAGAAGACTATTTTGGCGATATTTATCTCTCAAAATGGTGGTTGATTCCGTTATTGATCCTGACAGATATTAATGCGCTCTTAACTCATCCCGATTGGAGTCTAACCGTCGCCCATACGGCCCATTTGGGTGCGATCCTGTTTGGGCTTTTGATGGCTGGAGTAGCTAAACTTTTATCTTTTCAACCAAGGCTTAATGAAACGTTATCGTGGGTCACTCATCCTGAAGAAATCGTATTGGTTAAAGAAGATCCTCATTGGATTGGATAACAAAATTGAGCCGTGCCCATACCAAAGATTATTAATGAAAGATTTATTCTAAAAAGTGTTTGAGAGAATCTAGACCTAAATCTAAATGTTTTTTACGGCCTGTTGTTTCTTAGAGGGATTCATTCACCCAATAAAGATCTAATTTCGACTGTTCAGTGAGAGGGAGTTCAGAGCGGCTTAATTCTTGAGAAGGAGCATTGCCCTTAGAAGCTTTGAGCTGCACAGATTTGAATCGCCAGGTGGACGGCCATTGCTCTTCCATTTTTTCAAAGTGGAGAGAGTAGCTTCCATCTTCTGACGTTCTCATTCCGTCTCCTGGGGGGTCTTTTGTGATATTTTTAGGAATGAGCTGAATGGCTTTCAGATGCAGAGGATCTTTAAAATCAATAGCACAGGGAGCTTTAATCATCATTAATGGCTCTTCTATTTTTAAAGTTTTATCAGCGTTCAATGAAAGGGCTTCGTAAGTTAGGGTGACTTCATCATAAATTTGGCAGGCAAAAACAGAAATGTTATCGTGAGAACGAATGATGCTAAAATGTCCAAGCGTGATTTCAATAGGTTCATCAGAACCTTGAGGTGGAATTTTTCGCTGAGCAGCTGTGAGTACTCGCAGGGGAGATGTTGAAAGTAAGAGAGGAAACTTTGGTTTCTTTAAGCTTTTAACATTGGCAATCTCTCTCTCTGAGGTTTGGATCAGTTCTTGAACATTGACAAAGAGTTCCCCGCTCAGAGAGCGAAAACCGAGCTGAATGCCAACGAGTAGACCCATAAAGAGGAATAAAAAGCCCGCAGTGTATTTGACTCGTTTCATCATGACTTAATGCTAACACTTTAATGCATTCTTGCAATAGGGAGCCCTATCGTTGCTTTGGATTCAGGTCCATAGGCTGGTCAAGGGGAGCCATCAATCACGACGGGGCTTGAGTCTTTGAAGAATGGCAGTGAGAGAATAAAAAGCAAAATAATAAATTGATTTTATTAAATTTATTTTTAAAATTTTGCGATAAAGCAACCAACGATCATAAGCCGCACGTTTTTTATTGCTGGAGCGGGATTGCGGCACGATGCGATAGTGAGCGAGGACTTCATCGAGACCTTCTGCTTGAGGAATTTCTTTTAAAATTTCAAGCCAAAATAAAAAATCCTCATGAGGCATATGAGGACGAAAAGAATGGCGCTTGGCTTTTTCTGCTCTTATCATAACTGTTAAACAGCCGATGGAATTGGTTTTCAGGAGCGAAATATAACTGACCGTGGGAGGGGCCTTTCTGACCAAAGGAAGGAGCTCACCACTGGAGGACATCTGTTGGTAAGAATGATAAGAAAAATCGATGGTATGAGCAATCATAAATGAAATTTGTTTTTCTAACTTTTGAGGAAGCCAAAGGTCGTCGGCATCTAAAAAGGCAATGAAATCTCCTGTGGCCTTTTGGATGCCGTGGTTTCGATTGTGAGCGACGCCACGATGAGCTTCTGATTCCAACAAATGGATGCGGTTATCTTTTTGAGACCACTTTTGGGCAATGGCCTGGCTTTGATCCGTCGATTGGGCGTCGAGAACCAGCAGTAACTCCCAGTGAGGATAAGTTTGTCCTCGCACAGAGTGAACGGTTTCTTCTAAGTATTTTTCTGCATTGTAAATCGGACAGACAATGGAGACTTTATGGAGAGAACGAATCATCATTTTTTCCAGAGATTGAATGTGGTGCTATTTCTTTGTTCAAACTTCACTCCAATTCAGAGGGATTGTTTTTTCATTTGCCTTAATATTTGTCTTAAATTGAGAAGAGATGACCTTAATTTAAGAGAATCCTCATCGAAAAAAATAATAATATATATCGGGAGTTAGAATCAAGTTTGTTTTATCGGTTGTTTTTGACAGACAATGAATTTTTTTCGCTCTGTTTTCATTTAACTTTATGAGATCTCTTAGAGGGGCCTTAAATGGGCTTGGTCACTGAGAACAAGGTGGATTTTATTCTCAATCTAAGAAAGAGACAGAAAAATTAGATGTATGCATCAAACTCTTATTAAAAAATCTCAAATGTAGAATTTAATTAAATCAAAGTGAGTGATTGCAGCATAAAAAATGCGATTTATCCTCAAGTTTCATTTTTTTTATGTCGATAATTTATTACGGGTTGTCACTTTCTCTTCATTTGATTATTGGCCGTGTCTTCAAGGGAGAGCGCCTTATAGAAACTAGAAAAAGAAATTTTATTTTAATCTTTGTCTTCATTCACTTCTTTTTAACAGGTTGTACTTTTAACGTTAAAATTGAGTCC
>CAUJGP010000001.1 GCA_963170155.1 Bdellovibrionota bacterium | reverse complement strand
ATCTGTCTCGGGTGAGCCATATTCACTGATCCTTTGAATGATGTTATATTTATTTTTTTGCACGGCATAAACATCATTTATTTATAGTATTTTTGCAAGCACTAAGAGTGAAAGATGGGGCGCATCACCGAACTGACTCTAATTACTCTTTGGTTTTCAAGCGATCATTATTTTCATCAATGAATTTTTTAATATCCTCAGCAACATTCAAGAGTTTCATCCATTGCTCTTTGTATAATGTCACTGGAAATCGACCCATTCCATATACAGAGAGTGCACCCTTTTCACTCACCTTGAAGGATAAACTTCCTGACGATGACTTCTTATTTTTCAAAGCATCATTTTCTGCCTTTAATCTTTCAATTTCGGCTTTTAAATCCTCAGACATACTCGACCTCCTATGAGAAATATTAAACATCTTAAAATAATTTTTCCAACATAAATTTAAATCTTAGGGTCCATTAGTTTTCTTCTATGGACTCTCTTTCTAGTTGCTCTAATGTTGGAATCGTCTCCATATCTTCTAATAAATCTGTTTGTTCTTCTTTTGAAAAAACATCGGGTTCACCGTCCTCGTCTGACATCAAAGGATCTTCAAACTCAGTTTCTGCATCAGAGATAATGGGTTGAGGCACTGGCCCTGGAAAATAAGACAATTGAGCTACAGACTCCTGATACTCAGAAGAGCTGACTTTACCTGTTTTATACATGCTGTTTAATAAAACTTTCATTCTTTTTCGCGCAAAGGCAGTCAATTCTTTCCGAAAAAAAGAATGTGAGTATTTTTCAGGAGAAGGTAGTAAAAAAACCAAAAAAACACTTTCATTCAATGTTAATTCACTGGGATGCTTTTTGAAATAAAATCGTGAAGCGCTTTTAACCCCAAAAATATTTTTACCAAACTGTACGATATTCAGATATCGTTCCAAAATTTCATTTTTTTTCAAAGTTTTCTCGATTTCATTAGTAATCAAAGCCTCACGAAATTTCCTCCAAAGAGATTTCTTTTTTGACAAAAACATATTCTTAGCTAATTGCTGAGTAATCGTTGATCCTCCCCTTACATAGCGACCCTCTGCAAGATTTTTTTCAAAACTCATCTGAATGGCTTCCCAATCAAATCCTTTATGCTGATAAAAAAGAGAATCCTCAGCCACCACTACAGCTTTTTTAAGATGTTGGGCGATTCCACTCAATTTGACGTAATTGGCCGAACCAGGACAAAGCTTTATCTCGAACATTGTTGTTATAATACATCCTTGAATTTCTTCTTTAGATGGAATGCTTAACCAAAGACTCACTCCAATAACGAATCCAATAAAAGAGAAAAGGGATAAAAAAAATCCAAACCTTGCTAACCATTTTTTCATGATCTCACCAACAATTTATGATCCTTCATCCACTGAACGCTGCTTGCAATGGCTTGAGTAGCAGATCGGCTTGAAAAACCGAGATCTTTCTTTGCTTTTGAGGAATCATACCAGTGAAACATCATTGCTGTGAGCGCACGCTCTGAAGGCAATGGACCTCTTTTGCCAATGACATGAAGTGTATCATCCCATCCTGCAAGCGCTCTAAAAATAAAAGCGGGTAATGAAATACGGGGAGGCGAAACATTAGCTTCTCGAGCAATTATCTCAAAAACCTCCTGAAGAGTCAGATTCTCACCGGCCAATATATACCTTTCTCCAGAACGTCCTTTTTCCATTGCCTTCACCATTCCATCAACAACATCCTCGATGGCAACAACAGAAACTCCTCCTGGAGGGTAAAAACGCAACAGTCCTCTAGCCACCTGTAATTGAGTCGAACGCGATGATTTAGAGGCATCTCCGGCTCCATAAATGGTGCTAGGATTTACAATCACTCCATCAACAAGGCCTTGTTGAACATATGTCTTTACAATTTGCTCAGCCTTTCTTTTGCTTTCATGATAACTAAGATGATAGGAATCGAGCGTATAATCACTTTCTTCATTTAAAACTTTAGGTTTGAATGAAGCACCAACAGCGACTACAGAACTTGCTAAAAGCACTCTTTGCACATTGAACATAGAAGCTTGTTTTAAAATATTTTCGGTTCCATCGGCGTTAATGCGAAACAAAGACTCCCGCATTTCTTTGGAATAAGCAACCAATCCAGCCAAGTGGTAAACGCACTGTTGATTTTTAAATGCTGATGATAATGAGTCTGGTTGTGTGACATCACCTCGAAAGACAGTGATTCCTTTTTTTAAAAAATCTTCTTCATTTCGCATTTCACGTATCAGAACAGAAACTTCATGTCCTTCTTGAACCAATCGTTGCACTAGCCAAGAACCTAAAAACCCATTGGCTCCCGTCACCAAAACTTTCATGACTTCTCCAAATTAAAGCGGCGATGGATGAAATGAGCAAATAGAAAACTCATCAGACCTCCAATAAAACCGCCAAATAAAACATCTGTAAAATAGTGCACACCATTGTACATACGAGAAAATCCCACCAGCGACGCCATAAACCACCATACAAATCGCCACCGAGGATAAAAATAACCCATGTAAAAAGCCAATCCCATCATATTTGCCGCATGATTGGAAACAAAACTATAACCACTTGCTGGACTTTTTTGAATAATTTCTGCATAAGATTCAAAAGGTCTTGGTCGTGCAAATATTTTTTTTACTACTTGTCCACAAAAAAAATCAATTATGGCTAAATTCAACAAGAGTCCTATTAATTTAAAGAGTCCTTGTTTTCTCTCTCTCCAAACCCAATAAAAAACGAGAGGTGCGATAATAAAAAATTGAAAATACCATGCCTTATTGAGATCTGTGATAAAAACAAAAAATACATCTAAAAAAGGTGTGCTCAACGTTCGTTGAAGCCACAAAATCAGTTCACCATCCCATTTGCCAAAACTTTCAACGATGTTTGAGAACAATTCCAATCCTTATAAAAAAATAAACTAATTGAGTTGAAACAGAATATCAAAAAGCACTAGACTCTACAATCAAAAGTATTTAGTCATTACCTGAAAAATTAGCTATATTATAGTGACACGCATGATAATTAGCGATCAGAATCAGCAGCCTCAGATAAATTTTCACCTTCTTTTACTTCATTGTTATCACTCTCTTTTATTTTAACGTAAGACAAAGATTCCCATTGGCCAAAAGGTCCTTTTGCCAACACTCTCATCAATACCTCACTCAGAGGTCTTTGAATAGGCCGCAAGATTTTTTCATTAGAAATTTGCTTAAAGAACTCAATAGAGGAATAAGACCGCTTTTGACTTGTCTGAATGTTAATAAGAACAGGAATGCCCTCGTATCTCGTCGTTCTTCCCCAAAGTCTTGCTGCTATTCCAAAAGACTGCGCTAAGGCTTGGAATGCAAAAGTGAGCACCAACATTCGATCTTGTTCAGAACCAGAACCACACGATAATAATCCAATTCCTCTATTTTTTTGAAATAAATCACCATTATTTAATGTGAAATAATCTTGTATTTTTTGTATCAGTAGTTCTTGTTGCAGAAGAATGTCTGAGTCAGAGGTTAAAAAATTGAATTTAAAATCGTTACTGACCATCCACACTTTGAAATCATCAAGTCGTTTCTGCCAAAATTGATCCTTAGACCAATCAATGACTTCTACTAAAGAATCCACCGGGAGCGAACTCCCTGCTGCGTTCCAATAATCTAGCTCAAAACGAGTTGCCAAGAAAGAGGCTCCAGATTCTAACACTTCAACTCTAAAAAGTTCTTGATCACCGTCTAAAATTTTTTCTGTAATTTTCACTAAAAATTTTTCATGATCTTTTTGACTTAAACTACCCCATAGCAATACATCAGAAATATTATAATCAAAGGTCTTTTCCAGTAAATTAAATTGGGCCTTCAAAGACGACTCAAGTTCCTCTGTAAAATGAAAAATCTCCGATGCTCGCACAAATCCCCAGTAACCCAAATCATCTAAACACTGATAAACCAAAGGTATATTCGCATAGAGCTTTCCAGATGAATCTCTTAAGTAACTCAACAGCTCATCCAGGTTAAATCGAAATCGAGCAAAATAACTAGCACGAATAGAATGATTGATCTCAGTTTCCAAAGATTTTTTTCGAGTGATTTTTTTTGCTTTTTTCAATTTAGAATGACCTGATTTTTTAAACTCCATGTGAATCTCCATCTTGTTTAATCAAAAAAATGTTTCTTAACTTTCTTTTAACATGCTTCAATTTCTTGATATTTCAAATTTCATTCCATTTTTTTGAAAAAACAAAATATGAAATATTGACTTTATTTCAAATACTTAAGCAGGTTTTTTTGCATTCTCACTCTAAGACACTTTGAATGCATTGTGCATCTCTTGGACAGTCGTACAAGTTACCACATTGGATTGATTATTAAAGACAACGAGGAACTCTTTTCAAAACTAATAAAGAGACAGAAAAAACCAGATGTATGCATCAAGCTCTTATTAAAAAATCTCAAATTTAGAATTTAATTAAATCAAAGTGAGTGATTGCAGCATAAAAAATGCGATTTCTCCTCAAGTTTCATTTTTTTTATGTCGATAATTTATTACGGGTTATCACTTTCTCTTCATTTGATTATTGGCCGTGTCTTCAAGGGAGAGCGCCTTATAGAAACTAGAAAAAGAAATTTTATTTTAATCTTTGTCTTCATTCACTTCTTTTTAACAGGTTGTACTTTTAACGTTAAAATTGAGTCC